>CAKTEE010000001.1 GCA_934546985.1 uncultured Eubacteriales bacterium
ATTGGTCGAGGGCTTGACCATGTTTGATGGTTTTTGTTTCTCCTTTGCTTTTCCTTTTTGTTCAGTTTTCAGGGTGTAGAGATGCACCATTAGCTCAGTTGGTAGAGCACCTGACTCTTAATCAGGGTGTCCCGGGTTCGAGTCCCTGATGGTGCACCAAAGGAGCAATTGGGAGGTTGGGTGACCGGCCTCCTGAAAGCAGAATGGCATACATGGCCCGTTGGTCAAGTGGCCTAAGACTCCGGCCTCTCACGCCGGCAACAGGGGTTCGAATCCCCTACGGGTCACCAAAAATATGCTATGAAAAAGAGGTATAGATCAGGGGAACCTGAATACTATATATTATGAGAGTGTGTGCGGCATAAAGCTGTTCATGCAAATAGTCGGTGTTGATTACGATGAGGGTCCACCCGTTCCCATACCGAACACGGTAGTTAAGCTCATTTGTGCCGAAGATACTTGGCGGGAAGCTGCCCGGGAAAATAGGTAATGCCGACATAAATATTCCTCAATAGCTCAGCCGGTAGAGCATGCGGCTGTTAACCGCAGGGTCGTTGGTTCGAGTCCAACTTGGGGAGCCAGAGAAGCCTCCGTAGAGTTTTTCTACGGAGGCTTTTTGTTGGCGAAAAATACTAACTCTATCAAAATTTATCTCGAAACAGGAAAAGCATAGATACTCCTGGATAGATTGAGCGTAAAAGAATATAAGGAGCTTCTTTATAAGGACTGCGTGAGGTCAAAGGCGATAAAAGTAAAAAAAGCGTTTTTTAAGTGTTAGCCATTAATAAAGGCTTATAGTTATTGAGCAACCCATTCGTCAAACGAGTGGGTTTAATTCTATTTTCTTTGATACTTGAGATTAAGAACAATGCAAATGAATAAATATAAGGTCATTATATAAAAATCTGTGCTAGAGTTTGTTAAGACAGTTTTTAGTCGGGTGCTGCCTGTAATTTAGCTATGTTACCAAGCTTTTTCAAAGCTTCATAGGGGAAGTTGCCACAGATAGTAGAGGCTTTATAGGGACTTCTCAACTATCCGTTAAATGAAGTTGTAAAGTTAGCAGTTTTGCAATATTTACTATTCAATGACAGCTTATACGATAGTTTCTAGCAGATTTTTATTTTCATAGAGCCATCAATTTTTATAAAAGTTCATGCACTTACTGTTTTTCCCAATATAGTGATGTTGGAGTGAAGAAATATAAATATTGTAATTTTTATTATTAATATTTTACTTTGCTTGTCTGTATAAATAAAGTATAAACCTCAGTAAAAATATTTCAAATTTGTATTCATAAAAAATTATAAATTCAATAGTAAAATATAACTACATTAATTTGGAATAAATATAAAAAAATATCATATGTTTTATTGTAAATCTCAAAAATTTTATGCAAAAAGCGATCGAACTTATAAATTATATGAGGTAAATTTTCTCTTTGATGTTAAAATACCCAAAAACGTTATCATAAATTCAGAAATTTTATTTTAAAAGTATTGACAGGATAATTCTGGTATGATATTATGTACTTGTGCTCAGGAACAACTTGAGATTTACCGAGTTAAAACGGCAGCATCAAAAATGGAGGTAGATTATGGGAGTAGTTCTTGAACTGTTATTGTTTGCAATAGTTGGCGGTGCCTTTGGTTTGCTCTGTATGAAGCTTACGGAAAAACTGATTTCAGTTAGGGTATCTCCAGGTATGAATGTATTGAATATAAACAATAGAGCGGCTCCCTTTTTATGGGCTTTTGGTATGGCTGTATTGTTTTGTTTCATGTGTTTTGCGATACCGTCTTACATAAATAGAGTAGAATATGCGTTAATCATATGTGCTATAGCATGTATTGCGATGGTGGACATTAGCATCAGGCGGATTCCTAATGAATTGCTTCTAACAATATTAATAGTTAAAGTAATTTCAATTTTTGTAAATGGTGTTGTAAGTGGCTTTAACTGGAAGATGTTTGTTTTTCCTGTTGTTGGAATGGTTATAGGTTTGGTAACATTTTTTTTGCCTAGTTTAATACATTTATACATAGGTAATGGCGATATAAAATATGGTGCAGTGATTGGTTTTTATTTTGGTTTTTATGGATTTTTGCAGTCTATGATTTTAATGGGGATTGCAGTGCTGATTTATTATGTTATGTTGCGCTTTTTAAAAAAAGGTGACATGAAAACGCGCCTGCCAATGGGGCCATTTCTTTCATTAGGAGTGTTAATAACGATATTTTTACCTTTTTTTAACAGCATTTAGTTATTGTAGGTAGTATATTAGGCTTGAAAGAGCTGATATAAAAATAAACACAAAGAACAAAAGGAGGATTTTTTCAATGTTGAAGAATTTTTTGAGGGATGAAGACGGTCAGGGCATGGTAGAATATGCTTTGATTCTTGCTTTGATTGCTGTAGTTGTAATTGCTGCTGTAACTTTGATTGGTAACAATATCAATACCAAGTTCCAAAATATTGCTAACACACTTGCTTAATTGACTTTTTTGTTAAGAAGGTAAAAGGATAATGCCGGAAAAGTTTGTTAAAGATGAAGATGGTCAGAGCATGGTAGAATATGTGTTGATTTTAGCATTTATTGCTTTGCTCGTAGTAGGTGGATTGACAATTCTTGGTGAAATGCTTACTGAGAAATATAATAGTTTTTCTAACATGTTTGATTGATCTTTAATTTAATTCTTTTAGTTTTGTTATGCTATTATTGTATTGAATGCCTTATGGCATTTATAAAATTGCTATGAGGCATTCTGCAATTGGTTTTCAAGACGGTAACTTTTATCTTTTCTAAGATTTATCAAAGTTGAGTAATGTTTTTTGATTTCTAATTAAGAAATTTTATTTAGCGATGGAAAGTGAATATCTTTTTATTGAATTATGCTTTGCTAATTAACGCAATGCTATTAGGTTTTACAGTTTTATGAACTGATAATGGGAGGCGGCGTTTCCGTCTCCCATTATTCATATTTTTAGTTAATTATCAAGTGAAATAGGATATGTATTCACTCCTATGGATATGCTTTTTATTATGGGGTTAAGATTTTAAGTATGGAAAAGAGTGAAAAATATGAAGCTGATAAAAAATGAAAAGGGCCAATCAATGGTAGAAACAGCTTTGGTTCTGCCGTTGGTTATATCATTGATTTTGGGGATTTTTGATTTTGGATGGCTTTTTTATAATAAATTGCAGGTGGAGAATTGTGCACGTGAAGGTGCAAGGTATGCAGCAGTGAGTTACGATGTAAGTAGTGCCGTGGCATCTGAGGCAGATATAAAAAATTATGTTAACACATTAAAACCGGATAATTTAACATTTACGATAGCAGTAACACCTACTGCGCATTCAGGTGGAGATGTAAATGGTTATTTGACAATTGCAATTAATACTAATGTGCAAACATTGACGCCGCTCATTGGTGCATTTTTCCCTGGAGGGGTATGTCATATGGAGGCTTCCTGTACGATGCATCGCGAAAAGCCGTAATCGGTAAGTATTATATATAGATTGTTTGATATAAATAGCAGGTTATATAATTAGTATTTTTTGTATAATTTTGCTTTTTTAGAGATCTGTTATTGTTAATTTATAAAGAAGACTTATAATTAAAATTAGTTAAATTAAAAAACGC
This sequence comes from uncultured Eubacteriales bacterium, assembly GCA_934546985.1. Classification (GTDB taxonomy): domain Bacteria; phylum Bacillota; class Clostridia; order Oscillospirales; family Acutalibacteraceae; genus CAKTEE01. Next base: position 3,645 of record CAKTEE010000001.1, read on the forward strand.
TGTGATATTTTTAAGTTGGCGTTTTAATGTGCGGAAGGAATGGTTGCGGAATGAAGAAGGTTTATATTATTGCGGTAGTTGTTGCATTGGTTTTGGCGATATCTGTGTTCTTTTTCGGAAAGAGTTTGACGGAACAACCGAAAAGTGAAATGACTACAGTTGTAGTTGCGGTACAGGATATTGAAGGCGGTACTGAAATTACAGCAGCAATGCTTGAATTAAAAGAAATACCAAAAGATGTGGCTTCTGCAGGGACTTATTCAAAAATTGATACAATTGTTGGGATGCTGGCAAATGGTGATATTTATAAAGGTGAGCAGATTGTAAAAAACAGAGTAGGTTCGGCAAATGAGATTTCTTTTGACCGTTTATCTAAGAAGCTGGAACCTGGTTATCGTGCATTTACAGTTGCAGTTGATAATGTTACAGGGGTAGGCTGTTTCATTAAAGCTGGCGATAAAGTAGATATTATGTATACTTACAAATTAGAGAGTTTGGTTGGCGGAAATGAAGAAGCAACTACCACTGCTGAGGAAGCTGAAGAAACTTCTCAAAGCAACTCGAATAAAAATGATAAAACAGATGTAGGTTTTACCCAAATGTTAAAGCAAAATGTAGAAGTTTTAGCTGTAGGTACTTATCAGGAGAATCATTCTGAAACCGGAGTGGTTACATATACAACCGTAACTTTAGCGTTACCTATCAATGATGTATTGGATGTAACGGCATATTCTCAAACAAAAGACAGCCGCCTTACTTTGGCATTGAGAAATCCGGATGATGATTCTACCACATCATATGCACTTCTTACTTCAGTTGATGGGGATTACAGAATAGTTCCTGGTACCGAAAAATAATTATAGTTTGTATATGGAAAAGGGTGAATAAAAATGGCTAAAATTAAAGTTGTAGTTGTAACGGATGATATAGATTACCGTGTAAGAATGAAAAACATGGTGGAATGCGATGAAATAGAGATGTCCGGTTATGCGGATTATGATAACGGTACAGTTTTGAAAATTCGTGGATTATTTCCTGATGTTGTTATTTTCGGTTCTGCTAAAAATGAAGAACTGCGTTTTAAAGTTGTTCAGGAAGTTTATCTTAAAATCAAAGGCTGCCTGTTTATTATGATAAATCCGGTAGTGGATATAGATTTTATGAAAAAAGCAATGCAGTCTGGTCTTCGTATGGTTTTTCCGGAAACTGTGTCAAAAACAGAACTTCGCAGAGCTTTAATTGACGGCTTTGATTTTGAACGCCAGCGTTTTGAAAAAGAAAGAGCTCAAGGAGATGTTCGATGCCGCGTATTTTCCTTTTTCAGCGGTAAGGGTGGTGTCGGCAAAACAACAGTATCTGTTAATGTCGCGTTAGGATTGGTAATGCGAGGGAAAAAGGTACTGCTTATTGACGGAGATTTACAGTTTGGCGATGCAAACTTGCACTTGGACATCGAGCCTAAAGATACTATTGCTGAATTGGTTCAGGAAAGAACTATTACTAATGCACAAACGGTGCAAGGTTTTATTACTACCCATAGTTCAGGTTTAGGAATTATTTGTGCACCGAAGAGTCCGGAACTCGCAGAATATGTTACCAGTAAACATATTGAAGCAATTATTAACGTAATGCGGCCTTATTATGATTATATTATTGTTGATTTGCCCAATAGCCTGAATGATGTTTCCATTGTTGCAGCTGAAAACTCTGATATGCTGTTTATTGTATGTGGACAGGAAATATCTTCTTTAAAAAATGCAAAAATGTGTATGAACGTATTAGATTCATTACAATTAGGAGATAAAATTCAAGTTATTATTAACCGCTCTTATGACAAGAGTATGATTAAAATTAAAGATTTTGAATCGCTTTTGGGAGTGAAAATTGCACATGTCGTTCCTGATGATGCACCAAATATGCTTGCCGGTTTGAATAAAGGTACGCCGGTTATCAGTATCGGCAGAACACCTGCGAGTGTTGAATTTGGCAATTTGTGTGATAAAATTGTTAACGGCAATATTTAATTTTGGCGCGTAACCTTATCCTTTTTGAAAATAGGTGAAGAAAAATGGGTTTGCTCGAAAGAATGGAACTGCAAAAAAAGCAGGAGTATTCAGAAACTGTTGAAGCTGAAAATGTTCAGAAAGGACAGTATGATGAAATAAAAAATCGTATACATTCACAAATACTGGATGACATTAATGCAAATGGAAATGTAGATAGTGCAATTGATGCGGATTTAGTCAGAAGAAAGATTAAAGAATACATTGGAATTGAATCTCATTATATTTTGCGTTCTGATCGTGATCAGATAGAGCAGGAGCTTTATGATGACATTATGGGTTATGGTCCTTTAGAGCCCCTTTTAAAAGATGAAACCGTTACAGAAATTATGGTAAATGGACCTAAAAAAGTTTATGTTGAAATTAGTGGTAAAGTTCATTTAACAGATTTAAAGTTTCGTGATGATGCACATGTTATGAATGTTATTGATAGAATTGTTTCTCAAATCGGCAGACGTGTAGATGAAGCAAGTCCAATGGTTGATGCACGTTTGAAGGACGGTTCCCGTGTTAATGTTGTAATTCCGCCTGTATCTTTAGTGGGACCATGTATCACTATAAGAAAGTTTTCTAAAATACCTTTTTCACCGGAAAAACTGATAACCTTTGGGTCTATTAATGGAAAAATGTTGGCGTTTCTTGAAGCATGTGTAAAAGGGAAAATAAATATTGTAGTATCCGGCGGTACTGGCAGTGGTAAAACGACGCTTCTCAATGTATTGTCATCGTTTATTCCTGAGCAGGAACGTATTGTTACCATTGAAGATGCTGCTGAAATTCAGCTTGCACAGGAACATGTTGTAACATTGGAGTGTAGACCTGCTAATATTGAAGGAAAAGGTAGAATTTCAGTTCGCGATTTGGTTCGCAATAGTTTGAGAATGCGTCCAGACCGAATTATTGTTGGTGAAGTACGTTCTGGAGAAGCATTGGATATGCTTCAGGCAATGAATACTGGTCATGATGGTTCTTTAACTACAATTCATGCCAATACACCGCGAGACTCACTTGCCAGAATTGAAACGATGGTACTTATGGCAGGGATGGAATTGCCTGTTCGTGCAATTCGGGAACAAGTTGCATCAGCTATTGAAATTGTTATTCAGCAAAGCCGTTTGCCTGATGGCAGCAGAAAAGTAACGTCCATATCTGAAATTGTAGGTATGGAAGGCGATATGATTATGATGCATGATATCTTTAAATATATTGCAGAAGGTAATGCTAACGGTACATATGGCCAAGTTAAGGGGGGCTTTGTTGCAACAGGAATCCAACCTAAATGTTTAGAAAAACTGAAGGAGAAAGGGGTTCTGATAAATGATGAATGGTTCTCCTAATATTAGTTTGATTATCAGTGTTATTTTGTTGTTTGGGGTAGTTTTCTTTTTAATTGTATCCTTAATGAAATTTGTTAAACGGGATGAATTGCAGGTAGAAAAACGTAAAAACGAAATTTTTAAGCAGCGTCGGACTTTAGGTAAACCTGAAGAAGATAATCAAAATGTTCAGAAAAAATCCGGATATTTAGAGCGTATCAGTAAATTAGGTGTCACAGAAGTAATTGGTAACGAACTGTTGGATGCAGAAATTATGGTTCGCCCGGAAGAATTTTTGGGAATGTGGATTGTAGTTGGTTTATGTTTGCCGCTTCTTACTATGCTGTTATTGCGAAATTTTATTTCTGGATTTATTGTTTTATTATTATGTATTATGTTACCTTTACTTTTCTTGAAAACAAGAAAAGGGAAGAAGATGGAAAAATTTGATGAACAATTAAGTGATGCCTTATTGACTATTAGTAACTGCCTTAGTGCAGGTCTTTCTTTTCAGCAGGCCATGGAAAATATTGCAAGGGAAATGCCAGATCCCATTGCGAATGAATTTGGTCGTGTTGTTAAAGAAATGCGTCTTGGCAAAACTACGGAGAAGGCGCTATCAGATATGATGGAACGTATCCCCAGTAAAGATTTATCGATTGCTCTGAATGCGGTTTTAATTCAGCATCAAGTTGGTGGTAATTTGTCTGAAATATTAGAGTCAATAGCGGAAACAATTGAAGATCGGCGTCGTGTTAGAAAAGAGATTAAGGTGTTAACTGCACAAGGAAGGATTTCAGGAATAATTGTAGGATTGTTGCCTTTGTTTTTGGGGATTATACTTGTTATTCTAAATCCATCTTATATGTTACCCTTTTTTACAAGTCCCATTGGTGTAGTTGTTCTTATTATAGCTTTTGCTATGGAATTAGTTGGTACATTATTAATTAAAAAGATTGTAACAATAGAGTATTAGAGAGGATGATGCCTTTATGAATAATATGTTTCTTAACATAATGGTAATATCCTTTGCCTTTTTTGTATTTCTTCTTGTAATAATTCTTTTGAAGAAATATGGCGAAAATGCTGATAGAAAGGAAAGGAGAATGAATTATGCGGCACAAAAGGATACGAATCAACCAGTCTATGAAGAATTAAACGAATCTTTTTTTGCCCGTATTGTTCAGCCTAAATTATCAAGATGGTCAACGAGTTTAAGTAATGCATTTCCTTTCTTATTTGCAAATGATAAATCTTATGCAGAAACCGAAAGACGTATTAGATTAGCAGGTTTGAATATAACTGCGATGCAGTTCAATGTGGGAAAAACAATATTCATGTTGGCTGTTGTCCTAATTACCGTCATAGTTGCATTTGTTTTTCGTAATAGCGGTATAATGACAGTACTTATGATAGTAGCAATTGGTTTTATTATTGCAATTCTTTTGCCTAAAAATTATTTGACTTCTAAAGTGAAGGCGCATGAAAAAGCTATTCGTAATTCATTGCCTGATGTTATTGATTTGCTGAGTGTGAGTATGACTGCAGGTCTAAGTTTTGATGCCAGCGTTAAAAAAGTAACAGAGAAAATGTCGGGACCATTTGTTACTGAATTAAAAATTATGTATAACGAACTTCAAATGGGACGACCGAAAAGAGATGCATTAAAGAGACTTGGAGAATGCAGTGACGTTCCTGAATTAAAAACTTTTGTGTCTGCCGTTATTCAAGCGGATCAGATGGGAATACCGATTAAAAATATTTTGGCCGTACAGTCAAAGCAGTTGCGTCTTGCAAGAAAAATGCGTGCACAAGAACAAGGGCAGAAGGCTCCGGTAAAAATGCTTCTTCCATTAGTTCTTTTTATTTTTCCAGTTATATTTATTATTCTTTTAGGTCCAGCAATGATAAATATTGTGAAAATATTCTAATGTAATCGGGGTATCATATAATGGATTACAGCATGTATAAAGATAACAAAATGGTTATTGGAAATGTAAAAAAAGCTGATAATTTTTTTTCACGTTTTAAAGGTTTAATGTTCAAAAAGATGATGAACAGGGATTGTGGGCTTTTAATTTCTCCTTGTAATCAGGTGCATACTTTTAATATGAAGTTTGATATTGATGTTATTTTCCTTTCAAAGAAGTTTGAAGTACTATATATTAAACCGTCAATGAAACATGGGAAAATTTCTAAAATGGTATCAAATGCTTATTATGTTTTGGAGTTGTGTTCAGGTGTAGCAGCGGAAAAAGAGATAAAAACTGGAGATATTCTTTTATTGAAAGCACAGGAACAAACCATAGACACTTCGAAAAAGAATCTTGGCTAAAAGGATAATAAATGGTGTATGACAATTTATTTTACCTGTTCTTTGGTTATAAACTTATAGAAAATTCTAAATTAATATGATAAACTGATGATAAGGACAGAGGTGATAAAAATGAAGATAGATGATGAAAGCAATTTGAAAGATGAAGAAATGAATAAAACAGGATTTGATATGCATAAGCAAAGGGAAAGTGTCGAGTCCGAAGAGAAAGTTGAATTCAATTTCAAAACGGCTTTTAGAGGTTTTGATAAGGATGAAGTTACAGCATATATAACCGATTTGGTTAATAGTTATCAGAACTCACAAGAGGCTTTGGCCAAAAAAGTCTATCTTTTTACCGATGAAATCGCGATGCTTCGTCGTGAAAGGGAAATTAATGCTGAAAAATTGGCAAAGTATAAAATTTTAGCTTCAGCACAAAAAAGCGAACAATCATCTGAAGTTGAAGAAGTAAGTAACCTGAAAAAAGAAAATCTTTCTTTAGCCGAAGAAAATAAAGCAATTACAGAGGAATATAAATCAGCGCTAAGTGAAAATAAAACTCTGCTTTCTCAGAAGAAAAAAAGTGAAGAAGAGAAAGAAGAAGTCTTAGTTAAGCTAAATACAGTTAATAAAGAAAATGCAGTTTTAGTTGCACAGATGCAAAATTATGCGAATCAGTTTGAAGGTTTGCGTAATCAAGTTCAATCATTGGCAGATGGAAATAATACTTTACGTGAACAGGTGAATAGTATAACGGTTGAAAATGATGAACTTAAAAGTCAGAAAGAAACATTAGACACACAATGTAATGACTTGAATACACAATTGGAAGTGTTAAAGCTTAACTTGTCAAATGCAGAGAAAGATAAGGATGCACTTCGAGATGATATTGCTGTATTAAAGGTCAAAGCAGAATCTTTAGACGAGCAGGTTTTGAGGCTTTCTAAAGACAGCAAAGAAGCCAATGCCAAATCAGTTTCCTTGAATGCAGAGAAGAGCAAGCTTGAGGAACAGATTGCAAGTTTGCAGTCACAAGTTGATAAGTTTACGGTTGAGATTAATAAGCTTTCTGATGAAAACAGAGAGGTTAGAGCACGACTTTCTGTTGCAGATGGCGCTCAAAATACATTGCGAGAAAAGATTATATCTTTAGAATCTAAAAATGAAGAACTTAATAGTGAAATTGCTCGTCTGACTCAAGAGAATGAAATTTTACATAGGGATAATGCGGCGTTTTCAGATAATGATGATAAAGCTATTTTAGAGGATAAAATAGTTCAATTGCAATCTCAAATTGGTACTCTTAATGAAGAAATTATTAAATTGACGAAAGAAAATGAAGACTTACGTTTAAATAAATCTTTGTTTACAGATGCAGATAAAAATCTTTTAGAACATAATATCTCCAATTTGAAAGCAGAGTTAGAATCATTGAATCGTGATATTATCACTTTGAATAAGGAAAACAAAGATCTAAAAATCTCTTTGAGTGAAGCAGAAAAGGCTGCCGTATCGGACGAGAGAATGTCAGCTTTAGTTTATGAGAATAAGAAACTGTTGGCTGAAAGAGATACATTTGCTGAAGAAAGTGATAAGCTGAGAAAAGAAATTAATTCCATGAAAACTTCTTTTGATCAGCTCGTTAGAGTGAAAGACGAAATTGCTGATAAAATGAAACCGTTAAATGATGAAAATCAAAAGTTAAAGGATCAGCAGCAATTTGTAGCGGAAGAACTGGAAAAAGTGAAGCAGCAAAATCAGGAATTTTTAGAGCGACTTAATCAGATAAAAGAAAGCAACTATATGCTGAAGCAAAATGAAAGTGATCTCTTAAGTGAAAATAATGATCTTGCTGCACAAATACAGTCTTTAAAACTCATTAATGCCAGCTTGCAGGAAAGAAATGTTAAATTGGCAAGAGAAGCAAATGCAGCGGCTAAATCCATGCGGATACCGGAATTGGATATGAGCGGCATGGGTGAGAATGAATATAATGACTATAGTGCAAGAAGTTCTTCCGGGGTTCGTCGGAGAAGTTGAGTTATTGTATAAAGGAGTGTCGGCAATGCGAAGATGGAAAGAGTGGCGTAAAAAAGAAGACGGTGTTACCATTGTGATTGTAGCATTGTCGTTGACTGCAATTTTATCGATGACTGCGCTCGTGATTGATTTAGGTCTTGCTTTTTATCACAGAGCACATCTACAGGCGGCCTGTGATGCCGCCGCTTTAGCAGCAGCATGGGATATAAACGGACAGCCGACAACAGAAGGTGAGGCTTGCTTTTTTCAGAACTATTCTGAAGAGGAAAAAAACTCTTACAGTGTCGAAAATTATAAGTACGAAATCAATATAAGCGCGGGTACTGTTGATACTTGGGGGAGAATGAGGTCACCGACTGCTTTTGCAAAAATTTTTGGTGTGGATTATATTGAAGTTGGTGCGTATGCCCAGGCAATTAATGCAGAGATACCAAATCCTAATAGCCCTTGGAATATTACATTAGTTACGGATGGTCCTATTAAACTCAATTCATCTGGAACAGTAAGCAGTGCTCATTCCAACGATTATATTCATGTTGGATATAATATTGATGTTATAGATTCTATAACTGCGGGAAATAGAATAGAAGCTGGGAGCGGCAATAGTTTTATACACCCTGGTAATAGTGATACCCCTCCTGAAATACAGTCTGGTCCAGGGGTAAAGAACTATGATATTGAAGTAGGAGCCAAAGAAATGAGAGATAAATTAGGTTTATCTGGAACAGCTCCATATTATAATACTAATGGTTGGCCTGCATGGAATCTGAATGATGGTAATTGGGAGGCGATTGATACCAGCCGTCCTAAATTAGTTAATGAAGCCCGATATACTGGAGATAAATCTTTTGATGCATGTGATATTAATGCCAATTTATTTGTTAATGGAAATTTATCTATTAATGCTGGTACTTGTAAAATTGCAGAAGGTGTTACAGTATATGTTACAGGGAACTTGAATGTGAATAGTGGCGGTTTTGTATGTAATGGTAACTTAATTGTATTGGGAAATATTTCTAATGGTGGTCAAGGCTTTGCATGTACTTCTTCGACCGATAACTATATTTACTGTGAAGGCGATAGTGTTCAGTTGGGAACGGCAAGTCAGGACTGTACGAATCTTTTCATTTGTGCTTCTAAATGTAAAACGTTTAATATTGATGGTGGTGGATGTAAAATTACAGGTAGTATTGTTGCTAAAGCTTCAACTGAATTTAACTGTAGTAATTTTGAAATGATATATCCGGGAGATCGTCATAGTCCGGCTTCTATGGTTCGCACTTATAGGCTCTCTAAATAAACATTTGAAAAATCCTCATGAAAATGGTAGTTTTCATGAGGATTTTTTTATATGGTCTTTTTAATTAAGTAATCAAAGAAAACTTTTTTAGTTAAAGAGAAACCAAAAGGAATAGTATTATATTATACCGTTCCTTTTGGTTTTTATAATAGTGACCTTTAACAAAGCCGAAGAACTATTTATGCTATCTTGGGTGATTTATTTTTATCTTCTGGGAATCCGGTCATGGTTATCTCTTTTTAGTGCCGGACGGCGCGGAGCATCAGACACATTGTTTTCCGGTACAAGACCTTCAACTTCAATTAATGCATCACGGCGGGAAAGGTTCAATCTTCCCTGATCGTCAATTTCACGCACTTTAACGATGACTTCATCGCCAACAGAAACAGCATCTTCCACTTTTTCTGTGCGCTTAACATCAAGATGGCTAATGTGTACCAGTCCTTCTTTGCCGGGCGCAATTTCAACAAATGCACCGAATGGCATCAGACGAGTAACCTTACCCTTATAGATTGCACCAACTTCCGGATCCTTGCCTATGGTTTCAATAATCATCAATGCACGGCGTGCATCATCAATATCAAGGGCAGAAATAAAGATGGAACCGTCTTCTTCAACATCCACTTTACAGTTGCATTCTGCACAAATTTTCTGAATAACCTTGCCGCCTTTACCAATAACTTCACTGATTTTATCAACAGGTACTTTCGTGGTAAGCATCTTTGGCGCATATTTGGAAAGTTCAGAACGCGGTTTATCAATGGTTTTAAGCATAACTTCATCAAGAATATAAATGCGGGCTTTGCGGGTTTTTTCTAAAGCTTCTTTAATAATTTCAGGTGTTAAACCGTCGATTTTTAAATCCATTTGAATGGCAGTAATACCTTTATGAGTACCACCCACCTTAAAGTCCATATCACCGAAGAAATCTTCCAATCCCTGAATGTCTACCATGGTCATAAAACGGTCGCCTTCTGTAATCAAACCGCAGGAAATACCTGCAACAGGCGCTTTAATCGGTACACCGGCATCCATTAATGCCAAAGTGGAACCGCAAATAGAAGCCTGTGATGTTGAACCGTTAGAAGATAAAACCTCAGAAACAAGACGGATCGTGTAAGGGAATTCTTCAACACTTGGGATGACCGGAACCAGTGCACGTTCTGCAAGTGCTCCGTGACCGATTTCGCGGCGTCCCGGACCTCTGCTGGGGCGTGTTTCACCAACAGAATAGCTTGGGAAGTTATAATGATGCATATATCTTTTAGATTCTTCACCGTCAATGCCATCAAGAATCTGGCTGTCGCTGATAGGACCGAGGGTAGCGATGGTCATTACCTGAGTTTGACCACGGGTAAACATACCGGAACCATGAACGCGGCTGAGCAATCCAACTTCAGAGGCAAGAGGGCGAATATCATTAATACCACGACCGTCAACACGTTTACCTTCATCCAAAAGCCAACGGCGAACTACAAATTTTTGAAGTTTATAGAGGCATTCATCGATGGTATCAGCCAGTTCAGGGTATTCCTCGTCAAATTTTGCATGAACTGTTTCATAAATCGGTTTCAAGCGTTCATCACGGACCAGCTTGTCATCAGTGTCCAGTGCAGCACGTATATCTTCAATAGCAAAAGCTTTGATTGCCTCAAACAGGTCGTGATCAACCTCCTGAGATTCAAAGTCCATTTTCTTTTTACCAATTTGTGATTGAATATCTTTAATGAAAGCGACAATCGCCTGATTGGCTTCATGTCCTTTCATAATGCCTTCAAACATAATATCTTCGGGAATTTCGTTTGCGCCTGCTTCAATCATAGCAACCAGTTTGTCAGTAGAAGCGACGGTTACAGCCATTTGGCTGGTTTCGCGCTGTTCCTGTGTTGGGTTAATAACATATTCTCCGTCACAATAGCCGACAATACAACTGCTGACCGGTCCTTTCCATGGAATTTCAGAAATGGAAAGGGAAATAGAAGTACCGATCATTGCCGCAACTTCTGGGGAGCAATCATTATCTACAGACATTACTGTGCAGACAACGGAAACATCATTGCGCATATCTTTTGGGAACAGTGGACGGATTGGCCGGTCAATTACACGGGAAGCAAGGGTAGCCTTTTCAGTGGGACGTCCTTCCCTTTTAATAAAGGAACCCGGAATTTTGCCGACAGAGTAAAGTTTTTCTTCAAAATCAACAGAGAGAGGGAAAAAGTCAATGCCTTCCCTTGGCTTTGCGGAAATCGTTGCAGTACAGAGAACTTCTGTTTCACCGTAACGGACAAGGCAGGAGCCCGATGCGAGCTGCGCCATTTTTCCTGTTTCGATTACAAGCGGACGACCGGCAAAAGTGGTTTCAAATTTCCTGAAATTTTCAAACATATAGTACCTCACATGAATTTATTTCCATGGGTGCACAGCCGGTTTAGCAATAAATCCAAGGTTTATCATCTAAGCCCTCGATTCACTGCTAAATTCCAAACTGTATCCCCAAAATGGATGTGAAAAGGGGTAAGGCAGGCTGGTATTCTACCAGCCTGCCTTAGTAAAATTTTACTTACGAATGCCAAGCCTTGCAATAATGGAACGGTATCTTTCAATATCGTTCTTCATTAAGTATGCAAGAAGGTTACGTCTATGACCAACCATTTTCAAAAGGCCGCGGCGGGAATGATGATCCTGCTTGTTGGCTTTCAGATGCTCAGTCAGATAGTTGATGCGGTAGGTCAGCAATGCAATTTGTACTTCCGGAGAACCGGTGTCGCCTTCATGCGTAGCATATTCCTGCATGATCTGCTGTTTAATTTCTTTTGTCATCATGATAAATCACCTCATAAAATATTCGCCCAAAACCCAGCAGAGGGCAGGTGATTTCCCAGTGGGCATATCCCCAATGCCGAGAAGTGGGTAAGATTTATATCTTATACATTATATCATGCAGTGCCGGCAATGTAAAGAAATTTTTGCAGGAGGATTTGGAAAAAATCCTGTAAAATCCAAGGAAAACCGGTATTATTATTGACTTGCAGCCAGAAATTATGTATAATCAAGCCACTGGTAAGGAAAGGAAGGGGCAACGATTATGATTTTTATTGGTGAAAAGCTTAACAGTTCAATCAAAGCTGTTTTTGAAGCCGTGGAGAAAGCAGATGCTGTGTGGATACAGCAAATGGCGGCGGCTCAGGAAGATGCGGGTGCGGATTATATTGATGTTAACGCAGGGATGTTTAATGAAGATGAAGCGGAAAAACTGCTTTGGATGATTGATACTGTCCGGGCGGTAACCTCCCTGCCGTTATGTATTGATACCCCTTCACCGGAAGTAGCGGCAAAAGCTATGCAGCGTTATCAGGGACCGAAACCTTTATTGAATTCCATAACGCTTGAAAAAGACAGATTTGAACCAATGCGGGAGACTGCATTGAAATATAAAACAGGATTGATTGCCCTTTGTATGGATGACAATGGAATGCCGGAAACCGTGGAAGCACGTGTGGATATTGCAAAAAGGCTGGCTCAGAAGCTGACAGCCGCCGGTATTGCAGCAAAAGATATATTCATTGACCCGATGCTCAGCCCTGTTTCTACGGGAGATACTGCCGGCGCGGATGCATTGAGTGCAATTAGGCAAATCCGCAACGCACTGCCCGAATGCCATATTACCTGTGGTTTGAGCAATGTTTCCTATGGACTGCCTGCGAGGGCCTATATTAACCGTGCTTTCCTGCTGACGGCTATGACCGCGGGGCTGGACAGTGCGATTGTTAATCCATTGGATAAAGAACTGATGTCCCTTTACTATGCGGCAAATACTGTGTTAGGCAATGATGAATATTGCTGTGAGTATATTCAGCAGTACCGTGACGGCATGTTTGACAGATAAAACATCTTTTTATCGCGTGTGTTAGTAAGATTACTCATTGACGGGTTCATAAATCAGAAGAATATTTTCGTATCTTAATTAGAGAAATATTTGAGATATTAAATTTTGGTATAAATGTAATCAATCAATATGTGGAGGTATGGATACAATGCCCTGCATTATTTTTTCTATTCTCCCATATTTTTTATTAAATCCTTTGTTGGTTTATCTATGGATGGTTTTATACTGGGAATGTCTGTGAAAAAGATTTTAGCACTGACCAATAGATGGTATAAGAAAACAATTATTTTTTGTGTATGCCTATGGGTTATCTTTTGAAAAACAGGAATAAACCGTAAAGAGCTCAGCGAGTTTTGCCTATTTGTATGCGTCCTTTTTATGAATTGTAGTGTAATCAATTAGGAAAATGGCTGGAAAGCCTTTTTCCATGAAAAACAAAGGGAAATGCTTGCTTTTTTATTTTTTTTATGCTATAATATTCCATGTTGAATCTGTGTAGTAGGAAGAGTGGGGCAACCCGCTCTTCTCTTTTGTTTAAAATGAATCGGGAAGCCGAGAATAAAGCGAGGGTTTTTATGGCAGAAAAGGGGAAAAATAAAGGAAAGAATACAGTTGCAGTTGTCTGGGACATCGTTGAACCAATCGCAGAAAGCTTAGGCCTTGTTCTTTGGGATATTCGTTTTGTTAAGGAAGGGGCTTCATGGTTTCTGCGTTTGTTTATTGATAAGGAAGGCGGCATCACTATGGATGACTGCGTTGATTTCAGCCATGCAGTTGATAAACCGCTGGATGATGCGGACCCCATTGACCAGAGCTATTATATGGAGGTTTCCTCTCCGGGGCTTCAGCGTCAGCTGACCCGTGATTTTCATTTTGACATTTGCGGCGGAAAGCCTGTATTAGTGCATTTAATTCGTCCCAGAGAAAGCCAGCGGGATTTCCGCGGTATTCTGGAAGGAATGACAGACGGGATGATTACAATTAAGGATAACAGCGGGGAAACGCTTTGCTTTAAGAAAGAAGAAACCGCATCCGTACGTTTAGATGATATTGATTTTGGAGGACAGGATTAAAATGAACAGCGAATTTTTTGAAGCGGTCAAATTGCTTGAGAAAGAAAAGGGAATCCCGGCAGAATATTTATATGATAAGATAAAAAGCGCCATTGTTGTTGCAGTAAAGCATGATTATAACGGCAAGGATATTGTTTACTGTGAAATTGACCCTGAAAAACAGATAGTGGACGTTTGTGTCCATAAAAATGTTGTTACAGAAGTTACAGACCCGGATACGGAGATTTTAATAGACGACGCAAGAAAATATGATAAAAAGGCTGTACCGGGCGGCGTTGTGGAGATCAAGCTGGAACCTAAGCAGTTCGGTCGCATTGCCGCGCAGACAGCAAAGCACGTTATCCGTCAAGGAATCCGTGAAGCAGAGCGTGGTCAGCAGATGCAGGAGTTTCAGAGCAGGCATCAGGAACTGGTAACAGCAAAGGTACAGCAGGTTGATTTGCGCACCGGTAATGCAACATTAGAAATTGGCCGTGCTGAAGCATTACTTCCCAAGAGTGAGCAAGTTCCCGGAGAGGTGCTTCAGGAAGGCGATATGATTAAAGTTTATGTTGTAGATGTAAAGGATACGGAAAAAGGTCCGAAAGCAATGATTTCCCGTACCCATCCGGGGCTGGTGAAACGGCTGTTTGAAATGGAAGTACCGGAAATTTATGATGGTACAGTAGAAATCAAGGCTGTTTCCCGTGAGGCAGGCTCCCGTACAAAGCTCGCCGTTTACAGCCGAGACCAGGATGTTGACCCGGTCGGCGCATGTATTGGTCCTCGCGGGGCCCGCGTCGGCAAGGTAGTAGAGATTTTGGGCGGAGAAAAAATTGATATTGTAAAGTACAGCGAAAATCCGGAGGAGTTTATTTCTGCGGCTCTTGCACCGGCGGATGTAATTAGTGTGGAAGTGGATACTGACGGTGCAAAGTCCTGCCATGTTACGGTTCCCGATACACAATTATCTCTGGCAATCGGCAATAAAGGACAGAATGCAAGGCTTGCTGCAAAACTGACAGGTTGGAAAATTGATATTCGTCCGGAAAGTGGATTTTACGGTGAATAAATTTTAACCCATAACGGCATAAAGGTTATATTTCTGCCAAAACAGGGCTATAATTCCATTAGAAAACATGCTTTTATAAAAATTCCGCGTAAGGAAGGTGGGAGATACCATGCAAGCAAAACGTGTACCCATGCGTATGTGTACTGGGTGCGGTGAAATGAAACCTAAAAAAGAACTGGTGCGTGTTGTAAAGAGTCCGGAAGGGGAAATTTCCCTTGATTTGACAGGGCGTAAACCCGGACGGGGCGCTTATGTCTGCAAAAACGCAGAGTGCCTGAAAAAGGCAAGAAAAACACGGCGTTTTGAGCGGGCATTCTCCTGCGGAATTCCTGATGAGGTTTATGGGCGTATGGAGGAGGAAATGCTGTCGTATGAATCATAAGCTTCTGCAGCTTCTCGGAATGGCGCGCAAAGCGAACCGGCTGTCACTGGGGCATGACGCGGCCCTGGAAGCCGTACTTGCGAAAAAAGCAAGACTGTGCGTTTTTGCATCAGACGCTTCCGAGCGGTTGGAAAGGGAATTTGCCCGCGCGGCGCGGGATTATGAAGATGAGCTGAAAATAATACGGATACCGTTTACCATTCAGGAAATCCGCGGAGCAGTTGGTTACAAAGCGGGCGTGCTGGCGGTGAATGACGACGGTTTTGCAAAAGCGGTACGGAAATTGTACCTTGAGACACAGGAGGGAATGCCTTTATGATGATTAAATACAGAGTGCATGAGGTTGCAAAGGATTTTGACAGGCCGAGCAAAGAAGTAGTAGATTTGCTTGGGCAGTATTTTGAAGGTCAGAAAAAACATATGACAGCGCTGAATGAGGATGAGCTGAATATCGTTTTTGAAACTTATACTCAAAAAAATGCAGCGTCGGATTTCAGTGAGTATTTTGCGACGGCAAATCGTCCGGAACAGACTGCTGCACCGGCGAAGCCTGTTGCGGATGGTGTGAAAAAAGAAAAAACAAAGCCTGCTGCCGGAAAAGCGCCGCAGACAAAAGCGGAGGGCGGAAAGCAGACGAACAAACAGCCGGCGAAGCAACAGAATAATAACCGTCCTGTGCAGCAGAATAATAATGCAGGGAATAACCAGTCCGGACCAAAATCCGGTTACTCTGCAATGGGCAACGTTCGTCATGTAGATACGCGTACAGTTAATGTTAATCTGGATAAATATAATCCCAAATATGAACAAATTGCCCCTGCAAATAAAATGCGCGATACGGGCGTAAATAAACAGAAAATCAATCAGCGTTCCCGCGACCGTCAGAGGGGAAAATATGGTCGCAGAGAGACGGAAGCAGAACGCCTGAAACGTATTGCGGCAGAACGTGCGAAAAAACCTCAGATTGTTGCGGCTATCGGTGAAGAAATTACTGTCGGTGAATTTGCGGCAATGCTGAAAGTAACTGCGGCAGAGGTTATAAAGAAACTGATTCCGCTGGGGGTTATGGCGGCAATTAACGATACAATTGACTTTGATACTGCTGAGCTTGTTGGTGAAGAACTGGGCGCCAAGGTGGAGCATGAGGTTGTTGTAACCATTGAAGACCGCATTATTGATGACAGTGAAGATAAGGAAGAAGACCTTATCCCCCGCAGCCCGGTTGTCTGCGTTATGGGTCATGTTGACCATGGTAAAACTTCTTTGCTGGATGCGATACGCAACACAAATGTAACTACTACGGAAGCCGGAGGGATTACCCAGCATATTGGTGCATACCGCGTCAGGGTCGGGGATGGTGAAATTACATTCCTTGATACTCCGGGACATGAAGCATTTACTGCAATGCGTGCCCGTGGGGCAATGGCAACGGATATTGCAGTCCTTGTAGTTGCGGCGGACGACGGAATTATGCCCCAGACGGTTGAAGCCATTAATCATGCGAAAGCGGCAGGGGTAACTGTTATTGTTGCGATTAATAAAATTGACAAACCGGATATTACAACAGACCGCATTATGCAGCAGTTGACAGAATATGAGCTTGTTCCGGAGGAATGGGGCGGCGATACCATTTGTGTTCCGGTTTCTGCAAAGCAGAATATGAATATTGATAAGCTCCTGGAAGCAGTTCAGCTTGCCGCAGAGATGAAGGAACTGAAAGCCAATCCGAATCGGGCGGCGAAGGGTATTGTTATTGAAGCACGTCTGGATAAAGCGCGCGGACCGATTGCAACTCTGCTGATACAGAACGGTACACTGAAAACCGGTGATGTTATTGTTGCGGGTACAGCGGTTGGCCGTGTTCGTGTGATGACAAATGACCGCGGCGAAAAGGTGGAAGAAGCAGGTCCAAGTGTTCCGGTCGAGGTTATGGGTCTTGCAGAAGTACCTACCGGCGGCGATATTTTCAATGTTGTCAGTGATGAGCGCCTTGCCAGAGAGCTTGTTGAACAGCGGAAACAGCAGGCAAAGGAAGAAGTATTCAGCAGCATGCAGAAAGTAACGCTGGATAATCTTTTCTCCCAGATGGAAGAAGGAGAAATCAAAGAACTGAATATTATCATCAAAGCCGATGTGCAGGGTTCTGTAGAAGCAGTGCGTCAGTCTTTGATGAAGCTTTCCAATGATGAAGTCCGCGTCCGTGTAATTCATGGCGGTGTGGGCGCTATTAATGAGTCTGATGTTATGCTTGCAAGCGCATCCGGTGCAATCATTGTTGGCTTTAATGTCCGTCCCGACCCGATTGCAAGGGAAGCCGCAGAACGTGATGGCATTGATATGCGTACCTACCGTATCATTTACCAATGTATTGAGGAAATTCAGGCGGCAATGAAAGGAATGCTCGCACCGAAAACACGTGAGGTTGAGCTTGGGCGTGCGGAAGTGCGTCAGGTTTATAAAATTTCCAATGTTGGTACAGTTTCCGGTGTATATATATTGGATGGTAAAATTACCCGCAATTCTCAAATCCGTGTGGTACGTGAAGGCATTGTTGTTGCTGAGGATGAAATTAAATCCTTGAAAAGGTTTAAGGATGATGCAAAAGAAGTTGCCGCCGGTTATGAATGCGGCGTTGGTTTGGAAAAATTCAATGATACTAAGGAAGGCGATATCTTCGAAGCATTTATTATCGAAGAATACCGCGATTAAGGAAGATAAAGAGGGGGAACCCCATGGCAGGTTATCGTATCGACCGTACATCGGAAGATATTAAAAGAGAAATTATTGATATTATGCGGGATTTAAAAGACCCGAGGATTCATGGGATGCTGACGGTAGTGCGGGTAGAGGTATCCAATGACCTTTCTTATGCAAAAGCATACATCAGTGCAATGGAAGGAATAGAAACTGCAACAGAGTCGGTAAAAGGATTAAATTCTGCGGCAGGATATGTCCGCAGGGAACTGGGCACGCGCCTGCACCTGCGCAAAGCGCCGGAAATTAAGTTTATTGCGGATGATTCCATTGCGTATGGCATGGAAATTTCCAGAAAACTCAAAGATATAGCAAACGAGAAAACGGAGAGTGAAAAGGTTGAGAATTAATGTGAAAGATACCGCGGCATTGCTTGCGGGGTTGGATAACGTTTTGATTCTCACTCATGCCAATCCGGATGGTGATACTTTGGGCTGCGGCTTTGCACTTTGCCGCGCCCTTCTCCGCATGGGCAAAAAGGTGCGGGTCGCTTGTTCAGACGAAATTCCTCAAAAATATGAATACATGTTTCAGGGGATGAATATGCCGGAGTTTGAGCCGGAACATATTATTGCAGTAGATGTTGCGGATACAAAGCTGATTGGCCGTACATTAAAGGAATATAAGGAGCGTATAGAGCTTTGTATTGACCACCATGCTTCCAATTTGCTTTATGCGCCCCAAACCCTGCTTGATGCGGAAGCAGGTGCGGCGGCGGAAATTATTTATCAGGTAATTCAGGAATTGGGTGTTCCTTTTGATAAAGGAATGGCGGATTGTATTTATACAGGCTTGTCTACAGATACCGGCTGTTTCCGTTATGCCAATGCAACAGCACGCACCTACCGTATTGCCGCAGAGATGATTGAGGCCGGTGCAGACAGCGCTGAAATTAACCGCATTATGTTTGAAACAAAATCCAAAGCTTATGTCCGGCTGGAAAAAATGGCAATGGATACGCTGGAATTGTATTTTAACGATGCCTGTGCAGTAATTAC
The DNA here is from genome assembly GCA_934546985.1 of uncultured Eubacteriales bacterium. Classification (GTDB taxonomy): domain Bacteria; phylum Bacillota; class Clostridia; order Oscillospirales; family Acutalibacteraceae; genus CAKTEE01. The sequence goes on from CAKTEE010000001.1 coordinate 22,825, forward strand.
CCTAACGCAGGTAATGTATCATTCCAGCGGGTTGCAGGATAATGAATCGGAAGGCATTGCCGCATTACCCAGGCAGATAGAAGGGGTGGTAGTGGGCGTAACCTTGCGTGAGCGTGTTGAGGGCGGCTATAAAGCGTCCGTTCGCACGCATGCTCCGGTAGACGCTTCCCTTATTTGCCAGCAGATGGGCGGCGGCGGACATGCTCGTGCGGCGGGTTGTCAAATAAAAGACACTTTGGAAAATGCAAAGAAAATGATACTTTCTAATATACAAAAAGCTTTGGAGGGAACCCTATGACAGGTATCGTCTGTCTGGATAAGCCTTCAGGGCTTACTTCTTTTGGCGCGGCAGCGCGTATGCGCCGTATTGCAGGTGAAAAAAAAATTGGTCATTGCGGGACGCTGGACCCAATGGCGACAGGGGTTTTGCCCCTGCTGCTGGGCGGAGCGACCCGCTTTCTTGAATTACTGCCGGAATCAGGCAAAGCATACCGCGCAGTCATCCGGTTAGGGCTGGTTACAGATACATTGGATATTACAGGCAAGGTTTTAGCGGAACGGCCTGCTTCGGTTACGGCGGCGCAAGTAGCGGGAGTTTTGAATGGATTCCGCGGGGACATTATGCAGGTACCACCCATGTATTCTGCAATCAGCCGCGGCGGTGTTCGGCTTTATGAGCTTGCAAGGCAGGGGATTGAAGTGGAACGGGAAGCCCGTCCTGTAACCATTTCAAAATTAGAATTGGTCAGTGCAGATGAACAAGCGCAGGAATTTGTATTGGATGTGGAATGCACAAAAGGGACTTACATCCGTTCTTTAGCACAGGATATCGGCGAAAAGCTTGGCTGTGGCGCTGTTTTGGCACAGTTGTGCCGGACCTTTGCGGCTGGTTTCCCACTAAAACAGTGTGTAACGTTAGAGCAGGCACAGCAGTTAAAAGAAGAAAACCGTTTTCATGAATGTCTGATTCCTCTGGAAGAAGCCTTGGAAGTTTATCCCATGGTTTCAGTTACGCAGGCGCAGGCAAAGCGTTTTTCCAATGGCGGTGGATTGTCCCTTGACAGGTTGTCTTTGCCGCAGCGGGCAGAGGGCTATATACGGGTGTTCAGAGAAGGTTTGTTTTTAGGGTTGGGCGAGGTTCGCAGTGATTTGCAGGAACTTTCTGTAAAACGAGTTTTAGTCAGGGAGGGAACAGTATGCAAATAGAAGCATTGCCGGCTCAGCCGCCGTGTCGGGGGACGGCTGTTGCTCTCGGCAGTTTTGATGGCGTACACCGTGGGCATCAGGCAGTAATTCATCTCGCGGCTGAATTTCAGGCGAAAGGTATGCTGCCATGTGTACTCAGTTTTTATCCTCATCCTGCGGCAGTGCTGAATGGCGCTGCACCTCCGGCATTGATTACCCCCGTTTTGCGTTGCGAGGCATATGCAAAGGCCGGTGCGCAGGCGGCGTATGAGGTTGATTTTTATTCTGTTTGTGATATGGATCCTCGACAGTTTGTAACGGAAATTTTGATAGGTAAACTGAACGCCAAAGCAGTATGCTGCGGATTTAATTTTCGGTTTGGGAAACATGGGGCAGGCACGCCTGAACTTTTGCGGGAATTGTGCGGGGAATACGGATTGGAACTTCGAATCGCCCCGTCTATTGTATATGAGGGCAGTCCGGTGTCTTCTACACGTATTCGTGCGGCGATAGAGAACGGAGATTTACCCTTGGCAAATGCCATGATTGGCAGGCCCTTTGCTTATGATTTTGAGGTGGTTATGGGCGATCGGAGGGGCAGAACGCTGGGATCGCCTACAATTAATCAGGAATTCCCTGAAAATTTTATTTTACCGCGTTTTGGTGTTTATGCAGGCAGGGCATGGGTTGACGACCAATGGAAATGCGCTGTCGTTAATTTTGGTATCCGTCCTACATTCAGTCTGCCGCGTCCTCGGTCAGAGGCATATATACTGGATTATTCCGGTGATTTGTATGGATACCATATCAAAGTGCAGCTTTTGGAGTACCTCCGCGGGGAAATGAAGTTTGACGGTGTGGAACGGTTGAAGCAGCAGATTACTGCTGATGCATCTGCCGCACGAAAGGTATTTTTGCAATTTGCAAGTGAGGAGGGCAGGAGATTGGATGAAAAAAATTAAAGGGATTTTATTTGATTTTGACGATACATTGCAAGATAGGGAGAAAGCGTTTTATGAGTTTTCCTTATGGTTTTTAGATAAATATTTTCCCGGTTTGCCGGAAGAAGAAAAACAGAAACGTGTTCATTTTATGGATGTAAATATGGATGGCGGATACAAAAAACGCCCGCTGTATTTTTCTGAGCTGAAACAAGCATGGGGATGGGATAACAGTCCATCTTTGCAGGCGTTGGAGGATGAATATAATGACCGTCTTCCGATACATACGGTTTTGTTTCCTGATACAGTCCAAACATTGAAAATTCTGCGGGAAAGGGGCTACCTGCTTGGTGTGGTAACCAATGGCTTTGCACCTTTACAGCATAAAAAGTTGGATTACAGCGGTATCCGCGAATATTTTAAGACGATTGTTGTTTCTGGTGATTATCCGTATGCAAAGCCGGATGCACGGCTATTTCTGAAAGCGGCGCAGGATATGGGATTACAGCCCGAGGCGCTTGCCATGGTTGGCGACCATCCGGTTAATGATATTCAGGGAGCGCAGGGGGCGGGTATGTTCCCTGTTTGGATGAAGTATGGTTTTTTCAGCAACCGGCCGCCGGAAAAAATAACGGCGGTAGAAACCATGACGGGGCTTTTGGATATTTTTAAAGGCAGTGATAAGGAAATCTTGTTGTAATCTGTTAGATTATGTTAAAATAAAGGTATGGTTTGAGAAACACAAATGAGGTGATGTTTTGTCGCAGGCAATGGAGAATATACGGAATTTTTGTATCATTGCACATATTGACCATGGTAAATCTACCCTCGCTGACCGTTTACTGGAAATTACGCAGTCGGTTGCCCTTCGGGATATGTCCGAACAGCTTTTGGACAGTATGGATTTGGAGAGGGAACGCGGCATTACCATAAAAGCCCATGCGGTGAAATTGGATTATCGGGCAAAAGACGGTAAGACGTATACGCTGAACCTGATTGATACCCCCGGTCATGTAGATTTTAATTATGAAGTATCCCGTTCCCTTGCCGCATGCGAGGGGGCTATTCTGATTATAGACGCGTCGCAGGGTATTGAAGCGCAGACTCTTGCCAATACTTACCTTGCACTGGATCATAATCTGGAAATTATTCCGGTTATTAACAAAATTGACCTGCCTGCCGCTGACCCGGAACGGGTAAGTGCAGAAGTGGAGGAAGTTATTGGTTTGCCGTGCCAGGATGCACCGCGCATTTCTGCCAAAACAGGCGTTAATGTAGAGCAAGTATTGGAAAAGGTAGTAGAACTTATTCCTCCGCCGCAGGGTGATACCGGTACACCTTTGCGTGCATTGGTGTTTGATTCTGTGTATGACAGCTATCGCGGTGTTATTGTTTACGTTCGCATTATGGAGGGAACCATTCAGCCGGGTGATGTAATGCGTATGATGGCAAATGGCGCGGAGTTTACTGTGGTAGAAGTTGGTTATATGCGTGCGCGTGGAATGGAACCAGCTCAAAAGCTTTGTGCCGGGGAGGTTGGATATATTACTGCCTCTATTAAAAATGTTTCGGATACCCGTGTTGGCGATACGGTTACATTAGCGTCTAATCCTGCGAAGGAACCGCTGGAAGGCTACCGCGCAGTAAATCCTATGGTATTCTGCGGTATTTACCCTGCAGATGGTGCGGATTATGAAAATTTAAAGGAAGCGCTGGCGAAGCTTCAGCTGAACGATGCTTCCCTGTCTTTTGAACCGGAAACCTCCGGTGCCTTGGGTTTTGGTTTCCGTTGTGGTTTCCTCGGTTTGCTCCATTTGGAAATTATTCAGGAACGGCTGGAGCGGGAGTATAATCTGGATTTGGTTACTACCGTACCAAGTGTTGTATATAAGATTCATTTAAACGGCGGCGAGATTGTGGAAATAGATAATCCGACCCATTACCCGGATCCGGGAACGATTCAGTATAGCGAGGAACCAATGACAAGCGCACATATCTATGCCCCGCCGGAATATGTGGGCGGTATTATGGATTTATGTCAGGAACGCCGCGGCAATTACATCGGTATGACATATCTTGCCGCTGACCGTGTGGATTTACATTATGAACTGCCGCTGAATGAAATTATTTATGATTTCTTTGACTGCTTGAAATCCCGTACCCGTGGGTATGCTTCCTTTGATTATGAATTGATTGACTATCAAAAGTCTAATTTAGTCAAAATTGATGTGCTTCTGAATGGAGAAACCATAGACGCACTTTCTTTTATCATCCATGCAGATAAAGCATATTCCCGTGCGCGCAGGATTGCGGAAAAACTCAAGGATAATATTCCACGGCAAATGTTTGAAATACCGATTCAAATTGCCATCGGCGGCAAGGTCATTGCCCGTGAAACTGTACGTGCTATGCGTAAAGATGTGCTTGCAAAGTGCTACGGCGGCGATATTACCCGTAAAAAGAAGCTTCTGGAGAAACAGAAGGAAGGTAAAAAGAGGATGCGCCATTTTGGATCTGTGGAAGTCCCGCAGGAAGCGTTTATGGCAGTACTCAAATTGGATGAATAAATATTTATATATGAGGTGTTCGATGATGATTCGAATGCCTCTTTATTATATCGGATGATTTTGAGATGGCATTTATTATATTTCTATGGTACAATAAAATAATCGGATGTTATTTTGGAATACAATCTTAATAATTTGCCGAAATTTTAAGAAAGGTGTCTTGGTCTATGTGTGAACAACTCTAAAGTTTGAGGGAATCCAAGTGTGAGAAAATATGCATAGAACCATGCAAAAATGATGTGGTGTGAGAGATTATGGCTACTTCAGTTGATTACATAGAGTTTGTCTGTGAGCAAATAAAAGAAACAGGTGCAGTACGGTATCGAAAAATGTTTGGCGAATATATGGTGTATGTGAATGATAAGCCGGTGCTTTTGGTTTGCGATAATACTGTATACGTGAAACAATTAGATTGCCTTTCAAAAATATTGGCGGATTCTTCCACCGGTGTACCGTATTCGGGAGCAAAGGAGCATTATATTTTGGATATTGAGGACAGTTCCTTTAGCAGGGAGGTAGTTTCTATTTTAGAAAAGGTAACGCCGGTACCCAAACCCAGAAAGAAAAAGAATAAATAAAATATAATGAAACAGGGCGCCATTGTGTAAAATACAATGGCGTTTTATAATCGCATAAAATTCACTGGTGAACGCAACACTTGAACACAAGTTGCTAAAAACCATAGAGCAAAATACAGGATTTTGTTGATTCAAGGCAACGTTGTTTGTTACAATATGATTAATTGTTTTTAGGAGGTGAAAAAATTGGCGAATAAAAAGGGACGTCCGACAGATAGTTTTAAAGACAGCCGTGTAACCGCACGTATTGAAGCTGATGTAAGACAAAGACTGATAGATTATTGTAAAAAACAGGGAATCACAGAAGCGAAAGGTGTTCGATTGGCTGTTTTAAAACTTTTGGAGGAAGAGTAAAAGAAAAGGCGGTGTATTTTCAAAGAGAATGATATCGCTTAATTGAATTAAAAGCATTATTGAAAGATTATTCCCTATATCACTATTTAGCTATTTGGATAAAAAGAAGTGATTTTTTGAACTGCATTTATTTGGGCAGGGTTCTGTGATATAAAACTTTTTGCAATTCAATCTAACGGCTATTATTTAAAAACTAAAAAGTGAAATTATGTCTATTGTAATACAGCGCAGTTTTACTTTGTTCTTATTAGTAAAAAATTATATTTTTTCGGTTACTGAAGAAAAACCGTATTGTTTCTGGCTTTAGATTGTGATAAAATGAAATAAGAAAAGATTTCAATATGGGAAGGGCGCAGTTTATGGGGAGAATTGTGGTGGTGACCTCCGGTAAAGGGGGGGTAGGAAAATCTACCGTATCCTGTGGCTGTGCAGTATCTTTAGCGCATCAGGGAAAAAAAGTTTTGCTTATTGACGGAGATATTGGGCTGAGAAGTTTAGACACGATGCTGGGTACTTCGGAGCGCACAGTTTATCATTGGGAAGATGTTTTGAAAAAGCGCTGTAAAGAAGAAGATGCTATCATTCAGGTGACTGATTCTGAATCATTATTTTTGTTAACCGCGCCTTTTTTTGCCGATGAACTTTCGGATTCTGAAGCTTTTCGTGAGATGTGTTTCAATCTGGCGGAGGAATATGATTTTATTATTATTGATTCTCCTGCTGGTTTAGGCCGAGGGTTTTCCATTGCCGTGCATGGCGCAGAGGAAGCCCTTGTGGTGGTAACGCCTGATCCGGTTTCTATCCATGCGGCGGGGGTAACGCAAGCCAAGCTGGCAGAAGCAAATGTCGCGGCAAAAATGCTGTTAAACCGTTTTAAAGTGTACCCGATTATCCGGCGGTCAATGCCAAATATTGATGATGCGATTGACCAAACGGGGCTTCAGTTAATTGGTATTATTCCGGAAGATAAAGAAATAGCCTACAGTGCGGCAAAGGGGCAGATATATTTGGCACGCAGCCGTGCAGTTAAGGCGTTTGACAGGGTTATACGGCGGCTGCAGGGTGAGGAAATCCCTTTAAAACATCTTGTAAAATGATTGAATTTCTGATAAAATAGACTAAACAGAGTGAGCCAAAGGGGGATAAGTATGAATATTGCACTGATATCACATGATGAAAAAAAGGAACTGATGGTTCAATTTTGTATTGCATATTGCGGTATATTGAGCAGACATAATCTTTGTGCTACAGGTACAACCGGCAAAATCGTTTCCGAAGCAACCGGTTTGCCCATTACTAAATTTTTAAGCGGAAGTCAGGGCGGTGACCAGCAGATTGCTGCGAGGATTGCCTGTAACGAGATTGACTTGTTGTTATTTTTCAGAGATCCGTTAAATCCTAAACCGCATGAACCGAATGAAGCGAACCTTCTCAGGCTTTGTGATGTACATAATATTCCTGTTGCTACAAATATTGCAACAGCCGAAGCATTAATTCACAGCCTTGATCGTGGTGATTTGGATTGGCGTGATATTGTTAACCCCAAGATGAAATAAATAGATGGAATCATCTTTGCTTTGGATTGCAGGCGAATACAGTAAAAATGGATTAAAATAAATTCCCCTTGTGCCGAAAAATAGTTTCTGCACAAGGGGATTGCTGTATTTTCATATGTTTGTCATCTCGAAACCGGAAGAAATTTTTGGGTTTTATTAGCAGAACTTTGCAAATCTAAATTGTATGTGCTTGAATAATAGGATAGAGAACGTGGTACAAGGTGGTTTGTCAGTTTTCTTATAGTGGTTTTATAATAAGTCATTTGTTTTCATAAATTATTATAAATTTCTATTCCCAATATTTCTATGCTCAATCCATCTGTATATCCGGATTCTGAGTTGAAGTTGATGGTATGATATTTTGTGACTTTATAAAGGATTGCCCTATATTCAACACTGCCGCCGTCTTTATAGTATATGGGGAATGGTATTAATGAAAGTAAAATGATCACTATACTTATCCCAATTATCACTTTCTTTTTCATAAATATGGTTCTTACCTTAATTTCAATTTATTTTTACATGATACAATAAACCCTTCTGAAAAATAATTTGTTTTTCAGAAGGGTTCTGCTTTTTTTACATAATTAATATTATAAATGTAAAATTATGCATTCTGATTTTCTGCAAGCCAAACCTTTGCTTCCATTTCGCTAATGGGGAGAATGTCTTCTTCTACATATTTACTTTCTGTGCCGCCCTTGCCGCAGAGAAAATAGAGACCTTTTTTTGTCTGATAAAGAGCTTCCTCGTATCCAGCCGGATCACCAAAAGTGCCAACATTGATGTTTGCAATCTGTTCAGCAGTTTCCGTATTGTATACTTTTCTGTTAACGGTTTTCTTCATATTCGGAATTACTCCTTTCCATACTTTTACATTACATTTCAAACATATTTTTTCTGTAATTCCCTTTATAATTATAGCATTTCGAGTTTGCTTCATCAATGTTCACCATGAACAAGATTTGCCATAAAAAAGTAAAAAAACAGGTACATTAGCTTTAGAAATTTGCAATAAATCAAGGATTTGCCTTTATTTTACCGGGATTTTCTCGTCTTTTTCCTTTTCTTCTTCCTGCAGCAACAGCAGGCGTGGACGGACAGTGACGCTGTCGTAGTTCCGTTTATAGCGTACGCTGTAACGGTACTTTTTATTACAGAACCGGCAATAAAAAATAGCACGGAAGGCTTGACTTTTATATTCCCAATGACTGAGGCGCTCCATACTTGAACTGCAATTTTCACATTTACAATGGAGGTAAGCTTTATCAACAAATGGGCTGTTAATATCTGAAATATAATAAGCTTTAAATGAAAGGCGATCATAAAATGTTTGATCGCAAATACGGACAAAGGAAGAAAAATCAAGTTTGTGAAAAATATTTTGCATACAGCCGGCACTGAGAATACTATCTGTAAGGGCGCGGTGCAGTTCAAGCCCCTGCGTATCAACTGCCAGCAACTGTGCAGCGGCAGATAGCCCTAATTGCTGTTCTCCGGGCCAATGCAGGTATTCCTGTACATATACTTGCAAATCACCGTATTGTTTTAGAAAAGGAATGTAGGGGATTCCATTAAAATATTTAAAATTTTCAATTAAAACACGCAGGTCAGTTTCTCCCCATGTTAGGATTACAGTTTCTTCGCTGCCAATCCATTTTTTAAATTCAGACATGGCTTTGGTAAAAGGAAGCCCATTTGTTAAATCTTCGTTTTGGATATGGGTTAGGTTTTTAATTCTGGTATGTATTTTCTTGGTAAGCTGGGCACGTACAAACATACGAAAATCCCCGGTGTTTTTTAAACGGTCATTTAGTTTGACAGCGCCGATTTCTATAATTTCATTTAAATAGCCATTTAGTTTTTTGCTAAACGCGCTGTTCCATTCTAAATCCATAATTACATACTGCATGCGCATTACCTCAACAATCAGAATATGCTTATTGTAGCATACTATCAAGCGCAGGGCAACTAAATAAATAATCCGACAGATTTCAAGTAAATCTGTCGGATTGTTTTTATGCAGGAAACAATTCAGAGAATGATAAAATTGTATGATTGCATATTTTTTTTAATTCATCAAACATGGTGCAGGAGTAGCTATCGTAAACGCCGATAGTTTTACAGCCGGCACTGCGTGCGCTTTCTGCCGCAAAAACAGAATCTTCAAATACAGTGCATTCGCAGCAAAAAAATCCAAGTCTATCTGCGCATACACGAAAAAAATCAGGATTCCGTTTTCCTCCGGTGATTTCATTACTGTATACAAACCTATGAAACAGTGAAAAAATACCATTATTCTGTAAAACCGCTTCGCATAGCTTTTGTGTGCAGGAGGTGCCTATTATCATGGGAATGCCCTGCGTTTGCAAATGGATTAAATATTCCTTAACGCCTTCTTTTAAAGATATGTGGTATTTATATTCGATATAAGCCATTTCATCAATTTGTTTTAATATCTCTTCCGGTGTTTTGGGGATATGGTAACGCTGAATGATGTATTTTGCACCTTCAAGAAAGCTGAGTTTTGTAATGGCATTCCGGTATTCTTCATCTGGCTTATGTCCATAAAAATGCAGTAAATCATTATCAACTTTATCCCAGACATGCATGGAGTCAATCAGCGTGCCGTCTAAATCAAAAATAGCGCCTTTCATGATTTATCTCCGCGGAAACGGTATAACAGATTGCGTGCGGCTTCAGTTTCATTTGGCTGGCCCATGATGGCAGAGATTATTGCAATGCCATCTGCTCCATTTAAACGATGAACATTGTCCAGATGGATTCCCCCAATGGCAATCGTTGGAAGAGAAACCGTATTTTTTACCTGCCAGTAGGCATCGAGCCCGCGGGTAGAGGCATCTTTTTTGGTATCGGTTGGAAAAACCGCGCCGAAACCAATGTAATCTGTACCGTCAGCCTGCGCTTTCAGGGCTGTTTCAACAGTGTTTGCAGAAACGCCTAATAGTTTATCCGGACCAATCAGGCGGCGCGCAGTGTCTGCGGGTATGTCGCTTTGCCCGATATGTACGCCGTCCGCATTTACTGCCAAAGCAATGTCAATTCTATCGTTAATAAGCAAAGGAATTTGGTATTGGTCTGTTACTGCTTTTATGCGGTGTGCGATATGGTAAAAATCCAAAGTACTGATGTTTTTTTCCCGAAGCTGAACCATAGTAACACCGCCCTGAATTGCTTTTTCAACAGCCTGCGGAAGTTTATCGGGCGGACACAGGGAGCTGTCTGTTACAAGGTATAGTGTATAGTCGATATTTTTACAATTCATATATACGCCCCCTTTGCAGGATATCCTGCGGACTAAGCAGGTTCAGAGCATCTATCAGCTTAACATGGAAAGTGCCGCTTCCACAGCCTTCATGAGAGGAGATATATTCATATGCAATTTCACCGGCAAGGCACATGGCAAGGACGCCTGCGGCGGCTGACGCCGTGATATCCTCACTGCCTGCACAAAGGGCGGCAACCAGAGCGCTGCACATACAACCGGTGCCTGTTACACATTCCAGCATTTCATGTCCGTTCTGAATTGCAAATAACTCGGCAGGGGAGGCAATAATATCAATTTCACCCGTTGCACACACGGTACAGTTGAATTGTTTTGCAGTTTTCTGAACCTTTTTTCCTTGTTCACGGAGGTTTTCAAGGGTAACTTTATCATCAGCAGATGCATCAACGCCTTGTGTATTGGAAGAATAGCCGCCGAGCGCCAAAATTTCAGAAAGGTTCCCGCGGATAACGCACGGATGAACATCTGTAGTCAGTGTTTTGCATACTCTATCGCGCAAACGGCTTGCACCTGCCCCTACAGGGTCAAGAATGACAGGCGTATTCAGTTCGTTTGCTTTTTTTCCTGCGGCCTCCATAGCATGAATGACAAAGGGCTGGAGCCCTCCGGTATTTAACAGTACGGCAGAAGAAACAGATACAATATCGTCGATTTCTTCCATTGCATCGGACATAATCGGTGATGCTCCTATGGCAAGAATTGCATTTGCACAGTCGTTTACTGTGATGTTATTTGTAATACAGTCAATCACACGTTTTTGCGCCCGCGTTTTTTTCAATTCTCCGATGATACGTTCCAGCATACTTTTACTGATGTTCTTCAATATTAACACCTGCTTTCCGGTAAAGTTCATAAAAATGGTGGGTGGGACCGTGTCCATGACCTAAAGGGATTCCATTGCGGATTGCCTGTGTTACATAAGCTTTGGCATTTTTTACAGCGCTGTACATATCCTTGCCCAAAGCAAGGTTTGCCGCAATTGCGGCAGAAAGGGTACAGCCTGTGCCGTGTGTGTGGTTTGTATCAATCCGTTCTCCCTGAAAACTGTAAAACTCTTTTCCGTCATACAGCCAATCCACGGGGGAATCGAGGGAATGCCCGCCTTTGAGCAAGATATTCCGGCATCCGGTTTCATCCTGCAGTTTACGGCAGGCCTGCAGGGCAGTTTGCGGGCTGTTTGCCGTAATGCCTGTCAGCACTTTCATTTCCGGTATATTAGGAGTTACAAGGGAAGCGAGGGGAAAAAGGCGGGTGGACAGTTCATCTACCGCATCCGGCCGGAGCAGGTTACAGCCGCTGGTAGATACCATTACAGGGTCAACGACCAGATACTGCGGTTTGTATTCTTCCAGCTTTTGCACAACAGTGCGGATAATTTGAGTGTTATACAACATTCCGGTTTTTACCGCATGTACGTGAATGTCCTGAAATAAAGCGTCTATTTGCGCGGCAATAATAGCAGGGGATAGTTCTTCTACGGCTGTGACTGCTGCTGTGTTTTGTGCTGTTACAGCCGTTATTGCACAAAGGCCGTAAACGCCGTGTGAAGCAAAGGTTTTTAAATCTGCCTGAATACCGGCCCCTGCGCAGCTGTCGGATCCGGCAATTGTTAATACATTTTTCATCGTTTTAGTGCAGTTCCAATTTTTTGTTGCACATTACAGTATTCATGGTACGTACAGCGCACAGCTTACCGCACATGGTGCAGCTGTCTTCCAGTTCCGGTTTGGAGCCGGCACGGTATGCTTTGGCTTTTTCAGGGTCAATTGCCAAATCAAACATTTTATTCCAGTCCAGTTCTTTGCGTGCTGTGCTCATAGCGTCATCCCATTCACGTGCGCCGGGTATGCCCTTAGCAATATCACCGCTGTGTGCAGCAATTCTTGCGGCAATAATGCCCTCTTTCATATCTTCAAGGTCCGGCAAACGGAGATGTTCTGCCGGGGTAACATAGCAGAGAAAATCTGCGCCGCTCATTGCCGCGACTGCACCGCCGATAGCGCTGGTGATATGGTCATAGCCGGGGGCAACGTCCGTAGTAATCGGGCCAAGGACGTACAGAGGTGCGCCGTGGCAGAGTTTTTTCATCATCAGCATGTTTGCACTGACTTCATTTAATGCCATATGGCCGGGACCTTCTATCATAACTTGTACGTTTTTTTCCCAGGCACGTTTTGTCAATTCGCCCAGAACAATCAATTCTTCAATTTGCGCCGCATCAGTTGCATCATGGATACAGCCGGGACGGCAGGCATCGCCAAGGCTAATGGTTACGTCATATTTTGCAAAAATGTCAAGAATTTTATCGTAATATTCATAGAAGGGATTTTCGTTGCCGGTAATTTTCATCCACGCAAAAAGCAGGGAGCCTCCGCGGGAAACAATATTTGTCAAACGTCCGTTTTTCTCAAAACGTTCCGCAGTAGAACGGTTAATGCCGGCGTGGATGGTCATAAAATCAACGCCGTCCTTTGCATGGGTTTCTACAACCTCAAGGAATTCCTCTGCGGTGATTTTGCTCAGTTCTTTATCATAATAACCAATCGCGTCATAAATCGGTACAGTGCCAATCATTGCGGTGGAATATTCTACTACCCTTTGGCGGAACTCCTGCGTTTTGCCAAAGGAGCTTAAATCCATAATTGCTTCCGCTTTCATTTCTACTGCTTTTTTTACCTTTTCCATTTCCACATCAAAATCTTTGCTGTCACGGGAAATACCAAGGTTAACGTTGATTTTGGTCTGTAAGCCTTCGCCGATACCATAGGCGGTCAGAGACTTATGATTTTTGTTTGCAGGGATTACTGCACGCCCGCTGGCTACCAGTGCACGGATTTCCTCAGGGGTGCGGTGCTCATATTCGGCAACGCGTTCCATTTCCGGTGTAATAATGCCTTTTTTTGCCGCGTCCATTTGGGTTGTATAGTTCATAACAAATCCTCCTGTTTTAAAATAATAAAAGCTTATCCGCCATGTGCGGATAAGCCTGTGTCATTTTTCAATTGGCAAAAGCTATTCCTACGATGGCGCTAACCATATCAGGTTCAAAGGGTTCCGGCAGCCGGCCGATCTCAGTCCAACAGGACACCCCCAGCTTTTATTCAGTTTCTTATAGTTTAGCACACTTGTGCGGCGCTGTAAAGCCTATAACGCGCGAAATCTTTCATACCGCTGTGCTTTCAGTTCTTCACCGGACAGGTTTTCCAATTCTTCCAGCGCGGCAATTAACTGTTTTTTTATGCGGATAGCCGTAAGCTCTCGGTTTGTTTGCGCGCCCTCCGGAGGTTCGGAGATAATACCGTCAATGACCCCAAGCTTTTTTATACTGTCCGCAGTGATTTTCATAACACCGGCGGCTTCCTGCGCGCGGGAAGAGTCTTTCCATAAAATAGCGGCAAAGCCTTCCGGTGAAAGAATGGAATAGATGGCGTTTTCCAGCATGTAGACACGGTTGGCGACGCCAAGCGCCAGCGCACCGCCGCTGCCGCCTTCCCCGATGATAACGGAAACTACAGGGACTGTAAATTTCATCATATCGCGCAAATTTCTTGCGATTGCCTCGCCTTGCCCGCGTTCTTCCGCGCCGATGCCGCAATAAGCGCCTTGAGTGTCAATCAGGCAGATAATCGGACGGTGGAATTTTTCCGCTTGTTCCATTAGCCTGAGCGCTTTGCGATAGCCTTCTGGATGGGGGGCGCCAAAATTCCGCTGTGTACGTTCTTCCAGTGTACTGCCTTTTTCTTCAGCAATTATGGTAACGGGGCGCCCGCCGAGCAGTCCGATGCCTCCAATAATCGAAGCGTCATCCCTGAAATTACGGTCGCCGTGCATTTCAATAAAGTTATCAATCATTGTATTGATATAATAAAGGGAGGTTGGGCGTTCTTTATCCCTTGCAAGCTGCACACGGCTCCATGGCGTTTTATTTTCCATTATCATTTTTTTTGCCTCCATGCATCAGCAGTAATTGATAAAGCAGGTTTTTCAGCCCTGAGCGTTCGGTAACAATATCCACAAAGCCGCAGCTCTGTGCAAATTCCGCTGTCTGGAAATTGGGAGGCAGTTTCTGACGGATGGTTTGTTCAATGACCCGTTTGCCTGCAAACCCAATCAATGCGCCTTTTTCGGCAATAATAATATCACCCAGCATGGCAAAGCTTGCGGTAACGCCGCCTGTGGTTGGATCGGTAATAACTGTAATATATAAAAGCCCTGCTTCGCTGTGTTTCTCCAAAGCGCCGCTGACCTTTGCCATCTGCATGAGGGAGATGATTCCTTCCTGCATACGCGCGCCGCCGGAGGCCGTAAAAATAATTATCGGCAAGCGGTTTGCTGTTGCATATTCCACACTGCGCGTCAGGCATTCGCCGACGTAATAACCCATACTTCCCATAAAAAAGGTGGAATCCATAACGCAGACAACTGCGCTTTCTCCGCCGATTTTGCCGATGCCGCAGGTTACTGCTTCTTTTGCACCGGAAAGCTTTTTGCAGGCGGCAATTTTCTTTTTATATTCCGGAAATTCCAGCGGATCGGATAGTGGAATATCAAAATCAAAGTCCGTAAAACTACCCTCGTCTACGGTTATTTTCAATCTTTCTTTTGCATTCAGGCGGAAATGGTGATGACATACGGGACAAACCTTCCCAATCCGGTCAATCTGATAATCCAGCAGGGTACGCTTACAGCCCGGACATTTAATCCACATTTTATCCGGTACTTTGCTGGAAGACGTTTGCGTCTGATTGGCAGGATGGTCCGGCAGGGGCGATACGCCCTCTTTCTTTTTAATAAAAATATCTTTGATTGTCATAGACGTTCTTACCTTTCTACCGACAGGATCCTTTCAATGGTCCCGGTATGGTAATTGCCGGAACGAAAGTCTTTGTTATCCAGAAGATAAAGCTGAAAATCAACATTGGTTTCTACGCCGTCAATAATCATTTCATTCAGCGCGCTTTTCATTTTGGCAATCGCTTCTTCACGGCTGCGTCCCCAGACAATCAGTTTGCCAAGCATAGAATCATAATTGACGGGAATTTTATAGCCCTCATAAAGCTGGCTGTCAAAACGTATGTTATTGCCGCCCGGGATATGCAAAGCGGCGATTGTGCCGCTGCGGGGCGCAAAATTATTTGCAGGGCTTTCTGCATTGATGCGGCATTCAATTGCATAGCCGCACAGCGCGGCATCCTGCTGTGTAAAGGAGAGCTTTTCTCCGGCCGCTATGCGGATTTGCTCTTTGACCAAATCAAGGCGCGTGACCATTTCTGTTACAGGGTGTTCTACCTGAATGCGAGTATTCATTTCCATAAAATAATAATTGCCGTTACTATCCAGCAAAAATTCTACAGTGCCCGTATTTTTATAATTTACGGCTTTTGCCGCTTTTATCGCAGTTTGACCCATTTCTTCACGCAGTTCCGGGGTTAAGGCAGTGCAAGGGGATTCTTCCAGTACCTTCTGTTTGCGGCGCTGCATGGAACAGTCACGTTCTCCGAGGTGTACAACGTTGCCGAAGCTGTCCGCCATAATCTGGAATTCCACATGACGGGTATTGGTTAAGTATTTTTCAATATAAACGCCGCCATAGCCAAAGCAGGCTTCTGCTTCCGCTTTTGCCGCATTGTATGCATTCTCAAGTTCTTCCGGCGCTTCTACGAGACGGATGCCGCGCCCGCCGCCGCCTGCGCTGGCTTTAATCAGCAGCGGATAGCCGGTTCTTTCAGCAACAGCGCAAACTTCTTTAAAGGTTTCAATTTCTCCGTCAGAACCCGGGATCGTTGGAACACCGTTTGCCTTTGCTGTTGCCTTGGCGGCGGATTTATCGCCCAACAGTCGGATACTCTGTGCATCCGGTCCAATGAATTCTATGCCGCACCGGCGGCAGATATCAGCAAAATCAGCGCTTTCGGATAAAAATCCGAATCCGGGATGAATAGCTTCTGCGCCATGTGTAAGCGCGGCGCTGATAATATTCTGCATATTTAAATAGCTTTCGCCGGATGGTGCGGGACCAATACAGACGGTTTCGTCTGCAATCAGGGCGTGCAGGCAGTCTTTATCCGCTTCTGAAACAACGGCAATGGTGCTGATACCCAGTTCTCTGCATGCACGGATAATACGCACTGCAATTTCCCCGCGATTAGCAATCAGGATTTTTTTAAACAAATTTATCCCTCCTGTTTGGGAATAATAAACATGAATTCAGCACTGCATGCCAGTTCATCGCCGACGTATGCTTTGCCCACGCCGCTGCCGGCCATTCGGCGCATTTTTACCATTTCCACTTCCATGCGCAGGGTGTCGCCCGGAACTACCATACGTTTGAATTTGACGTTGTTTGCACTGCCGAAAACTGCAATTTTACCTTTCATTTCCGGCAGGGAGAGCGCTGCAACCGCACCGGTCTGCGCCATAGCTTCCAAAATCAATACGCCCGGCATAACGGGCATTTCGGGGAAATGTCCCTGAAACCAGAATGCATCAGGGGAAACATATTTGATACCTACCGCACGTTTGCCAACCTCAAGCTCTGTAATTTCGTCAACAAGCAGGAACGGTTCGCGGTGGGGGATGATCGCTTTAATTTCTTCTTTATTGAGCATATGACAGGTCACGCCTTTCTCAGTTTCAGCAATGGCTGGCCGTATTCAACTTCAGCGCCTTCTTCCACCAGCGCCTCTACAAATTCACCGTCTGTATCACATTTTACTTCATTAATCAGTTTCATGGCTTCAATCGCGCAGACGATACTGCCTGCGGAGATTTTGTCACCTGGCTTTAAGTTTTCTTTATTCAAAGCGGACAGGGGATAATAAATGCCTACCAGCGGCGCTGTAACATAAGTGAAATTGTTTTCATCCTCTGTTACAGAAGGGGCTGCGGCTTCTTTTATTTCTTCGGAGGAAACCGATGTATTTGAAGTGATCGGTACAGCAGCAGGAATT
This sequence comes from uncultured Eubacteriales bacterium, assembly GCA_934546985.1. Taxonomy (GTDB): domain Bacteria; phylum Bacillota; class Clostridia; order Oscillospirales; family Acutalibacteraceae; genus CAKTEE01. The sequence goes on from CAKTEE010000001.1 coordinate 40,263, forward strand.
GTCATAGGCACACTCGCGCCGGTGACAAGCTGAGGGTTGTTTTCCAGCCGCAGGCGGAACCCGTTTTCCTCAACTTCAAAACTGCGCAAGTTGGATGCAGTTACTGTAGCGATAAGCTGATTGATAAGCTGTAAATCCATGTTTTTATTCCTCCGTCCATTTTTTAAACAGCAGGGAACCGTTATGCCCGCCAAAACCGAGGGAGTTTGTCAATGCATATTGCAGGTCGGCGTTGCGGCCGGTATTCGGTACATAATCGAGTCCCAGTTCCTCGTCCAGTGTTATCAGGTTAGCCGTTGCAGGGATATAGCCGTCCATCAGCGCTTTCACGCAAACGATGGCTTCAACTGCACCTGCCGCACCGAGCATATGACCGGTCAGGCCTTTTGTAGAACTGATCGGCACAGTGGTGTCATCACCAAAAATAGTTTTAATTGCACGGGTTTCAAATAAATCATTATAAGGCGTGCCGGTGCCGTGGGCGTTAATATAAGAAACTTCCTGCGGGGTAATTCCGGCGTCTTGAATAGCAAGCTTCATTGCTGTTGCCGCACCCTTGCCTGTTGGTTCGGGAGAAGTAATATGATAAGCATCGCAGGTGGAGCCGTAACCGACGACCTCTGCATAAATTTTTGCTCCGCGCGCTTTGGCGTGTTCCAGTTCTTCCAGAATCATCATAGCGCCGCCTTCTCCCATAACAAAACCGTCGCGTTCTTTATCGAATGGGGTGGAACTGCATGAAGGGTCATTTTTTTTGGAAAGGGCGGTCATATTTGTAAAGCCTGCCATGGCAAGAGGAGTAATGGCGGCTTCTGCTGCGCCGGCAAAAGCTGCGTCTGCTTCGCCATGGGCAATCAGACGAAAAGCTTCACCGATGCAGTGCGTGCCTGTAGCACAAGCTGTTACAATGGAGTGGCACGGCCCCTGAGCACCATAGCGAATTGCAATATTGCCGCCGAGAAGGTTGCTGATAATCATAGGAACCATAAAAGGAGAAACGCGGTTTGGTCCTTTATTCATCAGTTTTTCATGCTCCGCTTCAATGGTCAGCATGCCTCCGATGCCGGAGCCTGCTATGATAGCAAAACGTTCGCTGTCAATACTTTCAGGTGTTAGACCGCTGTCGCTGTATGCTTCTGCGGCGGCGGCAACGCCGAACTGGCAGAATCGGTCCATGCGCCGCGCGTCTTTTTTATCCATCCAATTTTCCGGATGAAAGTCTTTAACTTCCGCACCAATATGTACTTTAAAATCAGTGGTATCAAAGATAGTGATTTGATCAATACCGTTTACATTATTTTTAATACCATCCCAAAAAGTTTCTACGTTGTTGCCGAGCGGGGTAATTGCTCCCATGCCGGTAACGACTACTCTTTTTCTATCCATATAAATAATCACACTCCGTATTTTATAAAGCAAGGCCGCCGTCAATGCCAATAACCTGCCCTGTAATGTATGCCGCATTGCTGCTGCCGAGGAATACAGCGAGGTTGGCGATATCTTCCGGTTGGCCGAGACGTTTGAGAGAAATACGTTCCATCAGCGATGCTTTAACATTTTCATTCAGCACGTCAGTCATATCTGTGGCAATAAAACCGGGGGCAATTGCATTCACGTTGATATTGCGGGAACCTAATTCCTTTGCTGCGGTTTTTGTTAACCCAATTACGCCTGCTTTTGACGCAGCATAGTTTGCCTGACCTGCATTGCCGGTGATACCTACAATTGAAGTGATATTAATAATACTGCCGCTTTTTTGCCGTACCATAAGGGCGGAAGCATGGCGCATACAGTTAAAAGTGCCTTTTAGGTTAGTGTTGATAACCTTATCGAAAGCATCTTCCCCCATACGCATTAAAAGACCGTCGGCAGTAATACCGGCGTTATTTACAAGAATATCTAAACTGCCAAAATTTTCCTTGCAGGTGTCTGTTAGTTGTTTTGCAGCGGTAAAATCAGAAACATCGCATTGAATGCCTGCTGCGCCTACGCCTAATTCTTCCAGTTCTTTGCAGAGTGTATTTGCCATTTCCGTATTGCTGTGGTAGGCAAAAACAATATTAGCGCCGTTTTTGGCATAAGCAAGAGCAATCGCCCTGCCGATGCCGCGGGTTGCGCCGGTGATTACAGCATTTTTTCCTTTTAACATCATTGTGCGTTCTCCTTATAGCTGCTGATAGTTTCTATTGTATTTTTTAAGCTTTCTGCGTCCTCTACATTTAAAACCGTAACGGACGCATCTGTTTTTGCAATCAGTCCGCAAAGAGTTTTTCCAGGACCAATTTCAACAAAAACATCTGCGCCGTCCGCTATCATATTGCGGACGGTTTGTTCCCAGCGGACAGGGCTCATAATCTGTTTGGAGAGTAATTCCGTTAAATCCTCATCCGTAATTTTTTGCGCTGTAACGTTTGCATAAACAGGCAGTTTCGGGCGGGAAAGAGGCAGTTCTGATAACGCCTGTTTCATTTTTTCAGCCGCAGGTGCCAGCATAGGACTATGGAACGGTCCGCCGACTTTCAGCGGTACTACGCGGAGCTTATGCTCTTTTGCGATTTTTTGGAAAGCTTCCAGCGCTTCAAAATCTGCGGAAACTACAGTTTGCTTTGGGCTGTTATAATTTACTGCCGCAATCATTCCATACGGTTTTGCCAGTTCTACACATTCTTCTACTTTATCAACGGTACCCAGCGCCGCCATCATGGAGCCTTTGCCGCCTGCGGCTTCCTGCATCCAGTTGCCGCGGTTTGTAACGAGGTTGATACCTGTTTTAAAATCATAAACGCCGGCAGCAGTTAAAGCCGCGCATTCGCCAAGGGAAAAGCCCGCCGCCATATCAGGCGTAAGGCCGAGCTTACCCAGTTCTTCTTGAAAAGCGGCATAAGCCGCCATGGTCATTGTATAAACGCAGGGCTGAGTAACGGAGGTTTGTGCCAGCTCTTCCGCCGTTCCTTCAAAGCATAAACTGCGGATTTCTTCAGGCGCAGCGTCAAAAATTTCCCGGCTCTTTGCATTGGTGTTATAAAGCGTTTTTCCCATACCGGGATACTGCGCGCCCTGACCGGAAAAGATAACGGCTATTTTCATATTCTGCCTCCTAACAACTGTTCTGCCTGTGCAAAAATTTCTGTAATTATTTCCTCAGCAGTTTGTTCTTCCTTTACAAGGCCTGCAATTTGACCTGCCATAACAGAACCCTTTTTTACGTCCCCGTCTTTTGCCGCAAGACGCAGGGAACCGCTGAGCCTTGCCTCCATCTCTTCAACGGAAGCGTCGCTTTTTTCCATTGACAGAATTTCTCTGGTCATTTGGTTCTTGATAACACGTACAGGATGGCCGCCTGCACGTCCGGTAACGGTCGTATCAATATCTTTTGCTTTCAGAATCATACGTTTATATTCGGGATGAACGGTGCATTCTTTGGCAACAAGAAAACGTGTGCCGATTTGCACACCCTTTGCGCCAAGCATGAATGCTGCGGCAATTCCACGTCCGTCTGCAATACCGCCTGCGGCAAAAACCGGAATTTTAACAGCGTCGGCAACCTGAGGGACCAACGCCATTGTTGTCAGTTCACCGATATGACCGCCGGCTTCACAGCCTTCTGCAACAACAGCGTCAGCGCCGCTGCGTTCCATACGCACTGCAAGCGCCACAGACGCTACAACAGGGATTACTTTAATATTATGTTCTTTCCACATGGGCATGTATTTTCCAGGGTTTCCTGCGCCGGTGGTAACGACAGAAACGCCTTCTTCGCATACTACTTGTGCAACTTCTGCTGCGCTGGGGCTCATCAGCATAATGTTTACGCCGAAAGGTTTGTCGGTCAGTTCTTTGGCTTTTCTTATTTCTGTACGGACTACATCAGCCGGGGCATTGCCTGCGGCAATCAGACCGAGGCCGCCTGCATTGGAAACAGCGGCCGCAAGGGAAGCGTCGGCAATCCATGCCATACCGCCTTGAATGCAAGGATATTTAATATTTAAAAGGTTTGTAATTTCATTCGTCATAGAAGTCTACTCCTTTATTTTTCAGCTTGGAACAACAATGCGCCGGAGGAAAAACCGCCGCCGAAGCCGGTCAGCATAATCAGATCGCCTTTTTTTACTTTGCCGCTTTCCATTAAGGCGTTCAGCGCCATTGGGATGCTGGCGGAAGATGTGTTCCCGCAATGATCAAGGTTGGTAAAGAATTTTTCCGGCGGTATTTTTAATTTTTTTGCCGCACTGTCAATAATGCGGAGATTTGCTTGATGCGGAACAATCCAGTCAATATCCTCCAGTGTTTTTCCGGATTTTTCAAGTACTGACAGGATGCTGTGATTCATTGCTCCCACAGCATAGCGGAATACGGCTTTTCCGTTCATTTCTATTTTGTCATGAGTCAGTTTTTCATCATTAAAGGGGGTAGAATCATATTTAATACCACAAACTAAAGCGCCGTTGGTATCGTTTTCGCCTTCTAAATGAGCGGCAAGAATACCGCAACTGTTGTTTTCCTGTTTTTGCAGAATTGCCGCGCCTGCGCCGTCGCCGAACAGAATGCAGGTAGAACGATCCGTCCATTCTGTAATGCGGCTGAGCATATCACAGCCTACGACCAATGCATTCTTCATGGAGGAAGTCTGCATAAGCGCATCGGCAACGGTAGTTGCAAAAATGAATCCGGTGCATGCAGCATTAATATCGAATGCGACTGCATGTTCAATACCAAGCGCACTGCGCAAGCGGCATGCAGCGGAAGGTACCAGAGTATCTGCGGTAATGGTAGAAACAATAATCAAATCAATATCATGAATAGTAAGACCGCTTCTTTCAATCGCCTGCATAGCCGCTTGCTTTGCAATGGCGGTAGCGGATTCTCCGGTACTGATCTGACGGGTTTTAATGCCGGTGCGTTCTGTTATCCACTGGTCGTTGGTGTCAACCAAAGCAGATAACTCATCGTTCGTAACGGTTTTCTCCGGCAGTGCGCCGCCAGTGGAAATGATTGCGGTAGACAAGAAATCACCCCTATGTTTATTTGAATTGCTAATATTTAGACAGTCAAAGTAATATAGTGAAAATTATAAGTTGAAATATATTATTTGTCAAGTTAATTTTATAATCTGTTAAATATATACACGATATATGTTCTTTTGGCTTATGCTTGTGTTTCTTTATTCATCATATCAGAGAATGTATGCGAAAAAACGTGAAAAATTGATTGCTGTTTATTTTTTAACGCAGTTTGGAATATGTATTTGTTTTTTCCTCATAAGATGTAAAAAAACGGGCGGAACACTGTTCCGCCCGTTGGGCTAAAGTTATTTTTCATTCACTTCGACCCATTCCTTATTTAAGGCTACATTATCATCGTCAGGGATTGCCATATTGGTTTTTGGACCGCGGCTGTCAGGCTGGCTGATTGCCTGTGTGCGGAATGCACTCAATGTTGGTTTTATGGAAAGGTTCACACCGATTTTATTCAGTTTTCTATCCATATTTTTCCCTCCCTTTGCTAATGCAGTATTATTATGCACAGAAATCCTGCGGAATACTCTTTTTTCCGATAGCATGGAATAAAAAGATAAACCGGCCTTGATGATAAGACCGGTTTGCTTATGTATCAATGTTATTTTTTAATAGCGTTGTTTATAATGTTTTTTGCTGTATCGTTATGGCCTGAAATGCAGAGAATAACGCAGCGTCCCTTTATTACGAGTAAAGGGGATTCAAGTTTGGGCATTTCTTTTGGAATATAATCTTTAAAACTGGATTTTTGATTTTCAATCCGTTCTTTCAGCGCTGTTTCGATTCTGCCTGCAGCGGCATCGTCCTTTGCTTCAAACACAGCAATTTCTTCAGGTGTAGCGCCGGTGCTGCCGTAAACCTTTGCCTTTATGAAATCATCCGGTGAAATATCATAAATTTTTGTTATGATATTTTGCTCAATTTCACTAAGCTGATCATCAAAGGAGATGTTATTGGCTAATTGATCTGCAAGGGCAGCGGCATCCAAGACAACAGGCTGTTCCCCGCAGGCGCACATGGCCAAAACGGCAGTAAACACTGCGAAGATTATACAAACACATTTTTTCATTTTATATCACTTTCCTAGTATTATTGATTAGGACGCCGTATGGCTTTTTAGATAATCCAGCCATTTCAGGCAGTATTTTTTGTTAAAGTGTACGCCGTCGGTAGACGCTTCTTCTGGAAGACAGCCTTCGCTGTTAATCATACTATCATGAATATTCAGGTAATAAACCTGTTTATTCTTAGCAATGTTTTGAATAAGTTGATTGAATTTTAATATATTTTTATTGTTTTCATATGGATCGTTCTGGGATTTTTTTGCAGATACGGGCATAATAGATTGGACGTAAATAACAGCTTCAGGCTGAGCTTTTTTAATATCGTCAATCAATTTTCCGTATTCTTCCACAAATACATCGGTTGCCGGCCACCCGAGTTCATTCAGCCCAAACATGATATAGACTTTTTTAAAAGAATGTTGTTTTATAGCGTCCATGACCGGAATTTTACTGCCGTTGATTTTTATTGCAGGTTTTGTGTATGCAGAACGTACAGTTAAACTGGTTGCCGCATAAAACGTGGCGTTGTCAAGCCCGCTGTACATTTCAAAGGTATCCACGATAGAATTTCCGATAAAAACAGCGTCGTCGAAATATTCATCGGATACAGGCAGATTGTTTTCATTTTTTTCTGTGGTGACAGTCTGTGTAGGTTCCGATACGGACGTAGTTGTCATTTCGGAGTTTTGCGCAGTGGTTTCTTTTGTGCCTGCGGTAGCGCTTGTGCTGGCAGGCGCTCCAGTTTCAGTGGTTGATTTTGTCGCTGTATCAGCGCACGAAAATAACGACAGAGAAAAAAACAGAACCATACTTACTAACCGTACCGTATGATTTCTGCTCTTTTTTCTGCCGGCGTTGTCAGGCATTCCGCCTAACGGCCTTTTGCAGTTCATTGTAATACCCGCTTCCCATTCATTATATTTATACCGGATCTAAGACCCTGTATAGGCTAAAATAAAGTTGCAAAGAACCTGTTATTATTTCCTTTCTTCGTTTTGTTCTTCGTCAGAATCGCTGACAATATATATAGGACGTTTTTTTGCTTCTAAATAAGTTTTTGCAATATATTGGCCGAGAATGCCAATACAGAATAACTGAATACCGCCGATCAGTACAATAATGCAGACAAGCGAAGGCCAGCCTGATACGGAACCGCCCCATATCAACTGACGGATAATGGTAAAAATAATAGCAATCATGGCGATCAGGCAAAATATAAGACCGGTGACAGAAGCAATTGCCAGCGGCGCTGTTGAAAAAGCCATAATGCCGTCAAGCGAATAAAGGAAAAGTTTCCAAAAAGACCATTTTGTTTTGCCGGCAACCCGTTCAACGTTTTCGTATTCCAGCCACTTTGTTTTAAAGCCGACCCATCCAAAGATTCCTTTGGAAAACCGATTATATTCTGAAACGTTCAAAATAGCTTTTACCATTTTTCGTGTCATCATACGGAAATCTCGGGCGCCGTCAACAATTTCCGTTTTTGATATGCGGTTTATAATACGATAAAAGCATTTTGCAAAAAAAGACCGGATGATCGGTTCTCCCTGACGGGTAGTCCGTCGGGTTGCAACGCAGTCATAGCCTTCTTCTGTAATGCTTTTGTACATTTCCTTAATAAGGCAGGGAGGATCCTGTAAATCCGCGTCAATAATAACAGTATAATCACCGGCAGAGTTCTCTAATCCAGCATAAATGGCGGCTTCTTTTCCAAAATTTCTGGAAAAAGACAGATAGCGAACGCGGTTGTCCTGATGGCGGAGCTGCTTGAGAATATCCAATGTGTCGTCACTGGAGCCATCGTCGATAAAAAGGAATTCAAACTCTGTTTCAGGTATTTCCGAGGCAGTTTTAGTAATTTCTTTATAAAAAAAGTGCAAAGATTCCTGCTCATTATAACAAGGCACAACGATGGATATTTTACTCATTTTTTCACCCCAATCGACATATTCAGTCTTTTAAAATAAATTATAAAACAAATTCTATGGAATAGCAATATACTTTATTAAATAAACAAAAACAGTTTTCAGTGATTCGTTTTTCTATTTTTTAACTAAAATATTTTTTTGATTTTGTGATTTTTCTCTTGGGACATTAAAAATGCGTTGATGTAATATGCAATATAAAGATGAAAAGTATGTTTATTTTATTATTAATATGCAATTATTGGCATTGTGAATTTAATAAGTCATGGAGGTATTGAAATGGAAACAAGAATGGTGCAGATCAGCGCGGCGAAAGACAGAAAAATTAAAATCGGTATGATTCCCGGACATTTTGTAACTACGCACTCTCATGTAAATGCATATGTGGATTTAACAGAAATAAAATGCGAATCGAACACTGCGCAGAGAGCGGCGGAAATACTGGCAAGAGCTTATAACCATGCGCTGCCGATAGAAACCATTGTCTGTATGGAGGGCACAGAGTTAGTGGGTGCATATCTTGCACAGGAGATTTCCAGACCGGGTACACGTGCTTTAACAAGCGGTCAGAGCATAGCAGTGATTGCACCGGAATATGACTCCAATCGGCAAATGATTTTTCGAGACAATGTTCAGAAAAAGCTTTGGAATAAACATGTGATTCTTTTAATTGCTTCCATTACCACGGGTAAAACGATTAACCGTGCGCTGGAATGCCTTTCTTATTACGGCGGAGTTCCAGTTGGTATTGCGTCCTTGTTCAGCGCAGTCAAAGAAATCAATGGTTTTGAAATTAACACGATTCTTTCTTCTGACGATATTCCGGATTATCAATCTTATTCCAATGCCGAATGCCCGTTTTGCAGGGAAAAGCGTAAAATTGACGCGATTGTTAACAGCTTTGGGTATTCAAAATTATAATTACACATGATGTTCTCTGTTTTGTTGATCAACAAAGCTGCCTCCGATGGTAAAGGAGGTTGTAAGTGACAAAAAACACCGATAACACGGCTTTCAACGCCGTATTGTCGGTGTTTTTTATAAGCAGGCGATGCGTTCGCGGTCTTTTATAAAATAAACGCGGTCATATTTCTTTCGGGCGTGTCTTATACATGAGTATAAGTGTATTTTTAGGGGGCGGCGCATGGAAGAACTGGAAAAAATAATTGATCGTGTCAACAATGTGGTCAACAGCTTTGTGTGGGGACCTGTTATGATTGCCTTTATTATTTTTGTCGGGGTAATGTTTACTGTGCGCACCAAATGGTTCCAACTGACAAAATTTAGGCTTTGGATGAAAGAAACTTTTTTCGCAATTTTTACGAAAAAAAGCGTGCGGTGCAAGAAAGACGGCAGTTCAATCAGCCAGTTTCAATCGCTGGCAACTGCATTGGCAGGGACTTTAGGGACGGGAAGTGTTGCAGGCGTTGCAACAGCGATTGTTCTTGGCGGACCCGGCGCGGTTTTTTGGATGTGGGTATCCGCTTTTTTTGGAATGATGACGACCTTTGCGGAAAATGTCCTCGGAATCAAATACCGATATAAAAATGAACAGGGAAAATGGATTGGCGGCGCAATGGTTTATCTGGAGCGGGGATTAAATTGCAAACCTCTGGCAGTGATTTTTTCATTTTTCTGTGTGCTGGCCTCCTTTGGTATTGGTAATATGACGCAGGCCAATTCCATATCCAGTGCACTGGAGGCTTCGTTTCATGTTCCGCCTATTGCAACAGGTTTAGTGACAGCCATATTTGTTACCCTGGTCATTATTGGCGGAATTACGCGTATCGGCAAAGTGACGGAAAAAATTATTCCTTTTATTGCTGTTGCATACATAGCAGGCTGTTTATTTGTTATATTTGTAAACTGGGAGAATATCCCCAAAGCTTTTGCTGATATTTTTCAGGGCGCTTTCAGTTTGCAGTCGGCAGGCGGTGGAGCCGCAGGTTATATGTGTATGCGTGCCCTGCACTATGGTGTGGCGCGCGGTGTGTTTTCCAATGAAGCCGGTTTAGGGTCTTCGGTTATGGTTCATTCCGCCTCCGATGTGAAGGAACCTGTTCAGCAGGGGATGTGGGGGATTTTTGAGGTGTTCACAGATACCATTGTGGTTTGTACTATTACGGCGCTGGTTATTTTAACAACAGGTGTATGCGACTATAATATTGACCCATGTACGGGGCAGGCAATTTTAGATGGGGTTCCTTTGACAAGCGCGGCATTTTCCTGCGGGTTGGGAGAATTCGGCGGATATTTTGTTTCTCTGTCGATTGTTTTATTTGCATTTGCAACGATTTTAGGTTGGTCTTATTACGGGGAACGAGGAGTGGAATATTTATTTGGGAACAAAGCCATTCCCATATATAAAGTAATTTTTTCTTTTATGACGATGATTGGCTGTGTATCTGAATTGCAGTTGGTTTGGAGTATATCAGATACTTTTAACGGTTTAATGGCAATTCCCAATTTAATTGGTCTTGTATTTTTGTCCGGAGTAGTGGTTAAGGAAACCAAGGGTTATTTGGAGCGTCAGCGTTCCCAACGGTTGCATTAAAGAACCCCGCACGGTAATGAAGAATTGCTGTGCGGGGTTTTGTACGTAAAAAACAAAGCGTCAAATATATAAAGAAAAATATTCTGTTTTAAAATTGATTTTCAAATCAGTTCTGCAATGGATAAACTATACAAAAACAGCAGTTTCTAAAGATTTCATAAGGTGCCGAAAAACTGTTGTATTTCTATGATATACTGTTTTCATAAAAATCATTTGCAGGGAGGACAAGCCTGTGCCGCAAATTTTACTGGTAGAAGACGACCATGCTTTGGCCGTTGGTTTATTGTTTACTTTTGAAGAAGAAGGCTATCAGACCATTCATGCGCCGACAGCGCAGAAGGCAATGGAAGCTTTTCGGGAAAATAAAATTGATTTGATTGTATTGGACGTCATGCTTCCCGATGGGAACGGCTATGCGCTTTGCAAAAATATTCGTAAAACGTCTGATGTTCCGATTATCTTTTTAACCTCCTGTGACGATGAAGTAAATATCGTTATGGGGCTGGACGGCGGCGGGGATGATTATGTTACAAAACCTTTTCAGCTTCGCGTGCTAATGTCGCGGATTAAAGCACAGCTTCGCCGTCAGCAGGGAGATATCAGCGGCGTTATACGGGCAGGGAGGCTGGCTGTATATCCTGAACAATGCAAAGCTTATGTAGAGGATGCGGAGCTAATGCTGACGGCAACGGAATACAGGCTTTTGTATCAGTTGCTGCGCAACAGGGGGAAAACCATGACAAGAAAAATGCTGCTTGATTTGCTGTGGGATGGAAAAGGTGAATTTGTAGATGATAATACCTTATCCGTACATGTGCGCCATCTGCGGGAGAAATTATCTCAGGTCACGGATGAGGCCCTGATTACCACCGTTCGCGGTATTGGTTACCGTCTGGAGGTATCGTGATGTTTCAGGTAATAAAAAATACGCCTGTAAAACGTATTACGGCATGGCTGTGCATTTTATGGCTGTTGATTTTAACTGTTGGCTGTATTTTTTTGTATAACAGCGGCAAACAGACCATGTACCGTTTCATAGAGCATGATTATGAAATAGCAGGCGCTTTATCCGAGGGAACGCCTACTGCTGAATTGAGCCTGTTGACCGGAACCATGAAGCAGGAGAATGTGGAGCGTGGAAAACAGATGCTCGCACCTTATGGTTATGACAAGGAAATACCGGAACAGCTGTACCAATATTATTCCGAACTGATGATTCATCCTGTTTTGTGGTATGTATTGTTTGTTACGTTATTTTTTATCGGCGTCTTGCTTTTATGTTTTGTTCAAACCGGCACAATTTATAAAGAGATTCGCAGGCTGAAATCCGCGGCTGACCATTTTGTTCTGGATGGGGATTATCAGGCGCCTGCTTGCAGTGAAGGGGATTTATCGGCGCTGAAAGATTCTCTTCATGCCATGCAGGAAAAAGTAGCGTTTCGGGTAAAAGCGCTTAGTAAGGATAAAGAGTACTTGAAAGATTTGCTTTCGGATATTTCTCATCAGTTGAAAACGCCGCTGGCGGCGTTACGGATGTATAACGAAATTATAATGGAACGCAAAAATTTATCGGAAGAAAGAAAGCAGGAGTTCCTGTTGTTAGGGAAACAACAGATTGACCGGACGGATTGGCTGGTACAGGGTCTTTTAAAAATGGCGCGTGTGGAAGCAGGCGCAATTGTAATGAACCTGCGGGAAAATTCTCTGGCAAATACGGTAGAGCAGGCGACGGCGCCGTTTTTGGAGCTGGCGTCCCAGCATAAAATAAATTTGCGTATAGATGTGCCGGAGGAAATCAGCTTTTGCCACGATAGGGATTGGACGGCGGAGGCGGTGGGCAATATTATAAAAAATGCGATTGAACATACCCCCGACGGGGGAAAAGTTACAGTAAGCGCAGTGCAGACGCCATTGGTGGCGGAACTTCGTATTGCCGATACTGGCAGAGGAATGGAAGTTACTGAAATCCCTCATGTATTTGAACGCTTTTATTCCAAAAATAAATCGCCGGATTGCAGGAATGTTGGCATTGGTCTGTCTTTGGCAAAAGGGATTATTGAAAAAAACAACGGTTCTATTTATGTAAAAAGTTCCCCGGGTATTGGCAGTGAATTTATTGTAACATTTTTAAAAGAGAAATCTTAAGTTTTCTTTCGGTTATCTTCATTTCAAATAAAGGCGGCAGTGAGATAATACAAGCACATTCGCTATGGAGGATTGAGTATGAGTATATTACAGACACAGGATCTAATGAAAGTTTACGGACGGGGAGAAACGGCGGTTTGTGCTTTAAACCGTGTGAATATCAATATTGAAAAAGGAGAGTTTGTTGCAATTACAGGAGCGTCGGGCAGCGGAAAATCGACGTTGCTGCATATGCTTGGAACAGTGGATCGTCCCACTTCCGGTAAGGTTTTTATTGATGGCAGCGATATTTTTGCTATGAAGGAAAAGAATCTTGCCGTTTTCCGCCGCCGTAAAATCGGTTTTATTTTTCAGTTTTATAATTTGATTCCGGTTTTAACCGCCCGTGAAAATATTACCGTGCCGCTGATGTTGGATGGACAGAAGGCAGATGAAACATATCTGGAAGAGCTGATGTTAACACTGGGCATTAAAGAACGGGAAAATCATTTGCCAAATCAGCTTTCCGGCGGTCAGCAGCAACGTGTAGCTATTGCCCGTGCTTTGATTCATCGGCCGTCTATTATTCTTGCCGACGAACCAACGGGAAATCTTGACACGAAAAACGGCAGAGAAATTATTTCTTTGCTGAAAAGTTCCGTACGAAAATACGGGCAGACATTGGTGCTGATTACCCACGATCAATCTGTTGCCGCACAGGCGGACCGGATTATTGTGATTGAGGATGGCTGTGTAGCGGGAGGAGAGGAGGCATGATGAATTTATTCCGGCTTTCCATGCGTTATCTCCGGCTTCAGAAAAAACGTACGGTTGCTACAATTCTGGGCGTTGTAATGTCTGTTGCCCTTGTAACCGGCACCGCACTGATGGTTAATTCTTACCAGGATATGGCGATGAAGCAGGAACAGCAGTATTCTGGCACATGGCATTATAAATTAACCGGAAAGATAACGCCGGAGCAGATAGAACAGCTGAATGCCAATTATCTGATAGATAAAGCAGGCATTGGTTCATATGACCGCTATTTGGATATGGGGATGGTAGATTCTGAGGAAGAAGAGAAGCAGATAACCGGCAAGTTATATCTGCGTGAACTTTCAGAGAATTTTTTGCGGGAGATGCCGTACCGTATCGTTGAGGGAAGAATGCCGCAAAACCGCAATGAAATCGCTTTGCATATTACCTCGCGGAACATTGGGGGAAAAGAACTGAAAATTGGGGATACGGTTTCCAATCCCATCTATTCCTATGAAACAACGGAGGAACGGGAATGGGGGACGACAGAATTTGCCAGTGACCCGGTATTAATGAACGATGATAACCGGTCGTTTACAATTGTAGGTTATTATGACAGCAATATTTATTTTGAGGAGCACAGGGGAGAAGCTCTTACAATAGCTCCGGAGGGAAATCATACCTACTTTGCCTATGTTAATGTAAAACCGGTACCGGATTATATGAAATCATTGAAACATGCAATGGAAGACTGCGGGCTCTCCGATGCAGATATAAGGGCAAATAGCTATCTGCGTTATTTAGGACAGGGTCAGTCAACAATGCTGAATGCACTGCGCGGAACCCTTATCATACTTGCGCTAATTATTATGACAGTTATGGTGATTGTTATCAGCAATTCCTTTTCCATGTCCATGACGGAAAAAATCAGCCAAATCGGAACGCTCCGGTGTATTGGTGCAACGCCTTCGCAGATACGTTCTATGACAATGTACGAAGCGCTGATGATTTGGGTGATTGCTTTGCCCATAGGTCTGCTTGCAGGTACAGGTGCAATGGCGGTTGTGTTTAAAATTGTATCTGATTTAGGGGCGGCGATGTCGTTTGAGATGCATATTATACCATCGCTGTTGCCATATATCTTGCCGGCAGTGTTAAGCTTTTTGGCAGTAATGGTATCAGCATATTTTCCGGCGCGTAAAGCAAACCGGATTTCCATGGTAGAGGCAGTGCGGGGGACTTCAGATTATCAGAATGCGCGGATTAAAAGAACACGCAAGGGTAAATTCTGGGGAAAGATATTTGGATTCCCGGGATTTCTTGCGGCGAAAAATATTCGTCGGAATCCCAGACGTTTTCGTGTAACGGTGCTATCTGTTATTGTCAGTGTTGCTATGTTTGTTTCTGTGGGCGGTTTTGCCGGTGCTGTTGCGTCAGCAGTGCGTGGTACGGATATCCTGTTTCAGAAAGATTTCCAGTTTTACCGCTATACTGATGAACGTATTGATAAGGATGCGGCGATAAAGGCGCAATTTGAAAAAGCAGAAAAAGAAGTATCGCGTGTGAAAGGTGTTGCGCGTTGGCAGTATTATCGAGAGGCGTATGTTGAACTGAACGTTCCCAAAGAATATATCAATGAACAATACCGAAAACTCGCGCAGGAAGAAGATAATGCATTTGCCGGATATCAGGAAATGGAAAATGGAGAAACTTTTCTGAATACTTGGATTGTTCCTATTAGCCGTGAAAATTATGCCGGTTTGAATTTTTCAGGAACTGCACCGTCATATGATGATTTATTATCCGGCGGTCAGGTTATTTTTTGCCGGGGGGTGATGTCAGTTACAGACGGCGGAAGAATTTTCAGCGCTGATGTAGCAAATTATAATGTCGGAGATAAGCTGAATGCAAAATTTTATAAGTATGTACCTTCCGCCGACGGATCTGATGAGGGTACGCAAATCAGTAAAGTGAAAGAATTGACGATTGGAGGTATATTAAAGGAAGTTCCTTGGTATGTTGCAGGAGAACACACTTCCGGATATATTATTGTACCTGAGGAATGTTACGAGGATATAGCAACCATTAACGGTTGGAGGCAGCTTTCTGATGCTAACTATTATCTTGCAGTTCAGGCACAGGAGGGTAAAGAAGAGGAAATATCAAAAACAATGTCTGAAATCAGCAGTCAGTATCCTGAACTTTATTATTTCAATATATACCAGAACAATAAAGATGCAGAAAATACGTTTATCATTATGGGGATTTTCATCTATGGTTTTATGGCTGTGATTATTTTAATTTGTTGTGTCAGTGTGTTTAATACAATCAATACCAACCTTTTACTGCGGCGGCGGGAGACCGCAATGATTTGCGCCGTAGGTATGGATAAAGGGCAGTTAATCCGGATGCTTCTGATAGAATGCGCATTGTATGGGGTTATCGGTACTTTCTGGGGTGCGCTGATAGGGTTGCCATTACTGTTTGTACTTTCCAATAACTTTGATATCATCATTATGACGGGAGCTACACTTGTCCCAATGTTGTATGTATTGGCAGCGTTAGTTGCATCTGTTGTTATCAGTATTTTGGCAGGAATTGGGCCAATCAGGAAAATAATAAAAGCGCCGATCGTCGAACAAATCCGCGCGCAGGAATAAAAGTCTATTTTAATTGTACACATGTCAGCCGCCGCCGTCAGCAGGGATTATCCCTCAATGGCAGCGGCTGATTTGTGTTATCTATATAAAAAGCGGGGTAAAAACCGGCGGCTCCCCTGTGGCCCGCAAGCGAATGCCGGAGCCGCCTGCGGGCACCGTCGGCAGGAACCCCCGCGTGATTTGTTCCTTTACCATAGTTTATGTATTGGATGCAGAATTCGCGACTGACCTCAGCGCTTCCAACATCCCTTTTTTGCAAGGGTTTGCCTGAGAAAGTTGGGTACTGCAAAATAACATGTAAAAATAACAATAAAAGTGCAGAAAAATTTTTTACAATTCCCCCGAAGTTTGACAGTTTGTCCAAAAAACGTTATAATAAATAATATTTAACTATAATGGAGGGGTTTTGCATGAAAAAAGTGATTGGCATCGTTATTGCTGATGAAATGGAGTTCAAACCCTTTACAGAATATGCGCAAAAACATTTTCCCTGCCAAGCGGGTATGCGCCGCGGTAATGAAAGTTTAAGCGTCACGCTTCAGCACGATGAAGATGAATTGCTGATTCATGCGGTGAAATGTGGGATAGGAAAAGTTAATGCCGCCAGCGCGGCAGCTTTCCTGATAGCAGATGACGGTGCGCATATCATTTTAAACGCAGGATTATCCGGCGCTGTAAAAGGCGTGCACCGTGAAGAAATTGTCATCGGTTCTTCTTATGTAGAAGCTGATTTTGACCTTACGGCAATTGGTTATGAGCTGGGCGCCAAACCCGGACAGGAGTTTATTTATCCGGCGGATTCAGAGTTACTCGCGCTGTCAAAAGCAGTATTCCCTGCGTTAAAATCCGGCAGGCTGGGCTGCGGTGATATTTTCCTTGCCGATTCGGAAAAGAAAAAACGTTTTGACGATGCTTTCGACCTTTGTGCTTTTGATATGGAAACCGGCGCGATTGCAAGCGTCTGCCGGAAAGCGAACGTACCGTTTTTGGCAATCCGTAAAGTATCTGATGATGCGGATGATTGTGCAACACAGGATTATCAGGAGATGAACGACCGTGCCGAAGCGGATTTAACAGAATTGCTGTTTCGGTTGTTAGATAAGATTTTGGCTACATCCGTTGGATAAAGAAGTTTTTCAGGAGGCGGCAGTATGATACTGAAAGAAAAACGAAAGAAATTGCGTGCAGGCGCGATGCTTGTTTTATTTGCGCTGAGCAGTACGTTGGGTACAGCGGCAGCAGTAAAAGGCGGTGGCTTTGATACAGCTTTGCCTACACAGGCAATTGTTTCCATGGAACGGATGAAAGCGCCGGCTTCGGATAATGGGATAATAGAATTATCCGGCAGTGCAGTTGTAACGGCGTCTTATTTAAATGTACGTTCCGGCCCGAATGCTTCCTATAGTATTCAGAGTACGCTGAAAAATAAAGATGTTGTTACCTTGCTCGGCAGATTTTCCAACAACTGGTATAAAATAAAGTATGGCAGTAATAAAACCGGCTATGTTAACGGCGGATATTTAAAAATATCTGAGAATACCGGAGGCGGCGGGACGTCATCTTCAACTGTTGATCAGGGGATGACTGCATACAGCGGAGAAGCAGCAACAACAACTGCACTGAATGTACGCACAGGACCGGCAACTTCCTATACGAAAATTGGAGTTTTACCAACAGGGATAAAAGTAACGCTGGTTGGTAAATTTTCATCTAATTGGTATAAAATAAAATATGCAGACGGCTATGCGTATGTCAGCGGCAGTTATTTAAAAATTTCTGCGGCACAGGAACCAACAACAACGCCTAATGTGGATAATACCATGGATAAAGGTATGACTGCATGGAACGGTACGGCGGTTACTACAGGCAATTTAAATGTCAGGAAAGGTCCTGCAGTATCTTATGGGGTTATGGGGGTTCTTTCTACCGGAACCAAAGTAACGTTGGTTGGCAAATTTACAACAGGCTGGTATAAAATAAAATATAAGACTGGCTATGCATATGTCAGCGGCAGTTATCTGGGGAGTATAACTGCTTCCGGCGGGAATACTAACACAAATCCAAATACAGATGCGGGAATGGCTGCATACGATGCGCAGGGAACGGTAAAAGAAACGCTGAATGTGCGGTCAGGTCCTGGAACAGCGAATAATAAAATCGGACTTTTACAGTCTGGGACAAAAATAAAAATTTTTGGTAAGTTTTCCAATGGCTGGTATAAAATTCAATATAATAATGGTTATGGTTATGTTTGCGCAGATTATGTAAAAGTAGATTCTCCGGCAACAGAACCAAACGTTGATGCAGGAATGACTGCTTTCACTGCAAAAGGGAAAACTACCGATAATTTAAATGCAAGGATTGGTCCGACCACGGCATATGCAAAAGTTAGTGTAATACCTAAAGGGACGACAGTTGATATTGTTGGCAAGTTTTCTTCCAATTGGTATAAAATTAAATATGGCTCTGACTATGCATATGTTTGTGGGTTATATGTGGATTTATCCGTTCATTCCGACTTGCCGGCAAATCCGTTGGATGATATTTTGTGGATACCGACGAGAAAACCAATGCCGTCTTCTTATGTGCCTGCAGGTCTTGTGAATTTAAAAACGACTTATGGTTTGCCCGTTTCCGGTACACAGTATTTAATAAAAGACGTTGCGGATGCATATTGTGAATTATATCAGGCTGCAAAAGCCGCAGGTGTGCTGAAGAAGGGTGATATGGTTGCTAACAGCGCTTACCGTTCTTATGCCACGCAGCAGGCATTGTACAACAGCATAGCAAATAAGCAACAGGTATCAAAACCTGGTTTAAGCGAACATCAAATGGGTGTGGCGGTTGACATTGCACAGCAGAATTATTCCACCTTTAAGAATTCCCCATTGTGTGCATGGCTGAAAGATAATGCATATAAATATGGATTTATCCTTCGTTATACTGCGGATAAAAGTTCAATCACAGGCATTATTGATGAACCGTGGCATTATAGATATGTAGGAAAAAATCATGCGAAGGCGATTTATAACAGCGGCAAATGTTTGGAAGAATATGTTGACAGTTTATGATAAGTGAGGACATTTGGAGAACAAAGTGGCTGTACGAAAAAATATCTTAAATCAGGAAAATAAGGATATGATATCTGATCAACTGAGTTTTGAAGAATGTGAAAATTCATTTGCATACTTGGACAAGATAAGCGACACCAACATGCAGTTGGTGTCGCTTATCTGCACCTTTAGGTAACGCTGGTGTTGTTTATCATTGTAAAGTTATTATTCACACCACATTTTTTAGGCGTGGTATTTAATTATTCGATGCATAAAGCTGAAAGCTTTTTTATGGAGGATCTCTGTTGGTAGAGCTAATGGTTTCCGTAACAATAAAAGCCTGTTCCGCGTTTATACGTAAACAGGCTTTTTCATGTACATTAATAATATTGGCTGTAATAGGCGAGATCAGGATTAGATAATACCAGTGCAAATGTCAAAATGCCTACCACGATTGTAGCAATAGAGAAACCGATAGAAACCCATGAAAGAATTTTAGAAAGTTTTGCCGCAGAATTTGCGTCATAATAGTTACCAATAGAGGATGCAGTAGTGTATTTACTTCCCTGAGTCATTGCAAAAATTGACAAAATAAGACCTGGGACAATGTTGCAGGTGATAATCGAAAGCACCAGTGATACAATTGCGAGCGTATTGCTATAGGGTTGAAGCTGTACATTCCCGCCAAACGGGGCATATGGCATACCATAAGGCTGTTGATATGGCGGCTGATATGGTTGCCCAGTGTATGGCTGCTGATATGGAGGAAACGGGTTGCTGGATGAATTTGAATTCGGCGGCTGAACAGGTTCCGAATTTTCTATGGTCTGCTGGTATGGTTCATAAGGCTTTTCCTGCATAGGAGGAATACTGTTATTTTCATTAGCCGTGGATTCAACCGTTTTCTCCAGCAGAGAGCTGCTGCAACGGATACATTTTTTAGCATTATCATCATTTTGAGCGCCGCATTTTGGACAATAAATAACAATCACCTCAATCTTTTAAGATAAATTCATTATATCATTTTCTTCTATATAAAAACAAGAGGAATCAGGAATTCTGCCAATTATCTTGTGTTACCGATATTCAATTTTTAAAACTATTTGGTAAAAGGATATCACTAAAACCTGGCGCAAATCAAGAATGTGAAATTTAATTATATATACGTGATAAAATGATTCTTTACAGAACAAAAGTTCTATATTATAATATGGTAAAAACATTTGTTCGGGGCGAATGGTTATGGAAGAACGTATTATCCTGCACAGTGATTTGAACAATTTTTATGCGTCTGTGGAATGTTTAGAACATCCGGAACTATCAGAAGTTCCGGTTATTGTCGCTGGCAGCGTGGAGGATAGGCATGGGGTTGTTCTTGCAAAAAATCAGGCCGCAAAAAAATATGGGATAAAAACTGCGGAAACCGTATGGCAGGCGAAAGAGAAATGCTCAAATTTAATAATTCTTCCACCGCATCATGAGAAATATGCTGTGTTTTCCAGAGCGGTGAAAAAAATTTATGAACGCTTTACTAATTGTGTGGAAGCTTTTAGTATAGATGAGTGCTGGCTGGATGTGACAGGAAGTGCGGCGCTGTTTGGTAGCGGATATCAAATTGCACAGCAAATCCGCCGCTCGGTAAAAAGGGAAACTGGCTTGACGGTTTCCGTAGGTGTCAGCTTTAATAAAAGTATTGCAAAACTGGCAAGCGACAGAAAAAAGCCCGATGGCGTTACAGTTATTAACCGTATGAATTTTAAACGGCAGGTGTGGCCGATGCCGGTTGCAGAACTTTGTGGGGTGGGGGAAGGAAACAGAGAAAAAACTGAAAGCGATTGGTGTGCTGACGATTGGAGATTTAGCAAATGCAGGTAAACAAGCACTAACGGAACGGTTGGGTAAAAACGGAGGTTATCTTTGGCAGTGTGCGAATGGGCTGGAAAATGAGCCTGTGCTTTCTGAGAAAGAAATGCCTCCTCCCAAGAGTATCGGACGAAGTATGACCTGTAAAAAAGATTTAACAAGCACTCAGGAAGTTTGGCAGTTTCTTTTATTTTTATCAGAGCAGGTTTCTGCACAGCTGCGACTGCAAAATTTTACGGCGGATGTTGTGCAAATCAGTATCAAAGATTCCTCTTTAAAAGTCAGCGAATATCAGGAAAAAATGCTCGTTTCAAGCCGTTTGGGAATAGAAATTGCCAAAACAGGTTTTCAACTTTTTCAGCGCCATTGGAAATGGACGCGTCCGGTACGTGCAGTAGGCATCCGTGTCTGTGCGCTTATGGATGCGAACAGCGGATGGCAGCCATCTTTTTTTGCAGACAGCCAATATTGTGAGCGTAAAGAAATGTTGGAAGAAAGTATGGACAGAATACGTAACCGGTTCGGTAACGGTACCATTATGCGCGCTTCATTGATGCAGAAATTTTCTTCTGAAAAAACTGTAATGGAATAAAAAGAAAAAGTTTTAAATCTGTTTCTTTTTTTCAGCATTTTTTTTAACATTTATCCTTTATAATTCTTGCAAAGCTTGTCTTTAAGCGGATGTTTTTTGGTGCGATTATCCCATTCTGAATCTTTCTGAGGATTTTGTAAAATATATTTTAAAATTAAGTTGACTTTGAAGGCAACTTCGGTTAATATGAAAGAGAACTGTAAATGTAACTCTTGGGGTGACTGTCACATGACGATTCTCTGGGATTCCTTTGATGAAGAGAATATAAGTGACGAGGAACTTGTCAGATTGGTTCAGAGTGGTGATGAAAAGGCGGCGGCACTTCTTTTTTCTCGTATGATGCCGTTGGTTAAACGCAAGGCTGCGGATTATGCATTTCGTTCTGCGGTGGATATGGATGATTTTGTGCAGGAAGGCTTTATGGGTTTATTGTGTGCAGTCAATACATATCGGCAGGATGGTGAAGCTTCTTTTCGGACTTATGCCGGTATTTGTGTGAATAACAGAATTATATCTGTGGTGAAGTCGTCACTTCGGCAAAAAAATCTTCCGTTAAATAATTATGTACCCTATGGGGAAGGCGAAGAATTTCCAATAGTCCAAACCGTTCAGAATCCGGAAGAGCATATTATTGCGCAGGAGGAAGAAGCGCGGATTTATCGGATTATTGATAAATGCCTGTCTGATTTTGAACGCCGTGTGTTTCAGCTTTTTTTGAGCGGGCACAGTTATGATGAGATTGGTACACTTACAGACTCCACAGCAAAATCGGCAGATAATGCTCTGCAGCGTGTCCGGCGCAAGCTGAGGACAGCGATTAACAATGAAAATGACCATCAAAAATAAGCGGGTGGAAACTCGCCTTAAATATGCCCAATAGCTTAAAAGTAGAGCGTTGTATTCTCAAAGGTGGCGGTGCGATTCCGTACAAGGGCAAAAATCATATTCAAGCGAGGTAATTAATCAATGTTCCAAGACAAAACTTTAGTTTGCAAAGAATGCGGAAATGAATTCGTTTTCACCGCTGGTGAACAGGAATTCTATGCAGCAAAAGGCTTCGTTAACGAACCGCAGCGCTGCAAAAGTTGCCGTGATGCTCGTAAAAACGCTGGCAGACCGGAAAAAGAAATGTTCACTGCTACTTGTGCAGCTTGTGGCTGTGAAGCAAAGGTTCCTTTCAGACCGCGTGAGGATCGCCCTGTATACTGCAGCGAATGTTTCGCAAAAATGAAAGAAGAATAATCAAAGACTATTCACAACAAGCGTAAGTGTGTTATATACAGTGTATATTGATAATATTTATGCATAGCAAGAGAGTTCCGGATGTATGTTCGGGACTCTTTTTGCATGAATGCGGGTCAGGAGCAGTGAGAAATTTGTTGGAATTTATAAAAGAAACTCAAACTGTATGGGAGCGAATGGCGACTGCCGGCAAACCAATCGTTCTTTATGGTATGGGTGACGGCGCAGATAAAATAATGAACGTCTGTAGGGAAAAGAAGATCCCGATTGCGGGCATTTTTGCAAGTGATGAATATGTTCGCGGGCATTCTTTCCGCGGATATCCTGTGCTGACTTATTTGCAGGCAAGGGAACGTTTTGGGGATTTTCTGGCAGTGATGGCATTTGCGGTAGATTATGACGCTATGTTCCAGCGGGTGCAGGAAATATCACAGGATGTAGAATTGGTAATTCCGCACGTGCCGTTGTTTAATGATTTATTATTTGAACCTGCTTTTCTGCGAACATATGAAACGGAGCTTTTATGGGCTTATGGGCAGTTAGCGGATGAGCTTTCCCGCCGGGTTTTTGCGGATATGCTGAATTTTAAAATTAGTGGAAAACCGGAATATCTTTGGCAAAGTACGACGAACAGAGTAGATGATTGCCGGAAACTTCTACAATTAGGCCCGAATGAAATTTATGTGGATTTGGGGGCGTATCGCGGAGATACGGTGCAGGAATTTTTGTTGCTGACCGATGGTAAATATGAAAAGATACTTGCTGTGGAACCGGATAAGAAAAGTTTTCAAAAGCTGCAACTTTTTGTTGAGGAAACAGGTTTAAAAAATATCAGGCTTGAAAATAAAGGGATTTGGGAATGCTGTGATACGTTATCTTTTAATAATCGTGCGGGAAGAAATTCCTGTCTTTCCGTTACCGGACGGGTGAATATCACGGTGGATTCCCTTGATTGTTTATTGCAGGGAGCGAAGGCTACGTTAATAAAAATGGATGTTGAGGGTGCAGAGAAACAGGCGTTAAGAGGTGCAAGACAAACTATTTCGAAATATCGTCCTAAACTGTTTGTTTCTGCTTACCATTATGATAAAGACCTTTTCGAATTACCGAAAATCATTAAAGAGATTTGCTCTCAATATCGTTTTTATCTGCGCCGCCATCCTTATATACCTGCTTGGGAAATTAATTATTTTGCAATACCGGAATAATTTTTATAGTAGAAGCTTTGTTCAAGTTATGAGACAAGGCTTGTTTAACCATAAACAGATAAAAGTTTGTTTTTTTGAAATAATATTGTAGAGGGGAAAATTTGTATAAGTTTTTTGAACAAACAAATACACGCCTTCAATATTTTTCAGGCGTGTAAATGATGGTTTTATTATTCGGAAAAATTTAAAATGTCCTTGTATTTTTCTTTAAAGATACAAAAAACCGCGTCAACCGTTTCATCATCTTCAATTCCCAGATAAATGTCCTCTCCGTTTTCAGACGCAATTTCTAAAATGACAACCTCTGCTTCTTCTGCTTCCGGATTCGGCAGCAGGACAACGTATTCTTTTTCCTGAAACGAGATTAAATCCAGAAATTCCATTTCAATTTCGTTTCCATCCTCGTCGCATAGTACTACGGTGCTGTCTAAATCTTCATAGTCCATAATATTATCGTTTATTGAATCGTTCATAGCCGCCTCCTGAATTTTTATACAACATCATTATGGCAGAAAGTATAAAGCTTGTCAAATAAATTTAGACGATTTTACTCTTTCGTATTTATTCTTTACATTATTTACCTTATGAAAAATTAAGATATTATTGCAAGTGGGCAATGGGAATGCTATACTATTACATGAGTAGCCGAATACATTCCCGGCCCATTGTTTTTGTAAGAAAAACGTAAGAAATATATCTGCAAAAATGTTAGTTTCGTCCGTTATACTTTAAGCAATGGGCAAAAGGTTTATTAAAGGAGTAATTGGATGGATAAGCCCTGTGTTTTGGTGGTGGATGATGATCGGGAGATTGTTGGTGTGATAGCAAAGCTTTTGGAAAAGGAAGACATCGATGTAGTGCGGGCATATAACGGCATGGAAGCGCTGGATGTGATGATGCAGAAAAGCGTTCAGCTGATTATTCTGGATGTTATGATGCCAAAGCTTGATGGGCTTTCCGCAACGATGAAGATTCGCGAAACACAAAATATCCCTATTATTATATTATCTGCAAAAACAGAGGACAGTGACAAGATTTTAGGGCTTTCCATGGGTGCGGACGATTATGTGACAAAGCCGTTTAATTCCATGGAACTTGTCGCGCGGGTAAAATCCCAGCTGCGGCGTTACCTGTATCTTGGAGACATGCAGAAGGTGAAAAATGAAACTGCCATAACCATCGGCGGGCTGAGTTTGGATACAGAATCGAAGCAGTTATTTGTTGATGGGGAGCAGGTAAAAGTCACCGCTACAGAGTATAAAATCCTTGAGCTTTTGATGCGCAATGCAGGAAAAGTTTTTTCATCGGAGGAGATTTACGCGAGGGTTTGGAATGAGGATGCGTATTCTGTGGAAAATACTGTAATGGTTCATATCCGCCGGATTAGGGAGAAAATAGAAATTAATCCTAAAACGCCCAAATACTTAAAGGTGGTATGGGGAATTGGCTACAAAATGGAAAAGTTTTAGCCGAAATATTGTCACAAAGGTGGTTTTAACTTTTGTTTCCGCGGCATTATTTGCGGCAATTTGCAGTATGTTTTTCAATGTTGTTTATACTCGGAATATAAATATAGAAAATGTTTTTGAAAAAGATTATATCAGTTCACGGGAGCATGCCAGAGAGGTTTCTTCTTTTCTGTTGCAGATGGAGCATGTACTGGAAAATAAAAATACTTTAACTCAAGATGAAGTAAGAGATTCTTTCAAGAATAACGGCGTTTGGTATTATTTCAGTAATGGTACAAAATCCTATACCAATGCGCAGGGACAAAACCGCTCTTTTTTTGAGGAATTCGCAACTTCCTATATTATAGAAGACGGGCAGGTGCAGTCGGGGAAAAACAGCAATTCCGGAGCAGTACAGTATTCTTACAATATTTTTGTTTTTGGCAATGGGGATTATGACGCATACTTGGCGTTTACAGATGATTATGTTGCGCAGCAGGAGTTAAAATTTCAATCTGATCGTGACCAGTTTATGCAGATATTATATCAGATATCTGTGCTTGCAGTGTTTCTTCTGGTTTGCATCATTTGGCTTTTGATTGTTGCGGGTAAGAAAAAAGAGGATGAAGAAATTCATCTTTGCTGGCTGGACAGCATTTATACGGAAATTATTATTGTTGCAGGAATAATTTTATTCTTGTTTGGCGGCTATTTCGTTGTAGATTTAGAATATGACTGGCCGATACAGAGATTCTTTGGAGCTTTGCTGGGCGGCGGAACTGCCGCCGGTTTGTTGGTACTTGTTTTATCTCTCGTGCGTAGGCTTAAAAGCCGTACTTTTTTAAGTCAGTGTTTCTTTGTCAGGGCTTTTCGAAGAACTTGGAACTTTTTTGCCGCCTTATTTGACGGGCGTAGGTTTAAAAAATATAAGCTGTATCAGGATATGGTTTTCCGTGAACTGTTGTTTGCGGTATCAGAATTGGTACTTATTATTTTTACCATTGCAATGTCCAACAGTGTTTTAATGTTATTTCCCATGGGGGCAGGTATAGCGATTTTATATTTTTTTCTGCGGGGCAGGAATCAGATGTTTAACGATATGGGAAAGCTCCTAAACCAGATTGATCGAATTTCCGATGGCGAACTTAACAGCTTTACTAATATCCGTGCAGAATCTCCGTTGTTTGATGCGACCCGTAAGCTTGCGGATATCGGCAGTGGAATGAGCAGGAGTATAGAAAAACAAATTAGAGATGAACGCATGAAAATCGACTTGATTACAAATGTATCCCATGATTTAAAAACACCGCTGACATCTATTATTGGTTACATTGACCTGATGGAAAAAGAAGAAGGCTTATCTCCTGAAATGCAGGATTATGTAAGGATTCTTTCCCAGAAAGCAGGCAGGCTGAAAAGCATTGTATCTGATTTATTTGATTTGGCAAAGACAACAAGCGGCAATGCGGAAATTCAAATGGAACGTTTGGATTTATGCAAGCTGATTATTCAGACACTGGGGGATATGGATGACAAAATCCAGTCTTCCGGACAGAATATAAAAACAGAACTTCCGGATTTACCGGTTCATATTATGGCAGATGGAAAAAAGCTTTACCGTGTTTTTCAGAATATCGTTGAAAATGCTTTAAAATATTCCCTGCAAGGCACGCGGATATTTATTCAGGTAGTTTTAGAAAATGGCCGCGTATATGCGATGGTTAAAAATACGGCGTCGTATGAAATGAATTTCACAGCAGAGGAGATATTGGAGCGTTTTTCCAGAGGAGATAAAGCGAGAACAACGGATGGAAGCGGTTTAGGGCTTTCTATTGCAGAAAGTTTTACACAAGTTTGCGGGGGGCAATTTTATGTAGTGGTTGATGGAGATCAGTTTAAAACGTCAATTGTATTTGATGTGATAGATTAATTGAGGATGTGAGTAAACTTGTATAGTTTTATTAATGACTTTAACAGGGTAATCTGTGTGGCATTTTTGATCTGTTATCTGTATCAGATTGTTTTTATCCCGATTTCCCTGTTTTTAAAACCACGGGAACTGAAAGCAAAAAAATTGCATAAATATGCTGTGATTATCCCGGCCCGGAACGAAAGGGCAGTGATTGCAGAATTGATTAACAGCGTGAAAAATCAAAATTACCCTGCTGAACTGCTGGATGTTTTTGTAATTGCTGATAACTGTACGGATGACACCGCACAAGTGGCAAGGGATGCGGGCGCCATGGTTTATGAACGGCAGAATAAAAAACAAGTAGGTAAAGGCTATGCGCTGGATTATATTTTTAAAATAATTTTAAATGAGCATTCTGAAAAGGGTTATGAGGGATTTTTCGTCTTTGATGCGGATAATCTGTTGGATGAAAACTATGTTATGGAAATGAATAAAACTTTCGACAGTGGTTATCGTGCAGTGACCAGTTATAGAAACTCTAAGAACTATGATTCCAACTGGATTTCAGCCGGATATTCTCTTTGGTTCCTGCGTGAAGCGAAATTTTTGAATAATGCGCGTATGCTGCTTGGCACAAGCTGTGCGATTTCCGGTACAGGTTTTTTAATTCATAAAGATATTGTTGAGAAAAACAATGGATGGCGGCAACATTTGCTGACAGAAGATATTGAATTTAATGTGAATTGTGTGCTGGATGGCGAAACTATCGGTTACTGCGGAAAAGCAAAATTTTATGATGAACAGCCTACCAAATTTAAAGAAGCTTGGGTACAGCGTCTGCGCTGGGCAAAAGGCGCTTATCAGGTGTTTACCAGATATGGTTTTTCATTGGCAAAAGAAGCAGTTAAGCGGAAAAGCTTCAGCTGTTTTGATATGCTCATGACCGTTTCGCCTGCAATTATTATTACGTTAACTTGTTTGGTGGTAAACAGTGCATTTTGTTTGATTGGTATATTCAGCATTAACAGTAACCCAATGATTATTACAGCAACTCTGGAAGCTTTAAAGGGAATTTTTGTTGGTTTCTATGAGATGATGTTTATCATTGGTGTAATAACTTTAATTTCTGAATGGAAGGAAATTCATTGCTCTACATTTAAAAAGCTTCTTTATACCTTTACATTCCCGCTGTTTATGCTTACTTATATGCCGATTGCAGTGGTTGCATTATTTATGAAAATTGAATGGAAGCCGATTAAACATACGGTTGTGAAATCATTAGAAGATGTTCGGTAACTCCTGAATAATTGTGAATCCGCAGGACGATTTTTGTCCTGCGGATTTTTTGTATTGTAAAGTCAATAACCATAGTGTAAAATTTATACACTACATTTTCAGAATGTGGTTTACTTCTTTTGTGCAGACAGTATAGAATGAATACAAATCGAATAAAAAGCAAGTTGTTATATATATGCAGCGGATAAAAT
Organism: uncultured Eubacteriales bacterium; assembly: GCA_934546985.1. GTDB lineage: Bacteria > Bacillota > Clostridia > Oscillospirales > Acutalibacteraceae > CAKTEE01. Next base: position 69,166 of record CAKTEE010000001.1, read on the forward strand.
TCTATTTATGGTGAGGGATAACATTGAAAAAGAAATTATTATTTTTATTAATTATTATATTATTGTTGTCCGTTTGTGCGGGATTTTCCAGCTGTAAAAAACAAGAGGTATTGAAATTTGGTATAGACCCGTATTTTGTACCCATGGCTTATAAAGACGATGAAAGCGGAACATACAGAGGATATGTGATTGATATTATGGAAGAAGCGGCGAATCGAATGGGCATGAAACTTGAGGTGCAAAGATGTATATGGGTAGATCGTTATTGGTTTATGGGCAAAGGGAAAAATAACTGTATATGGGATGCTTATGATGAAAATGATTTCGACTATACGTGGTCAGATATTTTATTTTCCAGTAACATTGTATGTGTTGTGCCTGTTGCATGTGAAGTTAAGGAGGATTCTTTTGTAGATACGACGATAGGTGTTCGCGGCAACTCTTTTGAAGAGCAGTCCTATATGTTATTTTCTGATAAGGTTCAGTCTTATGAATTAAAAAGCTATATTTCATATCCAGAACTTTTTGATGAGTTGGATCAAGGAATAATAAGTGCGGCGATAATGGATAAGCTTTCGGCTGAATATATTGTGAGTAAAAGCGGTGGTAAATATAAAATTGTGGATGAAAATCTATACGATTGTTCTTATGTCGTTGGTTTTAAGCTCGGGAACACCGAACTTTGCAAACGCTTTAATACCGTACTGAAAGAGATGCGGACAGAAGATACCATGAAGGCCTTGCGGGAAAAATGGTTTCAAAAGGAATTACTGTCATAAATTTATTAATTTATAGATTTTTATATCATTTGCAGAATGTGACTTTTAACACGCTATATGGTATTCGTTCTTTGATTTTAAATGATAATGTACTAAAATAATGGTTAAATAAAAGGAGATGTTAATGGTTGAAAAAATTGATTTCATTTTTGCTTTGTATTATTTTACTGTTATCCGTTTGTACAGGTTTTTCGGGTTGTGGGAAAGAAAACGTACTGAAATTTGGAGTAAATCCATATTTTGTACCCATGACTTATGAAGACGATGAAAGCGGGACATGCAGAGGATATGTGATTGATATTATGGAAGAAGCCGTAAACCGAATGGGTATGAAATTGGAAACACAAATTTGTGCGGTTAGTCAGCGATACTGGTTTATGGGTCAAGGGAAAAATAATTGTATATGGGATGTTTATCAAGAAGACGATTTTGACTATACATGGTCAGATATTTTATTTTCCGGTAACATCGTATGTGTGATACCTGTTGAGTGTGAAGTTAAGAATGTTTTCTTTGAAAATACTGCGATAGGGATTCGCAATAATTCTTTTGAACAACAGGCACAAATGTTGTTTTTCGATAGATTTTCATCTTGTGACATAGGAGGCTATAACTCATATTCGGAACTTTTTGATAAGTTGGATCAAGGAATAATAAGTGCGGCGATAATGGAAAAATTATCAGCTGAATATATTGTGAGGAAAAGCGGCGGTAAATATAAAATTATGGATGAAAATTTATGCGATTGTTCTTATGTCGTTGGTTTTAAACTTGGGAATACCGAACTCTGCGGACGATTTAATACCGTACTGAAAGAGATGCGGAAAGATGGAACCATGAAAGCTTTGCAGGAAAAATGGTTTCAAAAGGAATTGATCCTAAAAGGATGAATGTTACGATGAAATATTTTTTAATCAGGTTATATTATGTAAGGAGTGTCCGGTAATTTTGAAAAAAATCGTTTCATTTTTGTTTTGTATTATTTTACTGTTATCTATTTGTGCGGGATTTTCCAGCTGTAAAAAACAAGAGGTATTGAAATTTGGCATAGACCCGTATTTTGTACCCATGGCTTATAAAGACGATGAAAGCGGAACATACAGGGGATATGTGATTGATATTATGGAAGAAGCGGCGAACCGAATGGACATGAAACTTGAGGTTCAAAGATGTATATGGGTAGATCGTTATTGGTTTATGGGCAAAGGGAAAAATAACTGTATATGGGATGCTTATGATGAAAATGATTTCGACTATACGTGGTCAGATATTTTATTTTCCAGTAACATCGTATGTGTTGTGCCTGCTGAGTGTGAAGTTAAGGAGGATTCTTTTGCAGATACGATGATAGGCGTTCGCAACAATTCTTTTGAGCAACAGTCCTATATGTTATTTTCTGATAAATTTCAATTTCGTGGAACAGGAAGCTACAATTCGTATCAAGAACTTTTCGATGAATTAGATCAAGGGATAATAAGTGCGGTGGTAATGGAAAGACTTTCAGCTCAATATATTGTGGAAAAAAGCGGCGGAAAATATAAAATTATGGATGAAAGTTTATGCGATTGTTCTTATGCCGTTGGTTTTAAGCTTGGCAATACCGAACTCTGCGAACGCTTTAATGCGGCAATGAAAGAGATGCGGGCAGACGATACCATGAAAGCCTTGCAGGAAAAATGGTTTCAAAAGGAATTACTGTCATAAATTTATTAATTTATAGATTTTTTCACTTGCAAAAAAATGTCTTTTAAACGTGTATTATGGTGAAAAAATCGTTTTTATTCTTTACTTTTAAATGATAATGCACTAAAATAAATAACGGTTAAAATAAAAGGAGATGTTGATATTTGAAAAAATGGATTTCGTTTTTACTTTGTACTGTTTTACTGTTATCTATTGGTGCAGGATTTTCCGGCTGCAAAAAGCAAGAGGTATTAAAACTTGGGATAGACCCATATTTTGTACCTATGACTTATGAAGACGATGAAAACGGAACATATAGCGGATATATAATTGATATTATGGAAGAAGCGGCAAATCGAATGGGGATGAAACTTGAGGTACAAAAATGTATATGGGTAGATTGGTATTGGTTTATGGGACAGGGAGAAAATAATTGCATATGGAATGCTTATGATGAAAATGATTTCGACTATACGTGGTCGGATATTTTATTTTCCAGTAACATTGTATGTGTTGTGCCTGCTGCATATGAAGTTAAGGATGTTTCCTTTGAAAATACTATCGTAGGTGTTCGCGGCAATTCTTTTGAGCAGCAGTCCTATATGTTATTTTCTGACAAACTTCAATCCAATGAAAAGGGAAGTTATTCTTCATATTCGGAACTCTTCGATGCATTGGATCAAGGAATTATAAGTACAGTAATAATGGATAGATTATCGGCTGAATATATTGTGGGAAAAAGCGGCGGTAAATATAAAATTATAGATGAAAGTTTGTGCGATTGTTCTTATGCCGTTGGTTTTAAGCTTGGCAATACCGAACTCTGCGAACGATTTAATACTGTACTGAAAGAAATGCGAATAGATGGAACAGCAAAAAAAATTTCAGAAAAATGGTTTGGTCAGGATATAACATGATAAATGTGAAGTTAGAGATTTGATTTATGTTAAACCTCTGTTTTTCATAAAATGCGGCGAGGGATATAATCGATGTATAAATTGCTATATATGTGAAAAAATATTTGACAAAATTTGTTAATTGAGATATGATATAAATACACCATAGATGGTGTTTTCGTGTCCAATTAATAAAAAAGGATGGTAAAGACAATGAAAAAGAGAATCCTCGCGCTGATTTTGTCTATATGTTGTTTTTTCTCGGTAAGCGCTTATGCAGAAGAAGTAGCAGACGGAGACATATTTACTGAAACAGAGTCTACAGATGCGGTAACTCGTGCTACGCAAATAAAGGTTGTTCCTAAATTGGAATATCGTTCTTCATCTCAAATACGTCTGACTTTGGAATTGACCGGAGGTTCCGGAGCAACAAAGGTTGGGTATAGAGATGTCGCACTGTATAAATATACGGGAACTTATTGGGCGTGGCAAGCAAATGTAAGTAATGATTATTTTAATTCCGACCAATATATTTATAACATTAATATTGGGGGCAGTTTTACAAGGGGGCTATATAAAGTGACAGGTACGGCGTATAGTGTTTGTAGTGGTATCGAGTATACAACGCCGATTTCATATGAGAAAACGTTATAATAATACATAACCATAACCAAAAGAGGGATTGAAAGTTTAGCTTTCAATCCCTCTTTAATCAACAGTTTGATATTGATTAAAATATAAGATAGGTTAACCCATCATCTGAATCATTGCTTCCAGGCATATTTCACAGTGCAGCATGAATTCATCAATATCAATAAATTCATTTGCACCATGTAGGTTGTGGTAACTGCCGGGATGAAACAACGGGCCAAAAGCAACGCCCTTGCCGTTCAGCGTACGCGCGTATGTACCGCCGCCGGTGGAATAAAAATTTACAGATTGACCGGTTGCATTTTTATAAGCGAGTCTTAATATTTTATTAATTTCATTGTACTCCGGAAGATAAAGAGGAGGAAGATCCTCAATCAATTCACATTCCAAGCCATAACCGCTTGCAGCAGTACGGATTTTTTCGATAATATCCTTACCCTGAATCGTTACCGGATAGCGGATATCCAAAGAAATACTGCTGTTTTCACTATCGATTTCCACTAACCCAACGTTGACGGTCAATTCACCGGAAGGTTCATCCACACATTGAATGGTAAGATTTTCTCCATTGGTTTGCACTCCGATTGCCTGATGTAAAAATAGAATCAGAGGGTCAAACCAGCTGATATCTATGCTTTCTGCAACGGTTTGCAAAAGGTAAGTTGCGGCATTTAATCCTTTCGGTGCGTCCATTGCATGTTCTGATCTTCCGCGTGCATGCAAAAGAACTCCTTCCGGCTGTTTTTCTGCTGTGATTTCTACAGCGCCTTTGGCAGAGGAGGCGAACAGCTTTTGATATTCTTCCTCACTGCATGGGATAGACATATACGCCCTGTCTGCAACCGTATTCAGTGCGCGTCCGGCATGGAATTCTACATTGCCGATGGGGGAGGGATTTTTTATTTTTAAATGGAGAATACCTTTTTCACGGTTACAGATACCATATTCGCTGTCCGGCGAAAAAGCCAGAGACGGAAGTGGCTGATTACTGAAATAAACGGACATATCTTTCATGCCAGTTTCTTCGGCTGAACCCCAAATGACGCGAAGGCGGCGTTTTCCTCGGATTCCCAAATCTTTTATTGCTTTTAGGCAATACAGTGCAGCAACGGCGGCGCCTTTATCATCTGCAACACCGCGCCCATAAAGGCGGCGACCGATTAAGGTTGCGCTGAAGGGGTCTGTGCTCCAGCCTTCGCCGGCCCCGACAACATCCACATGAGTCAGTACGGCGGCAATCTCTACGCCGCTGCCATATTGTGCGTGCCCGGCGGCATTATCAATGTTTCGGGTATCAAATTGCAGTTCCTTGGCGCGGTTCAGCAAAAAATTGAGCGCACGTGCGCAGGGTTCTCCATAAGGTGCGTTTGGCGCCGGCGGACCAGCAACACTGGGGATAGAAACCAGTGCGGCGATATCTTTTAAAATATTGTCTTTATATTTCATCATAACTTTGCGATTCATAAAAACCAGCCTTTCAAAGCAAATTTTCCGGCTGCATTGTAATTTCTACAGGGCAATGGTCAGACCCCATAATTTCACTGTGAATCAATGCGCCTGATAACTTTTCTTTCAGTTTTTTTGATACGCAGAAGTAATCAATGCGCCATCCCGCATTTTTTTCACGGGCGCGAAAGCGATACGACCACCAAGTATATGCCTGTTCCTGCTCCGGATAGAAAAAGCGGTAGGAATCAATAAATCCGGAATTTAACAAAATTGAAAATTTTTCTCGTTCCTCATTGGTAAAGCCTGCATTGCGCCGATTTGTTTTTGGGTTTTTCAAGTCAATTTCCTGATGTGCAACATTGAAATCTCCGCAAACGATAACCGGTTTTTGTGCATCTAATTGATTCAGGTAACTGCGGAACGCATCCTCCCAGCACATCCGGTAATCCAACCGGAGAAGTTGATCCTTAGAGTTGGGAGTATAAACATTTACAAGGTAAAATCCGGGATATTCCAATGTAATCACACGACCTTCATGGTCATGCTCCTCCTGCCCGATACCGTTACTTACGCTTATGGGTTTGTGTTTGGTAAATACAGCGGTTCCTGAATATCCTTTTTTTTCAGCGCTGTTCCAGAACTGATAATAATCCAGCAGCTCTAAACTGATTTGTTCTGGCTGTAGTTTTGTTTCCTGAATACAAAAGAAATCTGCATTCGCCTGATGAAAAAAATCAAGAAATCCTTTTTGTACGCAGGCGCGCAGACCGTTGACGTTCCATGAAATAAATTTCAGTGATATCATTCCTTTCACATCTTTGGGCGGGAATACACATGCAATCTATATTTTTCAGTTTTTTTATGGCAAAATAACTATTTTACTTTATCATAAATCAAAATAGGATTCAATAAAAACCTGTTTTCTTCATGAATATTTAACAAAGCTGCAATATAAAATTAGCATTACCCATTGAATTCTATTTCATTATATGAGATAATTTAAAATATATAAGTTAACATATTTATGTGAAAATAGTTTAATTTCGGAGGTTGCGTTCATGAGAAAAGTTTTATGTTTACTGTTAGCGCTTTTTATATCGGTTTCTATGGCGGCATGTTCAGGGAAAGGAAAAGAATCTGGAACACAGGAAACTACAACCCAGTTTATATTTACCTATCCAACCAAAGAAGCGATGAATCAGGCGCTCAAGGTACAAACTGAAAAGCAGGGGCTTACTTTACCCGAGGCAGAAGAAAACGCATTGTCACAAATGACATTTTATACTTACAAGTTTGAAGAGAACGTTAAACTTGTGGTAAAAATAGATGCTAATACAGGAACCGTAGTGAATGTTGAAATTGATACGCGAAAAACAATTTCAGATACACAAAAGGCTTTGCTGGACAAGCTGATGCATGTTGTTGTTGCAAGTGTTGAGCCGCGTGAGACAGAAGAAGGTATCAACACTATTGTTGATGGCTGGATGAATACAGAAACAAACGGCAGTGGTTATCCTTCCTCTGTAGGTATTATTTATACGAAAGAAACCGTCGGCGAAGAGGATATGTATGCTTATTATGCCAAACTGTAAATTTATGCGGAACTCAGGTGAATAATATGAATATCGGCGCAAAAATCAAACGGCTGCGGCAGGAAAAGGGATTGACGCAGGATGAATTAGCAAGCAGATGTGAATTGTCAAAGGGCTTTATTTCGCAGCTTGAACATGATTCCACATCTCCTTCCCTGAACACGCTGACGAATATTCTGGAAAGTCTAGGGACAAATCTGAAAGACTTTTTTAATGATTTTTCTGATGAACGTATTGTTTTTACTAACGACGATTTCTATGAAGCAGAGGATAAAGAGCTTCAATATAAAATTGAGTGGGTAGTACCAAATGCGCAGAAAAATATGATTGAGCCAATTATTATTACGATTGAACCGGGCGGGAGATATAAAGAGGAAACGGCGCATCAGGGTGAGGAATTTGGCTATGTGCTTTCCGGTTCTATTTATCTTTATTATGGCAATAAGCGCTACAAAGCAAAAAAAGGTGAAACATTTGCTTATCAGGCGAATGCAAACCACTACATTGCAAATCCGGGTAAGTCTACAGCCCGGGTGCTTTGGATTAGTTCTCCGCCGTCATTTTAAATTTTAATATCATCAGGCGAACAGAAAATGAATCATAATTGCGGAAACACCGCTGGGAGGAACCTATGAATAAACCAACTTTTTACATTACGACACCAATTTATTATCCATCCGGTAAACTGCATATCGGACACAGCTACACCACTGTTGCGGCTGATGCAATGGCACGTTATAAACGTATGAAAGGCTTTGACGTGATGTTCTTGACCGGAACAGACGAGCATGGTCAGAAAATTGAAGAAAAAGCGAAGGAAAAAGGTGTTACACCGAAAGAATATGTTGATGAAATCGTCAGCGGAATTAAAGAACTTTGGAAGCTTCTGAATATTTCCAATGATAAATTTATCCGTACTACAGACGGTTATCATGAAAAGGCCGTACAGGATATTTTTGACAGGCTTTATCAGAACGGGGATATCTATAAAGGAAAATATGAAGGAATGTATTGTACTCCATGTGAATCCTTCTGGACGCAGTCCCAGTTAGTTGACGGTAAATGTCCAGACTGCGGGCGGGAAGTAAAGCATGCTGAAGAAGAAGCGTATTTTTTTCGCCTTTCAAAGTATGCAGACCGGCTTTTGGAATATTATGAAACGCATCCGGAATTCATTGAGCCGCAGTCCCGCTTGAATGAAATGGTGAATAATTTTATTAAACCTGGACTGGAAGACCTTTGTGTATCGAGAACATCTTTTACGTGGGGGATCCCGGTACGGTTTGATCCAAAGCATGTGGTCTATGTTTGGCTGGATGCACTTACAAATTATATCACCGCCTTGGGTTTTGGCAGTGAAGACGATAGCCTTTACAAAAAGTTTTGGCCTGCAGATGTTCATCTGGTAGGTAAAGAGATTGTCCGTTTCCATACTATTGTGTGGCCGGCAATGCTGATGTCCCTCGGTGAACCTCTGCCGGAAAAAGTTTACGGTCATGGATGGCTGTTGCTTGAGGGTGGAAAGATGTCCAAATCCAAGGGAAATGTCGTTGACCCTGCGGTACTTTGCAGCCGTTATGGTGTTGATGCTATCAGGTATTTTCTGCTGAGGGAGATTCCGTTTGGTTCTGATGGTGTGTTTACAAATGAAGCGTTGATTCAGCGAATTAATTCCGACCTTGCGAATGATTTAGGAAATCTGGTTTTCAGAACCGTTGCTATGGTAAAAAAATATTTTAACGGCGTCCTTCCTTCTGAACAGGAGGGCGGCGCTGAGGATGAAACATTGGAAAGCCTTGCTCTGCAGACAAAGGGCAGTGTAGAGAAATATATGGAAAATCTTCAATTTTCCAATGCACTGGCAGAATTGTGGAAGCTGGTTTCCCGTACAAATAAATATATTGATGAAACTGCGCCGTGGGCGTTGGCGAAAGATGAAAATAAAAAGGCGCGTCTGGCAGCAGTGATGTATCATTTGTGTGAAAGTATTCGTATTATTTCTATTCTTCTTGCACCGTTCCTGCCGGAAACTGCTCCAAAAATTCAGCGGCAGATTGGTGTTTCTGAACAGGCGGCGGATTGGGAAAGCGCAGGAAAGTGGGGAATACTTCCCGCCGGAACGCAAATGGGAGAAGCAGTTGTTCTTTTCCCAAGGATTGATGCTAAAAAAGAAATTGAGGAACTGGAGAACATGAAAGCAGCTAAAGTTCCGGAAAAATCTGTGGAAGAAAAGAAAAAGCCGGAAATTGTCGGGCTTGCCCAGATTGGAATCGAGGATTTTGCAAAAGTTGAACTGCGGGTTGCAGAAATCGTAGCATGTGAGCCAATTAAGAAAGCGAAAAAGCTGCTTAAACTTACATTAAATGATGGAACAGATGCACCGCGCACAGTTGCTTCCGGAATTGCAAAATGGTATCAGCCATCAGATTTAATAGGTAAAAAAATTATACTTGTTGCGAATCTCAAGCCTGCGGTATTGTGCGGAGTGGAAAGCTGTGGAATGATTCTTGCGGCTGATTGTGCAGAAGATGATGTTAAGGTCGTTTTTGTAGAAAATATGCCGAACGGAGCGAAAATCAGGTAAATGGATATGGCTGAAATATTTGATTCTCATGCGCATTATGACAGTGAGGCTTTTGATGAAGACCGTGCGCAGGTTCTGGCAGAATTAAAAGAGCAGGGCGTATGTGCGGTGATAAATTGCGGGAGCGATTTAAAAACGTCACGGGAATCCATACAATTGGCAAAACAATTTGCTTTTATTCGGGCAGCTGTTGGTATTCACCCCCATGAAGCGGCAGAGGTAACGGAGGAAACCTACCAGATGCTGATAGAACTATTGCAGTCACCTTTGGTTGTTGCTGTTGGAGAAATCGGGTTGGATTACCACTATGATTTTTGCCCTAAGGGAAAACAGATAGAAGTTTTGCGCAGACAGCTTGCAATAGCAAAACAGTTGGACTTTCCGGTGATTATTCATGACCGTGAAGCTCATGGAGATATGTATCCAATTTTACGGGAATTTCATCCGAAAGGGGTTATCCATTGTTTTTCCGGCAGTGTGGAACTTGCCCGGGAGGCAATAAATAATGGAATGTATATTGGGCTTGGCGGGGCGGTAACTTTTAAAAATGCCAGAGTACCGGCAGAAGTAGCCGCATTTATGCCGGATGACCGTTTGCTTATTGAAACAGATGCACCATATATGACACCAGTACCTTTCCGGGGAAAACGCTGTACATCTGCATATATTGCATATACGGCACAGAAGCTTGCTGAAATTCGCGGCACAACAAAAGAAGAGATTCTAATGCTTACAAGACGTAATGCGAATAAACTGTTTGGGTTAAATTATTAAAAATCCCCCGATGACTTCTATTAAAGAAGAAATCGGGGGATTTTTATGCTTTATTTACTATTGAAAGATATATTTAAATTTTGCCGAAAATGTTAATAGCCACAATTATTTTTATTGCTGTTTTTCTTAAAGAGAATAATAGCTTGTAAATTAGTGTAATGGCATAGTGCTTTACATGTAGATGCTAAAGGAAAAAGCGTTCTTTTTTTGCTATGCTTGCTGTTACTTTGTAAGATTTGTTATCGATGCAAACTTGTTGTGCATATTAAATAAAAAAATCTTTGATTTTTTTACGATTATAAACAAATTAAGCTTTTGTTGGCAAAAATTTGTTATTCTTGCGAGCTTTGTTGTTGGTGAAGAAAATCGCTTGCAATTATAATAATAAACAGATAAAATATACTTGAGTGTAGTTTATCAATATTTTTAGCGTTTGGAATGGGAAACTGTTGTGACATTTAACGGTAAATATGTGATTTATTTTCCATAAATTTCACGCAGTTTTTTGTTTGGAATGCAAGAAAATTGGTAAGCATCAACTAAATCCAAAAAAAATTAGGAGGAATTGGCACAATGAGAAAGACTCGCAAGTCCATTAAGGTACTTAGCTTGATTCTTACCGTTGCTATGCTGGTTGGTGTTATCAGCGTAGGTATGGTTGCCGGCGCTACGGATTATTCCGGTCCCGGACAGGCTTCAGGCTACACAATGGGCGATACCGTTATTGTTAACGGTCACAAGTATGAATGCACCAGCTGGTGGATTACAACAGATCCCCCTGGAGCAAGCTGGACTGATTTAGGTCCGGTAAGCGGTGGTTCAACCGGCGGTTCTACCGGTGGTTCTACCAGCACTGCTCCGGCGTTAAGTGAAGTAACGGTAAAAGTAGTAGCTACTGGAAGCAAAACATATATGGGCTATGGTACCGCTACTGATGTTACTCTTGACCCGAACGGAAATAAACTCCGTAACTATGCTCCTTGTACAAGCTTTACTATTAAGCAGGGCGAACAGTATGTAATGTATATGACTGCTCAAATTCCTGGCAAATGGTATCTTGGTACTTATGATGACTGCGTAAGCTTGAAACTGACTTCAACAGGTCTTGAAGTTACAGGCGCTTCTTATGACTGGAATGGTATTAAGGCTTCTTCTACAAACAACTATAGCGTAACAGTTTCTGCAAAAGGTACTGTAGAGATTACTTATGCTGCTGGTTCTAAGAACAAAACTATTACAAATGATGAATTGAATGTTGATATTGCTGCTAAGTATGTATCTGATGCTACATTGGATACTTGGGCAAAAGTTAACCACGACCTTGCTCTTTCTGTTGACGGTGCAGAACGTCAGGCATTCTCTGTAAACTCCGTTAAAAATCTTCTTGCTGCATGGGGTGCTCCTGCACGTACAAAGAACGTAGAGTTCAACAAGCAGGAAACCAAGGATTATTACAACCAGTCCAAGGTTGACAATGCACAGTACATGAAGCATGAAACCTATCAGTATTCCGAATACTTCCTGCATGACTACTATGCACAGGGCGTTTGGGATGCAATGCCTGCAACCTATGGCTGGATGCAGGATGAATACACCACTCCTGGTAAAGTTCTTCTGCACAAAAATCCGGAAGTAAATGGTCTTGCATATGCAATCGCACTGGGCGGTCAGAACCCGTATATCCTTTGCGATTATCTTGAAAGAAAAGCAAGCAAGCCTGGTGAAGATGGTTCTTATGCAAATGCAATTGCTGGTGAAGGCAATGGCGATGGCTGGTTTGCTGGTTATGACGAAGTAGCTGAAGTTCCATATCTGTGGAATCCGACCGAAGGTATTTTCCTTGGTTATGAAAACAAAGAATCCTGGAAAGCACGCGCTGATTACATCAACGAAAAAGGTCTCGGCGGCGTTATCATTTGGGAAATTTCCGGTGATGATAAAATTGCTTACGAAATGACCAACATCTTTAAGGATGAACTGAAAGCAAAAGGCAAGCAGGTTATTGCTTACTTCTGTAACTGGTCTGTTTATAATGATTATCATCAGAGACAGACTCCGGCAGATCTTCCTTGGGAAGCTTTGACCGTTGTTAACTACTCCTTCTTCCAGATCGGTGGTTATGACACCGGTACAAAGGATACAACTCCGACTGCACTCAGTGCTAACGAAGTTCATACCATTGATGCATGGGCTGACGATTACGGCAGCACCGAAGGCGGCGACCCGCCGAGCATGCTTCTCGAAATGGAAGAGTATGCTGCTAAATATCCGGATGTTAAATGCATGTTCTCTATTGGTGGTTGGACCCGTGGCGACGGCTTCGCAGAAGCTGTTGAAACTGCTGCTAACCGTCAGACATTGATCAATAGCATCATTGCTTTCATGAACAAATACACCTTCTTTGATGGTGTAGACCTTGACTGGGAATATCCGGGCGTAGGTTCCAGAGAAGCTGACTTTGATGATTGTGCTGACATGGGTTGCCCGAACTCCAGCAATGACTTCAAGAACTATGCTGATTTTGTTGCTGAACTCAGAACAGCATTGGATTCTAACTTCAAGTCCTCCGGCCGTAACATGATTACTGCTTGCTTCCCTGGTGCTCCTGAGAAGCTCGCTAAGCAGGACGTTGTAAGACTTGGTCAGACCCTTGATTACCTCAACATGATGACTTATGACTATCATGGTGCATTCGATCCGACTGTTGGTTATAACAACCCGTTGTATGCTCATCCGGAAACTCCGGACGAATGGTGCACAGACAACACCGTTAAAGCTATCCTTGGTTATGGCGTACCTGCTTCCAAGGTTAACATCGGTGCTGGTTTGTACTCCAGAGGCTGGGCTGGCGTTATCCCGGATGCTGATATGAATGCAGCTCCGTTGCAGGATCCGACCCCGATCTTCGGTACAACTGAAGGTAAAGAAATCGTTATGAAGTTCGATGCTACCAAAGCATATGTTGATGGCAGTGTATATCCGACCACTCAGTATGCTACTGGTTATGCAACCCTTACCAATGTAAACGGCACAGCTATGATGCCGCTGCGTTACATTGCAGAAGTAAGCGGCTTTGATGTTTCTTATGATGAAGCTACCCAGAAAACAAAGGTTACAAACAAAGCAAATGGTGAATACTTGCTGGTAACTCCAGGCAGCATTTCTGTTGCTAAGTATTCTTCCACAGGCGCTTTGCTTGGTACCACAAATGCGCCGAGCGCATTCACCATTAATAATGGTGTAACCATGGGCCCGCTGCGTTATACCTGTGAGTCTCTTGGTATGTTTGTAAACTATCAGGAAACCAATCACGGTATCTATGTAACAGTTACCTCTGCTTCTAAGACAACAGCTGAAGCTCTTGCATTGATTGAAAAAGCTTACGGCATGGGTCTGTAAAATTATTTTTCAGCATTAAATCCTCTAAAACCCGCTTTGGAGAAATCCAAAGCGGGTTTTTCTATAGAATAAAAAATATTATGTATTTTAAATATTTTCAAAGAACTATAAAACTATTTTAAATAGTAAATAAAAGAAGGAAATAAACAAGTATTGATGAACAGCAAAATAGAAGATGGAGTATGATATATTATCAGTAAAAGCAAAAACGAATAGTATTTTGAAATAGATGATAGGGAGTATCAATGTAATGAAAACGGGTGTTGCTGTTTTTAAACATAAAGATATGGGTGTATATGCATTTGGTGCATTGTGTGCATTGAGAGAATTAGGAATACAGATTGATTGCATTTCTGTTTCTTCAGATTCTGTGCTGTGTGGCTTGTTGTTTCAAAAGGGTTATTCTTTGAATGAAGGAAAAACAATTTATGAAACTATTATACAGCAAAGTGAGAAAAAAAGTGATTTATGGAATGAAATCTTAAAACAACCGGATAGAAATATAGTTTTAGTGGTTTGCAAAGAAGGACGGATTTATTGTAATAGAGGAGAAGGACATAATTTATTTGGCAAGATTGTTTTGGAATGGGATAACCTTGTGTTAGATAATGATGGAATAAATGATTCATGCAATAAGGAACAGCTTTTTTGGGTATTAAATTCAATGGGGGCGGAAAAAGTAATTTGCATTGAAGGAGAAGAAAGTAAATATCAACAATCTATAGGTAAAAATCCCTCGTTTACTTTGACGGCATCTAATGGTCAGAATTGGCAGTTTTTATTGAATGACGGTTACGAACAAGTTATGAAAAGAAAAAATGAACTGTTGGATGCGATATATTTCGCCGGAAGATATTGAAAATATTGAATCTTACCTGAATTAATGTTACAATATTAATTCAGGTTTTTATATAAAAATTGATTTTAAAAGTGAAAGGGAGGCGCGGAATTTGGGTAGAAAAAAATGGATTATGGCAAGGGTGGATAAAGATGCTGCCGTACAGATTTCCAGTGATTATGACCTTGATCCGTTTACCTCCCTGCTTATGACAGCGCGGGGAATCAAGGATGACGACTCTGTTTTGGAATTTTTGTCTTCTGATACGGATTATTGTGATCCATTTGAATTGAAAGATATGAAGCCTGCTGTTCAAAGGATTGAAAAAGCGGTTGCCGCCTTTGAACGGATTGCTATATATGGTGACTATGATGCTGATGGTGTAACGGCCACAGCGTTGCTTTATTCCTATCTGGAAAGCCGGGGGGCAGATGTCGTTTTTTATATTCCTGAAAGGGAATCTGATGGATATGGATTAAACCGAAAAGCTGTAGATAAATTAAGAGAATTAGATGTGAAATTGATTATTACCGTAGATAACGGTGTTTCTGCTTATGATGAAATTGTTTATGGCAACAGTTTGGGATTAGAATTTGTAGTTACAGACCACCATCATCCGCCGGAACAATTACCGCCTGCGGTGGCTGTCGTTGACCCTCACCGCGAAGATTGTCCAAGCAGTTTTTCTGATTGGTCCGGTGTTGGAGTGGCTTTTAAATTAATATCGGCGATGGAACAATGCGAAGTGGAAGAATTACTTCCAGAATATTCGCCTTTGGCAGCTATTGGGACGGTTGCCGATCTGGTTCCCTTAAAAGGAGAAAACCGTCTCTTAGTTAGCAATGGTTTACGGGAAATAAATACAGATGCGTCTATGGGAATTCGCGCCCTTTGTGAAGTTGCAGGTTTGGGAAATAAAAAAATAACATCAGGGCATATTGCATTTGTGCTTTCACCACGTTTAAATGCGGCCGGTAGAATGGGTTCCGCTTATAAAGCGGTAAAACTTTTGCTTTCTCGTGATGAAGAGGAATGCATGGCGCTTGCTATGGAATTGGATTGTCTGAACAGAGAGCGTCAAAAAACAGAACTTGCTATTTTAGCAGAAGCGGAAACCATGATTGCGGCTCATCCATCGTGGCGCTATGAGCCGGTGCTTGTGGTTAACGGCACGGGCTGGCATCATGGTGTTGTTGGAATTGTTGCCGCGCGTTTAACGGAAAAATATGATAAGCCGTGCTTTGTTTTATCAGCAGAGGATGGTATTGCACGTGGTTCAGGGCGCAGTATTCAGGGTTTTTCTCTTTATGATGCACTTTGCACAGTTGCAGATTGTTTGGATGTATTTGGCGGGCATACTCTTGCGGCCGGTTTAACGATGCAGGAGGGGAAAATAGGTGAATTTCGTCAGCGTATCAATTCGTATGCCGATACAATACAGGGCGGTATGCCTTTCCCTGTTTTACAACTTGATTGTAAAATCAACCCCGCCTATTTATCGTTAGATATTTTAGAAAGTATTTCTTATTTGGAACCTTTTGGCGCTGAAAATCCGCAGCCGTTGTTTGGGTTATTTCAAATGGTTTTAAAAAGTATCACACCGGTTGGCAGTGGAAAGCATCTCAGGCTTTGCTTTACTAAAAAAGATGCAAATGTTACTGCAATGTTGTTTTCACATACAAGAGAAGACTTTCCATATATACCCGGAGATATTTTGGATTTAGCCGTGAGGCTGGATAAGAATGAGTATAATGGACGTGCTTCTGTTTCAGTGCAAATAAAGGATATGCGTCTGCATGATGCTGATGAAGAGGCATTGTTCCCTTCCGTGCGTTTATATGAGCGTTTTGCCAGAGGGATTTTGCTGTCGGCAGAAGAAAAGCAGATGCTTTTGCCAGACAGGGATGCTTTTGCCGCTGTTTATCGGTACATAAAGAAAAATCAGGGCTGGCAGTATTCGCTGGATATTCTCTGTACACGGCTGAATGGGATGCCGTATGCAAAACTCGGCGTCATTCTTGATGCAATGGAAGAACTGGGATTAATCAGCCGCTGTTCGGGTAATATTGAGCTGTGTGATGTACAGCAAAAGGTGGATTTAATGGCATCACAGGTTTTGTGCAGTATAAAAGCTTAGTTTAAGTGGATTGTCAGGGGGTGTATCGCATGGGAAGTGAGAAATACTTACATGATCTGAAATCGTTAATCAATCAATCGGGTGCGGCGGCATCATATGATTTGCCGACGATTCAAAAAGCTCTGGAAATTGCTTGTACTGCCCATGAAGGGCAGCTGCGCCGGTCGGGTGAACCATATATTATTCATCCGGTGGCAGTTGCAAAAATTATTATCAATTTAGGTATGGACAGTGAATCGGTAGTTGCCGCGCTGCTGCATGATGTGGTGGAAGATACCTATATCAGCGACGCTGATGTGCGTAAGCTTTTTGGCGCAGATATTGCGGTGCTTGTCGATGGAGTAACAAAATTAGGCAAGGTTCCGCTGTCTTCCCGTGAGGAAGTGCAGGCGGAAAACCTGCGTAAAATGCTCCTTGCCATGTCGCAGGATATTCGTGTTATTATCATTAAGCTTGCAGACCGTTTGCATAATATGCGAACTCTGAACTTTATGGAAGAACAGAAACGGCGGGATAAGGCGCTGGAGACGCTGGAAATTTATGCTCCTATCGCACATAGGCTGGGTATCCGTGCGGTAAAAGAAGAACTTGAGGATTTGGCAATCCGTTATCTTGACCCAGTGGCATATGAGGAAATTAAGAATTCCCTTGCCATGCAGGAGGAAGCGCGCAAAGCATTCCTTTCACAGATTCAGCAGAAAATTTTGGAGCGCGTGGAAACGATTACCCCGGGGGCGCATATTGAAGGACGTATCAAAAGCGTGCACGGTATTTATCGGAAGATGTACATGCAAAACCGCAATTTTGATGAAATTTATGATATCTATGCAGTGCGTGTCATTGTTGATACAGTGGTGGATTGCTATAACGTTTTGGGAATTGTACATGATATGTACAAGCCGATTCCCGGACGTTTTAAAGATTATATTTCTACGCCAAAGCCAAATATGTATCAATCCCTGCATACTACTCTGATTGGCAGTGAAGGGATTCCCTTTGAGGTGCAGATAAGGACTTGGGAAATGCATCAGACTGCAGAATACGGAATTGCTGCTCATTGGAAATATAAGTTGGGGATGACGGATAAAGGGAATATTCAGGACCGTCTGGTCTGGATACGCAAAATGCTGGAAAATCAGCAGGAAACAGGTGATGTGGAAGACCTTGTACGGACAATTAAAACAGACCTTGTGCCGGATGACGTTTTCGTATTTTCTCCGAAAGGTGATGTTTACTGCTTACCGATAAATTCCACTGTTATTGATTTTGCCTATGCAGTGCATACAGCCGTAGGCAACCGGATGGTCGGCGCAAAAGTGGGCGGCAGGATTGTCCCTATTGATTATAAATTGCAGACAGGTGAAATTGTAGAAATCCTGACTACAACCCAGCAAGGGCATGGCCCGAGCCGTGACTGGCTGAAAATTGTGCGTACCAGTGAAGCACGCAATAAAATACGCTCATGGTTTAAAAAGGAAAAACGGGAAGAAAATATTGTGGAAGGCCGGAGCGAAGTGGAACGCGAATTCCGCAGAAACAATATTTCTCTGCCGGATGCTGAGATGCAGAAGTTTTTGCTGGGTATTGCAGACCGTCTGCATTTGGCAAGTATTGAGGATTTTTTCGCCGCCATCGGTTATGGTGGAATTTCACTGTCAAAATTGATGCCGCGGATTAAAGAAGAATATACAAAACTGGTTAAGACAAATATTGCCGCAGATATTTCCAATATTGTCAAACCGGAAAAGCCAAACCGCAATAGTGAAGGTATTGTTGTAGAAAATATTGACGACTGTCTGGTGAAAATATCCAGATGCTGTAATCCGCTTCCAGGAGATGAAATCATCGGCTTTATCACCAGAGGACATGGCGTGTCAATTCATAAAAAGGATTGTACCAATGTGCCGCGGGATATTTCTAATTGTGCAGAACCGGAACGCTGGGTGCGGGCGTATTGGGATAAGCAAATTAAAGAAGAATTTAAATCTACCCTATTGATTACCGCGTTTGACCGCGAAGCGCTTTTGGCAGATGTGACGGCACAGCTTGCCGGTATGCATGTCATGATTCATACAATTAATGCCCGTGAAATGAAAGACGGAAGATGCAGTATTACCATAACCATAACAATTAATGGTGTGGAGCACCTGAAAAGTGTAATTGCGCGGATGTCAAAGGTTAAGGGCGTCCTGTCTGTGGAACGTGCGGGTCTATAAAGGGGGCGGCAATTTGAAAGCAGTTGTCCAAAGGGTAACATCTGCAGCAGTGACTGTAGATGCAAATATCATTGGAGAAATTAAAAACGGTTTCCTTGTGCTTTTGGGTATAGCTCCGGGGGATACGCAGGCGGATGCGCAAAAATTGGCTGATAAAATTGCGCGGCTTCGTGTATTTGCTGATGAAAACGGAAAAATGAACCGTTCTGTATTGGATGTGGACGGCAGTATTCTTGTGATTTCTAATTTTACTTTATATGCTGATTGCAGGCATGGATGCCGTCCGTCTTTTACACATAGTGCAAGGCCCAACGACGCGCAGCCGTTATATGAATATTTTATGCAGATGCTGAAGCAGGCGGGAGTAAAAAATGTTTCTGCCGGACAATTCGGCGCAGATATGCAGGTTGCGCTTGTCAACGACGGGCCGGTAACCCTTGTGTTGGATACCGCAGAATTGATGGGAAAAAGGAGCGGTTAACATGAAAATATATCAAAGTACCCTTGGGATGCTTCAAACCAACTGTTATTTGTTGGTGGATGAAAAAACCGGCAGTGCGGCGGTAATTGACCCGGGGACCTATGAACCTCAGCTGCAAAAAATGATAACCAAACCAGAGGTTAAAAGTATAGAATATATCCTTCTTACCCATGGACACTTTGACCATATCCTTGGGATAAAAAAACTGAAGGAAGCGACTGGAGCAAAAGTTGCAGTGCATATGCTGGATAAAAATATGCTTCTGGATCCGGAGGAGTGTCGTGCATTTCTGCACGATTTGGAAATGGAGCCGACAAAACCGGATATTCTGTTAAAAGACGGCGATGTGATTCCTTTGGGGTCTCTGTGTATTCAGGTTATCCATACACCGGGGCATACACCCGGCGGCGTATGTTATTTGTGCGGAGACGTTTTGTTTTCCGGCGATACCCTATTTTACGGTTCTGTTGGCCGCACAGATTTTTCTTATGGAGACAGCATACAGATGCTGCAATCCGTACGGCGACTGCGGGATTTAGACGGAGATTTTCAGGTTTTGCCCGGCCATGGTCCGGCGACCAGCCTTTCAGCAGAACGGCGGCAAAACCCTTATATGGGAAACGATTATGATGATTTTATATCTTAGCGGCCATGATTTTCATTATGAAATGGAGAACCTTTGTCGGGTGTTTTTCCCGATGGAGGAAATCCGTTGTACGAAAGAGCCGGCGGAAGGTGCGCGTGTAATATCTGCGGTTCTGAGCATGCAAAATGCGCAGGCGGTAATTACCGTATATGCGCAGGTAGATGGAAAAAGCGCATATCAAGTCCGGCAAATAGGAACAGACGGCGAAGCACGGGAAAAAGAATATGAGTTATGTATGGCACAGGCGCTTTTTAATGCTTTGCAGGAAATAACAGGTTACACTCCTGCATGGGGGATCCTGACAGGAGTGCGCCCTGCTAAGCTTATGCACCGGTTAGTAGAAGAAGAGGGCTCTGCAGAGGCGGCGAAGGTATATTTCCATGAAAAATTGATGGTTTCGGAGAAAAAAACAGAACTGGCATTAAAAGTAGCGCAAGCGCAAACTCCTGTTTACCGGTTGTCACGTCCGGAATCGTATAGCTTATATGTATCTATTCCATTTTGCCCAACCCGCTGTTCTTATTGTTCTTTTGTTTCGCATTCTATGAACACTGCAAAAAAGCTGATGCCGGAATATGTGCGGTTGCTGTCCCATGAACTTGCAGGGATAGGGAAAACCGCAAAAGAGCTGGGGCTGCGGCTGGAAACGATTTATTTTGGCGGGGGAACGCCTACGACCCTTTCTGCGGAGGACTTTTTATTTCTGGATCAAACAATCCATGACAATTTCGATTTATCCTTTTTGCGGGAATACACGGTCGAAGCAGGCCGTCCGGATACAGTTACGCCTGAAAAACTGACAGCAATGAAACAGGCGGGTGTTGATAGGATCAGTATCAATCCGCAGACGTTGAATGACGCTGTACTGGAACATATCGGGCGCAGGCATACAGCACAGCAGGCATTGGATGCCTATGCAATGGCGCGGACACACGGTTTCGATAACATCAATATGGATTTGATTGCCGGTCTTCCGATGGACACTCTGGAGAGTTATCATCATACATTGGAAACAGTGTTAGCCTTGGAACCGGAAAGTATCACTGTGCATACGTTGGCTTTGAAGAGATCTTCTTCTCTTGTCACGCAAGGGGAAGAAACAGTAGAAATGTCAGCAAGGCTGACGGGCAAAATGCTGGATGAAACTGCAGATTCCCTTCCTGCAAAAGGATATTACCCTTATTATATGTACCGCCAAAGCAGGTGTGTTGGAAACTTGGAAAACGTAGGCTGGTGTTTGGCAGGAAAAGAAAGCCTTTATAACGTTTTTATGATGGATGAAATCCATACGGTCCTTGCGGCGGGCGCAGGTGCAGTTACAAAGCTGAAGGCTCCTCAGGGGCCGTATTTAGAGCGTGTGTTTAATTTTAAATATCCCTATGAGTATATCAGCCGTTTTGATGAGTTAATGGAACGGAAAAATAAAATTCCGGCATTTTATGAAAAATATCGCTGAAATTGTATAGAATTAATAATGAGTCAATATTTTTATATTACATTATTTTCATAAGGTGATTGATTGCAGGGGGGATGGGATTGATACCGCAGGAAGTTGTACTGAGCGCCATTTGTAATTCCATTAAGGATGATGTGTCGGCAGTAATTGCAAAAGCGGAAGCGGAATATACCGCAATGATTCATAAAGTCTGTCATATGGTGCTGGAAAAAAGCTGCGGCAGAATGATCCTCCTTTTAGCGGGGCCGAGTGCTTCCGGTAAAACAACTACCGCCCATCGGATTGGTCGTGTTTTTAAAGAACAGGGCAGAAATTCCGCGATTGTTTCGCTGGATAATTTTTATCTGGACCGGGAGCTTTCCCCGCGTTTTCCTGACGGCCGGCCGGATTATGAATCAGTGAATGCTTTGGATTTACCCCTGATGGAGAAAGTATTAAAAGAATTTTTGATGACCGGGCATTGTGAAATGCCGATTTTTGATTTCAGCAAGGGGATGCGAAGTCCGTTTCGGCAGGAAATTTCCCTGGGGGAAGATGATATTATTATTCTGGAAGGATTGCACGCGCTGAACCCTGTTATTGTTGACCATTTGCCGCCGGATATGGCAGTAAAGCTTTATGTAAGCGTTGGAACCCGCGTAACTGATGATAATGGAAAGGTTATCCTGAATAAAAAGGATTTGCGGTTGCTGCGCAGGCTGGTGCGGGATGATAAGTTTCGGGATTTTGATGTAAATGAAACGTTTGATATTTGGACAACAGTTGTTTATGGAGAAAAGAAATATCTTGTCCCGTTCAAAGAAACCGCAGATGTGCAGATAAATTCATTTCATGCATATGAGGTCTGCGCCCTTGCGGAAGAATGTACCGCTTTGCTCAAGCTGGTAAAACCGGAAAGTACGCATTATAAAAAGGCGCAGGATTTCATTACTGCATTGCAGGGGGTACCGTTGGTGAGCAAGCAGATGATTCCGGAAAATTCACTGTTAAGAGAATTTTTAGGCCACTGATTGTTGATTTTCTTTTTATGCGGCGATACAATAAAAGCAGATTATTGTAAGAAAAAGGGAGTTGTTGAATCATGGGATTTTTTGAAGATGCAGTTATTACTGTAAAAAAGGCAGGCAAAACCGTAGGTGAAAAGGCTACGGAAGTCTATGATGTATCCAAAAAAAAGATCAGCTCCGCTGAAATAAAAAATAAAATAAAAGCGGCGTATGCTGATATGGGAAAACTTGTTTATGAAGCAAAGAAAAATAATATCAGCAATGATGATAAGATTGCCCCGTACATTACCCTTGTGGATGATTTGAATTTGCAGATGCAAAGGCTTCAGGAGGAAATTGACCAGATAAAGAATGTTGTCACCTGTGAGAACTGTGAAGCAGTCAATCCGTTGACTTCTGAATTCTGTTCTAAGTGCGGTGCAAAGCTTCCCAAATAAGTGTGCAGGCAGACCAACTGGAAGTAAAATCATTGAGCGTCTTATTTTTGCAAAGGCGGGTTCCAGAAACCTGCCTTTGTTTCTATCTGTTTCTTTTGGGAAGTGTTTGAAATGGAGGAATATCATGGAATATACAATGGAAGATTATGTGTGCAGTGCGGAATATCTGCGTGATGTTTTACCGGAAATACCGCAGACGGCGATTGTTCTGGGTTCCGGGCTGGGAGCGTTCCCTCAGAAAATGGAGTGTACAGCTGTAATTCCATATGAATCTATTCCTTCTTTTCCCAAACCAACGGTTGCATCGCATGCCGGAATGCTTTATTGTGGAACCGCGGCAGGCACACCCCTGCTGGCGTTGTCCGGCAGATGCCATTTTTATGAAGGCGTGCCTATGGGACAAACTGCGTATTATGTACGTGTATTGAAACTGCTCGGCGTTAGGAATTTAATACTGACGAATGCAGCGGGAGCAATCAATACGCAGTATCAGCCTGGGGAATTTATGTGTATTTCTGATCATATTAAGTTTTTCAGCGACAGTCCGGCGCGGGGAACAAATCTGGAAGCTTTCGGTCCGCGTTTTTTTGATATGGCGCAGGTATATACGCCGGAATTGCGTACGCTGGCATTAAAAGCAGCGGAAAAACAAAAGCTAAAAATGCATCAGGGCGTTTATGCGTTTATGCCGGGGCCTCAGTATGAAACCCCTGCGGAAATCCGGATGCTGCAAATATTGGGGGCGGATGCAGTTGGTATGTCAACAGTACCGGAAGCCATCGCCGCCGCGCAATGTGGACTGCGTGTGCTTGGTATTTCTCTTTTGAGTAATATGGCGGCGGGGATGTCGGCTCAGCCATTGTCCCATAACGAGGTTATGTCAGCTTCGTCCAGTGCTTCTGACCGTTTTGCAGCATTGATTATGGAGGTTTTAGGGGCAATCAGCGCCTAATGGAAAGAAAAAATGTACAAACTGGTATGAGACAAGCTCCTGCAAAGTATAATGCCATAGAGGGCAGCAGGATTTATCTGTCCTTAGTTGACGATTTGGGGAAGTGAAGTTTTGGGAAAAAAGAGAAAACAAAGCATGGCGGGGGGGGCCCTGCTGTTATTCGTATCGACATTTGTGGTTCAAATTATAGGGCTTCTTTATAAAATTCCTTTGACTAATATATACGGAACGGCAGGCAGGGCATATTTTTCAACTGCTTATGCGTTTTATGTTCCGTTGTATGCCATTTCTATGGGCGGTTTGCCTGTGGCAGTGTCGAGGCTGGTTTCTGAAAATATGGCGCTGAAACGCTACCGTGACGTACGTCAGTTACGGCGCGTAGCGATACGCATTTTTATAATGACGGGTACAGTCGGTACCTTGTTGATGGTATTGTTTGCTTACCCCTATACTTCCTTTGTAGGTTCACCGAATTCGCTGGCCAGTATTTTCTGTATTGCGCCGTGCATTTTCCTTTGCTGTATTATGTCGAGTTACCGTGGGTATTACGAAGGCATGCGCAATATGATACCAACGGCAACTTCGCGTGTAATTGAATCTTTTGGAAAGATGATTTTTGGCGTTGTATCCGCATGGTTTACCGTTGATATTCTGACCAAGGAGTTTGCAGCTCATGGAACAGTTATGGGACAGCAGATACAGACGCAGTTAAACTCTGTAGGAGAAGCTGTTCCGGTAGAAGCAGTCGCATTGGATATTATTTATTCCTGGGGCGCGGCGGCTTCTGTGCTTGCAGTTACGTTAGGCACTATTGCGGCCCTGCTTTACTTAATGATTTATCACAAACGGGTAGGTGATGGATTTACCCGCTTGGAGTTGGAATCGGCGCCCAAACCTGCATCGAGCATTTCTTTGGCAAAGCTGTTAATCAGTGTTGCTGTGCCGATGGTTTTGACATCCCTGATTAATAATCTGTCTAATTTTGTGGATGCAGTTACCTTGCAGAACCGGTTAGTTTATGCTTGCACAAACGGGACGAATATCGTTTTGCAGATGTTTGACGGAATGATTTCGCAAAATACGATTGCCCTTGGTCCGAAATCTATTGCGAATACCTTATGGGGCGAATATAATACCATGCTGGATTTTAAAAATATTATCCCGACGATAACGCAATCCCTTGGTATCAGTGCATTGCCTGCTTTGGCAGCGGTTTGGACGCTCAGGGACAGGAAAAAAATCAGAAGTACGGTTGATTCCGTTTTGCGCATTACCATGTTAATTTCGCTTCCGGCAGGTTTTGGTATGGCGGTATTGTCACAACCAATTTTGAATTTATTTTATCGTTCGGATACTACCGGCATTATGGCACCGATGCTGACGGTTTACGGTTTCGGTATTTTCCTGATTGCACTTTCTGCGCCGGTGACTAATATGCTGCAGGCTGTGGGACGCACGGATGTGCCTATTAAATCTATGCTGTTGGGCTGTATTGTTAAAGTTGCGATGAATTATATCCTTGTTGGTATGCCGGAGATTAATATTAAAGGCGCGCCTTACAGCACTTTGCTGATGTATGCTATTATGATGGGGTATAATTTATTTATGCTCTGTAAAATCACGCATTATCGGCCAAGGGTAATTTCCCTTGCGGTTAAGCCTCTTTTTGCCGCGGCGGTTTGCGCCGCCGGCGCGTGGGGGACAAATTACCTTCTGGCGCAGGTGATTTCTGCAAAGGCGGCAACCGTTATGGCCATTGCTGCTGCAATGATGATTTATGTTGCTGCACTGTTCCTGTTCCGGGCAATTACAAGGGAGGATATTTTAATGCTCCCGAAGGGAGAAAAAATCGCAAAAAGGCTTGAAAAATACGGTATAATCGGTTAATATTAAACCGTTGCCCTTTTTCAGGGGAGGATAATAAAATGATTGAAAATTTTGTTTTTAAAGAGCATTATTGTCTGGAAGATTTACTGGATATTATGGCAAAGCTCCGCGGTGAAGGCGGGTGTGCATGGGATGCTCAGCAGACGCATGAAAGTATTCGTAAAAATTTTATAGAAGAAACCTATGAGGTTATTGAAGCAATTGATAATCAGGATACGGAGCTGTTAAAAGAAGAGCTTGGCGACGTCCTGATGCAAGTCGTATTCCATACGCAAATGG
The DNA here is from genome assembly GCA_934546985.1 of uncultured Eubacteriales bacterium. Classification (GTDB taxonomy): domain Bacteria; phylum Bacillota; class Clostridia; order Oscillospirales; family Acutalibacteraceae; genus CAKTEE01. The sequence goes on from CAKTEE010000001.1 coordinate 95,309, forward strand.
AAAAAGAAGCCGGGCGTTTTGATTTCGACGATGTTTGCGACGGCGTATGCAAAAAGCTGGTAGAGCGTCACCCGCATGTGTTTGGCAATGTTGTTGCGGAAACACCGGAGGAAGTCCTGAAAAATTGGGATGAAATTAAAAAACAGAAAAAAGGGCAGAAAAGCCAAAGCGAGGTTATTAACACCATTCCCCGACAGCTTCCGGCATTGATGCGCGCTGCAAAGGTTCAGCAGAAAGCGGCGAAGACAGGTTTTGATTTTGACAGTGCCGGCGATACGCTGGATAAGCTGGAGGAAGAAACCGGCGAACTGCGCGAGGCGCTCAGCCGGAAAAAACCGGAAGAAATAACGGATGAGCTGGGGGATATTCTTTTTTCTGTTGTTAACACAGCGCGCTTTATTGGCGTTGAGCCTGAAGAAGCCCTTACCAGAGCGACAGATAAGTTTATCCGTCGGTTTGCGGTTGTAGAGCGTCTGGCGGCTGAGCGGGGAATCAATATGCAGACAGCCGGTCTTGCCCAGCTTGATTTGCTTTGGGATGAGGCAAAAGAATTATTGCAGTCCAACTGAAACGGAACAGTTTCATGGATATAGAATTTTGATATGGGGGAATAATAACATGAACAAATCAGAGTTGGTCAATTCTGTAGCAGATAAGGCTTTGCTTTCTAAAAAGGATGCGGAGAAAGCTGTTACAGCGATTTTTGAAACATTAACAGAAACTTTAGCACAAGGCGATAAGGTTTCTTTGGTAGGCTTTGGCACTTTTGAAGTAAAAGAAAGCGCTGAAAAAACTGGGCGTAACCCAAAAACAGGCGAAGCTATTACCATTCCAGCTTCTAAAAAACCAAAGTTCACCGCAGGCAAAGCCCTGAAAGATGCTGTAAATAAGTAAAATTACACAGACGGGCGGACGGTTGTTCCGCCCTTTTTTACTGAAAGCGTTTAGATAAGGAGTTAAAAGATTATGCGGCTGGATAAATATTTAAAAGTATCGCGTATCATTAAACGCCGCACTGTTGCAAATGAAGCGTGCGACGCAGGCAGGGTAGAAGTTAACGGGAAACCGGCAAGGGCCTCTTATGAAGTAAAAGAGGGCGACGTCATTACAGTGAATCTCGGCAATCGTCCGATGAAGATTCGTGTGCTGACCGTATCGGAATATGCAACAAAGGATACGGCGTCCAGACTTTATGAAATGATAACGGAACAGTCATAAAATTTTGCCGTGTGCATATGCTTTAGGGATAAAGTAAGGAGGTATGCACAATGGCAGAAGATAAAAGAATGATTAAGCTTCCGCATAATCTGATTTTGGAGGACAGGCGTTCTCTTACAGTCACAGGCGTTTCGGATGTAGACAGTTTTGATGAACAGGCGGTTATCGTCTTTACAGATATGGGGGAACTGACAGTTAGGGGAACTCAGCTTCATATTAACCGTCTAAGTGTGGAAACCGGGGAGCTGACGATGGAGGGCAATATTGCATCCCTTTCCTACAGTGATGAACAGCAGCACTCCGGCGGTTTTTTCAGCCGGATTTTTAAATAGCCTATGCAAAGCGTAACGATAACAGCACAGACGCAGATGTTCCTCCTGTCCTGCGGTTTTGGTTTTCTGCTTGGGTTGCTTTATGATGTGTTCCGTATTTTTCGCATGGCTTTTTTTAAACAAAAAGCAGTTGTTTTTATTCAGGATGTTTTATATTTTGCCGTTTGCGGCTGTCTGACCTTTTTGTTTTGCCTGACAATGAACTATGGTGAAATTCGCGGCTATGTCCTGTTAGGAGAGGTTTTGGGATGGATTGTGTACTATTTTTCTCTCGGTGCAATGGTTTTTCAGGCAAGCAGCGCCATTGTTGGGGTATTGCATAAGGTTATTCAATTTATTCTGCTTGCTCTTTCAGCGCCGTTTCTCTTTGTTTTTCATGTATTTCGGAAAACTACAGGCTTTTTTGCAGGTTTCTTAAAAAAAACAGCGGAAAAATTTCATATCAATTTCAGAATAAACTTGAAACCGCCTGGTAATTTATTGTATAATCATAATAAACCGAAAATAAAACCAAAGGCAGGCTATCATAAGGATGATGAAAATGAAAGCGTCCAGAAAAAGAAAAAGAAGCATCATACTTGAATTGGCCGTTGTTGCTGTGGCGGTTTATTTTGTTGCATCTTATGTTCAGGTTCAAATCCAGATAAATGAGGCAAGCCAGAAGTGTAATGAGATTTCCGCTGTATATGATGAGCAGCAGTTAGAGAACAAAGAACTGCAAAGGCTTTTGGACAGCGGCAATGAGGAAGAATATATTGAACGCATTGCACGGGAACAGTTAGGTTATGTTAAGCCGGATGAAAAAGTTTTTTACGATGTCGCCGGTAACTGAACATAGTAAAATAATCAAGGAGGCAAATGGTTCTTTATGACTCTCGAGGTTGGAGCGATTTTGGACGGCAAAGTAACCGGTTTAACCAATTTTGGTGCTTTTGTCGAGTTGCCGGGCGGTAAAACCGGCATGGTTCATATCTCCGAGGTGGCAAACACCTATGTTAAGGAGATTCGTGATTTTGTCAAAGAAAATGAAATGGTCAAGGTAAAGGTACTGAACATTGGTGATGACGGAAAGGTCAGCCTTTCCATGAAACAGGCCGTGGAACGTCCCGCTGCCCCTCCTCCGCGCCGTCAGGGCGGTGGTCGTCCTGATAATTTTGAATGGCAGCCAAGGCGCGGTGCCGCTAATCACGAAAGTATGTCGTTTGAAGAGATGATGTCAAAATTTAAACAGGCAAGCGATGAGAAGCTTTCTGATTTAAAAAGGGTCACAGAATCCAAGCATGGCGGCTTTTCCCGACGCGGCGGTCAGTCCAAGTGATTTCAAGGAGACTGGTGATTTCTAACTTTCACAGCGGGGTGCCAACCACGGCACTCCGCTGTTTCTGTATCCTGTTGAAAGGCTGGTTTAGCAATGTTAATTAGGAATGTTAAAATAGAAACGATTACCAAAGGCATCATTGAACAGGGATTTATAGAAATAAGCGGTACAGTTATTCGTACTTTGGGAACAATGGAACAGTGCCCTCTAATGTATAACGGCGAAGTGCTGGATGGAGAAGGTGCTTGTGCTTATCCCGGATTTATTGATGGGCATACGCATCTTGGTATGTTTGGAGATTCCCTTGGATTTGAAGCGGATGACGGCAATGAGGAAACAGACCCGTCAACACCGCATCTGCGTGCGATTGATGCAATTAACCCTTTGGATTATTGCTTTCAAGAGGCTTTAAACGGCGGTGTAACCAGTGTAGTGACAGGTCCCGGCAGTGCTAACCCTATTGGCGGACAGATGGCGGCAATTAAAACTTTCGGTCATTGTGTTGATTCTATGATTATCAAAGCCCCTTCCTGCATGAAATTTGCACTGGGTGAAAATCCAAAAACTGTATATAACGGCAAAAGTCAAACGCCCATGACGCGTATGGCAACAGCCGCAATTATCCGCGAGCAATTGGCAAAGACCAAAAAATATCTGCGTGATAAAGATGAAGCAAGGGCGGATGAAGATGCTGAGGAGCCAGAGTTTGACATGAAATGTGAAGCATTGATTCCACTGCTGAACGGTGAAATTACAGCGCAGTTTCATGCGCACCGGTGCGATGATATTTTTACAGCTGTGCGGATTGCAAAAGAGTTTGGTATTCCATTTACGATTGCGCATTGTACGCAGGGGCATTTGGTTGCAGACGAACTTGCAACGGAAGGAATTTCTGCTTTATGCGGTCCCATTTTATGTGACCGTTCCAAGCCGGAGTTAAAGGAATTAACGCCAGCGTCCCCAGGTATCCTGAGTAAGAAAGGAATTTTAACGGCGATTATAACAGATCATCCGGTTATTCCTGTGCAATATCTTCCGCTTTGTGCTGGTCTTGCAGTTCGTGAGGGTATGGAATATAGGGAAGCGCTGAAAGCGATTACAATTAACCCTGCAATTATCAACGGCATTGCGGACCGTGTTGGTTCGCTTGAAGCAGGGAAGGACGCAGATATTGTACTTTTTCATGAAGACCCGCTGACGGTTGCCGCGAAGCCAGCAGCAGTATTTGTCAATGGAAAACGTGCAAGATAATCTGGAAGGAGTATAAAATATGAGGGAAGTAAATGTCAGTGTCATTACACAGGTGATTCGTGATATGTGTATTGAAGCTAATAAAAAATTGCCGGAGGATTTAGTGGGATGTATTGGGTGCTCCCATGAAAAGGAAACAGCGCCTCTTGCCAAAGGTATCATGGGGGATTTAATAGAAAATCTTGAGGCTGCAAAGGAACTGGATATTCCGGTTTGTCAGGATACAGGAATGGCAGTTATTTTTCTTGAGGTTGGGCAGGATGTGCATTTGACAGGCGGTGATTTGGAAACGGCAGTCAATGAGGGTGTGCGCAGGGGATATTTAGAAGGCCTGCTGCGCTGTTCGATTGTAAAAGATCCCGTCAGGCGCGGGAATACAGGGGATAACACACCGGCAATTCTGCATACTAAAATTGTACCGGGGGACAAGGTTCGTATTACAGTAGCGCCCAAAGGCTTTGGCAGTGAAAATATGAGCGCCTTAAAAATGCTGACCCCTGCCGCAGGGCGTGAGGATATCATCCGCTTTGTAACAGAAACGGTTCGCAAAGCTGGCAGTAACCCATGCCCGCCAATGGTGGTGGGCGTAGGGATAGGCGGCGATTTTGAATATTCCGCCCTGCTTGCCAAAAAAGCGCTGTGCAGGAGCATTAGCCGGCGTAATGAAGACCCTTATTATGCCGATATGGAAAAGGATATGCTGGAGCAAGTGAATGCATTAGAGATTGGCCCTCAAGGGTTTGGAGGAAAAACAACAGCCCTTGCGGTTAATATTGAGGTTTGGCCGACCCATATTGCCGGACTGCCTGTAGCTGTTAATATTGGCTGTCATGTGACAAGGCATATAAAAAATACAATTTAGTACTTCCATGTTTTAGACATATATGCTATAATATAAGCAACGAAGATCCATATGTACCCCAATTCTACTTCTTCGTTTCGTCAAATTATTAATGTTAGGGGATGTATGTATGAACATTACAATTATTGGAAGAAAATGTACGCCGAAAGAAATATTTAAAGCAAGAGCAGAAAAAAAGCTCCAAAAGGTAGAACGCTTTTTTGGCGGGGATGCGACTGCTACAGTGAAGGTAACAGTGGAAAAAGCATTTCAAGTGGTTGAAATCAGTGTAAAATATAACGGTATGGTTTTCCGTGCTGAAGAATCAGCAACGGACATGCTGGACGCGTTGGATATTTGTGTAGACCAGCTTATCCGCAAGATTCGCAGAAATAAAACCCGTGTTGAAAAAAGGCTTCGTACCGGCGCTTTTGATACAATGCCTGCGGAATCGACAGAACCAGAAGTGCAGGAAGATGAGTATCGTGTAGAACGCTGTAAACAGGTTCCGCTGAAACCGCTGAGTGTGGACGAAGCTATTTTGCAGATGAATATGCTGGGGCATCAGTTTTTTATGTTCCAGAATGCGGCAACTGACCAGATTAATGTTATTTATATGCGCAAGAACGGCGCTTACGGGTTATTGGAACCGGATATTGACTAATAAAGAAATGGCGGGAGCCAAAGTATTGTTACTTTGGCTCCCATTTTTTGCGAAGTGGATGTGTTGTGTATGGAAATCAGGTATGTATCTCCCTGCCTTTTGGGAATGGAAACTTTTATTGCAGGGGAACTCAGAGGAATGGGTGCATCGAATGTGCAGGCGGAAAACGGCAGAGTTTTGTTTTCCGGCGATGAAACGATGCTTGCACGGGCAAATATTTGTTCCAGATATTCTGAGCGGATTCAAATCTTGATTGGTTCTTTTCATGCGGTCAGCTTTGAAGAACTCTTTCAAGGTGTGAAGGCTTTGCCGTGGGAACAGTGGATTGGTGAAAAAGATACATTTCCTGTGAAAGGATATTCCATTAATTCTACGCTATTCAGCGTTTCAGACTGCCAGTCTATTATTAAAAAGGCTGTGGTAGAACGGTTAAAGCAGAAATATAAAATCCCGTGGTTTGAGGAAAGCGGGCCTGTTTATCAGATACAGTTTTCTATCATGAAAGACCATGTGAGCCTGCTGATAGATACTTCCGGCACGGCATTGCATAAACGCGGCTACCGTTTGAGTGCAAATGAAGCGCCCTTAAAAGAAACGCTGGCCGCCGCTATTTGCTACCTTGCACGGTTGTATGATGACAGCACAGTTTATGACCCTTTCTGCGGGTCAGGTACTTTGCTGATTGAAAGCGTTTTGCTCGCCCATAATATTGCGCCTGGTTTGCGCAGAGGTTTTTCCGCAGAACAATGGCGCAATATTCCCGCGGATGTTTGGACGAAAGAGCGGGAGCGTGCACAGGATTTGATTAAAAAGGATACGGCTTTCCTTGCGGTTGGCTCTGATATTGATGAACGGGCTTTGGAGCTTACACAAATTAATGCAAAGCGTGCAGGGGTAGCATCCAAAATCAAACTGCACCGGGCAGATATTTCAGATTTTCATCCGGAAACTGAACGGGGCGTTGTCCTTTGCAATCCTCCTTATGGGGAACGTATGCTGGATATAAAAGAAGCCCAGCTTATTTATGAGAAGATGGGAGAAGTTTTTGTCCGCAGAAAAGGTTACAGCTACACCATTATCAGCCCTGATGAAAATTTTGAAGCTTTGTTCGGCAGGCCTGCTGATAAACGGCGCAAGCTTTATAATGGAATGAAAAAATGTCAGATATTTATGTATTATAAAGCTAAATAATTATTATTGAGAAGAAATGGTTCGCTTCGCGTTGACGTGAAATCCGAAAACTGTGCAAAAAGTAGCGTTTGCCAATAGGTTAAGTTTCTGATTAGTTGAAACAACTGTGTTTATTTTTAATAGTTTCTTGATGAACAAACGAGTCCCTTGATGTGTTTTATTATTAAAAATAGGGATTAGATAGTGCGCTTTACGTTGTGTTGCATACTATGTTTTTACTTTATTAAGTAGTGTTTTGGATAAAACTTGTAAGTATAAATTTTATCCAAATTTTACTTGAATGTAATAGGCATTTAATGTTACAGGGATTAAATAAAGATACAAACGTTTGTAATGTTTATTGAGAAAGGAAGAACACAATGTTAAGAAAAACTATTGCAGCTATTTTAGTGAGTACAGTATTCTCTGGAATATTTGTCACTGGTGTTGCAGCTCAGGAACAGAGCAGTAAAGGAACGCTGGATTTTACAATCGACAACCCCTACGCCAGCGTTAATTGGAGCACATATGGGCAGTATAAAGCTGATTTTCATGCGCATTCCAACGAAAGTGATGGTTCTCCTCAACCAGCCGATACGGTTGAAGAACACTACAAAAAAGGATATGATATTCTTGCTTTAACTGACCATAATGTTACTAACACTACTTGGAATCGAAAAGATGATCTGACTGGTAAGGGACGTACCTATCTAACGGATGAACGGTTGGAAGAGATTACCAATGGAATTGGCAGAGATGGCCGCGGTATGGTAGCCATTATAAATTCGGATGAGCAGTCTGAAAGCGATCATTTGAATACATTCTTTACGCCTTTTAATAATGAATCGGGAGCGACATTGGAAAGTAACATTGCAAAGACACAGAAATTGGGAGGTATTTGCCATATCAATCATCCAGGTCGGTATACTGGTGGAAAAAATACCAGCGGTACTGTTGGTGAAGAAGCTTCTAATAATCCTATAACCGTCCAGAAATATGTAGATTTGTTTACTAAGTACAGCGCCTGTGTAGGAATGGAAATTATCAATAAACTGGATGGGGACTCTTATTCTGACCGTATTCTTTGGGATAATATCCTAAAAGAAACCATGCCGAAAGGACGATTTGTCTGGGGTTTCTCTAACGACGATACTCATTCTAATTCCGCTACCGGTCATAGCTATAATATGATGCTCCTTCCGTCCAATACTGCTGAAAATGTGCGGGCAGCTATGGAGAATGGTGCGTTTTATGCCAGTGCTAAAGTTGCCAAACGGGAAGGCTATACGGTGACTGATATTGCAACTATCAGCGATTATCGACCGCCGATTATCACTAATATTACGGTAGATCAGACGGAGGATACGATTACCATTGAAGGAAACCTGTATGATACCATTGAATGGATTGCTGATGGTGAAGTGATTGCGACTGGTAATACAATTGACCTTAATCAGTATGAAGATAAAGTAAACAGCTATGTTCGTGCCCAACTCAAGGGCAGAGAGGGGATTAGTTTTACCCAGCCCTTTGGCATTTCAACGGATACAACAGAACTGGAAAATAATGTTATTGTTATGAAATTCGATGCGGCGAAAGCGTTTGTAAATGATAATGTATACGATACTACAAAATATCAGAATGGATATGCAAAGTTGATCAATATTAATGGGACAGCAATGATGCCGCTAAGGTACATTGCTGAGGTGAATGGTTTTAATGTTATTTATGATGAAGCTACATCTAAAATAAAGGTGGTAAACAAGACAGATGACAGTTATCTAATGATTAGCCCGGGCAGTATGGAAGTCGGAAAATATGCGGCGGATGGTTCATTGCTTGGCACAGCTAATGCCCCAAATGCGTTTGAAATGCAGAATGGTATAACGATTGGTTCGTTGCGTTATACATGCGAGGCGCTCGGAAAATCTGTCCGTTATCAGGAAACTTCCCACGGCATTTATGTTGTGATTTCATCACAGGTGTTAAGTGTCGACGAAGCAGACGCGTGGATTGAAAAAGCAAATGTTCTTGGATTATAATTTCATATTTCCTATTATTTGATGATAATGATAACAGGCGTTTTCAGAGAGATCTGAAAACGCCTGTTTTTGTATAAAATTTTCGACTGTGCTTGAAGTTTAGGAATTCATAGCTTCTTTTTATAAGGTAAAAATGTAGACAGATAACTACACAAAAATACTAAAAGAAGAACATATTTATTTTAAAATCTTTTATATTTTCCATATTCTTATGGTTTGGATGTTTTTTGACGAAGCCTCCTATTTTTCCGAAAATACCAAAAGTATTATAGCCCTTGCATTGAAAATTACCGATATAGGAAATTCTGTTTGCTTTTAATTGCTTTTTAACGTCGTTACTGCAATCCTTATAGGTATCAACAAGAAAGATTTGGGGGTTTTGACAAAGGGCGTTTTTATCAATGTTTGTTTTAGTTATAACTAAGTCCTCCTAATGCAGATTGGATGGTCTGCATTAGGAGGACTTTTTATGTTCACAATAGATTTTTACTATATTTATTTTCCGGCTTTTAAATAGCCAATTTTTTTCATTGTCTTATCCAGTGTGCGTTTGGCAACTGCTTCAGCTTTCTGTGCGCCTTCTTGGTAGCATTTTTCCAAATAGGCCTTATCGTTCATTAGTGTGTGGAAACGCTCCTGAACAGGTGACAGTTCAGCAATGACAGCTTCTGCGACGGCTGCTTTAAAATCGCCGTAACCTTTTCCTGCAAAATCTTTTTCTGTTTCCTCATGGGTTTTGCCAGTGCAGGCCGAGTAAATATCCATTAGGTTGTTAATCCCGTCTTTGCCTTCTGCATAACGCACGCATGCTTCAGAATCTGTAATTGCACGTTTGAATTTCCGCATAATTGTATCTGGAGTATCAAGCATGGAAATCCAAGCGTTTACGTTTTCATCCGACTTGCTCATTTTTCTGGAAGGATCCTGTAAAGACATGACACGGGCGCAGGTTTTTGGAATATAAGGTTCCGGAACAGTGAAGGTCTTGCCGTAAATTCCGTTAAAACGCTCCGCAATATTGCGGGTTAGTTCCAGATGCTGTTTCTGGTCAGCGCCTACTGGAACATAGTCTGCTTGATACAGCAGGATATCTGCTGCCATCAGGGTTGGATAGGTAAACAGGCCGGCATTTACGTTATCTGCGTGCTTGGCGGATTTATCTTTAAATTGCGTCATGCGGGAAAGTTCGCCGAACTGGGTATAGCAGTTTAAAATCCAGCCTAAACTCGCATGGGACGGAACTTGACTTTGAATAAATAACAGGTTCTTTTCAGGGTCAAGACCCAGCGCTATCAAAAGTGCAAACGCTTCAAGAATCTGACGGCGGAAAGCGGATGGTTCCTGCCGGACAGTAATTGCGTGCAAATCTGCAACGGCGTATGCGGAATCGAATTCATTTGCGAGCAGTACCCAGTTTTTCAGTGCACCCAGATAATTTCCAAGTGTTGGGATACCTGTGGGCTGGATACAGCTCAGGATTCTTTTTTTACGCGGTGCGGTTTGTTCTGTTGGTGCAGTCATAAATGTTTCCTCCCCCCAGTTTACTTAATAAAACTTTTTGCAGTTTCGGCAAGCAGTTTCATGCCTTTGATAATGCCCTCATCCGTTGGTGTGCTGAAATTCATGCGGAAGCATTGTGTTGGGTCATCGTCGTGCATCATGAATGCATTGCCTGGAACAACAGCAACTTTGTTTAAAACAGCGGCTTTGCAGAAAGCAGACATATCAACGCCGTCCGGCAGTTTGCACCAGACAAATAACCCGCCTTGCGGACGGTTGTAAGTAATAGAAGAGGGAAGTTCACTTTCAATTAAATCGCACATTAAATTCAGCTTTTTCCTGTATAAATCCTGAAGAAAATGCAGGTGCTCGTCGAGATCATAATTATTTAGCCATTCATAGACAATCATCTGGTTCAGTACAGGGGTATGAACATCAGCGGATTGTTTACCAACGGTCAGTTTTGCAATAATGGTTTCAGGGGCAATGGCATAACCTACACGCAGACCGGGGGAAAGAATTTTTGAAAAAGTTCCTGCATAAATAACGATACCGTCTTCGTCAAAAGATTTGATATTCGGCAGACTTTTACCATCTACACGCAGGTCGCCGTAAGGATTATCTTCCAAAATCAGAACACCGTATTTTTTTGCAAGTTCATAAACTGCACGGCGTTTTTCCAGCGACATTGTTACGCCGGACGGGTTTTGGAAATTGGGAATTGTGTAAATAAATTTAACATTTTTGTTTTCCTGAAGGGCTTTTTCCAGCATTTCAATGTTCATGCCGTCGCTTTCTACATCAATTCCCACAAGATTACCGAGATAGGAACGGAAACAGTTTAGTGAACCGATAAAGCTGGGGCATTCGCAGATGATAGCGTCGCCCTCATTGCAGAAAGCCTTAGTGGTTAAATCCATAACCTGCTGTGCGCCTGCGGTTAAGATTAAGTTATCGAAATCGCGTCCGGTTTGGTAACGTTCTTTCATCAATTCCCTGATTTTGCCGCGCAGGGGGGCATAGCCTTCCGTAACGCCGTATTGCAGCGCCTCTATAGGTTTTTCCGACAGGATTTTTGATGTGATTTCCTGAATTGCCTGTGCGGGAAAAGCCTCCGGAGACGGGTTGCCGGCGGCGAATGGAATCACTGCCGGATCGGATGTGAATTTTAAAATTTCTCTGATTGCAGAAGGCTGCAAAGAGGAAATTCGGTTTGAAAACGCATAGTTCATAGGTAACACCTGCTTATCTTTTAAATTCTGCTTATCATTTTATCATAAATCGTATTTATTTAAAATACCTGTCAGAATTATTCTTACATCTTATTTTCCAGAACATTCCAATAATTTCCATATTTTTACAGCGCACAATGACAGCTTTTACGCATACGAAGGCATATAATGCAAATCAGGGGGTGTCCCTGAGTTTATAAATTGAAAAAAGGCGGGTGGCTGGTTTTGGTAAACAGGGGAGTTTTAACAAAACGCAGAGCAGAATTGTCGCAGGCGCTTTCTGTTCCTGCAAAACAGATTATTTTACAAGTGATGTCTGCAATTGCTGCATTTTTCTTTGCGCAGGCTGGGGTATTCGGCAGTTATGCCCCATTTGGGATTGCTTACATAGCCGCAGTGCCGTCAAGGCAAATGATTTTTTCCGTATTGGGTGCTTCGGCAGGCTATATTGCAGGTCAGCATGGTGCACTGCCCCTGCGCTATATTGCCGCGTTAATAGGCGTTGCAGCAATACGGCATTTTTTCAGCGGGTTAAAATCCATGTTTTCCAAAGATTTTTTGTTCAGCGGCGCGGCGTTTATCTGTACGTTTGGGACAGGCCTTGCCATTGTAGTTGCCAAAGGGTTGAAAATGTCCGCACTGTTAATGTATTTATCAGAGGCAGTGCTTGCAGGGGGAGCGGCATTTTTTATCGGGCGTTTCTTTGCTGTGTCAAATGGGACAAGGGGCTTCCGTTCCATGAACCGGCAGGAACTGTCTTCGATTGTTATTGTTGGTTGTTTGCTGTTAATGTCTGCTGCGCCGCTGAATATTCTTGGCGTTTCTCCGGGGCGCATACTCATGTCTCTGGCAGTGCTGATGGCGGCGCGTTTCGGACGTGAAATCGGAGGCAGTATTATTGGTATCTCCATTGCTGTAACGCTGAGTATCACGGGTGACCCGAATATGATGGCTGCAAGCATTGCGTTCGGCGGTTTGCTGGCAGGTGTGTTTGCACAGATGGGGAGCCTAAGCTGTGCCGCAGCATTTTTGGCGGCAAATGGCTTGGGCGTTATTATGGCGCAAGGTGCGCCGGCGTCTATTTGCGGTTTGTATGAAGCGATGATTGCCAGCCTCCTGCTTATCCTGCTGCCCTCCCGCCTTGTTCAGAATATAGAAGGTTATCTGGCTGCACCGGCAGAGCTGATTACCACGGGGAGTATGAAAAGTTCTGTAGTCAGCCGGCTTGATTTTGCGGCGAATGCTATGAGTGAGGTTGCACAATCTGTGGAAGAAGTTTCCGCTAAGCTGAAAAAAGTTGGCGCGAATGATTTTGACGGTGTTTATCGCCAAGTGCAGGATTGTGTCTGCAAAAAATGCGGATTGAAAATGTATTGCTGGGATAAAAACTTTGAAGGGACAAGCAATGTATTTAACGATATTGCCCTGATTCTGCGGGAAAAAGAGAAAGCGGAAGCTTCGGATGTGCCGAAATATTTTCGCGACCGCTGTATAAAACTTCCTTCATTGCTGGACAGCTTTAATTTAAGCTATGCGGATTATCTGCTGAGGGAAAGTGCAGAAGCCCGCATTACAGAGGTGCGCAGTGTAGTTGCAGACCAGTTTGAAGGCATAGCGGATATGCTCAGCGATTTATCTCAAGAACTGGATGCGGCGGAAGAATATGACAATAAAACGGCGGCGAGGGTTACCTGTGTGATGAAGGCTTTTGATATTGAACCGGAAAGCGTTGCATGCAGGTTGGACAAGTATGGAAGAATGACGATTGAAGTCACCTGCGGACCGTTGGAATCGCATCTGGACAGGGCGGAACTGAATCGTGTATTGGATGAAGCCTGCGACCGTTTTTTTGACGCTCCCTGTGTTTCTATTGCAGGCGGAGAAACAAAGATTACAGTTTGCGAGCGGGCGGCGCTCAGAATTCAGCGGGGCGCTTATCAGATTGCAAGCAACAATGGAACAATTTGCGGTGACGCCTATGAATGCTTTAACGATGGACGCGGCAGGGAAATCATGATTATTTCTGACGGTATGGGCAGCGGCGGCCGCGCGGCGGTAGACGGCGCGATGGCGGCAGGTTTGCTGGCGCGCCTGTGTAAAGCGGGTTTTGGGTTCGACTGTTCCCTGCGTGTTGTTAATTCTGCCCTTCTTGTGAAATCCAGCGATGAATCCTTGGCAACGCTGGATATTTCCTGTATGGATTTATTTACAGGAAGAGTGGAGTTTTTAAAGGCAGGTGCGCCTGCATCTTTTGTAAGAAAAAACGGACGGGCCTGTGCGGTAGAGCAAAGCAGCCTTCCGGCAGGGATTCTCAGACAGGTGGAATTCAGCAAAGCGGCGGTTACGTTGGGTGAAGGAGATATCATTCTACTTGTTTCCGATGGAGCTATTAATGGCAGCAGCGAGTGGATTAAAGCGGAAATGGAAAGCTGGAAGGAAGGTTCCGCGGCAGAGCTTGCAGAGCATATTGCAAATGAAGCGCGCCGAAGGCGTGTGGATGGCCATGAGGATGACATAACGGTGATTGCTTCTATTATCAGGAAAGGGGTGTGACAAAGGATGTTGAAACATGGGTTGTATTGGGCGCTGAAGCTGATGCGCTTTGTCGTAAAGGATATTTAACGCTTTTTGCCAAAAGGACAGCGGCTGACGCAAATTCCGCAAACAGCGCCGCGCCCTATGTGCTGATATGCGCGCTTCATATGCTGACTGCATGCCTGCGCGTCGAATAAATCGGCACGGGAACAGCCGTCAAAATAATTTTTACCTTTGATTGCCATAGCAGGGCAGGCCTGTACACAAATATTGCATTCCCCGCAGCCTACGGGCATGCGGGGTTTTTCTGCTGGCAGGGGCATATCTGTCAAAACGGTGCCGAGACGTACGCGGGGACCAAACTCTGGGCTGACAAAGAGGGCTGATTTCCCAATCCAGCCCAGCCCTGCGAGTACAGCGGCGGTTTTGTGCTGAAACAGGCTGTCATAGGCGCCGTCTGCTCCCGGTCTGCTTTGTGAAGCGGCGACGGGGACGGCACGGAAGCCTTCCCGTTCAATCATTGTGCAGAGCCAGAGCGTCTGGCTGTCCAGAAAAGCGTTGACCGTCCGATAATGATGAAAATAAGAAAATGTCGGTCCCTCCTGCACTTCGTCTAACAGCCCGCTGCTGAGCTTGTATACCAGTGAAACTGCATAAGAATAATCAGCGTACGGTTTGGGTACAAGGCCTGCAACCCGTGCAAAGCCTGTTTGTGCAATGCCGCGCTGGAATAAGATGTCTTTTATTTTTTCAAAATTCATTTTAACATCGCCTTTTCCAATGATTTTATTTTTATCATAACACAGTTAATGCAGGGAGAAAAGTGCAGTCGATTTGTTGATTGTAAACTTGAATATAATTAAAGTTGACAATATGCCGGCGCACTGTTACAATAAGGAAAAACAGGAATGAGGGTTGTGAAATGGATATTATTGAAACGTTTAAAGAAGCAGTACTATCCGGTGCGGAACTGAATCGAAATCAGGCTTTGGATTTATGGAATCAGCCGCTGGAATCATTATGCGGCGCGGCGCAGGAACTGCGGGAGCATTTTTGCGGTGCAGGCTTTGATTTTTGCACTATTATTAACGGCAAGAGCGGACGGTGTCCGGAAAACTGCAAATACTGCGCCCAATCCGCGCACTATGATACCAAAATTGAGGAATACCCTTTATTGGATACCGAAAAGATATTGGAAGAAGCAGAAGCGGCGGTAGAAAAAGGAATCGGACGTTTTTCCATCGTAACATCAGGGAAGAAGCTGACGGATAAAGAAGTGGAAAGCTTGTGTGATAGTTATAGGCGACTGAAAGAAGAATACGGACTGTCTTTGTGTGCGTCTCACGGATTGCTTTCCATGGAACAAATGGCAAAACTAAAACAGGCCGGAGTCAGCCGCTATCATAATAATCTTGAAACCTCGCGCCGCTTTTTTCCTCAGATATGTACGACTCATACCTATGATGAAAAAATACAGACGATTAAAAACGCACAGGCGGCAGGGCTGGAGGTTTGCAGCGGCGGGATTATCGGTTTGGGAGAAACGCCTGCGGATCGTGTGGATATGCTGTTGGAAATTCGTACATTAAATGTTACTTGCATACCGCTCAATGTTTTAAATCCTATACAGGGAACGCCTTTAGAAACCGCAGAACCAATCACGGAAGATGAGGTTTGCCGAACGGCGGCAGTGTTTCGGTTCCTTTTGCCCCGCGGAACGATTCGCCTTGCAGGGGGAAGAGGGTTGTTTCAGGATAAGGGAAAGCAGATTTTTGAATGCGGCGCTAACGCGGCAATTTCCGGCAGACTGCTGACAACAGCGGGTATTACCGTTGAAGAGGACCTAAAATTGATTCAAAGCTTAGGATATAGAAACAGACATCCGTTTTAAACCAAAGTGAATGTTGATATTACCGGATTGCAATTTCCTGCTGAATGTTATAATATATAATGTATGGAAATATTGGTCTAAATTCAATGGGGTTTTTCTGCAAAATGATTTGTGTTTCAGTGGATAACCTGTATTATAGGGATATTTCCTAATACATTCAGAAAAGGACGTATGTTATGAAATGGCTGGATAATTTGGAACGCAAAGCCCGGCGTTTTGCAATACCGCGGCTGATGATAGGGCTGTCGGCGATTATGCTGGGGGTATTTTTAACAGACCTCCTGCTGCCGGATTTAGGGTTAAGTTCATGGCTGTACCTTGACATGGGTCTGGTTGCGCAAGGGCAGATATGGCGGTTGATTACGTTTATTTTCCTGCCGCCGGCATCGAGTATTTTTTGGATTTTCTTTAACCTTTATTTTAATTGTCTGATTGGTACTGCGCTGGAACGGGAATGGGGGAGTTTCCGGTTTAATATTTTTTATTTTTCCGGCATGATATTTACAATAATCGGTGCATTGTTTACCGGCTATGCAACGAATATATATCTGAACTTGTCTCTTTTCCTTGCCTTTGCCATGATTTTTCCGAATTTTGAGGTGCTTATTTTCTTTTTGATTCCGGTTAAGGTGAAATACCTTGCAATCATTGACGCCGCTTTTCTTTTGTTCCAGTTTATTATTACCGGCTGGGCAGGAAAGGTCGCCATATTAATGTCCCTGTTAAATGTCGCCCTGTTTTTTGGCGGCGATTTCCTGCGGAATATCCGTGAACAGGCGGGGTACTGGAAGACTCGCCGGAATTTCCGGAAAAATTACCGCAGATAAAGTAAAATAATAAAAAGCCGATAAAGATGAATGGAATGCGTGAATCATCTTTATCGGTTCTTTTTATTTTTATCCGGCACAGCGGGATTGTCTGTCAGGTTAAGGATATAGTCTGCCGATACCTGATAATATTTACATAATGTGATGAGATGGCGGATAGGTATTTCATTTGCGCCGCGCTCATACCGTGCATACATGATTTGTGATATGCCGAGTATGCGTGCAATTTCTTCCTGCGTTTTGTCATGGTCTACCCGCAGGTCGCGGATTCTTTTGCAGTAAGGCTATTCTGTTCCTCCTTTTCCTGCTTTTATTAAAGTAAATATGTTTACTATTAGCTTTTAACAAGAAGAAAAAAGGGCGACTTTTTTATCAACCTCTTTGTGTGAATTTTCTTGTTCCATAAGGTGTAAAACCTTACTTGACAACGTCCGTTTACCGTCATAGGTTCCTGTAAAGCTGGTAGCTTGTCCTGCCAGATTTGATAATGACTTCAAGCTCCGGTAGCGTTTGATACAAAGGATTTTTTATTACGATATGCCCGTCTTTCAATATCCGTTTCCATTCCTTTCACGTCCTTTCTAAGAGCCATAATAGGACAGCCTGTTTTTTCTTCATTTCCTACTACCTGCGGCGAAAGGGGGGAGACCAACAAGCAGAAAAAATCACAAAATATTTGCAAACAAAGCATGATGTCGCTTGACATAATTATGTCTTTTCCTTATACTGTATAATATTGGAATGTATGCGCTTAGGTGAGTGCTAAAAACGCACGAAATATGAAAAACTACAAAATTCATAAAAAGGGCTTGACTTTTGCATTAAATTCGATCGCTCTTTTTTAAACGAATGAGTGACACTTGCACTTTTTGCGTCTTTCTAAAATACTTTTTATCAGGAGGATTTTATTCATGAAGAAACTATTTGCCTTGTTACTGGCTGGACTGATGGCTGTATCTCTTGCCGCCTGCACTAATGGGGGAGATCAGGGCGAGTCTACGTCTGCACCACAGAGTAGCAGTAGTACGGACAGCACAGAACCGTCTTCTGAACCGACGGAAAGCAGTGGTGACGAAACCACTGCACAGCCTACGCCAATCAAAAAAGAAATTAATCAGACTGTTACAGACCCCGAATTGGGATACACTATCACTTTGAAGCAGGCTATTGTTGATATTCCTTTTGATGACCCGAGTATTTGGTACAACGGTTACAGAACGGGCGTTTGCGTGGAAGTGGAGCTGAAAAACGACAGCAAGTATAGCAGTGGAGGTTTGTATGATTCTGACCTGAAATTGCTTGTAAATGGAACGCCTGTCGCCACCAACAGTGCGAGAATCAATAGTTTTAAGACCTATGCTGATGAAAACAATCTCGTTGCTTTGACCACAAACGGTATCCAACCGGGCGAAAGCGCTAGCGGATGGCTGTTTTACTATTTTGAAACAGGCTCAGGGGATAATGAACTGGCACTCCGCTATTCGCGGCAGGAAACAAAAATCATCGTACTCGGTGATTATGATGGAAAGGAAACTTCTACACTGCCCGCTAAGGATTTTGATATTTCTTTTTAATGTCTCTACTTTAAGTGTAATTAGAATATGAATAAAATAAGGTAGATTTTAAAAATTGTGAGTTAAGCAATTTAGATCAGATTCCAAATTACCATTGCAGATTTCAGATGCTAAGTGTTTAGAAATCGCTAAGCGACAGAAACCGTAACATTAAGCGATGTAATACTGCCGGATACGGTACTTGATGCTGTCTTTGAAAACGGTGCGTGTGGAATATCCATGTATTTTGTTTGCAGGAATCTTATGTGCCCCAAAATTGTCTGTTCCGGTAAACAGGAAAATCGAGTCTGTTACATATAACAGCGAAGAATTAGAATTTAATGCGGTTGATGATAAAATAGTTTTTCCGTTCAGCGGAAACGGCGTTTATGCTTATTCCGTTCAGGAAGAATCAACCGCATCGGAATCGGTACAGCGAAGACTCGCCGGAATTTCCGGAATAATTACCGTAGATAAAATAAAATAATAAAAAGCCGATAAGGATGAACGGAATGCGTGAATCATCTTTATCGGTTCTTTTTATTTTTATCCGGCATAGCGGGATTGTCTGTCAGGTTAAGGATATAGTCTGCCGATACCTGATAATATTTACATAATGTGATGAGATGGCGGATAGGCATTTCATTTGCGCCGCGCTCGTACCGTGCATACATGGTTTGCGATGTGCCGAGTATGCGGGCAATTTCTTCCTGCGTTTTGTCATGGTCCTCCCGCAGGTCCCGGATTCTTTTGCAGTAAGGCAATCCGATTCCTCCTTTTCCCGCGTTATTGTTTCCCAATTTTATCAAAGTAAAGATGTTTACTATTGACTTTAGTAAATATATTTACTAAAATAAGACTGTAATATTAAAAGTAAAGATGTGGATTTTATGATTTGTTAATAACAGTGGAATGAGAGGTATAAATTGCAGCATATTATCGGTTATTTGCTTGGATATATAGATATTTGTAATGAGGCGTTAATGATGTAATCAGTTTGTTTTTATGATGTAATTGTTTTGTTGTTGTTAAGCAATCGCAGGGGCAGTAAAATAATGATACGGTGCTATTTTCACGCTGAATTTATTTGAATATTATTTTAGTGTTTTATACTTGTCCACGTGAAAACAGTGTGCAGGTGCCGTTAATGAGGAAGAGGGTTAACAATGATGGAATTCAGAGCATTAAAAGGGAAACGTATTGAGGTAGAAGTGAATGGTGAAAAATTTTTAAGGCATGTAGTGCAAACGCATTATATCCAGATAGGGGAAGATTATCTTGAAATCATAGAAAAATATGTAAAGTCAATTTATCAGCAGGGTGATATTATTTCTATCAGCGAAAAGATTATCGCCCTTTGCCAGAAACGGGTGGTTTACAAAAAGGATATGAAGATCAGCTGGCTGGCGAAGTTTCTGTCAAAATTTGCAATGAAATCGGATGCCGGATGCGGTGTAGATAACGTATACAAAATGCAATTTGCCATTCATTTATGCGGAAAACTGAAAGTTATTTGGGCGGCGGTTGCCGCAGGCGTATGTAAGCTTTTTGGCAGAAAGGGTGTATTCTATGAAATCACAGGGCCTGAAATCAGCGGTTTAGACGGGTTTTACGGACATATTTTTAAAGACTATGATAATTTTGGAATTAGGATTCCGGAAAACCCGGCCGGCGTGTGCAATGAAATTTATGAAAAATTGGGTATTCAGTCCATGATTGTTGATGCAAATGATTTTAATGCTATTGTGTTAGGTAAATGTGATTCCATAACGTATGATGACGATACGCTCGTAAAATTTGTTCTGGATAATCCGGCGGGACAGGATAAAACCTTGACGCCAATCGTTTTAATCAGGAAAGCAGAAACAGCAGAACCGTGAACAACTGCGAAAGGAACCGATGAAGTTTCTGACAAAAATCCAAATATTGGAGACGGTCGTATTTCGGTACAGCTGGGCGTAGCATTGCTTTTCGTAAGTATTATTGGTATTGCTGCCAGCAGAAAACGCAAATAATAAATGAATCCATAAAATGTGAACTAAAAAATAAAAATAAATCCCCTGATGCAGGAAAATAAAATTGCAACAGAGGATTGAAAAAGGAACGGCATTGCCTTTATGGCACCGTTCCTTTTTATTGTTTAATATTAAAAAATATTTATTTAGTTTAAATCGGTTTACTGCTTAAAAAATTAATAGCTTTTAAAAATAAAAGTGTTGACAAATGAAGGGATTAGCAGTAAAATATTAAAATGTATCAAAATGCGTTAATATACCCTTGCAGTCAGCTTACTTTTGCTATTATAGCACAAAGATCTTTCGATTGCAAGTAAGATATTACAAAATAACGCACGTTAGGATCTGCCTTTGTGGTGAAAACGCCGTGGTGGCCACAATAAAAGAACGGAGTGATTCAAGCCTATGGTGAAAGTAAAACCAGTGCAGCTTGGGACAACCGAGCGTATGTCGTTCTCAAAAATCAATGAGGTTATGGAAATGCCGAACCTGATTGAGGTGCAGAAAAATTCCTACCAGTGGTTCCTTGACGAGGGCCTGCGGGAGGTATTAAAAGACGTGTCCGGTATCAAGGATTATACCGGAAATCTGGTTTTGGATTTTATTGACTACAAAATGGACGATAAGCCAAAATACGGGGTTGAGGAGTGTAAGGAACGTGATTCCACCTATTCTGCGCCGATGCGTGTACGCGCGCGTTTGCTGAATAAAGAAACAGGTGAAATCAAAGAATCTGAGGTTTACATGGGCGACTTTCCGCTGATGACGGAAAGCGGCACTTTTGTTATAAACGGCGCGGAGCGCGTTATTGTTTCCCAGCTTGTGCGTTCCCCTGGCGTATATTACGGCATGACTTATGATAAAACGGGTAAGAAGCTCTTTACCAATACGGTCATTCCAAACCGCGGCGCATGGCTGGAGTATGAAACGGACGCTAACGACCTGTTTTATGTTCGTATAGATAAAAACAGAAAGCTCTTTATTACAACATTCATTCGTTCTTTAGGCCTTGGTTCCGATGCGGAGATTCTTGAGATGTTCGGACCGGATGAACGTATTGTTGCAACTATTGAGAAAGATACAACCAAGAACACGGAAGAAGCTTTGCTGGAAGTTTACAAAAAGCTTCGCCCGGGAGAACCGCCGACCGTGGATACCGCTCAGGCTCATATTGACGGCTTGTTCTTTGATGCCCATCGTTATGATCTTTCCCGTGTGGGTCGCTATAAATACAATAAAAAACTTGCCATTGGCGCGCGCCTTACGGGTCAGCGGCTTTCCCGCCCCATTGCAAACCCGAACACCGGGGAACTGATGGCGGAGGAAGGCGAGCTTCTCAGCCGCGATAAGGCGGAAGAGATTGAACGCGCAGGCGTCAGCGTGGCTTATGTTACTGTAGAAGAGAAGGAAGTAAAAGTATTCTCCAACGGTATGGTAGATATTGCCGACTACGTTGACGTTAATAAAATCAATATGTATGAATGCGGCATTAATGAAAAGGTTTCCTACAATGTATTGATGGAAATTATTGATAAATGCGGCGATGATATTGACGCACTGCGTGATGAAATTACCGCACGGCAGGATGATTTGATTCCAAAACACATTACGATTGATGATATTTTTGCATCCATTAATTACCTGAACTGTCTTGACCACGGCATCGGTACAACGGACGATATTGACCATTTGGGCAACCGCCGTATTCGTTCTGTCGGCGAACTGCTCCAGAACCAGTTCCGCATCGGTTTTACCCGTATGGAACGCGTAGTACGTGAGCGTATGGCGGCACAGACGCAGGATTCAGATAATATCACGCCCCAGTCCCTTATCAATATCCGTCCGGTTGTTGCGGCAATTAAAGAATTTTTCGGTTCCTCCCCATTGTCGCAGTTTATGGACCAGACGAACCCGCTTGCAGAATTAACCCATAAGCGCCGTCTTTCCGCGCTTGGTCCCGGCGGTCTTTCCCGTGACAGGGCGGGGTTCGAGGTGCGTGACGTACATTACAGCCATTATGGGCGCATGTGCCCGATTGAAACGCCGGAAGGTCCGAACATCGGTTTGATTTCCTATCTTGCAACATTTGCACGCATCAATGAGTACGGTTTTATTGAAGCGCCGTACCGCCGTGTAGATAAGGAAACCGGCATTGTTTTGGATGAGGTTGTTTACATGACTGCGGACGTGGAAGACGATTATATCGTTGCGCAGGCAAATGAACCGCTGGATGAAGAGGGGCATTTTGTTCGCCAGAAAATCAACGCACGTTTCCGTGATGAGTTTATTGAAATTGAAAATAAGGCTGCGGACTTCATGGACGTTTCCCCAAAAATGGTTGTGTCCGTAGCTACCAGTATGATTCCGTTCCTCGAAAACGATGACGCCAACCGTGCACTGATGGGTTCCAACATGCAGCGTCAGGCAGTGCCGCTGCTGAAAACGCAGGCGCCGCTGGTCGGTACCGGTATGGAATACAAAGCCGGCGTTGACTCCGGTGTTGCGGTAATTGCCAAACGTGCAGGTGTGGTTTCCAAGCTCAGCGCAAGGGAGATTGAAATCCGCACGCCGGAAGGTGAAATTGACAATTATCATATTATTAAATTCCTGCGTTCCAATCAAGGTACCTGTATTAACCAGCGTCCGGTGGTAAACCTCGGCGATTATGTTGAGGCAAATCAGGTAATCGCTGATGGACCTGCAACCGACCATGGTGAAATTTCTTTGGGTAAAAATGCCCTTATCGGTTTTATGACATGGGAAGGTTATAACTACGAGGATGCTGTTCTGCTGAATGAGAGGGTAGTGCGTGAAGACGTATATACCTCTATCCATATTGAAGAATATGAAACCGAAGCCCGTGACACCAAGCTTGGGCCGGAAGATATTACCCGTGATATTCCAAACGTTGGTGAAGACGCTCTTAAGGATTTGGACGAATTCGGTATTATCCGTGTGGGTGCGGAAGTACACTCCGGCGATATTCTTGTTGGTAAGGTTACACCGAAGGGTGAAACAGAGCTGACTGCCGAAGAACGCCTTTTGCGTGCAATTTTCGGCGAGAAGGCAAGAGAAGTAAGAGATACTTCTCTGCGCGTACCGCATGGTGAATACGGTATTGTTGTGGATGTTAAAGTCTTTACCCGTGCGAATTCCGATGAACTGAACCCGGGCGTTAATATGATTGTCCGTTGCTATATTGCACAGAAACGTAAAATCAGCGTGGGCGATAAGATGGCGGGACGTCATGGTAATAAGGGTGTTGTTTCCCGCATTATGGCGCAGGAGGATATGCCGTTCCTTGCCGACGGTACACCGTTGGATATTGTACTGAACCCGTTGGGTGTTCCTTCTCGTATGAACATCGGTCAGGTGCTTGAAGTGCATCTTGGTTATGCGGCGCGCTTGCTGGGCTGGAAATTTATGACCCCTGTTTTTGACGGCGCGCATGAAGCGGATATTCGTGACGCCCTTAGGGAAGCAAATCAGCGGGAAGATGGAAAGAGCATCGTTTACGATGGGCGTACAGGTATGCCGTTTGATAATCCAATCACTGTCGGCGTTATGTACTTCCTGAAGCTCCACCATTTGGTAGATGATAAAATTCATGCGCGTTCCACCGGTCCGTATTCCCTTGTAACACAGCAGCCGCTCGGCGGTAAGGCGCAGTTCGGCGGCCAGCGTTTCGGTGAAATGGAAGTTTGGGCGCTGGAAGCTTACGGTGCGGCTTATACTCTGCAGGAAATCCTGACAGTAAAATCCGATGACGTTGTCGGACGTGTAAAAACTTATGAGGCTATTGTTAAAGGACAGAATGTCCCGACGCCGGGTATTCCGGAATCCTTTAAGGTTCTCATTAAAGAGCTTCAGTCCCTTGGCCTTGATGTCAAGGTTCTTGATAAAGATGATATAGAGATTGATTTGCGGCAGACGTTTGACGGCGATGATGTCGGTCTGACGCCTGCTGATGATGAAGCATTCAGCGAAATTAATGATGTTTCCGAAGATGATGGTTTTGCCATTGATAACGAAAGTGAAGAAGAAGGCGAAATCAGCGAGGAAATTATTGAAGGGCTGGAAGAAGCGGATATTCTTGAAGACGAGTCCATCGGCAATGATTTTTTTGCGGGTGATTTGGTCGATATCGAAGACGACGCAGAATAAAATTTGAATGGAAGAAGGGGTCGTTAGTGGAGTTTAACGCATTTGAGTCAATTAAAATCGGACTTGCTTCACCGGAACAGATCAGGAGCTGGTCTTACGGCGAGGTTAAGAAACCGGAAACCATAAACTACCGTACCTTGAAGCCGGAGCGCGATGGCTTGTTCTGCGAACGTATTTTTGGACCGCAGAAGGACTGGGAGTGCCATTGCGGAAAGTATAAACGCATCCGCTATAAAGGGAAAATCTGTGAACGATGCGGCGTTGAAATTACCCGTTCCAAGGTTCGCCGTGAGCGTATGGGCAGCATTGAGCTGGCAGCGCCGGTTTCCCATATCTGGTATTTTAAGGGTATTCCGTCACGTATGGGCCTGATTTTGGATATTTCTCCGCGCTATCTGGAAAAGGTTCTTTATTTCGCATTATATATTGTGATTGATCCGGGTTCTACGCCGCTTCAGAAAATGCAGACCCTTTCTGATAAAGAATACCGGGAAATGAAAGAAAAGTATGAAGATGAATTTGAAGCAGGCATGGGCGCGGAAGCCATTAAAAAGCTGCTTCAGGAAATTGATGTGGACGCTTTAGCAACAGAGCTGAAAGAGGAGCTGGAGACTGCACAGGGGCAGAAACGAATCCGTTTGCTTAAGCGATTGGAAGTTGTGGAATCTTTCCGTCAGTCCGGTAACCGTCCGGAATGGATGATTCTGGATGTTATTCCTGTTATCCCGCCGGATCTACGACCAATGGTACAGTTGGACGGCGGACGTTTTGCAACATCAGACCTGAATGATTTGTATCGCCGCGTTATTAACCGTAATAACCGCTTGCAGCGTTTGCTGCAATTAGGTGCACCGGAAATTATTGTGCGCAATGAAAAGCGGATGCTGCAGGAAGCTGTAGACGCGTTGATTGATAACGGACGCCGCGGCCGTCCGGTGACAGGGCCGAATAACCGTCCGCTGAAATCCCTTTCCGATATGCTCAAAGGTAAGCAGGGACGTTTCCGCCAGAATCTGTTGGGTAAGCGTGTTGACTATTCCGGTCGTTCCGTTATTGTTGTTGGTCCGGAACTTAAACTTTATCAGTGCGGTTTGCCGAAAGAGATGGCATTGGAACTGTTTAAGCCTTTTGTAATGAAACGCTTGGTAGAAACCGGCGACGCGGGTAATATAAAATCTGCCCGTAAGATGGTAGAGCGTTCCAACAATAAGGTTTGGGATGCATTAGAAATTGTTATTAAAGACCATCCGGTTATGCTCAACCGTGCGCCGACACTTCACCGACTGGGTATTCAGGCGTTTGAGCCTGTTTTGGTAGAAGGCCGTGCGATTAAATTGCATCCATTGGTTTGTACTGCGTTTAACGCTGACTTTGACGGTGACCAGATGGCAGTTCATGTGCCGCTTTCTGCGGAAGCGCAGGCGGAGGCTCGTTTCCTGATGCTTGCGGCAAACAATTTGCTCAAACCGTCAGACGGTAAGCCAGTTGCTGTTCCAACACAGGATATGGTGCTTGGTTCCTATTACCTGACCCTTGTAAAACCGGGCTGTGAGCCGGGAGAGGGAAAAGTATTCCGCGATAAGAACGAAGCCGTTATGGCTTACGAATCCGGTGTTATCGGATTGCATGCGCCAATCAAAATCCGTTTTTCAAAGGAAATTGACGGCGAGATTCATTCCCGATTAGTAGAGACTACCATTGGCCGCGTTATTTTTAATGAGCCGGTTCCGCAGGATCTTGGTTTTGTAGACCGCAGTATTCCCGAAAATGAATTTAAACTGGAAGTTGACTTTCTGATTAATAAAAAGACCCTTGGTAAGCTCATAGACCGCTGTATTCGTGTGCACGGCACTGCGCGTACCGCTGATGTGCTTGACCGTATTAAAGCACAGGGATATAAATATTCTACCCGAAGCGGTATTACCGTTGCTGTTTCTGATGCAACCATTCCGCCGACAAAGGCAGGTTTGCTTGCAGAGGCAGAACAGAAAATTGATAAAATTACGAAAAACTTCCGCCGCGGTCTTATCAGCAACGAGGAACGTTACCGCCATGTTGTAAAAACATGGGAAACCGTTACCAATCAGGTTTCCAACGACTTAACAACGAACCTTGATAATTACAATCCGATTTATATGATGGTTGATTCCGGAGCCCGTGGTTCCCAGAGCCAGTTGCGTCAGCTTGCCGGTATGCGTGGATTGATTGCAAATACTTCCGGACGTACCATTGAAGTTCCGATTCGTTCTAATTACCGTGAAGGTTTGAATGTACAGGAGTACTTCATTTCCTCCCGTGGTGCGCGTAAAGGTCTTGCCGATACTGCGCTTCGTACGGCGGACTCCGGTTATCTGACCCGCCGCCTTGTTGACGTATCGCAGGATGTCATTATCCGTGAAAAGGATTGCGGTACGACAAACGGCATTATGGTTTATGATATTAAAGACGGAAACGAAATGATTGAAGAAATGACGGAACGTCTGGTTGGACGTTTCCTTGCAGAACCGATTATCAATCAGGAAACCGGCGAAGTCGTAATGGATACAGAACGTATGATGACAGAAGACGACGCAAAGCGAATTGCCGCTACTGGAATCAAAAAGGTAAAAATCCGTTCTCTGTTGACATGTCAGGCAAAACACGGCGTTTGTATCAAGTGTTACGGTTCTAACTTGGCAACTGGCGACCCAGTTACTGTCGGCGAAGCGGTTGGTATTATTGCCGCACAGTCTATCGGTGAGCCTGGTACCCAGCTAACTATGCGTACATTCCATACGGGCGGTGTCGCATCTTCTGCGGATATTACACAGGGTCTTCCGCGTGTTGAGGAACTTTTTGAAGCCCGCAAGCCGAAGCATCTTGCTATTATCAGTGAGATTGACGGTGAGGTTACTTTCCAGGAAATCAAAAAGAACCGCCATATTGTCATTCTGAATAAGGAGACAATGGAAGAAGCCAGCTATTTGATTCCTTATGGTTCCCGCGTGCGTGTGCATGAAGGCGACCATATTCAGGCAGGCGAAATGCTGACGGAAGGTTCCGTTAACCCGCATGACGTTCTTGCCATCCGAGGTGTTGATGCTGTGCATGATTACCTGATTCAGGAAGTACAGCGTGTTTACCGTATGCAGGGTGTTGATATCAACGATAAGCATATAGAGGTTATCGTCCGCCAAATGATGCGTAAAATCCGTGTGGATGAAGCGGGAAGTACCGCGTTCCTCCCAGGGACTACCATTGATAAGAGTGAATTTGAATATGAAAATGCCCAAATTCGTGCGCGCATTGCCGCAGGCGAAGAGGGGTTGGAGGAAGCAACCTGTATTCCTGTTCTTATGGGTATTACCAAAGCTTCCCTTGCTACAGATTCTTTCCTGTCTGCCGCTTCTTTCCAGGAAACGACAAGGGTTCTGACCGATGCCGCTATCAAAGGCAAGGTTGACCCGCTGATGGGATTAAAAGAAAACGTAATTATCGGTAAGCTGGTTCCTGCCGGAACAGGCATGAAATGCTACCATGATGTCCAGATTCATAAAAATATAGAAGATGATGAAGATTTTGATGAATCTGAGGATAATTTAACAGAACAAGTGTTGACAAACAGTGTTTCATAGTGTTAAAATTAAAAAATGTGTGAAACCATTGTTTTTGGTGATTAGGGGAAGTTTTTCTTCCCCTGCACATATATCTTTTTCGCCTGAGGAGGTGTAATATGCCAACCTTTAATCAGCTCGTCCGTACCGGAAGAGAAGAAATCGTGAAGAAGTCTAAAGCCCCTGCAATGAACAAGGGCTGGAACAGCAAGAAGCGCATTGCCATTGATCAGGATTCCCCGCAAAAGCGCGGTGTGTGCACAGCTGTTAAGACAATGACCCCTAAGAAGCCAAACTCTGCCCTTCGTAAGATTGCCAGAGTCCGTTTGTCAAACGGTATTGAGGTTTCCGCGTACATCCCGGGTATCGGCCATAATCTGCAGGAGCATAGTGTGGTAATGATCCGTGGTGGACGTGTAAAGGACCTTCCTGGTGTTCGTTATCACGTTATTCGTGGTACTCTCGACACACAGGGTGTTGCCAAGAGAATGCAGGGTCGTTCCAAATACGGCGCTAAGCGCCCGAAGGCAGCAAAAAAATAATCAGGACAGATTCTTTCATGCAGGTTGTATAGTGTAATTTGCAGCAGCCCAATGTATGAAATTATATATATAATATATATGGTTTCTTCATTGGCGCCGACGAGAGTTTTGTCACTCGAGTACCGATGATATCATTATGTGAAGGAGGGAAGCGAAGTGCCAAGAAGAGGCCAGATCGCAAAACGTGATGTTTTGCCAGATCCGCTTTACAAATCAAAGTTAGTCACACGTCTGATCAACAGCGTAATGTATGACGGTAAAAAGGGTGTTGCCCAGAAGATCGTTTACGGTGCGTTTGATATTATCAGAGAAAAGACCGGCAGAGAGCCGTTGGAAGTTTTCGAGGAGTCTATGGAGCATATCATGCCGCTGCTCGAAGTAAAGGCCCGCCGTGTCGGCGGTGCAACCTATCAGGTGCCGATTGAAGTCCGCCCTGAAAGAAAGCAGACCCTCGGTCTGCGCTGGCTGACAATGTTTGCCCGCAAGCGTTCTGAAAGAACCATGAAGGAAAGGCTTGCAAACGAAATCCTCGATGCCATCAACGGTGTTGGCGGCGCAGCTAAAAAGCGTGAGGATACCCATAAAATGGCGGAAGCCAACAAGGCTTTTGCTCATTACAGATGGTAATTTTTCATCCCGCCGTATGGCGGAGATAGCGATAGAACGTGCAGCATAAGGCTGCAGGCGGCTTTGCCGGTTTATTCCGGCGTATAGCTGTTCAATACTAAGGAGGACAATATGCCAAGACAGGTTCCGCTAGAGCTTACAAGAAATATTGGTATTATGGCTCATATTGACGCCGGTAAGACTACGACCACTGAGCGTATTCTCTATTACTGCGGCGTTAACCACAAGATCGGCGAAACCCACGATGGTACGGCAACCATGGACTGGATGGCGCAGGAGCAGGAAAGAGGTATTACTATTACCTCTGCTGCTACCACCGCTTTCTGGAAAAACCACCGTATTAACATTATTGATACCCCCGGACACGTTGACTTCACTGTTGAAGTTGAACGTTCCCTGCGTGTACTGGACGGTTCCGTAACCGTTCTGTGTGCAAAGGGAGGCGTTGAACCTCAGTCTGAAACCGTATGGCGTCAGGCAGAGGAGTATAAAGTTCCGCGTATGGCGTATGTTAATAAGATGGATATCATGGGCGCTGATTTCTACCGTGTGGTTCAGATGATGAAGGACCGCCTGAAATGTAATGCTATCCCGATCCAGCTGCCTATCGGCAGTGAAGATACTTTCAAGGGCATTATTGACCTTGTGGAAATGAAAGCCTATGTTTATTATGATGATCTCGGTAAGGATATCCGTGTTGAAGAGATTCCGGAAGATATGAAGGAACTTGCAGACAAATATCATACTGAGATGGTTGAGTGCATCGCTGAAATGGATGATGAACTTCTCAACAAATATCTGGAAGGCGAAGAGCTGACCATTGATGAAATAAAGAAAACTATTCGTGCTGCAACAATTGCAAACCATATGGTCCCGGTAACCTGCGGTACCTCTTATCGTAATAAGGGTGTACAGAAGCTGCTGGATGCGATTGTTGATTATATGCCTGCACCGATTGATGTTCCTGCAATTAAGGGCGTTGATGCAGAAACCGGCGAAGAAGTGGAAAGGCATTCTTCTGATAATGAACCTTTCGCTGCTTTGGCGTTTAAAATTGCAACGGACCCGTTTGTAGGTAAGCTGTGCTTCTTCCGTGTTTATTCCGGTACAGTAACAGCCGGTACTCAGGTTTATAACTCCACGAAGGATAATAATGAAAGAATCGGACGTATTCTTCAGATGCATGCAAACCACAGGCAGGATATTGAAGTCTGCTATGCGGGTGATATTGCAGCTGCAGTCGGTCTTAAAAATACGACCACCGGCGATACCCTTTGTGATGAAAAGCATGCAGTTATTCTGGAATCCATGGAATTCCCAGAGCCGGTTATCCGTGTTGCGATTGAACCGAAAACAAAAGCCGGTCAGGAGAAGATGGGTATTGCGCTTGCAAAGCTGGCAGAAGAAGACCCAACCTTCAAATGCTATACAGACGAAGAAACAGGCCAGACCATTATTGCAGGTATGGGCGAACTTCATCTGGAAATCATTGTTGACCGTCTGCTTCGTGAATTTAAGGTTGAAGCAAATGTTGGTACGCCGCAGGTTGCTTATAAAGAAACCATTACCAAAAATGCTGAGGTTGATACAAAGTATGCCCGTCAGTCCGGTGGTAAGGGTCAATATGGTCATGTAAAGATCAGAGTTGAGCCGAATCCGGGTAAGGGTTATGAATTTGTAAACGCTGTTGTCGGCGGCGCAATTCCGAAGGAATATATTCCTGCTGTTGATGCAGGTATCAAGGGCGCAATGATGTCCGGTGTCCTTGCAGGCTACCCGGTAGTTGACGTTAAAGTAACACTTTATGATGGTTCTTATCATGAGGTTGACTCCTCTGAAATGGCATTTAAGATTGCCGGTTCCATGGCTTTCAAAGAAGCTATGAGAAAAGCGGCTCCTGTCATTATGGAGCCGATTATGAAAGTTGTCGTTACTGTTCCTGAAGAATATATGGGCGATGTTATCGGCGATATCAACTCCCGCCGCGGCATGATGCAGGGAATGGAAGCTGTTGCAGGTTCTCAGCAGATTACCGCACATGTTCCGCTTTCCGAGATGTTCGGTTATGCAACCGACATGCGTTCCAAAACACAGGGACGCGGCCAGTATGTAATGGAGCCGCATGATTATCTGGAAGTTCCAAAGTCTATCGGCGAAAAAATTATGAGTGCCCGTGCGAAAAAAGACTAAGCCTTTCATGAAATAATGCTTGAAATTTCCATAGGAAATTGATAGAATGATTATAAGTTTATTCCATGTGGATATTAAAATGTGAAGAAATAAAGGAGGCAATTCCAATGGCAAAGGAAAAATTTGAAAGAACGAAACCGCACGTTAACATTGGTACCATTGGTCACGTTGACCATGGTAAGACCACTCTGACTGCTGCTATTACAAAGTACCTCTCCCTGACCGGTGGTGCAAACTTTACCGATTATGCAAACATCGATAAGGCTCCGGAAGAAAGAGAACGTGGTATTACAATTAATACCGCTCACGTTGAATATCAGACTGCTACCCGTCACTATGCACACGTTGACTGCCCCGGCCATGCTGACTATATTAAAAACATGATTACCGGTGCTGCTCAGATGGACGGCGCTATTCTGGTTATCGCTTCTACTGATGGTCCGATGGCTCAGACAAAGGAACATTTGCTGCTTGCTCGTCAGGTTGGCGTTCCTTATATCGTAGTATTTATGAACAAAGTTGATCAGGTTGACGATCCGGAGCTCCTTGAACTCGTTGAGATGGAAATCCGTGAAACATTGTCCAGCTACGAATTCCCGGGTGACGATACCCCGATTATTAAGGGTTCTGCTCTGAAAGCACTCGAATCTGCTTCCAAGGATCCGGATGCTCCGGAATATGCTTGCATTAAGGAATTGATGGAAGCTGTTGACTCTTATATTCCGACTCCGGACCGTAAGGCTGACCTGCCGTTCCTGATGCCTGTCGAGGACGTATTCACCATTACCGGCCGTGGTACTGTTGCTACCGGTAGAGTTGAACGTGGACAGCTCAGAACTTCTGAAGAAGTTGAAATTATCGGTCTGACAGAAGAAAGAAAGAAAACTGTTGTTACCGGTATCGAAATGTTCCGTAAGATTCTTGATTATGCTGAGGCTGGCGATAACATCGGTGCTCTGCTCCGTGGTATTCAGCGTACAGATATCGAACGTGGTCAGGTTCTTTGTAAACCAGGTTCTATCAACCCGCATACAAAGTTCCATGGTCAGGTTTACGTTCTGACTAAGGAAGAAGGCGGCCGTCATACTCCGTTCTTCAACAACTATCGCCCGCAGTTCTATTTCCGTACCACTGACGTAACCGGCGTTATTACTCTGCCGGAAGGCGTTGAAATGTGCATGCCTGGCGATAACGTTGAAATGGACGTTGAATTGATTACTCCAATCGCTATCGAAGAAGGTCTGCGTTTTGCTATCCGTGAAGGCGGACGTACTGTAGGTTCCGGCGTTGTTACCGGCGTTAATCAGTAATTTTTATTATTCCTTATAGATAATTAGAAACAGGCAGAAAACCAATTTGGTTTTCTGCCTGTTTTGTGTTACTGCTGTAAAATTATCAAGCTTATAGTTTAAGAAGTATTGTATTTATTCTATTTAACACTTGTTTATTCAGTTAATATTTAGTTGATAGTCAAATTTATCGTATTACCTGAAATTTTTACATTGGCTCTAAAAGAGCTTGTTATCAGCTTTGAAAATTGTTGTTAATCATTTGCTATTTGCTTTACTTTATGTTTAAAGAAAGAGTTTTTACGGGTTGTTTTCTATGGACAGAACGAGTAATTTCCGTAACAACAAAAACTGCCATCTGTTTCATGGCAGTTTTAAAATAAATTTTTATACGAGGTTCTAATAACTTTGGCAGTGAAAAAGATGCTGGACTTTACTATGAGAAAAAGTAATTCTAAGATCAATTTATTTATGAGTTTCATTTTTCCAATTTATTCAATTATATATTGTC
Source organism: uncultured Eubacteriales bacterium (assembly GCA_934546985.1). Lineage (GTDB taxonomy): Bacteria > Bacillota > Clostridia > Oscillospirales > Acutalibacteraceae > CAKTEE01. The sequence goes on from CAKTEE010000001.1 coordinate 128,614, forward strand.
CGGATTGCCGGAAGAGGGTTCCAAAACAGGGGAGGGTTCTAATAAGGTACTGTTCTCTGAAGAAGGCGTATCGTTATTAGAAGGGTTTTTCCAAAGGTGGATTTTTCCGTTATCCTGTAATACTTTAATCATGATAATAATAATTGGCATCATCAACATTCCGAAGAAACCGAAAAGCTGCAAACCAACATACATAGAAGTTAATGTAACAATGGGATGTAACCCTACGGAGTGACCCACAATTTTAGGCTCAATAAAGTTGCGGATGACAGTAATCAAAACATACATGACAGCAAGTCCTAAGGCAAGATTGGAATTTCCCATAATAAATTCGTAAATTGCCCATGGGATAATTACAGTTCCCGTACCAAGAACGGGAAAAATATCAACAATACAAATGATCAGTGCAAGTACCAATGCATATGGAACTTTTAAAATACTTAAACCGATAAATAATTCTACGCAGGTAATTGTCATAATAATGACATAGGCGCGAAGCATTTTCCAGATGGTATTGAAAAATATTTTTTTGGAATCCGTAACCAAAGCTTTATGTTTTTCTGATAACTGATTTCGAATAAAATTAACAACTAAACGATAATCCATGGTGAGGAATAGAGTAGTAATAATGGTAATTAAAGTGGTGACTAAAACATTTGGTATTTGTTTGGCTGCATTCCATATACCGCCAAGCGGCCCGAAAAGTGATGTGATATTAAAATTAGAGAAATTAATATTTTTTAAATTTTCAAAACCGTTCATGATAGTTTGATTAACAGATTCACTTAAATTTTCAGGAAGAAAACTCAGCATACTAATAAGTTTGGATTGGATAGTATCAAGAAAAGCAGGAAAATCATTCAGGATACCACCGATATAGGAAAGCAGACCTTTAAACTGCGAAACGATTGCTGCGCCAAGTGTAGCAATCAGTGCAAATATCAAAACAAAAGTGAGTATCGTTAAGATTGCACCGACAATCTTGCGGGGAATTTTTGTATGTTTACTGATAAAGGCAAGCGGTCTTTGTAAAAGCATAGCAATAAATAAACCAACCAGAAATGGAAAAAACAGGCCCAAAGCATATTTTAAAAACAGATAAAACAGGATGGCGATAAAACCGACAAAAATGGTGTTGATGATAAACTGTTTTCGCTTTTCAATATTCAACCGAGAAATCCCCTTTCCATAAAGCTGTCAATATTTACTAATAATCTTATTCTATACCATAACCGTTCTTTTTACAATTAGAATATCGGGAAGTTAACAAAAAGTTAGTTTTTGTATAACATGACAAAATTTTTTTTAAATTTTGAATATCTGGAGATTTTAAGAGCATTTTTATGAAAATATGATATAATTTAATAAATTAGCCTATATTCTCTGACTTTCGCCGGATTACAGTGCTTGTTACATATGCACCGGAGTGTTAAACTTTAAAAAGTGTGTTTCAATGCAGTACAATCGTTTCTGGGTGGTGGAATTGTGGAAGAAGGGCAGATGATTTTAATAGACAGCAGTGTATTGCCGGAGGTGTTTCTCCGAACGTTAGAAGCAAAACGTCTTTTAGCATCAGGAGAAGCAAAAAATTCTTCCGAGGCGGCGCGTATGGCAGGTATTTCACGCAGTGCTTTTTATAAATATAAGGATAGTGTTTACCGTTACAGCCAGGAAATGCCCGGGCAGATGATTACCATCGTTGCCCGCTTAAATGACCGTCCAGGCGTACTTTCCCATTTAATAACAGAATTATATCGGGTGGGTGCGAATATCCTTACAGTGAACCAGAATATTCCTGTTGACGGCATTGCGCTGGTCTCTATATCTGTAAGGATTGAAAATCTTACGATGGAACTTGATGAATTGTTCCATGCACTGCGTAAAATTGATGGAATTGAAACAATTGAACGCATATTAGGGCATTCTTAAACCAATAGTTCAGAAAGGGGACTTGCAGATGAATATTGCAGTTATGGGATATGGTGTGGTTGGTTCCGGTGTGGTAGAAGTAGTTTATACTAATCATGAAAAATTGTTGCGTAAAACCAAGCAGGATGCAATGGAGGTTAAGTATATCCTTGACCTAAGGGAATTTCCGGACAGTCCATATGCTGACCGTTTTACCAAGGATTTCAATGTTATTTTAAATGATGATGACGTGCAGATTGTAGTTGAAACGATGGGCGGACTGCATCCGGCGTTTGAATATGTCAGTGCTTGTTTAGCCAAGGGCAAGCATGTTGTAACCTCTAATAAGGAGTTAGTGGCGGCAAAGGGAATTGAACTGCTTCAGATTGCAAAAGAAAACCATGTGAATTTTATGTTCGAAGCCAGTGTCGGCGGCGGCATCCCAATTATCCGCCCTATCAGCCAGTGCCTTGCCGGAAATGAAATTGATGAAATTGCGGGTATTTTGAATGGAACGACGAATTTCATCCTGACTAAAATGATTCGGGAAAAGATGGATTTTGCGCAGGCTTTAAAAATTGCACAGGAGTTGGGGTATGCAGAACGCAACCCTGCCGCAGATGTTGAAGGGCATGATACCTGCCGGAAAATTTGTATTTTAGCATCTCTTTCTTTTGGAAAACATGTTTACCCTGAACAGGTTCATACAGAAGGCATTACAGATATTACTTTGGAAGATGTAGAATATGCCTGTGCATGGGGTGGTGCAATTAAGCTGTTGGGTTGTTCAAAAATACTGGATAACGGCAAAATATCTGCGATTGTCTGTCCTGCTTTTGTGCCTGACAGCAGTCAGCTTGCCAGTGTTGAAGATGTATTCAACGCTATTTTGGTTCGCGGTAATGTATTGGGGGACGTTGTATTTTATGGGCGCGGCGCAGGCAAATTACCAACGGCCAGCGCGGTTGTTGCAGATGTGATTGACTGTGCAAATCATAAAAACGGCGGAAAATCACCAAGCTGGGGACCGGGTGAAGAAGGGTATGTTGTAGATTACAAAACGGTAGAGACTTCCCTTTATGTCCGCGCTACAGCTGAGGATACGGAAGCAGTTCTTCATAAAGTAAAACAGGCGTTTGGCGATGTTCAGGAACTAACCCGCAAACATATGCCGGATCATGAACTTGCTTTTGTAACCCCTGTTTTGCCGGAACAGGAAATCCGTCAAAAACTGGAAACAATAGAGGACTTGAATGTAATTACAACAATCCGTGTAACGGATTATTAAGGAGCAGGTATGATTCATATCCGAGTACCGGCTACCAGCGCTAATTTAGGTCCGGGGTTTGATTCTGCCGGGCTGGCGCTGCAGCTTTATAATGATGTATATATGGAAGAATGGGACGGTGTTTCTATTACCTCATTGGACGAAACAGCAGTTCCTACAGGAGAGAATAACCTGATTTATGCTACGGCAAAGGATTTATTTCAAAGATGCGGGCGGCCTTTTTATGGGCTGAAAATTCAGCAGGAAACCCGGATTCCCATGACGCGGGGATTAGGCAGCAGCACCGCTTGTCTGGTTGCCGGTCTTGCCGGTGCAAATTGTTTAATGGGCAGTCCGTTAAGTCAGCAGGATATCGTTAACTTATCCGCTGTTTTGGAAGGGCATCCTGATAATACAACGCCTGCGGTAGTGGGCGGTTATATTAATGCGGTGCTGGAAAACGAACGAGTATGTTATGCAAAACAAACGCCGTGCAGTACTTTGGGGTTTACGGTTATGATTCCCCCTTTTCAAATGAAAACCAGCTTTGCACGCAGTGTGCTGCCCCGTGAAGTGACAATGGAGGATGCGGTTTATAATACGTCCCGTGCCGCACTGTTGTCATGGGCGATACCGGCAGGGAATATTGACTGTATTCGTGTTGCATTGGGAGATACCCTGCATGAGCCTTACAGAATCGGGCTGATTGAAGGCGGGGAACTTGCGAGGGCAATGGCCGCGGAGCTTGGCGCTTATGGCGTGGTTATCAGCGGTGCAGGTTCAACACTGCTTGCAGTACATGCTGCGCAGGATTGTGAATTTGATCTGCGTATGGAGGAACAACTCATACAGGCCGGTATTACCGGATGGAAACTGCAAACCTTGCCATGTGATATGGACGGCGTTTGCGTTAACATATTAGATTAATATCAGGAGGTACAGTATGGCGCTCGTAGTACAGAAATTTGGAGGCAGTTCCGTGGCAAATGCGGAACGGGTGTTCAATGTTGCGAATATTATTACAGATACCTATCGCCAGGGGAATGATGTTGTAGTTGTCGTATCCGCACAGGGTGACACAACGGATGACCTTATTGAAAAGGCGAAAGAAATCAATCCCAGCGCGTCAAAGCGTGAAATGGATATGCTTCTTTCTTCCGGTGAGCAGATATCGATTGCATTGCTTGCAATGGCGATTGAAAAGCTTGGTTTCCCAGTAGTTTCTCTGTTGGGCTGGCAGGCAGGTTTTGTGACAAATTCCGTGAGTTCTAATGCACGGATAAAATCCATTAAAACGGACCGTTTGCGTGCGGAACTGGATAAACGTAATATCGTTATTGTTGCAGGCTTTCAGGGCTTAAATAAGTATGATGATATTACTACTTTGGGAAGGGGCGGTTCCGATACCAGCGCCGTAGCAATTGCCGCTGCGCTGCATGCGGATAAATGCCAAATTTTTACTGATGTTGAAGGTGTTTATACGGCAGATCCCCGTAAGGTAGAAAATGCACAGAAGCTTGACCAGATCACATATGATGAAATGCTGGAGCTGGCAACCCTTGGTGCACAGGTCCTGCATAATCGTTCTGTTGAGATGGCGAAAAAATATAATGTTGAGTTAGAGGTTCTTTCTTCCCTTAAGAGAGTTCCGGGTACAATTGTTAAGGAGGTAGCTAAAGTGGAAAAAATGCTGATCAGAGGTGTGGCGAAAGATACAGACGTTGCACGTGTTTCAATTATCGGAATTCCGGATGTACCGGGTATTGCTTTTAAAATTTTCTCAAAACTTGCGCAGAAAAACATTAATGTAGATATTATTCTTCAGTCAGTCGGACGTGACGGCACAAAGGATATGACATTTACCATTTCCAAAGAAAACGGGGATTTAGCGGCGGATGTTTTACGTGATTCCATAGCAGATTTGGCCGATAAAAAATTCACAGTTGATAAAAATGTTGCGAAGATTTCCATTGTCGGTGCAGGTATGGAAACACATCCCGGCACTGCGGCAAGAATGTTTGAAGCATTGTATGAGTCAAACATCAATATTCAGATGATTTCTACATCAGAAATTAAAATTTCCGTTTTGATTGCGGCGGAGGATGCAGATCGTGCCGTCAGTGTTGTTCATGCTGCATTTATTCCGAAAGATTAATCGGGTACAGGCAAAGTGCCTGTCATAACTTTCTTGCCTCCTGAATATATATTTTTCAGGTGAGGTGAGAAAATTATGTTTATATGTTCCTTTAAAACAACCAAGCTGAAATTGGCGGCAGGCTTTCTGGTAGCGGTAGCAGCTGTTGGGTTAGTGGTTTCCTATGCGGTGCATTCGGCCGCGCCAGCAATTGCACCCGGGGGAATAAATCTGGCGGCGGAAGATAATCAGCAGCGGATTGCGTTCCTGCACCAGTTTGGCTGGGAAGTACGGGAAGATCCGGCGGAAGTTGCAGAAATTATCATCCCTATGGAATTCAATGCTGTGTATGAATCCTACAATAAGCTGCAAATGGAGCAGGGCTTTGACCTGAAAAATTTTGGCGGCAAACGGGTGAAACGCTGGACTTACACGGTGACCAATTACCCCGGATATGATGAAGATTCCGAATGCATTCATGCCAATATCTTAGTTTATGACGGTAAGGTTATTGGCGGAGATGTTTGCAGTGTGGAATTAAGCGGCTTTATGCATGGTTTTAAAATGCAGTCTATGCCGGAGGCTGTTACATCTGCGGCAAAGCCTGAATCAACGCAGACTGAAACAACAGTAGCCCCTATACAGCAGGCTGAAACAACAGAATCAGGCAAAAAAATTTGAAAACGGAGGGATCCCGTGTCTGTTCAGCGTATTGATAAAATCATAACTTCCCAAGGATTGCTGACGCGTACCGATGTCAGGCGAATGGTTAAGTCCGGTGCTGTTCAGGTAAATGGGACTGTAGTTAGAGATTCGGGGAAGCATGTGGATACGCAGACTGATCAGATTACAGTTAATGGGGTCCCTCTGATATACCGGGAACATATTTATATCATGATGAATAAACCTGCGGGCGTTCTTTCTGCAAGCAGGGATCCTAAAACACCTACTGTTGTTGACCTTGTTCCCGAAGAACTTCAGCGGTCCGGTCTTTTTCCGGCAGGCAGGCTGGACAAGGATACGACAGGTTTCATTCTGATTACAGATGACGGTGATTTTGCACACCGCATTTTGTCACCGAAAAATCATGTCCCCAAGGTGTATGAAGCTGAATTGGATGCTCCGATTCAGACAGAGGATATCGCCGCGTTTTCCCGCGGGATTGTTTTGGAAGACGGCGTACAGTGCCGGAGTGCGGTTTTAGAGCCGTTGGCGGACAAGCAGGTTCCGGCGGCGCGGGTAACGCTTTGCGAGGGTAAATTTCATCAAGTCAAGCGTATGTTTGCCGCAGTGGGAAAGACGGTTGTTTCCTTAAAACGTTTGTCTATCGGCGGTGTGGCGCTGGATAAATCCCTTGCTCCTTTCCGGTGTAGGTTGATCACGGATTTGGAGCTCCATAGCATTTTGAACAAATAAATGCTTTTTTATAAAGCGATACTAATAAAAATGTAAGTTCTATTAGTAATAATGAATAAACAAAAAAATAGAAGTTTGGGCAAATGAAGAATAGTTATTTTCCCGTGAATTTGATATAGTATTACTGTTATAAATTGAGAGTGTGTCCCTTTAAAATAAAGTACACTCAATTAGGAGGAGTATTCAATGGCAAGTTTATCACTCAAACATATTTACAAGCGGTATCCCGGAGATGTTGTTGCAGTTACAGACTTTAATCTGGAAATTGCAGATAAAGAATTCATCATTTTGGTTGGACCTTCCGGATGCGGTAAATCTACTACATTGAGAATGATTGCAGGTCTTGAAGAAATCAGCGACGGCGAGCTTTATATTGGCGGTCAGCTGGTGAATGATGTTGCACCTAAGGATCGTGACATCGCGATGGTTTTCCAGAGTTATGCGCTTTATCCGCATATGACCGTGTTTGATAACATGGCGTTCGGTTTGAAACTGCGCAAGGTTCCGAAGGCTGAAATTAAGAGGCTGGTAGAAGAAGCTGCCCGTATTCTTGATATTACCCATTTGCTTGACAGAAGGCCGAAGGCTCTTTCCGGCGGTCAGAGACAGCGTGTTGCTCTTGGCCGTGCTATCGTCCGTGATCCTAAGGTATTCCTTCTTGACGAACCGCTTTCCAACTTGGATGCAAAACTTCGTGCACAGATGAGGACCGAAATTTCCAAGCTTCATCAGCGTCTGGGTACTACTTTTATTTATGTTACCCATGACCAGACAGAAGCTATGACAATGGCTGATAGGATCGTTGTTATGAAAGACGGTATCATCCAGCAGGTTGACAATCCGCAGAATTTGTATGATAAGCCGTGCAATCTCTTTGTTGCTGGATTCATTGGTTCCCCGCAGATGAACTTTATGGATGGCAAGCTTGCGAAGAAAGATGACGCTTACTATGCTGAATTTGGTAAGTATGCAATTAAACTTCCGGAAAAACGCAATAACAATAATAACCTTGGTTCCTATGTTGGCAGAGATATTGTTATTGGTATTCGTCCGGAACATCTGTATAATGAACCGGAAAACCTTGTTAAATACGCTGACGGCGTTATTGAGGCTAAGGTTGAAGTTACAGAGCTTATGGGTAACGAAACTTACCTGTACCTTGATTGTCAGGGTTCCAGCATCACTGCACGTGTTTCCCCGAATGGTCATGAGCGTCCGGGTGATGTTGTAAAGGTAGCTATCAATCCGGAAAGCATTTATATCTTTGATAAAGAAACGGAAAAAACTCTGAATATCTAATTGATTGGATTTTACCGGATGTTCCTTTTTGGGAGCATCCGGTTTTTTTATTTATGAAAAGATTTTTAGATGTCGTGGGGGAAATACGAAATGTTATTTCAGAAAATCAATGAAAGAAAAAGTTTTGCAGGCATTCTGGCTGAAGGTGAGAATTTTGAAAATCTGGAATTTGCGGAATGTGATTTCAGTAACGCGGTATTAACAGATGCCCACATTTCCCATTGCCGCTTTGACCATTGCAAATTTCATGGCTGTAAATTAAATGGTGCAGAAATTCAGGCGAGCGCGTTTACCAATTGCCGTTTTCTGTATGCAGATTTATTTGGTACGGTTTTTGATCATTGCAAATTAACAGGTTCAGCCTTCGCTGGTGCAGATGCATCCTGTATCCAGATTTTTTCCGGTGATTGGTCTTATTGTGATTTAAGAGGAGTCAATCTGTCAAAAATGGAACTGAAAGAAATCAATTTTACTGGTTCAGATTTACGGGAGTGCAAATTGGAGAAAAGCAGGATTCGGAATTGTAAGTTCGAGGGTGCTTTAATGACAAATGCAAGTTTTCAGGATTCTGATTTGCGCGATAGTAATATTGATTATATAGATGTTTTGCATATCAATTTTAAAAATGCAAAAATAGATTTGGAACAGGCAGTTTCCATCGCCGGTGCACTTGGATGCAAATATATGCCCTGACAGTAATTTGTTTTCGTTTTTTTAACAAAATATTCATTTAATTTTTTGTACAAAATGGTAGAATAAATACTGCGAGCCGTTAGCTAACTAACTATTAGCATAACTAACAAATTAGCTGCGGAAAGAAGTGATTTTATGGTCGAAGCGGAAAATAATGGGAAACAAAAGCTGTTCCCGCATGATGACCTTGACGGTTTGGAATTGGATGATGATACGCTCCGGTTTTATAATGCGTTTCATAAGCTGATGCGCGCGCATTTTAAAGTGATGACAAACATTATGAACAATGAAAACATTCATCCGGCGCAGGTGCGCTGCTTGCTGGCAATGCAGAGCCGTGAAGGTATTTTTCAAAGGGAATTAGCGGAGGAACTGCATATTGAACGCGCGACTGCAACCGTTATGCTGCAAAGAATGGAGCGCAGCGGGTTGATTAAACGCTGTGCGGATGAAAATGACCAGCGGCTGACGCGTATTTTTCTTACCGATTTTGGGCGGCAAAAAGCAGAGCAAATTAAGAAGACCTTTGCTGCAATCTTGAACGAGGGGATGTCCTGCATTGATACGGAAGAACAAATACATCTGACAGTTGTGCTCAATAAAATCGCCGACCAATTTAATGAAATTCAGCGGCGAAAAACAAATACAAAAGGAGGAATCAATCCGTGACAAAACTTATGCGTTTCCTAAAGCCTTATTGGGGTCAGATTGTCATCGTTGTTGTTCTGTTGGTAGGGCAGACCATTGCCAATCTCTATTTGCCGGATATTAATGCCAGGATTATTAATGAGGGCGTTGTAAACGGTGACATCGGTTTCATACTGCGTCAGGGCGGTTTCATGCTTTTGGTATCTGTGCTGGTTTTGCTTTTGATGATAGGCGCTACATACTTTTCATCAAAAACCGCTATGTCATTGGGGCGTGATTTGCGCAAGAGCATTTTCAGTAAGGTGTCCAGCTTCTCTCAAACAGAAATTGATAAATTTGGTACACCGTCCCTGATTACGCGTACAACCAATGATGTACAGCAAATCCAGCAGGTTGTTATGATGTTTTTGAATATTATGGCGTCTGCGCCGATTATGCTGATCGGCGGTGTAATTATGGCGATCCGTCAGGATGCACCATTGTCCCTTTCCATTGCAGTTATTGTTCCGGTCCTGGTTATTGTGGCTGGTGTATTAATGGTAAAAACCATGCCGCTGTTTAAATCCATGCAGAAAAAGCTGGATCGTCTGAATCAAGTTGTCCGGGAAAAACTCAGTGGTGTGCGTGTTATACGTGCCTTTATCCGTACGGATTTTGAAGAAAAACGTTATGATGAAGCCAATCTTGATTTAACAAAAACTTCCATGCGGGTGAACCGTATGATGGCTATCCTGATGCCGTCAATTACTTTGGTGATGTATTTATCCACAGTGGCTATTATCTGGTTTGGCGGGCACCGGATTAACAGCGGTGAAATGCCCATTGGTAATTTAACAGCATTTTTAACATACATTATGCAGATTTTGATGTCTGTTATGATGTCGGCTATGATTTTTATTATGATTCCCCGTGCCGCAGCTTCTGCGGAAAGGGTAAATGAAGTATTGGAAACAGAACCGACAATTCAAGATACTCCCGACAGCAGGATTCCTGAAAAAACAAGTGCGGCGCTTCGTTTCCGCGATGTTACTTTTGCATATCCTCAGGCGGAAAAGCCTGTATTATCTCATTTAGATTTTGAAGTTCGTCCAGGAACTACGACGGCTGTTATTGGCAGTACGGGCAGCGGTAAATCGACCCTTGTTAATCTCATTCCGAGATTTTATGATGTTACGGAAGGCTCTATTGAAATTGGCGGGGTAGATATCCGCAGTATGCCGCAAAAAACACTGCGTGAGAAAATTGGATTTGTTCCGCAGAAAGCGTTCTTGTTTTTCGGCACAGTGGCAAGCAACCTGCGTTATGGGCGCAAGGAAGCAACGGATGAAGAACTCTGGCATGCGCTTGAGGTTGCACAGGGAAAGGACTTTGTTCAGGAAATGGACGGAGGTCTTGAAGCGCCGATTTCCCAGGGAGGAAGCAATGTTTCCGGCGGGCAGCGCCAGCGTCTGGCAATTGCACGCGCTTTGGTAAAGAAGCCTGATATTTATGTATTTGACGACAGCTTTTCTGCATTAGATTTTAAGACTGATGCAAAACTGCGAAAAGCGCTGAAGAATGAAACAGAAAATTCAGCAGTGATTATTGTTGCACAGCGCGTTAGTACCATTATGGATGCCGACCAGATTATTGTGCTTGACAGGGGAGCAGTGGCAGGGATAGGTACCCATAAGGAACTCATGAAAAACTGCGAAGTTTATCAGGAAATTGTTTATTCCCAGCTGTCAGAGGAGGAGATCGCATGAGTAAAAACGGTCCTTCCATGGGGCGCAGAGGCGGCCCAATGGGTCATGGAGCAGCAGCTCCAGTGGAAAAAGCAAAGAATTTTAAAGGGTCTTTTATGCGTTTACTGTCCTATTTAAAGCCACAGCGGTTTGCTATTATAGCCGTTATGGTAATGGCAGTTATCAGCACATGTTTTACGATTGCAGCGCCTAAAATTATGGGTAATGCAACCAATGTATTATTTGAAGGCGTTATCAGCCAAATGATGACGGATAAAATTACCTCTCAGGTGACGGAAGCAGTAACTGCGCAAATACCGGCCGGTACACCGCAGGATGTTGCAGACGAAATGGTTCAGAAAGCTGTTGACGCTGCATTGCAGGGTACCACGAAGGAAAACTTGATTGAAAGCCTGCGTTCGAATCCTGATTCTGCCAATATAGCGGATATGCTGGAAGATATGGATATTAAATTGGGCAGCGGTGTTGATTTTGGAAAAATTGGACAGATATTATTGATACTGATTGGTGTCTATATTATCAGTGCAGTTTTTATGTGGGCACAGCACTATATTATGGCGGGCGTCACACAGAAGACCATGTATAATATCCGCCGTGAAGTGGACTTGAAGCTTTCCCGTCTGCCGCTGAGTTATTATGATACTACGCCCCGCGGCGATATCCTCAGCCGTGTCACCAATGATATTGATAATATCGGTATGAGCCTTCAGCAAAGTTTAACGCAGATTATTTCCGCGGTATTTACGGTCATTGGCGTTCTGGTTATGATGCTGACAATCAGCCCGATATTAACGCTGGTATCGCTGGTAACCCTTCCGGTTTGTATGATTGTGGTTATGATGATTACAAAACGTTCCCGCAAACAGTTTACCCGCCAGTGGGATACTACGGGTACGCTCAATGCCCATGTAGAAGAGATGTATACTGGCTCCGCAGTGGTAAAAGTGTTCGGCAGGGAAGAAGAATCTATGCAAAAGTTTATTGAAGAGAATGATAAGCTTTATGAGTCCAGCTTTAAAGCGCAGTTTATTTCCAATGTTGTTATGCCGACCATGAATTTTATCAATAACCTGAACTATGTTATCATCTGCGTTGCAGGCGGTATTCAGATTATTCAGGGCAGGATTTCTTTGGGTGATGTGCAGGCGTTTATCAATTACAGTAAACAGTTTACTCAACCGATTGCACAGACGGCCAGTGTAACCAATCAGATACAGTCTGCAATCGCTTCTGCGGAGCGTGTGTTTACTTTATTGGATGCGCAGGAAGAAGTACCGGAAGCAGAGAATCCCACAAATCTGGAAAAGGCAATGGGTTACGTTACTTTTAATGATGTATCTTTCCGTTATGTTCCCGATCAGCCGTTGATTGAGCATATGAATATTGATGTCAATCCGGGCCAGACTGTAGCCATTGTTGGGCCGACGGGAGCGGGAAAAACAACCCTTGTTAACCTGCTGATGCGTTTCTATGAGCTGGATAAAGGCGAGATATATATTGATGGTGTGGATATTAAGGATATGACCCGTGAAAACCTGCGTTCCCATTTTGGCATGGTTTTGCAGGATACATGGCTGTTTAACGGTACAATTTATGACAATATCGCGTATGGATGTGAGAACTGTACGGAGGAACAGGTGCATGAGGCGGCGAAGGCAGCATACGTTGACCATTTTGTTAAGACTTTGCCGGAAGGTTACCAAACAGTGCTGAATGACGATGCAACCAATTTATCGCAGGGACAAAAACAACTTCTTACAATTGCACGTGCATTCCTGTCCGACCCGAATATCCTGATTTTAGATGAAGCAACCTCGTCTGTTGATACACGTACAGAAGTCCTGATACAAAAAGCAATGGAACGGCTGATGAAAAACCGAACCAGCTTTGTGATTGCCCATAGGCTATCCACCATTCGTGATGCAGACATTATTATTGTTATGAAAGAAGGCCATATTGTCGAGCAGGGGAACCATGAAGAACTGTTGGAGAAAAAAGGTTTCTATTATGAGCTTTATAACAGCCAGTTTGCAAACCGCAGTGAAGATGCTGTATCATAACATTATTGTCATACAGTAAAAAGACTTGGGCAATACCTTGGAACTAAAATGAAAAACGCCTTCTGCTGTATTTTAAAATCTACAGCAGAAGGCGTTTGTTTATATGGAAACTTTTTGGGGAATGTAAAAAACAGAAAGTGCAGTTTAGATGAGGTGCCGTAACGAAGGTTTTGAAATCAAGTAAAAACAATCGTTACGGCATTTTGCATTTTACAACAATGTTAAATTAAAATAGTTTTAAATTGGAGGAAAATGCAATGAAATCATTATATGAAGAATTAAACGGAAATTATGTTAATATTGGAGAAGTTAAAATTCCTGCACTTATATCAGTTGATACAAATTATGAAATAGGCTTTTGGGGACAAAGACATAAGGAGTATTTGAAAGAAAATCATAGAGTAATCTATTATAATTTGCTGACAAGTGGTAAACTCAATTCATATCTGCACGATATAGATATTAGGGCAAAAGAACAATATGATTTATTAGTTAAACAGCTAACTGAAAGTCAAGGCATTACAGAACAATTCAAATCTGAAAATCAAATGCTTTGGGTACAAAAGATGAATAATATTGCCAATCAGGCAAGAGAAATAGTGTTTGAAAATTTGATATATTTATTTTAATTACATTTGATTTACTCACAATAATTAAGCAAAAAAGATAGATATACTGTGAATTTGCAGTATATCTATCTTTTTCTGTATGGACAATTAATTGTTCAAGGATTTCATTCCTAAATTAAACACCCAATGATGATTAAAGAAAATCTCATCATTTTTATAATACGGCGAAAAGCCTGTTTGTGTTTCTCCGTCAATATCCTTCATCATTTCTCTGCGGATTTCATCCTTTATTACTTCGGGTGTCTTTGTCAGATTCATCCATTCTTCAAGAGAAACAGGAATAATTGACTTTTCCTGAATTTTCAGGTCAATCGCATTGGAAGAAAACAAATCTTTCATTTCTTTTATGGTTAAAACCATAGTGTGAGAATTGTCCCTCATTCTTTCAATTCTGTCTATATTCTCCCTTAATTCCTCATTTTGAGCACTCATATCAATAAGTACAAATTTTCCGTTTGGTTTTAAAACTCTTTTCATTTCTTTGAAGCATTTCGTAATATCAGCAAAATGATGAAAAGCGAGGCGGGAGATAACAATATCAAAACTGTTATCTAAAAAGGGTAATTCTTCTGCAAGTCCTTTAATAAAGGTTATATTATTAATACCGTCCTTTTCACTTTCTGTTTTGCCTGCGGTAAGCATATCAGCAGTAATATCAAGACTGGCAATATGATGAACATATTTTGATAATGCCCTTGAACAAATACAGGTTCCTGCTGCAACCTCAAGAACATTATCTGTCTTTTTCGGAGAAATTCTGTTTATCATATATGCAAGATAATCTTCTTTTGATAAGTGATATTTATCGGAATTGAAATAATCAGCCTGTATTTTAAAGGACTTTTGAATTGTATTTATCTGATTGCTTATATTCATAATCATTTCTCCTTATTTACGGTGCTGTACTTTTTGCCGGAATAAAAAGATCCGACATATCAGCTTTTTCAAGTTTGAGCAGTTGTACTTTTTTATCTATTCCACCTGCGTAGCCTGTCAGACTGCCGTTTGTGCCGACAACACGGTGACAAGGGATAATGAGCGAAATGGAATTATGTCCCACTGCACCACCGACAGCTTGTGCGGACATTTTAGAAATTCCCTTTTGTTTTGCAATCTTGTCCGCAATTTCACCGTAGGTCATTGTTTCGCCGAATGGAATTGTCAGCATAATTTCCCATACCGCTTTGCGGAACGGCGTTGTCAGCATACATAGCGGCGGTGTGAAATCAGGCGTTTTTCCGCTGAAATAAATATCAAGCCAGCGGACAGTTTGCTCAAATATCGGCAAAGCCTTTTCTTTATATTCTTTCGGGAGCGTATCTCCGAAATATTTTTGCCCGTCAAACCAAAGTCCTGTAAGTTCTGCTCCGTTGCTTGACAGTGTAATGCCGCCCAAAGGCGACTGATAATGA
Source organism: uncultured Eubacteriales bacterium (assembly GCA_934546985.1). GTDB lineage: Bacteria > Bacillota > Clostridia > Oscillospirales > Acutalibacteraceae > CAKTEE01. The sequence continues at coordinate 143,825 of CAKTEE010000001.1, forward strand.
TATGTATAATCCATAAGTCTACACCTCTAAATATTCGTTGGAATCTATCGGCGCTTCTGTTCTGTCTGTCATTGTATAGGTGCGGACAGGTGTTACAACTGTGATTTTGTAATCTGCAAAATCATTCATTCTGCCGTGACTTTGCGCCATACGGTGTGCGGTAAGATTACGCCATTTTGAAACACAATCTTCATTCTCCCATACCGACATACTCAGCAGCTTTCCATCGGTAGCTAACGAGGAAAAACGCTCTGAACGGATAAATCCCTCTGCATTTGCAAGGCTGTCTTTCAGTGAGCCAGCCATTTTCAAATAATCTTCCATTTTTCCGTCTTTTACAGTTACTTCAAAAAGTACAATAATGCTCATTTAACTTTCCTCCTGCGATTGATAAAGTTGTTCGGGTTTACACCTTTTGCAAGGACGATAACCCTTTTGTTTTGCTTCTTCCATTGTGTCAAATAACACAATATTTTTTACAAGCGGCATCCTTGCAGAACAACCCGGCCGGCATATGATCTTTGTTGTTTTAACGCCATAAATAAACTTGCCGTCATAGGAGTTATCCCTGTTTTGAATTGCCTGCAATTTTTCTTGTGCGTTCATTTTTCTTGTTACTCCTTTTCGGGGCGTAGTCTTTCATTTCGGGTATAGCGCCGCCTGCTACCGCCCAAAAGTACAGGCTTGCCACACTGCAATAAGGACTTAACCGCCTACGGTATTTCTCAAACAGTTTACGGTCAATTTTTCGATGGTGATACACCATACGCATACCACGCAGAATGGCTAAATCTCTGTAACTGAACACATTGGGACGCTGCATACAAAAAAGTAAAATCATTTCGGCAGTCCAAACGCCGATCCCTTGTAATGTAGACAGTTCCGCTATTGCCTCGTCGTCTGATTTTTTCCGGATTTCCTCCAGATTAAAAACGCCGTTTTGCACTTTCACCGCAAAATCGGTAATATATTCAGCTTTTTTGAAGGTCATACCGAAAGACTGTAATTTATCTGTTCCTGCGACAAGTATTGTATCAGCATTTATGATACCAAGAGTATCTTGCATTCTTCGCCATATCGTTGCCTGTGCCTTAGTGGAAATCTGCTGACCGATAATATGATGAATAACCGATGAAAACAAGTCGGTATCAATTTCTCTGTCTATATGACCTATTCTATCTATAATCTCTGCAAGTTTTTTATCCTTGCTTTTCAGGTAATTAATTTCCGTTTCTCCGTAATTAAAATACATTTTCCGCCTCCTTTACATTGATTCGGGATTGTAGTATAATTATATCGTTTTAATTTTATAAATTCTATAAAATTATCATCAAATATTATAAGTATATCGTCAAAGGTGAAAAATGAAAAATAAGAATACTGAATTTATTAATTCTGTAAATCTGAATAAAGATACAAATTTCCCATATCTTGTTTTAAATGTAATCAATGATAAATCGTATCCTCTTAATCCCGGATTCCGTACTATGCATTGGCATTCAGACCTTCAGTTTATTTATGTTACAGATGGTAAAATAGCGGTTAAAACACTTACAGATGAAAAAATCATATCACAGGGTGAAGGAATTTTCATCAATAGAAATATTGTCCATTTTATTGATAAAATAGATAAATGCACATATAACAGCTTTATTTTTCCGGAGTATTTTTTATCCTTTTATGCAGGCAGCCCGGCGGCGGATTTAACATTCCGTATTACAGAAAACAATGTAATTTCAACGATTGCTTTTGATAAGAAAACAGGGTGGCATAAAAAAGTTTTAAATAACCTAAATAAGCTTGTTACTCTTGAACAGGAAAAAGATCAGATGTATTGCTATGATGTTCTTCTTACATTATCGCAGATATGGTATGAAATCCTTAAAAACACAAAAATAACAAATAAAAATAAGGAAAGTAATTTAAGTATCCGAACTCGCTGTTTTCTTGAATATATTGAGGATAATTATAAAAATGAAATTACACTCAATGATTTGGCAAAAAGTGCAAATGTCAGTAAATCCGAATGTTTAAGGTGTTTTAAGAAAACACTCGGCATAACACCATATAAGTACCTTATGGATTTCAGATTATCAAAGGCTGAAAAACTGCTTTTTCAAACAGATTTGACGATATTGGAAATTGCTGTTCAAACAGGCTTTAATAATCAAAGCTATTTTGGTAAATGCTTTAAAGAAAGAATGGGACTTTCACCTAAAGAATATCGAAAAATCAATAAAATAATATAAAATTAAAAAATTTTTAGAGATACATTTTATACAGTATTTTCATTTTATAAACGTACACAGACCTATACAAACCTAAAGCAAAAATATTTTGCTTGATTTCATTGACAGAGTGGAAAAACTCTGCTAATATTTGGATGTAAATTGAATATGTGTTTATGTTTTCATTCGGTATAAGAAGTACCGCTATATAATGAACTGCATAAAATTGCAGTTAAAAATTAACATATAGACTTTTAATTAAGTCGTTTACATAGTGAGTAAACACGCTATGCGGGCAGAACTGAAAGGCTCTGCTTGTTTGTGCTACTCACTTATGTAAACGGCTTTTTCTTTTTTTGCTTGGCACAATATATCTTGCCCTCTGCAAGAGCCCACTGACATCTTTGCAGGCGTAAGACTGAAAGTGTCATAGTGGGTTTACGCACTTTGAAAAAGATGCGTAACCAAAATGTATATGATTGGAGATGATAAAATAGCAAAACAAAATTATTCAGTTGCAAGAGTTGTAACGCATAACAGAGATGATATCGGAAAATTCGAACGGCATATTGAACGCAAAAATGATAATTATGCAAATATGAATGTTGACCTTTCCCAATCTCATAGAAACATACAGTTTAAGATTTGTGATTGTACCTATAACGATAAATTGAATGAGATGGTGGAAAGAAAACAAATATCCCTGCGTGGACTGAAAGCAGATGCCAAAGTCTATGATGAAATGATATTTGATGTGAATACAGAATATTTTGAATCACACGGCGGATATGAATTTGCAAGGAAGTTCTATGAGCAGGCTTTTCACTTTGCCGAAAAGGAAATGGGCAGCGAATATATTTTGTCTGCTGTTATGCACGCAGATGAAATCAATCTCGCTGCAAGTGATAAGTACGGTTATCCTGTTTATCATTATCACTTGCATATAGTTGCATTGCCTGTTGTTCAGAAAGAAATCAAATGGTCAAAGCGTTGCAAAGATAAAGCGTTGGTCGAAACGGTTAAAGAGGTTGTCAATCAGGTTAGCCATTCAAAGAAATGGAAATCGGAGCAAATTGTTGATGAGAAAGGAAACAAAATACTTGTTCCCTCATATAGTTTGTTGCAGGACAAGTTCTTTGAATATATGCAAGATGCAGGTTTTGATGATTTTGTAAGAGGAGAAAAAGGCAGCACAAGAGAAAATCTTTCTGTTCTGCAATATCAAATCAGTAAGGATGAAGAACGGCTGAAAGATATTCAGAAAAAGATAGAAATTATTGAGCCTGCTCATATTGAATACAAAAAGATTGATGAAATCGGAAAGAAAACTTTCACGGGCAAAGTGCAGATGACAAGTGATGATTACGACAAGCTCACAAGTCTTGCGAAAGAAGCAATATCAAGCAGAGCCGATATTCAGTATTACAAGACTTTAATGTATGGCATGCAAAGACAGATTGACGATTTGCAGTACAAATTTGATAGATTAAGGCATTTATGCAGACCGTATGTTGAGGCAATACGAATTTCACCTGAAAAGGTTAAAAAATTCATTGATGATATTTTAGTCAAGGCAAGAGAAAAAGCAAAAGCAGAAAAAGTCAAGGAGGAAATACCATATTCTCCGATAAGCAGAAAGCCGAAATATAAATCAAAGGAGGATTTTGAGAGATGACAGAATCAGATAGAATAAAATTAATTGAAATAGAAAAATGTATTGCACAAAACAAAGACAAAATTGATAGCCTTATGACAAGAACGCCAATTATTGAAGCCAACCGAAAAAGTAAATCCTTAACTCGCATTCCTGATGATGTTGACTTTGAAATGAAAGACGGAAATACAACCTATGAAATAGTCAGTCATTTTAATTCAAATGGTGATGAGTTTTTCTTAAATCAAATCATCAGAAAATTAGGATATAAATAGCGTTAAAATTACGCTTTAAAGCGTTGAAGTGCAAGGAAAATTATGATACAATGTATTTGTAAATGCAAATGCTGTATCGGTTGTCGGAAAGGAGTTTAAATTTGAACAGACAATCTACAGAAAAAATAACAGCTCTCTACTGTCGTTTAAGTCAGGATGACGGACGAGAGGGAGAGAGCAACAGTATAGTTAATCAGAAAGCCATGCTCAAGGAGTATGCACTAAAAAATCATTTCAAAAACATCAAATACTTTGTTGATGATGGGTATTCAGGTACAACCTTTGACAGACCTTCATTCAAAGAAATGGAACAGCTTATTGAAAACGGTGAAGTAGGTATCGTTATTGTAAAAGATATGAGCCGTCTAGGTCGTAACTATTTGCAAGTTGGAATGTATACAGATGTTGTATTCCCTGATAATGATGTTCGTTTTATCGCAATTAATGATAATGTTGATTCTTTAGTACAAACTGAATTTGATATGACGCCTATCCGTAACTTTTGTAATGAACTATATGCAAGAGATACGGCAAAGAAAATCAAATCAAGTTTTAAGTTAAAAGGTGAGCGTGGAGAACACCTTGCATCTACTCCGCCATTTGGATATATGAAAAATCCAAATAACAGTAAAGAGTGGATAATTGATGAAGATGCTGCTAAAACAGTAAGATATATCTTCCAGCTTTGTGTTAACGGACTTGGTCCCACACAAATTGCAAAGAGATTACAGGCTGAAAAGATATTGACACCAACAGCTTATTGGAATCAGCAGAAAGGTTTAAATTTACCATTGCATCCATATGAATGGAATAATCATACAGTTGCAAGTATTCTTGAAAAAATTGATTACACTGGTTGTACAGAAAACTTCAAAACCACCTCAAAGAATTATCGCAGTAAAAAACGAATAGATAATCCGAAAGAAAAGAGATTGATATTTGAAGATACACAGCCAGCAATCATTGATAAACCTACTTTTGATACTGTTCAGGAAATCAGAAAGCATAAACGCAAGCCTACGGCAACAGGTAAATTGAGTTTGTTTTCAGGTAAAGTATTCTGTGCAGATTGCGGTGCTAAACTGCATTATTGCACTACCAATTACTTTGAAGAAAGCAAAGACTTTTTCACTTGTGCAAATTACAGGAGTAATACAGGTATTTGTTCAGCTCATTATATTCGCAATGTAACTTTGTATAAATTAGTCTTTCAGCACATAAAGAATGTACTAACCTACATTCAGCAGTTTGAGCATACTTTTGTAAAAATAGAGATTGAAAAGGCTAATGAAGACCATTACAAGCAAGTCAGAAAAGCAAAGAAGGATATTATAAATCTGCAAACAAGAAATGATAATCTTGATATGCTATTCAAAAGACTGTATGAGGATATGGTATCAGGCAGAATATCTACTGAAAGATTTGATATGTTATCTGCTGATTATGAACAGGAACAAATGCAAATCAAGGCTGAAATTGCAAGACTTCAAGATTTAATTGATGAAGGAGAGCAGGAACGATATGACCTTAATCAGTTTCTGAAGAATGTCAGAAAATATACTGATCCTGAAACCTTAACAGTAGAAATGGTAAATGAACTGATTGACAAAATAATAGTCCACGCTCCTGATAAGAGCAGCGGACATAGAAAGCAAAAGATTGAAATTTACTACAAAGCAGTTGGTATTATCAATATTGCAACTGATGATGAGCTGATTGCAGAAGACGGCAGAAAAGACCGCTGGCACAAGCAATCCGCGTAAACACAAGAAAAGACGGCGCAGTCTTTCGACTGTACCGCCTTCCTACATAAAACTTCGTTACGGAACCTACGCATTTCAATCGGAAGTTTTTTCTTATCCAAGAATTTTTTGTAAATCTTCCGCAGGGGTGCTGACAGGATGAATATCATACTGCTCCACGAGGTAATTCAATATATTTGGTGAAAGAAATGCAGGAAGTGTTGGCCCAAGATAAATATTTTTCATTCCCAATGATAATAATGTCAGCAGGATGCATACAGCCTTTTGTTCATACCATGATAATACTAAAGTCAGCGGTAAATCATTGAGTCCACAGTGAAATGCCTGCGAAAGTGCGGCGGCAACCTTAATTGCGCTGTATGCATCGTTGCACTGTCCCATATCAAGAAGGCGGGGCAGTCCGCCGACAGTTCCAAGGTCAAGGTCATTAAAGCGGAATTTTCCGCAGGCCAGCGTTAAAATCATACAATCCTCAGGGGATTGTTTTACAAACTCAGTGTAATAGTTACGTCCTGATTTTGCGCCGTCACAACCTCCGACAAGGAAAATATGACGGAGTTTTTTAGTTTGCACAGCTTCTATTACTTTATCAGCAACAGACAGTACGGTTTCATGTCCAAAACCTGTGGTTACCTGCGCACCTCCGTTGATTCCGCTAAATTCCATATCCTGCTGAAAACCGCCAAGCTCCAGCGCTTTTTTGATAACGGGTGTAAAATCTTTATTGTTGTCAATATGCACTGTGCCAGGGAACTGAACAACTTCGGTGGTAAATACACGGTCACAGTAGCTGTCTTTAGGCGGCATCAAACAGTTAGTGGTAAATAAGATTGGAGCGGGTAGTCCGGCAAATTCTTTTTGCTGATTTTGCCATGCAGTACCAAAATGCCCTTTCAGATGAGGATAAGCTTTTAGTTTTGGATAAGCGTGCGCGGGAAGCATTTCTCCGTGTGTATAAATGTTAATACCTTTGTTTTGGGTTTGTTGAAGAAGAAGTTCGAGATCTTTTAAATCATGACCAGTGATAACAATAAACGGCCCTTTTTCTACAGTTAGAGGGATAGTTACGGGCACCGGTGTACCGTAGGTTTCTGTATTTGCACGGTCCAGCAGTTCCATACATTTCAGATTTATTTCTCCGGTTTCCATAACAATTGGGAGCAATTGTTCCATTGTCCAATCTTCACCAATAGCGAATAAACCCTTGTAGAAAAAATTGTTGACCTCTTCGTCAGTATATCCCAGCATATATGCGTGGTAAGCGTAAGCCGCCATACCGCGAATGCCGAATAGAATAAGAGATTTCAGGGAACGAATATCCTCATCAGCATTCCATAAACAGTTCATATCATAATCGTCACTGCACGGGCAAGGAGATGCACAAGAACTGCACAGTGGAACGCAGACATTTTTTTCACGGTGTATAGCATCAATCATCGCTTTGACAGCGGCTTCGTCAAAGCTGACATTGGTTACGGTGGCAAATAATCCTTCCATTACTATTTGATGAGCGGATGGGGCAGGTTCATTTCCATTTATTGCGCGGGCAAGACCAATGAGTGCACCTGTTAGTTTATCCTGTAACCGGGCAACATCCGCAGTTTTTCCGCAGACACCGGTTTTTCCAGTACATCCGGTACATCCGGCTGTTTGTTCGCATTGATAGCAAAACATTTGATTCATGAAAAATCCTCCTAATCTAATACTTTACCGTCGGTAGAGATAGTAATTACCTGCCATGGAATAAATTTTCCGCTTGCTTGCAGCGCAGTTTTTACTGCATGTTCCATCCCCCCGCAGCAGGGAACTTCCATGCGCACGACAGTAACGCTTTTAATATTGTTTTGCCGGATAATTTCCGTGAGTTTTTCTGCATAATCCACACTGTCCAGTTTCGGGCAGCCAATCAGTGTAATTTTGCCGCGGATAAAATCCTGATGAAAGTTCCCGTAAGCATATGCCGTACAGTCAGCCGCTATAAGAAGATTTGCATTTTCAAAATATGGTGCATTGACAGGAGCAAGTTTGATCTGTACAGGCCATTGCCGTAATTGGGAATTCGCCTTTGGAGTTTCCGAATCTTTTTCTGTTCTGCAAGAGTGTTGGATTGTCTTAACATTTGTACCGGGGCAGCCGCAGGGGAGCGATTGATTTTGTTTTTCCTGTTTTTTTGCCGAAACAGCTTTTTCATCGTATGCTGCTGCTTCGCGTTCTGTAAAAGTGATTGCGCCGGTAGGACATGCAGGCAGACAGTCGCCCAGTCCATCGCAGTAATCATCGCGTAACAGTTTGGCTTTGCCGTTTACCATTCCGATGGCGCCTTCATGGCAGGCTTCTGCACATAAGCCGCATCCATTGCATTTATCTTCATTGATTTGAATGATTTTCCTTATCATAAAACAACCTCCATTGTTTATTGGCGTTGAATTTTTTTGATTGACTTTACGATGACAGTATAATATAATTTTTTTAACAAATATGTTGTTAAAACAACATTTAGGTGGAAATTTATGGTTGATTATTCTTTTGTTTCCAATACGCCTTTGTTTCGTGGTATAAACGAGCAGGAAACGGTTTCCATGTTGAATTGCCTGGGAGGAAAAATCGTATCCTATCCAAAAGAAATGTATGTTTATCATACCGGCGACCATATTCGGGCGATGGGATTGATTCTTTCCGGCAGTGTCAATATTGAGAAAGTGGATGTTTGGGGGAATTGCAATATCATTGAAAATATTGGCAGGGGACAGGTATTTGCCGAGACTTATGCTTGTGCGCCGACCGAACCGCTGATGGTCAATGTAGTTGCAGCAGAATCCTGTGAAATATTATTTCTTGATATTAAAAAAGTGTTGCAAACGTGTCCTTCTGCATGCGATTTTCATAGCAGGCTTGTCAGAAATCTTTTAACGGTTATGGCAGGTAAAAATCTTGCGCTGACTCGAAAAATGAACCATATTACCCCAAAGTCTATCCGTGCACGTCTGCTTTCCTATTTTTCTTATGAAGCGATAAAGCAGGGAAAATATACGTTTACGATTCCGTTTAACCGTCAGCAGTTGGCTGATTATCTTTCAGTGGAGCGCAGTGCGCTTTCCAACGAGCTTTCAAAAATGCGCAGCGATGGGTTGTTGGAATTTCAGAAAAACACGTTTACATTAAAATGCGGTTCTGCTTTGGAGGGGAAAATATGAGAAGAAAAGACAGGGAAATGGATACAGATTTTGCATGGAAGATTGTTGATAAATGTGAGTACGCAGTGTTGGCAATGGCAGATATGGGTGGTTCTCCTTATTGTATTCCTATTTCCATTTGCAGGGATGGCAGTTTTGTTTATTTTCACTGTGCGCTGCAAGGGAAAAAGCTGGATCTTTTAAGAGGAAACCCTAAAGTTTGTCTGACTTGCGTTGGGGATACGCATCGAATGGCTGATAAATTTACAACAGAATATGAATCGGCAGTAATTATGGGAACAGCGTCAGAGGTTTTGCAGGACTGTGAGAAAATCCATGCTCTGCAATTGCTGTGTGAACGCCATGCTCCAACTAATATGTGTGCTTTTGAAGAAGCCGTTGTCCGCAGTCTTTCCAATACGGGAATATGGAAAATCAATGTATCTCAAATTACCGGAAAACGAAAAAAATATGACACACAGGGCAAAGAAATGAAATTTGGAAGAATAGAATGATTTTTGATTGATAAAAACGAATGACGAAATGTAAAATCTTTCATTTTTGGTAAAATGCTGTTGAAAATGAATTTTAATGTATAATATACAGATAAATGTTGATAATTTTGTTAATGTAAAGTTATAATCTTGCGGAGCATTTTTTTGTGATGGTCATAATGGACATCTAGAAGCATATATTTATAGGTTATTAACATTATCAACAGAGTTTTCAACAAATGCAAGGTAAAAACCTTAACATTTATTTTTGGGAATAAAATGAATAAATCATGAATATTTTTTCTTGCAAATTGCTTTGAGACGAAAATAGTTTCAGAGAATTTGCAGGAAAACAGAAAGAAGGTCCGCAAGTAATATTGCGAACCTTCTTTTTTTATTTTAATAAACTTTATTTTTCAGGGCTGTATTCTGGAAAGTTGCCGAGGAAAGAAAATGCAGGAAGTTCATCGTGCAGAGCACACAATAGGTTAATGGTTTCTTCGTCCCGTACATTTCCGGTAAAATCAAGGTAGAAATAATACTGGAACTTATGGTCTTTGATAGGGCGTGATTCAATCTTAGTCAGGTTTAATCCACGTACTGCAAAACGTGCAAGGGTGCTGTAAAGGGAACCGGTGGTGTGTGGCAGAGAAAAAAACATGGAGATTTTATCCGCGTTTTTATCAATGCGCATATGTTTGGAAATAGAGATAAAACGTGTGGAATTGTTTGCGCTGGTTTGAATGTTGCTTTGAATAATATCCAACCCATAAAGTTCAGCGGCTTTTTTAGAAGAAATCGCTGCAATAGACGGATTCTGCATTTTTGCTGCAGTTTCTGCCGCCACAGCAGTATTTGAGCAGGATACAGCAGTCAAACCGTTTTTCTCAATAAATTCTTTACATTGCATAAGTCCTTGAGGATGCGAGCGTACTTCTTTGATTTCTTCAAAGCGACAGCCTTTTACGCCGAGCAGGCAGTGGTTAACCGGAAGTTCCAGTGCGGCGGCGATATAAAAACGGTATTTGATAATTAAATCGTAGGATTCATGGACGGAACCGGCTGAAGAATTTTCTACGGGAATAATGCCGTAGTCCGCCTCCCCGCTTTCTACCGCCTGAAATACATGTTCAAATTTTTCGTAAAAGCGGGTTTCCGCGCCGGGGTATAGCTTTTCTGCCGCTTCACTGGAATATGCACCGGGAACGCCCTGACAGGCAATAATTGGATTGGGGATATGTTCGTTTTTATTTAACGCCTGATAAATGTTTTGGCGGAGTTCTTTCCCACCGCCGAGCAGTTCATGTTGGAGTGCTCGGCTGACATCCATCATAGTGGAATAAACAACTTTGCATGCGCCGCCGTATTCTCCGGCCTGTGCGCCTATTTTGTCGAGTATCTCTTTTTCACGGGCGGAGTTCAGAACAGGAATGCCTGCTTCATGTTTATATTCCGCCACCTGCTTTGACAGGTTCATTCGTTTTAAAAGCAAGGACAAAAGCTGTTCATCTACGCCGTCAATTTCTTTGCGCAGTTTAGACAGGTCTAACATTTTCCCACCTCCATCATCATGTCCAGCAGGGCGATTGCCATCGCTGATTCTACAACCGGAAGCGCCCGCGGAACAATACATGGATCGTGCCGACCGTGGACAGAAAGACGGCTGTTTTCTCCTTTGGTCAAGTCAATGGTATCCTGTTCCAGAGAGATAGAAGCAGTTGGTTTTACCACCGCACGCAGGGTGAGTGGCATACCTGTTGTAAGGCCTCCCAGAATACCGCCGTTGTGGTTGCTGGTGGTTTGAACTTTTCCCTCTTTCATCTGATAAGGATCGTTTGCCTGACTGCCGCGCATATGGGCCAGTTGAAAACCAGAACCGAATTCCAGCCCTTTGATTGCCGGAATACCGAAAATCAGGGAGGAAAGACGGTTTTCAACGCCGCCGAACATTGGCGAACCGATGCCCGCAGGCAGGCCGACAGCGGCACATTCTACTATGCCTCCAATACTGTCCTGTGCCATACGTGCTTCTTCAATGACTGCACGCATATTTTTTTCCGCGTCCGGTGAAAGGGTAGCAAAAATTCGGGTGTTGAGCGCTTCAAGGGTTTCCTTTGTTAGGTTTGTCTCATCTATAGGTTCATCATAGCATTCCCCCACACAGTAAACATGTCCGCCGATGGAAATCCCGCGGCGGTTTAGAATTTGCCGGCAAACTGCGCCTGCAAAGGTAAGCGGTGCGGTCAGACGTCCTGAAAAATGCCCGCCGCCCCGAATATCATTAAATCCTTGATAGCGGATATATGCAGGATAGTCCGCATGAGACGGACGCGGCAGCTGTAAAAGGTTACTGTAATCAACAGAACGGGTATTATTATTGCGAATAATTGCACATAACGGCGCGCCCGTGGTATATCCGTTTAAAATGCCCGATAAAACCTGCGGTTGGTCAGCTTCTTTACGGGGGGTAGAGGATAAATCCTTTCCGGGTGCACGCCGGTCCATCTGTGTGCGGATTTCGTCCATATCAATAGCTTCTCCGGCAGGAAGCCCATCCAGTATAACGCCAATTGCCGGACCATGGCTTTCGCCGAAAATAGAAAAATGTATCAGTTTGCCCCAGTCAGATGACATTTAATTTTCCTCCCAGTTTTGCAAAATCTTCAAAAAACCCCGGATAGGATTTTTTGATACTATCAGCATCCGTAATAGTAATACTTTCATCTGCACGCAATGCGCCGACAGAGAACGCCATAACAATCCGATGGTCATTATAACCGTTAATTTTGCCGCCGGCAAATGCAGAACCGCCATGAATGACAAGTCCGTCTTCCTGTTCTTCTGCATTCGCACCAAGGCGATGAAGCCCGTCGCTTACGCTTGCAAGCCGGTCGCTTTCTTTTATACGCAGACGGCCTGCGTTTATAATATGGGTCACACCTGGTATAAGTGCGGCGGTTACTGCAATGGCAGGAACGAGGTCGGGGATTTGTGAAGCATCAATTGTGCGGTTTTGCATACCTTTCCCCGGTGAACAGAGCAGATTTCCGTTTTTCCATTCCGCCTGCATTCCCAATTTTTGAAAAATAGGGAGTCCTGCTTTATCCCCCTGTACGGATTGAGGTTCCAGCCCCTTTAGTTCCAGCGAACCTCCTAAAACAGCGGCGCTCATAAAAAATGCCGCCTGTGACCAGTCGCCTTCTATGGTGTAATCTCTTGCGAGATACGTTTGGTTTCCGCGAATATGCCATCCATTTGGTATCGTTTGAATTTCGATGCCAAATTGACGGAGAATATGTATTGTTAAATCTACATATCCTTTGGATTCTAAAGGAGAAGTTAAAAGAATGGTGCTGTCTGCTGAAAGCAGAGGGAGAGCCAGCATCAGCCCTGTAATAAATTGAGAACTGACGTTACCTGCAAGGCGGAATTCTCCTGGCTGGAGTTTGCCGCTAATGGTCAGCGGAAGGCCGCCTTCTGTTTGGCAGAGAGTTCCAGCATGAGGAAGCATTTTTGTATAAATACCAATCGGTCGCTCGGGAAGTCTTCCATGCCCTGTAAAAGTGCAGGACATGCCGCCTGCGGCACAAACAGGGATAAGGAAACGCAGGGTAGAACCGGATTCCAGACAGTCAATTTCCGCGTTGGGAACAGTCAGGGTTTTTGTTCCGTCAACGGTCAAAGTTTCCCCTGTCAGGTTACATTCTGCACCCATTTGCTTAACGGCCTGTATGGTTGCTGTCATATCGTCAGAAAGGATAATAGGGGAAAGAACGCTTTTTCCCTTTGCCAGTGCGGCGCAGATAATGGCTCTATGTGCCGCACTTTTGGATGGGGGGATTTGCACGCAGCCGTGTAGTGAGCCGGGATAAATCATAGCATTGCTCATGGGCAGTTACCTCCCTCAAAAAAAGCGCGGAAATCCTGATTTTTTACAGGATAAATCATACTTTCACCAATACGATGCAGCAGTATAAGATGAAAACTATCTGAGGAACGTTTTTTGTCTGCGCCTGCGGCAGATAAAACAGCGTCCAGCGGTGCAGGGTCGGATACTGGAAGTCGATATTTCTCTAAAAGGGAAATAATTTCATCAGCAGTTTCAGGTTCGGTTAGCCCGTTTTTTTCTCCGGCGCGGGCAATCATAACCATGCCGACGCCGACTGCTTCACCGTGAGAAAGGCCTTTAAAATCATAGTATTTTTCAATGGCATGTCCAAGAGTGTGTCCAAAATTTAAAAGCATGCGTTCGCCGCTTTCTTTTTCATCCCGCTCAACAATACGGCGTTTGATGTCAACGCATTCATAAATCATATCGTCCAGAAAATCAACGGCGTTTTCTTCTTTCAGGCGGCGGAACAGGGATTCGCTTTTAATACAGCCGTATTTAATGGCTTCGCCCATACCATCATTAAAATAAGCAGTCGGCAGCGTTGCAAGTACCTCAGGGTCAATAATTACAAGTTCCGGTTGCCAGAAACATCCGCAAAGGTTTTTTCCTGCGGGCAGGTCTACTCCGGTTTTACCTCCGACAGAAGAATCAATCTGTGCCAGAAGAGTAGTGGGAATTTGCACAAATGCAATGCCTCTTAAATAAATTGCCGCGCTGAAACCCGCCATATCACCGGTGACGCCGCCGCCTAAGGCAACAATAACGTCTCCGCGGGTAAGGCCTGCGTTGGCTAAAAAGCATTGCATTTGGTAAATTGTCTGTAAATTTTTAGAAGCCTCGCCTGCTGGAAAAGTATATACGTAAACCTGAAACCCTTCTGTTTCCAGAGAAGCCTGTACTTGTGCGGCATACAAAGGACCGACATTGGAATCTGTAATAATTGCCGCCTTTGCCGCGCGTGAAACACTGCGTACAAATGTGCCTGCCTGTTCCAGCAAGCCGCGCCCTATCATAATATCATAGCCTTTATTTACATTGACATGTATGGTTTTCATTCATCTAACGCCTCCTTTACAAGCCTGCCATCTTTTAATATCTGCCGAATTTCCGGTGCATTCCCGCTGGCAACCGCTTGCTTTATTTTTTCCAGATTTTCAATTAGCATGCCAAGTTCATCGCACAGTAATTCCCGGTTGCCGAGGAACAAATCTGTCCAAAGATTTTCATTGATTTTTGCAACGCGGGATACATCGCGGAAACTGCCTGCACTGAACCCTTTTTGATTTCGGCATTCAGGAATTAATACGTAAGCGCAAGCAAGGGCATGGGGGATTTGTGAGGTAAATGCAATCATACGGTCATGTTCCTGCGGCGTTGTAATAACAATGCGGGAAAAGGAGAGTTCCCGTATGAAAGAAGAGAGGATGTCGACCTGTTCCTGCGGTACACCGCAGGGAGTTAGGATACAACTGGCGTTTTTAAATAATTCTGCCTCTGCGCTGGAAAATCCAAAAGTTTCTTTACCCGCCATAGGATGTCCGCCGATAAAATAAAAACCATTTTTTTCTGCAACGGGTATGAGCGCTTGGCAAATGTCACCTTTAATGCCGCAAGTGTCTGTGACAATAGACCCTTTCTTGAATAAGGCGGCATGTTCTGAAATATAAGCGATGGTTTGTTTGGGATAAATGGCAAGAATGGTAATATCTGCCTGCGGCAAAGAATCAGCGTTCCCCGCGAAATGAATGGCTCCTGCCTTCAATGCACTTTCCAGAACCTGCGGATTATTATCAATGCCAATAACGGTATGTTCCGTATATTTTGTAATGGCTTTTGCCAAAGATCCTCCAATGAGCCCAAGGCCAACAACTGCAATTTTCATTTTTGGCTCCTTTGCTGTTTATTGCGTTTGTGCTGCTGTAGTGACAGCAGCGTACGGTTCTACAGAATTCAGAATTAATTCCAGATTTTTCTGATATTTTGTGTATTCAGCAGTGGGGGCGGTAATACCGCAGATTGCTAAACGGTTATTTTCCAAAAGGGTAAAAGTATAACTTTCAGTTTTATTAACGCCTTCATAATCAGCTTTTAATGTAATTATTGCTTTTTGTGCTGATAAAATCTTCTGTTCTGTAATTTCCAGATTGCTGACATTATCTTTTAGTTTCTGTACAGCCTGGTCAAGGTGTTCCTGTATTTTCATTTTGCCGTCATGTGTAACAACGCTAATGGCGGCGCTGGCTTTCTTTTCTTCCATTTGGTCCGGTGGATACAGGACAATGGTAGCGTTTACGGACTGCGTTTCTAATTTGTAGTCAGCAGGATAAATAAAAGCAAACCCTGCGCTGGAAAGCTCGTAACGGTTTGTACCGTCATCCAGTGAAGTAATCACAGGTTCGTCGGCAAACAGGCGGGCGTTGGCAGCGGATAGGCCGCAGCCGGTAAACAGACAGGCAATGCTCAAAAGGGTTATAATACAGAACAGAAGCTTTTTTTTCATTTTTTCAATTCCTTCCAAAATAATCAGGCGTTTATGCGGTATGGTTTTGTTTGCCAAAAGCTTTTGCGGTAACAAAAATCTTTTTTGCAAGTTTATCGAACTGGTTTGGAGTTAGGGATTGCGCACCGTCGGAGAGGGCTTTTTCCGGGCAGTTATGCACTTCAATAATCAGTGCGTCAGCGCCTGCCGCGATAGCGGAAAGAGATAACGGTTCTACCATCCATGGAATGCCCGCCGCATGGCTTGGGTCAACAACAACCGGCAGGTGAGATAAATGCTTGAATGCTGGAATGGCGGAAATATCCATTGTATTGCGGGTAAAGGTTTCAAAAGTGCGAATGCCGCGTTCGCACAGCATAACGTTTTCATTGCCGCCGGCCATGATGTATTCCGCACTCATCAGAGTTTCTTCAATGGTGTTGGCAAGGCCACGTTTGAGCAAGATGGGCTTTTTGGAATGCCCCAACTCTTTGAGCAGTTCAAAGTTTTGCATATTTCTTGCGCCTACCTGAATTATATCAACTTCGCTGAAAAGGTCAATATGCGAAATGCTCATAATTTCCGTTACAATCGGCATACCGGTCAATTTTTTTGCTTTCAGCATCAGTTCCAGCCCTTCTGCACGTAATCCTTGGAAAGCGTATGGGGAAGTTCTGGGTTTAAATGCACCGCCGCGCAGAATGGTTGCTCCTGCTGCTTTTGCTCTTTGTGCTACTTCGCAAATTTGTTCCTCTGTTTCAACGGAGCATGGCCCTGCCATAATTTGAAGGGAACCGTCGCCGATTTTAATATTGTTTCCAATGTCAATTACTGTATTATCCGGATGAAATTTCCGGTTTGCTTTTTTATATGGTTCCTGCACACGCTTCACACTCTCTACAATGTCCTGCGCGCTGATATAGTCGGTATCAATCGCGGCGGTATCACCTAACAATCCTAACACGTTAGAATGTGTGCCATGCCAGATATTTACAGTAACTTGATGCTCCTGTTTCAGCATTTCGGAAAATTTTTCAATTTGTTCTTCAGATACATTTTTTTTCAGTACGATAATCATAATGAGATTCCTCCTAAAATTAAAATCAAAAACAAAAAGCGGGGCTCATGTTATCATGAGTCCCGCTGCTTTCGCACTTTATTTCTTTGGCCGGATAAATTCAGCAACTCATAATACCGTTTTCAATTTTTTACAGCAAAAGAAGCCCTGCCAAAAAAAGCAAGGAAAAAAGAAAGCTGTAAAATAATTGGTTACATTATAAGATGCCATATTTTTAAGATCTCCCTGTTCTTTCAGATATCTTATGTTGCAATCATAATACGATTTGCACGGGTTGTCAACTGCTTTTTTTCATAAAATAAAATTTCCTAAGAAAAAAACTTATGAAATCCCCGCCAGTTGCATAATATTAAGGGCAGTATCCTGTGGGGGCATAGAAGCGTCGATAATATAATCAGCGCAGGCACGGTAAAGAGGAAGGCGCTGATGATAAAGCTTTTGCAGAACTTCCGTTCTGTTCGGGACGTTTAGAAGCGGGCGAGTGGTGTCATCTCTCAGCCGTTCTTCGATGATTTCTACAGGAACATCCAGCAAAAAAATTTTACCGCCGTTTAACTTTAATGCCTGTGCGTTGCGTTCGTAAGTCAGCGCACCGCCGCCGGTAGAAACAATCAGCTCATCCTGCGAAGATATGTTGCAACATATCTTATGCTCCAAGTCACGAAAATGCGATTCCCCATAACGGGAAAATATTTCATTGATGCTGATACCGGCTTCCTGTATAATCAGCGCGTCGGTATCTACCAGCGGGCGGCGGGATAACTGGGCAAGGGCGTTTCCGACGGTGGTTTTTCCGCATCCCATAAAACCGCAAAGGATAATATTTCCCATGGTATTATTCCTGCCTTTCAAACTGTTCCGCCATTTTTTCGTAGGTCATGCGTATGATTTTATCGATATCTTCTCCTGTAAAGGAAACGTTGTTCCAAATCTCCTGTGCAACAGCTGCCTGCCATACCAACATGGGCATGCCTCCGGCTGTTTTTGCACCGCAGGAGCGGGCGGTTTTTAATAACAGTGTTTCAGCGGGATTATAAATGACGTCAAATACGGCTTTGGTGCGGTGCAGAATGTTTTCACTGACAGGCATAGCGTTGCTATAGGGATACATACCTACCGGGGTTCCGTTGATTAAAAGATCAATATCGCCGCAAATATCAGAAAGCAGCGTAGTTTTGATTTCTGCCTGCGGAAATTTATCTGCAATTTCTTTTTGAACTGTCTGTGCTGTGGAAAGGTCTGTTTCACGTACAGCGAGGGTCAGACTACAGCCTGCCATAATGCATTCAAACGCGATCATCCTTGCAACACCGCCGCACCCGCATACAACGGCGTGTCCTTGCAGGGGGATTCCCGCGCCGTTCAATGCACGCAGAAAGCCATGGCAGTCAGTGTTATATCCAACCAAATCTCCATCCTGTTTTGCAATGGTGTTGACAGCGCCGTAGAGCGCGGCACGTTCATCAAGCTTTGTAAGGAAAGGAATAACTGCAGATTTATGGGGGATGGTTATATTTGCACCGTTTAATTGTTCAATTTCCGTAAAGCGGTGAGATAATTCCTGCGGAGAAATCTCCAAAATATTATAATCCGCAGAAATGCCAGATAACTCAAAAAGTTTTGAGTGGATAAACGGCGACATCGTGTGGGAAAGCGGATAACCAACAACAGCGTATTTTTGTTTTTTCATAAGGCGGACCTCCGTTTTTTAAGTTTTTACAGGGAATGACTGTAAAAACTTTCAAAATAAGGGTTGACAAAGCCGTCATTTGCTAATAATATTGCTTATAGCAATGCAATGCCTCATTGAATATAGCACAAAGTCAATCTTTTGTCTATGCGGGTGCAGAGCAAACTTGATAAATTCATTATTTAACAAACAAGGAGTGTCTTTGAATGGTATTCGAGAAAGTAAGAGAAATTCTCTGCGAACAGTTGGATTTGGAAGAAGACAGCGTAACCATGGAATCAAATATTGCGGATGACCTGGGCGCTGACAGTCTTGATGTTGTGGATATGCTGATGTCTTTGGAAGATGAATTTGATATTGAAATTCCTGATGAGGAAATTGAAAATATCAAAACCGTTGGTCAGCTTGTCAAGTATATTGAAGGAAGCATCTGAAAAATAAGCAAGTAAGAAGCGCCGGAAATTTCCGGCGTTTTTTCTTTGGTTTCGGAGGGGAAAATGAAAATTCTTGTCGATGCGGACGCGTGCCCTGTAAAAAAGATTGTAGAAGAAACAGCCGCGTTGTTTCATTTGCAGGCAGTCATGTTTGCTGATACTAGCCATGAACTGCATTTGGTTTCCGCTCGTGTTGTTATGGTGGACAAGGGTACGGATTCTGTAGATTTGGCGCTGATGAATCAGGCGTCCGCAGGGGATATTATAGTAACGCAGGATTTTGGGCTTGCCGCGCTTGCTTTAGGAAAGGGCTGTTTTGCAATACGTCCCGATGGTTTGATATTCACAGATGAAAATATCGGACAGCTGCTGACAGAGCGGTGCATTTCAGCGAAGATTCGGCGCGCCGGCGGCAGAAACGGCCGAATGAAGAAAAGGGGAAGAGAAGAAGACGCGGAATTCCGCGAAAAACTTACGGTTCTCTGCCGGCAGGCAATAGACCGGGAAATTTAGGGCGTTTTTCCTTTTTATGCTTGAAAAAGCATGTATGACCAGATATAATGATTTAGTTAGTTTATCAAAACAAATATGGATAGGGAGAAGTGGACGATGGCAGACTTTTGGTCCGGATTTAGTTTTTTAACAGAAGGGGTCGCTTATTTTTTCACAGCGGACGGCGGTTGGAAAAATCTTATCATGTGGGTGATCGGCGGATTGCTGATTTATCTGGCAATTAAAAAGGATATGGAACCATCTTTGCTCCTGCCGCTGGGTTTTGGTGCAATTCTGGTTAATATTCCTTATACCGGCGTAATGAATCAGATTATGGATATGGGCGGACAGCCTATGCCGGTCACGGGCATTATTGAATGGTTGTTCCAGGTGGGGATTGAAGCCTCGGAGGCTATGCCGCTGCTTTTATTTGTAGGTATCGGTGCAATGATTGATTTCGGTCCCCTGCTTTCCAATCCTAAAATGCTGTTATTCGGCGGCGCCGCGCAGTTTGGTATTTTCTTTACCATTACCCTTGCGGCATTGTTAGGTTTTGATTTAAAAGATGCAGCTTCCATCGGTATTATCGGTGCAGCGGACGGTCCTACCTCAATCCTTGTTTCTCAAATATTCCAAAGTAGTTATATTGGTGCGATTGCAGTGGCGGCGTATTCTTATATGGCATTGGTTCCGATTATTCAGCCTCTGGCAATTAAGGCGGTTACAACAAAGAAGGAACGGCAGATTCGCATGCCGTATAATCCTCAGTCTGTCAGCCGCACCACGCGCATTCTTTTCCCGGTGCTGGTAACCGTAGTGGCCGGTTTGATTGCGCCGGCGTCGGTTTCTCTGGTTGGGTTTCTGATGTTTGGCAACCTTCTGCGGGAGTGTCTGAAACTGGACAGTCTTTCCCAAACAGCGCAGACAACGCTTGCCAATCTGATTACGATTTTCCTTGGCTTAACCATTTCTGCGAGCATGCGTGCAAGCGAGTTTGTGCGTAAGGAAACTCTGATTATCATGGCGCTGGGTCTGGTTGCATTTATAATGGATACGGTCGGCGGCGTATTGTTTGCGAAACTGCTCAATGTGTTCCTGCCAAAGGATAAGAAAATTAATCCAATGGTCGGCGGCGCGGGTATTTCCGCATTTCCGATGTCTGCACGTGTAATTCAGAAAATGGCGCTGGCGGAGGATAATCAGAACCATATCCTTATGCATGCGGTCGGTGCAAATGTCGCAGGGCAGATTGGTTCCGTTATTGCAGGCGGCATCATCTTGAACCTGATTCCGGGTATGCTGTAAGGAGGGGTTAATATGAACGTATTGCAAATGCTTTTTCGTTTGGAAATAAACTGGGATAATGTGCTGAAATCTTTACAGGTTATGGGCTTTGGCATGATAGGTATCCTTGTTGTAATGGTTTTGATTTACCTGCTGATTTTTGTGCTGAATAAAACAACTTCAGACAAAAAGCAGGATGATAATGATGATTAAATAATATCCGGTAAAAGGTGGGAGAAGAATGGCTGACCAGAAAAAAATGGTTAATGAAATCACATCCATGGATGAAGATTTTGCAAAATGGTACACTGATATTGTGAAAAAAGCGGAGCTGGTTTCTTACACCGGCGTTAAGGGTTGTATGATTATTCGTCCCTATGCCGCGTCTCTTTGGGAGAATATCCGCAATGATTTGGATGCTCGCTTCAAAGCGCTGGGGCATGAAAATGTTATGATGCCCTTGCTGATTCCAGAAAGTTTGCTTCAAAAAGAAAAAGACCATGTTGAAGGTTTTGCTCCGGAAGTAGCATGGGTTACTCACGGCGGTACAGAAAAACTGACCGAACGTCTTTGTATCCGCCCAACATCTGAAACTTTATTTTGCGAACATTTTGCAGAGATTGTGCAATCCTACCGTGATTTACCGAAGCTGTACAACCAGTGGTGTAATGTAATGCGATGGGAAAAAACAACCCGTCCATTTCTGCGTTCTGCTGAATTTCATTGGCAGGAGGGGCATACCATTCATGAAACCGCGGAGGAAGCAGAAGCTGAAACCCAGCGTATGCTGAATGTATATGCCGATTTTTGCAGGGAAAGCCTTGCAATTCCTGTTGTGAAAGGTCGTAAGACTGATAAGGAAAGGTTTGCAGGTGCGGAGGCTACTTATACCATTGAGGCATTAATGCATGATGGCAAGGCGCTCCAGAGCGGTACCAGCCACTATTTTGGGGATGGTTTCTCCCGTGCATTTGGCGTTCAGTTCACGGGACGTGATAATACATTGCAATATCCTTATCAAACTTCATGGGGAATGTCCACACGTATTATCGGAGCGATTATTATGACGCATGGTGATGATAATGGGCTTGTCCTTCCGCCTGCCGTTGCACCTATACAGGTGATTATTTTGCCGATTGCACAGCATAAACCGGGCGTATTGGAAAAAGCGGCGGAACTGAAAGCGCGCTTATCTGCTGTTTGCCGTGTTAAGGTGGATGACAGTGATAATTCCGCCGGATGGAAGTTTGCAGAGTATGAGATGAAGGGTGTTCCTCTGCGTTTAGAAATTGGCCCGAAGGATATTGAAAAGAATCAGTGCGTCATTGTTCGCCGTGATAACAGGGAGAAAATTTTTGTTTCACTGGATGAACTGGAAGCTAAAATTCCGGAACTTCTGTGCGCTGTTCATGACGGACTGTATCAGAAAGCTTTGGAACGCAGGGAAAATATGACTTATGCTGTTCAAACTATGGAAGAATTGAAAGATACTGCGGATAACAAGCCTGGTTTTATCAAAGCAATGTGGTGCGGGGAACTTGCCTGTGAGGAAAAACTGAAAGAAGACGCAGGCGTTACTTCCCGCTGTATGCCCTTTGAGCAGGAGCATTTGTCTGATACTTGTGTTTGCTGCGGAAAACCTGCCAAGGCAATGGTTTATTGGGGTAAGGCTTATTAATTTTCGGAATATTTGTTTTACATGCAGGGTTGCTGATGATTATCAGTAGCCCTGTTTTTTATAAAATACGAAAAATTTAATTTTTCCACAGATAGGTAGATGAATAGTATAAATCAAATGTTTTTGTAAGAAGGTCATATAAAAATTCAAATAAGCAAAGTATTATTATAGCTTCAGGTTGATTAAAACAAAATCGACCCAAGATACTCCAATACAGAGCGATTTCATTACAGCCTGTATGTGGGGTGTTAGTTATACTATATACATTGAAGCAATCGTTCCGTTTCTTAAATTACGGCTTGTTGAGATATAATAATTGCTTGAATGATTGGCAAAAGTTCCGGACAAATTGAAAAGCGAAATGTATTTTCTGACATTTGAATTGCACCTCTGTGATGAGGAATCGTTTCATGCATAAAATTTGTGCTGACATTATTAGTTGCACAGGCATCTCCCATGTTAGTAAACATCCTTATTTCCGATTATAAAGAACTCTTAACCACGGTTTGTTCGTCAGAAAAAGTCTTGTAAATATAGTGTAATATGATATAATATATTGAATTAGTGGACCCCTTTACAGACAGCTATGAGGAAAGTATGCGAGAATTAGACTTAACCTATGTGATTGCAATTTATGCTTTGGGAATGCATAAAATAAACTTCTAAAATAAAGGTTGGTGAGGCAGTGAAAAAATTTTTTACCGGCATTCATGATTGGATAAAAAATTATGGCTATGCCTATAAAGTAACAGCTATTGTCGTTGCTGTTATATTGGCAATTACAATTTATTTTATTGTCCATTATGCAACGCTTGTGCATCCTGATTATGTTGTAATTGTGACGACACAGGATGATAATCTGATTGTATCCCAGCAAAATGCCCTGAAAACATGTTTGGAGGAATACGGAGAAGATTTAAATAATGACGGCAAAATCAGTGTGGAAGTTGTGTATGCTACATTGTGGGGAAACCAGAATAATGCGCATGCTTATGCAGCAGAGAGAACACGGCTGTCTGCGGAAATATATGCTGACCGATGGGGCTTTGTTGTTTTTGATGCCGGCGCTTATGATTATATGCAGCAGTTTAAATTATTGCCGCAGGGTGAATATCAAAATGAATCTGGGTCTTTTACCGTATGGAACTGGAAAGGCAGTCAGCTTTATGCGGATGTGAATACTATTGCGGAAACAACAACGGATTTATATTTTGGTGTTAGAAATGTATCTGAAGACGCGTCTGATAAAGTGCGGCAGGCTGCCAAAAATGGAAAGGAACTGTTGGAGCGGATAATTTCCGGCAGCAAAACAAATCCGAGAAACAATGCAGAATAAATTTTTATTATGATACAGGAGATGTTTTTCATGAGAAGCGATTTATTAAAAAAAGGCACGGCTCGTGCACCGCACAGATCCCTGCTCAATGCGCTTGGAATATCACCTGAGGAAATGAAACGGCCGTTTGTTGCTGTTGTCAACTCCAAGAGCGATTATATCCCAGGGCATCAGCACCTTGATATTATTGCTGATGCAGTAAAAGCAGGCATTCGCAATGCCGGCGGCGTACCGTTTGAGTTTAACACCATCGGTGTTTGTGATGGGTTGGCGATGAACCATGAGGGGATGAAGTATTCTCTGTGTTCTCGTGAATTAATTGCTGATTCTATTGAAGTTATGCTTACGGCGCATCCTTTGGATGCCGTAGTATTTATTCCGAACTGCGATAAAATTGTTCCGGGTATGCTCATGGCGGCATGCCGCCTGAATCTGCCAAGCATTTTTGTCAGCGGCGGTCCTATGTCTGCCGGAAAATGCGGAGAAACCCGCATGGGACTTTCTGAAATGTTTGAGGCGGTAGGAAGTTATACTGCTGGAAAGATTACAAAAAAAGAACTGGAACAGATGGAAGAGGACGCATGTCCTACCTGCGGTTCCTGTTCCGGTATGTATACTGCAAATTCCATGAACTGCCTGACAGAAGCAATCGGCATGGCGTTGCCGGGCAATGGTACGATTCCGGCAGTTATGGCGGCACGTAAACGCCTTGCAAAAATGACCGGTGAACGGATTATGGAGCTTTTAAAGAATAATATCCGTCCATTGGATATTATAACGCCTGCTTCTATCCAAAACGCTATGCGGTGCGATATGGCTTTGGGCTGTTCTTCAAACACTATTTTACATCTGACTGCAATTGCCCATACTGCGGGTGCGGATATTGATTTACATATGATAGATGAAATGGGCAAGCAAACCCCTCAAATTTGTAAACTGAATCCGGCTGGAACCATTTTTATTCAGGATTTGAACGAACGCGGCGGCTTATCTGCAGTGATGAAGGAGTTGGACCGCGGCGGCCTGCTTAACAGGGATGTTCTTACTGTTGCCGGATTACTTTCCGACAGGTTTGCAAATGCGCCTGCACCTGATGGAACAGTGATTCATACACTGGAATTGCCTTACAGCCAAGATGGCGGTATTGCCGTACTTTGGGGCAATCTTGCGGAAGAAGGCTGTGTAGTAAAAAAAGGTGCGGTATTGCCGGAAATGATGGAGCACTCCGGCCCTGCACGAGTTTTTAACAGCGAAGAAGATGCAACACAGGCAATCATTGACGGTAAAATTAAATCCGGCGATGTTGTTGTTATCCGATATGAAGGGCCAAAAGGCGGGCCCGGTATGCGTGAAATGTTAACTCCTACATCTACAATTGCGGGAATGGGGCTGGATACCAGTGTTGCTTTGCTGACAGACGGCCGTTTTTCCGGTGCAACCCGCGGCGCATCCATCGGCCATGTTTCACCGGAAGCTGCTGTTGGCGGAACCATTGCATTGGTGGAGGATGGGGATACGATTACGATCAGTATTCCGCAGAGAAAAATACAGCTTGAAGTGCCTGACGATGTTTTAGCTTCTCGCCGTGCCGTATGGAGAGCGCCGGAAAAAGAGCTTTCCGGTTATCTGAAACGTTATGCACAGCATGTAACTTCCGGTTCACGCGGCGCAGTGTTTGATGATTAATGGATGAAACCTGATAGGAAGAAAAAAGGTCTATTTGCTATTTAAGTCCACTCAACTCTCGGGTATGGATTTGGATTGTGGCTGACACAATCCGATGCTCGCTATTTTTGTGGACAATCAAGCCGCCCGGCAAATGGGAATTTAATGTTCCTTTATGAGAAATTAATATCTATCTCATAACTATCATCAATAAACATAATATTGGCATTATGCTTTTTGGCACTTGTAAAAAATTGAGCATTATCTTCTAAAACGCTTTCCATAGTACACCAATCATCATCTATACGATTTTCTACAGCACTTGCGTATTTTTTTATATTGTCAAAATGATTCTTAATATAATTTTCGCTCATCACAAGGCAGTAGTATCTGATGTTATCAAGATATTCCTTTTCAAAATCCTTTTCCCAATCAAAAGGAATATATCCACCTTCAACAACAAGATTCTGTTTATTTTCGATGGCGGTTTTTATCATTTCACGAATAATAGGCCACATATACGCTTCAAGTTCATTATCGTCTTCGGGGGTAAGTTTCGTGTAGCCGCTACGAATTAAACCCATTTTCAAATGGTCTATTGAAAAATAGGGATATTTATATTTTTCGAGTAATTTTTGAGCAAGTTCGGTTTTTCCTGTATGCGATGCTCCTGTAATTAAAACAATCATCTCTTATCCTCACAAATTCCAGTTTGCCAGTGTGTTTGGATGTATTATACATTGCCGCTACAGGAAACACAAGCATGAGTGCTGAAAAATGTTAATTCTGTAATAACATATATTTGAGTTTTCTCCTTATCTGGTTTTATTCATATTATAAATAAAAGTCCTTGCTCTGGTTTATACCGCAGCAAGGACTTTGTCTTATCATTCGCAGTAACGTTGTGTAACAATATCCCAGTTAATCAGGTTAAACCAGTTTTCAATATAATCCGCACGCATATTTTTATATTTCAGGTAATAAGCATGTTCCCATACATCTATTGTCAGGATTGGCTGGAGGTTTTTTGTCAATGGAGTGTCCTGATTTGGGGTATTAATAATTTTCAGACTTTTGCGGTGTCCAACAGCAAGCCATGCATAACCGGAGCCAAATTGATTGACGGCGGCTTGGGAAAAAGATTCTTTAAAATTTTCCCAGCTGCCAAAGTATGTACAAAGTTCTTTGTAAAAAATTTCCGGAATCCGTTGTTTTTCCGGCGGCCGCATGGATGCAAAATAAAGATTATGGTTATAGATGCCGCCAGCGTTGTGACGGACCGGCGTTTGAAGTTTGCCGGGCAAGGTGTGGCAGTTTGTAATCAGTTCTTCCAGAGTCCAGCTATGATATGTAGGGAATGGTTCCAGCGCCTCGTTTAATTTTTCAACATAAGTTTTCAAATGACGGTCATGGTGCAGATGCATGGTTTCTTCATCAATATATGGTTCCAAGGCGTTGTAGGCATAGGGCAAAGGCTGTAAAGTAAAAGGGTAGGTTTCAGTCAAAAAGAACAGCTCCTTCATTTATGTTTTTAGCAGATTGCGGCATAGCGCTTGTGATAAAGATATATGATATATTTTTTATTCTGATGATATGAAGAAAATAGGATTAAAAATAAATGGTGCTGATAAAAAAATATGTGTTTGAGAAAATACTGGAAAATTTTCTGAAACTAAAGAATATAATAAAAAATAATCTTCTTTTTCGGATTTGTGTACTCATTGGGAAATAACTTATAAATATACATTGCAAATGTAAGATAAAGATTATATAATCAAATTATATAAATCGGGATTTACTGGAGAGTATTTTCAATGAATAAGATAGATACAAAAGGACTTATATTAAGAATTTTTGCACCCACAATAGTTTTAAGTTTGAGCTATTTGTTATTGGGGAATTTTTGCAATATGCCGCATATACTGCTATTTTGTATTTTGGGAACTGCTATTTTGGTGCCAATAGAGTTAGGCATAATTTTATCTGCAAGCAAAAGAGAAAACGGAATATATTCACTTAAAAGTGCATTTGTTGGGCAAGAAAAATTGCCACTATGGAAAATACTAATAATTGCATTTGTTTTCTTTGGAGTGGCAGGATTGCTTTCGGCATTTGTTGTACCTTTAGAAAACCAGATTTTTACTCAAATGAGAGCTACTTTACTTAATAATTTACCAATAGGTTTTGATTGGACAAATTATGAATATATGAAATCATTTTCAAAACCAATACTAGTATTGACTTGCATATATTATGGTATTTTTAATGTGTTAATTGCACCAATAACAGAAGAATTATTTTTTAGAGGATATTTAACTTCACACTATAAAAAGCAAAGCTCGTTTCTCCCAATACTTATATCTGTTTTGTTTTCGCTTTATCATTTTTGGTTGCCTTTTAATAATGTATTTCGTATATTAGCATTTGCACCAGTTGCATATGTGGCATATAAGAAAAAGAATTTGTATATAAGTATATGTTTTCATTGCTTATGCAACCTATTCTCGGTAGTTAGTTTTGTAATGGCGTTATTGTGATAAATTCCTGTTTATAGAGCGATTAATTACTGCAGATGATGTGATTTGTTATACGTTATGTTTTAGAATTTATTCATTGCAAACACATTTCCGAAAAGGGAGAAAATAATATAACTTTTGAATGGGAGAAGTGCCAAAAACTCAACAGATAATAACCTGCTTTTTTCGCCAAAAATTTTCATTTTATCCCTTGTATGAAACTGCATTCAGCCTATGATACCTGTTATAATATACATATCAGGCAATTAGTAAAATTTGTCTGTATGGTTGATGTGCGTTTGACCCATGAAAAGATACTGCAATGGAAGGTATTTGTAATGGATTATTTTGAAATTTTTGAGAAAATTAAACTGAATTCAATTCCGGTAACCTTTGATAGTTCGAAACAGGGAATTGTGGGGAAAGGAATGTCTAAGTTTGGCGGCAAGCCAGACTTACCTGAAGATTTTCAATGGTATTACTATACGGGGAAATCTTATTTTACGGAGTGTACCGCACATCGTCCACTAAGCTTTTTGGCACAGATTAATTGCGAGGAAATCAAGGAATACGATATTGACAGAAGGCTGCCTGAATACGGTATGCTTTATTTTTTCTATGATATAGAAAGCATGGCACTGGGGCAGGATTTACAGGATCGGGGAAGTGCGCGCGTATATTATTTTTGCGGGAATGTTTCTGAACTGAAACAAACAGATTTTCCGGAGGATTTGCGCGAGGCGCTCCGTTTGCCGGAGGCAAGGCTTTGTTTTTCCCATAAATATGATTTGCCGGATTGTGAAGAATATGATCCAGAACATTATATGGATCTTTGGGAAGAATATCAGGCAGATTTGGAAAGCGCCGGTTATGTTCAGGATAATGATATTACTAAGCTGTTAGGATATGCAGATACCATTCAGGGAGATATGACTCGGCATTGTGAGGAAATATATGCACGGCTGGCTTTATCTAAAGGTCAAAATGCAGGCACATTTTCTTCAAAAGATTTTTACAGGGAAGCCGGTAAATGGAAACTACTGTTCCAGTTGGATTCTGTTTCGTTAGATCAATTGAATTTAACTTTTGGTGACAGCGGAAAAATTTACTATTTTATCCGCGAAGATGATTTATGGAAAAAGGATTTCAGCAAAGTCTGGTTAGTATTTCAGCGTGGTTGATTTTGTTACATAAATTTTGTTGAAAGCACAGAAACATTTTGTTTCTGTGCTTTTTTAATCGTTTGAGAAAGTAACTTGAGTAAAGTTGATGATAATATTAAAATTGTATTGTGCCGAATGAAGCCAAAATAAAACGACGGACAAAAACAATAAAAAAGTTGACAAAATTATACAAATAATCACAGCAATGAGATGTCTTTTAGAAACAAAAGTATTTGCTTTCGTCATATCTCTTTGATAAAATATTATATTGAAAGAAAAAATAATATTTTTGTTACACTTTTTTGTCAGATTCGTTAAAATTTTCGCATCTTTATCAAAGATGCAGGAAAGTATACAGGTTTTGACAAGGGACAAAGTATATTTTTAAAATCAATTTAATATGCCAACTAGTATATAAGCTAAAAATACGGATTGAATGTAATGTATGTTATAAAATGATTGATAGGGCAAAGGAGATGTTTTTGCTGGATTTTCAATTTTATATGCCTGTTAAGGTAGTCAGCGGTTTTCAGTCGGTAATGAAAAATAAAGCGTTGTTTAAAACATACGGTAAATCGGCTTTGATTGTCACCGGCGGGAGTTCAGCAGAAAAAAGCGGGGCGCTGAAAGATGTCTGTACTGCTTTTGAAAAAGAAGGTATTGATTATTCTGTGTTTGACCGTGTTGGACCTAACCCTTTGGTTTCTGTATGTTATGACGCTGGAGCGGCTGCAAGGGAACACAAGGCGGCGTTTATCGTGGGTATAGGCGGCGGTTCACCGCTGGATGCTGCCAAAGCGGCGGCAGTTTTTGCGGCAAATCCACAAATGAAGCCCCAAGACATCTTTGAAAGGAATAATATATCGGAACCTCTGCCTCTAATATTGATTGGAACTACTGCCGGAACAGGCTCAGAGGTAACGGCGGTTAGTGTGCTTACAATAGATGAGACAGGAAGGAAACGCAGTATAACTGATCCGCGCTGTTATGCGCGGCTTTCCTTTGCAGATCCGCGGTATACTTTTTCCATGCCGTTGGATGTTACAATTTCTACAGCTTTAGATGCATTGTCCCACGCAACGGAGGGTTGGTTTTCCCCAGTATGCACAGATGTTTCCGCACTTTTTTCAGAGAAAGCTGTCCGTCTGGTGTGGGAGGGTTTGTCTGACATATATTATAACAGAAAGCTGCCGGATGAAACGATGCGTGAAAAATTATATTATGGTTCGCTGTATGCAGGTATGGTGCTGAACTGTATGGGGACAGCATTTCCCCATCCAATGGGGTATGTCCTGACTGAAAAATATCATATTCCGCACGGACGTGCGTGCGCAAGTTTTTTACCTGCGTTGGTTTCACGTGCTGCGCTGTATTGTGAAGATAAGTATCGTACATATTTTAACTGGCTGGATACAGATTTTGAGGAATTTCAAAGGATAATATCGAAACTGTCCGATACAGACCATATACATATGACGCAGGAACAGGTTGATATTTATGGAGGCAGATGGGATAATCTGAAAAATTTTGCAAATACTCCGGGCGGTTTCAGCAAGGAACTTGCAGCAGAGTTATTGCAGAAATTGTTTTTAAATCAGGAAAGATGATATTATTTGAATATAGGGAGGCGCCAATCTTGGGAAAATTGAAAGCAAAAAAGAATTATGTTGCAAATAGAAATATTCATATAGAAGGAATTATTAACAATCAGCGTGTGCGGCCTGCCAGTGAACTGCGTTATGGCTGCACAAAAACACCGTTGCATGGAAGCGGCTGGGTAAGCGTCTATAACGTACTGTATTTGTTATCAAAAAACGTCAGCCCTGCGAAAGTTATTCGGTCTATTGAAGAAATCGGCGGGACAATTTTAGGCGGACTGGGAGGGACAAAGTATCAGGATTTAATTCCGGTATTGAGCGAGTATGGCTATATGTCCCGTTTGTATGCGCCCAAAGATAATTTTAACAGTCTGATACAAGTGGGGGCAACAGGTATCCTTGTATACCGCACGTTTCGTAATTTAGGCCAGTCAAATTTTGTTGCATTCCGCAGGGTTAGTGAAACACAGTATGATTTTTATAACCCGACAACGAATGAAACTTCACTGGAAGTCTTTTTAAACAAACGGCATGCTTTGCCATCGCCAAAGGTGATTTTAGTGAAAAACCGAATGATGAAAACAGAAACAATAAGCAGTAAGCGGATTTAGTAAATCAATTTTTTGCTGCGAATATCCGTTAGGGGGGATATATCCCTTGATTTTAGCTGTAAAATCAGGCATAATGGTTAGAATGCAAAGCTCAGTCAGAAACAGGGGTGATTGTTCTGGAAAAACAGAGCGGCAGGCAAGTGCGTCAGACAGTGCAGAGAAAATTGATTTTAGAAATCCTCAGCGGCAGAGATAAACCGGTGACTGCTGAGGAAATTTTTGAGTTAGCCAGTTTGCAGAAACCCGGTATTGCTTTGACCACGGTATACCGCAATCTTGAAACGTTATTTGCCTTAGGTATCCTTTCCAAAAATATTTATAACGATGGTGTGGCGCGGTTTGAAATTGCGGCAGAGCATAGGCATTATCTGATTTGTATGAAATGTAAAAAAACAGTGCCTTTGCCCTTTTGTCCTTTTGACCGTTTGGAGCGGGAAATCAGCAGGGCAACAGGTTTTACCATCGCCGCGCATAAGCTGGAGATTTTCGGTTACTGCCCGGATTGCAAAAATGCAGAGATATAGTACAACTGCATGGCATTTGCCGTGCTTGTAAATAAAATGGTCAGTTCGCAAAATCCTGACCTAAAACAAAACTACGGAGGTTTTTTTCATGAAAAAAAAGAATGCACATTACCTTGTTCAGGCGGCAATGATTGCCGCGCTTTATGCCGCATTGACTTATGCGGCGGCCAGTATTGGGCTTGCCTACGGCAATATCCAGTTCCGTTTTTCGGAGGCAATGACAATCCTGTCAGTTTTTACGCCGGCGGCAATTCCAGGGCTGACGATTGGCTGTTTTCTGGGCAATTTAGGCAGTCCTTTTGGTTTAGTTGATATTTTATGCGGCACTGTGGCAACGTTTCTGGCTGCTGTTATGACAAGATGGTTACGAAATATTCGCCTTTTTCAAGTTCCGTGGCTGGCGCCTTTGCCGCCAGTGCTGACAAATGCCTTGATTGTCGGAATGGAAATTGCAGTGTTTTTACCCGAAGGTTTTACATGGGCTGGTTTTGCTGCGTCTGCTTTCTCAGTGGGCGTAGGCGAATTGGTAATGTGCTATGCGTTGGGACTGCCGTTGGTGTTTATGCTGGAAAAGACAGGAACCGCGCGACGGATTTTTAGAACAGAACATTTATAAAAATTATGGATATCGGCGCGGGACACTGAAGTGTTCTGCGTCTATTATTATTGTTTCTAGTAAGATGCCCCAAGATAGATAAACAGTCTTGGCAGAAAAGTGCTTTGCAATGTTACGAACCTAATAAGAAAAACATTGATAGTGATTTTATCTAAGAATTTTGAAGGTTTTAGGAGAGAACATGGGATTAGATATGGCTGATTAAAGTATGGAAAGTAATCAGGTTACCGGTAGCCGGGCAAGCGATGTAATGATATTTTTCAGTACCTTAGAGAAGTTCGCAAGTATTGACCTCTCTGAGATTTAAGTAAAATACCGGTGAACCAGTATTTTTGATTTGTAGGAAAAAACAGGTAAAATCTTTGACAGAATAAGTAAAATATGGTAGTGTTTACAATAGTAAGTAATTATGAAAGGAAATGCAGCTGAAAATGAAGAAAAATAAAGCGATTTGGATTTTTTTTATTGTATTGTTTCTGATGATGGCAGTTTCTGCTGGTTTGATTATAACAAACCAGATGGCGCAAAAAAGGGAGAGTCAGGATTCTGAAATAGTGACCACTTCGATAGGAACTTCCATTGGTATAGAAGAGAATACAGATATTACTGTTGGGCAGGTCGCCGGTGATACATGGAATGCGGAAACTGCTTATACAGGCGGTAACGAGGTTGTTTATAATGGCAAACGCTTCCGTGCAAAGTGGTGGACGCAAGGGGAGACGCCAGATGCTAACAATGCATCCGGACCGTGGGAATGTATTGGTGATGCGCAGCCGGAAACTACTCAGCCTATCGATACAAATACTACTTTGCCCGAGGTTGGGGAGCCGGTAGTTGGAAATACAGGGTTTAAAGTGGTAGGCTATTATCCGAGTTGGCAGCCGGATAAAATTGATCGTGTCCAGTTTGATGTGCTCACACATATTAATTATGCATTTGCCATACCAACAGCGGAGGGCGGTGTACGCCCGCTGGAAAACGGGCAAACGGCAAAAAAATTAATTGAGATAGCGCACCAATATAACGTTAAGGTTTTGATTGCCGTTGGCGGCTGGTCTTATAATGATATTCCTTTAGAAGCAACATTTATGGATGCAACCAGTTCAGATGAAAAGATTAAAAAGTTTGCAGATGCCATTATTGCATTGATGAATGAATATGGCTTTGATGGTGTAGATATGGATTGGGAGCATCCGCGCGTAGATGGGGATTCTTCCGTGCGTTATACAAAATTGATGATGATTCTAAGTGCGGAATTGAAAAAGCAAGGCAAACTTTTAACTGCTGCTGTCCTCAGCGGTGTTACTGCGGATGGCAATGTATATTATGATGCTGCGGCGCATAAGGATGAAGTCATTCAATGTGTGGATTGGTTTAATGTCATGGCATATGACGGCGGGGACGGTGAGAGACATTCTTCTTATGATTTTGCAGTTAATTGCGGTAATTATTGGAAAAACACTCGAAAAATGCCGGCAGAAAAGGTTGTTTTAGGTGTTCCGTTTTATGCAAGACCGTCATGGGTGGCGTATGATGATATTTTAAAAGCAGATTCTTCTGCGGACAGTAAGGATGTTGCAGTATATCAGGGGATGGAAGCGTATTATAATGGAGTGCCTACCATTCAGAAGAAAACCCAGTGGGCTTTGGAGAATGCAGGCGGTGTCATGATTTGGGAAGTTACGCAGGATACGGCAGAAAGGAACAAAAGTCTTCTCAGTGCTATTGGAAAGACGATTGCGAATCATAACCGTTGACGAATAGATAAAAAATATCAATCCAATAAAGGATAATATATTTATACTTATAAAGAAGCCATGGAAGAAGAAAGGAGAAGCAGAATTAGGTGCAAAAAAGAACATTGGTAAGATTCCGGGAAGCCGTTTCGTGGGGGTCGCGCCTGCTCCGTTTATAGTCGGTTTACTTTACGCATAAACTTGTTATACTGACCTTCTGCCAGCCCTCTGGCTGTATGTTTGCAAGTGTATTTAATATGGAATTACTCATAATATGAATAATTCTTTCGGTGGTATTAAGTTCAGGATTCTTGAAACGTATTATATACTATAAGGAGTTATAGCCTTTTTCCCACTAATGATAAACTTACGTTTTGCACGCCGTACCGCAAATAAAGAACATATTACTAACTTAAAAACAGGGAACAATATGAAAAATTGTTCCCTGTTTATTGATTTTTCTTATGGAAACTCCCAGATTTACTGTTAGGGGCAACTTTTGTCTTTAACTGGTTCAGTATTTTTGTTGTGATTTTTTTCAATGATATTGTTAAAGCATGAATTAAAACTGTCAGACAATGTATGATATCATTCATCATCATTACTTATCAACCATATACCGTTGACTTTTTGCAGGTGTAGTGTAATGTTTTCAAATAATTTGTCGGCCCGCTAATGTTCATCATAGTGCTGTAGCAGGAGTTGGAGTAAATTATGGTTTAAGGTTTCCTGTTTAAAATCTTTTTTAGGCAAGGATTTTTTTATTTTTTCTGTCAGGAGATTTCGCAGATTTTCTATCATGGTTTCATAATCAGCGTGTAAAATATTCATAGTTATTGTAATTTCATTATCATATTGTTCAGCGCAGGTGATGGTTTGCAGCTTGATTTGTTTCTCATTAAAAGAGGATACAGAAAATGATTTTTCAGCTAACGGCGCCTATACTGCTACTGGAGTTTTTCATTATTTTAATAAAACAAGCACTTTTCAATTAACCGTTAATCTTAGAGTTTTCATATTAAAGTGGTTGCTTCTTGTAATATATCCATGTTATAACTAAATTAGAAAACATTAAGAAAGCGGGGATGTTGAATGAGCATGAAAAAAAGAATCTGCAAAGCGGGCATACTTTGTTTTATGGCGGTTATTTTTATGGCAACAGGACAGACATGGGCGTACTCTGAGAGTGCGGCGGAAACGGAAAAAACATTCATGTTAAGTGCATACTGCAATGCCTATGGGTACATTAACTGGAGCCGTCCGAATCAGACTGTGGTTGATATTGATGTTACAAAAATGACCCATCTAAATTTTGCAAATGCACGTATTGATGAATCCAGCGGAACTGCATATCTGGAAAATGAGATTCAAATCGCCTTGCGTAAAGTTTTGGAAATGCGCAGTCAGAAAAATCCTGATTTAAAAATTCTTTTGACAGTTGCAGGACCAGGTTTTTCAAAAACCTGCGCTACAGAACAGGGAAGGGAAACTTTTGCAGCCAGTTTGGCACAGTTAATGAATGATAATCATCTTGACGGTATTGATATTGATTGGGAATATCCTACTCTTGCATGGCAGGATACAGCATGCAGTCCGCAGGACCGACAAAATTTTACTGCATTGGTTCAAAAACTGCGTGAAAAAATAGGCAATGATAAGCTGATTACCGTAGCCGGCGGAGCGGGTACTTGGTACCCCGCGTGTATTGAGTTTGATAAACTGAACAGGTTGGTAAATTATTGGAATGTAATGGCATATGCATTTCAGCAAGGGCAATATCTTGATGCAAACCTGTATCCTTCAAAGTTGGGCGATCCCTCCGGACTTTGCGGGGATTCTGCAATTACCATGTATCTGAATCATGGAATACCTGCGGAAAAATTATTATTGGGTATCCCTTACTATGCATTATCCAACAGTGGGGATTATCCTGCGGATCGCTGGGCATACAAGTATGGAGAAGTGCAGGAAATGATTGCTTCCGGTGGATATATCCGTGTATGGGATGAAGAAGGGCAGGTACCCTATCTAACGAAAGAAGGAAAGTTTGAAATTACATATGATGATGAGCAATCTGTTCAAATAAAAGCGCAGTATGTAAAAACGAAAGGTCTTGCAGGTGCAGTTGTTTATGAAACCTATTATGACAATGCGCAAAAATCCTTGGGCAATACCTTATGGGAGGAACTGCAAGCCGGAGAAACGCCATTATCTGTCGAGCTTACTGCAAGCAGTCAAGCTCCGCTGATAGGGGAAAATCTGGAAATTGTATGTAACGCTGCTGGCGGAAGCGGGGAATACAGTTATTTATTTGTTATTTTAAAGGATGGCAGGGTAATGTTCCGGCAGAATGATTTTTCGTCTGCGAACAAGGTAAGCTATACGCCGCAGGAAAAGGGAAAATACCGGATTAAAGGATATTGTGTGGATAAAACCTCGAACCAAAAAGCGGAAATAGAGAAAATACTGGAAGTCATTTGATTTTTTATGGGATAACAATTTACAAATACTCGAAAAAAAGGTATATTTTATAGTAAGGCTTTTTATGTTATAAAGCTTGATGTAGCAAGTATTTATAAAATGACCTTGGATAACATGGGAGGTTTTTATGGAGCTTTTTCATTCAATGACAAATGGTAAGATAGAAGGCTTTTGCCTGATTAAAACTGTAGAGAAGAAAACCTCAGTACGCGGTACAGAGTATTTAGACCTGATTTTGGCGGACAGCGGCGGAGAAGTTTCTGCAAAGCTTTGGGATTATCAGCCTGCGGCACACAGTACGTTGAAACCTGATATGCTGGTAAAAGTGCGCGGGATATTGGAAAAGTGGAAGGATAAAGACCAACTAAAAGTGGAATTAATTCGTCAGGCGGCAGTCAGCGATACCGTTAAAATGGAAGATTTTGTCCCGCATGCCCCTTATGAAGGGGAATGGATGTATGGTCAGATTTTGTCTGAAATCAGCGGTTGGGAAAATCAGCCGCTGAAAATATTAGTGACGGATATTTTAGAAAGCCATAAAGAAAAGCTTTGTTATTTTCCTGCGGCGCTCAAATTGCACCATGCTTACAGGGCGGGTTTGCTTTATCATACGTTATCGGTTTTGCGTCTGGCGCAGCAAATGTGCAACGTTTATACGTTTGTGGATAGGGAGCTGTTATATGCTGGAATTATTTTGCATGATATCGCCAAGGTTCAGGAACTGGAAGTGGGGGAAACAGGTATTGCAGCAAATTATACCACGGAGGGGACGTTGATTGGTCATCTTGTAAAAGGCGCAATGAACATTGAAACCGCCGGTGTGCGGCTTGGGACGCCCCGCGAGCTTTTAACACTTTTAGAGCATATGGTTCTTTCACATCATGGTGAGCCTGAATTTGGCGCGGCGGTTCGGCCCATGTTTTTAGAAGCGGAGCTGTTATCCCAGTTAGATAATTTGGATGCGACTGTATTTGAAATGATGTCTGCTGTAGATGGTGTAGAACCGGGTAGCTTTTCACCACGTCAATGGGCGCTGGATCAAAGAAAAATTTATAATTACCGGCAGAAAGAGATACAATCTGCAAAATTGGATTAAAAAATAAGAATCAATCATTGAAAAGTGAGGTAAAATCATGGATTGGACAGAAGTGAAAATCAGTGTGCCTGCACAGGAGCTTGATAAGGCCGCAGATATTGCGCAGATGGTAGTTCCGTACGGCATTTATATTGAAGATTATTCTGATTTGGAGAATGAAACATGGGAAATTGCCCATATTGATTTAATAGATGAAGAACTTTTAGCAAAAGATAGAACAGTAGGGATTATCCATGTGTATATCAGTCCGGAGGAATCGCCGGAAGAAGCGCTGGCATTCTTGAAAGAACGTTATTGCAGTGAAAAAATTACTTTTGAAATTAACACAGCCAGTATACGTATGGAAGAATGGGCAAACAATTGGAAGAAATATTTTAAACCTTTAAAAACAGGGGAAAAACTTGTGATTTGCCCGACATGGGAAACATTAGATGAACCTACGCAGAGAAAAATTCTGCGCATTGACCCTGGAATGGCATTTGGAACCGGCGGGCATAACACAACGCGGCTATGTTTGGAAACGATGGAAAAATATATTGACAACAGTTCTGAAGTTTTAGATATTGGCTGCGGCAGTGGAATTTTATCCATTGCAGCTTTGCTGTTAGGGGCGAAGCGTACTGTTGGTGTTGATATTGATGCGTTGGCGGTGAAAACTGCGAAAGAAAACGGTGCGCTTAACGGTTTTTGTGAACCGACGTACAGTATTTTGCAAGGAAATTTAACAGAGAAAGTGCAAGGTGTTTTTTCTGTTGTAGTTGCGAATATTGTCGCAGATGTTATCATAAAATTCTGTGAGGATGTAAGCGCTTTTATAGATAAAGACGGCGTGTTTATTACCTCCGGAATTATTGATACAAGGGAGGAGGATGTAAAGCAGGCGTTTGCCCGTTTTGGTTTTGAGATTATAGAACGGCATGAGGACGGCGGATGGATTTGCTTTGTTTGCAAACGGACATAATTTTTGCAATGAATGAGGAAGGGGCTGATTGAGCATGCAAAAGCTCAAAGGATGGCTGTGGCCGTCAATGATGGCCGCATTTGCTGTAGTTTTACTTTTGGGGTTTGCTCCGTTTTGTTCTTTTACTTTTATTAATGATGTACAGATACTGCGTTTTACATTATCTCCGTGGGAAATGCTTGTCGGAAAGACTGTAGATTTTTCTGCGGAAATATTAGGCAGAAGCCCATTTTGGGGTGCGGCGTTTTTTATTATCCCATTGTTTGGATTTATTGGCTGTTTCATTCCAAGATTGGAGGTGCGCGCTGTTGTCACGGCAATTAGCGCGGTTGCCGGCAGTATATATATATTTCTATGCAATTCGTTTTTGCCTGACGCTGTGTTTTATAACCGTTCCTTAGAAAAAGTATTTCAGGAGCACATGATGCCGGACAGTGCAGCGTTTGGTATGACTGTTGCCGGCAATGTGATGTGGGCTGTTTATTTTTTTGCAATTGTCTGTGCAGCGGCAACATTCATGGGTTTCCTGCGGGAACTGAAAAACGCGTATTCCGGTAATGACAATGGAGACAGTTATGAGTTTGAAGGCGCCGTCCGGCTGGAGAATGAAGAAGAAACTGTATTTGATGAAGTTGATGAATTGGAACCTCCGTTGTATGAGGATGAGCCTGAATGTTATCCGGTACAGGAATCTTCTGATTTAGAACTGGAGCTTCCTGATGAGGAAGAAAACATACAGGAAGGGATTGCTGAAACAGAGGAAAATCCTGAATTTGAAATGACAGCAGAGGAGGAAACCGCAGAAGAAACGGAGGTTCCCGAAGATATACAGCCTGCGCCAGTTACTGTAATTCCGAAAAATGAAAAGGGTTCCTCTGAAGAAATACAGACAGAGGAAGAAAAACAAACAGAAGAGGTCCCTGAAAGCGAAGAAAGTTTTCCTGAAAAAATGCAGGAAAAGGAGTCAGCCGAAAAACACGGATAAAACGAAAAGTAAAAATAATAATACATAAAAAACCGGCTGCTGTTTATGTATAAACAGCAGCCGGTTTTTTATGTAATCATTATTTTACGGAGGAAACAAGTTTTGTCCCTAAATCATATAGTACAGGAAATTGGAAAGTTTTACCTGTAAAATAGAGAATGCCCAGAATAAGCGGTATTACAGACAGTACCCAGTAAATTAAACGAAAAACAAACCCAATAAAAGGAATAGCGCCAAGCACGGAAAGAATAATCATTGCTATAATCATAACAATGTTCAGCGCAAGTGCCTGGCCAATTTGATTGCGCTCCTCCTGGTCATGGTCTTTGACTGCAAACAGGACAATCAGCGGGCCGATGACAGGGAATAAATATGTCAGGCCCAGTTTTACGTTTTTCTGCATTGTTTTCAAACCTCTTTCTGTTTTTTTATATTTAAGGGAGAGGACTCCCTTAATTGCTTTATCCAAATGATACGCCCATTTCCTTAGCGGCAGTGATAAATTCGCTGTCTTTTGGCACGTATTTGAGTTTTCCGGCGACTTCGGTTAATGGTACGGGCACAATCTGTGTACCTTTAAGTGCAACCATATTGCCGAAGTTTCTGTTTTTTACAAGCTTCGCCGCGGCAACGCCGAAACGGGTAGACAAAACGCGGTCATAAGGGCATGGATCACCGCCGCGCTGAATATGGCCGGGTACGCAAACGCGAATTTCCTGTCCCATTGCTTCGCCGAGTTTTTTGGAAATTTCATATGCGACAGAAGGATATGGAGAAGCCGCCTTTTTTGCTTTTAGTTCTTTTTTGGATAATAAGGAATCTTCTTTTGAAACAGCACCTTCAGCCACTGCGAGTATGGAAAAATTCTTGCCTTCTTTTTGCCGTTTATTAAGCCTTTGAATTACATTTTGCAGATTATAAGGAAGTTCCGGTAAAAGAATAATATCCGCACCTCCGGCAATTCCGGCATATAGCGTTAGCCATCCAACTTTATGTCCCATAATCTCAACAATAAAAATCCGTCCGTGAGAGGTTGCGGTTGTATGGATGCAGTCAATAACATTTGTGGCAACATCAACGGCGCTTTGAAAACCAAAGGTCATATCAGTGCCCCAAATATCATTATCAATGGTTTTAGGCAGGGTAACAATGTTTAAACCTTCGCTAGCAAGGAGGTTTGCAGTTTTATGTGTGCCGTTGCCTCCAAGGATAACAAGTGCATCCAGTTTTAGCTTTTTGTAATTCTCTTTCATTGCCGCAACTTTATCCACACTGTTTTCATCAATCGTGCGAATATATTTAAATGGCTGGCGGGAAGTACCAAGAATAGTTCCTCCTGTGCGGAGAATGCCGGAAAAATCTTCTGGTTTCATCATTCTGTGTTCCCCATAGATTAGGCCTCGGTATCCGTCAATGATACCATAGATTTCAATATCATTGTCGAATTCTTCATATAATGCCTTTGCAACGCCGCGCAGCGCAGGATTCAGCCCCTGACAGTCCCCGCCGCTGGTAAGTAGTCCAATGCGTTTCATATTGCCACTTCCTATCTTCTGTTTTTATCGTTTTATGGTTCAGATAGTATTTTCTTCAGGATTGATTCGCGGATTATAAAGTTCCTTTTTTGACTTTTCTTCCAACTGTTGTATTTTCTCTTTTGCCTGCCGTGCAAGTGTAAGCTGGCAGTTTATATTTCCGCGTCCGCGTTTATCAACAAATTCATAAACCCCGTCCGGCCCTTGGATTCTGGCATTTGTAGTATCATTCAGGAATAAATCCAGCATATCCATAACCCTCTTTTTTATATCAGGGTCTTCCACAGGGAAAATCAATTCAACACGGCGGTCAAGATTTCGGCGCATCCAGTCCGCACTGCCTAAATAAACCACAGGTAAACCGGCGTTTTCAAAGCAGAAGATGCGGCTGTGTTCTAATAACTGTCCGACAATACTAATTACCGTAATATTTTCACTGTATCCCGGTACGCCGGGAATCAGTCCGCAAATGCCGCGGACAATCAGCCGGATTTTAACGCCTGCGTTGGAAGCGTCATAAAGCTTTTTGATAATTTTAGGGCAGATCAGGGAATTAACCTTAACCGTGATACCGCTGGGCAGACCTTCTTTTGCATTTTTGATTTCCCTGTCAATCATTTTATTAAAAAATGGACGCAAGCCATCCGGCGCTACGGCAACTTTTTTATACTGGGGTTGTTTGGAATAGCCTGTTAAAACATTAAACAGGGAGGATGCATCACTGCCAAAGGATTCCCGGCAGGTAAACATGCCAATATCCGTATATAACCGGGCGGTAGAATCATTATAGTTTCCGGTTCCCATGTGCACATAACGGCGGATGCCGTCGTCTTCCCTTCGGACAACAAGCAGGATTTTACAGTGGGTTTTCAGGCCTTTCAGACCATAGATAACATGACAGCCTGCACGTTCCAGTTTTTTTGCCCAATGGATATTATTTTCTTCATCAAAACGTGCCTTAAGTTCTACAAGTACAGTGACTTGTTTTCCGTTTTCAGCAGCCTTCATAAGCGCGGCAATAATGGGGGAATTACCGCTGACACGATATAACGTTTGCTTGATTGCAAGAACATCAGGATCCTCCGCCGCTTTACGGATGAAATTGACAACACAGTCAAAGCTTTCATAAGGATGATGTACTAAACGGTCCTTTTCACGTATTGCCTCAAAAATATCTGTAACGCCCCAAAAGTCAGCAGGTGTTGCCGGTTTAATCGGCGGCAGGCGCAATTCATCAAAGCCTTGCAAAAAGCTGAATTTCATCCAAACATTTAAATCCAGCGGGCCGGCACATTCATAAATTTCTTTTTCCCGAATGCCCAGCATTTTTACAAGGAATTTTCTGGTTTCTTCATCACTTCTGGTAGGAATTTCCAACCGAACGGGTTTGCCGCGTTTTCGGTTACGGATAGACTTTTCAATTTCTATCAGCAAATCTTCCGCTTCTTCATCTATGGAAAGGTCAGAATTTCGGGTAATCCGGAACGGGCAAACGGCTTTAATTTCATGCAGTTCCAAAAGTTCAGAAAGATGTTCGATAATCAGGTCTTCCAGCAAAAGGAACGCTTTACCTTCCTGACAGGGCAATTCTACAAGGCGCGGCATAATTGCCGGAACCTGAACCACAGCAAAACAGTCTTCATGATTCTCATCGTTTTTTAAACGGATGGCAATATTCAGGGATTTGTTTGAAAGGAAGGGGAACGGACGGCTTAAATCAATCGCAAGAGGGGTAAGGACAGGAAAAAGAATGCGATGAAAATAATCATCCGTATGCTGCCGCTGTACCTGATTCATATCGTCAGGTTTTAGAATTTGAATGTTATATTTTCGGAGTGCAGGGAAAATGGAGCGGGTCAGGCAAGTGTATTGCCGTTCTGTAAATTCATGTGTTTTTTCATATATTTTTTCCAGCTGCATTTGCGGCGTAAGTCCTGCGGGATCCGGTTCCTGATAACCGGATTTTGCCTGTTCCTTTAAACCTGCCACCCGAACCATAAAAAATTCGTCCATATTGGAGGCAGTAATAGCAAGAAATTTTAAGCGTTCCAATACAGGATTTTCTTTTCTGTATGCTTCTTCCAGCACTCTTGCGTCAAAATCAAGCCAGCTTAACTCACGGTTGGTAAATGGAAATTTTTTCTTTTGTGTTTTATTTTTTTTCGTTTCTGTTTTGTCACTCATAGTGTTTCCTCCCAGTGAAAGGATTCTTCGCGCTTTTATTTCAGCAGCAGGGTTTTAATAACCAGTTCGGGCGTGATGCCGAAAACCTCCTGAAAGAAAGGAGCGCATTCTTTAAACGCCCATTTTTCC
This sequence comes from uncultured Eubacteriales bacterium, assembly GCA_934546985.1. Taxonomy (GTDB): domain Bacteria; phylum Bacillota; class Clostridia; order Oscillospirales; family Acutalibacteraceae; genus CAKTEE01. The sequence goes on from CAKTEE010000001.1 coordinate 187,575, forward strand.
AAATAGAGGCTTTGGTCGCTGATTGCAGTAATGGTAATTTTATCATCAGTAAGTTTTACTTTAATTTCATTGACTTTACTTTTATGTGATTTATCCATTGCATTTGCCATACGCAGGATTGCCGCAAGTTTGGAAACCATAAGCCGCTGTTGTTCCGACATAGTGAAAAAACCGGGTGTACCTGTAGTGGGAATATGTGTTTCACTATATTGTGTAATTTGTGCAATCAGCGAAATTTCTCCCTCGGTTAAACCGTAAATGGCAGAATTTTTAATCAGATAATAAGAGCTTAAATGATGATTGCGGGAGTTAACGTAATACCCGCAGTCATGCAGTTTTGCCGCAAGCTCCAGTAACAGCCTTTCGTGGGATGTTAGACCGTGTATTTTTTTCATGCGGTCAAAAATGATGCAGGAAAGTGTAGCTGCCGTTTGGCAATGCTTTATGTCGGAATGATAGTGCTGTGCGATACGGTCCGCGCAGGCAAGTGCATTCGTACGGATATGCACGGCATATGCCTTGGCGTCCGCTGGCGTCAGCATTTGGTGCAGTAAAGCGTCGGATAATTTAATCTGCGGAGCTGTTATAATTTCTGCCTGTGTGAACTCGGCGAGCTTGCAGTAAATTGCTACACCGGCATACAGAATTTCCGCTTCATCATAGGAAAGGTTATACTGTAACGCAATGGTTTCTGTTGAAAGCGTGCGGATAGATTTATATAGGGAGTGCAGGTCTTTTTTGCGGATTTGATATATCCCGTTATCATCCTGACCGCCGCACAGCAATGCGATAGATTCTGTGTCTGTGCCAGTTACAAATAAACTGCCGATACCTTGTGCGAATTCTTCTGATACCAGTCCTAAAGTGTTTTCCATGTATTCTTCTACAGAGGGGAAAGGATCATCTGTTTCATTTTCCAGTTCACGCAGCATGTCGCCTAACCGAAGGGAACCAAGATTAATGTTCTGGCTGTATTCAATTTTGCCATGAATACAGTGCGCAATACCGATAGAACCTGTACCGATATAGGAAAGCAGGGCATTTTCCACGCTGTGTTCTGCAGTTTTATTCAACAGCCGCAGTACAGTATCATAAATTAACGCTTTTTCCTGACTGTCCTCTAAAATATCAACTTTCATTCCGGTTTGGATACGGAGCTGGTCAACGACATATGAGCGGTTCACTGCACTGCGCAGAGCGCTGGTGGCGACAACCCGGTAGTTTGCGATTCCGTATTCACTCATGAGCTTTGAAAAACCTTTTAATCTTGCGGAAATTTCTTTTAAGGTGTCAAAAGTAACCTTGCCGGTAGAAAAAACTTCGTGCCCTAATGCAATAGGTGTTTCCAGAATATCAAGGTCTTTTATACCGCCGGTCAGTTTATCTGCCTGAGCAACACGCATTTTTATGTTATTAGAACCGATTTCAATAACCGCGACAGGATGTTTATATTTTCGTTTATCCATATGAAATTCCTCCGGGCGGATGAACTGAGGCATATGTAGTGGCTTTTTACCTTTAGTGTATCCGCAGAATAGAAAATGATTCTTTTTTAATTCTATATCGTTTGTAACTGATAAAGCCGATATTTATTTCTAATTTTTATATTATAAATTATATATTATTTTTACAAAAAAACAAATAAAAATTTTGTATTTTAACATAATTTTACATTCTCTTGTTTTTCATTCGATAGAAGGCTATAATAAATAAAAATGTAGTGAAATGGATGAAACATATATGCCCAGATTTTTTGTTGAAGATATTTGTGGGGAAAATTTTATCATTACCGGTGAAAATGCGCGGCATATTGCAAAATCTTTGCGTATGCGGGCAGGTGAAATGATTACGGTGAGCGATGGCAAAGGAATGGATTACGGCTGTGAAATTACAGAAGTAAATGATGCCGGTGTTCGTGTGAAAAATTTGTATCATCAGCCGTCTAATGTGGAAGCGAGTATAAACGTAACTTTATATCAGGGGTTGCCCAAAGGCGATAAAATGGACTATATTGTCCAAAAAGCCGTTGAGTTAGGGGTATGTAAAATAGTTCCTGTGTTAACAGAACGTTCTGTATCCCGTCCGGATGCAAGGTCAGCTGCAAAAAAACAGGAACGATGGCAAAAAATTGCCGGTGAAGCGGCGAAGCAAAGCGGCAGGGGAATGATTCCTGTAGTAGAATCCGTAATACCGTTTAACAAAATCAAGTGGGAAGATTGTGAAACGCTTAAAGTATTATTCTATGAAGGTGGCGGTGTTCCCATGCAGAATGTAATGGGAAATTATCCTGACCGAATTGGGCTGTTTATTGGGCCAGAGGGCGGATGGGAGAAAAGTGAGGTTATGGTTTTGAAATCTGCCGGTGCAAAAATAGCAACGTTGGGGCCGCGTATTCTCCGTACGGAAACAGCACCCCTTGCGGCGCTGTCGGTGATAATGTTTCTTACAGGAAATTTAGGCTGAAAAGTAAAAATCCACCGTCAGGGAAAATCCCCGGCAGTGGATTTTTTATCTTAAAATTTAGGATGGGCAAAATTAATTTTGAAAGGAAAACTGCTCAATAAACATCCCTTCATCCTCTGGGGATTTGCAGTCCAGGTTAACAGAAATAGAACCATTGTGTATCGTTTCCAAAAGCATTTTAATTCCAAGAAGCTGACTGTGTACGTTTTTCATATTCAAAGTATCGCTGTATTCCGTTAGGAGATAGACGTCTTCTTTTGTTTTTTCAATCAAGTGGATAAGTTTTGCTGGATCAACTTAGAATGCTTAATCATAAAAACTTCCCGTATAAAAGCGAACTATCTTTACCTACTGCTTTTATACTATTATTATACTGCGTAAAGCCTTGAAATACAAGGGTTTACAGGTGATTTGGCTATTTTTGGAGTTTAGGCCAGATTGTCGGGGAAGAAAAATATTCTTTTGTAATATTTGACCAGAAGTTAGCTGTAAAATTATTTAAAATAACGATTTTGTATTTTGCTTGTTCAATTTTCGTAGATAATGGAGAAAAAACGCATGGTTCTTCATAATTTGTTTTTATTTCTTTAAAGGATTATACATGGGCTATTATTTATTTAGCAATAATTTAACGGTATACTATAAGCACAGTTTAGATACAGGCCATTTAAACTGGAATTACTTGCTTTGAGATTTCTTTTTTCCCACTCCTTTTGTTGGTACGGGCCGGATATTTATATATCCGGCAACCGTATTTCAAATTTCATAATTTGTTAAAATTTTAGTTATAGAATCATAATGTTTCTTTTGTAGAATAAAGATGCTGACAGGAAAGATTTAACTGTCACCTTAAATTTGCTTACAAGATTAGCCAAGTGCTAAGAATGTTTTTTCTTTTTCTCCTCTCTCTTTTGCAAAAAAGGCGCCGCAAGGTGTCTTTTTTGCTTTTAGAAATAATTTCAGATAGGTTTTACTGAGAATAGAAATTTAGTATATGTGATAAAACATATGCGGATAAATAAAATTCAATGAAACGTTAATGAGAATATTACCTTTCTGTATTATTTTTGCAATATTTATTGTTTATTCTTTAAATAAACCCAATAGGAATTATTTTAATTATAAATGTCATTTGTTTTGACTTTTTCATTGTTTTAATCCCTCTCTGAGAATTTAACGAAGGAACGCATTTTCATTATTGAAAATGCGTTCCTTCGTTTTTAGCTAATCAAAAAAGATTTATTTTAAGGTTTGTTCAAAAATTTTTTCCAGTACAGGGCGGCGTATATCCCCTTTGCGATAAACATAGCATAAAGCGTGTGTTAGATCAAAATCTTTTAAAGCAAGGGCGCAGAGTTTCCCATGTTCTAATTCTGTTTTAACGACGGCTTCATAAACAAAAGTAACTGCTGACGAATGTTGAATTAATTTTTTTATCAGCACAAAGCTGCCAAGTTCGGTTACCTGTGCAAAGCTTTTTGCTTCGGCGTTTTGCAGGTGTAGCCAGTTTTCAAATACTTCCCGGGTACCGGAATTCGGTTCTCTGAGGATAATGGGATATTGCTGAAGTTCTTCTAAAGAAATTGTTTTTCCGGCAAGCGGATGTTTAACGGAAGCAACAGGTAAAAAACGTGCTTGACAGAAAACATGAGATTCAAATAAAGCGGAATGAAATAAACCTTCAATAAATGCACAGTCAAGCTTACCCGTACGCAGTGCTTCCAACAAATGCGCCGTGTTGCCGACGGTTACGCGGATGCGTTCGCCGCTGGACAGCATTTGATTTATCAGTATTTCAGGCAGGTAGTAGTCGGCAATGGAAAGCGTTGCGCCAATGCGCAGGGGTTCTATGGTATTATGCAGTAATTGAGAAAAACAGCGTTCGTTTGCACGCTGAAGGCTTAAATATTCATACAGCAAATTGCCTTCATTGGTTAAGTGCATTGCTTTATGTGTACTGTCAATAAGTTTACAGCCGTAATGTGTTTCCAGTTTGTGAATATGTTGGCTTACAGCTGGTTGCGTTAAATGGAGGGTTTCCGCAGCAGCGGTAAAGCTATTTAATTCAGCAACCCGCAGGAAGGTTTCAATTTTAGCGTCCAGCAAAAGGATTCCTCCGATTATAATAAAAATTTATAATATATATAATATCATAATTTGAATTTATATAAAAGCTATGTTATGCTGATTTCAGAAAAAAGATGGGAGTGGAAAAGATATGGAACGAAAACAAGAGAAACATGTATTATGGAAACTGTTCCGTTCTACGTTTGCACTCAGCGCATGCACGTTTGGCGGAGGCTTTGTTATTGTATCGCTGATGAAAAAGCAGTTTGTAGAAAAATTTAAATGGCTGGAAGAAGATGAAATGCTGGATGTTACAGCAATTGCACAATCTTCCCCAGGACCCATCCCCGTAAATGCATCGGTGATTCTGGGATATCGCATGGCGGGAGTTTTGGGTTCTTTTGTGGCTGTACTCGGTACAATTTTGCCGCCTATGATTATTATTTCAGTCATTGCCGTATTTTATGAGCAATTCCGTTCTAATGTCTATATTGCAACTGCTTTACAGGTAATGCGTGCGGGGGTAGCGGCAGTCATATTTGATGTTGTGCTGAACCTTGCAAAAAATGTGTGCAAAACCCGGCGGTTACTTTATATCAGTTTGATGTGTGCTGCCTTTTTCTGTGCAGTTGTGTTGAATATAAGCGCTATGCTGATTATTCTTGCCTGTCTTATGGTTGGATTAATTGACCTTTTTGTCAGCCTGTTTCATGAAAAAAGGAGGGACGAGTCCGTATGATATTGATAAAATTATTTTTTAGTTTTATACAGGTAGGCTTGTTTTCTGTCGGCGGTGGTTATGCGGCCATTCCGTTGATTCAGGATCAAATTGTGCAGGTGCATGGATTGATGACCATGGAAGAGTTTACAGATTTGATTACAATTGCAGAAATGACGCCGGGGCCGATTTCAATTAATTCTGCGACTTTTGTTGGAACACGTTTGGCGGGAATTCCGGGTGCAGTCATTTGTACCATTGGTTGTATTTTGCCCTCTTTCATCATTTGTTTTGCTCTCGCATTTTTTTATTATAAATACCGCAATTTCGGAGGGGTACAGATTGTATTATCTGCTTTGCGGCCGGCGGTTGTTGCGATGATTGCTTCTGCCGGATTGTCTATTCTTCTGCTTGGTTTGTTTAATTCCGGTATTGGCGCTATCCAGCTTGAGAACTTCCGTGTGGTAGAGGCTGGTATATTTATAGGTGCATTGTTTTTGCTGCGAAAATATAAGCTTAACGCCATTACAGTTATTTTAGGGTCAGGCGTAGTAGGTACGTTGATTTATCTGCCGGCATTGTTGTAAAATCGGCAATGAAAATTAATGAGGCTTATATAACAATTCTATTTCAGTTTGTTTAAAACTGTATTGAGTATGATATTTGAAAAACAATGTTATTACCATATAAAGGGGTACTAAAGACATTTATGCCTTTAGTACCCCTTTATGACGTGTGCAATATCACTTTAGAAAAATCAATGTATATATTCTACGCTTAGGCAATGCCGAAAAGCCTTGCGGCAGATGTCACAATAAAACAGGTTATGATGCCGAAAACAGTCGGAACTAAAAAGGAAACTGCCGTCCATTTCCAGCTTCCGGTTTCTTTTTTGATCGTCATGCAGGTGGTAGAACAAGGCCAGTGCATCAAAGAAAAAAGCATGGTGCATATTGCCGTCAGCCAGGTCCAGCCATTATCCACCAAAAGGTTTTTTAATTCCAGCAGATTATCCATTTCAATAATATTACCTGTAGCAAGGTAGGACATGATGATAATCGGCACAACAATTTCATTTGCGGGTAGCCCGAGAATAAAGGCCATTAAAATAACACCGTCAAGCCCAAGGAGTTTTGCGAATGGATCGAGGAAATTTGTGCAGTGGGATAATACGCTTACATCACCAATATGGATATTGGCAAACAGCCAGATTACAATGCCTGCTGGGGCGGCGACCACAATGGCACGGCCCAGCACAAATAAGGTGCGGTCAAAAATAGAGCGTACAATTACTTTTAAGACCTGAGGGCGGCGATATGGCGGGAGTTCCAGCGCAAAAGAAGAAGGTATGCCCTTTAAAATAGTTTTAGAGAGTATTTTTGAAGTAAAAAAAGTCATAAATATGCCGAATAAAATAACGCATGTCAATAACAGGGCAGACAGAATAGAATCAAAGGGTGCCGTAACAGAGCCGACAAAGAACATGGTGATAATTGCAATCAGTGTGGGAAACCTGCCGTTGCAGGGAACAAAATTATTTGTAATAATGGCAATCAAGCGCTCACGGGGCGAATCTATAATACGGCAGCCTGTAACGCCTGCGGCATTACAACCGAAACCCATACACATAGTCAGTGCCTGTTTCCCGCAGGTGCAGGCCTTTTTAAAGTATTTATCCAAATTAAAAGCTACACGGGGCAAATAACCGAAATCTTCTAACAATGTAAACAGCGGGAAGAAAATTGCCATGGGGGGAAGCATAACGGAAACGACCCATGCAAGGACGCGGTACATTCCGTCGATTAATACGCCTGTCAGCCAGGCAGGAGCGTTCATCCACTGAAAGAATTCTTTTAACTGATCGGAGAACCAGAACAGAGCATCAGATAACAGTTGCGACGGATAGTTTGCACCTGTTATCGTCAGCCAGAATATAATGGCTAAAAGAATCAGCATAACGGGAATGCCGGTCCATTTGCTGGTAAAAATTTTGTCTAACATACGGTCGCGGTCGTTGTAAGAACGTTTGCCGAAAGAAATACATTCTTTGCAAATTTCTTCTGACTTTAATACGATGCAGGATACGGTGATATCTTTGAGTTCCTCCAAGGAAATATTATCGTTGGCGAGGCCGGCACGCGCCTCTTCGATTTTTGCAGAAAGCTCCTGATCTTCTGTAAGAGGCAAATCTAAAAATTTTTCAATGGAAGCATGAAGGTTTTCATCATCGTCAATCAGCTTCAGGGCAACCCATTGCGTATTCACCTTTTGGTTCTGTATTCGTTCTTGAATGCTGGGTTCAACTATGCCGATTGCTTTCATTACTGGTTCAGAATAAGTGATTTTTATTGGTTCGCTGGATACGGAACTGCAAACTTCATTAACTTGATCCATCATTTCCGAAATGCCTTTTTTACTGCGTGCACTTGCTCCGACAACAGGAACACCCAACATTTTCGACAGTTTGTCAAAATCAACGTGAATTTTTTTCTTTTTTGCTTCATCCATCAAATTGATACAAACAACAGCTTTTTCTGTAATCTCCAATGTTTGTAAAACCAGATTCATGTTTTTTTCAAGGCATGAAGCATCACATACAACGATGGTTGCATCAGGTTCGCCAAAACAGATGAAATCACGTGCAACCTCTTCTTCTGCGGAATGTGCCATTAAAGAATAGGTGCCCGGCAAATCTACCAATATGTAACTGATACCTTTGTGAATACATCTTCCCTGTGCAGTGGCGACGGTTTTCCCAGGCCAGTTTCCAGTATGTTGTTTCATTCCTGTCAACTCATTGAAAACAGTGCTTTTACCTACATTCGGGTTTCCGGCTAAAGCAATTACGCGGTCAGACGGAGATTTTTTTTCTATTTGAAAGGTGTTTTGGTTATCCTTTGTTTCTGTTGCATCGTTATGAATTTCCAAATCTGCTCATCCTTTCTCCTTCATGGTAATGATATTATTTATGATAAAACAAGGCAGATATATGTTTGTTCATATACCTGCCTTGGCATAATTGCTCTGATTTAGAATAGGCAAAATGAGAAAATATCCGTATCGGATTAAGATATCAATGGATTCTCAACGATAATCTGAGATGAATCTTCGCTTCTAAGGGCAATAACAGAGCCGCGGATTAAATAGGCAACTGGATCACCGGCAGGGCTGGATTGCAAGCATTTTACCGGTGTCCCTTCGATTAAACCAATATCTAACAGCCGCCGGCGCATACTTCCGGTAGAAAGCAGTTTTTTTACTTTAGCAGTACAACCATTTGAAACACAATTCAAGGTTGAAACGTTTTCATCCACAAATGAAGCCTCCCGTAAACACTAATCCCATGCATGTATTTTGGAATTTAGATTATGATGTTATGGGGAAATAGTATCCCCTAACCTACTCTATGCAGGAGGTAAGAAAAAGGTTGGGAAATATGGACAAGGCGCTGAAAGATTTATGGGGAAAGATGTACTCGAAAAATGCCGGACATTACCTGATTCCTGATAAATCATATGCAAAAACTGTTTTTTTGAGAACAAACAAATAATTTCGATGATAATGTATCTGTGACATTAAATTGTGGAATAGCGCGCTTTTTTATCGAATAAACTTGGTTAAAGGCAGCAGTTGCTGAAAGGGGAGTGATTTTATGTCTCTAAAAACCGGCGCGTCACAACATATAAAAAATGGAGAGAACAGGCTGGTGATACCCGCAGATTTTCCATTTTCCTCTCTCAAATGGTCAGATACAGTGAAAGTTAATGTATTAGACCTTGAAAAATGTGCAGTAGGAAGGCTGAATAATACGTCAGGCGAAGTATCTCCGGATAAGACTTATTTTGTTTCTGATTGGATTCCTGCGGAAAAAGGAATTAGTTTTACCTATCCGGCTGGTGAAGATCGCTGTGTTTGCTGTTATGATGCTTCGCAGAAATTTATTTCCGGAGATTTAGATGCTGGGTGGACAGGACAGGTGACGAAGGCTGTTTCCGGAAGAAATACTGCTTATCTGAGGATATCCTATAAAACTGCAAGCTTTGATGTATGGAATCCAATGATTTGCGCAGGGAAAGAATATTACAGTGAATACGTCCGGCCTGGGGTTACGATCCCGTGGCTGGAGCATAATCCGTTAAAAGGAAAATCCATGGGCGTCCTTGGTGATAGTATCTGTGCACTGCATAAATCATATATCAATGCGGTTGCATATCAGAATAATATGGATTATATCCGCTGGGGAAATAACGATGGTATCAGTGATAATCAATCGGTTTGGGGCTCGCCAATCACACCGCATACGATACCGGGGGAGCCGGAATCTTTTCTAAAGCGGTTTGAGTCATTGATTCAGCAGGGCGGTGCGTGGGAGAAAAAAGGGTATCAGTATTTGATAATTCACGGTGGTACAAATGATGCTCGATTGAATATCCCATTGGGGACAATGACGCAAGAGCAGGATTTTTCAGGTGATTTGGATACTTTTACTTACTATGGCGCACTGGAAAGCCTGTTCCGGCAGGCGCAGAAAAAATTTATCGGCTGTAAAATTGTTTTTGTTACCACGTATAAAATACAGCATTTGCAAAATTTGGTTGAGTATATGCAGGCGGCAAAACGTGTTTGTTTGAAATACAGTGTGCCGGTTCTTGATTTTTTCAATCTTTCCGGTTTAAATATGGGGCTTGCTGATGTTTGGCAGACTTATTGGAGTGATAATACACATTTAAATGAATGGGGACATCTGTATCTTGTTCCGGCCGCTCAAGCATTTTTAAAAAATTACGGTGCTTTTTAGGCTAAATAAAAGGGATGGGTTTTACAATCCATCCCTTTCTCTAATATTGCGGTTTTTAGTGTTACCGCTAAAATTTTAAAGGGGTTGTCTCAGCGCGGCTTTTTTATCCACGTTGAGACAACCCCTTTGATTATCAATGACAAATTAAACGGCACGCGTAACCTTGCCAGAACGAAGGCAGCGAGTGCATGCGTAGATTCTGCGGTTAGAACCGTTAACGACAGCTTTTACACGTTTAATGTTTGGTTTCCAGGTTCTGTTGGAACGGCGGTGGGAGTGGGAAACCTGAATTCCAAAAGCAACGTCTTTGCCACAAATTTCACATTTAGCCATGAGTCCGTACCTCCTTTTGCGTGCAACAATAGATATAACAGAACTATTCTATCAGTTTTATATTGGAAATGCAAGTGTTATTTTCGCTTTTTTTCAGGAAAATTCCTGCGCTGATATCGAAAATTTGTTCTTTTTTAGGGATATGACGAGAAAGTTTGTTGCTTTTGCCCTGCGTATATTATATAATACTTTCATAGCTTAATGCAAGTGCAGATGGAGGTTTCAGCCATGGATGATAGAAGAAACGATAAATCAGCGGATAAGAAAAAGGCGCTGGAGCTGGCGTTAGGCCAGATTGAAAAACAATATGGAAAAGGTGCTGTTATGCGCCTTGGGCAAAAAAATACCCTAAATGTAGAAGCAGTTTCTACTGGTTCGCTTTCACTGGATATTGCTACAGGTATCGGCGGGCTTCCTCGCGGCAGGATTATAGAAATTTACGGACCGGAATCCTCTGGTAAAACAACTCTGGCTTTGCAGGTAATTGCAGAGGTGCAGAAAAAAGGCGGAGAAGCGGCATTTGTTGATGCTGAACATGCCCTTGACCCGGAATATGCCGCCAATCTTGGCGTTGATGTGGATTCCCTGTTGGTAGCACAGCCGGATAACGGTGAACAGGCGCTGGAAATTACAGAAACACTGGCGCGTTCCGGTGCAATAGAGGTTGTGGTTATCGACTCTGTTGCGGCGTTAGTTCCCCGTGCTGAAATTGAAGGTGAAATGGGAGATGCGCACGTTGGTTTGCAGGCAAGGCTGATGTCACAGGCTCTGCGTAAAATTGCCGGATGCGTATCAAAATCAAACTGCATTGTTATTTTTATCAATCAGCTCCGTTTAAAAGTTGGCGTAATGTACGGAAATCCGGAAACCACCACCGGCGGTAATGCGCTGAAATTCTACGCTTCTATCCGCATTGATGTGCGCCGTATTGAACAGCTGAAAAACGGTACGGAACTGATTGGTTCCCGTACCCGTGCAAAGATTGTGAAAAACAAAGTTGCACCGCCGTTTAAAGAGGCAGAGTTTGATATTATGTACGGAAAAGGAATTTCCCGTGAAGGCGAAATTCTGGATATGGGCGTGAAATTAGATATTGTCCAGAAATCCGGTGCATGGTTCTCTTACGGGGAAACCCGTTTAGGGCAGGGACGTGATAATTCCAAGGAATTTTTAGCGAATAATCCGGAAATTATGCAGGAAATAGAAACGAAAGTGCGTGAGGCAATGGCCAAAAGGGCAAAAGAAGCCCGTGCGAATAGTCGCCCTGTTGCACAGCCGACTGCCGCTGTATCTGTACAGCCTGTGAAGGCTGAGGTGAAGCCCGCTAAAAATAGTGCGGCACGTGCAAAAATAGATATTACTGTGGATGACGAATAATGCGTATTACAAAAGCCGCCGTAACAAAAAAACACAGGGTTTATTTATACGGTGATATGCAGGAAACGATTGCGGTCTTGGAGGAAGAGCCATGGCTGTCCTCCGGTTTGCATGAGGGTGATGAGATTGCTGAAGGTGTACTTTTAGAACTTCAGAAGGAATCGGATTTATTTCTGGCAAAACGCAAAGCGCTGGATTACTTGTCTCGCCGTTCTTACTGTAAACGGGAGCTGGAGCAAAAGCTCCAGCGCATTGCGGGAGCACAGGCATCGGCCAGTGCGGTTGCGCGTATGTGTGAACTGGGGTTAGTTAACGACGAAAAATATGCGAAAGACCATGCCATATATTTAATGGAATATAAAAAAATGGCGCCCCGGGCAATTCGCTGTGCATTGCAGGCGAAGGGAATTGACAGGGAACTTGCGGTGAGGACAGCAGAAAGCCTTGAAACTGAAATGGACCCGCGGGTGCAAATCTCAGCCCTTCTGCATAGAAAATATATGCGTGATTTGCAGACGGAAAAAGGTACGCGGCGCGCTGTTAATGGAATGCTCCGCCTGGGTTATGAATATGATGATATAAAAGCCGTTCTGCAGGAGTTACTGCGGGAATTTGACGGCGAGGAAATATAAGAGGAATGATGTAGGTGTCTTTTAAAGTAGGAATGGTTTCGCTTGGCTGTGCCAAAAATCAGGTTGACGCTGAGCTGATGCTTGCGAAACTCAGAGAAGCAGGTTTTACCATTACGCCGGAAACAGCGGATGTTGATATTGTGATTGTGAATACCTGCGGTTTTATTGAGGATGCAAAAAAGGAAGCCATAGAAAACATATTGGAATTTGCCCAGTTAAAAAAGGAAGGGCGCATCAAGGCGATTATCATTACGGGCTGTCTTGCAGAACGGTACCGTGAGCAGGTAGCAGAAGAATTTCCGGAAGCCGACGTAGTTCTCGGTATTGGTGCGAATGCGGATATTGCCGCCGTTTGCCGCCGGATTATGGAGGAAGGAAAGGCAGAATGTTCTTTTCCGGATAAGAACCAGCTTCCGTTAAATGGAAACCGTATCCTGACAACGCCGGTCTATTGGGCTTATTTAAAAATTGCAGACGGTTGTGATAATTGCTGTACTTACTGTACAATACCGTTGATACGCGGCCATTTTCGCAGCCGGACCATGGAAGATATTGTATCTGAAGCGCAGTGGCTGGCATCTCACGGCACAAAAGAAGTGGTAGTGATTGCGCAGGATACCACCCGTTATGGGGAAGATATTTACGGTAAACTGATGCTTCCGGAGTTGTTAAACCGACTGTGCGGTATTGACGGTTTGGAATGGATTCGTTTGATGTATTGCTATCCTGACCGTGTTACAGATGAACTTTTAAATACCATTGCCGCACAGTCCAAAATATTGCCCTATATTGATATTCCCCTTCAGCATGCGGACAGGAAAATACTCAAAGCAATGAACCGCAGAGGCAGCAGGGAAGAATTATCCGCGTTGATTCAAAAGATACGTGCTAAATTGCCGAATGTTGTTTTGCGTACAACGTTTATTACCGGTTTTCCGGGTGAGGGAGAAGAAGAATTTACTTCTCTTGCGGAATTTGTGAAGGATGTCAGGTTTGGACGTTTGGGCTGTTTTGCCTATTCCCGTGAAGAGGATACCAAAGCCGCGGAAATGGATGAGCAGGTTCCGGAAGAAATCAAACTGCGCCGGCAGGAGATTATTATGACGGAGCAGTACCGGATTATGGAAGAAATCAATCAGTCCTGTATTGGCAAAAAGCTGAGAGTGCTGGTAGAAGGCTATGATGGTTTTATCAAATGTTATTTTGGCCGTTCTTATATGGATGCGCCGGAAGTAGACGGCAAGATCTTCTTTTCTGCGCCGGATCAAAAATTTCAGGCAGGGGATTTTGCACAGGTAATGGTTACAGACGTGATGGAATATGATTTGCTTGGAGAAGCGATTGAGCAGGCGGGTGAATAGGATGAATACACCTAATAAATTAACAGTTGCACGCATGATAATGACTCCGGTGTTTCTTGCAGTTTTGCTTTTGCAGTTTTTGCCGCACCGCTATCTGATTGCCTGTATAATTTTTATTATTGCATCGCTGACGGATCTGGTGGATGGAAAGCTTGCCAGAAAAAATAATCAGGTAACTACTTTTGGAAAATTTTTGGATCCGATAGCAGATAAAATTTTGGTAATTGCCGCAATTCTGTATTTTTTAAAAATGGGTATCTCAGACGTATGGGTGCCAATGTTAATTCTTACAAGGGAGTTTATTGTTACTTCTGTTCGCCTTGTTGCCAGCGGCAGCGGGAAGGTGATTGCGGCAAGCTTTTGGGGGAAAGCAAAAACAGTCAGCCAGATGGCGGCGATTATTATTATTCTGCTGTTGCAGGAGGCGGCGCAGTATGCGTTTTTGCCGGCTATGTTTCCGTTAGGGCTTCTCTGTGAGGTTTTGTTGTGGATTAGTACAGTGTTAACTGTTATTTCCGGTATTCAATATGTTTGGAATTATAGGGAATATATTAACACAACAAAATAACAGGTGCAATTTGAGCTGTTTTGTAGTATAATGAATTACAGCAGGAATCGAGTCAAATGCGTTTATCGGGAAAAGTAACCGGATACCGTTAATCTCAGAGAGAAGGCGCTGTGGCTGGAAACGCCTTCGGTTAACGCCGCGTGAACATGCACCCGTCAGCACATGCGTTGAAAATTATAGTAGCCGCATGCGGTTTCGGCACCGTTATCCGCCGTTTGAGTAATAAACCGAAGTGGAACCGCGGGTTTCTCCGCCTTCGTCGTATTTTTGATACGATGGGGGCGTTTTTTGTGCCTGCTGTGTGTTGAATTTTAATTGAAATTTGATAGAATAAGGGGGGAAGAAATAAATTGTTCGCAAAAATACGCGAAGATATTAACAGCGTACGTGAGCGCGACCCTGCGGCAAGATCAGCGCTGGAAATATTTTTCCTTTATCCGGGGTTGAAAGCAATCCGTATGTACCGGCGTGCCCATTGGTGTTATCATCATCGTTTATTCTTTTTGGCACGGATGATTTCCCAGCGTGCGGTACGCAAAACCGGAATAGAAATTCATCCTGCGGCAAAAATAGGAAAAAGGTTTTTTATTGACCATGGAACTGGTGTTGTCATTGGGGAAACCACGGAAATCGGTGATGATGTTACCATATATCAGGGTGTAACTTTGGGCGGTACCGGCAAGGATACCGGCAAAAGGCATCCTACGATCGGCAATAATGTTATGATTGGCGCAGGTGCAAAAGTGTTAGGCCCTTTTAAAGTAGGGGATAATGTAAATATTGCCGCAGGTGCGGTGGTTTTGGAAGAAGTGCCTTCCAACAGTACGGCTGTGGGGGTTCCTGCCCGCGTTGTAAAACGTGATGGGCGCAGAGTTATTTGTGATTTAGATCAGGTGCATATTCCAGATCCGGTTTCACAGGAACTTTGCAGGCTGTCTTATGAAATAGAGAAATTAAAAAAGCATATCGCAGAAATGGAGAAACAGTAACATGAAGCTATTCAATACCCTGACAAGGTGCAAGGAAGACTTTGTACCGCTGGATGAAAAAGAAATTAAAATTTATGCTTGCGGTCCAACTGTTTATAATTTGATTCATATTGGTAATGCGCGTCCGCTTTGCGTGTTTGACGTTTTACGCAGGTATTTAGAATATAAAGGTTATAATGTCCGCTTCGTCCAGAACTTTACGGATATCGACGATAAGATTATTCGCAGGGGCTTGGAAGAAGGGCTGAACTACGCGGAAGTATCTGAAAAATATATCGCAGAATTTTGGAAGGACGCTAAGGGGATGAACGTGCGTGAGGCAACGATTCATCCTAAGGCAACGGAAAATATTGACCAGATTATTAATATCATTTCTGTTCTGGTCGAAAAAGGCTTTGCTTATCCGAGCGGAGGGGACGTATATTTCCGTACAAAGAAATTTAAAGAGTACGGAAAACTTTCTCATCAGCCGTTGGAGGATTTGGAGGCAGGGGCCCGTATTGATGTCAGTGAGCAGAAAGAGGACCCAATGGACTTTGCGCTTTGGAAAGGCGCTAAAGAAGGGGAGCCGTATTGGGAATCTCCTTGGGGCAACGGCAGGCCGGGCTGGCATATTGAATGCTCGGCAATGGCACGGCGTTATCTTGGTGAAACGATTGATATCCATTGCGGTGGGCAGGATTTAATTTTTCCGCACCATGAAAATGAGATTGCGCAAAGCGAATGCTGTAATGGTAAACCTTTTGCACGTTATTGGTTGCATAATGGTTTTATTAATGTAGATAACACTAAAATGTCAAAATCACTGGGCAACTTCTTTACAGTACGTGATGTAGCGGAAAAATATGGTTATGAACCTATTCGTTTTTTGATGATTTCATCCCATTACCGTATGCCGATTAATTACAGTGTTTCTATTATTGAGCAATGCAAATCTGCACTGGCACGTTTTTATAATTGCAGGGAGAGTTTAGATTTTGCAATTAAGAATGCGCTGGATGGTGTGCTGGACGAAACTTTAAAGGAAACTTTCGACAGCCGCAAAACGCAATTTGAAAAGGCGTTGGAAGATGACCTGAATACGGCTGATGCAATTGCCGCATTATTTGATTTAACGCGTGATATTAATACGTGTATCCCAAACAGCCCGAGCAAGCAAACGTTAGAATATGCCGCAAAATTATTTGATATGTTAGCGGATGTACTGGGTCTTGTTTATTTGCGTGGCGATAATACTCTTGATGCCGAGGTTGAAAATCTCATTGCTGCAAGAGCAGAAGCGCGTGCAAATAAAAATTGGGCGGAAGCAGATAGAATACGCGACCAACTGAAGAGTATGGGCATTATTTTAAAGGATACCGCGCAGGGTGTTGAATGGCATAAAGAAGGATAGTCAAAATAAAGACGTCTGAATCATTGAAAGGGAGATCTCTCGATGATTCGGACGTTTTGTTTTTGCATATAGGCGAAAATAGAAGAAAAAATTAGACTGAGTGCGTGTGGAAGAGTAAAATTCATTTGAACCCAGAATTTGGCGAAAATCTGAAAGAATCGATATAGAACAGATGTTGAGGTTCTAATGAACTTATAATATAATCTAATTATCATCAAAGGGGTTCTTTGGTTGTATACAAAGTGCGTTAAGAGTGAGGAGAATAACAATATTTCGCCAATGCCTCTTTGATGATGCATCTGCGCAGTGGCATGTGCGGTAAAGTTAATCCATTGCGCAGTTTATTCGGGTTTGAAACAACAGTTTTTTTGCTGTTTCAAATAGATATAAGGCAGAAAGGAAGGAGTGAGAAATATGGGTTGGTTCACTGCATGGTGGGAAGGATTATCGGTATTGCAGCAGATTTTTGCCTGTGCTGCAATACCTGCGACCATTTTGTTAGTACTGCAAACGCTTTTGCTGTTGTTTGGTCTGGGCGGACATAGTGCAGATCAGGGAGAAACGATTGACCACTCTGCTTTAGTCGGGCACGATGCTGATGGAGATGTGGAGGCAGACCACGAATGGGATACCGCAGACTATGACCATGACGGAGCGCATCACGGTGCCGGAATACGTCTGTTTACGGTTAGAGGATTAGTGGCATTCTTCGCAGTTGGCGGCTGGCTGGGGATTGTACTGGAAGATGCGCAGATTCATACAGCGTTAACGGTTGCCGTTGCACTTGCCGGAGGTTTTGCGGCGCTTGTCTTTGTGGCACTGATTATTAAATGGTCGCTGAGTTTGCAGGAGAACGGAACCCTATCTCTGGAAAATACCATAGGGCGGCAGGCAAGCGTTTATATTACCATACCGCCGGATTTATCCGGCACAGGTAAAGTGATGCTAACCGTTCAGGATCAGCTCAGAGAGCTGGAAGCTATGACGGAAAGCCATAAACCGTTAGCTACCGGTTCTCAGGTTAAGGTTACCGGCATCATACAGGGTGGTATTTTACAGGTTCAGCCATTGGTTCTTTTTGAAAAAGAGAAAATTGACAGTTATACATAAGAGGAGGAAAAAGAAATGCCCCAAAATGTACTTATTTTAGCAATTGTAATAGCAGTGCTGCTGTTTTCCATGGTATTGGTTGTTTTGACCCGTTACCGCAGATGCCCTTCCGATAAAGTCATGGTCATTTATGGTAAGGTTGGTACAAACAGTGACGGCAGCGCCCGTTCATCCAAATGTATTCATGGCGGCGCGGCGTTTGTGTGGCCCGTTGTTCAATCTTATCAGTATTTGGATTTGACCCCAATGTCTATTAATGTGGACTTGGTAAATGCGTTGTCCCACCAAAATATCCGTGTAGATGTTCCATCGCGTTTCACTGTTGGTATTTCAACAGAACCGGGCGTTATGCAGAATGCTGCCGAACGTTTGCTGGGAATGAAAATGATTGAAATTCAGGAACTTGCAAAGGATATTATTTTTGGTCAGCTTCGTCTGGTTATCGCTACTATGGATATTGAGGAGATTAATACAGACAGAGATAAGTTTTTGGAAGCCGTTAGCCATAATGTGGAAACGGAACTGAAAAAAATCGGTCTGCGTTTGATAAACGTTAACCTCACCGATATTACGGATGAATCCGGTTATATTGAAGCGCTTGGTAAAGAAGCGGCTGCAAAAGCGATTAATGACGCTAAAAAATCTGTTGCTGAAAAGAACCGTGATGGTTCCGTTGGTGAAGCACAGGCGGTAAAAGATCAGCGTATCAGTGTTGCACAGGCAAATGCTTCTGCAATTGCGGGAGAAAATGAATCTCAGGCGGCTGTTGCGTTGTCGGATGCAATCCGCAGAGAAAAAGAAGCGGAGGCTCACCGTAGGGCAGTAGCAGCTGAAAAGGTTGCACAGGCAAAAGCATTGGAAGAAGCCTATGCCGCTGAACAAAGTGCGGAAGACGCACGTGCTGCAAAAGAAATGGCAACCCGTCAGGCTGACGTTATTATTGATGCAAAAGTAGAAAAAGAGCGTAAGGAATTGGAAGCAGAAGCGGAGGCAGAGCAAATCCGCCGCAGGGCCAGAGGTGAGGCTGATGCTATTTTTGCAAGGCAGGAAGCGCAGGCACGCGGTATTGAAGAAATTCTCAGCAAACAGGCAGAAGGTTTTTCACGAATTGTAAACGCTGCCGGTGGCAATGTGGATGCGGCAATTCAGCTTATGCTGGTAGATAAAATGGAAGCTTTGATGCAGATTCAGGTAGAAGCTGTGAAGAACCTGAATATTGATAAAATTACCGTTTGGGATTCTATGAATGGTAAAGACGGTACGCCGACAACAGCGAATTTCCTTTCCGGGATGATGAAATCTATCCCTCCATTAAGTGAAACTTTTAAAATGGCTGGGGTTAAGATTCCCGAGTTTCTTGGCACAGAGATTGAAACGGATGATTTGACTGTTTCAAAAGCAGAAACGCCGGAAAATGAAACGGCAAAAGACACAGCAACAGAAAATTAAAATCACGGCCACTCGCTGTAAACGGGTGGCTTTAATTTTAATTAAAATTTTTATTCAGAAGAATAAACTCTGAACAAAGCCTTTTCTGATGGTTAACACTATGTTCCGTTCTACTATCCGTATAATAAATTGCAAATAACTAACATTATTTTATATATTAATAAACTTTTTGGAGTTATGGATTTTATTGTTTTTTGATGCAATAAGGGTATAATTTGCAGTATGCTGAACAAGAATAATGCAGAAAAAACAGAGTTGCTATACATGTAAAAGAGAAAAGATAAATTTGCGGTTATTAACATAAAATATGAAGAAATATATGATAGTGCTGTAAATCTTTTATAAATATATTGAAAAAAAAAACAAAAAACGTTATACTAAAACAAGATTATATTAGGAGGGATTTGCATGAGTCTCACATTATTGGCACCCATTGGTTCTGCGCTTGCGCTAGTGTTTGCGCTGTTTCTGGCACGGCGGGTACTCAAAACAGATGAAGGTACCGATTTAATGAAAAAAATTTCCGGTGCTGTTCGCAAAGGTGCAAATGCATATCTGAAACGGCAGTATCTCGGTGTACTTTCATTCTTTGCAGTAGTTTTTGTGGTTTTGTTAATTCTTGCATTTTTGGGACATCTCACAATGTTTGTTCCATTTGCCTTCCTGACCGGCGGATTTTTCTCCGGTTTGTCCGGGTTTATCGGAATGAAAATTGCGACGGCGGCAAACGGAAGAACAGCGAATGCATCTAGAACCAGTTTGAATTCAGGTTTGCGGGTTGCGTTTTCTGCGGGTGCGGTTATGGGCTTTGTTGTGGTTGGCCTTGGCCTTTTGGATATTTCCTTCTGGTATTACTTGTTAAAATTTGTGTTCCGAGAATTACCGGCGGACCAGCAGGTTCAGCAAATTACCTCTGCTATGCTGACGTTTGGTATGGGCGCATCTTCTATGGCATTGTTTGCGCGAGTTGGCGGCGGTATTTTTACAAAAGCGGCGGATGTCGGTGCAGATTTAGTTGGTAAAGTTGAAGTTGGCATTCCTGAAGATGACCCGCGCAACCCAGCGGTTATTGCAGACAATGTTGGCGATAATGTTGGCGATGTTGCAGGCATGGGTGCGGATTTATATGAATCCTATGTTGGTTCCATTATTTCTACAGGCGCGCTGGCAGTTGCGGCAGGGCTTGGTTTTAACGGTGTTACTGTACCGATGGTTCTTGCGGCAATCGGTATTCTTGCTTCCATTATTGGTTCTTTCTTTGTGAAAACCAAAGAAGGCGCGTCTCAGAAAAATCTTTTGACGGCTCTTCGCCGCGGCGTATGGCTCAGTGCAGGTTTGATTGCTGTTGCCGCTTATCCTTTGATTCATTTTGTTCTCGGACAGGAGTATATGGGTCTGTATTTTGCAGTATTATCCGGTTTGGTTGCCGGTATTCTTATTGGTGTGGTTACAGAGTACTTTACGTCGGATACCTATAAACCGACGAAGAAGCTTTCCAATACTTCGGAGACAGGTCCTGCTACGATTATCATCGGCGGTTTATCGCTGGGTATGAAATCTACAGTATTTCCCGTGCTGATTGTCGCAGTGTCTGTTCTGGTCAGTTATTTTGTATCCGGCGGCGGTCAGGCTTATGATATGGGCTTGTATGGAATCGGCCTTTCTGCAGTTGGTATGCTTTCCACCCTTGGTATTACCCTTGCAACAGATGCTTATGGTCCTGTAGCGGATAATGCCGGCGGCATTGCGGAAATGGCGCATTTAGGCGAAGATGTACGTAAACGTACGGATGCTTTGGATTCCCTTGGTAATACTACTGCCGCAACAGGCAAAGGGTTTGCGATTGGTTCTGCCGCGCTGACTGCGCTTGCGCTGATTGCGTCTTATATTGCTGAAATCAAGGTGATTAAGCCTGATTTTGATTTTAATCTAAATGTAACCAATCCATCTGTTTTAATTGGATTATTTATCGGCGGTGTTCTGCCATTCCTTTTTGCGGCGCTCACCATGGAATCTGTTGGTAAAGTTGCGCAAAGTATAGTTGTAGAAGTTCGCCGCCAGTTCCGTGAAATTAAAGGATTAATGACCGGAAAAGCAGAACCGGATTATGCGAAATGTGTTGATATTTGCACACGTTCTGCACAGCGTGAAATGATGCTGCCGGCAATTTTGGCGGTCATTGCCCCGATTGTTGTTGGTCTGGTTTTGGGCGTAAACGGCGTTGTAGGTATGCTTGCAGGCGCGACAGTTACTGGTTTTATTCTTGCTGTTATGATGGCGAATTCCGGCGGTGCGTGGGATAACGCCAAAAAGTATATTGAAAGCGGCGCGCACGGCGGCAAGGGCAGTGATGCTCATAAGGCAGCGGTTGTTGGCGATACTGTAGGCGACCCATTCAAAGATACCTCCGGTCCGGCAATCAATATTCTGATTAAATTGCTTTCTATGGTTTCTATTGTGTTTGCAAGTGTTGTTGTATCATATTCTATTTTCTAATATATCATGATCAAGGGAAAGGGCGGTTCCGTATGGAACCGCCCTTTTTTGCAGCTTTAGAGAAGTGGAGCCGCTTTTTCTGGTATGAATAAAAGTTTTAGCTTTCAGAATGGGACGGAGCGAATGACAATAATTTCAGCGTTTAGATAGAATGAAAAGCGATGGGGATGGGACATAACTGCTTTAGCAATTTCAGTATATATAATGAAATTGACAGTTTTTCAATACCTTTTGAGAGGCGAGCTGGTGTTATGCTTTTCTATGGATGCCACAAGCCACCGGGTTTAAATTGACTAATACTTTACAAAAAGAACGTTAACATTAGGCTTGACATTAAAAACCACCCACTATGTGAACCTATCAGATGGAAGTTCATTTAACAGTTGGTTTTCATTGTATATTTTTTATACCATGTCATGTTACTTTATTTGTTTTACATCATAGCCAATGTCTTCAATGGTATTTTTCAAGGTTTCGTTGCTGAGTGCTGAAGTGCTTTCCAGAACAGCAGTTTTTTTCTCTAAATCTACAGTAACAGCAGTGATTCCATCTAATTCTTCCAGCGCTTTTTTTACTCGCGCAGAGCAATGCCCGCAGCTCATACCTTCGATAATCATTGTTTTTGTCATGATAAAATCTCCTTTATTTTTAGTTTTGATAAGGTTTAAAGTTTTTTAAACGCAATGCGTTTCCAACTACTGTAACAGAACTCAATGACATGGCAAGCGCTGCCAGCATGGGGCTGAGTAAAGGACCTCCGAATGCGTACAGAAGACCGGCGGCAACGGGAATGCCTAAAACATTGTAAGCAAAAGCCCAGAACAGGTTTTGCCGGATATTGCGGATGGTTTTGCGGCTCAGGTTAATGGCATTTGCAACATCTATCAGGTCATCATGAATCAATACAATATCTGCAGATTCAATGGCAACGTCAGCGCCCGTCCCAATAGCGATACCTGTATCCGCCAAAGTCAGAGCAGGGGCGTCGTTAATTCCATCGCCAACCATTGCAGTTTTCTTTCCGGATTGTTGTATTTTTTTTATTTCATCTGCTTTTTCATCAGGCAGAACATTGGATATTACGTGGTCAATCTGTACTTCGTTTGCAATAGCTTGTGCAGTAACGGCATTGTCGCCGGTCAACATTACAACTTCAATATTCATGTCGTGCAGACGGCGGATTGCCTCTTTACTGCTTTCTCTTACAACATCGGCAACAGCAATAATGCCGGCCATTTTTTCATCTAAAGCAAGGTAAACAGGCGTTTTTCCCTGTTGGCTGAGCTGATTAAATTTTTCTTTCCATGTTTCCAGAGAAATACTGTGTTCCCGCATAAGCTTCTCATTGCCAAGCAGAATTTTTTTGCCTTGAACTTGCGCTTGAATGCCAAGACCGGGAAACGCTTCAAACGGAACGTCAATAGGATAGTCCAATGCAAGTTTTTTACATTGGTTTACAATGGCCTCACCGAGAGGATGTTCGCTTGCGCTTTCTGCAGCGGCGGCAATACGGAGCAAATCGTTTTCCTGTAAATCCGCACGGCAAAGGATATCTGTCACCTCAGGCTGGCCTTTGGTTATAGTTCCTGTTTTATCCAAAACTACGACCTGTGTGCTATGGGCGGTTTCCAAAGCCTCGCCGCTTTTTATGAGTACACCCATTTCAGCGCCGCGTCCGGTGCCAACCATAATTGCCATTGGGGTTGCAAGACCCAGTGCACAGGGGCATGCTATGACAAGAACGGCAATAAATACAGAAAGAACAAAGGCGATGCTGTGGCCTGCAATAAACCATATAATAGCCGCAAGCAAAGCAATGCCAAGAACTGCCGGTACAAAATAACCGGCAATTACATCAGCAAGGCGCGCGATGGGCGCCTTGCTTCCTTGTGCGTCTTCCACAAGGGTGATAATCTTGCCAAGGGTTGTTTCTGTGCCCACTTTTGTTGCACGGAAACGAATCGAGCCGTTTTTATTCATGCTTCCTGCATAAACTTTATCGTTTTCATGTTTTTCAATGGGAATGCTTTCTCCCGTCAGCATAGATTCATCAATGCTGGTGTAGCCTGATAAGACGACTCCATCTGTAGGGATAGACATACCGGGACGTACAACAAGAATATCGCCGGCTTCGACTTCTTTCAGGGAAATTTCATGAATTTCTCCGTTTTCCTCAATCAGCGCTTTTTTTGGTACAAGCTCCAGCAATTTGAAAATTGCCGCAGAAGCGCGTCCTTTACTGCGTGCTTCCATTGTTTTGCCGAGAAGGATTAGAGCAATAATAACGCCGGCGGATTCAAAATAAAGCGAATGGACAGCCATATGGTTTCCGGAAAAAACGGCAATCATGGAAGCAACGCTGTAAATAAAAGCGGCTCCGGTGCCAACCGCAACCAAGGTATCCATATTAGGGCTGAGATGTACTGCGGATTTCACACCATTGATGTAGAATTTACTGCCGCATATCATAATAGGAATCACAAGAATCATTTGCAGCAGTGCATACAGTGCGGGATGATAATCCGGCGAAATTGCATTTGGCAGAGGCAGTCCAACCATATGGCCCATAGAAATATAAAACAGGGGGATTGCAAATAAAACAGCAAAGATTGTTTTATTCTTTTGTTTTTTATATGCTTGCTGTTTTTGAATGCGGGCTTGCTCATAATCGTCCGTTGTTTCTGAAACGGATGCATGAAAGCCTGCCTTTTCAATTCGTTCTCTAATATCACGCAACTTTACCATACCAGGAGTATATTTGATTTTTGCCGTATTGGTTGCTAAATTTACAGAAACTTCTTCTACGCCTTCCAGCTTTGAAACTGCCCGTTCTACTGCGGCGGCGCAGGAAGCACAGGTCATACCTTCAATCTGTAAAGTTATATTATCTGTTCCCATTAACTGTGCACCATAGCCAAGTTTTTCTACAGTGCTGATAATTGTATCCTCCTGAACCTGTGATTCATCAAAAGAAACGGTCAGACGGTTCATTGGGAGGTTTACATTTGACAGGGAAACGCCGGGCAGTCTTGCTATCCCGCGTTCAATAGCGGCAGAGCAGGCGGCACAGCTCATGCCGGTGATGCTGAAGCTTAGCTTTTTCATGTCGCACCTCCTAAATACCCTACTGGGGTATTTCTTGCTTTTATTGTATTACTACTATTCCCAAAAGTCAAGCGGAAATAAAGATAATCAGCTTGAATTCATCATAGATTGGCCCTATACTATTAATATCATGTTTGATTTTGGAGGTTTTTGATGGAAAAGATAAGCCCTGGAAAAAAAATCAAACAACTGCGTATAAATGCGGGGATGACGCAGAAGCAGTTGGCGGCATTATTGGATAAAAGTGAAAGTGCTGTAAGAATGTGGGAACTTGACAGAAACGAGCCGGATATTTCAGTATTACTGATGCTGAGTAAAATATTTGAGTGCAGTGTCGATTTTTTGATAGGAAATGAATGTTCAGCGGGCAATGGATATATGCGCTCGGGGATTCCCTATTTTACAGGCTATCATGCCGCAATCAGCGAGGATAAAGCGGAAGGCATCCTCTTTTTATCGAAAAATTCAATGTACAGTAATTCCCGATATTTGGGTTTAATAATGCCGGATTCTTCTATGGAACCTTTGTTTCATCCAAAGGAACTGGTAATTGTTCAGCGTCAGGATGCCTGCTTTAACGGCCAGCATGCGGCAGTCATGGTGTCTGAGAAAGATGCAGTTATCAGAAGATTGCGTTTTCAGGGGGACGGCATTCTTCTCCAGCCTGAAAATGCGCAGTATCCGGCGGTTTTCTATTCAGCACAGGAAATTGAAAAGCTTCCAGTTACTATCCTTGGCATTGCTGTATGTTCAGTAAAAGAAGTTCCATATTAAAAATAAAGGAGCAGGTAAAAATTTTTACAAGGCTGTTTGCAGAGATTGCCATACTTTCATTTGCTGTTATATTGCTATTTGTGTCATAGCGCTTGTTATATGCTGAACTTGATTGAATACCATACTGCATATTTCAGTGCGCTTACTTATGTAGATTCTATCGAAGCTCTGCCTTTTTTACTTGTTCCTATTGCTACAGTGCTTTTGACTTTTTTCTGTTATCGGAAAAGTAAGCGGAAAAGAAATGGCAGAATATTAAAAGTTAATAACACAACATCAAAATGCAACAAGAATACAATCGTATTTAGGGTATAATAACAGCATGGAAAGAAGGCTGAAATACTATGATGCTGTTATATATCGTTCTGTGTCTTTTACTGCTTGCAGGCATTCCGGTATTGTTCCTGCTTTGTGTTGAAAGGTTAGTGGAAAATAACCAAAAGTAGGGGGTCTCCTTTTGGTTATGGTTGACATGCAGATTTGACTATGTTATAGTAATAAAAATGCGCGGAAACCGCCGAAAATCGGCTTACGGAAACAGATTTTCCGGTGAGCCGTATTTTTGTGTAAATTTCTGCAAGAAAAGATAAGGAAGGATATAGAACATGCAAAAAGAAAAGACAATCACAAAACAAAAATGGCTGATTGGCGGATGTACTTTATTGATAGTGCTGATTGCCGTATTTGCATTCCTCTACATGAACAACAAGCCTGAGACTGTACAGGGAGCAAAAACGATTGCTGTTGAAATTGTTAAGCCGGACAGCAGCCGCACGGTTGAAATTAACACAGATGCAGAGTACCTTAGGGGTGCGCTGGAAGAAAAAAAGCTGATTCAAGGTGAAGAAGCGCAATATGGCCTGTTTGTAAAAACTGTTGACGGTTTGACTGTAGATGATAGCAAGCAGGAGTGGTGGTGCTTTACAAAATCGGGTCAGGCTATCAATACCGGTGTAGATACTACTCCAATAGAGGATGGGGACAAGTTTGAAATTACCCTTAAAACAGGATATTAAAAGCCCATTAAAAGTAAGGGAAATTGTTACCCTTGGTATTTTAAGCGGATTGATGATTGCCGTTCAAGTGGGCCTTTCTTTTTTACCTAATATTGAATTGGTATCTTTCTTGGTTATTATTTTTACATTGGTTTATCGGCGTAAAGTAACTTTTATTTTGTCTGTTTTTATTTTAGCGGAAGGCATCATTTATGGTTTTGGACTTTGGTGGCTGAATTATTTATATATCTGGGCAATTTTGGCAATAATCACTGCGTTACTGCATAAAATGGATTCTGCATTTGGCTGGGCGTTGGTTTCCGGATTATTCGGATTGTTTTTCGGTGCACTTTGTTCCATCCCATATTTCTTTATGGGAGGCTGGCAAACGGCGTTTTCTTATTGGGTCAGCGGTTTGCTTTTTGATATTACACATTGCATTGGCAATTTTGTCCTTTGTTTATTGCTTTACAGGCCCGTGTATACTTTACTTTGCAGGCTGGAGCGTACAGCCTGAGCCTGATATAAAAGAAGCAGACGGTTTTTAAGCCGTCTGCTTCTTTTATATTAAATAATCTAATATGATACGGTAAGCGTCTTTTAGGGTATCGAAAGTATAATTGCGGCAATTTGCGGGGCTGGTAGAGGGCAGATAAATAGAAGGTTTTCCGTTTATAGGGAAACAATATTTTTTGTAAAGTGCCGTTGCTTTTGTACCTGTAGTAAAAACTGCACGTATTTGCGCGGTACGGAATATCATGCTGAAATCATTGACAACAGGGTCATGAATGCTTTGATCATCCGCTCCTTTAATCGTGCAGGATTGCAGAACGTCCCACATAGCAATATTGTGGTTCAGTAAAAGAGTTTTCTTTGCTTCATTTGATTCCGGCCGCGAGCAAGAAAAAAGTTCAGCTAAAATCGGCCAGAGACGGTTTTGTGGATGGGAATAGTAAAAGCCATATTCCCGTGATTTTGGCGAAGGCATAGTTCCGAGCAGAAGAATTTTAGATTTTTCATTGTAAACCGGCGGGATAGTATGTGTAATCAAGGTGTTCATTAAGGATTACCTCCGCTTTTCTTCAGTAGATTATGTAAATATGGCTGAAATGCTGAAGGCAGGGCATATATGGAAGAAAGCTCGTCAATAAGTACCCAGTGCCAGTTATGCATATGGAGTTCTTCCGGCAAATCAAAATGAAATCCGGAAATATGCCATTCAATATGCGTAAAGATATGTTTATACGGTTCGAGCTTGCAATAGGTTAGAAAGGAACTGGCAGAAAGCCCCAAACTGGAGAGGACTTCTTCCTTGCAAAGTGTACCGTCAAGGTTAGGGAATTCCCAAAGTCCGGATAAAACCCCCTTACCATCGCGTTGATGAATTGCAATTCTATTGCCGCTGGTAAGTAGAAGCAAAGTTTTTTCTTCCAGTTTCCGCGGCTTTTTTGCAGATTTAACAGGAAAGGAAGAAACTGTCCCGTTTTCATAGGCTTCACATAGCCCCTGCAAAGGGCAGAGCAGGCATTTGGGAGTTCCGTTCGGCAGGCATACCGTTGCGCCAAGCTCCATTAAGCTTTGGTTAAAATCTCCGGGCCTGTCCGCAGGAATAACCTCCCGAAGCCATAAGCTTAATCTTTTTTTAGTAGTTTCTTTTGTAATGTCTTCTTCCAGTGCAAGTGTGCGGGTGAGAACGCGAAGAACATTACCGTCCACTGCGGGAACTGTTTGACCGAATGCTATGGAGGCGATTGCTCCGGCAGTGTAAGGGCCAATGCCAGGAAGGGAAAGCAGTTCATCATAATTTACAGGCATTTCCCCGTGGTAGTTTTCCATAATTTCCTGTGCGGCTTTTTGCAGATTTTTTGCACGGTTGTAATAACCCAGCCCTTCCCAGAGTTTCATCAGCCGTTCCTGCGGAATTTCTGCCAGCGCCTTGACATTTGGAAGTTCTTGAATGAAACGGTCAAAATAGGGCTTTGCTGCCTCCACACGCGTTTGCTGCAGCATGATTTCGGAAATCCATACATAATATGGCTGGGGATTTCCGCGCCAGGGCAGTATGCGTGCATTTTTGTCATACCATGCAAGCAGGGGCTCCGCAATCGGTTTTACAGGTATTGTATTCATAGGTTTTGTTCCTTTATATTTTTTCTTTTTTTGTCTGTCGCAATAGGAGCCTCTATATCTTGTGTGATTTTGATGATACAGTCGGCACTCTGCGCAATTACCGTGTCTCTCACAGTTTTTGCGTTTACATGGGCAATTTATATTATAATCCTGCATAAGTTAATGATTCCTTTACCATTGATATCTTCAGTTTATTGTATTTTTGCTGTTTATGCAAGCCTATGTGTTGATATATCAATGGTAATTTACGGATAAAAATATCCGAAACGTCGCAGCGTTTCGGATTCTGTATCATATAAAATAAAAAATCTATTTTTTCACAATAAAATCTTTGATTTCTTCAAAAAAGGAATCGTCATCGCTGCAATCGGCCTGGATTGTGATAGGCTGAGATAAATCAAGGCTAAAAATACCCATAATAGATTTTGCGTCGATTACATATCGACCGGAGAGCAAGTCAATATCATATGTATGGCTGTTAGCAATAGTGACAAATTTTTTTACATCACTAATGGTAGAAAGTCTGATTACTGCATTTTTCATAACAGAACACCTCCAAAATAGTTCACTTCATTTATTTCTATTATACAGACTATAACAGCATTCTTCTTTCAGGTCAATATCTTTAGGTTGTATTTCAAAAAATTTTTCGGTATAATGACAATATTGCTTGTAATTTGAGGTGGAACATGAAAGCGGCTTTTTATACCCTTGGTTGTAAGGTAAACCAATATGAAACACAAAGTATGCTCGAGCAGTTAAAAAGTGCGGGTTATTCTATTGTGTCCTGTGAGGAAGAAGCAGATGTGTATATTATTAATTCCTGTACGGTAACTGCTTCCAGCGACCAGAAAACGCGCCAGACCGTCCGTCATTATAAAAGGTTGCATCCCTCTGCGGCAGTAGTGCTTACAGGTTGTATGCCGCAGGCATATCCTGATGCGGCAAAGGAACTGGAAGAAGCAGATATTGTTTTAGGAAACAATAATCATGCATACCTTACACAGGCGTTGAGCGATTTTTGGATGACAAAGCAAAGGATTTGCCGAATTAATCAGCATGAAACAGGGGAAGTATTCCGCAGTATTGGGATTTCTGATTTTGAAGAACGTACCAGAGCGTTTGTTAAAATAGAAGACGGATGTGACCGCTTTTGTTCCTATTGTATTATACCCGTGGCAAGGGGCAGGGTTCGTTCCCGTGAATTAAAAGATTTAAAGGAGGAATTAGAACTGCTTGTTTCCCGTGGCTATCAGGAAGCGGTTTTGGTTGGGATTAACCTTTCTGCATATGGGCGTGACAATGGTGCGAGTTTTTGTGATGCAGTTGCGCTTTCATGCGCTGTAAAGGGGATTCAGCGGGTTCGTCTGGGTTCATTGGAGCCTGATCATATTACACCGGAGGTTATCAGCAGTTTGTCAAAGCTGGATAAGCTTTGTCCGCAATTTCATATTTCCTTGCAAAGTGGATGTGATGCCACGCTGAAACGTATGAACCGCCACTACGATACGGAGGAATATGCGCAGCTTTGTGAGAATTTGCGCAGTGCATTTCCCAATATTGCCCTTACCACAGACGTTATGGTTGGTTTTCCGGGGGAAACAAGGGAAGAGTTTGAAACGTCTTTGGCATTTGTTAAAAGGATAGGTTTTTCTAAAATTCATGTGTTCCCATATTCCCCAAGGGAGGGGACGCGGGCGGCAAAAATGGAAAATCAGGTGACAAAAGCTGAAAAAAAGGAAAGGTGCCGTGAAATGATTGCCGCAGGGCAGGAACTGCGTTCAGCATTTCTGCAAAAGCAGATAAACGGTATATTTCCGGTTTTGTTTGAAACAGCCTGTACGGATAATATTTATGAAGGATATACGCCTAATTATACGCCTGTGCGCGTGCATTCTGAAAAAAATATTTGTGGGTTGTTAAAAAATGTGTTAATAAATAGAACAGGCGAAGACTGGTGTGAAGGTATGCTTTTAGATTGCGGTTGAAAATAAAATTCACTTAAAAATTCTGAAAAAACCCTTGACTTTTTATAAAAAAATAGTATAATTTATATTGTTGTTGCGGAATTGTGTAAGGGTAGCACGACAGACTCTGACTCTGTTTGTCTGGGTTCAAATCCTAGTTCCGCAGCCAATTAATGAAGATGTCCTTATTGCAGTAATGCTTTAAGGACATCTTTTTTAGTGTTTTTGGAAGTTGAACGCATAAAGATTCAAAACACACTCACTGTACAGGTGGGAAATAAAGGTTATGCCGAATGCAGATACAAAGAAATAGAAAGACCGAAAGGATATATGGTGCCAACTAACGTACAGTTGCTAAACATTATGTGGATTAAAAAAGAAATGTATATTGATGATATTTAATAAATACGCAAATTGAAAATAAAAACGAGGAAACAAGCGTTTTGAGTTAGAAAGCTATTGTGTCAGTATAGTTGGGCCTAATAAGGAACATACGAAAGTGTATTGAAAATTAGAAAAAGCTAATATAGTATTTAGATAAATGAGCATGAAAGAATATGAAGCTCTTTTCTAAGGAGGTAAGTAATCACTCGATTGCGGCTCGAATAAATAAAATAAAAGCCAGCGTCTTTTAGACGCTGGCTTTCGTTAGAACTTTATGGAGCGGATGATGGGAATCGAACCCACATAGCCAGCTTGGGAAGCTGGAGTTTTGCCACTAAACTACACCCGCATATAAAATTTGGTGGAGGCAGAGGGACTCGAACCCGCGGCCTCTCGCATGTGAAGCGAACGCTCTAACCAACTGAGCTATGCCTCCATTATTTTTATATCATATCACTTTTGCGTGGATATGGCAAGTGTTTTTTTACTGTTTCATCAAAGAATTTAAAACACATTTCATGAACGGCATATCATTGTATACAATAATAAATAGATTTATTTAAATTGAAACTAATTCCTTGGAATGTTACTCTTTAGTAATAAATGTGTAAATAATTGTAAATATTCTTAAGACTATTTTAATCTTTTTTTGGAATATTTTGTGTTATAATGAACCATGTGGAATTCAGGACTGACGGAGGATGGACATTGGAAGAAGGACATAAGTACGAAATTGTTGTGATTGCTGCAACGCTCATTTTAACAGGGGTGCTTATTATTTTTAATGTAATGACTGCGCCTGATTTACAACCTGCTGTTGTATCATATGAGATAACACAATCTTTTTCTGCGACGAAGTCAATGAATGATACTGCACAGACTACAATGGAAACGGTAACGGAAACAGCCGCCAATACTACTACAGTAACGCTTCATACACAGAATAATGAGACACCTTCGGGAAGTGTGCACTATCCGGTTAATATAAATACAGCTTCTTCCGAAGAATTACAGAATCTGCCGGGGATTGGGCCTTCAAAAGCAGATGCTATTATTGCATACAGGGTGGAGAACGGCGGGTTCTATAGCGTGAATGATCTTCTGAATGTCAAAGGAATAGGTGCGCAGACATTGGAAAAGCTTCTGCCTTACATTACTGTTTAAGTTCTGAGATTCTAATAAAAGGATATGGGGAAGGTATGATAAGATGAGGAAACGAAAAATTACGCGGATGCTTGCTTTGCTGCTTTCGCTGATATTGGTTGTTTCAGCGTGTTCACCAGGCGGGTCATCGAATAACGATAAGACATCGCCCACCAAAGAGCAGGTGACAGTTGCAGGTATCAGTAAAAAGACAGTTCGGGAAAATTGGGATAAAATAGTAATTGAAGCTTCTTATCCTGAAACCAAAGCAGTAAATATCAATACGATGATTATTTCTGAGGTTAGAAAGAGTATTGATCAATTTAAAAAAATCGCAGGGGAAGAAAGCGGTTCGCTGAGAATAGATTATGATATTTATGCAGGTGACGGACAGGATTTCAGCGTTTGTTATCTATTGAAGTCGAAGATTGGAAAAAACAGTACAGAATCCGGTTTTGCCAGGACATACAATACTGCGTATGATGGTATTTATAGTATTAAAGATTTCTTTCCGGACGGTGATACCGGCTATCTTCAAACACTGAGCGATACGGTTAGAAAGAATGCAAAAAACAGCGGAATTGCAGTTGAAACCACTCAGTTTGAAAATGGGACCAAAGCGGATGCCAGCTTATACAGTAGTTTCCTTCTTGAAAAAGAAAAATTTATTTTTGTTTTTCCTCGTGGGCAGGTAGCAGATCAAGTTGTTAAGGTTGAAGTACCGTTTTCTGTTTTTGGCAATTCTTTTCAAAAAAAACAGTCGTCTATTAAAGAGTTTAAGCAATTGGAGGAGGCAGAAAATATTCCGGTTGATGGGACTCAGTCTTCCACGACAACTACTGTGACACAGGAACCTGCCACTTCATTGCCTGATGAAACAACAACGAAAAAACCTGATGATGGCTCAAAAAAAATTGCATTGACATTTGATGACGGTCCGGGGCCGTATACTGATAAAATTCTTGAGGCATTAAAAAAATATAATGGGAAAGCAACATTCTTTATGGTAGGTACTTCCATTAAAGCTTATCCGGAACAGGTGAAACATGTGTCCGAAGCTGGATGTGAAATTGGAAATCATACCTACAGCCATAAAACCCTTACAAAATTAGATGCTGACGGAATTCGTTCCCAGATAGGTCAAGTAGAAGACCAGATAGAAAAGCTGACGGGAAAAAAGCCGACACTTCTTCGACCGCCGGGAGGGGCTGTCAATAAAACGGTTCGCCAAATCGCAGATATGCCCTTTATCTTATGGAATGTAGATACTTTGGATTGGAAGAAACGAGATGCAGATTATGTTTATAATTATGTAATGAAAACAGTCGGCAAAGGTGACATTATTTTGATGCATGATATTCATGAGACCAGCGCGGATGCGGCGGTACGGCTGATTCAATCTTTGACGGAGCAGGGATATGAACTTGTAACAATCAGCGAGCTTTTTGATGCTTATGGACCGAAATTACAGAATGGAAAGAGCTACAATTTTGTGAATGGCAGCTCTTGGAAATAATTTAGTAAAATGAAACAGCTTTGGTTTGTGTGTAACAGCATAATCTAAGGCTGTTTCATTTTAGGTCAGTGCACTGTTATCACGATGATTTTGTGTAAAAGGCTTGTAATATATGGCTTTTTTATATATAATCATAATAATTTCTATCAATCAGCCGAAAAAGAGAAAAAGAAAGGCAGAGGAAAAATTTTGGATAACCAATGCAATATGCCGGAAGAAATTGAAAAACAGAGTATGCGGATTATTGAAGAGGAATTAGCAAAAAGGGAGGTAGTGCTGTCCCCTGCAAAGGCGGCGATACTTAAACGCATCATTTTTGCTACAGCAGATTTTGACTATATTGATAACCTTTTCTTTTCAGATTATGTTATAGAGAAAGCGAGAAAACTGCTTCGGACAGGGGCAAATATTGTTACCGATTCTACTATGGTACAGGCGGGGATTTATAAAAAAGCAGCGTCAATGCTGGGAGTACGAATTCACTGTTTTCAGGAACATCCGGGAATTGCCGTTGATGCCAAAAACAGAAAAGTAACCAAAAGTACGATTGGTATGGAGTATGGTTCCCGTTTGGCAGGGGAAACGATTTTTGTTGTGGGCAGGGCGCCGACTGCATTGTGGAGTTTATATTATATGGCTTTAAAAAATAAAGTCCATCCGGCGTTGATTATAGGTACGCCTGCGGGCTTAGTAAGCGCACAGGAAGCAAAAGAACGAATCATATCAGCCAGAATCCCATGCATTATTGCTAAAGGCTGCAAAGGCGGGTGTAATGTAGCAGCAGCTGTTTGTAATGAATTGCTGCGTGATGCCTTGCAAGCTAAAAATTATGATTCAGCGAGAAAAATCGAGATAGAAGATGACGGCCTTTAAAATTCGCCTTTTTTGGCGGGAATTGGGTCGAAATGAATGTTGAAGTTCGCATGAACCTATGATAATATATATAAGAACCTTATTTGGGCTCTATAGAATGTAACATAAAATCGAATAGGAGAATGAAACATGGATAACACAATTCATATTAACCCAAAATCCGAGTCAGGCCGCAAGGTTGGCAAAATTGTCGGTGCAGTAATTGGCATAGTAATAGTTTTGGTGGTTATTGCAAACTGTTTTACCGTTGTGCCAGGCGGCAGTACCGGTGTTGTTGTAACCCTTGGTAAAATCAGCGATACCGTTTTGCAGGAAGGCCTGCATTTTAAAGTTCCGTTTGTACAGCAGATAAATAAAATCAGTAATAAAATTCAGGTAGTTGAAGTGGATGCGGCGGCAGTTTCCAAAGACTTGCAAACGGTTTCCAGCACAATAGCTGTAAACTTCCGTATTGGCTATGAATCCAGTGCGAATGTATTTAAAAATATCGGTGCGCATTATGATCAGGTGGTTCTGCTTCCTGCCGTTCAGGAAAGCATGAAATCTGTCAGTGCAAAATATACTGCGGAGGAGCTTATTACTAAGCGTGCTCAGGTAGGGCAGGAAATTAAAGAAGCATTGGAAAACAAGGTTGGAAGCTATGGTATTGTAATTGAAAATTTCAACATTGTTAATTTTGATTTTACGGATGAATTTAACAAAGCGATTGAGGCAAAACAGGTTGCCGAACAAAACCTGATTAAAACTAAAACAGAACAGGAACAGGCGATTGTTGTTGCAGAAGCAAATGCAAAGCAGCAGATTATTGCAGCACAGGCAGAGGCAGAAGCAATTGCGGCAAAAGCCAAAGCACAGGCAGAAGCAAATAACTTGATTAGCCAATCATTAAATCCGAATTTGATTGAATATGAAAAAGTCAATAAATGGGATGGTCAGCTCCCGCAGGTCAGCGGTAGCAGCAGTCCGATTATTGATATGCGCGGCAGTGCTTCCGCCCAAAACAGTACAGCAAATTCCGGTTCAGAAACAACAGGACAGTAATGCGGTAATTGAAAGACAGGAAGGCATAATGCTTTCCTGTCTTTGCCGTTTTATTTTGTAGGAATAACATTATTTGAAAGATACGGTAAAAAATAGAAAAAATGATTAAATGGTCTGGAATGGGTTATGGTTGTGATGATCGTATTTTGCATTATCATGGCAGTTGCTGAAGAGTGAACTTTGCAGTGTCATACATTTGGAAGTGTATCGGCACAGGTTCTATTACGATTGAGCAGGCAAATTTTTCTTGCCTTTGCAGATGTTTTATCGTAATATTAAACTTATAATGCATTTTAACAAATTTTAAAGGAGGCAGTTTTATGCTGTTACAATTGGAAAAGCCGCAGGTGGGCGATACCGTAGCGGTTATGAAAACATCTATGGGGGATATTTCTATCCGATTATTTCCAGAAGTAGCCCCACTTGCAGTTGAAAATTTTATAACGCATGCGAAAAACGGTTATTATGACGGTTTAATTTTTCATCGAGTGATTCAGGATTTTATGATTCAGGGAGGAGACCCGACGGGAACCGGCTGTGGTGGTGAAAGCATTTGGAATAAGTCTTTTCAGGATGAATTTGATTTATATGCACGTAATTACCGCGGCGCGCTTTCCATGGCAAATGCAGGACCTGGTACAAATGGGAGTCAATTTTTTATTGTTCAGGCGTCAGAAGTTCCTGCCAATATGATTGCACAAATGCAGCGAATGACAAAAGAAGACGGGTATCCGGAAGAAGTCACAGAAAATTATAAATCCCTTGGCGGGACGCCGTGGCTGGATTTTAAGCATACGGTTTTCGGTCAGGTTTTTGACGGTATGGATATTGTAGACGCGATTGCTGGTGTAAAAGTCGGCGCAGGTGACAAACCGGTGGAGGATGTTGTGATAAAAGAAATTACGGTTTCCGTTATACAGTAAGGAGGGAATATTTTGCGCAAGATTTTAGCAGTTTGTTTTAGTGTATTGTTAGTCATCGGTTCTTTATCCCTTTCAGGCTGCGGAAAAAACAATGCGGACAATCTATCAGAAAAAAATACTTCCGGCAGCAGTGAAAGTACGACAGGAAATTCATTGGGTGAGAGTGCGTATGACAGTCCCTATCATCAGTTAGAAAAGCCGGCTGTTGGTGATGAAGTTGCTGTAATTCATACAAATATGGGAGATATTACTGTCCGTTTTTTCCCGGAAGCGGCACCGAAAACAGTTGAGAATTTTAAGGGGCTGGCAAAAAAGGGTGCGTTGAATAATCAGTCTTTTTACCGTGTGATTAATAATTTTATGATTCAGGGCGGCAATAAAAGTGATTTGAACAGTATTTGGGGCGGTTCCTTTGAAGATGAATTTGACCCAAATCTTATGAATATCCGCGGTGCATTATCTATGGCAAACAGCGGTGCAAATACGAACGGCAGTCAGTTTTTTATTGTTCAGGCAGGAACTTCTTCTTTCAACGGTTGGGAATATTATGAGAAGAATAAAGAAGGCGCTGTGTACGATTATGACAGCTGGACGGATGAACAGAAAAAGATTTATGAAGAAAACGGCGGCACACCTTGGCTGGACGGCGGACATCGGAAAGACGGTGCAGGGCATACGGTTTTTGGTCAGGTGATCAGCGGAATGGACGTAGTAGATAAAATTGCGGCAGTTCCCACGAACAGCAATGATATGCCAATACAGGCGGTGACAATACAAAGCGTTGAATTGATTGTTTATCAAGGCTGAAAATAAAATAACTCCCTTTCTGCATTTTCAGCGAGTTGCAGAGAGGGAATTTTTATGTTTAAAGTAAACACAAGTTGTACTTATAGTTGTTTTTACAAAACGAAAGCCAGCGCCTCAAAAACGCTGGCTTTCGTTACGGTCTTATAGACTGCTATTCATACCATCTCGTTCGTTTACGGAGTGGTTATAATCCAGTTTAAATAAACCGAATGGAATCTCAGGTTAGCAGCAGGAAGATTTTACTTCAAAGGATTTGCAGTCAGTGCATTCAGAAACGGTAGGATGAGTTTCGTGAGTACCTACCATAATGCTTTCCAAAGAGCAGTAATCAGCGGTGTTGCAGTGATATTTACACTGCTGAACAGTACAGCCGATAGCTTTGTTTGCTTTACAATTATCCATTTTGTTTAGCCTCCTTTAATAGATTGTTATTAGTCTGGTCTAATTTTTATCAATTATAACTGATGTGATGATTTTCTTTATTAAAATTTTATCTTTGGT
The DNA here is from genome assembly GCA_934546985.1 of uncultured Eubacteriales bacterium. Lineage (GTDB taxonomy): Bacteria > Bacillota > Clostridia > Oscillospirales > Acutalibacteraceae > CAKTEE01. The sequence continues at coordinate 225,488 of CAKTEE010000001.1, forward strand.
TTTCTCCAAAATTTTCTGATGAAATGACCGGAACAGGTAAAAATAAAATCAGAATGATTTGGGAGATGATGAAATGCCGCGTAGAGTTATTGCATTTTTTACAGTGCTGTCCATTCTGATGGGCCTATTGTGTTATCGTATTTATAATATCACACAAAGTGATTATGCACAGGCGCAGCGAAGCGGAAGTACTGTAACGCTTACAATAGATAAATCGCGGGGAGTTTTTTATGATTGCAATATGCAAAAATTAACCAATACACAGCAGCAGAATATTGCGGCGATTGTACCGACAACGCAGGCATTGGCCGCAATCCGCCGTTATTTTACACCGGAGGATGTTACCAGCTTATTGCAAAGGCTTTCTAAAGGGAAACCAATTACAGCTCAGGTGGGTGATGATTTTTCTTCTGCAAGCGGGACAAATGTTTTTAAAATTACAAAACGCTATGAACAGCAGCAGTCAGCGGCGCATTTGATAGGGTATTTGGACAGCGGCAATGCCAGCGGAATTGCCGGGCTTGAAAAAGTCTATAATGATTGGCTGACGAAAGATCAGTCGGAACTGTCGATTACTTATGACGTTGATGCATCAGGCCGCGTTCTTACTGGAAATAAACCCGTGATAGAAAATGAAAATTATGAATCAAAACATGGCGTACAGCTTACGATTGATAAAAATATTCAAAAAATTGCAGAAAAAGCTTCAAAAAAAATTCCGGCTGGTGCAATTGTTGTTATGGAAGTAAAAACCGGAAAACTGCGGGCGGTAGTCAGTACCCCAAATTATGACCCGAATAATATCAGCGCCAGTTTGAATGAAGAAGGCTCTCCTTTTCTTAACAGGGCTTTTCGTGGATATAGTTTGGGTTCCATTTTTAAAATTGTAACTGCGGCTGCGGCATTAGAAAATAATATACAAATACAGGAGCCGTACACCTGTACCGGCAGTACCACAGCAGGCGGAAAAGAATTCCGCTGTTATCAGCAAAAAGCGCATGGTGAAGTAAGCATGGAAACAGCCTTGGAAAAATCATGCAATTCTTATTTTATCAATCTAGCATTGCAGATAGGAAGGGAAAAGTTACTGGCTCAGGCGCAGAAAATGGGGTTAGGGAAAGAGAATGTATTGGCAGATGGGTTTACGTCTGCCGCAGGTATTCTTCCAGCGCTGGCTGAAATAGATTCTGACGCTGCCCTTGCTAATCTTGCGTTCGGTCAGGGTAAACTTCTTGTTACTCCCTTGCAGGTTGCAGGCGTTCTTGCATCTATTGCAAACGACGGAAATTATACGGAACCTTCGCTGATAGAAGGTTTGATAGATGAAAACGGGCAGATTGCGCAAAAAGAGCCGCAGAAGCAATCGGAAAGGATGATGTCACGCGCAACAGCCAGTATACTTTCCTGCTATCTGATTCATGCAATGGAGAGTAATTACAGCCGTATTGCCATGCCTGTATATGGAGGAGCAGGAGGAAAAACCGCTACCGCGCAAAGCGGTTGGATTCAGTACGGTGAGGAAATTCTGCATACATGGTTTGCAGGCTTTTATCCGGCCCAGAACCCCAAATATTCTATTGTTATTATGAATGAAAACGGCAAATTCGGCGCATCTGACTGCTGCCCTGTGTTTAAAGAAATTGTTGACGGTTTGTATCAGCAGAGTTATATAAAATAAAAAACGATTCGTCGTAAATCTTGACAAATACAGCCGTGTGGCTTATAATGCAATAGTAGATAGAAAAGGCGATGAGAGGAAGAAAACCGTAGCTGTGCCCAGAGAGAAAAGCTGTTTTGCTGCAAGGCTTTTTGCACTATTTGTTTCGGTTATGCCAACCTTGAGCCCCGCTGTGCTGAATGGCGGCGTAACTCCGCGTTAAGGGGAAAGAGTGGTGCTTTTTGCACAATTTGGGTGGTACCGCGGAGTAATCCGTCCCATTTTGTACAAGGGGCATTTTTTGTTTGATTTTAATATTTAGGATGTGTTGTTTATGAAATGGACCGGACTGAATGAACTGCGAGAAAAATATCTCTCATTTTTTGAATCAAAAGGGCATTTGCGTCTGCCGAGCTTTCCGCTGATTCCCCAGAATGATAAAAGCCTGCTGTTAATTAACTCAGGCATGGCGCCGATGAAAAAATATTTTACAGGCGAGATTACTCCTCCAAGAAAGCGGGTTACTACCTGTCAAAAATGTATCCGTACACCGGATATCGAGCGTGTCGGTAAAACTGCGCGACATGGTACTTATTTTGAAATGCTGGGAAATTTCTCTTTTGGCGATTATTTTAAGCATGATGCAACCAAATGGGCATGGGAATTCTGTACAGAGGTTTTGGAACTGCCGGTTGATAAGCTTTGGGTTACAATTTATGAAGATGATGACGAAGCAAGGGATATCTGGATTAAAGAACGCGGCGTAGCGCCGGATCATATCGTGCGTATGGGCAAGGAAGATAATTTCTGGGAACATGGTTCCGGCCCTTGTGGACCTTGTTCGGAGATTTATTTTGACCGCGGGCCGGAAAAAGGCTGCGGTTCGCCGGATTGCAAAGTGGGCTGTGAGTGCGACCGCTACGTGGAATTTTGGAATCTTGTATTTACACAGTTTGAAAGTGATGGAAAAGGCAATTATACCCCGTTGGAGCATCCGAATATTGATACCGGCATGGGGTTGGAGCGTCTTGCGTGTATTATGCAGGGGGTAGACAACCTTTTTGAAGTTGATACTGTTCAGAATATTATGAAGCATATTTGTAAGATTGCCGGGATTAAGTACCATGAAGATGAGAAAAAAGATGTTTCTCTGCGTGTAATTACTGACCATATTCGCAGTACCACCATGATGATTGGCGACGGCGTTATGCCGTCCAATGAGGGCAGGGGATATGTCCTGCGCCGTTTACTGCGCCGTGCGGCACGTCACGGACGTTTGCTTGGGATTGACCGTCCCTTCCTATCCGAAGTGTGTGATACTGTTATTAAAGAGAATGAGTCCGCTTACCCCAACCTTGCAGAAAAGCGCGATTTTATTAAAAAGCTGATTCAGGTAGAAGAAGAAAGTTTTAGCAAAACCATTGATACAGGGCTTCAGCTTTTGAATCAGATGATTGAAAATGCAGATTCTAAAATTCTTTCCGGTGAGGATGCGTTCAAGCTTAACGATACCTATGGTTTCCCGCTGGATTTAACAAAAGAAATTCTGGAAGAACGCGGCATGGAAGTTGATGAGGAAGTTTTTGCCAAACTGATGCAGGAGCAGAAGCTCAGGGCAAAGAATGCACGCAAAAACGCTGGCGCCGATGCATGGGAAGGCTCCAAATCTCTGGTAGAACAAATGGAAACCACGGTGTTTACAGGCTATACGGACACCAAAGCGCGGGCGCGAATCCTTGCTGTTTTGCGTGATGGGGAAATGGCGGAATCTTTGGAAGATGGGGAAGAAGGAATCATTGTTCTTGACTGCACGCCATTTTATGCGCTCAGCGGCGGACAGGTTGGCGATACCGGCAGAATATTAGACGGCAGTATGGTATTTGCGGTTAGTGATACTACAAAAACACACAATGGCGTCATTATGCATTACGGAAAAATGAGTGGTTCTCTTCGTGTGGGAGATAATGTAACTGCTGAGATTGATGTTGAACGCCGGGAAGCAATTAAACGGAACCATACAGCGGCCCATTTGCTGCAGGCGGCGTTGCGTCAGGTTCTTGGAACCCATGTAGAGCAGGCGGGTCAACTTGTTGACGATAAATTTGTCCGTTTTGATTTTACACATTTTTCTGCAATGACAAAAGAAGAAATGGGCAAAGTGGAAGCAATTGTAAATCAAGCAATTCTTTCAAATGCTTTGGTAAAAACGCAGGAAATGCCCATTGATGAAGCGCGTAAGCTTGGTGCCATGGCGTTATTTGGTGAAAAATACGGAGATATTGTGCGCGTAGTACAGGTGGAAGGTTATTCCACAGAGCTTTGCGGCGGTACCCATGCAGAAAGCGCCGGAAAGCTGGGGTTATTTAAAATTGTTTCTGAATCTTCTGTTGCGGCGGGCGTACGCCGGATTGAAGGCGTGACAGGAACAAATCTTTTGGATTATTTAAACCGTAATCTTGCGTTGCTGTATGAAGCGTCAGATATTATGAAGCTTGGCAATCCGCAGGAAATTGTCCGCCGTGCTTCCCAGCTTGTTACAGAAGCGAAAGAGCAGGAAAAAGAGATTGAAAATCTGCGCGGAAAAATTGCGGCGTCTAAAATTGACGGCCTGTTAAAAAATGCAGTTGCTGTTGGCAATGTACAAATTGTTACCGCAAGGTTTGATAATACGAATGCCGATGATGTAAGAAAAATGTGCGATACTGCAAAAGGCTATGCCGCTAACATGATTGCTGTACTTGCGTCTGTTCAGGGCGAAAAAGTAACATTTGCCGCCGCATGCGGAAAAGAGGCTGTAGCGTCAGGTGCGCATGCGGGCAATATTGTACGCAGTGTTGCAAAAATTGCCGGAGGTTCCGGCGGAGGACGTCCTGACAGTGCAATGGCAGGCGGCAAGGATTTATCAAAAACACAGGATGCTCTGGATGCTGTGACAGAAATTGTGCAAGGAATGTTAAAATAGAAGGAGGTATTTCAGCTATGGAAGATTGTCTTTTCTGCAAAATTATAAAAGGCGAAATCCCATCCAAAAAAGTATATGAGGATGATCAAGTATTTGCATTTTTTGATATTGACCCTCAAGCGCCGGTGCATATTTTAATTATTCCCAAACGGCATATTGCATCTGCGGCGCAGATAGATAGGATGAACTCAGCGGTTGTTGCCCATATATTTGAGGTGGCAGCAAAGCTTGCCGAGGAGTATAAACTGGAAGAAGGTTTCCGCATTGTGAATAATTGTGGAGATAGTGCAGGGCAAACAGTGAAACATCTGCATTTTCATCTCATGGGCGGCAGACAGTTTACTTGGCCTGCCGGTTAAAGTAAGCAAAAAGGTGTAACGCTTTATAGCTTTACACCTTTTTTAATGAAATTTACATAAGGAGAGAAAAAATGGAAAATTTTTATCGGATGAAAATTGCTGGGTTGGAACGTGATTTACCGCTCTGCAAAGTTAATGAAAATATGGATATCGCAGCGTTTATTATGTTTAACGACGTTGAAATTACTTATGCCTGTGCAAAAGCACTGCTGGAAAAATGTCCGGATTTTGATGTTATCATTACAGCGGAAGCAAAAGGAATTCCCCTTGCTTATGAAATGGCAAGGCAATCCGGAAAGAATTATATTGTTGCACGTAAGGGCGCAAAGCTTTACATGAAAGATCCGGTTTTTGTCAGCGTCCGGTCCATTACAACCGACCATATGCAAACGCTTTTTCTGGATTCATCTGAACGCGAATTGCTGTGCGGCAAGAAAGTTCTGATTGTTGATGACGTTATCAGCACAGGTGAATCATTGGAAGCATTGGTAAAATTGGTAACAGAATCCGGCGGCAATATTGCGGCCAAAGCGGCTGTTTTGGCAGAAGGCGATGCGGCGCAGAGAAAGGATATTCTTTTCCTTGAGCCATTGCCTCTGTTCTTTAAGTAAAAATTTAAAAAAAGTGACGGTTGTAAGTTTTTATTTATTGGGCAGATGTCATTGCAAGAAAAATGTCCGAATTGGCAGTAGTACCCGTAAGTTTTTAAAACCATTATTGAGATATCTTTAGGAAAATTGACAGCATGGATGTGAGAGAATGACCAGACCTTTGGCGGCAATCGGCTTTGTTTATTTGTTTGTTTTAGTCTGTACCGGAATCTTCGGCTATAATTTTGCAGTTGCCGCCGGAGTGGTTTGCCTATGCATGCTTGCTGTTTCTTTTTGCATTCGAAATATCAGGCAAACAGTGCTTGTGCCGGCGATATTGCTGACAGCGGCTGTGGCCTGCTTTTCCTATTGCTATTCTTTTTCTGCCGTGGTGCGGCCGGTGGCGGCGATGGCGGGCAGCCGTTTGACTGTAACAGGACAGATTATGGAAGAGCCGGAATACGCCAATGAACGGTATTATTATTTACTTAAAGTTACACAGACCAATTTATCCGGTGCGCCTGTCGATTTTAAAATGCGTGTTTCCTCTAAACTCAAATGGGAGGCAGAGCCTTTTGATACCGTTACTGCACAGGTACAGATGTTGGAACAGGAAATAAGTTATTATTGGTCGCAGGGAATTTTTTTAAGGGGTTACTTGATTGGAGAAGCGTCTGTAACTGTTGCTGAATCCCGGCCTTTTTATTATATGGTAATTGAAGCACGAAGATATGCTGCCGCCGCTTTGCGGCAAATGATAACAACGGAAGAAGGGGAATTGCTGGTTGGGATGCTTTTGGGCAACCGTTCCGGTATTTCTCAGCAAACAGTCAATGATTTTAGGGATGCCGGAGTTTCTCATCTGCTTGCAGTATCCGGTATGCATTTATCTGTGCTCAGCGCAGCGCTTATGTGGTTTTTGAAACATCTGCGGATACCGCGCCGCATCCGTGTTATTATTGGTATGGCGGGCGTTGTATTTTTTATGGCGCTGACGGGATTTTCAGCGTCTGTGAATCGGTCTGGAATCATGATGCTCATTTATCTGGGTGCGCAAATTTTTGGACGGGAAGCGGACAGCATGAATTCATTGGGATTTTCAGTGCTACTGTTAACTCTGTGCAACCCGTTTGCCGCGTTAGATTATGGGTTGCTGTTGTCTTTTGCCGCCACATTGGGGATTTTGCTTTTTTATCAGAAAGCTGTTTCATGGTTCCGTATCCGCATAGAGAAAATCAAATATTGGTATGTTCAAAAAATATTGCGAAAGCTTGGCGAATCGGTGATTCTGTCGTTATCAGCCAGTGTGCTTACATATCCGGTGTTACTTTTTACTTATGGGGAAATTTCCCTGGTTTCTCCGCTGACAAACCTTCTGATTGTTTTGCCTGCAACGGGGGCAATCGTCTGCAGCGGATTTGCAGCTTTTCTTTCTGCCGCCGGATGGTTTTCTTTTTTGCAGTATCCGTTTGGGCTTCTGGCCGGGCTCCTCTCAAAATATATCCTGTGGTGTGTGCATTGGCTTGCTGATTTGCCATTGGCAAGTTTGCCGGCAAATCAGAATTTTGTATTTTTGTGGCTGGGCGGAACATTGATTATTTTGGGTATCGCATTGTGTCTCAGACGGAACGCACATTTTCTTCGGTTTACGGCAATGCTTTCCTGTGTTTCCCTATTGACAGGAATTTTATCCTATCAGGTTGTTCATCTTGGGGTTGTTGAAATCGGGGTACTGGATGTCGGAAACGGAACCTGTGTTGCGGTTACGTTTCGGGGAAGAGGAATCTTAATTGGATGCGGCGGTGATAGTTTGCCGGAAAATACTGCGCAGAATTATCTGAAAAGTCAGGGTGTTAGGCAGTTGGATTTACTGGTGATTCCACGGCTGGCAGATACGGAGTTTTCAGGAGTTTCATCATTTATGGATGCTCTGTCTGCCGATGGAATTATTTTGCCGGATGGAGAACAGACGCAGGAGGTACTGGATGCTGACCGACGGCTTGCGCTCTCCGGTCTTATCCAAACCAACTGCGCCTCTGTGGAATTATGGGAAAAAATAAATTTGGAAACCGATGCCGGTAACGGATGTGTATATATAAAAGCCGGCAGGACGGAGATTTTAATTTGTACTTATCCGGGCGCTGATTTTTATCATTTGCCGGAAGAATGGCGTGCGGCGGATGTTGTGGTTTACCGTGGTGTATCTCAGAATACAGTGCAATGGATGAAGGGAAAATACATGGTGTTTTCCGATACGGAGCGGGGAATCTTATCTGCTGCTTCGGAGCAAAGCCGCGGCATTACCGCAGTATCTACATCGGGAATGGGTAATGTTGTCATCTTAACCCGCGGTCAGGGCGATATTATGTTAAAAAGGAGATGAGCTTTTGGGACAGATTGATGAAGCTGAATTGAAGAAGCAGATTAAGAGCGGCAGTTATGCAAATGTTTATTTTATTTATGGAACGGAGACATATTTAAAAGAAAAATATGTAAACCTCATGGCTTCAAAAATTGTACCCAAAGGCGGCGAGTTTTTTAACTTACATCGTTTTGAGGGTAAAGACAGTGATGCTGATACCATAGCGCAGGCGGTGGAAGCGCTGCCTGTATGCTGTGAACGCACCTGTGTTATTGTAAGGGACTGGAATGCGGAGACAGTCAGCGCTGGCGAAAATAAAAAATTGAAAGAATTGCTTGCAGATCTTCCTGAAACCAGCGTTTTAATTTTTTGGGCAGATACCGTAGAAGTGTTGCCGAAGAAATCTTCCAAATGGAAAACTTTCATTGGAAATATTGGTAAATACGGAAACACGTTGGAATTAGGGGAACGGACGCAGGCTTCTTTAATCAAACTGATTTGTGATGGTGCAGCGAAACGTGGTTGTGTATTGGAGAAAACAACCGCTTCATATTTTATAGATATGGTTGGCAGTGATTTGCAGACATTGTATCATGAATTGGATAAGCTTTGTTTTTTTGTCCGTTCGGGAGAAATTACCCGGGAAGCGGTTGACGCTGTAGCTGTTCGGGATATAAACAGCAATGCGTTTGAACTTGCAAGGGCGCTGCTTCGCAAAGAATATGAAAAAGCACATAGAATTTTAGATGAATTATTTGCCCAAAAAGAAGAGCCGATTTCTATTTTATTTGCATTATCTTCTTCTTTTATTGATATGTATCGTGTAAAAACCGCCAGCGTATCCGGCGGCGGTACAGAACAGCTTATTGCTGTGTTTGATTACCGGGGAAAAGAATTCCGTTTGAAAAATGCTGCGCGGGATGGCGGCCGCCTTTCTGTGGACCAATTGAGAAACAGTCTGGATGCGCTTTATCGGGCAGATTTGCTTTTAAAAGGTTCACGTACGGATAAACGGCTAATATTAGAAGAAACAATGGTAAAGCTGATGGCGATCATCAGGTAAGGTGTGATAAGGCAATGATAAAATTAGATAGAGTTATTATTGTTGAAGGAAAATATGATAAAATTAAGCTTTCTTCCATTTTTGATGCGACAATTATAGCAACGGACGGTTTTGCTATTTTTAAAGATAAAGAAAAAATGGATATGATTCGTATTCTGGCAAAAAAGAAAGGATTGCTCGTTTTAACCGACAGTGATTCTGCCGGTTTTAAAATCCGTTCTTATATTCGCGGGTGTATTCCGAAAGAACAGGTGGTTCATGCCTATATTCCTGATTTATTTGGAAAAGAAAAGCGAAAAAAAGAACATTCTAAAGAAGGCAAACTTGGAGTGGAAGGCGTTCCGGTACAGGTCATTTTAGATGCGCTGAATAAAGCGGGGGTTCAGTTTTCTAACACAGAATTACCAATCAGAAAAATTACGAAAACAGATCTTTATGAGGCGGGTCTGAGCGGAACATCGGACAGCCGCAGAAACAGGCTGTCATTCTTAAAATTTTTAGAGCTTCCCGAGCGAATATCTTCAAATGCCTTGTTGGAAGTGCTCAACAGTATGATGGATTATGAAGAATATAAACAAACAATTTTGATGTTAAAAAATAACAGATAAAGTAAAGTTGATGGTTGAGAAAATAACAAACTATTTGATTCAGTCAACAAAGAAATTGTTACTAATCAAATAGTGCCCATTATCTGATATAATCTAAAAAATTTTAATGCTCCAAAAGAGCAACAATGGAGTAGTATGGCGGTATATTATTGAATATCAAGAAGAGATGCAGAAAAAACGCCGTTTTAAAAGGTATTAATTATTTTGAAGAGGGTTAATTGTCCGAAAGTCAAAATGGATGAATCGATGGGTATCATTTAAGGAGATAATGAGGCTTATGACGAAAAATAAAACAAAAGAGCAAGTTTTAAAATTAATTGGTCTTTTCATTTTAGCAGCAATCATTTCGGTTAGTTTATATTTTATAAAAGCAGAGCAGTACAAAAATTGGCTTCCGGAAAAAGGGATTTTAACGAATATAGAGAATTACAGCGCTCGTCGCTCCCGCCATGGTACCCGGAGGAGTTATTGTTTGTTTTACTCCTATATGGTGGATGGAAAAATTTACGATGGAAGCAGCAGTTATTCTGGAAAAGCTTCGGATAATCATTTTATTGGTGAGCAAGTTGATGTATGGTATAACCCGGAAGAACCGTCACAATCATCTTATCATAAACCGGGACCGGGTCTATATCCGTATCTGTCGTTTATTTTTTATCTACCAATATCTCTGATAGTTTTAAAATCGGCAAGGTTAAGAAGGCAAATATAATACCGGAAAATATGGAATGAACAAGGAAAATGGTAATCAAAGCCATAAGGGCATTTTCTGTATACATTTTGTTTTGAACTAAGGCGGACATATTTGTGGTAATATGCAGTGATAAGAAATATTTTTACAAATAGGAAATTAAAATTTTAAATTGTTAGAAAATCTTAAGACTTTCATAAGTTTTTTTTAAAGCAGGCCTCCTTTTTTCAAGGTATAATAATACCGTTGGGAAAAGGAGTGCTTTTGTATGCAAAAAAGAAAGCATCGTTGGTGGATCGCTGTTATTATTGTACTTTTGATTTTGCCGGTTGCAGGGAGCGTATTATATGTTTTGCTGGAACCGCGTGCAAGTTCAAGAACAGCAATATCGCCTGCAAATGTGAGCTTTTTAAAGAATTTTGTTCCGGAAAATTATCAAACCGTGCCAATGATGCGGGAACAGATTTTTCAAGGGAATCTTATTCTTGTTAATTCTAAAAATTCATGTCGGGCAGGAACAGAAAATTTTACACGGGTTTATGATAAAAAAAATAAAGCTTATAAAGTAAAAGATAAATCGGTAATGATGCATAAATGCGCAATGCTTCCGATGAATCAAATGATGGACGCTTTTTATCAGGAAACAGGGATACGGGATGTTTTAGCCATGAGCGGTTATCGCTCAGAAGAAGAGCAGGCACAAATATTTCAGCAAAAGGCAGAAGCAAAAGGGGAGCAAGAGGCTTCTAAATGGGCGGCTTATCCAGGGTATAGTGAACATCATACCGGTTATGCAATTGACCTTAGTATTTATCATGATAACGGGCACAGCGAAGCTTTCCGCGGTCAGGGGAAATACCGTTGGATTAGTGAGAATTGTCATCACTACGGTTTTATTGTCAGATATTATGAAGATAAAACTCCTCTGACGGGAGTTAAATATGAACCTTGGCATTTACGGTATATTGGGGTTCCCCATGCAGAGTTACTGACACAAAGAGGGTTTTGTTTAGAGGAATATATTGCCTATTTAAAGGTGTATTCCTTTGATACGGAACATCTTATTATAGAGACAAAAGATGGAAAACAATATGAAGTTTATTATGTTCCTGCAAAAACGGATATAACGGATGTACCTGTACCGAAAGATAGGGAATATACAATTTCCGGCGATAATATGGAAGGATTTATTGTTACATGTGAGTTGTGATTTTGTATAATAATGAGGAGTTAAAATTGCAGGGCGGATGTTTTGAAACATCCGCCCTGCGGTAATATATGTGTAAAAATAATAAAGGTAAATATAGATACTAATTTTGTTATAATAGTGATTCTTCCGACGGAAGGAAAGAAACATGCACGGTAATTACATAAACCATAGAGCGTATAGCGGGAACATCCGATTCTTTGCAGAAATAAAGGCTTGTGCGAAAAATGTTGCTGGCTGAAACCATATTTGCCAGAGCAATGCCAACATCTATTCTTTGCATGTTTGCGCCTGCATTTTTGGGTGTCCAAAAGGAATGTTTTCGATAGACGTGAATTTTGTTTCCCTGTATCAGATACCTTACAGGCTGTCCGTTCATGGCACTGGGGGCCAAACGTGCGGCCTGTATTAAATCAAGCAATTTGCTGTTGCAGTTATCACTGCCGTATAGTATATAATCGGAAATTCTTTTTCGCTGAAAATCATTTACAGAATGACGGAACTGCCCTCCAAAAGCCATAGTGCCAAAAGCAATGGAAATGCAGTATTGCCCGTTGACAGTATGAAGGCTTTGCGGTACAGCGGAACCCATCCAACAGGTGCCTAACCCCAGTCTGGTTAACTCAAGAACAAACAGTTCACCCATATAACCTGCATTTTCAAGGTATCCATGTTCAGGATATGAAGTAATAACTAAATAATATGGGGCTTTAACTGAAATTTTTTTGTAGGTATCCTCATAAATTTTACGGGGAAGTACATCAAAACGAATGCCGGTGTTTTCATATAACGGTGGAATGGAATCTGGAAACTGTTTCATTTTATTCAGTAGAGTTTCACTTAACGGTTCCGACCGGTAACGGCGTGTAGATTTACGCATAATGACCGTATTGTAACCAATCATTTCACAGATCCTTTCCGTTTAATTTTGGTGTGCACCAATTATATCTTTTATTGCTTTGCCTGCTAAAATCATGCCGGCAACCGGCGGAACAAAAGACATACTGCCCGGAACTTGACGTTTATTGGTTATTTCATTTGCAGAGGTAGGAGTAACAGGCAGTTCATCAGAATATACTACTGTCAACTGTTCCAATCCGCGTTTTTTCAGTTCTCGACGCATAACGCGGCATAACGGACATACACTTGTTCGGCTAAGTTCTTCTACACGAAAGCGAGTGGGATCCAGTTTGTTGCCGGTGCCCATACAGCTGATAATAGGAATTCCCATTTCTGTACACCGGCAGGCAAGGTCAATTTTTGCACTTACCGTATCAATGGCATCTATTACATAGTCAAAGTTAGTGCTGAACAGTTGTTCTGCGTTTTCCGGCAAATAAAATTTCTGTACCGAAATTGTTTTGCATTGTGGATTAATATCATGAATACGTTGTGCGGCGATTAGAACTTTAGGCTGACCAACTGTGGAATGCAGAGCATAAAGCTGACGGTTCAGGTTTGTTATGCTAATGGTGTCATGGTCTACTAATGTCAATGTACCGACTCCCGCACGTGCCAGAGCTTCCGCGGCATAAGAACCAACGCCGCCAAGCCCGAATACTGCAACATGCGACTGCTGTAACCGCAATATTGCCTGTTCACCAATTAGTAATGCACTGCGCGAGAATTGTTCCATAATAATCCTGCTTTCCATTATAAGTTGCCTTTATTATAGTATACTAAACTGAATGAATCAAGCACGGTGGGATTTCTTTGGCTTTTTTGCTGATTTTACTTGCTTAATATAGAGCATATGCTTTATAATATGGGTTGACGAATGAAAGACAGGCAGGAGAAATCCTGCGGAAGGGAAGTTAAAAAAGCATGAAGCTTGGAATCGTAGGATTACCGAACGTAGGAAAAAGCACATTGTTTAACGCTATTACCAATGCAGGGGCACAATCTGCAAATTACCCTTTTTGTACGATTGAACCCAATGTGGGCGTGGTTGCTGTACCTGACGAACGGATTGATAAATTGGTTGAAATGTATCAGCCGGCAAAAGTAACCCATGCAGTGATTGAATTTGTAGATATTGCAGGTCTGGTAAGGGGCGCTTCCAAAGGCGAAGGGCTTGGCAATAAATTTTTGTCCCATATTCGTGAAGTTGACGCGGTGGTTCATGTAGTGCGCTGTTTTGAAAATGATGATATTATTCATGTGGAGGGCAGTGTTGATCCGGCCCGCGATATAGAAACCATTAATTTGGAATTGATTCTTTCTGACATGGAGATGCTGGAGCGCCGCATTGAGCGGGGAGCAAAAGCGGCGAAAAGCGGAGATAAGCGTTTGGCAGGGGAAGTAGAGTTTCTTAAACGTCTGCTTTCTGAGTTGGAGAAGGGAATTCCTGCGCGTGCAGTGGAAATGACGGAAGATGAGCGGGAGATTATGGCAGGAATTGCATTGCTTTCCAGTAAACCGGTTATTTATGCATGCAATATGAGTGAAGAAGATTTTGTCAATAACATAGAAACTAACCAGCGCTATCTTGCTGTAAAGAAAATAGCGGAAGAAGAAGGCTCAGGCGTTCTTCCTATTTGTGCAGAGCTTGAAGCAGAAATCAGCGGCTTGAGCACAGAGGAAAAGGAACTGTTTCTTGCCGATTTGAAATTGGAAAGCTCTGGGCTTGACCGTCTGATTCAGGCGTGTTACTCTCTGCTTGGTTTAATTTCCTATTTAACTGCCGGACAGCCGGAAGTACGTGCTTGGACCATTACCCGCGGAACGAAAGCGCCGCAGGCAGCAGGGAAAATCCATTCTGATTTTGAACGCGGTTTTATTCGTGCAGAGGTCATTTCTTTTGATGACTTGATGGCATGCGGCAGCATGACCGCGGCAAAGGAAAAGGGACTTGTGCGCAGCGAAGGCAAAGAATATGTGATGCAGGACGGCGATGTTGTCCTCTTCCGGTTCAATGTATGATGGTTTTTTATTCTAACCGACTGGTTACTTTATAAAGGTAGTACAACATTAGGTTTGGGATATTGGTTAATATAGAATATCGGAGTGATAAGTTTGACAACAACAATTTTGCCGGAAGGTTATGCGCCGGAATTGAATACAAGAGAAACAGAAATGGCGATTAAGGAGCTGAAAGACTACTTTGAGCGGGAATTGGCGGATGTATTAAATTTGACGCGTGTTTCCGCACCTCTTTTTGTTCTGAAAGATTCCGGCTTGAATGATAATTTAAATGGTGTAGAACGTCCGGTTGCCTTTGATTTGCTGGAACAGCCGGATAAAACTTGTGAAGTGGTACAGTCCTTGGCGAAATGGAAACGTGTTGCCCTGAAACGTTATGGGTTTGTGCCTGGGGAAGGTTTATATACGGATATGAATGCAATCCGGCGGGATGAATATACCGACAACCTGCATTCCCTTTATGTTGACCAATGGGACTGGGAAAAGGTAATTTTGAAGGAAGAACGGACGTCTGAAGTGCTGAAAGAAACTGTCCGTGAAATTTATATGGTTCTGCGTAATGCGCAGCGGTTTATGGCACGGAAATACCATTATATTACCTGTGAATTGCCAAAGGATATTACGTTCCTCACTTCTCAGGAATTGGAGGATGCATATCCTGAATTAACTTCCAAAGAACGCGAACTGGCGGCGGTAAAAAAATATGGTGCAGTGTTTATTTCTCAAATTGGAGGAAAACTAAAATCAGGAGAAATCCATGACGGGCGTGCGCCGGACTATGATGACTGGAGCCTGAACGGGGATATCGTTCTTTATTATCCAGTGCTTGACTGCGCTTTCGAGATTTCTTCTATGGGAATCCGTGTAGATGAAGAAGCACTGAAAGCGCAGTGCAGGGAGCGCGAATGTGAAGAACGGTTGGAAAAGCCGTTCTGCCGGATGATTTTAAATGGAGAAGTACCTTATACTATCGGCGGCGGTATTGGGCAGTCAAGGCTTTGTATGTTTATGTTAAAGAAAGCCCATATCGGTGAGGTGCAGGCGTCTTGCTGGCCGGAAGAAACAATGGAAATTTGTGAAAATGCAGGTATAGCATTGCTTTAGGGCGAAAAGCTTTTTGATGAACTGTTCGTAAAAGCAGACAGGAAAGAATATCAATGAAACAAACCCATGCTTGATTTTATATTGAGCATGGGTTTTATAATTTAGTTTGCATAATGATTTTTTGTTATTGTAATAATAAAAAATTCTCAATAAATAAGGATGTATTTTGACAGTTTCCGGAAGAAAAATTATTTTTATTTGTTGGAGTGATTATAATCATCATTTTTAAACATGTTATTTTAATCTAATTTTAATGGATTGGACACGAAGTTGATATTATCTTAATATAAATAAAAAGAATGCTTAAATTGCTTTTTACTTTCGCTGATTAGATAGTTGTAAAGTCTAAGATGGAAACACTTTTTCGCTTTAATGTCCCCGCTGAGATTGGTGGACAAGGAAAATTGGCTGTGCTATAATGGTTTCAGCGACCAACTGAAATTGGAGGATGGGAATATGGAGATATACGAAGTGATTCTCATTGAACTGAATACAAAAAAGGAAATTCCTTTTTCAGTTGAAGTGGATGAAGCTGAAATAACAGAATATATTAAAATCAGAGCATTTATTTCTGGACAAGAGATTATTTCATCTAACTATAATTATTTGCCTGCCTTTCAAGAGTTTAGAGATAAATTGTTACTATTGGGTTATGGGATAAAATGTAACGGTTCACGCAACAATGCAGTTCAGTCAGGAATGATGGGGGCAACAGATAAAGTCTATCTTGTTAAAATGGGAAAACAGGCGCTTATGAAAGATATAGTTCATATTTGGGATTATGCTGATATTGAATATTTTCCAAATACAAGTGAGCAGACCGCTTTCTTTGAACAATGGACCAAACGATAACTTCTCATTTATCGATGAGACAACAAAGTGAACCAGTCAACGTCAAGGTTAGGCGTTAGACTGGTTTATTCATTTCAGCATAGTCTACTGCTTGCTTTTTTTCAGAAATGCGGTTTCTTTCCGGTCAGATAGGGCTGTTGAAGAAGTTCGGTTTTGCTCCAACAAAGTTTAGCTGGGAATGTGGGTTTTCATATAGGTAAAGTCTGCCGATGAAATTAGTCATATGTTTGCGGCTTTCCCTCTATTGATAACATGTTCTGTTGTTTTTGTTAAGGTATAAAAAACACCCCTTCAGGGTTCCGAAAATCCAATGCAGCGGCAAAGCTTTTCGGGTTCCTTTTGGGGTGCTTTTTATATATTGTTTTTTCGAGATTTTTATTTATCAAATGTTTTTAATAGAAAAAACCTTATTTTACAGTATTCTTTTTGCTGTCGAGTACTTTCCAAACAAGTGCGGCAATGATACCGCCCACCAGAGGGGCTGCGATAAATACCCATACATTAGACAGAGCTTCTCCGCCTGCAAAGAGGGCAGGACCAAAAGAACGTGCAGGGTTTACAGAGGTTCCGGTAAAATGAATGCCGAAAATATGTACCAGTGTGAGAGTAAGGCCGATTACCAAACCTGTAACTGCATTGTTTTCAGTTTTGGATGTTACACCGAGGATTGCCAAAACAAACACAAATGTAAGAATAATTTCTACAATGAAAGATTTAGCGATATCACCGTTATACAAACCGTTTGCGCCGAAGCCGCAATCCCAGCCTGCCAGATAACCAAGAATAGCGGCGCCTGCGATAGCGCCTGCAAATTGTGCAATTACATAGCCAATAAAATCTATAACGCTCATCTTTTTACTAACGAGCATGGCAATAGATACTGCTGGGTTAATATGACATCCGGAAATATTCCCAATGGAATATGCCATAGCAACAATAACTAAGCCAAAAGCCAGTGCAGTAAGAAGATAAGAGACATTAGGGTCAAGGGTACTGCATCCAACTACGGCGGCAGTTCCGCATGCAAAAAGCACAAGTACTAATGTACCGATAAATTCAGCAAGATATTTTTTGATAGATTCCATTTTCATTTCCTTCCTTTTTGTTGATTTTGTTTTTAATGCCTCAGGCCATGAAAAAGGGAAAATTTGATACGGATTTTACTTCGAACAAAGTAGATCTTTGTTTTTTCAATTCCCCCTTTCCGTTTTCAGAATTGCAGAATATTTACAGATTCATACTGTTTATTGTTTAGAATAGACCTATCATTTGAAATATTGGTTACCAAAAGACGATTCTTTTAATAAACTTATGCTTTTGTAAATATCTTTAATTGCAATGGATGAAATTCCCTTTTTCTGCCATTGTCTACCTATATATTATAATCAATATGGTGTTATGTGTCAATTTTCATATATTAAAGTTGAGTATTATCATATAAAAGAGTAGTTGACAGATGAAAAAGCATATGATATATTTAATATACTACGATAGACGTAGTACGATGAACGTAGTAAATAAAATGATAAGGAAGAGGAACGTGATTAGCAGTGATGTAATCCGTGGTTATAATGATACAATCATTTTATACCTTTTGTTAGAACATGATTCCTATGGATATGAAATATCCAAAAATATTCGTGAAATATCAGAAGGAAAGTATGTGATGAAAGAAACAACGCTTTATTCTGCTTTTACCCGTTTAGAAAAAAACGGATTTATTGTATCTTACCATGGCAATGAAACTCTTGGCAGACGAAGAACCTATTATCAGATTACGCCTGCGGGCAGGATGTATTATAAAGAGAAATGCGCTGAGTGGAGTCTTACGCAGGAAGTTATTAGTAAATTTATCAAAAGGAGTGGGGAAAATGGAAGTCATCAGAACCTATCTTAACAATATGTTTGCGCAATGGGAGGAGACGCCCCGCATGCGGCAAGTAAAAGAAGATTTAGAAGCAAATATGGAAGATAAATATCTGGAATTGAAACAAGCAGGTAAAACAGAAAATGAGGCAATTGGTATTGTAATTTCTGAATTTGGAAATATTGATGAACTTTTGCAGGAGTTAAGTTTACCTGAGGAAAAACAAATGAAATCTCTTCCAGTGGTTACTGCCGCACAAGTACAGGAATACACTGATTTTAAGAAATGGTTTGGAAAAAAGGTTGCTTTGGGCGTTGTTCTTTGTTTTATCGCAGTTATTTCGTTAGTTTTGATTAGTACGTTAGTAGAAGAGGGAATAATATTTTCTAATTTTAGTGCAGAAGGAAAAGATATTATTGGTTTGATTCCTTTCTTTTTATTGATTGCGGCGGCAGTAGGTATTTTTATTTACAGTGGCTCCAAAGAAGAAAAGTATAAATATTTAAAGAATGATTTTTATTTGGAACCGCAAACACAGAATTTCGTGCAAAGCGGCTTGCAGGCCTTTACTTCAACTTTCCAAAAAGCTGTGATTATCGGTGTTACTCTCTGCGTTTTATCGCCTTTGGCACTCATTTGTATTTCATCCATAAGCGGTAATGAAAATGTTATGGGGGCTGTTGGTGTGTCCGTGTTGCTGATGATGATTGCGGTTGCTGTTGCGTTATTTATTATTTCCGGTTCAATCAAAGAAAGCTATCAGATATTACTGCAAGAATCAGAAAGCAAAAAGGAAGAAGAGGAAAAAGATAAATTGATTGGTGTAGCTGCGGCGGTTTGGTGGCCTTTGGTGGTATGCATTTTTCTCATTTGGGGTTTCTTTTTCCACGGGTGGGGGATTTGCTGGATTGTATTTCCTATTGCGGGTCTGCTTTTTGGGGCGTTCAGTTCTGTTTGCAGTATTATAAGAAAAGGACACTAATATTATGAAAAAATAAAACAGCCGAAAACCATGAACTTATTCATGATTCCGGCTGTTTTGTTTTTTACATCTATTTAAAAATAGTTCAATCTGCTTTTCTTCAGCCTTTTGGTCGGTATTAGTTCGGCCCAGACGGTCGCATAAACCTAACAATGCAACTTCGTTGATATCTCCTTCATTTTTCATCTCTGTTATTTTTGCAAATGGCAGATTTTTGTTAACAAAAAGAATTTGCATATGATAACGGACTAAAAAGGAAACATCATTAATAAATTCTGAATTATCAGTAAAAAAAGACAGAAATTGCCGTGACAGTTCATATCCTTTTCTATCGTGTTCATAAGAAGTTATTTTACCTTTTCTGTTTTTGGTGGTATCGGGTTTGCCAATATCATGCAATAAGACGGCCCACATGAAAACGCGGGCGTTTTTGCTTCTATTTTTGACTTTCGCCGCTTTATCAACTACCATTAGGGTGTGAATCCATGCGTTCCCTTCCGGATGATAAACCGGGGATTGTGGTGTTGAGTGCAGGCGGTACAGCATGTGAAAAGGGTTGCTTTTAAATACTTTGTCATTGGATGCTAATTGAAGGTAAACAGAGGGACGTTCATCTGCCAAAAGATGATTTTCTATCAACTGAAATAATCTTATT
Source organism: uncultured Eubacteriales bacterium (assembly GCA_934546985.1). Classification (GTDB taxonomy): domain Bacteria; phylum Bacillota; class Clostridia; order Oscillospirales; family Acutalibacteraceae; genus CAKTEE01. The sequence continues at coordinate 245,369 of CAKTEE010000001.1, forward strand.
TTATCTGCATCTGTAATTTCGTATTCATTTTTAGAAAAATCGTAGTTGTTTTTTATATCATCGTTTTGATATTTCATCTTTTTGTATTCGGTCCCAGGGCAACCTTTTTAGTATTATGTCCCTGGTTTATATTACTGCCGTTGACATTTGCTGAATTTTGGATATCTGCAATTTTCTGCTGTGGGTTATCAGGGCTTTCATAAGTTCGTTTGCCGGTTTTTTTGTTTTTGGACACCGTTATCACCTCAAATAATAGTATCTGAAGTAGAAGATGAAATATACGGCTGTAAAATGAAAACGAAAATTTTCAGTAGTTGCGTATTCAGCTTCGCCAAAAGCTGGAAAAAAGCCTGAGAAGAATATGTTTATATAATGCATGGAGTAAAGGCATTTTTGCAGGATATATAGGCGTAAACAATAAACAAACAACGCCTGTAAATTAATACAGACGTTGTTTTTAACAAATCTTATTCTTCTACGCGGTCTTTAATCCAAAGTACAACTTCACCATAGCCGCTTAAACCGTTTTGCGGGTTGCTTTTCATCAGTTCACAACTGCCGCATTTAGAATATAACTCAGTTGGATTACCATTTTCATCCCATTTTGTAACTACTGCAACATGTCCGCCGTTGTAAAAAAGTGCCTGCGGATAAGCGACGGGAGTTTCGGATACGGTGTTATACTGATATCCGGGACGATCCGCCCAACTTCCAATTTTTGCGAAATAACGGTATACCGGATATGGATCAGGATATCCAATGGACCATGGCCACATCCACTGGTCTGTAACGCCGAGAGCATAAGCCATGCAGTTATATTTGGAGTTGGCAAAACCTAAAAAGCTGTGATCATTTTCATTGTTGTAATACCAAGAAGGATCGAGAGTTTCATAACGGCTTCTGGTTAAAATGGTAATGTAACCGTCAATTTCGCCGATTGCTTCTGATGAATCACTGTAGGTGAGGGTTACACGGAATTTTGGGAATGCAGATGATTCCGGTAATGCGAAAAGATCTTTTACAATATCAGCATTTATTTTATAACAGTTTCCTAAAGGATACCAGTAGAATGCGTTTGAAATATTTTTTACAGTTCCGTTAATGACATAATCAAGGCTGATTGTAGCTGCGTCAGGCGCCGCATTAATGGAAAAAGTTCTGACTTCGCCTTGAAGAATATAGCCCTGGTTATGTGGGGAAGTGATGTAAGCATAATTGCTGTTGTCACTCAAGCTCAAGTTACAGCGTAAGGTTTCATTAGCAAAACGGTAGATGCTGACTCTAACATAATAGGTTCCTGCTGTCAAATATTTGTTGATTCTGGAAAAATTATTTGTATTGGTATTATCAATATCATCATTGCAGGCAATCATATTATGATTGATGTCATAAAGTTCCAAGATGGTATCTTTACGGCTGATTTCTTCGCTGGTTTCAAGAACAAAATCTTTACCGCTGGGGACAACAAATTTAAATATTTTATAGTAGTTGCCGTTGCTGTCAGAGGTTACGATTGTATTACTGTTGATGGATAAAGACTCTACGTCATTTAAAGATTCAAATATCAGACCGCAATTCAGGTTGCTGCCATTTTTGTTAATGACTTTAACGTAGTAAGTACCTGCTTCAAAATATCTCTGGAAGGTGGAAAAAGTAGTTGAAAGAGTGGCGTCGGTGGTTAAAGTGTCATCATTCATACCAATCTGATTATGGTTTTGGTCATAAATGTACATAACGGTGTCTGTGCTGTCAGTGCGTATTGTGGAATAAGTTTGCAGTAAATAGGAACCGGCTTGGGTTACGCTGAATTCGTACTCAACTTCATTAGAACCGGTGAGCGGATTGCTTCCTCCAAGTGTAAGGATATTGTTGGTGGATGCAGAAGCGAATGGAATTGTTGCAAGGACAATGGCAAGTGTCATGAAAATACTTGCAATTTTTTTGAATTTTGTCATGTTTATACCTCCTATAATTTAAAATTCGTGTATATTCTATCACTAATGTAAACTAAATACAACCTTTAAAGTGAAAAATATCAGTTTGCGCAGTAAACTGTCAATGTTTGGGGTGTAAGTTTGTATAATTTACACTATTGATTGTGTGATATATTAACTAACGTTATGACAAGAAGTATCCATTATTTTTTTAACCATAAAAAAATTCCCCGCCACATTAGTGACGGGGAACTGTTATAATTGCAATGACAATTATGCAATTGTGAACGTAGTGGTTTTGGAAACTTTAGAGCCGGCAGTATCGGTGCAATATACAATTAAGGTATATGTGCCGGACTGCTGAGCAGTAAAGGTGACAGAATTAGCGGAAGCATTGGCATTATTATAATGAACAAGACCGTTTTTCAGAATGAAAGTGGTGTATTTGTAGGTTCCGGTTCCGCCGGTCGCGTTGCAGGTAAAGGTAATTGCAGTGCCCTTTGGCTGTGTGCCGGTTTTGTTTGCAGTGATGCTGGTAATTGCTAATGGCTGCAATTCACCGGTAACAGTAACTGTAACTGTGGTAGAAAGATTGTCCAGCGGTGCAGTAACGTTAATTTTAGCTGTACCGGCTTTAATCGCTCTTACAGAAACGTTGCCGCTCTTATCTGTGCTGAGCTGTATACAATCACTACCGGAAGCAATTGTTGCAGTAACTGGGTTATGTACCGCTGCCGGTGTTCTTGTAGAATTGTCATAGAACTTATAAACAACATCCAAATCTTTGCTTGTGCCGGCATTCATGGTCATGTTATTGCCTACAAGGCTTTGTACCATTGGGTTAGGCAAATCCACAGGGTTGCCGTTAGCGTCTGCGCTTGCATTGGTGTAACCGAAAGCATAGAACGGAGAACCAATATTCAGTTTGCCGGCAGGAATGCCGCGCTCTAAGAACCAGTTAACTGTGTTATCAGTGCACCATGCAGTTGGGTCATCCGGATTGTACATCGGAGAATTGTAGCCTTCCATTTTAGAAGCCCAGTTTCCGAAGTAGTCGTAAGTCATAATGTTGATGGTATCCAAGCTGTTGTAAATCTGCTGAGCATCCCAGAATGCAAGCTTTTCCGGAGCAGCCGGAGCGCATGCGGTAAGTCTTTTGTGTGTAGAGAAGTTGCTATCCAAAGCAGCGCGGAGTTCTTTAATTAAAGCAACGAAATTTGCGGTATCTTCCGGACCTGCCGGATTACCTTTATCATCTCCGCCTTCAGAACCTCTTTCTACGCCCGGATATTCCCAGTCAAGGTCGATACCGTCAAAGCCCGGGAAATCTTTCAGGAATTCAACGCAGCTGTCAATGAAGACTTTGCGGTTTGCGGGGGTAGAGGCCATTTCATGGAACATCTGGCTTCTGGTCCAGCCGCCGATAGAAAGCATTAAAGCGACGCCGGGATGTTTTTGTTTTTCTTGCTGTACTTTGCCGAGTTGGTCAAGTGCCCATTCATCTTGAACTGCGGATGCAACGTCTGCGCCGTATTTCTTTGCGAGAGAAGCAGTAGAAGCGCCGAAGTCAAGGTTTTCGTCCAGAGTAACAATCTTGTATTTCGGAATAGCAATAGAGTTACGCGGGTTACCTGTTTCCGCGCTGGAATCTTTACCGCCCGTGGAGATGCCCATGAAAGCGTAGTTAATGCAGGTTACCTGATCCCACGGAAGGAGAGAAGCATCCTGCCCCTGCGTATGGCTGGTTCCTTCTTCGCCCCATGCCATCCAGTTGCCGAAATAAGCAATAACCTGTTTGCCTTTGTCTTTCAGGTTGGTTTTCAGTTTGTTAAACATTGGGAAAGTACCGATTCTGTCGCCCTGTGCATCCCAAACGATACATCCGGCGAGGTCTTTTTCATTAATGTAATCGGTTCTTTTTTGCAGGGAACGGCTGTCTTCATATGAATAGAGCATTTTGGTTGACGGATTGTACAGCCATGGGGACTGTGCAATGATGTCGTAGCCTTTTTTCCAGCCGGATTTTGTTTCCAAGTATTCCATCATGAAATACTGTTCGCTGGCGGTCAAGCTCTGTGACCATTGGGACAATGTGGAATCGCTGACAGGCCTGCAATTTTCTTCAGCCGCAGAGGAGGGAAGTACAACCGAGCATCCCACCACAGCGGAAAGAAACAGTGCAAGCAGCCTTTTTTTCTTCACCATTTTGATCTCTCCCTAAGATTTAGTAAGATTTGGTATATCCTTATCAATTTTACTATAATGGAATCGCATAATCAATATAAATTCTTGGTTAAAATTGTATTTTTGTAGATAATCACAATGACATAAGGCACTTTTCATAACAATAGAGGATGTATTACTCACATAATTGTAATATGTAATTTGAATCTTATTTGCAGCAATATAGAGTCAATTTCTGTTATACTAAAAATGGTATTGACTTCTGTTCTCGTTGAGAATATAATCAAGATAATGCAGCCGGATATTATAAGGAGTGGTTTTTATGTTAGTAGTTTTGTCTGGAATGTTTACAATAAAATAAGTATAATGAGACAACAAAACGCTTGACGGGTCTATGGGGTTGTTCTGCCCTTTTTATATCAAAAACCTGTAACCGCGGTTTCGTTGCCGCGGTATTTTTGCGCCCATTTTTCAATGGCTGCATTTTGGCGCATAGGCGTTGAAACGTTAAAAATAAAAAGGAGACAATTTTGAACGAGAAAATCACTCTGATATCAAATCAAAAAAATTGGATGGATTCCCTTGCACTGGAACAGCTGCAAAAAATTGCGGGATTGCCGGATGTGGTGCGTGCAGTGGGGTTGCCGGATTTGCATGCGGGAAAGACGCCGGTTGGTTTCGCTGTTTTAACAGAGAATGTCGTTTATCCTCAACTTTTAGGCGGCGATATAGGTTGTGGTATGGCGCTGTTCCATACCGGCATGACTGCGAAAAAATATAAGAGAGAAAAATGGCAGCAAAAGTTGGAAAAAGTACAAGGGTTAGAAAATATTCCGTTAACACGGCAGTTTGGGGATTGTCCCATGCAGAGTTTCGGTACGATTGGCGGGGGAAACCATTTTGCGGAATTTCAGATAGCTGACAATGTAATAGACGAAACATTTCTTACAGATTTTGGAATACAACAGGGAGATATTTTACTGCTTATTCATTCCGGTTCCCGTGATTTGGGACAGCGGATTGCGCATGAATTTCAGGAGGGAGTCGGTTTATCCGGCAGTTATGCAGAGAAATATCTATGTAAACAAGATGAAGCCCTTCGGTGGGCGAAAGAAAATCGAAAGGAAATTGCTGGTAAATTATTTGATATACTGGGTTTGATGCAGGAACCTCAATTATTGCTTGATTCCTGCCATAATTTTGCGGTGCATACGGAGAAAGGTATTTTACACCGCAAAGGAGCAGTGTCTGCCAAAGAAGGAGCTGCGGTTATTCCGGGTTCCCGAGGAAGCCTGACATATTTAATGCGAACGCTGGATGATACCTCATTGTCTTTAAATTCCCTATCCCATGGAGCGGGGCGAAAATGGGCGCGTTCCATGTGCAGGCCGCGGCTGAAAAATAAATATACATGGCAGACGATACGGCAGACATCTTTAAAAAGTTTTATTATTTGCCATGATGCAAAGTTATTGTTTGAAGAAGCGCCTGAGGCATACAAAAAAATTGAGCATGTTATTTCCGGTTTGGAGGAACATCGCCTTGCCGTGACTGCTGCAACGTTTCGCCCTCTGTTAACGTTTAAGGATTAGGAGGGAAGGTTATGAAATATCAGCTTACCTCTGCACAAGGACCGGAAGAATGTGAAATTGCTGTTGTAAAGTTTTTACAGTTATTAAAAAAAGAATTCCCAAATCTTCGCGTCATCAAAAAAGAACCGGAAGATTCTGACAGAGCTTGCCGCAGTGCGTTGATAGAATACGATGGAGCGAATGAAATGCCGCAGGGGACGATACAATGGATTTGCCAAAGCCCATGCCGCCCAAAACATAAACGAAAAAACTGGTTTATTGGTATTTTTGCATTGCAGGAAATAAGTGAAATTGTTCCTGATATGCAGGAGATTCGTTTTGAAACGTTCCGCAGTATGGGAAAAGGCGGGCAGAATGTCAATAAAACAGAAACAGGTGTGCGTGCGGTTTATCAGCCCACAGGTCAATCAGCGGTTTCAATGCAGGAGCGCAGTCAATATGCAAACAAACGTATTGCATTGGAACGCTTGCTGGAAAAAATCAGAGAAGAAAATAATGCACAGCAAATGCATGACAGAGAGCATCAGCGTAATAAGCGCCTTACTCTGGAGCGGGGAAATCCGGTACGGGTTTATCAGGGAATGAGATTTCAAAGAATCCTATAGTTTTGCATGGGTTAAGGGAATCCTGCCGGTATGCCTTGTACGTTCCGGTAAAGTATGATAAAATAAATTCTCAGTGGTAAAGAAGCATGCAGAACGGAGTGAGGATTTTGGTTGCGATTATTGATTATGGTGCGGGCAATTTAGCCAGTGTAGAAAAAGCGCTGCATTTTATCGGATGTGAGGCTGAGATTACAGATGATAAAAACCGTATTGCGGCGGCTGATGGCGTAATTCTGCCGGGGGTAGGTTCTTTTGGCGACTGTATGAACTCCATGCGCAGTAAAGGCCTTGATGCAGCTGTGATTCGTGCGGCGGACAGCGGTAAGCCTTTTTTAGGCATTTGCCTTGGATTACAGCTTTTGTTCGAGGATTCAGAAGAATCGCCCGGTATTCCCGGACTGGGTATTTTAAAAGGCCATATTCGCCGGATTCCATCGGATACAGGTTTAAAAGTTCCGCATATTGGCTGGAATTCCCTGCAAATTACACAGCGCAATGGAATTTTTCGTTCTGTTGATCAGAATGCCTATGTATATTTCGTTCATTCTTATTATCTTGACGCGGCGGATAAATCACAGGTAGCTGCGACTGCGGAATATGGTGTAAAAATCGATGCAGCAGTGCAGACGGGCAATATTTGCGCTGTACAGTTTCATCCGGAAAAAAGCGGTAATGTAGGGCTTGAAATCCTGCGTAACTTTGCTGATTTGGTCAGGGAAGGGGGATGCTGATATGCACGCAAAAAGAATTATTCCATGCTTGGATGTAAAAAACGGCAGGGTAGTGAAAGGCGTTAGTTTTGTGAACCTTCGTGATGCCGGGGACCCAGTGGAATGCGCTGTTGCATATGATAAAGCTGGGGCCGATGAGTTGGTGCTGCTTGATATTACCGCAACCCATGAGGGACGCGGGACTATGCTTGATATTGTAACCCGTGTTGCCAATACTATTTTTATTCCCTTTACCGTTGGCGGAGGCATTAACTCACCGGAGGATTTCCAGCAGCTTCTGCGAGCGGGGGCGGACAAGGTTTCCGTCAACTCTGCGGCAGTTCGTAATCCAGAAATTATCAATGAAGCGGCATACCGCTTTGGCAGCCAGTGTGTAGTTTCTGCTATTGATGCAAAACGTACTGCTGATGGCAAAGGCTGGGAGGTTTACCTGAATGGAGGGCGAATCCCTACAGGGATTGACGCGGTGAAATGGGCGCAGGAAGTTTACCGGCGCGGTGCAGGCGAGATATTGCTGACCAGTATGGATTGTGACGGACAGAAAAACGGATATGATTTGGAACTGACCTGTGCAGTATCGGAAAGTGTTGGAATCCCTGTCATCGCTTCCGGAGGAGCGGGTCAAAAATCCCATTTTTACGATGCTTTTGTGCAGGGCAAAGCAGATGCGGTACTTGCCGCTTCTTTGTTCCATTTTAATGAACTTTCTATCGGAGAATTGAAACGGTATTTACAGGCGCAGAAAATCCCTGTACGTATGACATTATAAAAAAGAGCCATGGGATATTTTTCACCCATGGCTCTTTTTATATCTTTGTGATTACTATGTCTGTGTATTGCTTTAAAAAGGCTTCGTCCAGAAATTTATTCTGCACATTTGTTTTCCAATTTCCGCTTTTTAAGATTTGCGCCGGTTCAGGAAATACTTTTTCAATATCCGCCCGTGTTGCCTGATAAGCCGCGCCGCTGAAATAATAGGTGATTTTCTCTAAATTTCCAATTAGTGCAAAAGCGGCGGTGGAATTATAGAAAAGATTGATACGAATATTTTCTTCTCCCGTCAGCCAGTCTGTTTCCAGATAATATAATTCTGCTGAAAAATCTTCAGGATGAAGCTTGAATGGACCAAGTTTTTCACCCATGAGCAGGGACTGAAACAATGCGATTAAATTGCTGTGGTCGCCCATGTAGGGGGATTTATATTGTTTGCAGCGTTCCATGTCCATAGTTGCAGGACTTTTCTGCTGTTCCAGATAAACGGCTTCTTTTCGCTCATTCTCCGGTATAATGTGCATAGTAATAACTCCAAATAGGAAAAATCCGCACAGTAGTAAAGCAAGTATCCATTTTCCGCGGCTATTCATGCATGTCACCAACCTCATATTTGTCTGTAATGTGGCAGCAGGTTGTATAACAAAGCGGGATAATAATACTCAGTAAAGGAAGAAAATAGGTAAACACCATACGGGCAAACTGGAAAGGTCCGTCAATGCGGATTTCCCGACCGAACCAAAGGTCGGAGCCAAAGAATAAAACGGTTATCGCGCAGGAAGTAAAAAGAAACAAAAATAGCCATAAACTCCATAGGATTCGTTTTCTTCTCTTTTGTGTATTTCTGTTATAAACTTTCCTTACAGGTACTGCGCCTGTTTTTTGTTGATATTTTAAATAAAGATACCATCCGCCCGCAAAGAGAATCAATAGGAAAATAACAGCGCTTTGGCCTGCAAAACCAACAATTTTTGCGGGGATAGACAGAATCCATGCGATGAGGAGATAAATAAGAACCCATTCAGCGCATTCCGCTTTATAGGCGGCGGAGTCAATAATTCTATTTCCGTCAATCAGTCCTTGAATGCTGGTAATACTGCGGCAGGCTTGTTTTTCTGCTTCCTGTAAAGAAAAACCTTCGCGTATTAAATCATCCCGCCGTGCCTTTAGGTTGCCGAGGATTTCTTCTTTCAGTTCAGCAGTCTGTCTTGTATTTTTTTGCCTGCAGAATAGTTGGTCTACGTGTTTCTGCAATGCGTCCATAAACGCTTCATCCTTTCAGTGCAATAATATATCAATCAGTTTCTCCGCTTCTTCCCATGCCCTCACGGCTTTTTCCCAGGTCTGTTTTCCTGCAGAAGTAATTTTATAATATTTTCTGCGGCCTCCCTGGCTTTCATTTCCCCAATAGGATAAAATAAGCTTTTGTTTTTCCAGCCGTTTCAGGCTTGTGTAAAGGGAAGGTTCTTTCAGTTCATATTTTTTCTCGCTTTTTGTGTGGATTTTTTTAATAATTTCATAGCCATAACTGTCACCGTCTGCAAGAATGCGTAAAATAATGGTGTCGATATGCCCGCGTATCAGGTCGCTGCTGATTGCGTTTTCTTCCATATTATCACCTGCCAAGATACATTGTATCAAATATTACTATGTGTGTCAATGTAGTTTTGCGTAAATGTAGTATTTTTTATGCGGCGGGCAATTCCTATTATTTTCTTGCATTGCTATGCGTGCGCTTGGTATAATATTGAATATAATTTCATGAGGAATGAGGCTGACTGTATGAGTTTTTATTTTGCACAGGAAGCTGCGGAGGTTGTCCGCGTTTTAGAGGGTTATGGGTTTGAAGCGTATTATGTGGGAGGATGTGTGCGCGATAATCTTTTGGGGGTAGTTCCAAAAGATTTTGATGTAACCACCAACGCTATGCCGGAACAGGTGATAGAATGTTTTTCCAGTTATCAGGTAATCCCTACAGGGCTCAGGCATGGAACAGTGACGGTCGTAATCAATCATATGCCGGTAGAAGTTACCACATACCGGATTGACGGATCGTATACAGACAACCGGCATCCGGAACAGGTAGCTTTTACAGCATCACTGCGTGAGGATTTAAAGCGGCGGGATTTTACTGTAAATGCTTTGGCATATAATAAAAAAACGGGTCTGATTGATTATTTTGGCGGCTTGGCGGATTTAAAGGCAAAACGTATTCGCTGTGTAGGGGAGCCGTGCCAGCGGTTTCATGAAGATGCTTTGCGTATCCTGCGGGCCCTGCGTTTTTCTTCTGTGCTGAGTTTTTCAATGGAATCCAAAACATCCCGTGCAGTTCATGAATGGAAAGGATTATTGGAAAATATAGCAAAAGAACGGATTGCGGCGGAATTCAGCAAAATGCTCTGCGGCTTTGGCATTGAACATGTCATGCTGGAGTATCCGGATGTTTTAGAGATGTTTATTCCAGAATATCTGCCCGCAGTGGGTTTCCAGCAAAATAACGCGCATCATATTTATGATGTATATACGCATATTTGCAAAACAGTTGCGCATGCCCCGCCTGTACTTACCACAAGACTGACAATGGCGTTCCATGATATTGGAAAACCCAACACCTTTACCCAGGGTTCAGATGGCGTTGGACACTTTTATGGACACCATAAAGAAGGGGCAAGAATGGCGCGGGAGATTTTAACGCGCCTTCGGTATGACAATGCAACGATTGACAGGGTAGAAACACTGATTTTATATCATGACGTTTCTATGCCAGGGGATAAAAAAACTGTCAAGCGGTGGATGAACCGCCTGACAGTACCGGTATTGCAGGAGCTTATGCAGGTGAAAAAAGCAGATACTTTGGGCAAGAATCCAAAATATTTTTATAAAATTCCATTAATTTATGCGTTTGAAAGGCAATTGGAGCAAATTTTGCAATCAGGGGAGTGTTATAATTTAAAAGGTCTGGCGGTAAATGGTTCTGATTTGATTGCAGAAGGATTACCTCGCGGTAAAGGGATTGGTTTCATTCTGGATGGTTTGCTGGAGGCTGTCATTGATGAAACAGTCCCCAATGAAAAACAGCCTTTGCTTCAATATGCAGAACAATTATATCAAAAGTTCGGCATCAGGAATCATGATTTCTTTTAAAATAAAGCAGGATAATGCTTGCAATTAAGACAATGACAGAAAGCGCTGCAACGTAAAAATAACCGAAGGACCATTGCAGTTCCGGCATAGAGGTGAAATTCATACCATACCAGCCGGTAATCAAGGTTAGGGGCATAAAAACAGCGGATATAATTGTCAGTGTTTTCATAATATGATTGGCGTCAATATCAATTTGTGCCTGATATGCCTCACGCAGTTGTGTAATGCTCTCTTTTAGCGTATCCACACTGCGGGAAAGCCGTTCAAATCTTGCCTGCGCCAGCCTGAAATACCGTATGGAGGCGGGGCTTAGGAGTTTGTTTTCATTATCTGATAAATCTTCGGCAAGGGCGGTCATGCGTTCTACATTGTCTTGCAACATCAGCGCGTCTTTACGCAGGCGAAAGAGAATATTGCGCATATTTTTTTCTTTGCTGCGCAGCAGTTTCTCTTCCAGGATCACAACTTCTTTTTCAAGATTCCGTATGGCATGCATATTGGTGGAAATAATTTCATCCAGAAGCAGGAATAAAAAACGGTCGCGCTGGCTTTGCACGCTAATCATCGTTTGTGTTTGATTGTTCAGTTTTTTCCATGCGTTTTCAGCAGGGGGATATTGATGAGGGCAGATAATGGTTAGATTGTTGCCGGTCAGGAAAAAATGCATTTCTTCTGTCCGCAGTTTGGTGGCGTGTTGCTTTATAAAATTTATGGTTCCAAAAGTCAGTTTATCATAAACTTCAAGCCGGGGTTTCTGGATAACGTCATCTGAGAGCTCTTTCGCAGAATCCGGTGGAATTTGCAGTGATTCCGCCATTTGCAGAAGTTCGTCAGGTGTTATAAAAAGAATATAATCTGAACCGGTATTTATAAATTGTTCGGGGGTAAAGGGAACTTCTTTCATTCCATGCTCTGTTATTTCATAATTTTTCAATGAATTCCCTCCAATCGAGCAACAGCAGCCGGAAAATTTTAAGCTTTGTTTTGAATATTCATGGATCATATTGCTGATATAGAACATCATATCACAAAATTTTTGATAAGCAATGCGTAATCATAGAAATGTGATAATGAAAAACCGCAGGATGCATGTTCTGAATCCTGCGGTAATGTTTTATAATTGTATTGCGTCATTAGCTGTTTTTCATAATAACTGCGCCAAGGGTATTGGCCACCTCTTCGCAGGTGTCACAGCAATTTTCCATAATTTCAAAGGTTTCACGCCATTTAATAATTTCTACCGGATTATTCTCACTGGTAAACAGATGATATACAGCTTTTTGGTACAGAATATCCCCTTCGCCCTCCAGACGGTTGATTTCTACAATATAGCTTGCAATAGATTTGGATTTTTTAAAGGAGTGAAATTCTTTCAGTGCAAGCTGAAGCTGCTGGCAGCAATCGGAGATAATTTTGAGAAAATCAGAAACTTCTTCCCGCATGCTTTTAATATTAAACATACGGAAACGGATAGCGATGTCCTCAATAGAATCCGTTAAATCATCAATGGTATTTGCGAGCATTAAAATATCCTCGCGTTCGATAGGGGTAATAAAAGCGGTGTAAAGTTCGGATTCAACCGAATGGAATATCTTATCGGCTTCATGTTCTAATTCGTGTATCTTTTGAATTTTACTTTCTGTGTTTGTATAATCTTCTGCAAGATCACACAAATGCTGAATAGATTTACATGTAATATCCACTTGCTTGATGAACATTTCAAAATAATCAATTGTTTTTTTCTTTTCTTTCTTCAAAAGCTTTTTCTCTTTTGCGTCTTTGGAATCTTTTTTCTTAGCCATATGCAAGACCTCCAATAAAAATCAATCGGACATTGTTAAAATATATGTATAAATAGCTTTGCCATAAGATAACCAATTAACCCGCAGCCGGGGAAAGTTAAGACCCATGTAAGCACCATATCCTTGACAACGCTCCAGTTGACTGCGGACATCCGCTTTGCCGCGCCGACGCCCATAATGGCGGTTGTTTTGGTATGTGTAGTGGAAACCGGGATACCGGTCACAGAAGAAAGAAGCAGGCACAGCGCCGCGCCGAGGTCTGCGGAAAAACCCTGATATTGTTCCAAACGTACCATGTCCATGCCCACGGCTTTGATAATACGGTAGCCGCCGATGGAGGTTCCGATACCCATAGTTAAAGAGCAAAGCACAATCAGCCAGAAAGGAATTGTAAACTGTGTGGATTCCGTCTGTCCCTGACTGAGGGCAAGGGACAGAAGAAAGACGCCTATAAATTTTTGTCCATCCTGTGCACCGTGCATAAACGCCATTGCCGCACCGCCGCCAATCTGCGCTTTTTTGAAAACGCTGTTGCAGGTTTGCCGCTGAACGTTACGGAATAGGAATCCGACAAGCTTAACCGCAGCCCAGCCTGCCGCAAATCCAAGCAGGGTGGAAAGCACAAGCCCATAAATAACTTTAATCCATTCGCCGCCGTTAATGCCGTCAAGCCCATTGTTAATTGCAATCGCCGCGCCGGAAATACCGGCGATAAGCGCGTGGCTTTCACTTGTTGGAATACCGAAATACCATGCCGCCACGGCCCAAACCACGATTGCAAATAATGCCGCGCACAGCGCGATGAGGGCAGGTCTGGAGGCATCGCCGAAATCAACCATATTGTATATGGTTGCCGCTACCGTACTGTTAACCATGGTCATAAACGCAACGCCGAGAAAATTAAAGAACGCCGCCATGACAATTGCGGCTTTGGGTTTCATTGCCCTTGTAGAAACTGTGGTTGCAATTGCATTGGGTGCGTCAGTCCAGCCATTGACAAAAATTACTCCCAGAACAAGCAGACTTGTAATAATCAGCACAGGGTTGGAGGCAAGCATATGCAGATATTCCGATAATGGCATAAAGGGAGTTCACTTCCTTATTTACGCAAATTCAAAACCATTATAACTGTTTTCGTTCAAAAACAAAAGATGTTATAGCAAAAAAATTAGAAGAAAGTTAAAATCTTGGATTTTCTTTTTTTTCTCTTTATTAATGCCGTTTGCTGTGATAAAATAAATATCAGTATTTTGTGCGAATTTGTAGGAGGACTGCCGAATGCCAGAAGTAAAAAGACTATTTGTGGAGAAAAAACAGGGTTTTGATATTGAAGCCCAGCATATGCTTCAGGATTTGCGCGATAATCTTGGAATGGAAGCGCTGGAACAGCTTCGTATCCTGAACCGTTATGATGTTGAAGGTATAGATGAGAGTGCATTTTCCCGTGCGGGGACGACCATTTTTTCCGAACCGAATCAAGATAATGTTTATTATGAACAATTTTCAGTAGAAGATGGCTGGAAGGTTTTTGCACTGGAATACTTGCCGGGCCAGTATGACCAGCGGGCGGATTCTGCGGCGCAGTGCGTCCAGCTTTTAACCGCCGGTGAGCGTCCAAAGGTTACAAGCGCGAAAGTGATTGCTGTAAAAGGCGGTATTTCAGAGGAGGATTTTCAGCGTATTCAGGCATATTTAATCAACCCTGTAGAATCCCGTGTGGCGTCTATGGAAAAGCCGGAAACTCTGGATATGAAGCTGGTAAGTCCTGCGGATATCCGCCGTGTGGAAGGTTTTATCGGATGGGATGACGGGCAGGTTGCCCAATATCATAAATCCATGGGTTTTGCCATGAGCGTGCAGGATTTATGTTTCTGCCGTGATTATTTCCGTAATGACGAACACCGGGACCCTTCCGTTACGGAATTAAAAGTGATTGATACGTACTGGTCAGACCATTGCCGCCATACGACATTCTTGACCAGCCTTGAAAATATCCGTGTGGAAAAAGGGGAACTTTCCGCCGCTCTGGAGGATGCTCTGAAAGAATATTTCCGTGTTCGTGAAGAACTGTATGCCGGTAAAGAGAAAGACGTCTGCCTGATGGATATGGCGTGCATCGGCGGCAAATATCTGAGAAAACAAGGAAAGCTGGATGACCTTGATGTTTCGGAGGAAATCAATGCATGCAGTATTGAAGTGCCCGTTACAGTGAATGGTGAAGTTCAGCAGTGGCTTGTTCAGTTTAAAAACGAGACTCACAATCATCCAACAGAAATTGAACCTTTCGGCGGTGCGGCAACCTGCCTCGGCGGCGCTATCCGCGATCCGCTTTCCGGTCGTGCTTATGTCTATCAGGCAATGCGTGTTACTGGCAGCGGCGATCCGCGCACTGCTTTTAAAGATACAATGTCCGGCAAGCTTCCTCAGAAGAAAATTACTACCGGCGCGGCGGCAGGTTACAGTTCTTATGGTAATCAGATTGGTCTTGCGACCGGTCAGGTTGTTGAATTATATGATGCAGGCTATGTTGCAAAGCGTTTGGAAATCGGCGCGGTTATCGGCGCCAGCCCCAAAAAGAATGTTGTTCGCGGTGTTCCTCAGCCCGGCGATGTTATTGTCCTGCTTGGCGGGCGCACAGGGCGTGACGGATGCGGAGGAGCAACAGGTTCTTCCAAAGCGCATGATTCCTCTTCCATAGAAAACTGCGGTGCAGAAGTACAAAAGGGCAATCCGCCGACAGAACGTAAAATCCAGCGTTTATTCCGTAATGAGGAAGTTGCACAGATGATTAAACGCTGCAATGACTTTGGTGCCGGCGGCGTATGCGTAGCTATTGGTGAACTGGCGGACGGACTGAAAGTTGACCTTGACAGCGTACCGAAAAAATATGACGGTTTGGATGGCACAGAGTTTGCAATTTCCGAATCACAGGAACGTATGGCTGTTGTGCTTGACCCGAAGGACGTTGATCATTTTATTCAGATGACAGCAGACGAAAATCTGGAAGCTACGCCTGTGGCTGTTGTTACTGAAAACCCTCGCCTGTGTATGGATTGGCGCGGTGACAGGATTGTAGATTTGAGCCGTGCATTTTTAAATACAAATGGTGTTACCCAGCATGCAGATGCGGCGATTGTAGCGCCGGACCCAGAAAAGGATTATCGTACCGCTGTGCCTGAAAATTTACAGGATGGCGCATTGGAAGATGCATTTCTGACTAATCTCGGCCGTCTGGAAGTTTGTTCCCAGAAGGGGCTTGTAGAACGATTTGATTCTTCTATTGGTGCGGCAACGGTTCTGATGCCGTTTGCCGGCAAACGCCAGCTTACACCGGAAGAAGCAATGGTTGCCAAGATTCCGGTGCTGGAAGGTGAAACTGACGATGCCAGTGCAATGAGCTATGGCTTCATTCCGGGGCTTAGCCGCTGGAGTCCATTCCACGGCGCAGTTTATGCAGTAACAGAATCCCTTGCAAAGATTGCTGCAGTAGGTGCAGACCCATTTAAAGCGAGGTTGACAATGCAGGAATATTTTGAACGCCTGCATGAGGTTCCGGAACGTTGGGGTAAGCCGGTTGCCGCACTGCTTGGCGGATTGCTTGCACAGCTGAAATTTGAAGTTCCGTCCATCGGCGGTAAAGACAGCATGTCCGGTTCATTTAATGATTTGGATGTTCCTCCAACCCTTGTTTGTTTTGCAGTGGCTATGACAAAAGCAAGTAAAACGGTTTCTGCCGCTTTTAAAAAGAATGGCTCTAAGGTTTATTTGCTGAAGCTTCCTGTAGATGCTCAAACGCTTCTTCCAGACTGGGAAAAAACGCGTGCACTGTTTACTGGTGTTTATGAGATGGTGAAAGACGGAAAAATCCTTTCCGTAGGTGTTGTTCGTGAGGGCGGCAGTGCGGCAGCTGTATCACGTATGGCGTTTGGCAATGAAACTGGGTTTATATTTGAAACTGGTTTAGATCGACAGACCCTTTTTGCACCGCTGGTTGGTTCTTTTGTTGTAGAAGTTGCTGAAGGAACAGATCTATCCATGTTTGATGCAGTGCTTCTGGGCAAGACTTCTGATAAAAAAGAATTTATGATAGACGGTAAGGCGATTCCGGCGGAAAAGGTGATTCAGGCTTGGAGCGCTCCGCTGGAAACGGTGTTCCCAAGTGAAAGCAGTGCGGCGCCTTTGATGGAGCCTGCGGTTTCCCTTTATACCGAACGCAATACGGCGGCTCCGGCAATCAAAACCGCAAAACCGCGTGTGTTTATTCCTGCGTTTCCGGGAACAAACTGCGAGGTAGATACTGCGCGTGCATTCCGTAAAGCAGGCGCAGAGCCTGAAATTTTAGTGGTTAAGAACCTTTCTCCACAGGATATTGAAGAAACCATTGAGCGTATGGTCAGGCTGATTCAAAACAGCCAGATTATTATGCTTCCCGGCGGATTCAGCGGCGGCGATGAACCGGATGGCTCCGGTAAGTTTATTGCAACTACTTTCCGTAATGAGCGGGTAAAAGAAGTGGTTACCGAATTGCTTGAAAAACGTGATGGCTTAATGCTGGGGATTTGTAATGGTTTCCAGGCTCTGATTAAGCTTGGCTTAGTTCCTTACGGCAAGATTGTTGAAGTTCAGAAAAACGATCCGACCCTTACCTTTAATACCATTGGCCGCCATGTTTCACGTATGTGCTATACGCGCGTTACCTCGGTAAAATCACCGTGGCTTTCCGGCGTGCAGGCAGGGGATATTCACGCAGTTCCGGTATCTCACGGAGAAGGCCGTTTTGTAGCGGACAGTGAAACCATTGCCCGTTTAGCGGCAAATGGACAGATAGCTACCCAGTATGTTGACCCGGATGGAAATCCGAGCGCTGATATTATGTGGAATCCGAATGGTTCTGCCTGTGCGATTGAAGGTATCACCAGTCCAGACGGCAGAGTATTTGGTAAAATGGGACACAGTGAACGTAAGGGTGCAAATTTGTATGGGAATGTTCCGGGTGAGAAAGACCAGAAGATTTTTGAATCCGGCGTAAAATATTTTAAATAATTGCTGACTGTTAGGATGTGGCAGGAATGAAATATGTTGTAGTTCTTTGTGATGGAATGGCAGATTATCCCGTACTGGCTTTGGACGGAAAAACACCGATGATGGCTGCGAATAAACCGAATATGGATTATTTTGCATCCAAAGGTGAGGTTGGTTTGGTGAAGACTGTCGCTGACGGGTTGAAGCCCGGCAGTGACGTTGCCAATCTTTCCGTCATGGGTTATGACCCTCTGGACTGTTATTCCGGTCGTTCTCCATTGGAAGCGGCAAGCATCGGTATTAATTTACAGCCTAAAGATGTGGCTCTGCGTTGTAATCTTGTTACGCTTTCTGATGAAACGGCATATGAGGATAAAACAATGGTGGATTATTGTGCCGGAGACATATCTACGGAAGAAGCGGCGGAACTTATCCATGCAGTACAGGAGCATTTTGGAAATAAGCAGTATGATTTCTATCCCGGCGTTAGTTATCGTCATTGCCTTGTTTGGCATGGCGGGACTACGGAGCTTGGCAATATGACACCGCCCCATGATATTTCCGGTAAAATGATAGGGGAATACCTTTCTGACCATCCGGATGCTGCAGATTTGATTGCCATGATGAAGGAAAGTTATCAGATTCTAAAGAATCATCCCGTCAACCAGGCGAGAGTTTCCGCAGGTAAGCGTCCGGCAAATTCTATCTGGCTTTGGGGACAGGGCAGGAAGCCAAAGCTTATTCCCTTTGCTGAAAAGTTTGGTATTAAGGCCAGTGTTGTTTCTGCCGTTGATTTAATTAAAGGGATTGGCAAATGTGCAGAAATGAATGTGGTAGAAGTAGAAGGTGCGACGGGGTATATTGACACCAACTTTACTGGTAAAGTAAAAGCGGCGATTGCAGAACTGAACCGTGGTCAGGATTTGGTTTATCTCCATTTTGAAGCGCCGGATGAATGCGGCCACCGTGGAGAGACAGAAAATAAAGTAAAGTCAATCGAGATGATTGACACGTTGGTGCTGGGCGAAATCCGCAGGCAGATGGAAAGTATTGGTCCTGCTAAAATTATGATACTTCCCGACCATCCGACTCCGATTGTAACTTTAACGCATTCTTCCGACCCTGTGCCGTATATAATCTATTCTTCCGGTGAAGAGAAGGATAGCGGTATTTCCAGTGTTGATGAAGAAAGTGCAAAAACAACAGGCGTTTATTTGGAATATGGTCCTGGAATTATGGGACGTTTTCTTGGGCAATAGATTTGCAGTAAAGGAGCAAAAACAATGAGTGATTATCAAATTGAGACAAAATGCGTGCAAAGCGGTTATACGCCAAAAAACGGGGAACCGCGTGTCCTGCCAATTTATCAGAGCACGACGTATAAATATGATTCCAGCGAGCATATGGGAAAACTGTTTGATTTAGAAGAAAGCGGTTATTTTTATACCCGTCTGCAAAATCCTACAAACGATGCTGTTGCAGCAAAAATCTGCGATTTGGAGGGCGGCGTAGGTGCCATGCTGACTTCTTCCGGGCAGGCTGCTTCTTTTTATTCTGTCTTTAATATCTGTAGCGCCGGTGATCATGTAATCAGTTCCAGCGCTATTTACGGCGGTACTTATAATCTTTTTTCAGTTACTATGAAAAAACTGGGCATTGAATTCACTTTTGTTGACCCGGATATTTCTGCTGAAGAGTTGGATGCTGCATTTCAGGACAATACGAAAGCGGTTTTTGCAGAATCTATTTCCAACCCTTCTCTGGCGGTACTGGATTTTGAAAAATTTGCAAATGCCGCGCATTCGCATGGTGTGCCGTTGATTGTTGATAATACATTCCCAACACCTATCAATTGCCGTCCTTTTGAACATGGTGCAGATATTATTACCCATTCTACAACAAAATATATGGATGGTCACGCAACCAGCGTTGGCGGTGCAATTGTTGACAGCGGCAATTTTGACTGGATGAAATATGCGGATAAATATCCAGGTCTGACTCAGCCGGATGATTCTTACCACGGCGTTGTTTATGCAAAGGATTTTGGCAAGATGGCATATATCATGAAAGCAACCGCACAGCTTATGCGCGACTTAGGTTCGATTCCATCTCCGCATAACGCTTTTCTGTTGAATATTGGTTTGGAAACCCTCTTTTTGCGTGTAGAACGTCATACCTCAAATGCCGGAAAAGTTGCACAGTATCTTGCTGAGAATGATAAAATCGCATGGGTCAATTATCCCGGTTTGGAGGGGAATAAATACTACAATGTTGCCCGGAAGTATATGCCGAATGGAACCTGCGGCGTAGTATCTTTTGGTATCAAAGGCGGACGTGAAGCAGCGACAAAATTTATGGACTCTTTAAAACTCGCTGCTATTGTAACCCATGTTGCCGACGCACGTACGTGCGTGCTTCATCCGGCAAGTACTACACACCGTCAGCTGACTGACAAACAGTTGGAAGAATGCGGCGTTAGTCCGGATTTAATCCGTTTTTCTGTTGGTATTGAAAACGTGAATGACATTATTGCAGATATTGCTCAAGCATTGGAACAGGTATAAGATTCATTCAACACAATATTATAAAATGGGAGCCTTTTGTCTGTTCAGACAGAAGGTTCCTTTTTGTGTGCCGGCATACTTTTTAGAGTACATAAGAAGAGTAAAATTGAATTAAAAAAATAAATATGATACAATGGAAACGGATTGGGGGATGATTATGGGGTATCGGATTTTAGTGGTTGATGATGAAAAAGAAATTGCTGACCTGATAGAAATATATCTGCAAAATGAAAATTATACGGTTTATAAGTTTTATGACCCTGTTGCCGCGTTGCAATGCATTGAGCACGGAGAATTGGATTTAGCCATTTTGGACGTTATGATGCCGGAAATCAATGGTTTTGAGCTTTGCCGCAGGATAAGGGAGAAATACACGTTCCCAGTGATTATGCTGACAGCAAAAGTGGAAGATATTGATAAAATTACGGGTTTGACCATTGGAGCGGATGATTATGTAACCAAACCGTTTAACCCGTTGGAGATTGTTGCACGTGTAAAGGCACAGCTTCGCCGTTACACACGGTATAACGACAATAGTAAAGAAACAGGCAATATTATTGATTTTTCCGGTTTAGTTATTAATAAAGACAAGCATGAATGTACATTATATGGCAAAAATTTAAGCCTGACACCGATTGAGTTTTCTTTACTGTGGATATTATGTGAAAACCGTGGGAAAGTGTTATCTTCAGAAGAATTATTTGAAAATGTGTGGGGAGAGAAGTATTTGGATTCCAATAATACCGTAATGGTACATATTCGGCGTTTGCGGGAAAAAATGAATGAGCCGCCCAGAAATCCAAAGTTTATTAAAACTGTATGGGGAGTAGGATATAAAATTGAGAAATGATGGTGTGGTTTGGTTTAAATACCGCTTTGCAATTTCTCTTTTGCTTAAACTTTTGGTATGTTTTGGTGTTTTTTTACTTTTAGGTTTTTTAGCAGACGGTATTTTAAATGAATTTCTGGCAAATTTAGTTGCAGGTATCAGCCCGGGTCTGTATGGTTTTATTGTCCATTATAAAATACCAATTATATTTTTGATTTGTGCCTTGACGGTTTTGCTTTGCGTTTATACCACTTTTTCAAAAGCGGCAGGGTATATTCAGGATTTGGTAGATTCTATTGATAAAGTATTTCAGAAAGATGAAACACTGATTGAATTGCCCGGAGGGTTTAGAAATATTGAGAATAAGTTAAATACCATTAAGTATGATACGATCCGCAATGAACAAATAGCAAAAGAGGCGGAACAGAGAAAAAATGATTTGGTTGTTTATCTTGCCCATGATTTAAAAACGCCGTTGACATCGGTGATCGGCTATCTGAATCTTCTGAATGAGGTGCCCGATATGCCGCAGGAGCAGAGAATAAAATACCTTGGAATATCATTGGATAAAGCGCAGCGTTTGGAAGATTTAATCAATGAGTTTTTTGAAATCACCCGTTTTAACCTTCAAAATATCTCATTAGAGACCAGCCGTATCAATCTTTCCTATATGCTTTCTCAGTTAGCGGATGAATTTTATCCCTTGTTTGCGGAAAAAAATATTACATGTAAGGTATCTATCCAGCCGGATATTTTTATTATCGGCGACGCCGATAAACTTGCCCGAGTTTTTGATAACGTTTTGCGTAATGCCATTAATTACAGTTATTCGGATACTACGATTGGTATTATTGGTGAACAAATAGATGAATATATCCGCATCCGTTTTTTAAATCAGGGACCACAGATTCCGGCACATAAATTAAACAGTATTTTTGAAAAGTTTTACCGTTTGGATTCTTCCCGTTCCTCAAAAACCGGCGGTGCCGGACTTGGGCTTGCGATTGCAAAAGAAATTGTGGAACTGCATAAAGGAACCATCGAAGCTTCCAGCAATGAAAATTATACGGAGTTTACTATTCATTTGCCCGCTTGATATCATCAAAATAAAAGACGCTTTGTTTTGAAACCAATTTCAATGGTTTCATACAGAGCGTCTTTTCTGTTTATTTAGTGATTGTTTTCATTTATTTTATAACGAATAACGTTATGTTGAATGGAAAGAGGGAAAAGTAGTTCTATCTATTTTTTTGCTGGCGTTCATTTTCAAATTTTACTAATGCAAAAATTGTATCTTTTCCCCGCTGGTCAATTTGCCGGTAAAATTGTACCAGTTGTGTTTCTTCTTTAGTGAGGGGTGTGTAAGGCTCTTTGGATGCACAGCGCCCCAAAAGGTAATCGGTACTAATATGATAAAATTCTGCTAACAGACAGAGAGAGTCATAACTGAGCTGCCGTTTTCCGGTTTCGTACATGGAATATGCTTCGCGGGTAATGTTAAGCAGACTTGCCACTGAGCTTTGCGTCAGATTTTGCGCAAGACGCAGTTCCCTCAACCGTTCTGGCATCAATGTTATTCCTCCTCCCTTTTATTTGAAATTATACTAAAGGAAGCAATCATAAGCAAAACTAAGTAACATATCGTTATTATTCCTTAATATATTTGCAAAAATACTATTGACATAGTAACTAAATGTTACTAAAATAGAGGCAGAAAATGAAGATTAGACATTATTTGCAAAATTGGAAAAAGCACGTTATGCATCTTAATATTTGATTTCATGTAAGGGTGGCAGTAATATGGGAGTTATGTTATTTATTTTATTTCTGATTTTTACTTCGTTTTGTATATATGCTAAACAAATTGAAATTGCAATGGGTATTGCTATAATGATGTTTTCTCTTATGTTTATTTTAGAGGGAATTTTTGTTATCAAAGGCAGCGATAGAATAGAGGAGATACTTGGAGGGCTTATTCTTATTATTTTGGGGTTGTTAGACGTATCATTTGGAATGGTTCTTATTTGTCATTATTTTAAATGGATAACGATTTGAAAAAACAAAAAGAGCCATAAACGATTTTTATATCGTTTATGGCTCTTTTATGTACACTGATTTATACCATAATCAAAACGTTAGAGCAATTTTTTTATTTCCTGTTTTGTTTATTGCCCGGCTTTTAGATTAAAGCATGGTTTTAAAAAATTCCTGCATTTCTGCAAATTTACCGCAGGTTAATGCGCCTTCCGGACATTTTCCTTCCAGATAACAGCTCGCGCCGTAATCATTAAAAATTTCAGGTGAAACTTCACGCAGCTTGTGCAGCATTTCCAGTGCATAACCGCGTACTTCCCATTGGGCGCGCATGCAGGTGCGAAGCCGCAAAAACAAAAGCAGTTCACGTGCATTCATGGTAGTTACCAAGTCAAGCGTATTGCCGCTCAGGCAGAAATACACAAGCATTTCTTCAGGTACGCCTTGTTTTTGCAAGGTCTGATAAAGTTCCAGATTTTTACGGAAAGCGGTTTGATAGCATTCCAATAAATCAGGAGATGAAGAGATCGTTGCGGGTATTACGTAGTTTGTGCGGTCTGTATATTTTAAAGACGGTACACATACGCTTTGTAGGCGGTGGCGTACTACATGAGTTACTCCCGCAAGAGAGATTCCGTTGAAACGGAAAGTGTAATTTAATGTTTCGAGTTCCCGCGGTCTGCCGTTTTTTATCAGGCGGCGGATAATTTCAGATACCTTGCTTTTGTCTTGCAGAAGTTCGTCGATTTGGCGGCTGGAAAGCTGTGTCTGTGTAATCAATACAGTTTTTGCCGCAATTTTTGCCGCGTTAGCAGGAGCTTGGAGAAGTTCAACCTTTTCCTGCGGCGTTTCTTTTTCCTGCGGCAGATTTATAAAATCAAGAGAAACGTTATCATCATAATTTGCACCGGTATTTTCAAAATTTTCAAAAATACCGGGACACAGTTCTTTTGCTTGTATCAGTAAATTTTTACCGAGATTAAAGATTTCAGGGTATTTCTTACCCCGTCCGTACAGCATCGCACGCAGGATATGCAAGAATTCCCGTGCATTTGCCGAACAGTAGAAATTACTGCGGTAGCAATAGGGAAGTACAAAACGGGCGTCCTCTTTTGGTACACCGTGAGAAAGCAGGTTTTCATACGCGCAGAATAAACAGTCCATATGTTCTGCGTATGCAGTTTGATAAGCATTTGTCCACGGTTCCTGCGGGAGTTCCGGCGTAACATAACCAACACTGCTGAAGTCAACATAACGGCGGGATTTTACAGTAAAAGAGGCGAGACGAAATTCTATCATGAATTGTTCAACCATAACGCTTACATTAGAAAATGCAAGATTAAAATAGGTATGTTCTATTACAGAACTGTGCCCAGATTTCAGCACTTTGGATACAAGTTTTGAATTGTTTTTATTATTTGAAGATTTTTCAAGGATTTCCAGCGCGTTACCCTGTTGAGTGGAAATTCTGGCGGATGCGGCACAAACGGTTTCACATGTATTACTGATTCCAATAATCATAGCCGCAGAACGGTTATCAGCGCTCATTTGTAAGTCCTCCTTTTTTTGACATATATATTTATTTTAGCATAGGCGACATAGATATTGCAATTCATATTCCGGGTTTATCAAAGAAAAAACCGGAAAAATAGGGTTGGAAAGTATTACCATGGAGTTTATGGCGTTTTTTTGTCTTAAATCGAAAAAAAGCCTTGCAAAAAGCAAGAAAGAGTTGGATAATAGTAACATAAATATTCCTATAGGTGGAAGTATATTATGTCAATTTTTAAAAAATATATTTCATATTTTCGCTTTTTCATTCCCTTGCTGACAGCCCTTTTGTTGTTGGGGATATTTTCGTGGTTTCCTTCTGCGGCGGATTTCTATTCAAGTGTGCTGTTTCCGATTTTTTCATGGCCCATTGCCCAAATAACCTCTTCTTTTAATTTCAGTGTTGCAGAAGCGCTTATGTTTCCTGTACTAATTATCCTGTTGATTGTTGTTATCCGTTTTATCGTTTGTTTCTTCAGGAGTGATAATAAAAAACGGATGCTTGCGGGATGGTTTCAAAAAGCGGCCGGATTTTTAACTGCGGTATTTATAATTTATCTGCTTTTACATGGATACCATTATTACAGAACACCGATGGCGGAAAGTTTTGGAATACCTGTGGAGCAAAAAGAAGCGCAGGATATTTTGCGGGTAAGTATTTTATTGGCGAAAGAAGCAAGTACGGAGCGCGCCTTGCTAAATTCAGACGAAAATGGTAATATGTTGTTAACAGAAACATTATTTGAAACTTTTTCTCATGCAGACGCCGGTTTTCAGGAGGTTTCCTCCGCGATTCATACTCTTCCGGCAGTACGGGCAAGAGCGAAGCCGGTTCGTTTATCCCATTACTGGTCATATACCGGGGTAGGCGGCATGTACTTTCCGTTTACAGTTGAAGCGAATATCAATGTTGATATGCCGGATTGGGTGATACCGTTTACGGTTTGCCATGAATTATCCCATACCATTGGCTACGCGAAGGAAGAAGAGGCAAGTTTTTTATCTTTTTTAGCGTGTATTAACAATCCCAGTGCAGATTACCGTTACAGCGGCTATCTAAGCGCTTTTCTGGAATGTGCCGCCGTTTTGCAGAGATATGACAGGGGGATGTGGGAAGAAGTGTGGTCATACATCTCTGATGATGTGCGGGCGGATATTTCTCAGAACACAAAGTATTGGAAGCAGTTTGAGGGACAGGTTCAAACAGTGTCTTCAGCTGTTAACGATACTTTTTTAAAAGTAAACAGCCAGGCAAAGGGCGTGTTAAGTTATAATATGGTTACGGAGCTAATTGTAGGATTTTATAGCTGAAAACTTATATGATAAATAAAGGGGACTTGTCATATGATTAAAAGGAAAGCTGATATGGAAGCTGAAATCCGCCGGCAGATGCGCGGCGGCAATGGCGAAGTTACTGTAACTGAGCTTTGGCGGCAAGACGGGCTGAACCCAAAGGTAAAGCTTCTTGCACAGATTACCCTTCCTAAAGGGGCCGGTATCGGCTATCATGTACATAAAAATGAACAGGAATTTTTTCATGTTCTTTCCGGCGAAGCTTTGTATAATGACAATGGCAATCCGGCGGTTTTACGTCAGGGGGACAGCTGCCTTACCGTCAGCGGGCAGGGGCATAGTGTAGAAAATGTATGTGATAATGACCTCAGGCTGATGGCATTGATTATGCTTGATTAATCATTAGGATGAAAATGGGGAGGAATATGGTTGAACAGCGTAAAGGTAATCCATTGTGCAGATTTGCATCTTGGCGCGGCTTTTTCCGCAGTTCCGGAAAAAGCGCGTGAACGTCAGGATGAGCAGCTGCAAACGTTTAACAGGATCATTGATTTATGCAATGCAATTGAAGCGGATATTCTTCTTATCGCGGGTGATTTGTTTGACAGCAATTTTGTTCCCGATGAACTTTTTGCAACTGTCACAGGAGGTTTCCGCAGGCTGAAATCTACTTTGGTTTTTATTGCAACAGGCAACCATGACCCAGCAAGTATTGACTCCGTGTATGTTACAAAAGAATGGCCGGAAAACGTAGGGCTTTTCACTGGTGATATGCTTTGTTATGAGTTGGAGAACATCAATGTCCGCATTTGGGGATGTGGTTTTACCAAGTATTATCAAACAGAGCCGATTGTTGTGCCGGAGGTGCCGGAGGATGGCTATATTAACCTTATGGTGCTTCATGGGGAAATCGTATCTCAGGGAAAGGGGAGTCAGTACCGGCCTGTAACAAAAGGGTTTATTGGCAACAGCCATATGGATTATATTGCGCTTGGGCATGTTCATGCGGCGAGCGACTTACAGTATGCAGGCAAAACTGCTTACGCATACAGCGGAAGTCCTGAGCCATTAGGGTTTGATGAAACAGGCAGTCACGGAGTTCATGTTCTGCGTATATCAAAAGAAAGCTGTGAGATGGATTTTGCAGAAGCAGCGCGGCGTATGTATGCAGTGGAAAAGGTAGATATCAGCGAGACTTCCACGCAGGATGAAATTGCTGCAAAAATTGAAACAGCGCTCCGAAAAAAATATGGGGAGTATTGGTATAAGAATCTTTACAAAATAAAATTAACAGGCTTGCTGCCTGCTGATTTTATTCCGTCTCCTGCGGCAGTCAGCGCAAGGCTGAATCAACAGATTTATTATGCCGGTGTCGAAGATCAGACGAAGGTAAAAGCTAACATCGAATTGCTTAGCAGGGAAAATTCCCTGCGCGGTGCATTTGTCAGAGGGATTCTTGCACAGAAGGAGGCTTTTATTAAATCAGGAGATGATGCTGGACTAAGCCGATGCGAGGACGCATTGAATATTGGCCTGCGTGCATTTGAAGGCGAGGTGGCGTTGAATGACTATTGTTGATATATATATTAAAAATTTTGGAAAATTAAAAGACTTCCGGCTTTCTCCCGCAGAAAATCTTAATATCATTTATGGCGAAAACGAAGCGGGAAAATCAACAATTTTAGCCTTTATTCGTCAAATGCTCTACGGCGGCAGGGACCGCAAGCGATATATGCCGCGGGATGGGTCTGTATGTTCCGGCACGCTGACTTTTCAATATGCTGGTAAACAGTATTTTTTGGAAAGGACATTCGGTGCGTCCAGAAAAACAGATATTATTAACTTGAAGAATGGCCGAACAGGAGCAGTGATTCCGATTCCTCTGAAACAGGAGCCGGGAGAATGGCTGTTTGATATAATGGAAGATACTTTCTTGCACACTGTTTATATTGGGCAGCTTGCCTGCGCCTTTGACGGTTCCAAAATGGGCGGCGGGGTGATAACCAAGCTAAGCAATCTGAACTGGGCGGGAGATGAAGAGTTATCCTATACAAAAACAGATGAACGGCTCAAACGTGCAGTTAACGCCCTTTCTTTCCGCAATAAAGGGAGGATTCCGGAAACGGAACGTCAATTGGCAAAGCTGGAAGAGGAAAAGAAGAACCTGAATATTTCCAGGGAAATATTGCAAAAGAAAAAGCATCAGCTTATCCAGTTGAGAAAAGATAAAATCAAGATGGAAACACAACGAAAAAACTGTGAAGAGTATATCAGGCTCTGCAATGAAAAAATAAAATTGCAGGAATTTGAACAGCTCGCACAGGTGCAGGAACGGATTTCCATGCTGGAACAAGAGCATGGAGATATTGCGGATGAATATGAAATTTTAAGTAAAGCAAAAGAACTTTACTGTGAATGTGAAAAAACGGATGCGGTTATTGAAAACTATGAAACTGATTTTTCAGAACAGGATGCCAGATATAAAAGTTTTCTGAAAGAATATGAAAGTGTAAATGCGGCGGCTGACATTGATTTTGACCGTGTGAACCAGATTTTGGATATTCTGGAAACACCAAAAGACACCAGCAATGGAGCGCCGATGTGGGTAATTGCAGGGCTGATTACATCGCTGATTTTAACGGCTTTGTTTATTATCCTGTCTGTTTATCAGTTTTGGATGCTGGTTCCGGCAATCGTGGCTGCTGTGGCGGCGTTGTATTTTGCAGTTGTTCATTATCGAAGAAGCGGTATGGAAACAGAGCCTGATTCGTTAACTTTTGATGCGGCAGGACAGGAACTGCGGGATATTTTGCAAAGTGCAGACTGTAAAAATCTGGATGAACTGTTCCGGAAAAAAACAGAGTTGGATACATTCCAGCTTCGCCTTTATGATTTTAAGGAAACCAGAGGGATTGCAATGGAGAATCTGGAATCTGCAAAGCACAGAAAAATGGTTCTTCAAAACAAGCTGTGTCATTTATTGTCGCCTGTTGCTGAAGTTTCTACGCTGGAAGAAGCGTTTGCAGTGATAGAGCAAACGGATAATTCCAATGAAAAAAATATGGAATATTCTAAAGAAATTTCTGTTTTAAAAGCGAAGCGCGACACAATGTTGCAAGGCAGGGATTTTCTATCTGTAAAAGCTCATGCGCAGGAAATACGTGCAGAATTATCTAAAGTTAAAAATTTGGAAGCATTCCAGGTTGAGCGGCTTTCTGAGTGCAAACAGGAACTTGAAGAACTGGCTGTCGAAATCGGTCAGATTACAGCGGATACTGCCAGGTTGGAGGGTGAAATTGAAAGCTCTAATCTTGGAGGGAAAACGCTGGAAACAATTGAGAATGAAATCATTGCCTGCAAAGATAGGCTGCAAAAATATCAGTCCTTCTATGCGGCGGCAGAACTGGCGCGCAATACTCTGAAATCGGCAAATGAAGAAATGGGAAGTGCGTTTGCCCCTGGTATCAATGCATCTGCGGCAAAGGTTTTGTCTGAAATTACAGCAGGTACATATGATGATGTACGTATTTCCGGGGATTTGGAGCCGGTTGTGATGGATAAAGCAACAGGGATGCTGGTGGAAAAAGATTTTCTCAGCGGCGGTACGGTGGATCAGCTTTATTTTGCTTTGCGGTTGGCGGTTGCTTTCAAACTGTTTGAGGAAATGGAACCTTTGCCGCTTTTGCTGGATGAAACTCTTGCGCAGTATGATGACCAGCGGATGCAGCAGGCGATGGATTATCTGGCGGAACTGCCTCAGCAGATTTTGCTGTTCTCTTGCCAAAAACGGGAGATAGAAGCGGTGAGCGAGCTTGAAAATGTTAATGTTATAAAACTGTGATTTAAATTTAAAATGCTCTATTAAAAGTATATGAAATAAGGCAGAAACCGAAATCAACGCGGTTCCTGCCTTTTATCATTCGTCCAGAAGGTATTTTAATATCCGTTCAGGATTCTCTAAAAAGCTTTTTGTTAATTGATAATGCTCTGTTTGCTTGTAGGGGATAGATTCAATGCCGTGCGCTGAAAACTGATATATCTGGGCGTTGGGGAATGCCATAAGGATAGGGGAATGCGTGGCAATAATAAATTGAGAATTATGTTGAACAAGCGTATTTATTTGTGCAATTAAAGTGAATTGTTTGGAGGGAGAAAGAGCGGCTTCCGGTTCATCAAGGATGTATAGTCCATTTCCGCCAAAGCGGTTCTGTATCAAAGATAAAAAGCTTTCGCTGTGAGATTGGTTGTGGAGGGAGGTTCCGCCATAGTTTTTCATGAACGGAGGGTCTGTTACTTCATCAATATAAGAAGCAGTATTATAAAAGCTTTCTGCGCGAAGAAAGAAACCGTCTTTTGCGTATTTTGACTTAGAAAGTGTGATGTACCGGTAGAGTTCAGAGTGGGTTTCGTTTGTAGAAAACATGAAATTTTTTGAGCCGCCCTCAGCATTAAAACCATAGGCAACTGCGATAGCTTCCAGCAAGGTTGATTTGCCGGTTCCGTTTTCTCCGACAAAGAATGTAACGTCATTAGTAAATGATAACGTCCGTTTTTTCATTAGATATTGTATTATAGGTAAGTCATAGAGATAAGAAGAAGTACGGACCTTTTCTTTCATGATGATTTGGTTGATATATTTTCCGGTCATTTCAATTCCACCGCCTGTTTAATATAGGTTATAGGTATATCATAATTATATCATACAGAAATAGTGAAACGCCGCGTCTATTTTGTTGAAATCCCGAAAATCTTGGTGTAAAATAAGAGAAAACAGCGCCGCAGAACGCCCGGAGGGGTTGAAATGCGGGAAGTCTTGTTTTTCAAGGATTTTTTTATCATTTTTTTTGAAAAAAATTAAAAAAATGCTTGCATTGGCGAATTCTGTATGATATTATAATTAAGCGTGACTGCAACATGATATGCGATGATGCGGGAGGTGGCCGCCCTTGAGGCGGGAAAATTTCCGCGGAGTATGTCCGATTTTAAACCGGGCGACAAATAATACCGGCACACCTGTCAAAGTGAGGCTATGCCTTGCCGAGGTGCGCTGCTGCGCTTTTGAGCCGAAACCCGGAATAACGCAAGTTTTCCGGTTTTTTAAATGTTCAGGGAAGAAACACCCGGAGCAGTGTTAGGTTTTTGAGCGTTGCCCGCCAACCAAAATAAGGAGGCGACGATAATGGCAGTCAAAGAAAAAATCAGAATCAGGCTGAAGGGATACGATCACAATCTCGTTGACCAGGCAGCGGAGAAGATTGTTGAAACTGCAAAGCGCACAGGCGCTAAGGTTTCCGGTCCGGTTCCGCTCCCGACGGAAAAGGAAATTGTTACCATCCTGCGTGCGGTCCATAAATATAAGGACAGCCGCGAACAGTTTGAACAGAGAACCCACAAAAGGCTCATCGACATCCTCAGGCCGTCCAACAAAACTGTTGAGGCACTGACAAGTCTTGAGCTCCCCGCCGGCGTTGAAATTGAGATTAAGCTCTAATTCAGCCGGTGAGAAGGTCACGTTGGCGCAAGCCAACCAATAACCGAAGGAGGAAAGCAAAATGCAAAAAGGTCTTATTGGAAAGAAAATCGGCATGACTCAGCTTTTTGATGAAAAAGGCAACGTATTACCGGTTACCCTTGTGGAAGCTGGTCCCTGCGTAGTTGTGCAGAAGAAAACCATGGAGAACGACGGCTATGAAGCTGTTCAGGTTGGTTTCGGCGAGGTTAAGGCACAGCGGCTGAATAAGCCGATGAAGGGTCACTTCGCAAAGGCCGACGTAGCTCCGAAGAAAGTACTCAAAGAGTTCCGTCTCAATGATACTTCCGCGCTCAATGTCGGCGATATTTTAAAAGCTGACACTTTTGCAGCAGGCGATCATGTAGATGTATCCGGTATTTCCAAAGGTAAGGGGACCGCAGGCGCCATTAAGCGCTGGAATTTCCACCGCCTGAAAGAAAGCCATGGTACAGGTCCGGTTGCCCGCCATGCAGGCTCCCTGGGTGCATGTTCCAGCCCGTCCCGCGTATTTAAGGGCAAGAAGCTGGCAGGTCATCTCGGCTGTGAGCGCGTAACCATCCAGAACCTTGAAATTGTCAAGGTAGATGCAGATAACAACCTTATCGCGATAAAGGGCGCTGTCCCGGGTCCAAGACACGGTATTGTAGTTATCGCCGATAGCGTAAAGGCGTAAGGGAAGGAGAGATAAGCAATGCCTATGGTATCAGTACTCGATATGGCGGGCAAGCAGGTTTCTGAAATCCAGCTCAATGACGCCATCTTCGGAATCGAGCCCAACAAATCTGCCCTTCACATTATGGTTCGCAGCTATTTGGCTAACCAGCGTCAGGGCACACAGTCTACTCTCACTCGCGCTGAGGTAAGCGGCGGCGGCAGAAAGCCGTGGAAGCAGAAGGGTACAGGTCACGCCCGTCAGGGTTCTACCCGTTCCCCGCAGTGGACACACGGCGGTATCGCGCATGGCCCGAAGCCGCGCGAGTACGGCATCAGCGTAAACAAAAAGGTGAAGAAGCTGGCGATGCAGTCCGCTCTTTCCAGCAAAGTGCTTGAAAATAAATTGATCGTTCTTGACAGCCTTGATCTTTCTGAGATTAAGACAAAAGAAATGGCAAAGGTTTTCAGCAGCGTTGAAGCCGGCAAAAAAGCAATGATTGTGCTTCCGGAAAAGAATGATACGGTTTATAAAAGCGCACGCAACATTCCTGGAACCAAGGTCGCTTTTATTAATACCATGAACGTATATGACATCCTGAATGCTACCGCGCTTATCGTGGTTAAGGATGCCGTTGCAAAGATCGAGGAGGTATATGCATAATGAAAGCTGCACAGGATATCATCCTCCGTCCAATCATTACTGAGGAAAGCATGCAGGGCAATGCAATGAGAAAGTATACTTTCAAAGTTGCAAAGTCTGCTAACAAGATTGAAATTGCAAAGGCAGTGGAAGAACTGTTTGAAGTAAAGGTTTCAAAAGTGAACACGATTAGTGTGCGCGGTAAAATGAAACGTTACGGTCGGTTTGAAGGTTACACAGCATCCTGGAAAAAAGCAGTGGTTACACTGACTGAAGATTCCAAACCGATTGAGTTCTTTGAAGGCATGATGTAATTCCGCCTAAGGCGGAGGCAACGTATGGGAGCAGCCTTTCTCCCGCTAAGCCATCATGAGGAGTGAAAACACAAATGGCAATTAAATTCTATAAACCAACAACCCCGGGCAGACGTAACATGAGCGTTACGGATTACAGCGGTCTTTCCAAGGTAGCGCCGGAAAGAAGCCTGCTGGAATCTCTGAAAAAGAAATCCGGTCGTAACTCCTACGGTCGCATTACAGTTCGTCACAGAGGCGGCGGCAACCGTAAGAAATACCGTGTTATCGATTTCAAGCGCAACAAGTTTGATATTCCTGCCACAGTGCTCACCATTGAGTACGATCCGAACCGTTCCGCACATATTGCACTGGTTCAGTATGACGACGGCGAAAAGAGATACATCACCGCCCCTGTTGGACTGAAAGTTGGAGATAAGATTGAAGCAGGCACCGGCGCTGATATTAAGCCCGGCAACGCGCTTCCGTTAACCAATATCCCAGTCGGTACTTTTATCCATAACGTTGAGCTTTACCCCGGCAAGGGCGCACAGCTTGCCCGTGCTGCAGGCAATATGGCACAGCTTATGGCAAAAGAGAACGGTATGGCACTGCTTCGTTTGCCTTCCGGCGAGCTTCGCAATGTGCCTGCTAACTGTATGGCCTCCATCGGCCAGGTTGGCAATGTAGACCATGAGAACGTTAACTACGGTAAAGCTGGACGCAAACGCCACATGGGTTGGAGACCGACCGTCCGCGGTTCCGTCATGAACCCGAATGATCATCCACACGGTGGTGGTGAAGGTAAATCTCCGATCGGCCGTCCAGGACCGGTAACTCCATGGGGTAAACCGGCTCTCGGTTACAAGACTCGTGCCAACAAGAACCGCTCCGATAAGTTTATCGTGAGACGTCGTAACGGCAAGTAGTCGTGAAAGGAGCTAAGAATTATGGGCAGAAGCGTTAAGAAAGGCCCTTTCGTGCAGCCGGTACTGCTCAAAAGGGTACAGGAAATGAATAAGAACGGCGAGAAGAAGGTACTCAAAACCTGGAGCCGCAGTTCTACAATTTTCCCTGATTTTGTAGGTCATACATTTGCCGTGCATGACGGACGCAAGCATGTTCCGGTATATGTAACCGAAGATATGGTTGGCCACAAGCTCGGCGAGTTTGCACCGACCAGACTGTTCAGGGGCCATGCAGGCTCTAAAACTTCAAATAACGGCAAGTAAGCGTGGAAGGAGTGTTAAACTATGGAAGCTAAGGCTATCGTGAGAAACGTCAGAATTTCTCCGCGCAAGGTTCAGATTGTTCTTGATTTGATCCGTAACCAGCCTGCTGATAAAGCCATGGCAATACTCAAGTACACGCCGAAATCCGCGTGCGAGTATGTTCAGAAGCTTTTAAAGTCAGCAATGGCTAATGCGGAGACCAATCATAATATGGATGCTTCGAGGCTGTATGTAGCCGAATGCTATGCGTGCCCCGGACCAATCCTCAAGCGTATGAGACCAAGAGCTCAGGGCCGTGCGTTCCGCATCAACAAGAGAACATCCCACATCACCCTTGTGCTCAAGGAAATGGAATAAGCGAAGAGGAGGTTATATCATGGGACAGAAAATCAATCCGCATGGATTGCGCGTTGGCGTTATAAAGGATTGGGACTCCCGCTGGTTTGCAAGAGCGGACGTTTTCGGCGATACCCTCGTTGAAGATTACAAGCTCCGTAAGTTCCTCAAGAGCAATTTGTATGCAGCTGGTGTACCGAAAATTGAAATTGAACGCGATGCAAAACGTGTGCGCATCAACATCCACTGTGCTAAGCCGGGTATGGTTATCGGCCGCGGCGGCGCAGGTATTGAAAAGCTCCGCCAGCAGTGTCAGGCGATGTTAGGCAAGGATGTTGCTATTAATATTGTCGAGGTTAAGAGCCCCGATATCAATTCCCAGCTTGTTGCTGAAAACATTGCAGCTCAGCTGGAAAAACGTGTATCTTTCCGCCGTGCAGTAAAAATGGCTATCGGCCGTACAATGAAGCTCGGTGCAAAGGGTATTAAAATCAGCGTTTCCGGCCGTCTGGGCGGTGCAGAAATTGCCCGTTCCGAAAGCTATCATGAAGGAACTATCCCGCTGCAGACCATCCGTGCCGATATTGACTACGGTTTTGCAGAAGCTGCAACCACTTATGGCCGCATCGGCGTTAAGGTTTGGATATACAGAGGCGAAGTCCTGCACGATAACAGGAAACCGCGCAGGGAAGGAGGAGCTCGTTAATGTTATTGCCAAAGCGTGTAAAATACCGCAGGGTGCACAGAGGACGTCTGAAAGGCGTTGCAACCCGTGGTAATACAGTAACTTATGGTGATTTCGGTCTCCAGGCTCTGGAACCTGCATGGATCACTTCAAGACAAATTGAAGCTGCCCGTATCGCTATGACGCGTTACATTAAGCGTGGCGGTCAGGTTTGGATTAAAATTTTCCCAGACAAGCCGATTACTGAGAAACCGGCTGAAACCCGAATGGGTTCCGGTAAAGGTTCTCCGGAGTATTGGGTAGCAGTTGTTAAGCCGGGCAGAGTTATGTTTGAAATTCAGGGCGTTGACGAAGCTGTAGCTCGTGAAGCTATGCGTCTTGCAGCCAACAAACTGCCCATCAAATGCAAGTTTGTGACTAAGGTAGAAACGGGTGGTGAGCAGTAATGAAAGCCAGTGAAATGAGAGATTTGTCCGCTTTAGAGCTTGACTCAAAACTGAGTGACCTCAAAGACGAGCTTTTTAAGCTGCGCTTCCAGCAAGCCATTAACCAGCTCGATAACCCGATGCGAATTAAGGCTGTAAAAAAGGATATCGCACGCATTAAAACCATTCAGCGTGAGAACTCCTTAAAAAACAGCAGCAATTCGTAAGGGAAGGGAGGTATAAGCTGTGAGCGAAAGAAACCTCAGAAAAACCACAGTTGGTATTGTGAAGAGCGACAAAATGGATAAAACCGTTGTTGTTGCTGTAAAGGACAGGGTAAAACACCCTCTTTACAAAAAGATTATTAATCGTACCGTTACGATGAAAGCTCATGATGAAAAGAATGAGTGCGGCATCGGTGACCGCGTACTTTTAATGGAAACCAGACCGCTTTCTAAAGATAAGAGATGGCGTGTAGTTGAGATTATAGAGAAAGCCAAATAATTTGGCATAGCGAAGGAGGAAAACACTGTGATACAGCAACAGAGTTACCTCAAGGTTGCCGATAACACCGGCGCAAAGGAGCTTATGTGCATCCGTGTGCTTGGCGGTTCCGGCAGGAGGTATGCCAATATCGGCGACGTAGTTGTTGCTTCGGTTAAAAAAGCAGCACCAGGCGGCGTTGTAAAAAAAGGCGATGTTGTTAAGGCGGTTGTTGTCCGCACCGCCAGCGGTCTGCGCCGTGACGACGGGACCTACATCCGTTTTGACGAGAATGCAGCCGTTATTATCAGAGATGATAAAAACCCAAGAGGCACCCGTATTTTTGGGCCGGTCGCAAGAGAGCTTCGTGAAAAAGATTACATGAAAATTCTCAGCCTCGCACCGGAAGTGCTTTAATGGGAGGTGCACACATGAATAAGAAGTTACACATTAAATCTGGCGATACTGTTATGGTTATTAATGGCAAGTATCGCGGCAAAAAGGGCAAAGTTATTCAGGTCAGCCCGACTGAAGGCAAGGTTATCGTAGAAGGTGTCAATATTGTTACCAAGCACGTAAAACCGCGTCAGATGGGTCAGCCCGGCGGTATGATGAAAGCCGAAAGCGCCCTGTATGCGAGCAAGGTACAGGTTGTTTGCCCGAAATGCGGCCGTCCGACCCGTGTTGGTCATCAGATATTGGAAGACGGTACAAAGGTTCGTGTCTGCAAGTTTAAGGATTGCGGCGCAGCTCTTAGTAAAGGAGGAGAAATGTCATGGCGAGGCTAAAAACTACCTATGCTAATGAAATTGCTCCCGCGCTGATGAAGAAATTCGGTTACAAGAGCGTCATGCAAATCCCAAAGCTTGACAAAGTTGTCCTGAACGTCGGCTGCGGCGAAGCAAGAGACAACCCGAAAGTAATTGATGCGATTGTATCTGATCTGATGCAGATCACCGGACAGAAACCGGTTCTCTGCCGCGCAAAGAAATCCGTTGCGAACTTCAAACTCCGTGAAGGCATGCCTATCGGTGTTAAAGTTACGCTGCGCGGTGAAAAAATGTACGAGTTTGTTGATCGTTTCTTCAATCTCGCACTGCCCCGCGTTAGGGACTTCAGAGGAATCAACCCCAACTCTTTTGATGGCCGCGGAAACTATTCCATGGGTATTAAAGAGCAGTTAATTTTCCCTGAAATCGATT
The DNA here is from genome assembly GCA_934546985.1 of uncultured Eubacteriales bacterium. Classification (GTDB taxonomy): domain Bacteria; phylum Bacillota; class Clostridia; order Oscillospirales; family Acutalibacteraceae; genus CAKTEE01. Next base: position 282,887 of record CAKTEE010000001.1, read on the forward strand.
ACGATAAGATCGATAAGGTACGCGGTATGGATATCATTTTTGTAACTACCGCAAACAATGACGAAGAAGCCCGTGAGTTGCTTACTCTTATGGGCGCTCCGTTCACGAAGTAAGGAGGGATTATTGTGGCCAAAACATCAATGAAAGTAAAGCAGAGCAAACCTGCTAAGTATTCTACAAGAGAGTATAACAGGTGTAAAATCTGTGGCAGGCCGCATGCCTATCTTCGTAAATACGGAGTTTGCCGTATATGCTTCAGGAACCTTGCCCATGCGGGACAGATTCCAGGCGTGAAGAAGGCCAGCTGGTAAAGCATTTGCAAAGGAGGTTGACGGCATGCAAATAACCGATACAATCGCCGATATGCTGACGAGAATTCGCAATGCTAACTCGGCTAAGCATGATTCGGTGGACATTCCGGCTTCCAATATGAAGAAGGCAATTGCCCAGATTCTGTTGGACGAAGGATATATTAAAAGCTTCCAAGTTATTGAAGACGGGAAGCAAGGCATTATCCGCATCACATTAAAATATGGTGCGAATAAATCTCAGATTATTACTGGTTTACGCAGAGTTTCCAAACCCGGCCTGCGTATTTATACAAACTATGAGGATATGCCGAAGGTTATGAAAGGCCTTGGTATCGCTATCCTTTCCACTTCCAAGGGTATTTTAACGGATAAGCAGGCTCGCGCTGAGCATATCGGCGGCGAAGTTCTCGCTTTCATCTGGTAAGGGGGGCAGCAGGATGTCACGTATAGGCAGAAAACCGATCGTAGTTCCCGCTGGCGTTGATGTTAAAATCGATGGTTCCACCGTTACCGTAAAAGGCCCCAAGGGTACGCTTAGCCGTGCTTTTCATCCAAATATGGAAATTGCACTGAATGGCAGCGAAATTACTGTTTCCCGTCCGAATGATAATAAGGAAAACAGATCCCTTCATGGCCTGACCCGCACCTTGATTGCGAACATGGTGGAAGGTGTTACCAACGGGTTCAAGAAAGAACTGGAAATTAACGGCGTAGGTTACCGTGCAGCAAAGCAGGGCAAAAACCTCGTTATGAACCTTGGTTATTCTCATCAGGTAATTGTTTCCGATACGGATGATATTACCATTGAGCTTAACGGCACCAATAAAATTACAGTTTGCGGAACTGACAAACAGAAGGTTGGCCAGTTTGCAGCAGAACTGAGAGAAAAACGCCCGCCGGAACCTTATAAGGGCAAGGGCATTAAATATGCCGATGAAGTAATCCGCCGTAAAGAAGGTAAGGCCGGTAAAGGCAAGGGCGGCAAGAAGTAATTAAAGGAGTGAAACTCAATGGTTAAAAGACCAGACAGCAAGAAGGCAAGACTGCACCGCCACGTCAGAGTGCGCGGCAAGGTATCGGGCACTGCACAGCGTCCACGCCTTAATGTTTTCCGCTCCCTTAGTAACATCTACGCTCAGTTAATAGACGATGTCAAGGGAGTTACCCTTGTATCCGCTTCTTCTGTTGAAAAAGATTTCAATCAGTACGGCGGAAACAAAGAAGCAGCCCGCAAGGTGGGCGAGCTCCTTGCAAAACGTGCCATTGAAAAAGGCTACACCGAGGTTGTTTTTGACCGCGGCGGCAATATTTATCATGGCCGTGTTCAAGAGCTGGCGGAAGGTGCCCGCGAGGGTGGCCTTAAGTTCTAATAAGGAGGAATACTTTTGGCTAAGATTGACGCAACGTCGTTGGAACTGAAAGAGCGTGTAGTTGCTATCAACCGTGTTTCCAAAACCGTTAAGGGCGGTAGAATTTTTAAGTTCGCTGCATTGGTTGTTGTTGGCGACGGTAACGGAACCGTAGGCTTTGGTCTCGGTAAATCAGGCGAAGTTCCTGATGCAATCCGTAAGGGCATCGAAGACGCTAAGAAAAACCTTATCAAGGTTGCTATGAAAGGCACCACAATCCCTCATGAAATTACCGGCAAGTTTGGCGCAGGTGTTGTTCTCCTGAAACCTGCTGCTCCCGGTACCGGCGTTATCGCTGGTGGCCCTGTTCGTGCCGTTATTGAAACTGCGGGAATTAAGGATATTCGTTCCAAGGCTCTTCGTTCAAATAATCCATGCAATGTTGTCAGAGCTACGATTGATGGTCTGGCTAAGTTGCGCACAGCAGAGGAAGTAGCGGCAATCCGCGGCAAATCTGCTAAGGAAATCATAGGTTAGGAGGGTGGATTTTATGGCAAACATTCAAGTTAAGCTTGTAAAAAGCCTGATCGGCAGCAAAAAAGATCAGATTGCCACCGCCCATGCACTTGGTCTTTTCAAAATTGGGGATACTTCCGTTCAGCCGGATATCCCTGCAACGCAAGGCAAGGTGAAAAAGATCGTTCACCTTATCGAGGTAACCGAAGCGTAAGCAAGGAGGTGCGAGTAAATGAAACTGCATGAGCTTTCTCCAGCGCCGGGCTCCGTTAAAGAGCGCAAGCGCATAGGCAGAGGACACGGTTCCGGTAACGGCAAAACTGCCGGTAAGGGACATAAGGGTCAAAAAGCAAGAGCTGGCAGAGGAATGCGTATCGGTTTTGAAGGCGGTCAGATGCCGCTGCAGAGACGTATCCCGAAAAGAGGCTTTGTAAATATTTTCGGTAAGGAATATGCAATCGTCAACCTTTCCTCTCTGGATGTATTTAAAAGCGGAACAGTTGTTGATGCAGAAAAACTGATAAAGGCTGGTATCATCAAGGACGTTATGGATGGCGTCAAGATTCTCGGCAACGGTGATATCAAGAAGAAGTTAACAGTGAAGGCGACCGCTTTCTCAGAATCTGCAAAACAGAAGATCGAGGCGGCCGGTGGAAAGACCGAGGTGATCTGATATGTTCGAGACATTCCGAAATGCTTGGAAAATCGCTGATCTACGGAAAAAGATTCTCTTTACATTTCTGATTATCTTCATATTCAGAATTGGTGCTGCAATCCCGGTGCCCTTTGTAAATATCGTTGAAAACGGTATTCAAACAGACGGCGGAACCATAATGAGCTATTTGAGCGTTATGACCGGTAATGCGTTTAACTATGGTACATTGTTTGCAATGTCAGTTACCCCATATATTAACGCATCCATTATTATGCAGCTCCTGACTATTGCAATTCCGGCATTGGAACGCCTCCAGAAGGAAGGCGAGGAAGGGCGCAAAAAGATTGCTTCTTTTACCCGTTATGCCGCAGTTGTTTTAGGCTTGCTGCAAAGTACGGCTTACTTCTTCTATCTGAAGAACCAAGGGTTCCTGGTTTACAGCACAGGCGGTTCCATGATTTTCAGTGCCTTTGTAATTATCGGTGTACTTACTGCTGGTACGGCATTGATGATGTGGTTGGGTGAACAAATTAACCAAAGCGGTGTCGGCAACGGTATTTCTATTTTGCTGTTTGCCGGTATCGTTTCCCGTGGTCCAAGTGCTGCAATTACGCTCTATAAAGGATACTGGGTACAGGGCGGTAAATTTTATGTACTTGTTCCATTAGTTTTGGTTATATTCCTGCTTGTTATCGGCTTTATTGTTTGGATGGATAGTGCGGAGCGCCGCATCCCGGTACAATATGCGAAGCGGGTTGTTGGACGCAAAGTTTATGGTGGTCAAAACACGCATATTCCGATTAAGGTAAATATGTCCGGTGTTATGCCGATCATTTTTGCTTCTTCTATTCTTGCACTTCCGGCTACAATAGAGTTGTTCATTGGCAAGCAAACGCAAGGTTTCTGGGGAGGATTTTTTAAACTCTTCACAGCGGATAACCTTTGGTATGCATTGATTTATTTCCTGTTAATTTTGTTCTTTGCATATTTCTATGCATCCATTCAGTATAATCCAATTGAAATGGCAAACAACATCCGCAAAAACAGCGGTGCGATTCCGGGTATCCGTCCCGGTAAGCCAACTTCTGATTATATTCAAAAGATTATGTCAAGAATCGTATTGTTGGGCGCTTTGTGCCTGAGTGTAATCGCAGTTTTGCCGATTATATTCTCTGTAGCTACTGGCATGAACGTATCGCTGGGAGGTACATCCATCCTGATTCTTGTCGGCGTCGCACTTGAGACTGTCCGTCAGATCGAATCACAAATGATGATGCGCCATTATAAAGGCTTCCTTGAATAAAGCGATTCAAGGCGGCAGAATTGGAAGGAGTATGTTCTATGAAACTGATTCTTCTAGGTGCGCCAGGTGCGGGCAAAGGAACTCAGGCTGAGGTTATCAGTAAAAAGTATTCCATACCTGCTATCTCAACAGGAAATATCATTCGTGAAGCGTTAAACCAGGGAACAACACTTGGCATACAGGCGAAAACCTATCTTGACCAAGGTAAGCTTGTGCCGGATGAGATTGTTAATGAAATCATTAGGGCAAGGTTAAATCAGGAAGATTGCAAAGATGGATTTATTCTTGATGGGTTTCCGCGTACACTTCCTCAGGCGGCAGCGCTTGAGAAATTTGGAATTGATATTGATAAGGTTATCAATATTGAGATTTCTGACGATACCATTATAAAAAGAATATCGGGGCGACGCGTCTGCCTGAAATGCGGAGCAACCTATCATACCGTATATAATCCGCCGGAAATGGCTGGGGTTTGCGGTAAATGCGGAGCAGAGCTTGTGCAGCGTGATGATGATTGCCCCGAAACGGTTCTTGCAAGATTGAAAGTATTTCATAAAGAAACTGAACCGTTGAAAGATTACTATACAAAGTCCGGTAAGCTGCGTATAGTACAGGGTCAGGAAGATGTGGCTGATACTACAGCCCTGACTCTGGAAGCTTTGGAGGATTGAGCATGATTATTCTTAAAACCAACCGTGAATTGTCTCTAATGCGGGAGGCATGCAGAATTTCGGCTGGAGCATTAAGAATAGCGGGAGAAGCGGTACAGCCCGGCGTATCCACATGGGAAATTGACCGTCTTGCCTATGAGTATATCATTAAGAATGGTGCTGAACCAAACTTTTTGCATTACAATGGCTATCCCGCAACCGCATGCATATCTGTAAACGACAGGGTGATTCATGGAATTCCCAGAAAAAACCAGATTATTCGGGAAGGAGATATCGTCAGCATTGACCTTGGCGCCCGAATAAATGGTTTTAATGGTGATAATGCTGCAACTTTTGCGGCTGGAAAAATTTCAGAAGAGGCACAGGGCCTGTTGGATGCAACCAAAGGCAGCCTTTATGAAGCAATTAAGGCGGCGAAACCCGGCAATAGAATCGGTGATATCGGCAATACGGTTCAAAAGTATGTCGAATCCAGAGGCTATAGCGTTGTCCGCGATTTTGTAGGGCATGGTGTTGGCGCTAAACTTCATGAAGATCCCAGTGTACCCAATTTCGGCACGCCAGGTAGGGGTGTGCGCCTGTTGCCGGGCATGACCTTAGCAATTGAGCCAATGATTAATCTCGGCGGCCCGGAAGTTAAAACCTTATCGGACGGTTGGACAGTTGTGACTTTGGATGGTAAGCTGTCCGCTCACTTTGAGCATACCGTTGCTGTTACGAATGACGGTCCCGTAATTCTGACGCTTGAATAGGGGGAACCGGAATGGAAGTGAAAAAGGGAACAGTCGTCCGGTCCAAAATGGGACGCGATAAAGGCTTGTTTCTGGTTGTTCTTGCAGTGCAGGGAAATGAGGTGCTTCTTTGTGACGGAAAATTTCGTCCTTTGGAAAGACCAAAGAGAAAAAATATCCGACATATTGCGGTAACCTCGTCTGTTCTGTCGGATCATTCGATGAAAACCAATCGTGAGATACGTAAGTCACTGAAAATGTGGAATGATTTACAGTCTGAAACGTTCACCTGAGGGAGGTATCTGCTTGTCTAAACAGGATATGATCGAAATTGAAGGTACTGTGGTCGAGGCTCTGCCAAATGCAATGTTTCAGGTAGAGCTGCCAAACGGCCGCAAAATCTTGGCCCATATTTCCGGTAAGCTGAGAATGAATTTTATTCGTATTTTGCCTGGGGATAAAGTAACGATCGAAATGTCGCCATACGATCTTACCAGAGGCCGTATTACATGGCGTTCTAAATAGCGAAGGCTAACTAGGGAGGTATTCTAATGAAAGTCAGACCTTCTGTCAAGAAAATTTGCGAAAAGTGCAAAGTAATTAAGCGTAAGGGGAAAATCATGGTAATCTGTGAGAATCCCAAGCATAAGCAGCGTCAGGGTTAATCCTGCGCAGACCGATTAATGGAGGTGCAACCAAATGGCGCGTATATCTGGTGTTGACCTGCCGAGAGACAAGCGGGTCGAGATTGGCCTTACCTATATTTATGGTATCGGCCGCAAAACAGCAAGTGATATTATAGCCGCTACTGGTATCAATCCTGACACCCGTGTCAGGGATTTGACCGAAGACGAGATTTCAAAGCTCCGTGAGTGTATCGAAAAGAAAGAGATCCGTGTAGAAGGCGATTTACGCCGTGATATTGCTTTCGATATCAAGAGGCTTATCGAAATCGGTTGCTATCGTGGTGTCCGTCACCGTAAAGGCCTGCCTGTAAGGGGTCAGCGTTCTAAGACAAACGCTCGTACCCGCAAAGGTCCGAAGAAGACGATAGCCAACAAGAAGAAGTAAGCTTAGGAGGGTTACGAAATGGCAAAACAGAGTACTGGTAAGAAAAATACCGCAGTACGTAGACGCCGCGAACGCAAGAATATTGACCGCGGTTCAGCTCATATCCAATCCACCTTCAACAACACAATTGTTACCATTACTGATACACAGGGCAATGCTGTTTCCTGGGCCAGTGCAGGCGAACTGGGCTTCAGAGGTTCCAGAAAGTCTACCCCCTTTGCAGCACAGAGTGCTGCGGAAACCGCTGCTAAAGCAGCAATGGAACATGGTATGAAAACTGTTGAGGTTTATGTTAAGGGACCGGGTGCTGGTCGTGAAGCAGCAATCCGCGCTTTGCAGACCGCAGGCCTTGAGGTCAGCATGATCAAAGACGTTACCCCGATTCCGCACAATGGTTGCCGCCCGCCCAAGAGAAGGCGTGTATAACCTAATTTCAGGAGGTGTAACTATTTATGGCAAGATATACCGGTCCGGTTTGTAAACTGTGCCGCCGCGAGGGCAAAAAGCTGTTCTTAAAGGGTGACAGATGTTATACAAACAAATGCGCGGTTGACCGCCGCAGCTATGCTCCAGGCCAGCATGGCCAGAGCCGTAAAAAATCTTCCGAATACGGTATCCAGTTGCGTGCTAAACAGCAGGCTCGCCGTTATTACGGAATTCAGGAAGGCCAGTTCCGCAGCTACTTTGTGGAAGCAGAGCGCCGTCAGGGCGTAACGGGTGAAAACTTGCTGCGTATTTGTGAAACCCGCCTTGACAATATTGTCTATTCTTTGGGTTGGGCCAGCTCCCGTGCAGAAGCAAGGCAGCTCGTTACCCATAGGCATTTTACTGTCAATGGCCATAAGGTAAATGTTCCTTCCTATCTGGTAAAAGTAGGCCAAACCATTGCCGTATGCGAAGCCAGCCGTGACAGCGCAAAAATTAAGGCTGTACTCGAGGCAAACGCTTCCCGTCCGGTTCCGAAGTGGCTTGACCTTAACCGTGATACTCTGGAGGCAAAGGTGATTAATCTGCCTGAACGCGATGAGATCCAGGTTCCTGTTGAAGAACACCTCATCGTTGAGTACTACTCCAAGTAATGTCACATAAGCTGTCCTTCAACCACATCGCGTAAAAGCTTATGATTGTTAGACAAGGAGGGTTTTGAATGATCGAGATTGAGAAGCCCAGAATCGAATGTATCGATTTAGCCCCGGACGGAACCCATGGTAAATTTGTTGTGGAACCGCTGGAACGCGGTTACGGAACAACGCTTGGCAACAGCCTTAGGAGAGTTCTCCTGTCCTCGTTGCCGGGTTATGCCATTACTTCTGTTAAAATTGACGGTGTATTGCATGAGTTTTCTACTATCCCCGGTGTTAAGGAAGACGTTACTGAAATTGTATTGAATTTAAAGGGCGTTATTCTTAAAATTCACGGAGACGGTCCCAAAACCATTTATATTGAAGCAAATGGCGAAGGGGAAATTACCGCAGGCAGTATTAAAGCTGATTCCGAAGTTGAGATCCTTAATCCGGATCATCATATCGCATCTCTTGATGCAGGCGCCAGTGTAAACATGGAACTGACTGCTGACAGAGGACGCGGTTATGTACCTTCGGAACGCAACAAGCAGCGTATGCAGCCTGTAATCGGCATTATTGCTGTTGACTCAATTTATACACCTGTTTTAAAGGTAAATTACACAGTTGAGAATACCCGTGTTGGTCAGGTAACTGACTTTGACAAACTGACGCTCGAAGTAACTACGAATGGAACCATTTTTGCAAAAGAAGCGGTTTCACTTGCAGCCAAGATCCTCAACGAACATCTCAATTTGTTTGTAGATCTTTCTGAAGAAGCATACGACACTGAAATTATGGTCGTCAAGGATGATAACGGCAAGGAAAAAGTGCTTGAGATGACCATTGAAGAGCTTGACCTGTCTGTGCGTTCGTTCAATTGTTTAAAGCGGGCGGGTATCAACACGGTGGAGGATTTGATTAACAAATCCGAGGAAGATATGATGAAGGTCAGAAATCTTGGCCGCAAATCTCTCGACGAGGTTGTCGCTAAGCTTGCATCGCTCGGATTCAACCTCCGCAAAGAGGAAGAGTAAGCCTATTTTTCTTACACCTACGGTAAAGGAGTGAGTTTTCAATGCCTGGTACAAGAAAGCTTGGCAGAACCACTGACCATAGATTGGCTATGCTTAGGGGTATGGTAACGTTCCTGCTGGAAAACGGCAGAATTGAAACCACCATTACAAGAGCAAAGGAAGTACGTTCTATGACAGAGAAAATGATTACTCTGGCAAAGGACAACAGCCTGAACTCAAAGCGCAACGCGCTTTCCTATATCACTAAAGAAGATGTTGTTAAAAAACTTTATGATGATATAGCACCAAAGTATGCTGACAAGAACGGTGGCTATTGCCGTATTATTAAGACTGGCCCTCGCCGCGGAGATGCGGCGGAGATGTGTATCATCGAGCTCGTCTAATTTTAATTTAGTAACAAAGCCGTGAAGATATTTCTTCACGGCTTTTTGTCATTGTTTCGGAAACATCCGGCTATTTCGGAGAAAATACTTTGTAAAAAAGTTTTAGTTTTAAACGCTAAGGCAAGTTAAAAGAAGATTTAGTATACTTTTCAGAGGCTTGTCAATATTATAAATGCTATAGCCCTTTCCTTTGGCAAAATAAAGTCTCCGTTTTAATCGGAGATGTGGTGTGATTGTATAACAAAAGGACGGAAATGTTTTCCGTCCTTTCCATACAGATATTAATTTATAATAAACTTGCGGCCGGCTCATCCAGGAAAATAGTTACATTCGGGTGGAATTGCAAAATAGAAGCAGGGCACTGCGGGTCTACAGGACCGTTAATCATTGCCTTAACTGCTTCTGCTTTCGCAGCGCCAGTAGCAATCAGGATAATATTGCGAGCTTTCATAATAGAACCAATTCCCATTGTGATTGCCTGCTTTGGTACATCGTCAATACTTTCAAAGAAACGCTTGTTTGCTTCAATTGTGCTTTGAGTTAAAGAAACGATATGAGTTTTTGAAGGGAAACTGTTGCAGGGTTCATTAAAAGCAATATGACCATTGTTTCCAATACCAAGAATTTGCAAATCAATACCGCCGGCAGCATCAATTGCAGCATCATAGGCATCGCATTCCGCCTGTGCGTCTGGAGCAACACCGTTAAGCACATGAATGCTCTCTGTTGGAACATTAATGCCTTTGAACAGGTTTTCCTGCATAAAATAGTAATAACTCTGGTCATGGTCGTGTGTCAGACCGCAGTATTCATCTAAGTTGTATGTGGTGACCTTAGAATAGTCAACAACACCCTGTTTATACAGTTCAATCATATATTGATAGGTGGGGATAGGTGTAGAACCAGTTGCCAAACCAAGAACGCTGTTTGGTTTGCTGATTACTTGTGCAGCAAACATGGTGCCGGCTGCTTTGCCAATTTCCTGTGTGTTTTTCATAACTAAAACATTCATTAGAAATACCTCTGTTTCTATAATAGTCTTAGGGTTACTGCTCAATTTATTCTACGATTTTCGAATATGTATTGCAATAGCTCTGCAGATTAAATTCAAAATAACCAATATTTAACAATGAAAGCCAAAAATATAAAAGGATATGTTTATTGTTAAAAACTTGAAAAGGTAAGAAAAATCTTTTATAATAAATTGAAATATTGTTAAACAATATGGGAGGCGGAATGTATATTGGATTTTAATCAGGAAATTATGGAAATGGCGGAAAAAATAGCGCAGGCGTCATTGGTACAGATTGACGATATTCCTAAAATTGACCTCTATATGGAACAAGTACTTTCGTTTTTAGAGCAGGAGATGGGTGATTCCCTTCGGCAGAAGGATGAAACTGTGTTTACGAAGACGATGGTTAATAATTATACGAAAGAAGGAATTTTACCACGTCCACAGAAGAAAAAGTATAATAAATCCCATATCATTATGTTAACATATATTTTTATATTGAAACAAATTCTCAGCATTCAGGATATTAAAGCTTTTTTTGCTTTAATGGACGATAAAGAGCAATTAGAGCCGCTTTATAGAAATTTTCTTGAAAGCGTCCATGATTATCAGGAGGAATATAGCGCTTTTGTTAGTCACCAGTTAGAGCGTATTGAGGAGAAATTTAAAGAAAATGGTTTATATGATGAAAAAATAAAAAAAATGGCGTTTATATCCCTGATGTCCTTGGCGGCAATGTCAAATAAAATGATTTGCAGTATGCTTTTGGATCATTCTGTTCTGAAAGAGGATGAACAGCAAATAAAACAGCCGCAGACAAGCAATAATGAAATATTTTAATTTTTAGCTGAATATATAATAATATGGTTCTTTTATAATTGATTTTGTTTTTAGCAATAATTTCACTTGATTTTCACAGTAAAAAGATATAAGATAATACAGGATTCTGTTTTGGGAGGTGGAGCAAATTGAAGAGTGAGTGCCATATTACGGTGGCGGAAGCTGTTCTCGAACTAATTCAAAAAAAGCATGGCATTCTCCTTGACCGAGAGAATTTTATATATGGGAATACAAAACCTGACCATAGCATTTCTTTTTTTTATATCAGGCATAATATAGAATCGACCTTTGATTTTGTAATGGATGATATTCGTACTTTAACTGGGATGATGGCAAATTATAATGTGGATTATGAGGAGTTAAGTTTTCAGGTTGGTATTATTTGTCATTATATTACTGATTATTTTTCATGGGCACATAATTCCTGCTTTGATGGCGGGTTTCGCAAACATGTAATGTATGAGCGTACGCAAGAGAAGCTTACACCGGTTTTTCTTGATTTTGTAAAAGAAAAAGCAGATGTGTATGAAGAAGAGTGTTGTACATCTCTACCGGAACTGATACGTATGATTTTGAAAAAACATAAACAGTATCTTGCAGAGGATTGCAGAAGTTATATGACAGATTTTTATTATGCGATTTCTTCATGTTGTGAAGTTGTGCTTTCTATATTTGCAATTGCTGACAGTAAGGCAGTCGTTACAAGACGTGCATTTGCGGTTTAAATTTAAATAACGAAAAAAGGTGTGCCTTGATTGCTTCAAGGCATACTTTTTTGTATAAAGACAGCCACGCGTTAAAAGCGTGGCTGTCTTTATACAATTGAAATTAGTTCATAACGCAATAATCCGGTTACGGCATTTTTATGGCATCTGTCAAATACAATAACCACAGGTTCATCGGTTAAATAAACAGGGTTTATTTGAAAAAATTCAAAGCGGTAACGTTGATTCATTTCCCTTACTCCTGAGGGGCGCTGTAATCCATGAAGTTCAAAGCCGTCATGAGAAAGAAATGCAGAACTCCATTCTTTGCTTGAAAAAGTAACGTTGTCTTTTGAAAAAATTTCGGGGGTTTTGCCTGTCAATCCGGAAACCAAATAATCAAATTTTAACAGTGTACGCAAATATTTGGTCTGTTCTTCTTTTAAATACGGCAGTGCAAACGTATATAAAGCTTCATATTGTGTAGCGGCGGACATTGGCCGATGCAGGAATCCATTATCTGCGTGGAATTTGCTGAGCATTTCATAAAAGTCAAACGGAGAAGAAAAAAAGTTTTCCAGATATATTAAGCTTCTTACAAATTTTCCTGAATTGTAAAAACGTTCCAAAACTTCTTCAATATCCTTTAGCCGAAGCAGTTCTCCGGCAGAAATATCCTTTGTTTTCAGCACTTCATAAGGAGCTTCCCTGCGGTATAAACAGCTGTTTTCATCTGCTTGGCTGCGCAGCCGTGAGCCTTTTATCAGCTTTAAAAAGCCAAGCTGCAGATCGTGTGGATGAAGAGCACATACTTCATTAAATGAATTGCGAAAACTCTGGAAATCCTCTCCCGGCAATCCGGCGATCAAATCCAGATGAATATGTATGTTGCCGTATGATATTAATTCAGCGGCGTTTTCTTTCAGCTTGTTCCAATCCGTTTTTCTGCATACGTTGTCGAGTACCTGTAAATTGGTGCTTTGTATGCCAATTTCAAGCTGGACCCGTCCAGTCGGCATATTTTTCAAAACGGATAATTGTTTTCTGTCCAATAAATCCCCGCCGATTTCAAAATGAAAACACATATCGCAGTCCAGCTTTTGAATATATTTCCATAGCGTTAAAGTACGCGCAGGATTGCAGTTAAAAGTACGGTCAACGAATTTTAATAGTTTTAAACCTGCCTTTTGGAACTTTTCAATATCTTTGCATACTTGTTCCGTTGGAATTTCTCTTACGCCTTTGCCAATTTGGGATAGGCAGTAAGCGCAGCGGAAAGGGCAGCCGCGGGTACTTTCATAATAGATAATTTTTCCTTTTGTTTCTTCCAGCATCTCAGCAGTATAGGGGGAAGGAACAACGGAAAAGTTTGAAAGAAATTGATAATCTCCATAGGTGAATATTTTATTATTTTGACGGATAACTGTTCCCGGAATTTCAGCGGCTGTTTGAGATTGATTTAGCTGTTTCAGCAGTTCAGGCAGACTTTGTTCCCCTTCTCCCATAATGACAGCATCAATAAACGAATATTTATCCATAAGGTTTTTGCTGTCAAATGATACTTCAGGCCCGCCGAGGATAATTTTACTTTCGGGCAAAACCTGCTTTAATTCTTCTGCTAATATTAAAACATAACGGATATTCCATATATAACAGGAAAAACCAATAACATCCGGTTTTATTTCATATATTTCACGAAATATATGTTCACGCTGCTGGTTGATGTTCCATTCCTTTACGCAGATTTCTCCGCAGTCTGCACCGCATGCGGCTTTCAGCCGCCAAACAGCAAGGCAGGAATGAATGTATTGTGAATTAACAGCGGCTAAAAGAGTTTTCATAAATGCCTCCATAAAATTGCTTGTTTCTCTATCATATCATGAAACGATTTTAAAAGAAACCGGTGGATACCTTAAGCTGGATAATTTGCCATATTTTTATGAAAAAATTAGAATACCCCTTGCATATTTTTCAAATTACTAGTAAAATTCTATTCAGGTACTATGAATCATTTTATAGGAGTGACGATATGAACGTTTATGGTATTGAATTTGATGTAAAAAATATTCCGGTACTGGATAAGCAGTACATCCCTATGGGCGCGTTTGTCCGTGCATTTGAAAAATCTGCAGCCGGCAAATGTCAGGTAGCAATTGCGGTTGAACGCAGCAAAGGGCAGGTTGCAAGAAGAGACGTATTTATTCATGGCACAGATGATATGTATGATGCAGACTGCGTTTATATTGAACGTATGGTTAAAATGATGCTTTGGTGCTTTGGTGGCTGGAAGGTTTACATCTGCGGCACACCGAAGATTGGTGATTATATCAAAAATACCTACTGCAAAGGCGGCGAAAGAGAATTTGACGCTGATTTTATGGCGCGTGTTTATGAAAAGCCTTTTGAAGTAGTATCTTTGGCTTTGGAAGACGCCCCTGCAAAAAATGAAGCAGCAACCCCAATTGGACGCCATATGGATGGCTGCCGTATTGGTTTTGATGCCGGCGGAAGCGACAGAAAGGTTTCTGCTGTAATTGACGGTGAATCTGTTTACAGTGAAGAAGTTGTTTGGTTCCCGAAGGTTACAGAGGATCCGGATTATCATTTCAACGGCATTGTTGAGGCTATGAAAACAGCGGCTTCCAAAATGCCGCGTGTAGATGCTATCGGTGTAAGTTCTGCAGGTATTTATGTGGATAACCGTGCAATGGTTGCATCTTTGTTCCTGAAAGTCCCGCAGGATTTGTTTGACGCAAAGGTAAAGGATATTTATATCCGTGCCGCAAAAGAGATCGGCGATGTTCCGCTGGTTGTTGCCAATGACGGTGACGTAACTGCCCTTGCAGGCGCAATGGGTCTTGAAGATAATAATGTTCTTGGTATTGCTATGGGCACCAGTGAAGCGGCAGGTTATGTTGACGGTGATGGAAATATTACTGGCTGGCTGAATGAGCTTGCGTTTGCTCCGGTTGATTTGGCTGCAGACGCTATGGTGGACGAATGGTCTGGAGATAAAGGCTGCGGTGTTAAATATTTCTCGCAGGATGGTATTATTAAGCTTGCACCGGCGGCCGGTATTGAACTGGATGAATCCCTCAGCCCAGCTGAAAAGCTGAAAGTTGTTCAGAAAGCTATGGCTGACGGAAACCCGAATGCAAAAGATATTTACAGCTCTATCGGTGTTTATCTCGGTCATGCCCTCGGCTATTATTCCATGATTTACGGCATGAAGCACGTACTCCTTCTTGGCCGTGTTATGTCCGGGGAAGGCGGTGCAATTCTGGTGTCTGAGGCTACCAGAGTCTTTAATGAAGAGTATCCGGAATATGCTGCAAAGTGCGAATTAAACCTGCCGGATGAAAAGACCCGCCGTGTTGGCCAGTCGGCGGCTGCGGCAAGTCTTCCGGAGATTAATAAATAGAATTCCTAAATGACAAGCCGGATGAATTGACATAATAAAATGAATCGGCGATTATGGCTGATTTAACAACCAAACAAAAGAAAACTTTGATACGGGCTTGTTCAGAATGACTGCGGTCAAATTTTGAATAAGCCCGTTTTTTATATAGAAAACAGTTAGTATAAAGGAGGTAAGAATTTCCTGATTTATGATTTAAAAGAGGATAAAATGAAAGAATGACGATATTATGACGTTGAGGGGATACCGTCATTTTTTTAAGATGATTACTGTCGGTTCAATTTGAGAAGGCAATGGTATTATTAGCCTGAGATGAGGAGAAAAAATGAAAAAATTAAAGAATTTTTTTGCGGTTCTATTTTGTATTGCAGGGATTGCTTTAACCGCGACAAGCGTTCTTATCAAAGCAGAAGATGTTTATTTTATGAAAACAGCTGTGAAAACAAATGCAGTTATTACAAATATATCAAGAACCAGATATAGACGCAATACATATCATGTATTTCAATATTGTATCTATATTCGTTATACGGCAAATGAAAAAACATATGCCGTTTATTTTTTGCAATATGGAAAATTTGGTTTAGATAAAGGCGATAAAATCACGGTTTATTATGATCCTGCAAATCCATATTATTTTCGCAGGGAGAGCAATTTTGAATTGTATTTCTTTCTTTGTCTTGTTGTGGGGATAGGATTTATTATTCTTGGGGTAGTGATAAAAGGGTCTGTTTTGTATGATAAAAAGCAGGAGAAAAAATATAAACGGTTAAAAGTAAAGGGCAAAAGGGTAGAAGCTCATATTGATAAAATCACAATGGATAGCAAATTTTCACAAAGAACTATCCATACTTATTTTATCCATTGCTCCTATTACGACCATATAAAAAACTGTACGTACGAATTCCGAAGTGCAGGCATACCGTCCGATATGGACTTGGAATTATTTGCAGAAATACATAATATTACAGTAATACCTGTTTACATGAATGAAAAAAATCCTCAGAAGTATGTTGTTGACGTAAATAAATTTCAATCGTTTGTGGGAAAGCAATAGAAAGTCCATAGCTTTATAAAGCAGGAAATTTTGATTAAATCTGTTTTAAGATATGATGAAGTCTTTTCTTTATACAGTTTATGTAGATAAAAATGAATGATCGAAATATTTTTGGATAATGCCTCTTTAGATAAATATGTTGACAGTTAAGCACAGAAGGATATTTAAGAGATTTATTCAAAGATTGTAAGGGGAATGATGGCATCCTGTAAGATTTTTGAAAGATTTACAGTTTAAAATAGTATTCGTATTTTAAATCAAAGAGGTGCATATTTATGCCTGATTTTCAGAAACAGACTTTAAGCGGTCAATGGCTAAGTCCTCCAAACCTGCTTTCCTTATTGCGTATTTTATTAATACCGCCGTTCTGCATTTTATTTTTTACTGCCCGAACGGTCGAAGGATATTTACTGGCGGGCAGTATTTTAGTTCTTTCAGGTGTGACAGATATGTTAGACGGTTTTATTGCAAGAAAGCACGATATGGTTACTGACCTTGGCAAAATATTGGATCCTCTGGCAGATAAATTGACGCAGATAACGGTGTGCTTGTGCCTTGCCGTTAGAAAAAAAGAATTATTCCTATTATTAATCTTTTTTATTTTAAAAGAAGTAATTATGCTTGCAGGAGGG
This sequence comes from uncultured Eubacteriales bacterium, assembly GCA_934546985.1. GTDB lineage: Bacteria > Bacillota > Clostridia > Oscillospirales > Acutalibacteraceae > CAKTEE01. Next base: position 299,641 of record CAKTEE010000001.1, read on the forward strand.
GTTATTGTTTTACACCAAAACCATAGAATAGAGGGCGCGAAATGGTTCGGTAAAGTAAATACGATGTTTTTTTATGCAGTAATGATTGTGGTTATCTCGTTTCCAATGCTTCCACAGAGGGTAGTTGGGTTAATGGTTGGATGTTCTCTCACTCTGATGTTTTTTTCCTTTTTCAAATATTTATCCTGCTTTTTTCAGGCAATAAAAAAAGAAAAGCCATGCAAATGTCCGGCAAAAGATGGACATACACATGGGTAGGTATAGCTGTATTTTTTCTTTATAGATAAAGAAATGGGCGGGATCGGTGTTTTTTCCATTACTTACATGCAGCGATTGTTTTAGTAGGTTGTGATTTTTTCTCGTGATAAAAACTTAATTACAAATTTTAGGAAAATAAATTTTCAGCTTTGCATTGTATAATAAAGGAAAAACATGATTTTTGGGGGATAAATACTGTATAAAAATAGTGCGGATGGTTATTTTGACCTTTCCGCACTTATTTTTTAGGCAGTTTTATGAAAAACAAAATGTAATCAAAGGACAAGCCGGCACTGCATAAAATATATTACCGGATTTTACCGGCTTCACGTGCCGCTATCATCCATTATTAACCGCTTGAATCTGTATAGTGCAAGCTTTAATATATAAATAGAGGGCGGCCTGCCCGTATGACAGGAGGTAGTAATGCTTTGGAAATCGAACTGTTAGAAAACAGCAGTATTAAAATACGGCTGACAAAGGAAGATTTAGAACATTTGAATATTTCCGTTGAGGATTTTAATTGTTCCAGTATTGAAACGCGGCGTGTTCTTTGGACTTTGCTTGACGCTGCACGTTATGAGCTGAAAATTGATATTGATTTATCAGAACGGATGCTCATTGAAATTATGCCGAATAAAAACGGGGGATGCTGTATTTTTATCACTGGTTTGGAAAACAAAACGGGTAAATCCGCAAAAAGAGTGGGGCGAAAGAATATGAAGCCTCAGTTTTTTGATTTTGACGGAATTGATAACCTGATTTCTGCCACGTGCGCTTTAAAAACAGTAGTTACTTCCAATAATCAGTTAAGTGAGCTGTATCGCATGGACAGCAATGGATACCGCTTGCTGATTTATCCGGACAGTGAACTTTCCGGAAGCCTGTGGGCAATTTTATCGGAATATTGCCGGAACAGAGGTGATGGCAATATTGCGGCCGCTTTCACACGGGAACACGGTGAGCTGATTGCCGGAGGGGATGCTATAGGCAAAATATGCAAATATTGCGGCAGTTAAATTTTGTATGTTTTCAGTGCATTTTTGCGTAGTTCGCCGATAGCTTTAGCTGCATTTTCTGCACGGAATACAGACGTGCCTGCAACGAAATTGGAAATTCCGTTTTCTGCGGCTATACGTACAGTTTTATTGTTAATTCCACCGTCAACCTGAAGTTCTATTTGTTTGTGAATTCTATGGCATTCCTGTAAAATTGCAGGCGCTTTATGCATCATGTCTGCAAGGAAAGCTTGTCCACCAAAACCAGGTTCTACAGTCATGAGTGTAACCATATCGAGTTTATGTAAATAGGGGAAAATTTCTTCGGGAGAGGTGGCAGGTTTTAATACAATGCCTGCCAGTAAACCATGAGAATGGATTTCATCAATAGTTTTATCTGTTGGGGAGTTTGATTCAACATGAAAGGAAATACCGTCTGCACCTGCATCAGCAAAATGACTGATGTATAAGAGCGGGTCTGTCAGCATTAAATGTACGTCGAAATATAAAGAGGTATGCGGGCGTAAAGCTTCAATTACTGCCGGTCCAAAACTGATATTTGGAACAAAATGCCCGTCCATTACATCCAAATGTAATGTGTCTGCACCTGCTTTTTCAATTCTTTGGAGCTCATGGCTCAAACAGGAAAAATCAGCCGCTAATAAAGATGGTGCAATCTTAATCATGTTAATACTCCCTTTTTGATGTAAGATTTGCAAAAAGCAATTTTTATTTTAACAACAAATAGTCCCAAGGTCAACCACAAGAAGAGTTATTACACGTAAGTGTATAGATAAAAAGCCTTTGCCGTAACGTAACCGGCAAAGGCTTTGCTTAGTGGTCTCCGCTGAGGAGGTTGTCTGCATACCGGCAGAGAGCATCCTCTGTTTGGATATTGTCCGCTCGTTCTAAAATGCTGTCTTTTACATAATCCGGAAGGGATTTATATAAGCTATGGGCGGAAGGGTTTTGTTCCACTAATTGAAATAAATCTTTATACTTTTTATCCATGGCGGGTCACCTCGTTAATTATTTATGAGTTTGTCGAAATCTTGCGGCGATTGCCTGCATTTCCTCAAAAGAATGCGCATCTTTCTCGCGGAGTTCGTTTTGAATTTCTTTGGAAAGGGAATAGAAAAACTCGTAGCTGGACAAGTCGTGTTCCAGTAGGGCAGATAAACCAATTTCATAGCCTCGGTCCAACATAAATGCTTTCACCTCAGAAATATTTTCTGCAAAAACAATAAACTCATACAGAAAACGGAACGCTAAAATTTTACGGTAAAAATTACAAGTGAATAAAATTTTGTAAATTTTTTTCCGGGTATTTATGTGTAGTAATTTATTCCAATTTTTTTCTTTATTTGGCAATATTTTCGGTTTTTTTCATTAGCTTTCAGAAATATCACTTGACATGCAAAGGATATTGCGCTATACTAAAGGTAACAATTTTGTAACCTTTGTAATGTTTCTGTTATGTTTTTAACTTTTCCTGTAATCCGCTTGCAAATTTTGCGTTTTTTTTGTACAATAAACTTATATAATTTTGCATGTGTGCCGATTCAGGAACCGTTCAAAAATATGATAATGAAATTAACGGAGGGATTCTAGTGTCAAACAGACTTTTTCAGGGCATTGTTCATCAAATGCGTGATGCAATTAACCGAACCATCGGTGTTATCGACGACACAGGTACCATTATTGCCTGCAGCGAACTTGGCTGCATTGGGGATGTCAGAAATATAGCGGTTAACGTTTTTCTGGATAGTTCGATCAGTGTCGTAGAAGGGTATACATACCGTACGTTTGGCTCCAGTGTTCATCCGGAATATGCAGTTTTTGTGGAAGGTACGGATGACCTCGCAGCGAAATATGTTGATATTATTTCTGTTGCATTCAGCAGTGTTAAAACGTTTTATGATGAAAAATATGATCGCGGCAACTTTATTAAAAATGTTATACTTGACAATATTCTCCCGGGCGATATTTACCTGAAAGCACGGGAATTGCGCTTTAACAATGAATGCACCCGCGCTGTTCTTCTGGTAAGGCTGGTTCAGCGCAATGATATTTCCGTTTATGATGTTGTCCAGAATCTTTTCCCTGATAAAACCAAAGATTTTGTTATTAACCTGAATGAAAATGATATTGCTCTTGTAAAAGAAGTCCGTTCCAATACTACCTCCAAAGAGCTTGAAAAACTGGCGCGTTCCATTTCTGATACTCTCAGCACAGAGTTTTATACCCGCTGCGTAATCGGTATTGGCACAACAGTAACCAGCATTAAGGAACTTGCCAAGTCTTTTAAAGAAGCGCAGGTTGCTCTTGAAGTCGGCAAGGTGTTTGATACGGAAAAAACAATTGTTTGTTATGACAGCCTTGGTATTGCGCGGCTGATTTATCAGTTGCCTACCACGCTTTGTGAAATGTTCCTGCGTGAGGTTTTCAAAAGAGGCTCTATCGAATCTCTGGATAAGGAAACATTGTTTACAATCCAGCGCTTTTTTGAAAACAACCTGAATGTTTCCGAAACTTCACGTAAACTTTTTGTTCACCGGAATACATTGGTATATCGGCTTGAAAAAATCAAGAAACTAACCGGCCTTGATTTACGTGAATTTGATGATGCTATTGTATTTAAAGTAGCCCTTATGGTTAAAAAATATCTGGATTCCAGCCCGGTTAAATATTGATATGTTTAAAGGTCGTGCACAACATTGATAGAATTTAAGGGAGTTTCAAAGACCTATGACAATGGCACGAAGGCTTTGAAAGATATCAACCTCACCATTCAGCAGGGTGAGTTCGTGTTTATTGTCGGCGCGTCAGGCGCAGGTAAAAGTACTTTTTTGAAGCTCATTATGCGCGAAGAAAAGGCGACCGCCGGACAGGTGATCGTAAATGATTTTAAGCTGAATCAGCTTAAGCGCAGACAAATTCCTAAAATGCGCCGCACAATGGGGATTGTTTTTCAGGATTTCCGCCTGATACCTAAAATGAGCGTTTTTGATAATGTAGCGTTTGCTATGCGTGTTATTGGCAAAAGCGAGCGTGAAATCCGTAAACGTGTACCGTATATTTTAAATCTGGTAAATTTGGGTGCAAAGGCGCGGAGTTTTCCAAATGAGCTTTCCGGCGGCGAACAGCAGCGTGTTAGCTTGGCGCGGGCATTGGTCAATAATCCAGGTTTAATTATTGCGGATGAACCTACTGGAAATGTTGACCCGGAAATGTCGTTTGAGATTGTTAATCTGCTTAGCCAAATTAATGAAAAAGGGACGACAGTCCTCATGGTCACGCATGAACATGATTTGGTTCGCCAGTTTGACCGCAGGGTCGTTGTGATTGAAGGGGGAACCATTGTTTCCGATACGAAAGAAGATCAGAAACAGGCCAATGGTTACCTGATTGAAGATTACGGTGCGGGCGCTCCAAAAGCGCCGCAGGCTTCTGATGAGCACGATTCCGAGTTTGATTTATCTGAGTTTGACATCAGCAAGTATAGCCAATATGTCGAAACGGATAATGAGAGTACGGGAGGCTCACATGAAAGTTAACAGCAGTAATTATCTTTTGAAGGAAGGCATTCGCAGTATTTGGTCCCACAGGCTGATGTCGCTGGCGTCTATTGGCGTATTGATGTCCTGCTTGGTTTTAATGGGATTGGCAGTGCTTTTCAGCGTTAATGTAAATAAAGGTTTGGATGCAATCGAAGATAAAAATGTCATCAATATTTATCTTTATGACAGCGTTACAAAAGAACAGTTGCCTCAGGTTGAGGTCCAGCTTAAAACGATTGACAACGTAAAAGATTTTACATTTATATCAAAAGAAGAAGCATGGCAGAAGCAGTTGGAATCTATGGGCGCTGCTGATATGTTTGAAGGTTTGGATATTAATACCGATAATATTCTGCCGGATTCTTATAAGGTTGTACTAAAAGATATCTCACAATATGAGGATACTTTAACAAAACTCAAAGAAATTAATCAAGTTGAAACAATACGTGACAGCAGTGAAATTGCTGATAAACTTATTTCAATTCGCAAACTGATTACTATTTTGGGCGGCGCGCTGATTATTATGCTTTTTGTTGTGTCGCTGTTTATTATTGCGAATACCATTAAGCTGACTATGTACAGCCGCAGGCTTGAAATCAGTATTATGAAAGCAGTTGGTGCTACGGATGGTTTTATTCGTTTACCGTTTGTAGTAGAGGGTTTTATCCTTGGTTTGATTGCCGGTATCGCCTCTTTTGGCATGGTATATGGTATTTACAGGCTTGCAGGCAGTGCCGTTACCCGTATCATTCCAATTACACCGGTAGCGTTTTCTTCCATCGCGTGGTGGTTGTTGGCTGGCTTTATTATTGTTGGTATTATTACAGGTATTGTTGGCAGCTTAATTTCTATGAGTAGATATTTGAAGAAAGAAGGAAGTGAGATCAGTGCAGTATAATCCTTTTAGAAAATCACTGATTGCAGCAGTGCTTGTACTGACTGTTATATTCACTAGTGTGTGTTCTGTAGGTTTTGTTTCAGCGGCAAATTCGTCTCTTGAAGATAAGAAGAATGAAATTCAGGATACACTGAACGATTTGGATGAAAAGTTGGATAAAACGAGGGATGATAAAGCGGCTGCCCAAAAAAAGGCAAAAGAACTTTCAGATACTATGGAAGAAATTGAAGCCAACATGGCAAGGGTTACAAATGAAATTGACGCTATTGATCAAGAAATAAAACCGCTTCAGGAAAGAATAGATACAATCAGTAATGAAATCACACGGTTAGTTGTAGTTATCCAGCAGCATGAAAAAGATATCGAACAAAAAGAGATTGAATTTAATCAGTTGTTTGAGATGTTGAAACAGCGTTTAAGAGCGCTGTATATTGCAGGCGATGCATCTGCATTAGAGGTTTTGCTTACATCATCTGATGTATCGGACTTTCTGAACCGCTTTGAATTGGTAAAAGGCGTTGCTGAGCATGACTCTAACCTGATGAAACAGGTAAAAACGTTAGTTGAACAAATTAAGGATTTAAAAGCATCTTTGGAAAGTCAAAAAACTGCACAGGAACAGCTGAAAGAAGAAGCTGAAGTACAAAAAACAAAACTTGATGCAAAGAAAGCTCAGGCACAGGCACGCAAAGATGAATTGACTGCTGATCAAGAAAAATATAACAAGTTGATTGAAGAAAGTAATGAACTTATCAAAAAACTAACCAATGATGAGAAGAATATTATTGCTGAATACATAAAAAATGAAAATGCACTTGATGCAATAGATGACCAGATTAAAAATGTTATTAATTCCAGCGGTTCTTCTTCAAGCAATGTAACAACCGGCGGTTCAGCAGGCAATGCCTCTACTGGCAGCGGTTCTAAAATAAGTATGATTTGGCCAGTTCAAGGTTGTTCTACCTACATATCATCTGGTTATGGTCCTCGTTGGGGTAAAATCCATAGAGGTATTGATATTACCGGCGGCGGTATTTATGGCAAAAATGTTGTTGCTGCAGCAAGCGGTAAAGTTATTTTAGCATTAAATACCACAACGGGTTACGGTAGATATGTTATTGTTGACCATGGTAATGGTGTTGCTACTTTGTATGGTCATTGCAGCCAGCTGAAAGTATCCGTTGGCGATTATGTAAGCCAAGGTCAAACAATTGCATTAGTTGGCAGTACAGGCAATTCTACCGGTCCGCATCTTCATTTTGAAGTGCGTATTAATGGTGAACGTGTAAATCCGATGAATTATTTATAATTAAGAATATATTTCTATAAAAACCCGCGTTATTAAACGTGGGTTTTTAGTATGGGGAAAATGAAGCTTATTGATTGCGTCTTCATTGCTTTATTAAAAATATGAACATATTTATACCTAAATTATCAACTATATAGATTTGTGATATTTGTTATAGAACCATCATTTTCTTTGTTGGGAAAACCTGAAACAACTTTATTGCAGCAGACGGGTTCTGTTTTGACGTTAAATTTTTTGTACGTTTAACTATTAAAGAAACTAATAAAAAAGTTATATCTCACTCTTTAGGTGAAATATAACTTTCTTTATCACAGCTGTAATGTTTTATTTCCTTTGAAATAAATTTCTGCCCATGCAGTCAATAGCAACCGTCAGAGGAAAATTTTGAATTTCTAATTTTTTGATTGATTCACAGCCAAGGTCTTCAAAAGCGATGACCTCACAGCTTTTAACACAACGTGCGGCAAGTGCGCCTGCACCGCCGACAGCACAAAAGTAAACAGCTTTATTGCGCTGTATAGCTGCACAAACTTCTTTAGAGCGTTCTCCTTTGCCAATCATTCCAATTAATCCAAGATCCAAGAGTTTCGGTGCATATGGATCCATTCTGCCGGAAGTAGTAGGACCGCAGCTGCCAATCGGTAATCCTTCTGGTGCCGGAGTAGGACCGGCGTAATAAATGGTTGCACCTTCTAATGGAAAAGGAAGTGTATCACCGTTTTCTAATGCGGCAAAAATTCGTTTATGTGCGGCATCACGTGCGGTATAAACGATTCCGGATAAATAAATACGGTCTCCTGCATGCAGTTTTTGAGCTGTTGCAGTTAAACTGTCAGATTGTATGTATAGCTCACTCATAGCATTTCACATCCTAAATCAATTTTTATTTTTCCCGGCGAAACAATCCTTCAAAAAGATTGTTTTTACTAACGGGATTTCCTTTTTTGGCAGGGATAGAAACATTATGATAAGGATGTTTTGATATAGCAGCTTCTTCCATTGCCTGTTCTATATATGCCGGTGTTTCAATTTCTTTTTGTGGGGTTTCATGTTTGGTGGGGATACCGGTTTGGAGACGCTGGATGACGTTTTCCAGTTCTTTTGTCAAACAGCTTAGTTGACGGTTCATAATATCTAAGGAAGTGTTAACGCTGGAACGGATATTCCGTACATTTTCCTGCAAAGAAACAAAATCGTCAATAATTTCTTTTGCGGAATTGTTCGTTGAATTTGCCAATTCTTCTGCCTGTGCAAGCGCTTGATCGAGAACTAAATCGGCACGTTTGTGTGCATCAAGAAAAACTGCACCCAGTTGATGACTAAATTCATCGTATTTCTCACTTTTTTCTTCTAATTCCTGTATTTTACTGGCAGCTGAACCACTGAGCGCCTGCGCTTGCTGCAATTTTGTTTCTGCTTGAGCCAGGGCAGTATTTTTTTCTTCTAATTGGCTTTGCAGTTGAGCAGCACGTGCCTGCGCTTGTGTTAACGCAGATATTTTTTCTTCTAATTCTTTCTTTTTTTCTGTTGCCTGTGTTGTAGTATTTTTCAAGGATTCTTCTGTTTTTTCAATTTTTTCTTTTAATTCTGTATTTTCCTGTAATATTTGTGTTTGTGTTTCCTGATAGTTAGATAATTCTGTTTCCAACTCTTTTGTTTTATCTTTCAGGGTTTGATTTTCTTTTTCTAAATTAATAATTGAGTCAGATAACTCTCGTATTTTTTTGTCAAATTTTGTTTGATTTTCATTTGTTTGATTAGTTAATTGTTCAATGTAATTTAAAACTTCCTTGCGGTTAAATCCGCCAAAGGCAGTTCTGTGAAATTCACCTGATAATTCCATTTTAAATCTCCTTAATTTATGAATCGTACCATAGCCTAAAATCTCTTTTCATTATAGCAATATTTCAGGTGAAAAAGCAATATAAAGCATTTATTTTTTAGATATTTCAGATTATTTGACACTTTAGTAAACCTTTACATTGAAAACTTTAATATAGTATAATATAGTTTAGTTAGGAGGTTGTATTATGACAAATAAACCATTAATTATATTTGATTTGGACGGTACGTTAAATCAAACAGAATTGCATTCTGTACCTGCACAGACGCAAGTGCTGCGTGAATTTGGCGTTTCCAATATATCGCCGGAAAAAATTAAAGGTACGTTTGGAGCAACCTATGAGGAATATACGGAAACCTTGCTTCCGGGATATTCGGAGGAAAGAAAACAGGCGTATTTAAAGCGTGTTCTGGAAGTTGAAAGTGAATTTTTGCTTCAATTTGGAAATTTTTATCCAGGTACAGATACTATGCTGGATGATTTACATCATAAAGGCTATTTTACAGCAGTATGTTCTAATGCGTCAGAAAAATATATTACTACAGTGTTAAAAGCGCTAAGTTTAACGGAGCGTATAGATTATATTCAGCCGCTGATACGCGGAAAGAGTAAAAAGGATTCTCTGCGTTTTTTGTTGTCCAGAATACAGCCAAGTGCATCAGTAATGGTAGGTGATACTGTTTTTGATATGGAAGCAGCCCGGTCAAATGGGATACCTTTTGCCGGCTGTTTATATGGTTATCGTCCATATGAAATGCAGGGCGCAGATGCATTGCTGCGGCAGCCGATGGATCTTTTGGCAGTAGTAGATAGATTATTGGCAATGAATCGGAAGTAATTTTCAGAAAGGAGAAAATTTGGCTATATATTTGACGTGAGTTTGTTCACAAAAATAAAGATGCAGATTAAATAAAAAATAAAAACATTTTTATGTATTTCGACAAAAAATGAAAAGTATTGATGTTTTAACATACTCTTAACATGAGCATAATATAATAATTACCGTATTTTAATAATTTGTTAACAAAGCTATCCTTGTATTTTTAGGAGGAACTTATATGGATATTACCAATCTCATCTCTCTTGCCGGGGGACTTGGACTTTTTCTTTATGGGATGCGAGTCATGGGCGAGGGACTTGAAATGGCGGCAGGAAACAGGTTGAAAAAACTGCTTGAAATTCTTACTAAAAACCGGTTTCTTGGCGTTATTGTGGGTATGCTTGTAACAGCCATTATTCAAAGTTCTTCCGCAACTACGGTTATGGTAGTTGGTTTTGTAAATGCAGGTTTATTGGAACTGTCGCAGACTATTGGCATTATTATGGGGGCAAATATTGGTACTACAGTGACAAGTGTTTTAATTGCTCTAAAGTTGGACAAGGTTGCACCCATTGCAGTATTCCTTGGCGCAGCTTTTATTATGTTTTTTAAAAATAAAAAATTTCAATCTTTCGGCAGTATTTTCATTGGTTTTGGTATGCTGTTCGTGGGGTTGGGAACAATGAGCACCTCTATGGAACCTTTGCAGAATTTCCAGCCGTTTTTAGATTTTATGGTCAAATTCCAAAACAATCCATTTCTTTGTGTTTTAATAGGTCTGATAGTAACAGCAGTAATTCAAAGTTCATCAGCATCTATTGGTATTCTTCAGGCGCTTGCTTTACAAAATCTTATTGGCATTCGGGGTGCAATATTTATATTATGCGGACAAAATATCGGTACATGTGTAACGGCGTTATTATCTTCCGTGGGCACAAATAAGACAGCAAAACGCACAGCGGTAGTTCATTTGCTTTTTAATGTGATTGGAAGCGTGTTGTTTATATTGATTGTGCTGTTCACTCCTTTTACCGATTGGATTTCTATAATCGAGGGGGGAACGGTGACGCAAATTGCCGTGTCACATCTTTTATTTAATCTTTTAGCAACACTTGTTATGTTTCCTTTTGCTAAATACCTTGCAAAATTGGCATGCAAAATTGTACCGGGTGAAGATCCGAAACGTGAACCATTGCGTTTGGAATATTTAGACAGCCGTATTCTTTTGACACCATCCATAGCGGTAGCACAGGTAGTGAAAGAAGTAGAACGTATGGCAAATTTAGCGAGGTCTACCATTAGCCTTGCCATGGAAAGTATACGGACGAAAGATGCTTTGTCTATAGAAACGGTGCGGAACAATGAGCAGGTTTTAAATTACTTAAATCATAATATAACGGAATATCTCGTGAAAATTAATTCTTTGGAATTGCAGGATACGGATTCTAAAATGACAGGCTCCCTGTTCCATGTTGTTAATGATTTAGAGCGCATTGGTGACCATGCAGAGAATATTATTGAGAATGTTGAGGATTGCATCCAAAAATCGATTGATCTTTCTGAAGATGCTATGAAAGAGCTTCAAGACATTTGTAAAAATGCCTTAATTGTGCTCGACGGCGCATTGGATATGCTGAAAAATCAAAAATTTAATGATGAGCAGGCGGCTTACATTTTTAATGTGGAAGAAACAATTGATGATCAGACAGATGACAGCAAGAAAATGCATGTTGCACGTTTAAATGAACGTAAATGTACAGCAGAAGCAGGTATGATATTTATTAACCTGCTGGCAAATCTTGAAAGGGTTTCGGATCATGCAACAAACATTGCTTATGCAGTAGAAGACGTATAGTATTATAAAAATATATCCAATCAATTATGATATTATTTAACCGGAAAGTGATGAGCTTTCCGGTTTTTACATATTAAAAATAAATCAATTGCAAGCGGCGGAGTTTTTTTGAATGTTTTAGTTTTACCGGAGTTTTCTTATAATGAGTCTGTTTACTGCTTTAATGATAGTGGAACAGACAGAAAAGGGAAATGAGTGTTGGGAACGTATTTTTGAAATGAGCCGAAAGAAAAGGAAGTATAGAATGATAGATATGAAGTTATTGTGTGGTTGCGCACTAAAACTGGGATAAAAATGAAGATTGTGAAATAGATAAGAGAGTTCACGGTTTGACAATGGAGCATGTGTGCCGGAACAAATTGAAAAACAATAATATAATCCTCAATTTGACTGAGAAATATAAGAAGGTTGAGCTGGATTGCGGGAGTGAGAGTGCAGTTAAAGAAAATGAAAGAGCTTTGCAAAGAACAGATTATATGAGAAAAACAGAATAACTTGAAAGGGAAGAAATAGAAAGAGCATTAGAACGGTAAGAAATGTGGGAAGTGGCAGTTGTCATGCGCTATATTTTATGGTGACAAATGAGAGCAGAAAATGATATAATTAGAAAGACAAATCGAATTTGTGGAGGCGAGAAGAATGATCGAAAAAATATATAAAACACAATCAGGGATTATTCACTATTGGCTTCACATTATCAATGCAGACCTTGCAACATTAGTTTTTTTGCCGGGATTGACAGCTGACCATAGATTATTTGATAAACAAATTGAATATTTCAAAGGAAAGTATAATGTTTTCGTGTGGGATCCTCCTGCTCATGCTGCTTCATGGCCATTCAAATTTGATTTTAATTTGATGGATAAGGCAAAATGGTTAAATGAAATCTTTGAACAAGAAAAAATAGTAAGACCTATTATTGTAGGTCAATCTATGGGCGGCTATGTAGGGCAGGCTTTTGCAGAATTACATCCGGACAAATTAAAAGGTTTTGTGTCTATCGACTCTGCTCCACTGCAAAGAAAGTATGTGACAAGTATAGAAATTTGGTTATTAAAGAGAATGGAACCTGTATATTTCTATTATCCTTGGAAATGGTTATTGAAATCAGGAACAAATGGAGTCGCTACGTCTGAATATGGCAGAAAGCTGATGCGTGAAATCATGATAGTATATGACGGGGACAAAAAAAGATATTCTCAAATATCTGGTCATGGTTTTAAAATCCTTGCAGAAGCAATGGAAAAAGATTTACCATATACCATCAAATGTCCTGCTTTGTTGATTTGTGGTGAAAAAGATAAAGCAGGTTCATGTATCAGATATAATAAGGCATGGCATAAAAATACTAATATTCCTCTCGAATGGATAAAAGATGCAGGTCATAATTCTAATACAGACAAACCAGAGATTGTAAATCTGTTGATTGAGAATTTGGTTAAACAAATATAATTATGATTAATGAACTTTAAATTTGAATCTGTTAAAATTTTAGACTGTTACCATCTATTATAGGATGATAATAAAATCCTCCAAAAGCCTTGAAAATCAAGGATTTATCACAGCTTGCTTACCGGTCCATTTCTGAAACCGGGAAACTGTGATGTATATGCGAATTTTAATTTTTAATAATTACTCGTCCGATAAACGATAATATAGAACTTTTGTCTAAATGGATGAATAATTTTTCCATTTACCGTCGATGTTTTTCCATGTTCCCCATAGAGGACATCCCCAGCTTTCTTCGTCTCTGTCATAGACATAAAGAACTTCCAAGGGAAAACCAATACTGTTTAATAGACCATCAAAAAAGATTTCCCGTTTTAATCGAACATCTTCTTTATCTGTATTAATAACTTGTCCATCTCTATAAAAATAATAATTATGTTTATATAGAGACACAATATATGCAAACTCCGTCCTGTCGGGAAAAGCATAAACCTCTCTGGCTTTCCCCTCTGCATCAATATGAAAATGGCGATTCGGTTTCAGACGAAAATACCAAAATAATCCTTGTTCAGCAGTCAGGGCATTCTTTTTGACAGCGCTCATATCCATATACCACTCTTTCCAACAGTAATCGGATATACCGGGACCTCCGTGATTTAAAGTCCCGAACTGTGTGTTGAGTCCTGCTCCGCGAACTTTTGTCTTCTTTATATATTTATTTAATCCGTTCACAACTTTCTGCAAATCTTGAACGCTGCAATAAATCCCATATTCTGCTGCTTCAGAGTAGACCTTTTCTTTTGTGTCCGGATTATTATGATCCCAAGTCCAATACATGATATTTATCCTCCAATAGACATTTATGTACCATAATAAATATTATCATACAAATATGAAAAAAATGTTTCTGGTTTTTCATGCATGTATTTTTACTCATTCCATACTACTTTCCGGCATTACGCCATACTGAGCGATCGGTCAAAAACAGGGATATTATATCAAAGATGACGAATATTCCTGCAAACGATGGCGAGGAGTTTTCTATAAACACCAAATACCCGTCATACAAAATTCCATTTGTGTAATGGATGTGTTGCTCTTGAACGTCGTGGAGACTTCTTTACCTGCAAAAAGCTTGTTATTGAGGCAAATCCCTTATTTCGACCTATAAGAGCAAAAACAAGGGAAAATACATAGGATTAGAACTTTTGATAAGCAAAACACTTTGCAAATAAAGGGTTTTCAAAGGATAACTAAGATAAATTTGAATTTGTGGGGTTGAACGAAAATTGAATATTGTATTATACTCAAATAGAATTGATGAATATTTAAAGCATGACGATGTGATTGATTATGAAAACGAAGCTATTATGGGACTGGCAGATAGATTATTTCAAAAGGCAAATAATGAGTTGGAATTTATCAAAATAACATATGAGTTTGTTAGAGATAATATTTCGCACTCGGCAGATATAAATAAAGATGTGATTACATGTGCTGCTTCGGAAGTGCTAAAAGCTGGTCATGGAATTTGTTTTGCAAAATCTCATTTGTTGGCAGCTTTATTGCGTTGCAAATCTGTTCCGGCAGGCTTTTGTTATCAAAAGCTAATTTTAGATGATGAAACAGCTCCTGTTCTGGTTTATCATGGGTTAAACGGTGTATATATTCAAGACTATAATAAATGGATAAGGCTTGATGCAAGAGGAAATAAAACTGGCGTGAATGCGCAGTTTTCAATAGAAACGGAACAACTTGCATTTACAGTACGTTCGAAAATGGGAGAAGAAGATAGCTTTATAGTATATTCCAGTCCCGATATAAAAATATTGGAAAAGTTAAGAAACAGCAAGACAAGAACAAAACTTTGGAATAATCTTCCTACTGAACTTGAATATAGCAAATAGTATCAATTGTTCATTTGCTGGAGTAATAGAATGTTTATCAGATTTTCTTTTAGTGATATGAAAAAACGTGGAGATAGTTATTATGTAATAAGGGGAATTAAGGGGAGTTTCAGTGTATGGTAAGCGACTCTATTTTGGTTCTAAAAATTTTAACTGGTACAAATATGGGCGGATTTTTTGAAAATGAAAATAATAAAAATCATTGCAAATCAAAAAAACAGTCAACTTAAACGATCCGCTTAAGAGTTTGAATTATCCTATATAAAGTTGAATATGAAAGCAAAGTGTTGCTATGCAATCAAAACCAATAGTGAACTGTTGGTTTTTTCAAATTCCGGAGGGGTACTGAAAAATACCATTACATTGCTTGCCCGGCTACCGATAAACCAGTTACTTTTCGCATTATTAGCTATATCTAATTCAGGGTTCTTTACTGAAACCTTCAAAACTCTTGGATGAAATCATTAGCAACGTTGTTTCTTATTGGGTTATCAATATTGCAAAATAGTTTTCTGATAAGATTTTTATTCATCCCCGGTTTTACCGGGAATTTTGTTTTGCTGAAAATGATAATAAAAACCACACGCTTAACGTGTGGTTCAGAATAATTTATTAACATGGTCATGTAATGTCAGTTATTTGAGTTTACAATGCTTGCGAAAAAGCAAGAAAGTACTTATACAAATACAGAGACACTATTCTTCTTCAAATTCATTTTTTGATATAAACTTATAATTACCTGCGATAAACTTATCGATATTTTTTAATGATTTTCCTGTGCCGACAGCAACGCAATTCGTTGGCTCTTCCGCAAGTCGGCAGGTAACGCCGGTTGCCTGAGTCAAATGCCGGTCAAAACCGTAAAGCAGGCTGCCGCCTCCTGTCAGGGTAATGCCGTCGCTGTATACATCAGCAATCAGTTCCGGCGGGGTATGTTCCATAACATGCTGCACTTCCATGGTAATGAGCCCAATGGATTCCTGTAATGCCTCATAGACATCAGTCGATGTAACCTCAAAGCTTTCAGGCATACCGCTAATAAAATTTCTGCCCCGTGCTGCAATAGCGACTTCTACTTCCCGTGAGCAGGCAGAACCGATTTTCTTTTTGATGTTTTCGGCGGTTAAATCTCCAATTAATATATCGTATTTCCGTCGGATATAGCGTATGATTGCGTTATCAAATTCTTTTCCTGCAACTTTTATAGAACTGGTTACAGCGATGTTGTCCAGTGTAATAACTGCAATATCAGTGGTTCCTCCGCCGATGTCGACAATAAAGGCCCCATGTGGTTTTGTAATATCAATCCCTGCACCAATGGCGGCTGCAATCGGTGTCTGCATAATGCATGCTTTGCGTGCACCTGCATTCATCAGCACATCTATAATTGTTTTTTCTTCTACACTTGTAATAGAACTGGGCATACATACCATAATTTTGGGTTTGAATAATGTATTGCCGCATACTTTTCTTAAAAAATAACGAAGCATCTGTTCCGTTACTGTATAATCAGAAATAACGCCGTCCATGACCGGATGGATAACCGTCAAATAATCCGGTGTGCGTCCAACCATTTTTATTGCGTCCTGACCGGCGGCAATCATTTGTCCGGTGTCTGTTTCAATGGCTGCTACACAAGGTTCATTTAAAACGATGCCTTTTCCCTCAACAAAAATAATGATTGTGGAGGTCCCTAAATCAATACCAATATTTAACCCCAACATGTTTGCTACACGCTCCGTCCTCATTCAGGAAAGCCTGTTATCAAAGGCAGTCCGCTTTTTACATCATGATTCTTTCATTAATGCTATCGAATTATTTTATGTTTGTCAAGCGGATTCTATGGCAGTCAGTAAGATTTTAACCTGCATCCTATGACAGTCTATGCAAGTATGGCAGAGTTCATACAGATGTTTTTCCGGTAGGTTTGTGTTCGCGCACAATAGCACTGCACAAACAAGCAACTTCCTGTGCCCCGTTCAGCAAGAGTATTTTTGCACATTCGTTTAAAGTAGCGCCTGTTGTTTTAATATCATCTATTAAAAGAATTTTTTTACTTTCGGCCAGTTTAGGTTCTGTACATTCAAAAACGCCCGCTACATTACCCGTACGTTCTGCGGCAGGCAGTTTATGCTGCGGTCGGTTATCGAATAATTTTACGAGTATGGTAGAATAAAAGGGAATACATAATTGTTTTGCAATTTCCTTTGCTATGAGTTCGCTTTGATTATAACCCCGCTCCCGTTTCCCTTTTTTCGTTAACGGTATGCAGGCAATGAAATCAAATGCATTGTTTCCGTAAATTTGTTTTGCTAATGCCGCCATTTCAATACCAAATCCCTCTGCGGCATAAGTTTTTTGCTGGAATTTCATTCGCCGTATTCCGTTCTGAATTCCATTTTCATAATAAAACGGAGCAATACATTGACTGAAATAATTTTTATGTTTGGCACAAGTGCAGTCTTTCTGATTCATACCGCAGGATAAACAAAGAGGGGGATGGATGCGGGGCAAATTCTTTTCGCATGCAGGGCAGTAGAGATGATGCATTTCTATAGTTTTTCCACAGCAGATACAGCGGTCAGGAAAGAAGAAACGCAGGAATGTATCCAGAAAACCGATTTCCATTTATCACTCCTCCTTACGGAGAAAATATTCCAATGCAGAAAAGCGCCGGGTTTTGCGGTTATTTTCTACCATAGCTAAAATTTCCTGAGAGTGTCCAACTAATATTATCAGATTTTTTGCACGGGTTACGGCAGTATAGAGTAAATTCCGATAACAAAGCAGAGGCTGAACTCCAAACACAGGCATAATAACTGCGGGGAATTCATTGCCTTGGCTTTTATGTACCGTTACTGCGTAAGCAAGTTCCAAATCAGCAACAGATTCCATTGGATAATAAACCTCGCGGTCATCAAAGCGGACAAGAACTGCACCGGCACCCAAATCAATACGTTCCAGAGTACCAACATCACCGTTGAACACACCGGTGCCTTCCTGACCGTCATCGCGGGAAAAAATCAAATCATAGTTATTTCTGATTTGCATTACCTTATCGCCTTCCCGCAGAATAAATCCATTGACGGTAATTTCCCGTTTGTTTTTATCAGGAGGGTTATAGGAATTCTGCAAGACACGGTTTAGGTTAACAGTACCCAATTCGCCCTTGCGGGAAGGGCAAAGGACCTGTATGTCCGACATAGGGGAATACTTATATGATGCAGGAAGCCGTTTGGTAAATAAATCTGTTACAAGTTTTACTGCTGGCGCTGGTGCGTTTGCAGGCAGAAAAAAGAAATCTTTATCTTTTTTGTCCAGAACCGGCGGTTCTCCGCTGACAATCCGGTGGGCGTTTGTAACGATAAGGCTTTCCATTGCCTGCCGGAATATTTCTTTTAACTGGACGACAGGAAGAATACCGGAATCAATCAAATCCTGTAAAACGTTTCCAGCTCCAACAGGCGGAAGCTGGTTGCAGTCGCCGACGATAATCAGCCGGCAGCCAAGAGGCAATGCGTCCAGCAGACTTTCAAATAACAGTACATCTACCATGGATAATTCATCCACAATTACTGCGTCAGCATCCAACGGATTTCGGTCATTGCGCGCAAAACGCATTTCATCTCCTTGGGTCCATTCCACTTCCAGCAAACGGTGGATGGTTTTTGCATCCCGTCCTGTCAGTTCTGCCATACGCTTAGCGGCACGGCCTGTAGGTGCGGCAAGGGCAACTTCCAGTCCTTCTTTTTCCATCAGGCGGATAATACCATTTAATGTGGTTGTTTTTCCGGTGCCGGGTCCGCCGGTCAGAATTAACAGTCCTCTTGACATCGCAGTCTGGATTGCCCTGCGCTGTAATTCTTCATAGGTTATGGATAATTCATCTTCAATCATTTCAATATCAGTAGAAAGCATGGATGATGGCTGAGGAGGATATTTCAGCATCATTTTAATCCGATTGGAAATCCCTTTCTCTGCATGATATAATGTGGGCAAAAACAGAAAATCACGCCCGTTAATGTTCTCTGTGATTAATTGATTGTCTTCAATCAGCTTATCTGCCTGAATATCAATATCGTCATTTCCTGCATCCAAAAGGGCTTGCGAGGGGGCAAAAATTTTATCCCGCGGAACACACGTATGTCCGTTGCCTAAGTTGTGTCGCAAAACGTAAAGGATGCCTGCACGGATACGGCAGTCATTGTCTACCGGTTTTTCCATGGAGTGAGCAATAGCGTCTGCGCGGTCAAAACTGATGCCGATTCCGCTGGAGCAAAGCGCGTAAGGGTTTTGGCTGACAATGTCCGTAGTTATGGAACCGAATTTTTTATAGGCACGCAGGCATTCCGACGGCGTCATGCCAAATCCACCAAGGAATATCATGGCTTCTCTGATAGAAAACTGTTTTTTATATTCATCTGCAATTTTTTCCGCTTTTGCACGGGAAATGCCTTTGATTTCAGCAAGACGTTCCGGTTCTTTTTCCAGAATTTCAAGCGTTCTGTCTCCGAATGCTTCTACAATGCGCGCGGCAGTTGCGGGGCCAACGCCTTTTACTGCGCCGGAGGATAGATAACGAAGAATTGCCGCAGCAGTTGCAGGCAAATATCTCTCGCACATTTCCGCGCGGAACTGCTGTCCAAAAGCAGGGTGCACGTCCCATTTTCCCATTAACCGCAGGTCTTCCCCCTCATTTACTTCCGGTAAAACGCCGACTACAGTTACCAGTTCCTGTGGGGTGTTCAATTCAAGTACGGTAAAACCCGTGTCGGCCCGGCGGAATGTTAATGATTCCACCGAGCCGCTGAGTTCTTCCAGTTCCATTTCCTTCATGTTTTTCATCCTTACGTGCAAAAATTTGCAATACAATAAGTATAGTACAACAAGCTTAATTTTGCAAACTGCTTTCGCGAAGATAGCATTCCAAATCTTCATATTTACATAAGGTCAGACTGTCGACGCTTTTGCATGCCGCTTTGCAAAAACGCAGACAGTCATCGTCCATTCCGCAGTCAAGGATAATAATTTTTTTGTAGAGTTTTGCACCGAAAACGCGTGCGCGCAGGTCAGCATTCCGCAGAATGAGTTCGAGTTCATCATTCATTTGTTTCAGCGGCAATACCAGCACCATGTTTTCCGGATTTCTGGGCGAAAGGAGCTTTAATGCAATTTTGTGCATAATTGTAACGATGCCGGTTAAAACCAGAAATAAAAGGATGACGTTCAGGATAATTTCCAACATTTTTATCACCTCAGTACCATATTATGAAATTTTACAGTTTGTGTGTAAAAAATATCATAATTTGAACTTCTGCGTAAAAATACTTTATGGATATTTATAGAAACTTTTAGAGTAAAACAACGGCGGAATCTGAAAAAATACCGCCGTTGTTTTCGTACAGACAACCACTTGATTTTATTAAAATAAAACAAAAACCCGAACATTTACCAATCGGTAAATATTCGGGTTTTAAACGCTTTGGTGCGGATAAGAGGACTTGAACCTCCACCGAGTTGCCCCGACTAGAACCTGAATCTAGCGCGTCTGCCGATTCCGCCATATCCGCATATCTTTCTGACAACAAAAAATATATTATCAAAATTCGGAGTATTTGTCAAGAGTCTGAAAATAAAAAACTAAAATTTTTTATTTTGGATTATTCCTAAGAGCAAAATGGTCAATTTGGATTTTTTTTGGATTATTATATTGGGTAAGTGATTGACTTGTTCATGGTTTCTATTAGTGAATTGTTTTATAGTATTTATTAACAATTTTTTGGCATTTATTGTATAATTTTATTTGATTTTCTCAATTAATTGAAAACATTTTGGAAGAATGTTATGATTACTGTAATTGGAAAATCATCAGTTAGGAACGGTAAATCAAAAGGAGGAAAGTTTTATGGTACTAAAAGCAAAAATACAGGCAAAGAAGCTGCTCTCTTGCTTTATTGTTTTTTCAGTGCTTCTTACATCGTTTGTATTTGCGGCACCCACAAAGGCCAATGCTCAGGTAAACGGCCTTCCGGCTCAATGTGTAATAGGTTATTGGGAGAACTGGTCCAGCAGTGAAACGGCAAACATGACCCTGCGGGAAATTGATCCAGGTTGGGATGTTATTATTGTTTCTTTTATGCTTACAGATTCTTCTCAGGTAAGGGCAGTATTCTCTCCTGACAGCAGTTTGTATCCATCCGGTGATCAGGCGTTTATTAACGATGTTGCTTATTGTCAGGCACGGGGGCAAAAGGTGCTGATTTCTTTGGGTGGTGCAACCGGAAATCTTACCTTAAACACGGATTCCGACAGGAAAACTTTTTATGATTCTGCGTGTGCGATTATTGAAAAATATGGGTTCGACGGAATTGATATTGATTTAGAGCACTCTATTTTATCTGTATCCAGTGCGGATACTCTGACCAATATGGCAACGCCGATTCAGGCGCATTTAAATACCATACTGCATGATATGGTTAAAAAATATGGTTCTGATTTTATGGTAACTATGGCGCCGGAGCATCCATATGTGCAGGGCGGCGCTGTTGCATGGAGAGGTTTTTACGGGGGTTATTTGCCTTTGCTGAATAATTGCCGGGATATTCTCACGTTTATTCATCCGCAGTATTATAATAACCCGATTAACGAATATAACGGAGAATATTGGGGCTGCCCAACCTTTGGGGCATCGGGTTATAATGTTAACAGCCTTGTAGTATTGTCCGAATTGTTAATTACAGGTTTTGAAACGAAAGTTGGTTTCTTTGAGGGACTGCGCCCGGATCAGGTGGCATTTGGCGTGCCTGCATCATCTGAGGCTGCCGGCAGCGGTTATCTTCCTCTGACCGATTATGCTCAGGCTTTGGATACTTTAATAAAAAAATATCCAACGTTCCGCGGTATTATGACGTGGTCAATTAACTATGACGTAAAGGCAAATAATAACGGTTTTGTTAATAAGATGCGTTCTGTGTTCCCCACAGTTACTGTACCGGTAACGGTTAACGCTGTCAGCGCTGATAAGACTGGAACAGTTACCGCCGGCAGTCAGGTGACATGGAATGCCTCCGCATCCGGCGGGACAGGCAGTCTTACCTATCAATTTGAACTTTATCAAAACAATTCTCTGATAAAAACGCAGGCGTATTCATCTGCTTCCGCTTTTAGTGCGGTTCTTTCCAATGCGGGTACTTATTATGTTAAAGTAACGGCAAAGGATTCTGTGGGAACCACTGCGTTTAAGAATTCTGCATCTATTATAGTGAATGCAGTGCAGGAACCACTGCGTTTTGCCAATTTGACAGTAAGCCCTTCCGGTGCACAAAATCCAGGTACTAAATTTACATTTACAGCTTCTGTAACCGGGGGAACAGGTACAAAGACATATACTTATTATCTTTATAAATCCGGAAAGTTGTGTTATCAGGCAGTTAGTGCGGTTTCCAATTCTTTTAGTTATACAGCAAATTCTTCAGGAAAATATTTATTGCTGGTATATTGTAAAGATGGAACAGGAACAGTTGTCAGTTCCAACCTTTCATTTACGGTAAATTAAACAATGAAATAGAAAACGCCGGTGCCGGTTTCAGGCATCGGCGTTTTCTGTTTTTATGAGGTTTGCCAATTACAGCATAAAGAAATAGGAAATTATGGATAGAAAAAATCAGGTTTCAGCATGCTGTTATAGAATATAACATGAAATTATATATTATGCTAAGTTGTGTTTGATAACATTGTGCAACTAAGGTATAATAATATTACTTCATTTATTTTTAAAAATGAAATTTATAGAAAAAGAGGCTGCGTAGTTACATGGCGAATATACGGTTTGCCGATATGGAATTATCGGATGAAATTAAACGTGCTGTTGAAGATTTAGGCTTTGAAGAAGCAACGAGCATTCAGGCCCAGAGTATCCCAATTATCCTTATGGGAAAGGATGTTGTAGGTCATTCCCAAACAGGAACGGGAAAGACGGCGGCTTTCAGTATTCCGGCAATTGAAAAGATTGACCCGGTTTTAAAAAATAAAACGCAGGTATTAATTCTTTGCCCAACACGTGAGCTTGCAGTGCAGGCTTGTGATGAAATACAAAAATTCTCCAAATATAAATCCGGAATAAAAACAGTTCCGATTTATGGAGGTCAGCCTATTGAACGTCAGCTCCGCGCATTACAGCAGGGCGCTCAGATTGTTGTTGGTACTCCGGGGCGAGTTATGGATCATATGCGCCGCCATACCCTAAAATTAAATCATTTGAAAATGGTTATTTTGGATGAAGCGGATGAAATGCTGAGTATGGGCTTTCGTGAGGATATTGAAACTATTTTACAGGAAACACCTGAGGAACGTCAGACGCTTCTATTTTCTGCAACAATGTCAAAGGAAATTATGAGTTTGACCAGTCGGTATCAAAGGGAACCGGAACTGATCAAGGTTTCTCATACGCAAATGACAGTGCCCAGCATTGAACAGTTTTATTATGAAGTGCCCATGGGTAAAAAGGTAGAAGTTCTCAGCAGGTTATTGGATATTTATAATCCTGCCCGTTCTATGGTTTTTTGCAATACCAAAAAGCAGGTGGATGAATTAGTCAGCGCACTGCAAATGCGAGGGTACTTAACAGAAGGGCTCCACGGGGACATGAAACAGCAAACGAGAACCCATGTAATGGATATGTTCCGTTCCGGCAATGTGGATGTTTTGGTTGCAACCGATGTGGCGGCAAGGGGAATTGATATTGATAATATTGAAGCGGTATTTAATTATGACATTCCTCAGGATGTAGAGTATTATGTGCACCGTATTGGCCGTACCGGCCGTGCGGGAAAAGAAGGCCGTGCGTTTACTTTTGTTTCCGGCAGACGTCAGGTTTATGAGCTCAGAGATATCATGAATTTTACAAAAGCGAAAATAGAACTGAAAGCTGTCCCATCCAGCGCGGAGGTATTGGAAACCAAATCAAACAAATTTATAAAAGAAGTACAAAATGCAATTGATGCAGGGGGATTGGAAGAATACATCAAAATTCTGGATCAGCTTTTATCCGAAGACACGACTTCTGTCGAAGTTGCGGCCGCATTGATTAAAATGCATTTAAATAAAACAGGCAATGACTTAGAGGCGGCAAAAGCTGACGACGCTGTATTTATTGCTGAAAGCAGACGTATGCAGTTTGGCGGAAACCGGCCGCGCGGAGACTATTTTTCTGCCGGTAAAAATAAACGTTCCTCTCTTTCTTCCAGAAAACATTCTTCCGGTGCCAGGGAGCGTTATAGCCGTGATGATGATACCATGGGGCAGATTGTTATTAGTATTGGACGCGACCAGAGGGTAAGTGCAAATCATATTTTGGGTGCGCTTGCAGGCGAAACTGGATTGCCGGGAAAAGCCTTTGGCAGAATTGAGATTTATGACCGTTATACGGTTGTCGGCGTTCCGAAAGATCATCTGAACAGTGTTGTTACTGCTATGCAGAATACGAAAATTATGGGAAGAAAAACAACAACTAAATTGGTTGAATCAAAACGAAACTGAGCAGAGTGAATAGTTTGCCAAAACTCTTAGCTTTACATTGACAATATAAAATTTAATACGTAACAAAGAAAGGTAAACACGATGGGAACGTCCATGTGTTTACCTTTTTTATAAATTCAATGTGTTTTTTGCTGTTTGATTTTAATTGATGGATATCTGTCTGTGATTATAATTGTATAAAAATCTCACTTCATAAGTGAATGTATCTATGCAACAGAGACAGTCATCTTATTGGAAGCAGTATTTCCAGATTCATCCCTGCAATATGCAAGGATTTGGTAATCACCCTGTTCTTGTAAAGTGTATTCGAATGATGTATTTAATGCGGCATTATTTTTATAAAATACAATACCGTCTTTTACGATATAATATTGATAAGATATAATGTTTTGTTCACCGTAAACAGATGCTGTAAATTTAGTCAATGTGCCTTTTGGGATAGCGCCCTCTTTATCTGCTTCTATGGTAATTTTTAGATTTTTGCTTCCTGCTTTGCCGACATAAACCCAAACGCTTGAACCGGCTTGGGTAGAACCTGGGATAATACCGCGCGTCCACCATTGCGCCATATAAACGTTGCCATTGCAAATCACCTGATCGCCTTTTAAATAAATGGTATTAGAATTCCATTCAGGAATTTTATCAGCGTCAATTAGGGTTTCAACATTAATATTTGTGCTGGCAGATGTAATACCGTCTGCATTTACTGCAAAGATTTTAAATGTGTAGATAGAACCGCTTGTGAGATTATGGACTGAAAATGAGGTATCAGATGTTGAACCTACGTAATTGGAACCATTATAAATATCATACTTTACAGCGTTTTCAGAGGCTGTCCAGTTCAGCTTTGTGCCTGTAAATGTAGTATTGCCGGAAGTAAGATTTGTAACAGGAGATACCTCGCTTTCTGAAACAGAGTAAACATTTTTGATTGCCTGAAGCAAAGAATATTCAGGTTCAAAATCATCTTGCCCAACTTCCCAAACCATAATTCCGCCAAAGGAAAGGCTGTATTCTGCTTTAGCGATGATAGAAGGAATGCCGTCATAAGAGATCCCGTTGCTATAATTGCTTTGGCTTAACTCGGCTTTATTGCTGGCAATAATATCTGAATATATGTATGATTTGCCATTATCATCTTCGCCATAAAAAGGGACGCCGATATTCATTCGTTCGTCAGAAACGCCGCGTGTCCTATAATATAAGACATAATTATTAATTTGATTAATAGGATAATAACTCATTAAATTAAGAAAATCAAAATAATCATATGTAGACTCTTTTATTCCATCTGTAAACCAGGGGGAAACTGCCATTGTGAGAAGTTTTTTCTCTGCTTTCAATCTATTGGAGAGTTCAGATGCAAAATCATCAAAGCAAATCCAGAAATCTTCATTTGTGATTTCAATATCAATATCAATCCCGTCAAGGTCATATGTATCAACATAATACATAAGCTCATTGATGAATTCTGTACGTTCTTCCTCTGTATCTATAGGGTTATCAGTATAAGAAAAGCCTTCCCATCCTCCCAAAGCTATCATAAGTTTTGAGCCGCTTTTCTCACATTTTTCTTTGATGGCTTTAATTTGACTGTCGCTAAAATCGCATATTAATTTATCTTTATATCTAATAAAAGAAAGAATAACATGAGACATAGCGGAATAGTCAACGGAGTTAAAAGCAGAGGAGTATCTGTAAGAGGGAAAATAACCAACAACGCGCTTTCTCAAACCGACCTGATTTGCTGAATTTGCCGTTGGGGTTATTGTCGTTATCATAAGGGCGGATAATAAAAGAAGCAATAAACGTTTACCTTTTTTCATGCTTTATCCTCTTTTCCTAAAAATATATAGTTTATCTTGATGTTAATATATATTTTGCCTAAAGTCAAGTGTGCAATATAATGAATAATGTATCAGTAAATGTATGAGATGACGATTCAGGGTTTATGAGATGTATCAGTCAGAAAAAATAGATACAGAGGCAATGCAGATGCTGAAATCATTGCATATTTGGGGGTATCGTGATAAAATAGATGTGGACAAAAAGGGCTTTTAGACGATATCATTGCTTGTAAGAGAAGAAGGTAAAAGGAAACATGCTGGCATTTTTATCACCTGCGAAGAATATGAAAGCGGCCGTACTGGACGGACTGCAATTAACAAAGCCTGTTTATCTGGAAAAAGCGAAGGAGATTTCAAAAATTTTGAAATCTTACGCACCGTGGCAGTGGGAAAGTATAATGAAAATAAGTCCGTCGCTTGCTATGCGAGCTTATCTTGATTTGCAGGCGTTTGATACGGCTATGTCAGGAACGGCGGCATTGCTGACCTATGATGGACTTGCTTATTGGAATTTGAACGCGAAAGACTTTGATTTGGAAGATTTTGCGTTTGCTTCCTCGCATTTGAGGATGCTTAGCCCTATGTATGGTTTGCTTAGCCCTTCAGATATGATTCAGCCGTATCGGCTGGAAATGCAATGTAAATTCAGCATCAATGAAAAAAATCTTTATGCATTCTGGGGAGACTTGGTATATCGGGAATTGTTCCGTACAGGGGAGGCGGTTATTAATCTTGCCTCTGCGGAATATTCCAAAATGATAACCAGTTATTTAAAACCACAGGATACTTGTATTACTTGTGAGTTTTTATGTTATCGAAAGGGAAAACTGCGTATGATTGCGGCAAATGCAAAAATGGCGCGGGGACAGATGGCAAGATTTATTGTGAAAAATAGATTGGAAACGCCGGAAGAATTAAAATTGTTTCACTGGGATGATTATCGGTTTCAAAAGGAATTATCAGGAAATCATAAATATGTGTTTATTCAAGGTTAAGGAGTGAGTGCAGTGTTAAAAGCAGGAACAGAAGCGCCGGATTTTTTGTTGCATGATAAGGACGGTAAAGAAATAAAACTGTCGGATTTTGCAGGGAAAAAAGTAGCGGTATATTTTTATCCAAAAGATAATACGCCTGGATGTACACGGCAAGCGTGCGCGTTCCGTGACGCCTATGAAGATTTTAGAAAAAAAGATGTTATTGTAATCGGTATCAGTAAAGATTCAGAAAAATCTCATCAAAAATTTGTTGAAAAGTTTAATTTACCTTTCCTGTTGCTTTCCGACCCTGAGCTCCAGGCAATTCAGGCATTTGGCGTATGGCAGGAAAAGAAAATGTATGGAAAAATAAGTATGGGTGTTGTACGTTCCGCCTTTATTATCAATGAAGACGGTAAAATTGAAAAAGTATTTGAAAAGGCAAAACCGGATACCAACGCACAGGAAATTTTAGATTATCTGAAAAATGTGTGATGATTCTATGGATGTAACTTGGAACCCATGGCACGGCTGTCATAAACTTTCTGCTGGATGCGCTCATTGTTATGTTTACCGTATGGATCAAAAGCATGGCAGGGAAATCGGAGTAGTTCGCAAAACGGGGAATTTCATGTTTCCAGTTATGCGAAACCGTGCGGGAGTGTATAAAATTCCTTCCGGAACCATGGTATATACCTGCTTTACCTCTGATTTTTTTCTGGAAGAAGCGGATGTATGGAGACAACAGGCGTGGCAGATGATAAAAGCGCGTTCTGATTTGCAGTTTCTTTTTATCACCAAGCGGATTGACCGTTTTTATCATTGTATTCCATCTGATTGGGGAGATGGATACGATAATGTACATATTTGCTGTACGGTGGAAAATCAGGACAGGGCTGATTATCGTCTACCCATTTTTCGTGAGGTTCCTGTGCGAAAGAAAAGTATTGTTTGTGAACCGCTTTTAGAAAAAATAGATTTATCTAATTTTCTGGGCGACTGGGTACAGGAGGTACTGGCTGGCGGTGAGTCCGGTAGCGAAGCACGCGTCTGTGATTATAATTGGGTTTTAGATTTATACCGCCAATGCAGGGAACATCACATTGCTTTTACTTTCCGCCAAACGGGTGCAAAGCTGAAAAAGGATGGAAAAGTTTATCGTATTCCCCGCCAATATCAGTTCCAGCAGGCAAGGAAGGCGGGACTTAAATATTATCCGGAATAAAGCGTAATAAAATCTTTTTGACTCTTCTTGTTTGAAATAGTATGTGGAATGTATCAAAAAGAGCAGGGCTTACTGCGGTTTGAATTTATAAGGTGCGTATGTTTTTAGGTGAAGCTTATGCTGTTGTATTGGATTGGGCAGAGCAAAATGGCGATACTCCAGAGTACAATTTGCGCGGGAATCTTATAGCGACGGCATATGGAATAAAGAGAATCAGGCGGATTGTTAATGGAGGTACAGATGCCTATTATTAAAAATAGATATAGTGATATATGGCTCCGGTGTTTTTGATACTGGGGCTATTTTTTCCCTTTTTGAAAAAGTGTTCCCGTTGCATAAAACTTGAAATATAATGCATATTCCTGCATAAATCACTGATTTTGCACTCACTTTACAGCTTTGCAAACTTGAAGTTGTCTGAATTTTTATCAGCTATCAAATACACCCGAGAATTTAAAGTAGCCAAAAGTTTCATTTTGTACTTCTTTGATCCGACCATCATAAATTACTCTGTGCAAAATAATAATCGCATTATATGGCCTGTCCAATCTATTAGGGTACATTTTCTTCAACGCATCAATATCAAAAGTTTCTGCATCTTTGACAAGTTCATCTATCTTGCAGGTCAAATTCTTTTGTAACACCATGACCGCAAAATCTTTATCATAAGTATTGATACCAAAATCAACACCCATTTCAAATCCTATGTAGTCATCACACAGAAGTTCATAATCCTTTTCCCCAATATTGTTTAGCATGTTATATTAGCATGTTATAATAGAGAAAAGGGGGGGAGCCTGTGCAGTTAAACCGATTATTTCAAATGGTATACCTTTTGCTGGAAAAAGAAAGCATGACTGCGGCAGAGCTTGCACAGCGGTTTGAGGTATCGGCGCGTACCGTTTACCGTGATGTTGATGTTCTCAGTGCCGCCGGTATTCCTATCTATGCCAGTAAAGGGAAGGGCGGCGGTATTCATCTTCTGCCGGAGTTTGTAATGAATAAATCTCTGCTGACAAAAGAACAGCAGGATGAAATACTGTTTGCACTCCAAAGTTTGCAAGCGGCACATGGGGATTCTGAAAGTGAAGTATTAGAATGCTTGCGGGGTATCTTTCGCCGGAGTGCGCCGGAGGATTGGATTGACATTGATTTCTCCCATTGGGGAAGCAGTGTGCAGGAACGTGAAAAGTTTGATTTTATAAAAAAGGCAATTTTGGGGAAGCGTATTATTACTTTTGATTATTATAGTTCTTACGGTCAAAAAAGTGCGCGGCGAACAGAACCAGTGAAACTTACCTTTAAGGCGCATGATTGGTATTTGCAAGCATTCTGTCTGGAAAGGCAGGCTATGCGCACTTTTAAAATTATGCGTATGCATCACATCTGTGTAACGCAGGATATTTTTGCCGAGCGGGAGCTTCCGCCGCCGATAGAGCCGCAGTCTGTACCGGCCGGAAATATTGTACGTTTCAATTTGTGGATTTCACCTCGAGCGGCATACCGTGTTTTTGACAGTTTTGAACCTCAGCAGATTACTGTGAATCCGGATGGGAGTTTTAATGTAGATGTTTGGTTTCCGGAGGACTCGTGGGTATATGGCTTTTTGCTGTCGTTTGGAGAGGATCTTAAAGTTCTTTCACCGTCCCATGTACGCCGCCGCCTTTTGGAGAAAATCAGTAATATACAAAAAAATTATGAGCCGGATTTATAATATGACAGCCAGTTGTCTTATTATCTATGGTAGCATAGAGTCAACATAAGGAAAGGAAGTGCTGTTTATTATGAAAAATGAAAAATACTGCCAGAGCTGTGGGATGCCAATGACGGAGAAAGAACATTTCGGTGTAAATGCGGATGGGACTCTGAATTCGGATTATTGCTGTTATTGCTGGGAAAATGGAGAATTCACACGGGATTGGACAATGGAACAGATGATTGATTTTTGTTTAGAGTTTGAAAAGGATTCCGGAAGATATCAAAACAGGGAAGAAGCACGCAAGGCAATGCTGAAATGGTTCCCGACTCTTGCACGTTGGAAAAAATAAAGAAAGCCTGAGAATATTGCTATGGAATATATCCCAGCAAAAACGATTGTTACTAAAACAAAAAATACACAGTGGTTTGGAACAGATTACAATATGAATATTTACCGTGGGTGCAGTCATGGCTGTATCTATTGCGATAGCCGCAGCAGTTGTTACGGTATTGAAAATTTTGACCAAGTACGTGCCAAGCAAGATGCTCTGCGGATTATCCGTGATGATCTGCAGCGAAAGGTGCGAAAAGGCGTTATCGCTACGGGCGCAATGAGTGATCCGTATAATCCGATGGAAAAGGACCTCCTCTTGACAAGGCATGCCTTAGAACTGGCAGATGCTTTTGATTTTGGAATTGCTGTTGCAACTAAAAGTGATTTGATAACAAGGGATATAGATATTTTGCAGGCTATCAAGGAGCATTCTCCGGTACTATGCAAAATAACGATTACCACCCATGACGATGCACTTGCACAAAAACTGGAACCGAATGCCCCAACTTCATCCCAGCGGTTCGAAACAATTCGTGTATTGTCAGAAGCGGGAATTTTTGCCGGTATATTGCTTATGCCAGTGTTGCCATTTCTTGAAGATACGCCGGAAAATGTTTTAGCCATCCTTCACAGGGCAAAGGAGTGCGGTGCACGTTTTGTTTATCCGGCGTTTGGCATGACATTGCGCCAGAATCAAAGGGAATGGTATTTGCAGAAGCTTGAAAATCTGTTCCCGGGACAGGGACTGCGGGAGCGATATATGAAGCAGTATGGTAATGCTTATCGCTGTGTCAGTCCAAATGCTGGAAAATTGTGGAATTTGTTTTCGGAAGAATGTAATAAACTTGGCATACTCTACCGGATGCAGGATATTGTACGTATGTATAAGATGGGTTATGAAAGCCGACAATTACGTTTATTTTGACGGAGGTATCAATTATGCAGGATAAACTTGATTTTAAAAAACAATATAAAGATTTATATATACCGAAAGCCGCGCCGTCTTTAATTGAAGTCCCGCCGATTTTATATCTGATGGCAGACGGAAACGGTGCACCGGAAGGGGAGAACTATCAAGAGGCGTTGGAACTGCTCTATTCCATTTCCTATACCATAAAAATGAGTAAAATGAGCGGGAATCAACCGGAAGGTTACATTGAATATGTTGTTCCACCGCTGGAAGGATTATGGGATTGCGCTGCGGAAGGTTTTGATCCGAACAGGGAGCAATGGACATGGACCTCCCTGATTCGTCAGCCTGATTTTGTTACGCAGGATGTGTTTTTGTGGGCGTGTGAAGAACTGAGAAAAAAGAAACCGGAATTGAATTTGGAACGTGTGCGTTTGGAAACATATCATGAAGGTTTATGTGTTCAAATTATGCATATAGGGCCTTATTGTGAGGAGCAGACGTCTATTGATAAGCTGGCGGATTTTATTCGTGAAAACGGACTACAAGACGCATGCGGTCTCCAGCGCCGCCATCATGAAATTTACCTGTCAGATCCGCGAAGAACAGCTCCTGAAAAATTAAAGACGGTTTTGCGCCATCCGGTTATCCGCTGACGGGAAACACTGATTTGACGATCCGGTTATTACTGTCCTGTTTGCTGGAAACTTATTATAAAGAAAACACATTTCCAATGCAAAATGTATGCCGGAAAGGCTGTTGCTATATAAGGAAGTAGTAATTTGAAACTATCAACTAAATACAACCAACAGGCATTGGCAAAGGTAAAAGCCAGCATTAGAAGCAGAAACGCTTCTTACGCTGGCTTTTTTCTGTCAATATATTATAGAATCGTACACTCGCAAAGGGAGAAATCCTTTGCTACACTTTAGGCAAAAGAGGTCAGGAAATATGCGAAGCAAAAAATATTACATAGCGATTACCGAAAGTGAACGGGGGATTATCATCAACGTTTTGAACACCTGCGTAGCAATCTACTTGCGGAGCGCAGATATACCGACGCCGTTGATGATGTTTTAATCAAAGCAGCCAACGCACCAATCAGGAATTTCAAAATCAGAATGACGGAGGGTTAAACTTATGGAAAAGACAATATTTGAACAGATGGGCGGTACTTATTCAAAAGTTGGTGATTATAACCTGCCAAACCTCGTGTTACCCCAAGAAGCAAGGCCAATCGGCTTGTAAAGCAACTTGTTGAAAAAGAAGGAATTACCGAAAAGCTCAAAGTGGAGGACAGCATGAAATGGGTGCGGATTATGAACAGTATCCGCAATTGTACCGCAGAGATTGTTTACAACGATTTGATTTATGACTAATACCATTCACGAGGAAAGACCATTGTTGTTAATGATATGATACCTCATAAGTAGGTGTTCAAGAAGATAGAATGTCGGCAGTGTATTCGAAGGGAGAGATTTTACTCACGAAAACCGATAGCGGCAGTAGATTTTTTTACATTTGAGTGGTATAATGTTAAACGTTGGGGGGACGATTGCCTGACAAATATGAATTGTGGAGCACTTAATGAAGATAAAATTAAAACACATAGGCAGCAGTATACTTATTACACTTTCATTTATTTTTGGAATCGGAATAATATCATCAGTTGGCGTGATGATAATTAAAAATAGTTTAGAACATATAGCTTTAATTAGCGGTATAGCACAGGCATTGTATTTACTATTGGTTATATTCATTTTGAAAGTGAAAAAAATTGATATAAAAAATACATATGGAATAAAATCAGTTCCCTTAAAGGAGTATTTATCACCTATAATAGCGGCATTTTGTTTTTCAGCATTCTCTAATATTGCGCAGACTGTCGCACCAATTCCGCAGGAATTAGTTGGCGGAATGTCAGACGATATGGAAAAAAATATGGTTGCCTTTATTTTGTCTATTTTTATAGTTGCACCAATTGTGGAAGAGTTTGTGTTTCGTGCTCTGATTATGACAAAACTTTGTAAAGAGGATTTTCCAGTTATTGCAATTATAATTAGTGCAATTCTGTTTGCATTAATTCATTCTATAGCAGGTGGCATTATTACGGTTATACATGCCTTTTTTGGTGGTTTAATTTTTGCGTTATCGTATGTAAAAACCAAGTCATTGTTCCCAGCGATAGTAGCACATATTTTTGGCAATATTGGCGGATATGTTCCAGCGGTTACAAATAGTTTATCAGTTACTATACAATATGTAATAGCAATAGGCTTTTTGACAGCTACAATTATATTTTGTGTTATATTAGCTCGAAAGAAAGAGAATTAGCTGTAAGAGTGTGAGCAGTTCCGACTTATTGGGGAGTTTCAAACAGATATAGTTTAACAAACAGTGTTCAAGTTATATAAGATATTTTCTTTTGCCCCAATAAAATAGTATATCCAACTTTCGAAAAAATTATTCAAAACTTTTTGGAAAGTATTGACAGACACTTGTTTCATCCAGTATAACGAAGTACTCTCTTAGGAGAACCACAACCAATTACATATCGTCACAGAATTTTGGAGTACGGCTTTACACCGTATATGCCTGCGGTATTTCCCCCAGCGTTCCCGTACTTCTGCTGCATATTTTTTATTTCCTGCATGCTAAACGCATTAAAATTCATTGTTAATTCTCCTTTCAATGTTTGATCGATCGTGCTGATCAGACAGTCCAGCCGTTGGTGTTTGAGGAGCAATAATTCCCGTTGCGCCTTCAGCGCTTGTGTTTTGTCAAAGGAGGGATGATCGAGGATTTGTTTAATTTCTTTCAAAAGAAAATCCAGCTCGCGGAAGAATAGGATTTGTTTCAGCCGCTGGATTGATATTTCATCATACAGGCGGTAACCGGCGTTGGTAATCCGGCTGGGCGGCAGAAGCCCGATACTGTCATAGTGATGCAGTGTGCGCACAAAGACGGTTTTGCGCCATCCGGTTATCCGCTGACGGGAAACACTGATTTGACGATACGGTTATTACTGTCCTGTTTGTCGGAAACTTATTATAAAGAAAACACATTTCCAATGCAAAATGTATGCCGGAAATGTGTTTTTTCTTTTGTTTACGGTCGTATCGGATTATTGCCTGCAGTAACAGCGGATAGCTTCACTGATAAATGCGGCGAGTCCTTCGCGGCATTTATCAATATTTTCAGTAAAGCGTTTATCCTCAATGTAAAGTTCTCCCAATCCCGCAAGGATTTCATCGGTGCAGTTATAATAATTCTGTGTGATGTGTTCCTGCCATTGTGCAACAAGCTTTTGTACTTCAAGGGAGGAGGGAGGAAAATCCATATTATCTGCAAATGCCTGAAATATTGCATTTGTTTCAGCGGTGATTTGTTCCCAGTCTGAAAACTGGCGGTTGTTTGTTTTTGCCGCCGCTTCTGCATAAGCTGCAGTATTTCCCCAGCGTTCCTGTACTTCTGATGCATATTTCTCTTTTGCATCTTTTATTTCCTGCATGCTAAACGCATTAAAATTCATTGTTAATTCTCCTTTCAATGTTTGGTCGATCGTGCTGATCAGACAGTCCAGCCGTTGGCGTTTGAGGAGCAATAATTCCCGTTGCGCCTTCAGTGCTTGTGTTTTGTCAAAGGAGGGATGATCAAGGATTTGTTTAATTTCTTTCAAAGGAAAATCCAGCTCGCGGAAGAATAGGATTTGTTTCAGCCGCTGGATTGATGTTTCATCATACAGGCGGTAACCGGCGTTGGTAACCCGGCTGGGCGGCAGAAGCCCAATACTGTCATAGTGATGCAGTGTGCGCACACTGATATCTGCAAGCTTTGCAAGTTCATGAACGGTTTTTTCCATGATTTTTCCTCCTTTGCAGGTTTATTGTAAACGATAACGTAGCGTCATAGTCAAGCGAAAATGAAAAAATTTTTATCCAGCAAAAATTAGAACGAGCTATGGAGATTTCAACAGAATTATGTCAATGTTGTTTATTGTTATTTGTTTATTTTTGTTGAATGCATTTTAGCAAAATATATGGTACAATAAAAGTGTTGTCCGGCCCATGCCCTTTTATTAGAGGCTGAACAGAAAATCCACAGAACATAAGCGGAGGTAACAAAAATGGAAAAAGTTAGTATGCTTTATGAAGGCAAAGCAAAAAAAGTGTTTACAACCGATGTCCCTGATGTGTACATTGTTCAGTATAAGGACGACGCGACAGCGTTCAATGGACAGAAAAAGGGCAGTATTGAAGGCAAGGGTGTGGTCAATAACCTGATGTCAAACGCTATGATGCGTATGTTGGAGAAAAAAGGTGTTCCTACCCATTTGGTAGAAGAGTTAAGCGACCGTGAAACGGCTGTTAAAAAAGTGGAAATTGTTCCTTTGGAAGTGATTATCCGAAATGTTGCCGCTGGCAGTATGTCAAAACGTTTGGGTATTCCTGAAGGTACAGTTTTGCCGCAGGTAGTTTTAGAGTTCAGCTATAAGAATGATGAATTGGGAGATCCGTTGATTAATAACTACCATGCGCTTGCAATGGAACTTGCAACTAAAGAAGAAATTGCAGAAATTGAGCGGCTTGCATTTATTGTAAATGAAGAGATGGTTAAATTCTTTAAAGAGGTTAATATTAAATTAATAGACTTTAAGATAGAATTTGGCCGTGATGTAAACGGAAAAATTATTTTAGCAGATGAGATTTCTCCGGATACCTGCCGCCTTTGGGATGCAGATACAAATGAAAAACTGGATAAAGATCGTTTCAGACGTGATATGGGCGGCGTTGAAGATGCATATCAGGAAGTTTTCCATCGTTTGGGCCTGTAATTTTTAGAGGTGCAAGGAGGCTTTTGATGTTCGATCGTTTTGTTAGTGATGACACCCCGCATGAGGAATGCGGGGTTTTTGGAGTTTATGACCTGGATGGTGCAGATTGTGCAGAGCAAGTGTATTATGGATTGTTTGCATTACAGCACCGCGGACAGGAAAGCTGCGGTATAGCGGCAAATGACTGCGGTGTAGTTAGTTATTATAAGGATATGGGTTTGGTGCCGGATGTTTTAACCAAACCTGTATTAGACACCCTGCACGGAGATATTGCTATTGGGCACGTGCGTTATTCAACCGCAGGCGGTTCTCTGCCAGAAAATGCACAACCTTTGGTGATGCGTTACAGTAAGGGGACGCTGGCAATTGCACACAACGGTAATCTTGCAAATACTGCGGGGTTACGCAAACAGTTGGAAAAAGACGGTGCAATTTTTCAAACAACAATTGATTCGGAATTGATTGCTTATGCCGTTGCAAAAAGCCGTCTGCAGTGCCATAGTGTAGAGAAAGCAGTAGAACTTTCCATGCAGGTTTTGCAGGGTTCTTATTCCCTTTTAGTTATGAGTCCGAGGAAACTGATAGCGGCACGCGATCCGTGGGGAATTCGTCCTCTGTGCATCGGCAAAGCAGGGAATGCATGGTATTTTGCGTCAGAATCCTGTGCTTTGGATGCTGTAGGTGCAGAATTTGTTCGGGATGTAAAGCCAGGTGAAATTATCACCATAGATCAAAATGGCTTTCATTCTAATACAGAAAATTGTCAGGAAAAATGCAGTCATTGCATTTTTGAGTATATTTATTTTGCCAGACCGGATAGTCGTTTGGACGGTGTAAGCGTAGCAAAATCAAGGGAAATGGCAGGGCGTATTCTTGCCAGACAAAAGCCGGTGGAAGCCGATGTTGTTGTAGGTGTGCCGGATTCCGGGCTGGATGCGGCAGCCGGTTATTCCATGGAGTCGGGAATCCCATGTGTAAAAGGTTTTGTAAAAAATAATTATGTAGGACGGACGTTTATAAAGCCGTCACAAAATCAGCGTGTGGATAGTGTTAGGATCAAATTGAACCCTTTGCGTGAAAATGTGGAGGGGAAACGGGTAATTATGATTGATGATTCCATTGTTCGAGGAACAACCAGCGCACGTATTGTAAAATTGTTGAAAGATGCCGGAGCTAAAGAAGTCCATGTGCGTATTAGTTCCCCGCCGTTCCTGTATCCTTGCTATTTTGGTACGGATGTTCCTTCTTCTGAGGAACTTGCTGCAACAGGGCGTAGCGTGGAAGAGGTAGGTAAACTGATCGGTGCAGACAGTTTGGATTATCTTGATGTAAACAGCCTGAATCAACTCATTGATTCAAATCATTACTGTCATGGTTGTTTTACCGGCAGTTATCCAATTCGCGTTGAACCGGAGGATGAGGACTGGAGGTTCAAAAAAATATAACAGTATTCATCCTGCTGGGAATAAGAGAGGTGCATTGCATGAAAAATGAAGCTATTTTAGTGCTGGACTTTGGCGGGCAGTATAATCAGTTAATTGCACGCAGGGTTCGTGAAAACAATGTGTATTGTGAGGTTAAGAATTATCGTGTCCCTCTGGAGGAGATAAAAGCTGCGGGTTATAAGGGAATTATTTTTACCGGAGGACCCAACAGCGTATATGAAGAAAAATCTCCTGCGTATACCAAAGAAATTTTTGATTTAGGTATTCCGATTTTGGGCATCTGCTACGGCGCTCAGTTAATGGCGTATTTGCTGGGCGGTAAGGTATCTCCGGCGGAAAGCAGAGAATATGGCAACACAGAAGTTACTGTTGATAAAACCAGCCCATTGTTTCAAAATGTGAATGATACAACGGTTTGCTGGATGAGCCATACAGATTATATTGCAGAATTGCCGCAGGGTTTCCGTACGTCAGCAACTAGTGTTAATTGTCCTTGTGCCGCAATGGAAAACCGGGAAAAAAGGTTTTATGCAGTGCAGTTTCATCCGGAAGTTATGCATAGCGTGGAAGGTGATAAGGTTCTTTCAAATTTCCTTTATCATGTATGCGGCTGTAAAGGGGACTGGGCAATGTCCTCTTTTGTAGAAGAGAAAATTGCAGAATTGCGTGAACAAATTGGCGATAAGCGTGTTATTTGTGCTTTATCAGGCGGTGTGGATTCTTCTGTTGCAGCGGTTATGGTACATAAAGCAGTTGGCAGGCAATTAACCTGTATTTTTGTTGACCATGGTTTGCTGAGGAAGAATGAAGGCGATGATGTAGAACGTATTTTCCGTGAGCAATTTGATATGGATTTGATCCGTGTGAATTGTCAGGAGCGTTTCCTTACAAAGCTTGCTGGTGTTTCTGAACCGGAAGCAAAAAGAAAAATTATTGGTGAAGAGTTTATCCGTGTCTTTGAAGAAGAAGCCGGAAAAATCGGAAGCGTTGATTATTTGGTGCAGGGGACTATTTATCCTGATGTTATTGAAAGTGGTGCAGGTGACGCAGCTACGATCAAAAGCCATCATAATGTTGGCGGATTGCCGGAAATCATGAAGCTTTCCATCATTGAACCGCTTCGTTTATTGTTTAAAGATGAAGTGCGCAAAGCGGGTTTAGAGATGGGAATTCCTTATCATCTTGTCTGGCGTCAGCCGTTCCCTGGCCCTGGTCTTGCTGTACGTGTTTTGGGTGAGCTTACGGCGGAAAAACTGGAATTATTGAAAGATGCAGATGCAATTTTCCGTGAAGAGATTGCAAATGCCGGTTTAGAAAAAGAGATTAACCAATACTTCGCAGTTTTAACTGGAATCCGCAGTGTGGGGGTCATGGGGGATGGCAGAACTTATGATAATACTATTGCACTGCGCGCGGTTACTACTTCGGACTTTATGACTGCTGACTTTGCGAAAATTCCTTATGATGTTTTAGCGAAAGTTTCCAGCCGTATTGTAAATGAGGTCAAAAATGTTAACCGTGTTGTTTACGATGTGACCACTAAGCCCCCGGCCACTATAGAGTGGGAGTGATTTCAAACTCCTAAAAAAACCCGTAAAATAAGGCTTTTGTTGTTTGAACACCTTCTGTGGTAACAAAATGGCAACATTATTTGAATTATTGTAAAAGTAAAGAGCTATCAGATTTTTTGAAAGTCTGATAGC
>CAKTEE010000002.1 GCA_934546985.1 uncultured Eubacteriales bacterium
TTTCTGAAATCGTTGATATTTACAAGGATGCTTTCTACGGCAATCCTGTCAAAGAGTTATAATAAATTGAAGAATTCCTGAAATTGTATAGGCTGTTAACCACGCCCACCTTATGGATGGTCAAGGTGGTTGCAGCCTTTTTCTCTTCTTAATTTGTGAAAAAACAGAGGTGCAAGCAATGGAAATTACAATATGTATCGGCAGCTCCTGCCATTTGCGTGGATCCAGAGATGTCATACAGATTTTGGAGCGCCTGATTGCTCATTATGGGTTAACTGATAAAGTGACGCTCAAAGGTTCTTTTTGTATGGGCGAATGTACGGGCGGCGTATGTGTCGGTGTTAACGGAAAAAAACATTCGCTGACCCCATCAACAACAGAGGAGTTTTTTAAGAAAGAAGTTGTGGAGGTACTCAAGCAATGAGTATAATCGGATTGAAAAAAGCGAACTGCAAAAACTGCTATAAATGTGTGAAAGTCTGTCCGGTGAAATCTATCAAGGTTGTAGATGAACAAGCGCAGATTATTGATAAGGATTGTATTTTGTGCGGTAGGTGTCTATCAGAATGTCCTCAGAATGCAAAAACAATGGCAAGCGATGTAGATAAAGTGAAAGATTTTATTCGCAGCGGCAAACGTGTTGTGCTTTCTCTTGCACCGTCTTATTTTGGTTCCTTTGATTTTGAAACCCCTGAAAAGCTGGTAGGAGCTATGAAAAACTTGGGATTTTGGGGCGTAGGGGAAACCTCCGAGGGCGCGGCATATGTTACTGCGGAATACCATAAGCTTTTGAAAAATCAAGCTGCAGATAATATTATTACGACCTGCTGTCCGGTTATTAATGATTTAGTTGAAAAATATTATCCGGATATGCTGCACTACATGGCGCCGGTAATTACCCCAATGATTGCTCATGGCAGGTTGATGAAAGAAACTTATGGCAGCGATATTAAGGTTGTGTTTGCAGGTCCTTGTATTGCTAAAAAAGGGGAGAAAGATGATATCCGCCATGATACACAGGTGGATGCAGTTTTAACATTTGCTGAACTTGCCCAGTGGTTGAATGAAGAAAAGATAGTAATTGACGAACAGCAAGAGCAAGAAATGATTGGATGTGATTCAGAAATACTGCGTTTATATCCGCTTTCAGGAGGTATTTTAAAAACATTAAAAAGCTATGGGGATGTTTCCGGATATGATTTAATCAGTGTGGATGGAATTGAGGATTGTAAAGAATTATTTGAATCAATCCGTGCTGGGAAAGTAAAAAAATGCTTTATCGAAATTAATGCTTGTGTTGGCGGGTGTGTTAATGGACCTGCAAGACTTAAGAAGGGGCATAGTCGCTTTGAAGCAAAACTGGAAATTGAAAAATATGTCAAGAAAAAAGGCTCCAATTATCCTGAATTATCTCATGAAATTCCTATGGCAAAGTGTTTTGTTGAACGTTCTAATGAATATTCCATACCGGATGAAACAACTATTCGTTCAATTTTAGCAAAAATTGGCAAAGAAACACCGGAACAAGAATTGAACTGCGGATCTTGTGGATATCCTTCCTGCCGTGCGAAAGCAATTGCTGTTTATCAAGGTAAGGCAGAACTAACGATGTGCATGCCATTTATTAAAGAGCGTGCAGAATCGTTATCTAACTATGTGTTGAGTGAAACACCTAATATTACTATTATTGTTGACAGTGATTTAAATATTGTAGAATTTAACCATGCGGCAGAGAAAAAATTCAATTTGACTCGCCGTGAGGCTTTACAGAAATGTCTGTACGAATTAATTGATACTTCTGATTTCCAATTTGTATTTGAAACAAAAGAATCAATTCATGATAAAAAAGTTACTTATGAAGAATATAACATGACTACATTGCAGGACATTATTTACATAGCAGACAATAATTTTGTTATGGGTATTTTCAAGGATATTACTGATGAAGAACAGGCAAAAGCGAATATGTACAAACTTCGGGTAGATACTGTGGAAATGGCACAAAAAGTTATTGAAAAACAAATGATTGCCGCCCAGCAGATTGCAAGTCTTTTAGGCGAGACGACAGCAGAAACCAAAGTCACGCTGACAAAGCTGAAAAACATGATTGTTTATAATGGTGATGAGCTATGAGTTTGCATATTGATATGGCCTACCGCAGCTTGAATAAGCATGGTGAAGAGCTTTGCGGTGATAAGGTTGTGATTGAACGTACAAAAAATTCCAGTATTGCAGTACTTGCTGACGGTTTAGGGAGCGGTGTTAAGGCGAATATTCTTTCTACTCTGACAAGCCGGATTTTGGGAACCATGCTTAGAGAAGGTGCAAGTGTAGAGGAATGTGTAGAAACTATTGTTAGCACTCTGCCGGTGTGCAGTGTGCGTAAAATGGCTTATTCCACTTTCAGTATTTTAGAAATTTCAGATAACGGTGATGCTTACCTCGTGGAATTCGACAATCCATTTTGCATTTTTATCCGCAATGGTGAACTTATGAATTTGCCATGTGAGTACAAAGAATATTCAGGCAAAGGCGTTTATGAAACTCGTTTTACTGTTATGCCGGGAGATGTTCTGACTCTTGTCAGCGACGGGGTTATTTATGCTGGTGTAGGTGAAACTTTGAATTTTGGCTGGACTTGGGAAAATGTTGCCGCATGGATGCAGCGTGCGGTGAAACCGGAAATGTCAGCGCCGCGTCTGGCAGTTGCTTTATCTGAGGCTGTAGACGATTTATATATGCAGCGTCCCGGTGACGATTCTACAGTGTTTGTGGCGAAAGTTATGCCGCGGCGAGTGGTTAATATACTTTCCGGTCCTCCTAAAAACAAAGAAGATGATCCGCGGATGGTGAAGGATTATATGAAATCCGTAGGGAAAAAGGTAGTCTGCGGGGGAACCAGTGCAAATATTCTTGCGCGTATTCTCAACCGTCCGGTAAAAACATCTTTGCAATATATTGATCCGTTGATTCCACCTGTAGGTTATATTGACGGAATTGATTTGGTAACAGAAGGCGTTCTTACCATTAGTCGTACCATTGAAATTCTCAAAGAGTACCGTGACAAGGAAGCGGATAATTTTTACTTCCGAAAAATAGATGAAGAAAATGGCGCCGCACAGCTGGCAAAGATTTTGCTCGAAGATTGTACGCATTTGCGCTTATTTATCGGTACAGCAATGAATCCTGCACATCAAAACCCAAATCTGCCGTCTGATTTAAGCATTAAATTGCAGTTAATTGACCAGCTGGCGGAAGTAATGACACAGCTCGGCAAAAGGGTTGAAAAGTTCTATTATTAGGAAAGGGACATGTATATGCATTTTACAAATGATGCTAAGCAAATGAAACATGAAGTATTAAAACGGGTTGCAGAATTGGCCTTTTCCGGTGAACTGGAAGAAAAAAAAGAACAGATTCCATACGATATTATACCCACCAATGTAGCCCGTTTTCGCTGCTGTGTATATAAAGAGCGTGAAATTATCCGTGAACGTGTGAATGCTTCTATGGGTAAAACAGCTAATACCGGTTTGATTTCTGTTCTTCCCGCCGCATGCGAAGGGTGCCCCATTAACCGGTATAATGTTACGGCAAACTGCCAGAGATGTATGGCGAAAAAGTGTGTGGAAGCATGCCCGTTTGGCGCTATTACAATTACTGGTAAGGGTGCTTATATTGAACCAGAAAAATGCCGTGAATGTGGAAGATGCGCGCAGGCATGTCCTTATAATGCAATTTCCGATACTATGCGCCCTTGTTTGCGTTCCTGCCCGGTAGAGGCAATTTCCATGGATAACAACCGTCTTGCAGCAATTAAATATGACCGTTGTATTAATTGCGGTGCATGTACGAATGATTGTCCTTTTGGTGCAATTACCGATTCATCCAATATTGTTCAGATTATAGAGCTGTTTAAAAGCACAAAAAAAGTTTATGCGATTTTTGCACCGGCGATTGAAGGACAGTTTGGTGATGCAAGTATTGGTATGATTAAAGCAGCACTGCGCAAGTTGGGGTTTGATGAAGCTGTTGAGGTTGCACTCGGTGCAGATGCCGTTGCAACACATGAAGCGCATGAACTTGCAGAAGC
Organism: uncultured Eubacteriales bacterium; assembly: GCA_934546985.1. Taxonomy (GTDB): domain Bacteria; phylum Bacillota; class Clostridia; order Oscillospirales; family Acutalibacteraceae; genus CAKTEE01. Next base: position 4,094 of record CAKTEE010000002.1, read on the forward strand.
TGTTGAAAGTGGGCGCAAAATGACAACATCCTGTTGTCCTGCTTTTGTTAATATGATTGAAAAACATTTTCCAAAGTTGATTCCTTTAATTTCAGGCACAGCTTCGCCAATGACTGCAACCGCGCGGTATATTAAACATCATAATCCTAAAGCAGTTGTTGTGTTTATTGGTCCTTGTATTGCGAAAAAAGGTGAGGTTGAGCGCGTTGCCGATGGCGCTGATTATGCAATGACTTTTGAAGAACTCATGGCGATGTTTAGCGCACGAAATATCGATCCAATTCAGTTTAAAGAAGAGTCGCAAGATGGCAGCGTTTATGGCAAAGGTTTTGCACAGAGCGGAGGTGTTTCCGGTGCTGTCCGTCGTGTGCTTGAAGAAAATGGAATTGAAGTGCCAGTATCCTGTGTGAAATGTAATGGTGCACGGGAATGCAAAAAAATCCTTGCAATGCTTAACGCCGGAAAATTGCCGGAAAACATGGTGGAGGGAATGGCTTGTGAAGGCGGTTGTATTGCCGGTCCGGGAACAATCGTACCAGTCCGCAATGCTATAAAATCCCGTACGAAGCTATTGGCTCAGGCAGATAAACGAACCATTCAAGAGAATTTTGATGACCATAGATTCTCTGAAATTGATTTAACAAGATAAAAAAGAAATAAAAAGTAACAGTTTGAAGAGAACAATTCACTTCAGACTGTTATTTTTTATCGGTTTTTATAAAACGCTGTTAAAATCGTTTTGTATTTGGTTTCAGACAGCATCAGTTTTGATAAAACTGTGACGTATCATAATGCCTTAGCATAAACTGTAGTACTGAAAGGAGGGATTTCACTTGCCATTCCGCATCAGGGAATATAATCGTGAAAAAGCCGTTGCTTATGCACATCAATGGGCGTTCGCGAGAAATCCAGCATATTTGGATTTTGAAAATTTAGGTGGAGATTGCACGAACTTCGCATCACAAGTCATTTATGCAGGAGCGGGACAAATGAATTACAAGCCTGTTTTCGGCTGGTTCTATATTGATTCTCACCGTCGTACCGCATCATGGACAGGTGTGGAATTCCTGCGTAATTTTCTGGTGGATAATAAAGGGGAAGGACCGTTTGCAAGGGAGGTAAATGCAGCAGAAGTTTTGCCTGGGGATATTGTTCAGCTTTCTTTTGATGGAAATGTTTTTGGTCATAGCCCGGTAATTGTCAGCACCGGAGCCGTGCCGGATATTAACAATATCCTGATTGCTGCTCATACCTATGATGCAGACAATCGTCCCTTGAATACTTATTACTATCAGGATATTCGTTTTCTTCACATTGACGGTATACGTATTTATCAATAATGCTTAAAGTTTAAATTCAGAGGGGTCATATTTCAGCAGCGTTGGTTTTGGTTTTGGTATACGCCGAAAGGGATCATAACGGTAGCTGTTACAACGTCCGTGTAAAGGCATAACACCTTTTTTCAAGCATAAAACCTGTTTTCCGTCCGCTGTTTTTTTGCCGCGCGTACAATGCTCGCATGCAGGTTCCACATCTTTATTAAACAATTTCCTGTTCATATCAATTCCCTCTTTTCCTCCCTTATTCTAACAGATCTTTTCTTTTCTATCAATGTCTAATATTAAAAGTCCGCTCATAACAATAAGTCCAACGGTAGCGGGGACAGAAACAGAAGAGAATACGGGCATTGCCTGCACAGAATTTGAAAATACCTGTATTGGCTGCGGGAATAATATCGTTAAAAGCTGTGCAATACCATAAGCGGTGAGGGCATGCAGTAACCGTCCAGCCATAAAATGCAGTGGTTTCATACCGGTTTTTAAAACATAGGGCAATATCTGGCATTGTACGGAAATCCCTCCCCATCCCAAAACAGCGGCAATCAGCGGAAGGTTTTGCCCTGACAGAGCAGTGCACCCACGAGAACACTCCAGAATACAGGTGAGTAAAGATTGTGTTTGTTCGCTTAGGTTCAGTGTCCCCAGCAAAGCAATGATGCAGGAAAAAATGACCACCCATGCACACACGCTGTACATAGAAGCCGAGGCGTCTGCCACAGAACAAACATAAGCGTCAATCAGTCCCGTTTTTTCCTTGCGTACAACACATGCAGGGGAAAGAGGGGACTTTCTGTTTAGAAGACCTGTTAGTATTCCAATTAACAGGCTTGATATTGCGAGGGAGGCGAAAAGGATTATTCCTAATTTTCGATTTCCTAATACTGCAATACCAATGGCGCTGATTGCAAAAGCAGGACCGGGATTTACACAATAGAAAAAAAGCCAATGTGCCTGTTTAGCAGTTATTTTTTCTTCTTCATATAATTCTGCAATCATTTTTCCGCCGACGGGGTATCCGCCGATAAGCCCCATTAAAATAGTACAGGCAGTAGCGCCTGGCATATGGAATAACAGGAGTGTGAACGGTGATAAGACTTTTCCGATGATATCCGTTAAACCGGATTTATTTAAAAAAGCAGCCAATGCGACAAAAGGAAACAGAGAAGGGATGATGACGTTTACACATAGCAAAAGCCCGTCACTGATTCCTTTAGCTGCAGCTTCCGGTTGTGTGAATAATCCTGCAGCAAACAAACAGGCGCATATACCTGCAATTAAAAATGTCAGTTTATTTACTTTTTTTCTCATAACAGTCCTCCGCTTTCTAAAGTGTCTGTTGCAGTTATTTTTATGACCTTGCTGACATAAATATGTTAAGAAAACAATGGGATTGGTGGGAATCATATGTCGTTCTTAGGCTGGAAACAAGGGAAAAAAGCGGTGAAACCGGTAGAAAAGTTAGTATCTGCCTTTGATTTACCAAAAGCAGTATTGCCTGGAATGGCGAATATTGAACTTACCGGGAACCGCGAGGCGATTGTTGACGGCTGCGGCGGTATCGTACAGTATGACGATGAGGTAATTAAGCTCTCCACGGGTAAGCTTGTGGTGTGTTTTTATGGGAATCGGCTTACCATCCGTACTCTGACAACAGATCAGGCGGTAATAGAGGGTGAAATTATATCCATACAATTTTTAACTTGAGGTGGTAAGATGTTTATATTAAGGATTATTCGATATTTATGCGGATACGTAATTTTTCAGGGAGTCGGCGGTTTTCCGGAACGGTTTCTGAATTTATGTGCAAAAGAAGGCATTGGCATATGGGATGTGCATCATAGAGACGGCGTAATGACGGCAAGGGTTATGGCATCTAATTACCGTTTGCTTCGGTCATGTGCGGCAAAAGCGGGTATGAAGCTTAAAGTTCAGCAGCGTCATGGCTTTTCTTTTGTAATTTATCGTTATCGGAAACGTATTGGCGTTTTAGTGGGAATAGGGCTTTTTGTTTTGATTCTGACTGTTTCTTCAAATTTTGTTTGGACAATCAAGGTTGAGGGCAACGAGCAGATGGATTCTGCTGTTATCATGCAAACGATGGAAGGATTGGGTTTGCGTGCAGGCGTGATGAAATCATCTTTAGATATTAGCACGATGGAACTGGAAGGACTAAAGAAGCTGAATGAATTATCATGGCTTTCTGTAAATATTCGCGGCAGTGTTGCTACAATAGAAGTGCGTGAACGAACCATGCCGCCGGAAATGCTGGATGAGAAAACCCCCTGCAATGTTATTGCTTCAGCAGATGGTTATATTGTTCGGTTAGAGGCTTATGAAGGCAGTACGAAAGTTCAGATTGGAGATTCTGTTGTAAAAGGCGATTTGCTTATCAGCGGCATCATGGAAAGTAAGCTGGAAACTACTCGTTTTGTTCATGCACGAGGTACAGTAATTGCCAATACAAGCAGAGTTGTGGAAACAGAGGTTCCTTTGCAGCAGGAAAAAACCGTATATTTAGGGCAGGAGAAGAAAAAATATGCATTGAAGCTATTTGGTTTCCGCCTTCCTCTTTATTTCTCTGAACCTAAAGAAGGCGAATGGGAAAAAGTAGAAGAAATTAGTAGTTTAAATATTTTAGGGTTGGAATTGCCGATTGCTTTTGAAAGTATCCGGTACCGTGCTGTTTCCAAAACATCCGAAACCATAACGCAGGATCAGGCGCAATCCCTTGCACAGGAGCAAATTGCAAAGCAGATAGAAGCATTGGGCGATTTGCAAATTATTGACCGTAAAGAAGAATATTCCTTTACTTCTGAGGTTTGCAAGCTGAAAGCGACTCTTTCCTGTGAAGAAGATATCAGCAGTTATGAAAAAATTCTTTTCGATGACGAAGTGAAATAAACTCGATAAAACTTATAAGATTTCGCAAGATTTTTCTGATATAGCAAAATAATGCTATATATTTTTGATTTTTTAATATGTATTTCATTGTTTATTAGTGACTTGTGATTGAAAATATGGTATAATAATACAAAATATCATTAGAAATTTTGTATAAACAGAAAAATGATTTTGAAAGAAGGCGGACGCGAAAATGTTTGAGCAAATCATTAATGTTGACAGGCTGGATCAGGCAGTTAGTTTATTTGGCAGTTTTGACCAGAATGTCAAGTTAATTGAGGATGAGTATGCTGTAAACGTAGTCAGCCGCGGCTCAGATTTAAAAGTAACCGGAGAGCCGGAAAACGTCAGTAATGCAATCCGTGCAATTAACGGGCTTTTTACTTTAATAAATAAAGGGGAAACTCTTAACGAACAAAATGTCCGTTATGTGGTTTCTCTTGTAAATGAGGGAAATGAAGATAAACTGGCTTCTATTTCTGCAGATTGTATTTGCATTACTGCAAAAGGGAGACCTTTAAAGCCCAAAACATTAGGGCAAAAAAAATATATTGAAGCAATCCGTGATAATACGATTGTTTTTGGTATTGGTCCTGCCGGTACAGGAAAGACATATCTGGCTGTTGCAATGGCCGTGACTGCATTTCGTTCCAAAGAGGTAAACCGGATTATCCTTACCCGTCCTGCGGTTGAGGCTGGGGAAAAACTTGGTTTTCTTCCGGGAGATTTACAGCAGAAAGTTGACCCTTACCTTCGCCCTTTGTACGATGCGCTGTTTGATATGCTGGGCGTAGAAAGCTTCCAGAAATATCAGGAACGCGGCAACATTGAAGTAGCGCCGCTTGCTTATATGCGCGGGCGGACTTTGGACGATAGTTTTATTATTTTGGATGAAGCTCAGAATACTACGCCGGAACAGATGAAAATGTTTCTGACGCGTTTGGGCTTTAATTCCAAAATTGTTGTTACCGGCGACGTTACCCAGATAGACCTGCCGGATGGAAAGCGTTCAGGCCTAATTGAGGCGACGCGGGTTTTGCGCAATCTTAAAGATATTGCGCAGATTGAGTTTAACGAAAAAGATGTAGTCCGGCATAAGCTTGTGCAGGACATTGTAAAAGCATATGAAAAATATGAAGAAGGGCGTAGAAGATAATGGATAAAATAAAAGTAGTAATTACAAATGATCAGAAAGACGTGAAGATTCCAACCGGTATGCGCCTTTTAGTGCGCCGCTGTTGTCATGCGGTTTTGGTACTGGAAAAATTTGAGGGTTCCGCAGAAGTAGACGTTACTTTTGTGAATGATGAATCCATCCGTCTTTTGAACAAACAGCACCGCAATATTGATGAACCGACGGACGTTCTGTCTTTTCCGTTGGGTGAAAATGGAAATTACGATGTCAACCCTTCCAACGGCGCAAAACAATTGGGAGATATTGTTATTTCTATGGAACGAGCAGTTGCGCAGGCAGAAAGGTTCTGCCATTCACTGGAGCGTGAGGTAGGTTTCCTGACGGTGCATTCGATGCTTCATCTGCTCGGTTATGACCATGTGGCGGGCGGTTTGGAAGCTGTGCATATGCGTGAAAAAGAAGAGGCTGTATTGACTCAGCTTGGGCTTAAACGCAGCCATAGTTATTACATTGAAGATGACGAAGATTAGTGCGCTGCGACAAGATTGGCAGATAAGGATTTGAATGCATGAGAGCGTTATTAAACAGCTTTAAATATGCTGCACGGGGGATTTTTTATTGTTTAAAGAATGAACGCAATATGAGGATTCATTCTGTTGTTTCTTTTTACATACTCATATTTATACCGTTTTTTACGCTGTCGCGGGGAGAAAAAGCGTTGTTGTTGCTTACTATCAGTGCAGTCCTCGCGGCAGAAGTAATGAACACATCGATTGAAACGTTAGTAAATCGCCTTCTGCCGTCTTATGACCAATTAGCGCGTATCGCAAAAGATACAGCGGCAGGAGCGGTTTTTCTGTGCGCTTTTTTTGCTGTATTGGTTGGCTTTACTTTACTATGGCAGCCTGATGCTTTTAAAGTTATTTTTCTCTTTTTTTTCAATCATCCGATTCTTTTAGCAATACTGTTTATTTCTATAGTGCTTTCAATTTGTTTTATTTTTTTAGGTTTTAGCGGAATGAGGAAAAAAGTGGTTAGGCACTGGAATAAGAGAAAATAAGCGAAACCAGAAATTTATTTATAGGAGTAAATTATGTCAGATAATAATACAAAATCAGCCTTTGTTGCAATTGTGGGCTGCCCAAACGTTGGAAAGTCTTCTTTGCTGAATGCAATGCTGGGGCAAAAGGTCGCTATTGTTTCGGACAAGCCGCAGACAACGCGTACAAGGATTATGGGTGTGCTGACGCGCGGTGAAACACAATTTGTTTTTACAGATACTCCGGGGCTTCATCGTCCTAAAAACAAGCTTGGCGAGCAAATGGTTAAGGCTGTCGGTGACGGGATGACCGGTGTGGATGCTTGCCTGTTTGTTGTAGAGCCCAAAGGTGAAATCAGAGCAGCGGAACAGGAACTGATTCAGCGCTTTCTAAAACAAAAATTACCGGTTATTTTAGCAATTAACAAAATTGATACTTTACCGAAAAAAGATATTTTAATGGAGCGTATTCTTCAACTTGTACCATTATATGATTTTACAGCAATTGTTCCTGTCAGTGCAAAAAATGGAGATGGGGTTGCAGATATTATCAGTGAACTGGAAAAGTTAGCGGTACTTTCCCCACATTTTTTTGAAAGCGATACTTTAACGGATCAGCCGGAACGTGTTTTGGCGGCGGAAATCATACGTGAAAAATTATTGAGATTGCTGGATAAGGAAATTCCCCATGGTATTGCAGTTTCAATTGAAAAAATGCGTGAGCGAGATAATCGGGATATTCTTGATATTGAAGCTGTTATTTATTGTGAAAAGGAAAGCCACAAGGGGATTATTATCGGCAAAGGTGGGGCAATGTTAAAAAAAGTTTCAACCTATGCCCGTCAGGATATGGAAGCCTTTTTTAACTGTCATATTAATTTGCGTTGTTGGGTAAAGGTCAAAGAGGATTGGCGCAGTAAAGAAGGTATAATTCATAATTTTGGTTTGGATTCACGGGATTAAAAGAATATTTTACCTTGTATGTGCGCGTTCCCTTAGGAAAAAATGTTACTAAGGGAGTGGTTTGATGATATATCTAAATGATGAAAAAAATGCATGGAAACAATTTGCTGAACATGGCAGAATTGAAGATTATCTTACCTATCGCAGCATACAGCAGAAAACCGCTACGCAAGGGCAGGAGGATACTGACAATGCGGCTGAACACCGATGGCTTGGTCATCAGAACACGGAATATAGGTGAAGCGGACCGCTTGATAACGATATTAACGAGGGAATGCGGCGTATTGGATGCATTTGTGCGCGGTGCGCGCAGGCTGAAAGGACGTTTGGCGTCTTCAACACAACAATTTTCTTATGCAAAATTTATTCTGTTTAAAAGCAAGGATGCTTATGTTGTAGACGAAGCAGAGCCGGTACGCCTGTTCTTCGAGTTTGGGAATGAAGTAGAAAAAATATCTCTTGCATATTATTTTGCAGAACTGGCTCTTGTGCTTTCCCCGCAGGGGGATGATGCTGAGGGCTTTTTGCGCTTAATGCTGAATACGCTCAGTTTTTTAATGGATGGAAAACGCGAAGGGTTATTATTAAAATCAATTTTGGAATTACGCCTGCTTGCAATGAGCGGTTATATGCCGAACCTTCTTGGCTGTGAAAACTGCGGTATATTTGAAAAGGATATTATGTATTTTAATCCTGAAAGAGCTTGTTTGTATTGTTCAGATTGTAAACATCAGAAATATGGAATCCTTGCCGGCCGCGGTGTAGTTTCTGCCATGCGTCATATTGTATATTCTGAGTTTGAAAAGCTGTTTCAGTTTTCTGTTTCACAGGAAAGCTTAAAACAGCTTTCCAATATCGCAGAACACTATTTACTTACACAAATACAGCGTCCGTTTCAAACATTGGAATTTTATAAAAGTATCATAGAAACATAAAGAATTATAAAGATACTGTTGAATATCCGAAAAGTATTAGTGTTGTTTTGTTTTTTGGAGGAGATCATGTATCATAAAAAAAGACATTTTGAAGTATTGGAATTACCTAAAATATTGGAACTATTAGCACAGGAAACTTCTTGTGAAGATAGCCGTCTGTTGGCAGTACAATTAGAACCGTCGGGGGATTTGGAGACCGTTCGTCTGCGTTTGAAACAGACAGAAGATGCATTTCATCTTCTTGCACGTTTTGGCAGTCCGTCCTTTGGCGGATTAAAGAATGTTAAAAACGCGCTCAGCCGTGCCGGAGCAGGGGGCGTTTTAAATCTCCGCGAGCTTTTGGATATTGCAGAAGTATTGCGTGTTGTGCGTTCTTTAACACAGTGGCAGAATAAGTGTCAGGGGATAAAAACTTCTTTGGACTCCTATTTTGAGGGATTGTTTCCTAATAAATATCTGGAGGAGAAAATTACTTCAACAATTATTTCAGAAGAAGAAATTTCAGATAACGCATCGCCGGAACTGGCAGATATCCGCAGAAAAATAAAAAATGCTTCTGCAAAAGTGCGAGACCAATTGGATAAATTAACCCGTTCTCAATATTATCAAAAGTTTTTACAGGATGCTATTGTTACAATGCGCGGAGGGAGGTATGTTGTCCCTGTAAAAAATGAATACAGAAGCGAAATACCGGGACTGGTTCATGACACTTCCGGCAGTGGTGCAACGGTATTTATTGAACCAATGGCTGTTGTAGAAGCGAATAATGAAATTAAAGTTTTGCAATCAAAAGAAAGTGAAGAGATTGAACGTATATTATATGCTCTGTCTGTAGAGGCCGGAAGTTTTGCATCTTCTATTAAATCCAGTTATGAATATGCAGTGCAGTTGAATTTCGTGTTTGCAAAGGCACATCTGGCATATAGAATGAAAGCATCTGTACCTTTGCTGAATGATGAGGGTATCACTGATTTGAAAAATGCAAGGCATCCGCTTATTGATAAAAATAAAGTAGTTCCTACCAATATCCGTTTAGGCAGAGATTTTGATACGTTGGTTATTACTGGTCCAAACACCGGAGGTAAAACAGTCTCTATTAAAACACTGGGATTGCTGACTTTAATGACAATGTGCGGGCTTATGATTCCTGTAGCTGACCAGAGCGTAATTTCTATTTATCATACGGTTCTTGCAGATATTGGCGATGAACAAAGTATTGAACAATCATTATCCACGTTTTCAGCCCATATGATAAATATTATTGATATCCTAAAAAAGGCGGATAACCGCAGCCTTGTTTTGTTAGATGAACTTGGCGCCGGTACAGACCCTGTGGAAGGCGCTGCTCTTGCTATGGCTGTTTTGGAAGATCTGCATGTCAAAGGGGCAAAAATTGCAGCAACTACTCACTATGCGGAACTGAAGGCGTATGCACTGCAAAGCCCTCGGGTTGAAAATGGATGCTGTGAATTTGATGTTGCTTCATTGCGTCCTACTTATCGTTTGCTGATTGGCGTTCCAGGCCGTTCTAATGCTTTTGCAATTTCTGAACGGCTTGGTATTGAACATCAGATTATAGAACGTGCAAAAGCGCTGGTTTCAACAGAAAACGCCAGATTTGAAGATGTGGTGCAGCAGTTGGAAAAAAGCCGTCAAGATATGGAACAGGAAAAAGAAAGTGCTCAAAAATTGCATGCCGAGGTAATGCAGGCACAAAAAGCAATCAATGAGCATAAAGCAAAGCTCCAGCAGCAAATTGACCGTGAAATGGAGAATGCACGTGGAGAAGCGCAACGAATTGTAGATAAAGCACGCCGAGAAGCACAGATGATGATTGATGAACTTGAAAAATTGCGCAGGGAAAAAAATAAAGAAAATATTGATGAACTTGCACGCCGTGCGAAATCTAAAATGAAATCAGGAATGGCAGCATTAGAAGAAACAGCTGACCCAGTTTTGGTACATCAGGATGATGAGAATTATGTATTGCCAAGAGAGTTGCGCTTGGGAGATTCTGTTTTAATTGTAGATATAGGAAGTACCGGTACAGTAGCGTCACTGCCGGATAAAAATGGAAATGTTCAGGTTCAGACCGGTAATTTAAAAACACGTGTTAAGCTTCAAAATCTTCGTCTGTTGGCATCGGCATCAAAAAAAGAAAAGCCTTCTACCAGAAATATCCGAGAAGTGCAAAGCCGCTTGACCAGAAATGTGAAACAGGAATTAGATTTGCGGGGAAAAACTGTAGAAGAGGCTTTAGGCGAATTGGAGATGTTTTTAGATACTTCCATGATGGCGGGTATTGGACAGGTTACCATTATTCATGGTAAAGGAACTGGCGCTCTGCGCAGTGCGGTTCAACAGCATTTGCGCAAACATCCTGTAGTAAAATCATTCCGTTTGGGTGTATACGGGGAAGGGGAAAATGGCGTTACAATCGTTGAATTAAAGTAGAGCAATGATTTGAAAAAACAATTTTTATATTTGATAAATAAGCAATATGTATCTAATAGCAAACAGAAAACTAAAATATAATCACTACTCTTCTCGTTGAAATTGGATATATATGAAAGTAAGTTACAAAAATGACGGTGCAGTAAAATCATGTACCGTCATTTTTTCAGTTTCATTTTGCTCTTGAAGCAAATATTAATAAGAATTAAAACTGTACTTTGCAGCTGATTAAAATCAGAAATAAGTACCTATATAGATCTTTTACTTTAATTCCTAAAATCAATCAATAAAGCTGGTATCTACTGTAATTACAGCATAATAGTTTTGGTTCAATTCTTTAATTTTTTCTCTAATTTCTTCGGTTAAAACCGTACTGGATTTTTGATATTTATGTGGGATTAAAACGTCAAAAATAAGATTGGTATGTGTAGGACCATCGACAACACGAAAATCATGTATGGATAGATTACTATCTATGGAACATACAATTTGTCTGACTTTTTCATGTAATTGATTGATGTGTTCATCATTTGTAATAATGGGGTCCATATGAATTACCATAGAAAGGTTGAATTCTGCAGATATATCTCGTTCAATCCTGTCAATTGTATCATGGCTTTCTAAAATATCGGTATCAGATGAAACTTCAACATGGGCGCTGGCAAAGGTTCTGCCTGGACCATAGTTATGCAAAACAAGATCATGAATCCCCATAACGCCTTCATAAGATAAGATTTTTTCTTCCATGCATTTTACCAAGTTCGGGTCCGGCGCTTCCCCTAAGAGCGGACTGACCGTGTCTTTTAGTAATCTAATACCGGAATAAAGAATAAATAAGGCAACTAATAGACCAATATAACCGTCGATAGGAAAATCGGAAAAATAAGAAAATATCATTACGAATATTGTCGCCGCGGTTGCCAGCACATCATTTCTGCTGTCTGTTGAGGCTGCAATCATTGTAGTTGAATGTATTGTTTTTCCAATAAAACGATAGGATACTGACATCCATAACTTTGCCAATATTGATAAAAATAATATGATTAGCCCAATAAGACTGAAAGTAACTGTTTCAGGATGAAATATCTTTCCTACAGAAGATCGAACCAATTCAAAACCCATAAAAAGAACCAAAAAAGAAACAATAAGGGAAGCTATATATTCAAAGCGTCCATGACCAAATGGATGTTCTTTATCCGCAGGCATTCCTGCCAATTTAAAGCTAACGACAGTTACCAAACTGGAAGCACAATCTGATAAATTATTTGTTGCATCTGCCGTGATTGAAATACTATGCGTAACAGAACCGATAATAAATTTTAAAATAGATAAAAGAAGGTTACAGCAAATACCAATTCCGCCCGCAAGAATACCATATTTTTCCCGAACTTTTAAATCCTCAATGTTTTCTTTATTTCTAATGAATAGTTTAATTAAAAAGCGTGTCATTTCCCTTACTCCCTCGCTTATGCATTTGATTATTTTGCTGTATCTGATACAATATGAATATCCATTTGATTGTATGGAATAGAAATATTGGATTCTTCAAAAGCGATTTTAACTTTTTCCTGCATATCATAATATAAATCCCAATAATCGTCACTTTTGCACCATATTTTATCATCCAGATAAATCCCGCTTGCACCGTGTTCCTTGACGCCAATAATTGGTTTAGGTTCCTGCAAAACCAATGGTGATTCTTCGGCGAGCTTCAAAAGAAGCTGTTTTGCCAAAATAATATCGTCGGCATAGCTGATTTGAAAAGTTAAATCAACACGCCGGCTGTTTTCAGAATAATAATTTATAATATAATTGGTTGTAAAATGAGAATTTGGGATAATAATTGTTTTATTATCTACCGTATGAAGGGTGGTATTCATAATTTGAATTTCATCTACGTTGCCTGAGATATTTTCCAGTTCAATAAAATCTCCTTTTTTAAAGGGCTTTGTAACCAATATCTGCATTCCGCTGGCAAGCTGCGCTATACTGTCCTTAAATCCAATACCGGCGGCTAAACCTGCAGCGCCAAACGCGGCTACAATAGAATTAACATTGATACCTATTGTTGATAAAACTGTTAGAATGATAATTGTCTTTAATCCCAAATCCACAATTGTTTTTAAAAATGTATGTACACTTTCATCTACCTTTTTTCTAATCAGCATTTTCATAAATATTTTAACAATAAGGCGGCAAAGCCAAAAACCAATCACGAGAATTAATATCCCTGTAACTAAACTGGGCAAAAAATCCAGAAATTTATCCATAAAAGAGACCCATGTTTTTTCAATACCTGTTGGCAAAATAATACCCCCATTTTTAATTTCTATTATTTCTCAAATTATATCATATTATCACTGTGTTTCAAAGAACCAAAGATTTGACTTTTCTTTTTAAGGATGTTATGCTGTGAAAAGCCAATAAAAGACAATGTAATAAGGAGAACGAATCATGCCAAGATTTTACAGTAAAAGGATTATGTTTCGTGAATACAGAAGAGAAGATGCAGGCGAAATGTACCAATGGGTTAATAATCCTGAAATCACAGCCACTTTAAATGATTCTTTATTTTTTTATCCTCAAGGGATAGAATATGTGGACAATTTTATAAATGACCGTATCATGCACCGCAGCTGTTCATTTGTAATTGCAGATTTAAAGGATGAAAGTTATATTGGGCAAATTGATTTATTTAACATGGATTATAGGAATGGTTTTGCAGAATTAGGAATCGTCTTGTCACATAAAATTTTATTTGACCAAGGGATAGGCGAAGAAGCTGTTCGGCTGATGTTAGATATTGCCTTTAAAAAAATGAATTTGCATCGGATAGAATTAAATGTCTATGACTTCAATCAAAGGGCAATTGCATGCTATAAAAAATGTGGATTTCTTCAGGAAGGTATCCAACGAAAACGGCACTTTAAAAACGGTCGTTATGTTGACATTATTAACATGGCAATACTCAGAGAAGATTGCCAATCAAATGGTGAAGCCGCAGTTTAAGATAATTAAAAAACCAAAATTTAAGTTTGCATATAAATATAAACCTCCCATGATTAAAACATGGGAGGTTTATATTTATATGTGAAATTTCAAAATTTTAGAACATGCTATTGATAATAATACCACATAAGCATGATACAGAATTGAGTGCGGTCGAAATTATAAGTGTTTTTGCAGCACTCCATTCGCACAATAGTTGATAGACGATTGCTTCTATTGTCACAACATATAATTCTAAAAGAAATAAACTAAAACAATAAAATTCACAACCCAATATTTTAACACTTATTATTAATAAAAGATTCATCGCAGGGTTTGTCAGTATATTGCAAAGAAAAGAGTAGTAAAAAAATTTTTTCTTTTTTGTTAATATAAAAAATAATAAACCTTCAATTAATACAGTGATTAGTAAATTAATAAAGAAAAGAATATATATCATGAATTTTTATTATTTTTTTGGGATAAATCATTATCTTCACAGCAATTTTTTTTAATCGCTTTTCTGATTAGAATAATAGCAGCGATAATAATGGCAATAACGATAAGTACGATTAAAGCAGGAACTCCTAAGAATACCAGTAATGAAGGTCCAACAGCTAAATCGAATAAAGTGTTATTAATATTTTTCTTTTTCATTTGATTTTACTCCTTTCTTTGTTGAGAAAAATGTACAGCAGGCTGAAATTAAAATAAAGCCAATTAAAACAGGATACCGTAATGAGGAAGAAACAGCCCAAAAATAAACAGGTATATTACCGCATAATAACGCCAATGTAGTTAATCCAAATGAAAAACCCGGATTGTGGTTTAGAACCGATGCAACCGTGCAAAGCGTAATTGGCATGGTGATATTAAAAAGAAGAATACCAATCATTGCAAGGATAGCATTATTTTCACCGAAATATAAAAATGGAACCGACAAAATTAATGCAAAAACGCCTGTTTTTCTTGCTCCGAATTTATCACCCAGAAAACCTCCGACAGCTTTGCCGGCACAAGCACAAATACTCGGAAATAAAATGAGTGCACCTACGTTCCATTTTATTGGAAGAATAGAGCCGCCGTAAGAACGAATCGCTACAGATATCAATGCCAATGCTATTACACTTGCAGCAGGTAAGTTATTAGATACTGTATAAAACTGGGATAAAGCTTGAGTTTTCTGCCGCCTTGTAAAGAGATATAACAGGATGACAGATAGAATCATAAGAATCAGCGGTAACAGAAAGTATGAATAACCGATGTTTCCTGCTAAAATTCCAAGCGACACTCCAATTGCTCCTGAGGAAACAAACACACCGCTTCTGGACATTTTACCATTTGCAAACTTTAAACTGTCGATACCGCCGCCTACATGAAAGCAGGCATTTCCAAATGCACACAGTATTAATGCACACCATGGTAAACGGATGGATAATAATCCTATTGTTACTAAAAAACATCCTGCAATTCCAATAGGTATGTTGGGACGCTTATCGCAAATATATCCTGCAAAAGGCTGTAAGCCGAATGCAATCATATTGTAGAGAAGGAAACCTGTTGCTACCGTTTGAAGATTATCAAAACTGTTTTTAAAACCGCAAAATAATATGTAAAAACAAGTGAAATCTACACATAAATGTGAAATTGTGTATACAGCTAACGAGTATGCAGATTTTCTGATAGAATATTCCTCCTTTTTTCAATTTACTACAAATATAGAGAGCATTATTAACATTTTGGTTTCAATTATGTATGGAAAAATTTTTATATTGAGGTTCGTGTAAGAAAATCTTAAGAATCATTAAGTGAATTGCAAGATAAATTTAAAAAATTTTCCTGCTTTATTTGTTAAAATAATTAAAAATGAATATAAAGAAGGAATTTAATATGGAACAGAAAGCGATTGCTGTAATTTTTGGCGGCTGTTCATCAGAATATAAAGTTTCGCTAACCTCAGCGTCAGCCATTCTCAAAGAATTGATTTCAATGAACCGTTATAAAATTATCATGATTGGAATTACCTGCAACGGGCAATGGTTTCGTTACCGTGGTCCTATTGAAAAAATTGAAAATGATACTTGGTGTAATCCTATGTATTGTACAGAAGCCTTTTTCAGTCCATGCAGAAATCAAAAATCTTTGATTGAATTTTACGGCGGACATTATGAAACGGTTAAAATAGATGCTGTATTTCCTGTACTTCATGGTAAAAATGGTGAAGACGGAACAATACAAGGTTTATTAGAACTTGCAAATCTTCCGTATGTAGGTTGTGGGGTATTAAGTTCTGCATTATGTATGGACAAGGCATTGACACATGCCATAATAGAAACGATTGGGATTCAAGTGCCAAAATCTGTTGCGGTTTATCAAAGGGATGGCGTATCATGTCTAAAGCAAGTGCAGAATTTGAAATACCCTTTGTTTGTAAAACCAGCCAGAGCAGGTTCTTCTTTTGGTATTACAAAAGTTCTTTTTCAAAAGGATTTATGGAACGCTATGAAAGCAGCATGGCAATATGATGAAAAAATTGTAATTGAAGAGGGAATAGATGGTTTTGAAGTTGGATGCGCTGTTTTGGGAAATCATGAACTGACAATAGGAAAAGTCGATGAAATTGAGCTGAATCAGGATTTTTTTGATTTTCATGAAAAGTACTCTGATCAATCGGGTTCTGTCATTCATATACCCGCAAGAATTACGCAGCAGCAAGCATGTCAAATTAAAAAAGCGGCCATTTTAATTTATGAAACATTAGGATGCAAAGGAATGGCAAGAATTGACTTTTTTCTTACGCCTGATGCAAATATTGTCTTTAATGAGGTTAATACAATTCCTGGATTTACTTCCCATAGCCGGTTCCCCAATATGCTCAGAAGTATTGGAATATCATTCTCAGAAATTATTGAGCAGTTGATTGAACTGGCTTTGGAAACTTCCTTGGAAAAACAAGTGTTATCGAAGTAAAAACAGGAATGAATAATGAGGGTATAAAAATGGAACAAATCAGAAGAACGGACAAATGCTATATTATTATGCCTCAACATAAGGAGAAGCGGCAGATAATGGATGACAAAGAAAAGCAAAAGCGGGCGTGGGCAGAAATCAATACTGAAAATTTAAAACATAATTTACAGGAACTGAATCATATAATGCCCAAATCCTGTCAGATGATGGCAGTAGTGAAAGCAAATGCTTATGGGCACGGAGCATTAGAAATCAGCAGGATATTGGCAGATGAAGGTGTTCAGGCTTTTGCGGTAGCAACATTAAAAGAGGGGATTCAACTTCGGAAAAATGGGATTAAAGGTGAAATATTAATACTGGGCATGACAGAAGCGAGTAATGTTTCTTTAATAAAGAAATGGGATTTAACACAAACGGTTGTTGACTTTGATCATGCAGAACGATTACAGCAAGAGAATATCAAAATAAAAGTACATGTAAAAATTGATACTGGTATGGAACGTTTAGGTGAACCTTATTATGAATGGAGAAATATCCTTAAAATATATCAAATGACAAATCTATCTATTACAGGAATTTACACACATTTATGTGTTGCGGATAGTTTAGATCCTTATGATGTTGCGTTTACATATGGTCAAATTCGACGGTTTTATACAATACTTAATAAAATCCGTATGGCTCATATTGTACCGGGAAAAATTCATATTCAAAGCAGTTACGGACTTTTAAATTATCCTGAACTTCACTCTGACTATGTAAGAGTTGGGATTGCTTTATACGGTGCCTTGAGCAACCCAAATGATACCATAAAAACTAAAATAAACTTGCGTCCGGTTCTAACGTTAAAAGCCAAGATTGCGTTGGTTAAAAATTTACAGGAAGGAGATACTGTAGGATATGGACGGAATTTTACAGCAAAAAATAAAACTCGTATTGCTGTAGTCACTATTGGTTATGCAGACGGTATCCCAAGAAATCTCTCCTGCGGAAAAGGTTCTGTTATTATAAAAGGGAAAAAAGCACCTATTATTGGCAATATTTGTATGGACCAGCTCATCATTGATATTTCAGAAATCAAAGATACTGTATCTTGTGGGGATGAGGTAATACTCATTGGAGAGTATGGCAATCAAAAAATTTCCCCGGAAATGTTTGCGCAGAATGCAGAAACGATAACGAATGAAATACTAAGCCGCATTGGGGAACGGGTAGAAAAAATATACTTATAAAATACCGAAAAAAGGTACAGAAAAAGATTTAATTTTTTTCTGTACTTTTTGTATTAGTTTTTTTGATATTGGAAAGGGGATTTGCATTTGCCGCATCTTTCATTTGCTGGCTGGATAAATGAGTATAAATTTCTGTTGTTCCTAAATTTTCATGTCCTAAAATTTCTTTTAAAATTAATACATCAACATTCCCTTGCTGATACATTAACGTTGCGGCAGTATGCCGCAGCTTATGCGTAGAATAACCTTGTCCGTCAAGTCCGGCTTTTTGAAGATTACTGTAAACAATATGCTGTACCGTTTTAGGACTGATACGCTGTTTCAGCCGGCTTAAAAAGAAAGCGTTTTTATCTTTTACACCATCTACAGGGCGAACTCTCCGATAATCATTAATAGAATTCACACATGCTTGATTAAGATATAGGATTCGTTCTTTATTGCCTTTGCCTGTTACACGAATTGTGTTATCATCATGAATATCGCTTAGGTTTAGATTTACAAGTTCAGAGAGACGAAGACCACAATTTAAAAACAGAGTTAAAATACAATAGTCGCGTTCTTTATATGTGCCGTCTACATTTTTCAGCAGCATCAAACTTTGCTCTACAGTTAGATATTTAGGCAAAGCTTGTTTCAATTTAGGTCCATCTAATTCAAGCATTGGATTGGTTTGAATTCGGCCTGCTTTAGATGTCAAATAATTAAAAAAGGAACGAAGGCTTGAAACCTTTCTGGAACGGGCTGCTGCATTATTTTTACGAACATCTTTACAATATTTTAAATAAGAGTAAGCGTCCATTAACGTAATAGATGCAATAAAGTCGGTAGTAATGTCTGAAATTTCTATTTCTTCAAACGCTTTGTCTTTGTCCGTAAGACCGCGATAAATCTTCATAAAACGAAAAAAAGTGCGTAAATCCATAGCATATTCTGAAACAGTTAATGTCGATTTGCCTTTTACAATTTCTGTATATGTAAGAAAATCCTGAACATCTGCAGGTAAAGTTTTTGAATCAATATGAACCAATAGGAATCAACTCCTTGTAATTTTACATAGAAATATGCAATCAGCATATCCTAAAGAAACAATAAAAGTATAATAGAAAATATGGCTTTTTTCAAGTTTTCTCTGCCCTGAATTATACAAAATATTTATTTTGTATAATTAATAATATTTTAAATTACTCCTCTAATAATGGTATTATGCCTCCAATATCTACCAATGCGCCATCCTGCAAACAGATAAATTGCATACAATGGTCCTTCAAAAATTTTTTAATATCATTACTATCAGGATGGCTCTCTATATTTCCGGTAAATGCAAGAAGGTTTTTATCTAATAATCCGGTACATCCACCAATAAAACCGTAAGATAATCCTTCTAATTCAATATATCCCGGACGGATTTCTAAAACGTCTATATTGCAGCCGCTGCATATTTTTGCAATTTGTTTATCTGATGTTATAACTGCATTTTTATTAACGATACATACAGAACATTTTGTGTATCCTTGATTAACATGTTTCACATTGATGCGATTTTTATAAGAATAATCCAAAATTTCCCGGGAAATTACTTTTGTATTGCATAATAATAAATCTCCAATGCGACAGGCATTTAGTAAAACATCATTTGGGTAATCTTGACGCATTGGTTTTGATATGTAATTACATTGAAAACCAGCTTTTTGTAAGTGAATAAAAGTTTTTGATTCATTTTTTGCAATGAGGATATAATTGTCCCTAAGATGGTGTATTGTCATATCAGCATGGCATGATATCTGCGGTTGTATATAATTATTCCTTTGAATTTTTATAGATTCAATATTTCGTGCTGACAATGCACTATGTATGGACGGGTATGCACAACCAACTGCGGTCATACATACCCGTCCTGATGGTAAATTAGGGTTTTTTAAAAATTTCATATAAATCCGTCCATAATTTATTCTCTGCGCAAAGCATCAACCGGTTTTAAGTGAGCCGCCTTATATGCTGGATAAGCTCCAAATATGCATCCAATGAAAACAGATATAATAAGACAACTGATATATCTTTGATAAGACAGAATCATTTCAAAATGGAAAATTCGAGTACCTGCATACGCTATCGATGTCCCTGCAAAGATACCAATTATACATCCAATCAATGCGATTGTAAATGCTTCTAAAATAAATTCACCTAATATTTTGTGATTTTTAGCTCCGATTGCTTTTTTTATCCCTATTTCTCTAGTACGTTCATTTACAGATACAAGCATTACAGTCATAATTCCCAAACCTGCAACAACAAGTGAAATTCCACCAATCATCGAAAGGATTAGCGTTACAATATTCAGAAGGTTTGCCAGTGATTCTCTCTGATTGGAAAGATTCTGTGATTCATAGTTTCCCCGGTATCCGGTTGATTGTTCCAATGTCCGTATTAAATTTTCTGTAACTTTATCAATGTCCTCCCCTTCCCGAATTTTTACGGCAATACGGTCGAGGGTATCTTTATTGGTTACACGTTGATACGTAGTATATGGGATATATATAAAAGAAGGTAAAACACTGCCGGCAATATTATTTAAAATACCACTGCCTGATTTTACAACTCCTATTACTTTATATGCATCTTCTTGTCCATTCACATAAATATTTAAAGTCTTTCCTACAATATTTGTTCTACGATATAATTTTTTAGCTAATTCTTCATCGACCATACAAACATTAGCGCCGGATTTTACATCTTGTGTTTTTAGGTTTCGGCCATAAAGCAAATCAAGTTTTAAAATTACCGGATTTTCCTGAACACCAAATAAAGTAGTTTTTATTTCTTCATCATGGATTTGAATCGCAGAGTCTGTGATTAACAGTGGTTCTGCTGTTAATACATTTTTATTTTTCTGCAATGTTTCCAGTTCAGATTCTTTTAAAGAGCATCCAGTATTTAATTTGGTATTCGCTGTAATTGTTAATCCGTCCATTCCCAAATTATCTAATTCGGAATTTACCGCCCTTGTTCCGGTATCACCAATATATCCAATCAAAACAACAGAGGTAACACCAATCGCAACGCTGATAATAGAAAGTACAGTTCTAATTTTCATTTGTTGGAACAGCCGATACAAGTCAGTAAAAAGGCTCATGCGCTAACGGCTCCTTCCAAAGTTGCTTTAACATAACTCCCATTTTTCTTGATTTGTGAAATATCGCAAATAATATTCTGCCCTTCAGATATTCCATCAAGGATTTCAAAACCTTGATTATATTCCTTGCCTGTTGTAATAATGCGCTTTTCAGCTTTACCCTCTTGATAAATATAAACAAACTCGTTACCATCCTCGTCTTGTCCTACAGCTTCATAAGGAACAATTAACTTTTCTGTTTCCGGAGCTGTGATGATTTCTGCCTTTGAGCTGAAACCGGATTTCAATTTATCATCTGCATTATCAATAGTAATGATAACATCTACTACAGTTTGCATTGCTGTTCCGTTTACAATTTGTTTTGCATCTGAAGAAATCTCTTTTACAGTACCTGTATATTCCTGTCCTTTAAAACCTGCGCCTGTAATTAAAACTTGCTGCTCTTTTTCAATTGCACTGATTTGATTTTCGCTTACTTGCGCTACAACTTGCATACTATCATTTCCGGCAATAGTGATAAGAGTTGTGGAGGGAGATGCCATTTTCCCCTGCTGAACATTCATTGAAGTTATTCTGCCGCTGATAGGCGCATATACGGCAGAGGGTACTGAAGATACATCTATGTTCATATTAGATAACTTCCCGCTAATACCCGCAGCAGAAGCCATGATTGCTGCTGATTGTGTTTTATCAACTGAAATTAATAAATCTCCCTTTTTTACTACATCCCCTTTTTTTACTTTTACAGAAGATGGAAAAATAGGAACGTCATAGCTTAAATTCTCATTATCAGTTTCCTGAACTGTTCCATTACAGACAATTGATTCTTTAATACTCTCCTTTTGTACAACTGCAATCGTAACGTTCGGTATATTTGCTTCTGAAATCTCCGGAATTGCAAATGCACATAATAGTAATGCCGCTGTAATATAAAATAATCTTAAAAATTTTTTCATACCGTAGTTTAACCCCTTCTTGCGTTATATCTTTATTATTAGAAACGCGTAAGGGAATATGAATCCTTTTCGGAAGAAAATTTTTGTATATTTGGGTTTTTATAAAGCATAATAAGTATAAAACCAATAAACAGCGAAAGAGGTAGGATTTCAGTGAGTTTAATACCCTGTTCCTCCAATTGTATTTATCAGGAAGACGGCTATTGCGCTTTAAACTCCGTGTCAACCGTAAATTGTACTGAAAAAAATACTTGTCCGCACTTTATTCAAAAAGAGACCATAAAGACAAAAAGAAATCAAAAAAATAAAATTATTCCATAAGCACTGCAAATGCTTCACGGATATTACAAACTCCGATTACTTCTATTTTACTTTTTATTGCTTTAGATATAGATGCAAAATTATGTCTTGGTATTATACATTTTCGAAAACCCATCCGTGCAGTTTCCTGAATACGTTGTTCACAGTTATTTACTGATCGTATTTCTCCGCCTAAACCGATTTCACCAAATGCAATAATATTTTCAGGAACTGCCATATCTTTTAAACTGGATATTAAGGCCAAGGCGACAGTTAAATCGGCAGCCGGCTCATCCAGCTTCAAACCGCCAACTACATTAATATATGTATCCATATTTGATAAGAAATATCCTGCACGTTTTTCTAACACTGCAATCAGCATGGCCAAACGATTATAATCAAACCCAGTAGTCATACGACGCGGCGTTCCAAACCCTGTTGGAGTAACAAGCCCCTGAACTTCAGCAAGTATTGGGCGCGAACCTTCCATAACACAGGCAACACAGCTGCCTGACGTATTTTTCGGTCGACCTGCTAAAAGCATCATAGATGGATTCTCAACCTGATGTAAGCCATTGTCTAGCATTTCAAATACGCCGATTTCATTTGTTGAACCAAACCGGTTTTTAGCAGCACGTAAAATACGGTAGGATAGATTACGATCTCCTTCAAAATACAATACTGCATCTACTACATGTTCTAAGACTTTCGGTCCGGCGATATTTCCGTCTTTATTAACATGGCCGACAATAATTACCGGGATATTCAGACTTTTTGCAGTCCGCATTAAAAGGTTCGTACATTCCCTGACCTGTGAAATACTGCCTGGCGAAGAGGCAGATTCAGGAAAATTCATGGTTTGAATAGAATCAATAATTACCAGTTCCGGAGGCTGGGATTTCATATATTCGTTAATCAATTGAATATCTGTTTCTGATAGAAGAGAAAGATTATCTGTGACAACCCCCAAACGTTTTGCACGCATTTTTATTTGATGAGGAGATTCTTCTCCGGATACATACAATATTTTCAGGCTATTTCCAATATACTGACAAATTTGCAACAGTAATGTAGATTTACCAATTCCCGGATCCCCGCCAAGCAATACAAGGGAACCCTTGACAATACCTCCTCCTAACACACGATCCAGCTCAGGCATGCCCGTATGATAGCGATGTTCTGTTTCTTCAGAAATTTCACTGAGAGGAATTGCCCGCAATGCATGATGCATATCGTTATGATAACTATTGCTCTGCGGAAGTGTAGATTTTATTTGTTCTTCCATTGTATTCCATTCCCCGCAGCCGGAACATCTCCCATTCCATTTTGGGCTCTCATATCCGCAGGAAGAACACACATAGATTGTTTTCAATTTTGCTGCCATATCTGAAACATCCTTTTTTAATTAATCTGCAAATAATTAACTAAACCGCACATAATTGTAAAAGCCAATTGGTTTTGATAGGAAGTATCTTTTAGCTTTTTTACTTCCTGTTGATTAGATAAAAAACCACATTCTACCATTACTGCCGTAGATTGCGCCTTATATAATAAATAAATAGATTTGGTTGATGGCTTTATTTCCCGCTTATTATCCGTTTGAATATTGGAAATAATAGAATTTTGGATTTCTTCTGCCAGCAAAGGGCTTTGTTCATCATTGGGTGAATAAAAAACCTGCGCGCCATGATATTTTTCTTCTGAATATTTATTTTGATGGACGCTGATGAAAAGGTTATTCGGCGTTTCCTGCATAATTTTCATGCGGTTATGTAGGTCAGAAGTTTTAATATCTTTAATTTTTGTTGCACCAGAATCATGGATAGAAATATCTTCGCTGCGTGTCATTATGACCTGAAATCCGGTAAAACGCAAAAAATCGGCGAGTTTGAGGCTGATAGATAAATTAATATCTTTTTCGACTGTTCCGTCACATCCAATCGCGCCACCGTCAACCCCGCCATGACCGGGATCAATGATAATGGTTGGTAAAGTATTTGTGTTGTCTTTAACCTTACTATTTACAATAACATCTTCCGATTTTTGAAAAATAAAGCAAATCAAAACTACAATAGCTAACGTTAGTGCACCCATGCAAAACCACTGTTTCTTATTCAATAAAACCACCTCAAAATTGGTATATGCTTGATTTGAGGCGGATATAACAGCAAAGTGCTATTTGCGCTGATTTGAGATGTTTTTATACATAATATGCTCGCTTATTGAAAAATGATGGCAGCCAATGGTATAAGATAACTGAGAAACCAGTGGGGTAACAATTTGCAGTGCAATACAAATGAGAATTGAGAACCATGTAATTTGGGTAATGTTGTTTCCTGCTGAAAAAATGGTATTTAAAATTGACAAATATTGAATATTTAATATTCGATACCAAAAAACAGAAACTTCAGATTGAAGAATTTTTAAAATAATTAAAACAACTGTGCTTAAAAAATATGGTACAGATGCTAATAATCCAACCTTTAACCCTTTCCATCTATCAATCTTGGGGTCAGATGTACTGTTTCCCGCTTTCCACAATACTCCATAAAAAGAAGGAAAATAAACCAAACATACGAATATCTGGTTTAAAAAAAAGCCTGATTTATGAATAGCAGAAGCAATCCCTAATATAGTAATAGTAATTGCTGCTACAAAAAATTTTCCCATAAGTTCAAATTTAAAGACGGATAACGCCAGACTGCCAATACTGTTTTTATTTTTCACCATTATTTTCAACCCCATCTAACACAGTTTATTTTATATTATATCTAAAATATATGGATAAAACAAGAAAGGGCGTGGATTTTCTGAAGATTCAGAGTCCACGCCCTTTCAAAAATACAATTTACAGAGTAACTTTATGGAAAACTTTTTTTCCTTTTTTTATAATAATACCGCTATCAGCAATATCTTGTATGGAAACACCTGCATTAATATCCGTAACTTTTTTATCATTAACGGAGATACCGCCTTGCTGTATCAGTCTGCGCGCTTCCCCTTTTGACGGTGCCAACGAAGTTTTTACAAGCAAATCAATAATGCTTACTGTTCCATCGGTAAAATCCTGTTCATTCAGGTTTGTAGATGGCATATTTGCAGAATCTGTACCTTTAGAAAAGAGTGCTCGTGCAGTTTCCTGCGCCTTTAAAGCTTCTTCCTCACCATGGATAAGTTTTGTTACTTCATATGCGAGAATTTCTTTTACTTTATTTAATTCACTGCCTTCTAATAATTCATATTCAGCAATTTGTTCTAATGGCAAAAATGTCAAAAGTTTAAGGCATTTAATAACATCTGCATCATTAACATTGCGCCAGTATTGATAAAATTCATAGGGAGTTGTTTTTTCAGGATCCAGCCAAAGTGCCCCCTTTTCTGTTTTTCCCATCTTTTTTCCTTCACTTGTTTGTAAAAGTGTAAAGGTCATGCCATAAGCTTCTTTCTGGTCTGCACGCCGTATCAGTTCAACACCGCCAATAATATTGCTCCATTGGTCATCTCCGCCCAGTTCCAGTTCACAATCATACTTGCGGTTTAATTCCAGAAAATCATAGCTTTGCATCAGCATATAGTTCAATTCAAAAAAAGAAAGTCCGCGTTCCAGACGCTGTTTATAACATTCTGCTGCAAGCATACGATTCACAGAAAAGTGAACGCCGATTTCACGAATAAAATTAATATAATTTAAATTTAGTAGCCAGTCGCCATTATTAACCATAATTGCTTTTCCATTAGAAAAATCAATCAGACGGGACATTTGTTTCTGAAAACAGTCGATATTATGCTGAATTTCTTCCTTTGTCAGCATTTTGCGCATATCGGTTTTACCTGATGGATCTCCGACCATACCTGTTCCACCGCCAAATAGAGCAATCGGAGTATGTCCGGCCCTTTGCATATGCGCCATAACCATAATTTGAACAAAGTGACCTACATGCAGGCTATCGGCCGTTGGGTCAAAACCAATATAAAATTTTATCTTTTCTTTTTCCAGTTTTTCTTTAATTTTTTCTTCATTTGTCATTTGTGCTATCATACCGCGGGCTTTTAATTCTTCAAAAACACTCATAATTTACCTCCTGATTTAAAAAATAAAAAAAGTCCTCTGCTCAAGCAGAGGACGGAAAATCCGTGGTACCACCTCAATTTACCGCATAACAAGCGGCCTCAATGGATAAATAAATACCCTTGCAGGATAACGTCTGCAACACGGCTCAGCCTACTGGTTTACCGTTCAGCCTGCGGCTCAAAGATGTATTTCATAAATACTTCACACTTCCTTTCACCAACCGGAAGTTCTCTTTGCCGAAGATATTTTATTACTTCTTCTTATCATAGCCATTGGATGTATTATATCGAAGCCATACAAATTTGTCAAGTAGAAGATTGTGCATTTTTCAGCATTTCTTCTGCACTTTTTAATTGTAAATCCGTAATTTCAAACCCACCCATGATTCTGGCTATCTCCTGTTTGCGGCCTTCCAAATCTAAAGTACGTACAATAGTAAATGTACGTTGTTCCTGGATTTTCTTTTCAATCAACATATGTTGATGTGCCTGAACAGCAATTTGAGCCGAATGTGTCACGCAAATAATTTGCCTGTTTTTGGCCGCCTGCCGTAATTTTAAGCCGATTTTTTGCGCGGCACGCCCGCTGACGCCTGTATCAATTTCATCAAATATCAAAGTACCAACATCATCTTTGTCAGCAAGAACATTTTTGATTGCCAGCATAATACGGGAAAGTTCGCCGCCCGAAGCTACTTTAGCCAACGGCTTTGGTGCTTCGCCCGGATTTACTGAAATTAAAAATTCAATTCCATCAATACCATTGCAAGAAAGACTAACAGGTTTTATATGTGTTATGAAAACAGCCTTAGGCATATCCAGATAATGAAGTTCTTCCATAATTTTTTCAGAAAACTGTCTTGCAGCTCTTTGTCTTTGCTCCGATAAAAGTACAGCCAACTTTTGTGCACAATCATAACATTTAAGATATTCTTGTTCTAAATATACGATGCGTTCCTCTGACATCGTAATTTCTTCGAGCTCCTTTACGGCATTATCCAAATACGCAAGGATATCTTTTTCTTCATAACCGTATTTTTTGCGTAAACGATATAATAAATCTAAACGCTCCTCAGTATCAGCCAAAGCCTGTTCATCAAAATCAAAATTATCGATTTTATCACGTATTTCATTGGTATATTCTTGTATGTCATACGCTGTATCCGAAATTGCGTTTGATAACGTTTCTAAACTCATATCGTAATGTGCCGCATTCGATAAAAGATTAGAGCAATTACTTAACTGTTCACAAATCCCTGGGAAATCTTCAAGACCGTAAAGTATCTGATAAGCTTCATTTAGTTTCTGGATGATTTTTTCTCCATTTGCCAATAAATGTTTCTGTTGAAGAAGTTCTTCCATTTCTCCTTCTCTAATTTCTGCCTGCTGTATTTCATCTATTTGATATTTCAGCAAATCGATTCTGCGTTCTTTTTCTGCATCATCCATTTGCAGTTCTTTTAATTCCTTTTGGAACTGACACATTTTCTGATAAATTGCCTGATATTTTTCCAGAATATTATTATCTTCCAACAATAAATCAATAAACCCCAAGTGCTTTTCAGACTGTAAAAGAGCCTGACTGTCATGCTGCCCATGGATATTTACTAAATTTTTCCCTAAAGTTTTTAATATGGCAACGGTCGCCGGTTTGCCATTGATGCGGCATGTATTTTTGCCATCCGCAGTAATTTTACGATAGAATAATAAGTTTTTTTCATCTCCCAAATCAAAACCTAATTCCTCAGCCTGATTAATCACTTTATCAGACAACTCTGCAAAAAGTGCACTCACGCTGGCAAACGCTGCACCTGTACGAACAATATCTCTGGAAACCCGTTCCCCGAGAACTGTATTTAAAGAATCTATAATAATAGATTTTCCTGCACCGGTCTCACCCGTAAGAACGTTTAAACCATTAGACAGGTCAATTCTGCATTTTTCAATAACAGCGATATTTTCTATGTACAGTTGCTGCAGCATATTATCACCTTATCCTTATTGCGGAAACATTTTTTTTAAATTCTGCACCATTTTAACTGCATAGGATTCTGTTCTCAGCAAAACAAAAATCGTGTCATCTCCTGCAAGGGTTCCAACCAATCCTTCCCATTGCATAGCATCCAATGCAGCACAAACAGCCTGTGCCATACCTGCATAACAACGCAGTACAACTGTATTGCCGGCATAATCAACATTGGTTATGGAATTAACAAAAAGCGTATAGAATTTAGCAGATAAATCTCCGGTATCGCTTTTCACGTTGGTATAACGATATTTTCCGGTAGAAGAAAGAGTTTTCACAAGGCGAAGTTCTTTAATATCTCTTGAAATGGTTGCCTGTGTTACTTCAAATCCACAGCGTTTTAATTTTTCGAGAATTTCGTCCTGTGTCTCTATTTCGTTTTGCTGAATAAATTCCAAAATCTTTGCATGACGTTTTGCCTTCATCTCCAATTATCCTCCCTGAAAACTCTGTCGCGATTATCTTTTATCTGACAGTTTTCGATTTAAAATATCATAAAAATCTTCGTGCTTTATACGAATCAAATCCGCGTATTTTTGGGATTTTTTAATCAAAACACGGCAATCTTCATCTAATAAAATACCCTCTTCTCCATCGACAGTAAGGTAAACATTTGAGCTGTGTGTGGAAATTTCCAGCGCAACTTCCGGTCGAAACATAATGGTACGGTTAAAGAGTGAATGAGGACAAATAGGCGTCAAAAGTATCGTTTCTATCTGAGGGTCAACAACAGGTCCGCCGGCTGATAGTGAATAAGCAGTTGAACCCGTAGGCGTTGAAACGATAATTCCATCAGATAAATATTCATTTACATTTGAGCCGTCGCATGAGACTTTGATATCAACAATGGTAGATAATGAACCTCGGGAAATTACAGCGTCGTTTAAGCAACACGTTTTTTTAATAGACTTATTTCCTTTTATCAAAGAAATGTCAAGCATCATTCTATGGTCGATTTTATAATTTCCATGAATCAGCCGTTCTATGTCCTGCAATTCATTTTTCTCCAAACCTGCCATAAATCCCAATCGTCCGGCGTTGACTCCCAACACAGGTTTTTGATAGTTTGCCGCGCTTTTGGCAGTATGAATAATCGTTCCATCCCCGCCTATTGTTATAATAACGTCACATATCTTTATTAAATCCTCATACGGATAAAAAGACGTACCGTTTATAGTGGGAAAAAAGTCTATTAAATCTAAAGAAAATAAAATTTCAGAAGTATATTTCTTTAGTTCTTCACATATTTTCAACGTTACTTCATGGGCATGTGTTTTAGTAAGATTAGGTATGATTGCAATTTTCAATTTTTGTTCCACCGCCATTCAATATTCGATGGGATTCCTCTACGACTGAGGAAATATTTATTTCAGGATAACCCGTCCGCTCTTTTTTACCTATATACATTAAATATTCGATATTACCTTCCGGTCCCTTTACAGGAGAAAATGTCAATCCATATACAAAAAAATGATTTTCTTTTGTAAAGGATAACACCTTTTCGATTACTTCAAGATGCACATTCAGATCACGTACGACTCCTTTTTTCCCAATTTTATCTCGACCTGCTTCAAATTGAGGTTTTATCAAACAAACAGCCGTGCCTTCCGGCGCCAATAAAGCGTATAATACCGGCAAAATTATTTTCAGAGATATAAATGATACATCAACACTGGCAAAATCAATGCTGTCAGGAATCTGTTCTTGTGTTACATAGCGGAAATTTGTTCGCTCCATATTAATAACTCTGGAATCCGTTCTTAATTTCCATGCCAGTTGTCCATAGCCAACGTCAATAGAATACACTTTAATACAGCCGTTTTGTAGCATACAATCAGTAAAACCGCCTGTGGATGCCCCTATATCCATTGCAATACATCCATCTAATGAGATGGGAAAGTAGTTCATTGCTTTTTCCAGCTTTAAGCCGCCGCGGCTAACATATGGTAAGGCATTTCCCCTTACTTCAATTTTATCATCATTTTTAATACTGGTTCCTGCCTTGTCGGCCTTCTGGTTGTTCACATAAACCTGACCTGCCATAATAACTGCGCGTGCCCGCTCCCTGCTCGGAACAAGACCAAGTTCAAATAATGCCACATCTAATCTCTTTTTTTCAGACAAATTAAGCACCTCCGCTAACAATTTCAAGCATTGCCTGCTCATCCAACCGATGCAGACTAAGCTGCCGACCAACAGAGGCTTGACGAATAAAGCAATCATTTACAGCGGTATTAAGATAACTGCCCTGATAACCCTTTTCTGCAAGTAAGGCAGAAAAACGTTCCCCTACACCGCCTGACCGAATACCCTCTTCAAAAAAGAAAAGCTTATCACATTTAAACGCTTCCATGATGGCATATTCAGAAATTGGCTTAATTAAATTTAATTTAATGACTTTAATTGATATGCCTTTTTCCTTCAAACAACAACATGCATTTGCCGCACAGGCAAAAATCCTTCCATAAGTTATGATTGCTGTTTTTGATTCTTTATTTCCATATATGGTAAATGGCCGATAATCATAAGAATAATCCTCCGGAAGTTTACGCTGGATACCCCGCGGATAACGGACTGCTGTTACTCCCTCATCTTTATAAAGTGCATCACAAAGGTTACTTTGTAATTCCAGAAAACTTGAAGGTGAATAAACACGAATTTCCGGTATACTGTTTAAAAATGCAACATCAAAAATCCCCTGATGAGTTTCACCATCTTCACCAACAAATCCAGCACGGTCAATTGCCAGCACTATATTGGCTTTTTGTAATGCTGCATCATGAATTAGTTGGTCATAACACCTTTGTAAAAAAGTAGAATAAACTGCAAATACAGGACGCATACCATTACGTGCCAACCCTG
Organism: uncultured Eubacteriales bacterium; assembly: GCA_934546985.1. Taxonomy (GTDB): domain Bacteria; phylum Bacillota; class Clostridia; order Oscillospirales; family Acutalibacteraceae; genus CAKTEE01. Next base: position 35,396 of record CAKTEE010000002.1, read on the forward strand.
AAGCAAAGGTAATTGCATATTCTTCAGCAATACCAACATCAAAAAAGCGCTGTCTATAAAGTTTGCTAAAATCTGATAATCCTGTGCCTAACGTCATAGCGGCAGTTATGGCACATACTTTATCATCATCACCGGCAAATTTACATAAGTATTCACCAAATTTATCCGAATAACACTCAGCGGAATGGAGTGGGTCACCAGTTTCAACATCAAATTGTGAAATACCATGAAACTCTCGGGGACGCTCTTCGGCATAGCTGTAACCTTTCCCCTTTGTGGTAATTACATGTAAAATAACAGGACGCTCCATTTCTCTGGCGCCTTCTAATGCTTCTTTTAATTGTTTTATATCATGCCCATCTACTGGTCCCATATAATGAATACCCATATCCTCAAATAGTGTACTATGATACATTAAATTTTTAATACGGGTTTTGGAACGAAACAGACCATTGCTTAAAGATTTTCCTATTCCGGGGATATGCTTTAGGAATCGTTCCACTTTGGCTTTCAGCCTAAAATATCCGGGTTTTAAACGCATTTTGGCAAGATACCGTGCCATGGAACCTACATTTTTAGAAATGGACATTTTATTATCGTTTAGAACAATGATTAATCTATCCTTTGAACGTCCGGCATTATTCAGAGCTTCATAGGCAAGTCCGCCTGTTAAAGCGCCGTCGCCAATTACTGCAAGTACAGAATAATTGTCGTGCTGTAATGTTTTAGCTTTTGCAAGCCCTTCCGCAGCGGCAATAGACGTACTGCTGTGTCCGCTGTAAAAAATATCGTGAGGGCTTTCACTTGGGCGCGAAAATCCGGAAAGGCCATTTTCTGTCCGCAGTGTAGAAAAAGCTTCCAGTCTTCCTGTCAACAATTTATGTGTATAAACCTGATGACCTACATCCCAAACGAATTGATCTTTTGGGGAATCAAACACTGCGTGCATTGCCACTGTAAGTTCAACCACGCCTAAATTAGAGGCCAAGTGCCCGCCGGTATTGGATACTGTTTCAATTAAAACACTGCGTATTTCAGCGCAGAGTTCATTTAGTTCCTGAATATCCATTCTTTTTAGGTCATCAGGAGAATTTATATGGTTCAGAATTTTTAAATTATTCATTCCATAGGATCTCCTGTCAAATTTTAAATTATTATAACACAGGTTGGTGAAATACTCAATGTATAATTATTCATGAAACCTGTAAAAATGTTTTATTTTGTTCGTTTTGACAGGAATATTGTGAGTTCACGAAGCTTTTGATTTTCCTCTCCAAAAATTTCAAGTTCAGCTAATGCTTGCTCTGTTAATTGATATACTAAAGCTTGTGCAGATTCCAAACCAAGTAGGGAAACATAAGTGGATTTTTTATTTTCCGCATCGCTTCCAATTGGTTTCCCTAAATTTTCAGATGTACTTGTAATATCGAGGATGTCATCCATAATCTGAAAGGCAAGCCCGATATTTTTTGCATATCTGTCTGCGGCCTGTATCATTTTTTCATTAGCTCCAGCTAAAATACAGCCCATTTGACATGCCGCTGATATTAATGCGCCTGTTTTTAAATCATCCATTTTTTGCAGCACTTGTATTGGAACATTTTTCCCCTCACAGTCTAAATCAATAACTTGTCCGCCTATCATGCCCATAGAACCTGCCTGCTTTGCCAAGACAGCGGCAGCATTTAGACAATTTTGTGCTGATAATTTCGTGTTTGTATTTTGATTCAGCATTGTCTCAAATGCCAAAGTTAATAATGCATCTCCTGCAAGCAAAGCAACAGCTTCGCCAAACTGTTTATGGCAGGATGGTTTTCCTCTGCGCAGATCATCATTATCCATGCAGGGTAAATCGTCATGTATTAGAGAATATGAATGTATCATTTCAACGGCACAGGCAAAAGGCAGAGCAGATTGAACATTACCGCCGCAGACACGGCAAAATTCCAAAACCAATATAGGACGGATACGCTTACCGCCATCTAAAAGCGCGTATTTCATTGCAGTGCAAACAGAACCTTGCGCACAATCTTCAGACGGCAAATATTCAGTCAATCCCTTTTCAATGATCGGCAAATATTCCTCAATTAAACTCATTCTCCGACCTCCTCAGATTCTGACAAATCCAATTCGGATAACGTAATAATTTTTTGTTCCGCTTTATTTAAACATTCATTGCAAAACCGAGATAGTTTTGTACCCTCTTCAAACAATTTTAGTGCATCATCTAATGGAAGTTTTCCATCTTCCAATTTTAATACAATTTCCTCCAACTTGGTAACAGCATTTTCATATGTCTGCTTCTTCATTTTTCCCATCACCATCCAATTTCCTTTTCCTTTTGACCATGCAATCTAACATGCCGTCTGTTAAGCGGACGCTTAACAGGCTTTTATCTTTTACATCATTGATGCTTTTCAAAACGCTGTCATCCTGCATTGCGATTGCATAGCCGCGCGAAAGCACCTGTAAAGGGCTGAGCATATTTAATTTACTGCAGAGCAAACGAAATTGCGTTTGTTTCTCTTTGAAAATATTTGTGATTGCCGTGATGCTTGTATTTATTAAATAATCCAGCATAATCCTGCGTTGATCTAAAAGAGACAATGGACTACGCATTACTCTGCGTACAGAAAATTCCTGAAGCTTTGCCCGTTCTGTATCAATTCTGGCTTGAATTATACGATTCATTCTAATTTGCAGTGCATAAATCATGGCTATTTGTTCTTTTGCATCAGGAACCGCGATTTCTGCTGCAGCTGAAGGAGTTGGTGCGCGAAGATCTGATACGAAATCGCAAATTGTAAAGTCTGTTTCATGTCCCACAGCGGAAATTACAGGGATTTTTGACTCAAAAACAGCTTTCGCAACATCTTCTTCATTAAAAGCCCATAAATCTTCAATAGAGCCGCCGCCGCGTCCTAAAATAATAACATCACAGGCACTCAATTGATTCAGCCGATAAAGCGCGTCTGTAATTTCTGAACGTGCATTTTCTCCCTGCACTTGAACCGGACAAAAAACAATATCTGCGAGCGGGTATCTGCGCCCTAAAATATTAAAAATATCTTGTACAGCCGCTCCGGTAGGAGATGTAACAACACCAATCCGGGCAGGATAACGGGGAATCGTTTTTTTAGCAGATTCATCAAACCATCCGCGTTCTTCCAGCTTTCGTTTTAACTGTTCATATGCCAGATATAAGGTACCGGTACCATCCGGCTGTATTCCATCTGCATAAAGCTGATACTGCCCATCCCGTTCATAAACCGATATCCTGCCATGAACAATCACTCGCATACCATTTTCAGGTAAAAAACGTAAACGTGCGGCACTGGATTTAAACATAACGCATTTAATCAAGGCGCCTTCATCTTTCAGCGTAAAGTACAAATGTCCTGTTCTGTAATGATTGGTAAAATTTGATATTTCACCGCTGATATACAGGGAACGCAAAACTGGATTTTCCTCCAGAACAGCTTTTAGATATGTATTTACCTGCGTTACAGTCAATACGTTTGTAAAACTCATTGTTTTGCCTCCATTAGGCTTGTCAGTACGGCAATTCCAGCTGCATTATCAGAGGAGAACTCCGGTTGTGCAAAAAAAGCATGATATTTTTGAGCCATATAGTTACGGATTCTGCTGTTTGACATAACGCCGCCTGCAAATACCAAAGGCAGTTTTCCGTATTCAGCCAATACTGCCTGAACCATGCCATCTAATGCAAACAAAATAGAGTCTATACAATAGGCAGCAATTTCTTCTGTGGTACTGCCTTTTTGCAGCATATCAGAACATTGGTTTTCAATTCCGGACAGACAGCAATCCGTCCCTTTTATGGATGGTTTTATTTTAAACGGTATCCTGCAATTTTGAGAAAGAAGATCTAATTGTGCACCGGCAGGAAAATCCAATCCCAGCATAACACCTACGCGGTCAATAACCTGTCCTGCTTTCAAATCTAAAGAATTTGCTATAATATTTGTTGATAAGATATTTTTCTCGTCCGGCGTTACCAAAAGCGCCTCCGTTGTCCCGCCGGAAACGTGAAAAGCAATAAATGGTTCTGACAATAAATCCATCCTGTCTGCGGAAAAAAGCGCAGCCGCAATATGTCCCGCTTGATGTGAAAACGTATAAAGCGGCACATGCAGTAATGCCGCACTGCAGCGTGCTACAGACATCCCTGCCAGAAAGCAGGGCATATAAGAGCCTTCTTCATCTCTAGGTTTATCTGATACGCCGATAGCATATATTTCATCGCTAAAATCACATAAAAGATTTTCTATTACTTCTGGCAGTTGAATTGTATGGTGAAATAGCGCCTCGCTTTGACGCAGACCTTTTGATCCTTTAGGCACAGGAAGCAGTTTTTTTTGATGGATAATAGTCTCATCAACCATATCCATCACCGCAGCCGACGTTGTATAATTACTGGTATCTATTCCGAGACAGTACATGGCTCTTCCCTTTCTTCAGAAGCTACACTGCCGAGCACGCCGTTAATAAAAGACGCGTCTTCTTCCCCTGCAAATTTTTTTGCAAGTTCAACAGCTTCATTAATAGAAACGCTGACAGGAATCCCCTGCTCATAACGTATTTCATAAACGGCTAACCTTAAAATGGCTAAAGCTACCTTTGAAATTCTGCTTTTGCGCCATCCGATTGCATATTTTTCAATTTTTTCATCAACCTGCTCTAACCGGTTCGCAACCCCATTTGCCAGTTTTTCTGCAAACTCAGAAATATCTGCAATTCGCGCCTCCTTAGCGGATTCAATAATTGTCTCAACAGAAATTTCAGGATGAAAAGATTGTTCAAAAATCAACGCAAATGCCTGTTCTCTTGCTTCACGTCTGGTGGTTTTTGCCATTTTAAGTTCCTCCGTATTTTAAAATATTCAGGTTCATTTTAAAAATAAAAATCAACCCTCCACAACCATGAGCGGAGGGCTAAGCTGATTTTAAACTTGTGGCTCTGAATTTTCTTCTTTCAAAAATTCAATTCCTGCCACATAAATATTCACTTTATTAACAATGCGGCCAGTCATATTCTGAACCGCCTCTTTTACGTTGCGCTGTATTTTTTCGCATACCACCGGGATTTTTACACCGCTTTTTAAAACAACATACATATCCAAAATCATTTCATTATCATGATTTATAACTTTAATTGATTTGCTGGAAGAATTTTTTTTAAATACACCGGCAATATCTGCCGGACGGGTGGCAAAGCCGGCCAACCCTTCAATATCTTTAGATGCATTTTTTGCAATTTCAGCGATAACATCCTCTGAAATAATCAATCCGCCGATGTTTTCTTTATTTATTTCACTCATGTTTTGATGCCTCCTTTACCTCCTTATTATACCATAAAGTTTTTAAGACACAACTATTTTGCTTCAATTATTGATATGTTTTCTACATTTACTTTTGTCTGTTTTAAAACAATTTCTTTAATTTGCAGAATTTGACTGTCGAGCAGTTTTTCGCTTTTTACAATGACCTGAACATGACCATCCTCTATTACAGCAACACAATCGGCAAATCCTTTAGCAATTACCACACTTTCAATATCGTTTTCTAATTTCACATTGTTGGCAATTACTGCCGCACCGGAAACGGCATCTGCTTTTGCATTTTCAGTGGCATCGGTACTTGCAATAATGTCTTTTAAAATTTCAAGCGCCTTGTCGCGTGCAACTTGACGGTTCAATCGTACCTGTGCGAAATAATCAGAAGAATTATTGCTGTTTTGGGTGTTTTCTACCGCTGCATTATTTGCAGCTGTTGTCTCTTCTGAAACTAATGTAGTAGAATTTACGTACTGGGCATCTCCTAAATTTTTAGATGCGTCCAACACACCGGTAGCTTTTAACTGTGCGCCGGAACCTGCAAAATACCAATTCATAAATACAGCAACCCCTAATGCAAGAACCAGCGTTGAAACTACAATCTGCCTTTTCTTTAAAATCATACCCATAAGTATCATCCTCCTAAAATATCATTTATTCTCAATTGCTTTTGCGACATACACTTTTGCTGATGAAATATCCAAAGCCGTTGTTACAGCGTCAACTACCCTTTGACGTACACTGATATTGTCGGCGCCATCACACACCACAACAACTCCTCTTACCTTTGGCTGTATTTCCTTTACTCTGAGCGCCTCCTTTCCATTACCTGTGTCAATAATAACTAAACTGTTTTCTTGAGAATTTTTTTCCTGTTTTTTTCCTCCTTCCCCTTCATCCATAACATCTGAAGTGGATTTTGATTCATTAGCGTATACATATTCAATCCCATTTTCATAGGTTATCATCACGTTACAATGTCCTACACCGCTGATACCTCCAACCAATGCTGTAAGCTTTTTCTCCATCTGAACAGACAATTCTTCCGCTGAAAAAGAAGATGACACAGTTTCATTGGACTTTTTTTGCACATTTTCTGTTTTTCCCCCTGAAAGAAAAATAAAAAGAATTCCTAATATTCCTGCCAATACAATAAGTTTAATTTTTTTATCACCTTTAAATAATGCAGTTATTTTTTCACTCATTTGATTCAGATTTAACGAATCCTTCATTTTCCGCCTCCTCGCTTTCCTGTACCGATATCCGGCACTCAAGCCCCATTGTTTTGTTTATAATATGTTCTGCCTCCTGTTGATTTTGTGCGTTGTCCAAAACAATGTCCAATTGATTTATAATTATGCTGTTATCTTCGGCAATATCCATATTTACAAAAACAGTTTTTGGATTTATCCCTCCTGCTATAAGAGCATCAATTGTTATTTTTTTGATGTTTTCCTCGCTTGCAGTCAAAATCTGTTGGTTTACTGCCGCCTGTAAAGAATCTGCATTGACTTGCGCGGCTTCCTGAGGCTTATCAGAAACGGAAAAATGAATCCCTGAAAGGTTGGCGGCAGGAGCAATAATACAGCAAAGAACAAAAATGGAAACCACTGTTTTTAAAATCTTTTTTGTTCCGCCTTCCGGTGCAAGCATCATAATAATTCCTGCCGCCAAAACTGCTGAACAAAGGCAGACTGCCCATTGTTTTATTGTGTCCATTAACTTCCGTTCCCTCCAAGCATAACCATAATTCCAGTTGAAATAATCAAAAGAACCGCACAGAAAAGAAGAATTGAGAGCAAAAGGCTTAAGGTATAATAAATAGCCTTTAACAGATCTCCTGCTGTTTTCAGTCCAAATAAAGCGGCGGCGGCTGAGCATGCCTGCACACATAAAATCCATACAATCAATTCTGCAATCACCGGTATGTATATCAGCACTGCTGCAATTAAACCAAAAGCCCCAACTGTATTTTTAGTTAATCCCACACAGCTTTGCACTGTTGTTATGGTATCTCCAATTGCTCCTCCCACTACCGGGACAAAGTTGCCTAAAAGAAACTTTGTTGTACGAGTTGCTACAGTATCTGCCGATTGCCCTAAAATCTCTTGGAGCGATACCATTGAAACGAAAACAGTTGAAAAAAAACCGAGGATAAAATTAACGGATTTTTTTATTATATCTGAAAGACCGGAAAGGTTGATATCAGGAGACAATACACCAACAATACTAAAGGCCAGATAAATACAAAGCAACGGAATCAAAAGACTGGAAGAAAAACGTGAAATAAGCTCTGCCGCTGTAAAAATAATTAAATTAAGGCCCGATGCAGTTACTGGTTTTCCGCTGGCGGCTAAAAGCACGGTGATAACTGGAACAAAAATAAGCATAAAATTAGAACTGAGTGTAATAGCCGAGCAGACATGAGAGATACATTCCATCATTGGGATAACAATAATAAGCCCGATTAATACAGTTGACACAAGAGAAAATAATCCTCCCAATGACTTTTCACTAAATGAAACTTTAAAACATTCCATCATTGCGCAAAGTATGATAACACTCAAAACCGAGGCAAACATTTTCAGCGGATTTTGCATTTTACCGGTAATAATTTTTAGAAAAAGATCTAACAGACTTTGAGGGGAAATGTTCAGCAAATGTTCGAAATCAATTTCATTGATGCCCAATTGTTCCAATAAATTTATTGTTTCATCGTCTAATGCAGACATAAGTTGATCTGCTCCGCTCGCATTTAGCTGTTCTTGATAATACTCTGCGTATTGTTCGTTTTCGCAGTTATACTCAGAGTATTCTTCTGCGTTTCCCGCTGAGACAAAAGATGAAAACATAAAACAAAGCGCGCAGAATACAAAAATTATTTTCTTTATTTTCAACATCCTCATCCCCCGATAATTGAAGTGATGATTTTAGAAACCGCCTGAAACAGCGGCATAGAAAGAGCAATTACTGTGACCTTGCCGGCGAGCTCTACTTTAGTTGCAAGCGCGCCTTCCCCGGCATCCCGGCAGGTATCTGAACCCAACTGCGTTAAAATGCATATGCCGAGTGCTTTCATTAAAATTTCAGCATATTCCCGATTATAACCAGCGGAAGCCGTTAGAAATTCTATGCCGGAAATAACTTGCGGTATATCTTTTAAAATCATAAAGAAAATAACAACACCGGCAGCAACTTCTAAAACCACTGCATATTCCGGTTTATACTGCTTAACAAGCATAACAATAACTACACTGACAATAGCGGCAGCAATAATTTGAATCATAACTCTGTCCTTTTATAAACCGAAAATTGATTTCACAGTTTCAAATAAATCACTAATGGCAGGAATTACCATCATCAAAACAACGATAAGCCCTGCAAGAGTAGTCATTACCGCCTGTTCTTCCCTCCCAGACCGAATTAAAAGCTGGTTTAACACTGCTACAATAATTCCAATTGCCGCTATTTTGAAAATTAAATCCACGTCCATTTTATTTCCCCTCCGTTAAGCTAAAACAGGATAACCGCCAAAAACACTCCTGTCAGCGCCCCCATATTCGTATACATTTTCCCCTGTTTTTCCCTTGTTTGTTTTGCTTGTTCCAAGCGGTCTTCAAACAGCTTTGCATGCAAACGGCAGATGTTAATCTGTCCGGAAATATCTGTAGTACCTAAGGCATCCCCAAAAGAACAAAGTAAATTTTTATCTTCTGCATTGAGATAAACATTTGATTTCCTCACGGATTCACGCCATATCCGTGCAAAATCGCTGTTAATTGTATAGTTTTCTCTGCAATCTGAAACAAAAGTTAAATCAGCAAGCTCTATTCTGTTGTCTATTTTTTTTAATAGTTCCCGAACCGGAAGGGCACAGTAGCGGATTTCATTTTCAATCAATTGCAGCATAAGCAGAACTTGTTCCAATTGCCGTACTCTGTTCGTGAGCTGGGCAGAGCAGTATCTTCCGACCAATAAACCTGCGGCTATAATCATGATTAACCCCATATATTTCATGCAGTAATTCACCTACATCATAAATCTCTTTCATTTCGCCGGGATTTTCCTTTCCTTTCAATAAGAGTACTTGAGAAAACGCACCGGTTTGCAATAATCGCTGAATCTGTGTTCTGCGTATCAATTCCTCTTTACAGCCGGCATGTATTGTAGCCAAAAATTTTACACCTGCATTAACGCCTGCTTCGATGGCACGTATATCACTTTCATCGCCCAATTCGTCACACACAATAATATCTGGAGATAACGTACGCAGGGCAATCATAATTCCACTTGCTTTTGGGTATCCGTCTAAAATATCGCAGTTTACTCCAACGTCATTTTGCGCCTGCCCGCTGTAAACTGCCGCTAATTCTCCGCGCTCGTCAATAATTGTTGTTTTCATATATTTTCCCAATTGTCCGCTTGCAAGCTGAGCAGTAAGATCACGTAAAACAGTAGTTTTACCGGATGACGGTGGTCCGGCGATTAAAAGGCTGTCCCATTCCCCATGTGAAAAAAACGTATTTAAAATCTGATCTGAAATCCCCTTTATTTGTCGCGCGATTCTTAAATTAATAGACGATATGTTTCTAACACCAATGATTTTATTATTTTCTACGGCAGCGGTACCGCATAAGCCTGCCCTGTGTCCGCCTGGAAGAGTAATATATCCATTAATAATCTCGTCTTTATGGGAATGAATGGAATATCCGCAAATTACGCGGAAGCTTTCTTCGACTTCGCCTTTTTCTACCATATGAAGCCCCTCATTATACAAATAAGTGGTTCTTCCGCTTTGGGTTACAAAAAGGACACCACTGTGGCAAATCAAGGTTAATGGTTTTGAGGCCCGGATTCGTACTTCCTGTACCTCTCTTTTTATTTCATCCGGAACCTGTAATAGGCGATACCTCAAACCTGCGCTTAAATATTCAACAGCTTCATTAAATTTTTCTGTCATTTCATCTTTAAACATTCATATCATCCTCCGATGATAAATTCTATGGCCACTTGTCCGCAAATAGAACTGTCTCCTGTAATTTTGCTTTTTTTGCAAACTGTATAGATTTTTGGAAATATACTTATTTTACAAAAGAATGAATTGAAAGAAAAAATGGTATGTGGTAAAATAATTATTAAATGTAAAAAAATACGAGGTGACTTTTTATGAAAACAATCGATTTGGTTGTTCCTTGTTATAATGAAGGAGAATCTTTACGCATGTTTTATGCTGAAGCTGAACGTGTAGCAAAGCTTCTGCCGTCATATACATTTCGATATATTTTTGTAGATGATGGAAGTAAAGATAATACCTATCAAATCATGTGCGAACTTGCAGAAAAAGATCCTGATGTCGGCTGTATTTCTTTCTCAAGAAATTTTGGCAAAGAAGCGGCAATGTACGCCGGTTTGCAGAATTCTTCCGGCGATTATGTCTGTATTATAGATGCCGATCTTCAGCATCCTCCCCAAATGATTGTGCAAATGATGGAAGAAATTGAAAAAGGGCACGATTGTTGTGCAGCGCGGCGTGTTACCCGTGCAGGTGAGCCTAAAATACGCAGTATGTTTTCCCGTCTGTTTTATAAGTTAATTAATAAAATGAGTGAAATTGAAATTGTCGATGGTGCGGTAGATTTCCGCGTTATGTCGCGCCAGATGGTCGATGCTATTCTAGAATTATCAGAAGTTCAGCGTTTTTCCAAAGGTATTTTTGTTTGGGTTGGATTTGATACCCAATGGATTGAATTTGAAAATGTGGAACGTATTGCGGGCGAAAGTAAATGGTCATTCTGGAGTCTGTTAAAATATGCAATTGACGGTATCACTTCTTTCACCACGGTTCCCTTGCGGTTTGCCTCTGTAGTTGGCACAGTTATTTCATTATCTTCTTTTATTTATTTGATTGTTGTAATACTGCAAACACTCATAACAGGTATTACTGTGCCTGGATATGCTACTACAATTGTTTTGCTTCTATTCTTGGGTGGAATTATGATTTTATCCAGCGGCGTACTCGGGGAATATGTTGCAAGACTATATACAGAAGTAAAAAAAAGGCCGATATATATCGCGAAGCATAACACTCTAAAAAAACAAAAAATAGAGGGGCATAATCGAACAGTGAAAGGAGAAAACAATAAATGATAGATAAATTGTTCTCCTTTATGGACAGGCTAATCGATAAATTTTTTAAACGGCCAAAGATGAATGCAGCATGTAAAAAATTAGTAAATAAAGAAACCGTCAGTTATATTTTTTTTGGTGTACTTACGACAGTTATTAATTTGATTGTTTCTTATGTGACGCTTGCATTCTTTTCCAAATTTACAAGTGAAGCAATTGCTACCAATGTTTCAATTGCCATTGCATGGGTCGTTGCAGTTTTATTTGCATTTATTACTAATAAACTTTTCGTTTTTAACAGCAAAAATATGAGTGTAAAAATTCTTTTCAAAGAAGGAGGCGCCTTTTTTGGTGGCAGACTTTTTTCTTATTTATTTGAACTTGTATGGATGAATTTAACTGTAATGGTCCTAAGAATAGATTATATGATAGCTAAAGTAATAGGACAAATTGTTATTGTTATTATGAATTACTTTATCAGCAAAATTTTTGTATTCAAAGACAAAAAAGATAAACCGGAGGTTTAATTTAATGGAGAATGAAAATAATACGGTGGTTCAGCCTATAAATTCTATTCGGCACAACGGCAGAGTAAAAAAACTGCTCATTTCAAATTTATATATTCTATTAGCGTTTGGTATTTCCGCAGTTATCATGCTTTTTATCTTTTTTGTTTATAAAATGGCTCCTTTTGGTGATATCACCATCCTGCGGATGGACTTATATCATCAATATGGACCTTTGTTTTCTGAACTTTATACCCGCCTTGCAGAAGGAAAAAGCATGATCTATTCATGGTATACAGGATTAGGCGGATCTTTTTTAGGTAACTTTTATAATTATCTTTCCAGTCCTCTTTCTTTTCTGATTCTGTTTTTTGGCGAAGCAAATATTACAGAAGCCATTTCTTTTTTCATTTTGATGAAATCGGCGCTTTCCAGCGCTTTTTTCTGCTATTTTATTAAAAAATCGTATGGACAACAGGATTTCTTTGCAGTTGCATTTTCTGTTTTATATTCCATGTGCGGCTATTTTCTTGCATACTATTGGAACGTAATGTGGCTGGATGGTATGATGCTTCTGCCGCTTATTATTCTTGGTATACAATTCATCATTAAAGAACGAAAATGGATGCTATATACGGTTTCCATGACTATAATGATGTTTGCCAATTATTATATCGCGATGATGCTGTGTATTGTCTCCGTTTTATATTTTATTGCTTATTTCTTTTCTTCTTATTCTACAGAAATAAAAGGTGTCGGCAAAACCTTTATCAACAGAGGCGTCATATTCGGTCTGTCTTCCGTACTTGCGGCAGGGTTAAGTGCGTTTTCACTGCTCCCCACTTATTTTGCATTACAGTCCTCTTCTGCAACTGGAGGAGTTTTCCCAAAAGATTTTAAAGTATATTTTAGCTTTTTTGATTTTTTGGCAAATCATCTTGCCGCAATAACTCCCACAATACGAAGCAGCGGCGACGACGTTATGCCTAACGTATATTGCGGAATTATTGTTTTAATCCTTATTCCCCTTTACATCTTCTCAAAATCTATTTCTAAAAAGGAAAAATTGTGTAATCTTGCCTTACTGGGAATTATTTATATCAGCTTTAATTTCAATATGCTCAATTATATCTGGCACGGCATGCATTTCCCAAATGATTTACCTTATCGTTTTTCTTTCGTTTATTCCTTTATACTGCTTACAATGGCATATAAAGCTATCACACATCTTTCTGAGTTCAATAAAAAACAAATTGGTATGTCCATTATAGGTGTATTCGCATTTATTATGCTTGTTGAAAAACTTGGATCCAAAAATGTAACGCAGATTACCATCATTATCAGTGTCATATTTGTTATTGTGTATGCATTGCTTTTAATGATCTATAAAAGTGATAAACTGGATAAAAAAACATTTGCCGGCATTTTACTTATTGCTGTTTGTCTTGAACTTTCTATTGCCACACCGGATTTATATGATATAGACCAGCCTAAAACGAATTATGCTTCGGATAAACCGGTGGTATCAGCAATTCTTGACAAAATCGGCAGCGACGATCCAAGTTTTTATCGGCTGGAAGTTTCAGATAGCCGTACACATAACGACCCCGCATGGTACGGTTATAACGGTATTAGCACATTTTCTTCGATGGCGTATGAAAAAGTTTCTTATCTTTCTGATCAGCTTGGTATGGATACTAACAGAATTAATAGTTACCGCTACCGTCCGCAAACTCCGGTTTATAATTCCATGTTTAATTTAAAGTATCTTTTAAGTAAGGAATTGATTAATGATCCGGATTTATATACACTAAAATTTGCAAGCGGGCAATACTATGTATATGAAAATAATTATTGTTTGCCGATAGGCTTTGCTGTTAACAATTCTATTGAAGATTGGGATATTCTTTCTTCAAATCCGTTTAAAGTTCAAAATGATTTTATTCAAAAAGCTATAAATAATGATAATCTTTTTCCTTTAGAGGAAATGGTAATCAACAATATGCAAGGAATTAATTGTAATTTATCTAATTTATCTAACTCTATGGGATCGCATCATTTTACAGTTAGTGACACAAATCAAAATGTAAGTATTACAGTGTATCTTAATCCGTCAGCAGAGCAGAGAACATATCTTTATGTAAAATCATCAGATATTAGTTCCGTTAATATTAAATCCAGCCGTATCAATAAAACAGTAGAAGTATCAGAAGCATATATTATAGATATGGGGTGTCATAAACCCAGTGAAACTATTGAAGTGACCTTGAATGTGAAAGATAATAATTCAGGTAACTTTGAAATTTATGCTTATGGAAACAATCAGGAAGATTTAAAAGCCGCATATCAGCAGTTAGCTCAAGGTGGATTAAATATAACCGATTATACAGAAACACATTTGAACGGCGATATTGATGTAGCTCAGGACGGTATATTATACACTTCTATTCCTTATGATAAGGGATGGACGTGTTTGGTAGACGGTCAAGAAGCTGAAATGGTTTCTATTGGCGATGCATTGTGCGGTTTTAAAATTACAGCGGGAAAACATACTATTGAACTCAAATTTAGAGCACAAGGGCTATCTTTAGGAATCCTGATTTCCTGTATTTCTTTGCTGTTGTTTGTGACATTTGCCTTTCTTTATAAAAAGCGTGTTAAGAAGTTTGCTGCCGCTGTCAATCCTGTTATTCCGCAAATTCTAAATGAAAATGAAGAATTCAATGATACTTCTATCTCCCCAAATATCGTTGAAGAAAATGCAAATGAAGATTTCGATGTATTTAAAGAAAAACAGGAAGAATAAATTAAATTTAAAATTTTGGGTCTGTATAAAAACAGATTAAAAAATACCCCCAGCTTCGTGATATGCAACTCCAAAAGTGTTCAACTTTTGGAGTTCACTTCATTTTGCTGAGGGTATTTTTTGTTGTAATTGAAAACCCCTGGCTGTGCCGTGGAGTTCAGAAAAAGCTAAACTATCTACGAGAAATTTGCTGATTGCTCCCTATAAACGGGTTTAGAGGGAGTTTTTTTCGTAATTATTCTCCAGAATGATCCTCATTTAGTCGTTTTTTCAAACTTTTTTATATTCTTTCCTGTCATAATTCAGCTGTTTTCTCTCCCTTTGCATTCACGACAAATAATTGAATATCATTAGGAGCAAGAGAAATTTTAAAAGATTTTTGAAATAATTGATCGCTAATTGCGACATGCTCTGCACTGTCATTTTCATTTACTGCTGTATAAAGACATGCACCGGTTTCCCACTGAATGCGGCTGATAAAAATCCCTTCCGTACTTTTTTTTGCGGTAAACGGCAAAGCAATTTTTTCTGTTTTTATAATTTGCGCATAAATTTCTGCAATTTTATTAATTTCCAAAGACAGTTCGATTGGAACGCCAATAAAATAAATTTTTCCTTTTCCGCAGGAAATGATCTGCGAGAATTGTCCATGATAACTTTCTTTCATTGCACGTGTTTGTTCGTCATCACCAAAAAACAAAGAATATTCTTTGTCTAAAAGTGAAAATTTTGTCCAACGGGAAAGATTGCTTAACGAACATTCCTGCATATATTTTGCAGTACGAGATGTAACTGAATAATCCTCGTCTAATGCTGTAGGCCCGGTAAACAGAATTATAATTTCTTTTTTTTCTGCAATCGAAATAAGCTTTTTAAAAGCATCATTAGAAAAGCTGTGGGGACTTGGAACAATAACCATTTGATAATGATTCTTTTCTATGAAATCTAAAGCATACTCGCTCACCGCTTCAAAGCCTGCATTCAGGTAGTATGCCAAAGCTGTACACGCATTCATAGTTGCCTTTTGTGCAAAATTTCGGTTACTGCGGTCATTGGAAAATGGAAAAACTACGGCTATTTTTTCATGTATACAGGTTCCCATATCATTTTTTACTTTAGCAAAAAATGAAGCAAAATTTTTGCTGACATCTACTTCTTTTTTGTAACTCCCATCACAGCGAAGGGCGCCAATATTAGATTCATTTGCATTATTCATAAAATAGTTGCTGTTCCATATCCATTGGATAACGCCTGCACATTTTGTTCCAAATGCATAAGCATATTTCTTCTGGAGTAACTGGTATAATTGTTTTTCTGTACGTCTTGGCAGACTATTGGGCTGTTCAGCGTACATAATGCCGGTTTCCTGTACCATCAAAGGTTTTTCACTGAATTTTGCGAAAACTGTATCCCAAACCAAATGGTCATTTAACCACCATGTATGCTGACAGTTATAGTCAAGGTCTCCGCCGAAATTTAAAGGCACCGGACGCTGATAATGCATTGCCTCATCCTGCCCTACTGTGACCATTTGATGTGGTGCATAAGATTTAATCAGCGTTTGCAGCTCATGCATCCAGTTTATAAAAACTGCGTAATTAAATTCCAGATATTCCCGCCAAACCAAACCATTTTTTGCGCCTGCAATATCATTAACCGTAAAATTGATATTGTCACAAACAGGCACTTTTATCTTGTCAAAAGAGGAAACGGTGGCACTGTCCTGTCTCGTATTCTCTGTATACTTGCGGATATCCCCTTGGTATTTTTCCTCCAAATAGGCGCAGTACTCTGATTGCTCTAACTTATCCCATGTTTTTTTTGTCTGAGTCGGATGATCCTGAACATATGGCTCGTTAATCAAATCCCAGTCAACATTTGGGTAATTCCTGCAACGGCTAACAATCAAAGAAATAAATCTTTTCTGCGCTTCTACACTGCGCCGATCAAGATAAGGATGAGAGCCTTCCCATGGTTCCGGAACAAATGTAAAAAATGTAAAGGTAACATGCAGTCCCAAAGAATATGCGCATTCCATAAACGCCTGAATACTGCGTAAGATAAACTCATCCATATGCCCGTCATCCAACATATAGGTACGCCAATTACACCAGACGCCGGTACGCAGCCAATTGATTCCCGCCTTTTTCATATTTGCCATATCGTTTAACCAAACGCTAATATTGGGAATGTGAAGGAATGCCCGGCTAACATCTCCCGCCATATAAGTCATACCAATCACTGGTGTTATGTTCCCATCTTTTGTAAAATAATCCTGAGTTGGCAAAAATGGTACATAAGGTTCAGTTTTAAGAATATTATCATAAATAAATCCCTGTTTTATAACCTGCGTTTCGCCGTCCGAAGAAGAAAAGACAGAACGGACAAAATATACACCGTTTTCTCTAAGTTCGGATATGACAAGTTCTTTCCCTGAAAGATAAGAATCTGCCGAGAATAAAATCTGCTGTTTCCATATCTCTTGTCCCGTATGTGTTGTAACGCACACGTCCACTGCCCAGTCGCAAGGTTTTCTCATATTCTGAGCACTAATTGTGACACATGGAACCTCGCCATTAAAATACATCGCCATAGAGGGTTTTACTAACAGTTCTCTTGTCCCTGCCGATATAAAAGAACATAATTTTTGCAGGGAAAATGGATGCATTACTTTTTGCGTTATAAATATCCAACGCCCGCCTGAATAATCTCCTGCTCGATGTTCCAATAAAACAACCGGTGAACTTCTATGTTCCCCTTCTCTGTTTCTACCTTTGATTAATGGAATTATGCGGGTATCCATTGAACCAACAGACCCCCATTCCCTCTCAACATATGCATTTTTTGTAGGGGTCATTACAAGATTTTCGCATGGTGTATGATGCTCTAAAAAGGAAATATCTTCTGGGAAAATCGAAAAACAATCACTTATCTTATTGGAAACTATATCTGTACAATCTACCGCTAAAACACTGTGAATATTCATTTTGCGTAAATAAGATAATTGTTCCCGTTCTTTTTTCCAGCCTGTGGGTGACTGATAACATGGAAATCGTACAGGGGTGCCGTTAAAACATAAAAAACCATTTCCCTTTTTCAGGAAGGAAATTAGGGCTGGAAAAGCTTCTTTTGGAAAAAATCCGCCATAAGGATGGATAAATACATCATAATCCTTAAATAATTTATCTTTTAATTCCTCTGCACTGCAAAAATCAGCATCTTCTAACGAAACTACTTGTTTAGCTGCAGGCAAACATAAATCATTCTCAAATTCTGAATCTGAAAAAATTAATATTTTCATAAAGTCCTCCGAATTTACTCTTTTGCTGGCGGATATTCATTGCATAATAATCGGTATGCAGGCTCGTCCTCTTCAATTTTTGGAAAACGACCCATTGGTTCATAAAAACGGTTATCTGTATTGTCATCATTGCACTGAGATACTTCACCGATTAAAACAGGTCCATGTCCTTCTTCCGCCCAAAATGCATGGTAGATTCCTTTATGCAGAGTAACGCTTTCCCCAGGCGTAAGGCGCAAAACTGTGCCCGCTGGAACCGTGTATGTCCGTCCATCTGAATAAACAGTAACATTGGTATTTGCTAATTCACCGTGAGGCGTAGAATTATACAACTTCATCATCATATTTCCTCCGCCGCGGTTAATAATATCTTCCATTTTCGACCAATGAAAATGCATAGGACAAATCTGATTTTCCTGACTGACCAAAAGCTTTTCCGCATAAGTTTTTTCATATTTCTTATCGTTCTGATTTCCATTGCGAATGGTTATCAGAACCAATCCCACCTCATGAAAACGGCCAAGTCCGTAATCCGTAATATCCCAGCCAAGCATATTATCCCGAATTTCATCGTATTCATGCCCTTTACCCTGCCAGTCTTCCGGTGACCATTCAGCAAACGGCGGAAGTGCGAACTGATATTCTTTTATAAAAGCCTCTGCTTTTTTTATAATCGTATTAATTTCAGAGCGTTTCATAAAATCATCTCCTTATTATTTGCAGCGCGGTACATGCGCTAAACAATCAAGAATTTTATCCAAACAAGGCAGTGCAGGAATTGCACCTTTCCGCATGGTGGTCAAGGAACCGGAAGCATTGGCAAAAGCTAAAAGATATTGCATTTCGTCTGAAGTGAATTCCTCCAAATCTTTTTCTCCGCGCACGATTGTATATAAGGCCGCCCCCCAGAAAGCATCTCCTGCCCCTGTAGTATCGATACACTCTACATTAAAAGCAGAAGATTGAAATACACCTGCCTTGCATTTACAAATACAGCCATTTGGTCCTAAGGTGACGGCTAAAAGTTTCAAATCATAGGCGCAATAAAGTTTTTCCAGCCCTGCGGAAATCCCATTCTCTTCGGATAAGAACCTTAATTCCTCCTCAGACACCTTAACAAAATCAGAAAATCCAATTCCTTTTAATATAATATCACGTGCTTCTTCCTTATTTTTCCACAGAAGTTCACGCAAATTCGGGTCATAGGATATTAACAGGCCATTTTCTTTGGCGTACTTTACAGCTGCTAACGTTGCACTTCTGGAAGGTTCTGTTGTCATAGATACAGAGCCAAAATGAAGAATCCGGCTCTGTTTTATTACTGAATAATCAATTTCAGAGGGTGTCAGCATAACATCCGAAGTTTGATTCCTATAAAAATCAAAACTACGGTTTCCTGTTTCATCTAATGTAACAACAGCGATAGTAGTGGGGTATTCCGCAGAAGAAACAACTGCATGGGTATCTATCCCTGCATTCTGTAATTCTGTCATCAAAAACTGCCCAAAAGCGTCCCTGCCCAGTTTACTAATGAATGCTGTTTTTAACCCCAATCGAGATGCACAGGCCAACACGTTTGCAGGCGCACCGCCGGGGTTTCCCTCCAGTAAAATCTTATCCGGCCTGTTTGATTTTAAACTGACAAAATCAATTAAACTCTCGCCTATTGCGGTAATATCATATTGTTTTCTGTCACTCATTTACATCGCCTGCTTTCTGTAATAATAAGTTCATAATAAAACTTTCTGTTTCGGTTGTAAAGGGAAACAGCGAAAATTCATACAAAATTCAAAAAGACGCTTTGTTGTATTTTGACAAAACATACAACAAAGCGTCTATAAACTATAAAATTATAAATGATCCTGAAAAATACTTTCTATTTCTTCAGTTTCCTCTTCTGTTTTTAAAAATTTAGAAATTAGCGGATAGGTTATAAACATTTCCGTATAACCGTCCAATGCAAATGAGAAAAAGAAAACAATTAAAACCAGAAAGAAAAAGAAAAGCGGATGAATCGCAAATGAAAAGTATAACAAAAAGCCAAGAAAAGTCAACAAAGCAATCTTTAAAATACCGACTAATGTATTTCGCAAAAATCCTTGAAATGCAAATATTAGGCTATTGCGATAGATATTTGTATAAGAAAGCTCAAAAGTAACAAGGAGTGTGTATACATAATAATAAACATAAGAGAATAGCAGGAATACCGCACCCGTCAACCCTATAAAGAACAGCCGGATGATTTCATTCAAATCCAATTGCATTGTTAAATAATATATATTCAGTGCAAAAAGAACTGTAGTAAAAAGCTGAAGTAATCCCACCGGCAATGCCTGTTTAAAATTCTCCAAAAACTTGTCCTTAAAATCCGACCATAAAAACACCGGCTTTTCTTTTACAAACTCCCGCAAAATATAACTGCGTGCAGCAAGTGCCGGACCAATTGTTATCACAGGAAGAGAGAACAGCATAAAAATAAGATTTAATTTAATCAAATCCCAAAATTTTCTTCCTAAAATTTCAAAATATAAAAACAAGGAAGATTTCTCCGCCCCCTGCGTTTTTTTAACGCCTTTGCCTGGTTTTGTATAGTCAAACAGGCCCCAAAAACCCGCCATTTACATTCCACCTTATTTAATTTTCCTGCCTCGCGCGTGGATGACAATTTAGACAAACTTCACGGAAATGGTCATCTGCAAGGCGCAGATAAATCTGTGTTGAAGAAATATCCGAATGACCCAGCATTTGCTGTACATCCTTCAATTTTGCACCATTTTTCATTAAATGAGTTGCAAAAGAGTGGCGAAGTGTCTGAGGTGTAATATCCTTGCAAATCCCCGCGCTGTCCGCATAATATTTAATAATTTTCCATATGCCCTGACGAGTCAGCCGTTTCGTATTCATATTAACGAAAAGTGGAATTCCTAACTCATCCTGTTCTACATCGCCAATATATAAATCAGTATAATTTGCCAATGCAGTAATTACTTTAGGATACAGCGGAATCAAACGCTCTTTTTTTCCGCTTCTGCATCTCAAAATGCCGTTTTCCAAATCAATATCGTCTGTATTTACTGCCACAACCTCTGATACTTTAATCCCTGTAGCGTACAACAATTCCAAAATAGCTTTATCCCGGCATCCTTTAATAGTAGAAGAATCCGGTTGATCAAGCAAACGCTCCACTTCATCATTTGTAAGAATTTCAGGAAGTTTTTTCTCAGGTACTGCCGCATGGATTTCTAAAACCGGGTTTGTTTTTGTATGATTATTTTGCACAAGAAATGCGAAATAACATTTTAATGATGAAATAATACGTTTACAGGTTGCCGCAGACCGCCCGCCTGCCTCTAAAAAAAACAGATACCCATTGATATAGGCATTGTCAATATCACATAATTTAGAAATAGGTTTCTTTTCTTTTATATATTCAAAGAACTGCCGAACATCACGCAAATAAGACTGGAGAGTATTACCTGAGACTTTTCTCTCTTCGGACAGATAAACGCCATATTCAATAAAAAAGGTATCCATATCTGTCCCCCTTTGACTAAAATACAAAAAAGCCTGAAAAAACCTTGCTTAAAAATGCGTCCATAATGCAAGAAAACATAATAATTCCCAAAAACACAGAAAAACGAGCAGTATAAAGCTTCAGCTCTGAAGAAAAATTAATCTGCCCGTAATCTGCGCGGAATAAAGAAATAAAATGAAACGACATTCGCCATGCCTCAAGGGAACACAATATCAATGCGGTTACTGAAAGGATCGAATGGGGATAAATTGTCAGCAAACAATAGGCAATTCCCTTTAGTCCCTGTGTCTGATAAAGATAACCGGATATAATACCCAGCCCAAAGCCGCGAAAAACTGGAACAGCGCCAACGACTGGCACCCCTGCCGGACTTAATCCTGCAAGAAATATTACCAGTACTATTGCCAGAGAAGGTATAAACGAGTTAAATAAAGTTGCAAAAAATGAATGCTCTATCCGGCTGGCAGTAAAACCCGTTAAAATACTTTGAAAAATACTGTTGAGCGTACCAGAACTATCTTTAACGGCAGTACATCCCCAAGCCATGCCTAAAATAAACAAAAACATAAAAAGCAACTGTTGCCAGTTGGCAGCAAGCATATTTAATAACTTTTTCCTGTCACGACGACTGTGGTTTGTCCTTTTCATAAAGCTTCCTCCCTGTCATACTTCATTATAACAAAAAGTATGCTGAAAAGACGGGCTTTATAACCAGACATAAAAAAGGAATAAAAAATGTAAGTACTTTAAATATAATACTTTTTTCGTTTTTTCGCAAGAGAATACAAAGAAAATTCAAATATTATTACAAAAAAGTATCAAATCGATTGTCCTCCATCAGCCAGCGCGGCTTTAATCATAATAGCGCATTCCAGCCGTTTCTTTTCCATATCGCACGCAAGGGAAAACGGTTTTAAAATATCGCCGCCATACTGCTGATTATTTGCGTTGCAGCCGCCGCTGCAATAAAACTTGGCCCAACAGTTTTTACATTCCTCTTTTGAATAAATATTTGCTCTGGCAAAACGCTCTTTCATATTTAAATCAAAAGTGCCGTCCAAAAGATTTCCCATTTTCCATTCTTCCATTCCAACAAATTGATGGCAGGGGTAGATATCACCTTCCGGCGTTATTGCTACATATTCATTGCCGCATCCGCATCCGCGCAAACGTTTAATAGCACATGGACCCTGATCTAAATCCAACTTAAAATGGAAGAAATTAAATGTATCGCCCGCACGTTTGTGTTTAATAACATTGTCTGCAAGGCGTTCGTATTCCGCATAAACAGCCGGTAAATCATTTTCCGTCAATGCATACGGCACTTCACTGTCGCTTACGCAGGGTTCAATGGAAATCTGGTCAAAACCGCATGCATACATATGCTCGACATCTTGTGCAAAATCTAGATTATATTTTGTAAAAGTCCCGCGAACGTAATATTGATCCCTGCCGCGTTTTTCTACCAAACGTTGATATTTGGGGAGAATAGAATCATAACTGCCGCTTCCATCCACACGCACACGCAATTGGTCATTAATTTCTTTGCGTCCGTCAATAGACAGCACGACATTGGACATTTCTTGATTGATAAAGTCAATTTTATCATCACTTAAAAGAAGTCCGTTTGTCGTTATTGTAAACCGAAAATTCTTATTATAAATTTTCTCTTGCTCGCGTGCATAAGCAACGATTGCCTTTACAACGTCAAAATTCATCAAGGGTTCCCCGCCGAAGAAATCTAACTCCAGATTACGACGCCCCTGAGAATTTTGAATCAGAAAATCAATGGCTTTTTTACCAATTTCCAAAGGCATAAGTTTACGTTCACCGCCAAAATCACCTTGAGCGGCAAAACAGTAATTACAGCGCAGGTTGCAGTCATGAGCAATATGCAGGCACATTGCTTTTACCGGTGCTGCAACCATGCGGTCTGCAAACTGTTCGTAGTCATCCGCGGAAAACAACTGTTCCATATTATAAAGCTCTAAAATTTCACTGTACACAGCTCGTACAGTTTCTTCGCTATATTTTTCACCAAACACCTTTAAAATATTTGAAGGACATTCAATAGCCATAGGCGGTTTTAAATAATCAAGCATTTCATATGATAAATCATCAAAAACATGCACCGCACCGCTGTTTACATCCAACACAAGGTTATAGCCGTTTAATTGAAATTTATGTATCATAATATTCTTTTCCCTTTGATTTTAAATTCACATAAAAATATAAGGGACAGCATACTGTCCCTTATATTTTTACGCGTAAGTATCCGCTTATTTCTCACACTGCTGATTTGCCACTGTGCAAGAAGTTTTGCAGGCAGACTGACAGGAAGCCTGGCATTCGCCGCAGCCGCCTTTTGCCGCGCTCTGCTTCAGGTTCGCTTTATTCAAAGTCTTGATATGTTTCATAAAAGTGCATCCCCCAATCATCTTATATTCCGTGCTTTTTATTATACCACAGCATTTTTTTTATTTCAACGGCTTTCTAAGATTTACACCAATAATTCCGCCCAAAATTCCTCCCGTGCACATTGCTGCCAGTTTAATTACAAATCCCGCATTCAACTGGACGCCGCATGTACACATACCAATAGCAGTTAATATCAACAATAATAAAACTGCACTAATAAGACCCACCAGCAATCCGTTTTTGCGCAGGATTTTCGCCGCTGTAAAGCCTGCCGCAATAGATGACAATACTGAAACCACAATGGAAAAACCGTTAACCATAGCAGGCTGAGCATCATATTTCAATAAAACAAATGCAAAAAGAGCACTAAAGGCAACGCAGCACAAAAGGCCTGTAATTCCGCCGGTTAGAATCCCTTTTGCAAACGGAGACCAACTAAAACCTGCGTGCTGGCTGTTATTACAACTGCAACGTTCTTTCAAAATAAATCCCCCCAATATACTTTATTCAAAGTATATTAAGGGGAAACTGATAATATTCATAAGTTACGCCGCATCTTCATGCTCTGTGGTATTCATTTGAATCGACCATTTTTTCAGCTGCATACGGCACCTGTCGACACCGGTTTCAATGATGATGCTGTCTTCTTTAATAGTAACCACTTTACCTACAATGCCACCGATGGTGATGATTGTATCGCCCACCTGAATCTCATTGCGCATTTTTTCTTCCTGTTTCTGACGTTTTTTCTGCGGACGAAGAATAAAAAAATACAACAGGGCAAACATCCCTACCAACATGGCAATCTGCACAATGCCGTAAGCACCGGCGCCACTGTTTTGAGCGGCACCTGCCGTAGCTGTTTCCAACAAAATAAACTGGCTCATTCGTTCTGCACCTCCAAAGATAATATTATGATTATACATGGTAACGGAAAAACTTGCAATAGATAGTTTTAAATCCGTGTATCCAAAAGCACTGCATATTTTTCCCGAAACTCATCAAAAGTATCTGATTCGATTGCTTCACGTATTTTTTCCATTAAGGTATTATAAAAATACAGATTATGCATAACGGCTAGCCGCCCGCCCAATATTTCCTTGCTTTTAAGCAAATGCCTGATATAGGCCCGGGAATAGTGGCGGCAGGCATAACAACCGCACTGTGTATCTGCCGGTTCCATATCTGTTTGGTATTTTGCATTATTTAAATTAATGATACCATTCCAAGTAAATAAATGTCCATGGCGCGCATTCCGGCTGGGCATAACGCAGTCAAACAAATCAACACCGCGGCTGACAGCTTCTATAATATTGCCCGGCGTACCAACCCCCATTAAATAACGCGGCTTGTCCACAGGCATATGGGGCGTGACTGCTGTAATAACACGGTACATATCCTGTGCCGGCTCCCCAACCGCAAGCCCTCCAATGGCATACCCGTCCAAATCCAGCTGAACAATATCCTGCATATGTTTGACACGTAAATCGTCAAAAGTACAACCCTGATTAATGCCGAAAAGCATCTGATGCGGATTAATCGTATCCGGCTGTGCATTCAGCCGTGCCATTTCTTTTTGGCAGCGCATAAGCCATCGGGTGGTACGTTCGCAAGACTGCTTTGCATAATCATAGGAAGATGGGTTTTCGACACATTCATCAAATGCCATGGCAATCGTAGAACCTAAATTTGACTGTATCTGCATACTCTCCTCAGGACCCATAAAAATCCGTTTTCCATCAATATGCGATGCAAAAGTAACGCCTTCCTCCTGAATTTTACGCAGACCGGAAAGAGAAAAAACCTGAAAGCCGCCGCTGTCAGTTAAAATAGGACCGTTCCAACCCGTAAACCTGTGCAGTCCTCCCATTTCTTTAACAAGTTGATCTCCGGGGCGTAAATGCAGATGATAGGTGTTGCAAAGCATTACTTGGCAGTGTTCTTCTGTTTTCAGGTCAACCGCAGAAATCCCACCTTTAATGGCGCCGCAGGTTGCTACATTCATAAAAGCAGGCGTTTGAACTGTGCCGTGTACAGTATGAAATATTCCCCGTCTTGCTTTCCCCTGTGTTTTGATTATTTCAATCGTCTTTTTCATATTCAACCTCAATATTTCCAGTATTCCGCCAATATCAGTAAATGAGCGGTACGCCACAAAAGCCAAACGTACCGCCTTACATGTTAAAATTATATCCCGCCTAAAAAAATGTCAATCACCCATTTTGTTTCTTCGGTCAACAGTAAAATTCTGTATTACTACAATATAACCATACAGTCGCCCAAACTGTAAAATCTATATTTTTCTTCTACCGCTATACGGTAGGCATTCATGACGTTTTCCCGACCCGCCAAAGCGCTGACCAGCATAATTAACGTACTTTCCGGCAAATGAAAATTGGTAATTAACCCATCAATACATTTAAACTCATAACCCGGATAAATAAAAATATTTGTCCATCCTTCTGCTTCTTTGATTTCCCCTTCATACGCCGCAACTGATTCAAGAGTACGGCAGCTTGTAGTACCAACTGCAATAACTCGTCCGCCTGCGGCTTTTGTTTCATTTATCATCTTTGCTGTAAGCGCAGGTAAATGATAATGCTCTGAATGCATATGATGTTCTTCTATATTTTCTGCTTTCACCGGGCGGAATGTTCCAAGCCCTACATGAAGGGTCAAATAGCCAATTTGAATTCCCATTTGCTGCAACTCGGAAAGCATCTCTTTGGTGAAATGAAGCCCTGCGGTAGGTGCGGCGGCAGATCCTGGTTCTTTGGCATAAACGGTCTGATACCGTTCTTTATCCTCCAACTTTGCTGTAATATAATGGGGCAGAGGCATTTGACCAACCGATTCAAGAATATTGAAAAAATTTCCGTCATAAATAAAACGGGCAAGACGGTTGCCGTTTTCCAGAACCTCAATTATTTCTGCTCGAAGAACACCATCACCAAAAGTAAATCTTGCTCCGGTCCGCGCTTTTTTTCCCGGTCCGGTAATGACTTCCCATATATCCTGTGCTTTTTGGTTCAGCAATAAAAATTCTACAACTGCACCCGTATCATCTTTCACTCCGTACAAACGTGCAGGCAGGACACGGGTATCGTTCAGAATCAAGCAGTCTCCCGGCTTTAATAGTTCTGATATATCATAAAAATGTTTATGTACAATATTGCCGTTATGTTTGTCAAGCACCATCAGTCTTGATGTGTTTCTCGGTTCCACGGGATGCTGAGCAATCAGATTCTCAGGCAAATCATACCAAAAATCGCTTTTTTTCATAATAAAATTCTCCTGTTTCCTATATCTTTAATAACCAAATTATTTGACTTATTTACGCAACAATGATATTATTATGACAATTAAACCTGCGGAAAAATAGATTGCAAATAGGTATTTACTCAAAATAGTTTCAATACATCACGCTTAACACGGAGGATTGCTTTTTTTGGAAAATTTGGGAACAAAATTCGTTTTTCCAACATAGTTTATTATTGTACTATGCAAAATAAAAGGAAAAAAGTCTATCCGCGCAACGTTACTATTATATTGCAATACCGCTTGGTTTACAACCGCTTTTTAAATTTATATTTTAGCCCTTTCCAGTAAGGGAGATGGAGTTGTAGTGATGAAAACTTATAAAGTAGGTATTATCGGATGCACAGGTATGGTAGGCCAGCGTTTTGCTTCACTGCTGGAAAATCATCCATGGTTTGACGTCGCTGTTTTGGCCGCAAGCCCCCGTTCTGCCGGAAAAACATACAAAGAAGCGCTCGGAAACCGTTGGGCAATGAGCACCCCTGTACCGGCAAACATGGAGAACATGATTGTCCGCGATGCAGTTGCAGACATTAAAAGCATTGCAAATGACGTTGACTTTGTATTCTGTGCTGTTGATATGAAAAAAGATGAGATACGCGCATTGGAAGAAGCTTATGCCAAAGCAGAATGCCCGGTAGTTTCCAATAACAGCGCGCACAGGTTTACGCCTGACGTACCGATGATTATTCCGGAATTAAATGCACAGCATATTAAAATTATACCGGATCAGAGAGACCGTCTTGGAACCAAACGTGGATTTATTGCAGTAAAATCCAACTGCTCCCTGCAAAGCTATGTTCCCGCACTATACCCGCTGCACAAGCAGTTTGGCGTAAAAAAAGTTTTAGTTTGTACTTATCAGGCAATTTCCGGTGCCGGTAAAACCTTTGAAACATGGCCGGAAATGGTTGACAACGTAATTCCATACATTGGTGGTGAAGAAGAAAAATCCGAACAGGAACCGCTGAAAATCTGGGGCAGTATTGATAACGGTGCAATTATTCCAGCTAAATCCCCTGCATTTACTGCACAGTGTATCCGCGTACCTGTTTCTGACGGACATTCCGCCGCTGTTTTTGTAGATTTTGAGAAAAAGCCGTCAAAAGAAGAGATCCTTGAAATTTGGAATAAATTCAGCGGCCGTGCACAGGAATTAAACCTGCCAAGCGCACCGAAAAAATTCCTGCATTATTTTACGGAAGATAATATGCCGCAGATTAAACTGCACAGAAACCTTGAAAACGGCATGGCAATTTCTATCGGCCGTTTGCGTGAAGATACCCAGTATGATTATAAATTTGTGTGTATGTCACATAATACACTGCGCGGTGCAGCAGGCGGAGCTGTCCTTCTCGCCGAACTGCTTTGTGCTGAAGGCTATATGGATGAATGAGTAACTGAGAGGAATGATATTCCATGAAAAAAACAATTTTTACCGGTGCAGGCGTCGCAATTGTAACGCCGATGTATGATGACGGCAGTATTAACTATGAGGTTTTTGGACAGTTAATCGATGACCAGATTGCAAACAGTACGGATGCGATTATCGTAACCGGCACAACAGGAGAATCTTCAACACTAACCCATGAAGAGCATGTAGAAGCTATCCGCTTTTGCGTAGAACGTGTCAACGGCAGGATTCCGGTAGTAGCCGGAACCGGCAGCAATGACACCGCATATGCTTTGGAACTTTCCAAAGAAGCAGAAGCAATTGGTGTTGACGGACTTTTGCTTGTTACCCCTTATTACAATAAAACTTCCCAGCAAGGTTTAATCAAACATTTCACATATCTTGCCGACCGGTTGGAAACACCTATTATTTTATATAATATTCCTGGCCGTACAGGTGTCAATATAAAGCCGGAAACCTTTTTGGAGCTTTCCAAACATCCGATGATTGTCGGCGCCAAAGAAGCATCTGGCAATATTTCTGAACTTGCACAGGTAATTGCCCTTTGCGGAGATAACCTTGATATTTATTCCGGAAACGACGACCAGATTACCCCATTCCTCGCTCTGGGTGCAAAAGGCGTTATTTCCGTGCTTTCCAATATCTGTCCTAAAGTAACTCATGATATTTGCGCATACGCTTTTCAAGGCGATTTTAAAGCCAGTGCAAAATTGCAGCTGGAATATCTCGATTTGATTAATAATCTGTTTATTGACGTTAATCCTATCCCGGTCAAAGCGGCGATGAATTTAATGGGATATCAGGTTGGTCCGTGCCGGATGCCTCTGGCTGAAATGGACGCTGTTTCCCTTAATAAATTAAAAGCTTCATTAAACCGCCGCGGTTTCATTTAAGTATGGGCAGCAAGGACGTGTAAAAAAGAAAATGAAAAATTTAATTTTAAACGGCTGTAATGGTCACATGGGTCGTGTTATAACCCAATGCGTAAATGAACGCAGCGATTGTTCTATTATTGCTGGATTTGACATTAACCATAAATCTTATGATGTTTATCCCGTATACACATCTCCTGATGAATTTGAGGGAAAAGCAGATGCGATTATTGATTTTTCTCATCCGTCTGCACTTTATCCCCTGTTAGATTACGCAGTAAAAAACAATATTCCCTCTGTGATTTCAACCACTGGTTTGAATGAAGAAATGATTCATGCAGTTCATCAGGCGTCAAAAAATATTCCAGTATTTTTTTCAGCAAATATGTCTATTGGTGTAAACCTTTTGTGTGAACTTGCAAAAAACGCGGCAGCTGTACTTGGCAAATCGTTTGATATTGAAATTATAGAACAGCACCACAATCAAAAAATTGATGCTCCCAGCGGTACAGCGCTTATGCTCGCAGATTCTATTTCCAGCGTATTAGAAGAACCGGCACGATATATGTACGATCGACACTCACAGCGTAAAAAGCGAGAGAAAAATGAAATCGGCATTCATTCCGTGCGCGGAGGCACAATTGTTGGCGACCATGAAATTATTTTTGCGGGTAGAGATGAAGTAATCAGCCTGCGACACACAGCACAATCCAAAGATATTTTCGCTGAAGGTTCAATTAACGCGGCGCTTTTCCTTTGTGGTAAGGAACCAGGGCTTTATAATATGAAAGATCTCGTGCTTGCAGCACAAAAATAACATATGGAGGTCTGGAAATGAATAAATTAAAAGGGGTATTTGTTACAGAAGATGTTACACTAATAACCTTTGAAAACGCTCCGGCAAATATCAATTTTATTTCCGGTATTTTCAGGGCAATCGCGGATGCGGAAATCAACGTTGATATGATATCTCAGACTCCCCCGCGTGGTGATGAAGCCAGTATTTCCTGCACAGTACAGGATGAAGATTTTTATAAGCTTCTGGAAACATCCAACAAATTTCGCAAAGCTAACCCTGAACTAAAAATCAGTGTTAGCAATGGTAACTGCAAAATTTCTGTTTGCGGTGAATTTATGCGTGATCAATTTGGGGTTGCAGCAACTGTTTTTGATGCCGCTGCTTCTGTTGGAACTGATATACGGATTATTACAACATCTGAAACCGTAATCGGAATACTTGTAGAAAAATCGAGCGTTGATGCAACAGTAAAGGCCATTGAAAAAGCCTTTGCTTAATCATTTCCATTCTATTCAAAAAAGTTTTTTTAATCTGCATCTAAACAGGCCGCTGTTTTAGCGGTCTGTTTTTCTATAAGAAAAGCCATGAAAATATGAACAGTTCAGATTATATACAGCATAAAAAGCCTCAGAGCAAGAAATATTAAGTTTTAAGTGAAGTGGCGTTTGCGAGAACTGCCCCTTATCTTTTTTTGAACTCTTCTGGATACTGTTTTCTTCCTTTTTCCAGACATTGTAAAAGCCCCCTGACGTAAATCTTAGTTATCCAACGTCAAAGGGCTTTTTGTTTTTACTGCTTCAGTTCAATATGTGTGACTTAACCAAGCTTAAGTGATGTGGTAAGGAAGATGTAAAAACTCCTTTTGATATAAATGAAACTGAAGTCAGCCAATTTTCCTCAAATAGTAAAAGGAGGACATTTAAAATGAGCCTGAATAAAATAGAAAGGTTACTGTATGCAGTATGTAGTTCAAAATATTACACAGTAAGTATTGTGAAATATATTCTGTGTATAAAATGAACGGCGATAGAAGAGAACATAAACATCGTTTTATGAATAAAAGTAATATGCTCTGCACAGTTGGCAGAGCATATTACATATTTTATACGTTTGCAATACAGAATGAAGATTTTCGTTCGCATCTATTTATTATTAACTTTCTAAAGACAGCCTAAAGAATGATACAACAACTGTCAAATCTTTTTTCAGGCTTCTTTGTAGGGATAAGTCTATGCTTCAATTTATAAACGCTAATTTTGACATAAGAAATCAGTAGACTAACATTTAAATAACTTATGCACCTGTGGCTGCCAAACAATTAAATATGCTTTGATTAATTTTGTAAGCGCAATATCGTATATTAGAAATACAATATTTGCCATGCCAAGCAAAATATAGAGGGTATATTTTCCTAATTTTCCTGTTTCATCTAAAGGGATACCAAAAACATAAATAATAATTACATTAACTGCAATAATTGCAAGATTAAACAGTAAATATTTAATGAACCATTCCCCAAAACGCGATATTCTATTCTCCAGTCGTTGTTTTATAATAGGGTAATAACCGAAAAAGAATACATAAATCATTGCTGCTTCTTTGCTTAACACTAAAAACAAGCAAATAAAACTTACAGCACCATACATCATCCAAGCCCACTTACTGCCAAGTTCAATTACTGCAACAGTAGTTATAAAGCTTGCAACCGCTGGTAATGCATAAGTGCAATAAGGTAAAATCCCTGTCAAAGACATAATGACAATAGTTAAAGCTGCCATCATACCGCCTATTGCTGTTTTGGATGTATTCTTCAACTCCTCATCCCCTCTTCAATCAACAGCAGCCATTTCCGCCCATACACTCGCAGCAACAGTCTGCACAAATCAAAGACGAGCAACAATCACACGCAGTGCAGCCCACAGGCCCTGTTGTTGTTCGGTAACCTCCGGAACGCTGATTTAGTAACTGATTTAGTGCAGCTCGGTATTCCCTGTTAGAAGGTTCCATTTGACATGCAAGGGAGAAACGGTTATATGCTTCTTCAAACCATCCGCGTTTGTATTGAATTGTCCCTTTTAAAAAATGCCATTCTGCATGTCTCTGCGCTTGAGGTACACCATCTAAAATCATTTCTGCGTCATCAATCCGGCCTGCCGAAATCTTCATACGGATATCTCGATATTCTTCGCCGCCATTATATTCATACTGATAATTTCCTGATTCTGAATTTTTTTGTTGGTTGCCACTGCTTCTGCAAATACCGATAACAGTATCATACGCCTCGTCCAATTCTTTCATTTTCTGTTCAGCAATCTTGCTTAAAGGGCTTCCTTCATAATTATCCTGTTGATATTTACGTGCAAGAGTACGGTAAGCCGCTTTTATTTCTTCTTCAGTTGCATTTGGAGAAACACCTAAGACCTTATAAGGATCATTCATTCACTTACCGCCTCTTTTCTTAATACATTTATTTGAGATTGTGCCAACCCCAGATAAATAATATTATGCAGTATTTCGCGAAATTTATAAGTATCCAGAAGTTCAAATGCTTTTGCAGCTTCCCCTGCTGTCAGGTTTAAAACTCCCTGCGCATACTTCCGGATTTCTGTAATGGTTTGAGTGGTTATACTATTTTCAAGTATACGATGATTTAAAAGGAATGGATTAAAGCTTTTATTTTTAATATCCTCTTCCAAATCATCTATCGCATCCATTAAATAAATCCACCGTCCAATACAATAACCGAGTCTGTTAAGCACTAAAGCCTGATTTTCATCTTCACAGTCCATAGCAAACAATTCAGATAGTACTCTTGCTGTTGGTTCTGCAGCTACATCCAAAATAACGTTTGGGTTTGCTTCTATTTCTGTTTGAGCCTTAATATAGCGGCTAACTGCCTGTTCTACATCAGGATAACACCGGCTTGCTTTTTTGTGAGCATATGATACGAAAGGATAAAGCAGCCACATAGGAATTTTATGCAGAAACGTGTCGTCGTGCAGGTTGTCTTTCACTTTATAATATATCATTATCATCGCCGTATTTGCGGCAAAAGAAATTTCTTTCTGCCCGTTACCACATTTGCAACATTTTACAAAAGGATTAAAACCACACCGGCATTTCTGAAAACAAGGTTGTTCATCAGATAATGACATCTTTAAAACAGCAAGAAATGCATTGTCATAATTTAGGGTAAATCTGGCCAAGATACCAAATCTACGTCCCAATTCTTTGCACAGGGAACAGTAAACCGCACGATAAGATTCGTAATCACGTATACGCATTTCCGGCTTACAGATTTTAATATACCCAAACAAACGCATTTCTCCTTATTTTTTACTATAAAATATTTTAACTGAATGATATGTGCAATTCAATAAACTATTTGTAAACATTTTGCAGAAAATGTGCATATGTATACACGCTAAACATCAATATTCACATAAACAATTTAGAGATATTTTATGTTGTAAATTTATCTTTAAGCTGTAAAGTACAGTTATATTAATAATTTATTCATATTTTCATCTGTAAGATATGCTATGGTAAAAATGCAATACTTATAGAGGAGATTTTTTATGGATGTCTTTACCTATGAGGACGATATTCAAGATGTTTTATTGACGGAAAACGAAATTAAAGTAATTGTAAAAAGGCTGGCAAAAGAAATTGAATATGTATACAAACAAACGGAAAAGAAACTGCTCTTAGTTGGTATATTAAAAGGTTCTATAATTTTTATGGCTGATTTAATGCGTGAAATTCATCTTCCATTAATCGTAGACTTTATTCAGGTATCTTCCTACGGAGATAACCGTATTTCCTGCGGAAATATAACTTTAAAATTGGATTTGCAAAATAAAAACTGCTTATCCGATTATGATATATTGGTAGTGGAAGATATTCTTGATACAGGTTGTACCCTTATGTTTCTTTTGAATTATTTGCAAAATTTGGGTGCGCATAGTGTAAAACTTTGCACCTTGTTAAATAAGCCGGATCGCAGAGTTCAACCAGTGAATGTTGATTTTGAGGGTGTCAAAATACCGGATAAATTTGTTGTAGGATATGGGCTTGATTATCAGCAGAAATACCGTAATCTTCCGTTTATCGGTATTTTAAAAGAAAGTGTATATCACAATTAGAGGAACATGCTTTTATAAGATAATCACTTTTTCTATAATAATATAGAAATATAACTCCGAGAGGATGTATATCCTTTTCGGGTTATTTTTTATATTAATGCTTTAGGAATAGAGGCTCTGCGAAGCGGAGGCCTCAAAAAAACGTCAGCTAAGCGGGTGAGGTTAAAGCTTAAGCCATGGAACATCCTGTCTGATATAATAGTGGTGATTATTCAAGATATCTAAAAAACAGAAAAGATGTTCCTTACGGCAAATAGTTTAGCACATACGAAATGGGTGTGCAAGTATTGCATAATATTTACCCCGAAATACAGAAGAAAATCATATACAATCAGCTGCGAAAAAAGATATACGGGAAATAATTCGAGATTTGTGTAAATGGAAAGAAGTAGAGATAATAGAAGGGAATATGATGCCGGATCATGTACATATCTTCCCGAACATGAGTATATCATCCTTTATGGGATATCTCAAAGGGAAAAATGATGATTTTTGAAATGTATGCAAACTTTAAGTATAAGTTTGGAAACAGAAATTTTAGGGCAGTAGAATATTATGTAAGTACAGTTAGAATCAACACATCAATGGTGCAAAAGTATATCCGAGAACAGGATAAACAAAATCAAATCGAAGATAGTTTGAGCAAGAAAGAGTATGTAGACCCTTTCAAGGGTAGCAAGTAATCATACCACTTGTGGTTTGAACGAAATGAAAGCCAGCGTCATTTAGGCACTGGCTCGTTTTGTGGCTTTCTAGGCCTTATTCATGCCCCCTTTTTAGAGGGACATGACTATCGTTTCTATCAAGAGAACCTTGAATTAGATGGTGGCTAACAAAATATGGAAAGTAACTGGGGGCAGTAGCAGGGCAAACGATGCAATGATATTTTTTCAGTTTTATATCTTCTCCAAATTTAATATCCTGCTTCTTTCAACAGACGCGATAAAACTCTCAGTCTCTCACCAATCAGTTCTCCATCATTACTTAATGCTTGTGCAAACAATTTAATGTCTTCGTCAATCATGGGATTATCGGTACAAACCTCTACTGTCATTGCATCACCCTGCATACCAATACGGTCTATCACCGTTTTTTCAGGATTATAAAGCTTTGGATAACGATACGCATTTTGAAAATAAAGATAGCCGCGGCAAGTTAAAATAGCTAAATCCAAAACACGGTGCATAGGAAGTTCTTCGGATTGACGAGACCATTTTTCTCCCGTATGACGCCATACCTTGGCTGAAATATCTAACTTACCTCTATCGTTCCATTGTGCAAGTCCTAAAGATATTCCCTTGGCATCAGATGCATATGCGCTGCGTCCGTCAATATTTTCATAATTCTCTGTAACGATAACAGGTTTATGTTTTAAAGTTGTTGGTATCTTCATATGTTCTATTTCTCCATTGAATAAATTAGTAATTTAGTAAATTACTAATTATAGAATAGCAAATAATTAACCTTTTGTCAATATACTTATAAAAACTCCAAATGTACAAATAATCAAGGTACATTTGGAGTTTCATTGTTATGGAAACTGCCAGTTTTACTGGGAAAGATATCTCAAAAAAGCTTTAGCTTCAAGCTACGAGCAAAGCGAGCCATTTGAAAAGATACTACAAGCAAGAATACAAATGAATGGAATTTCATGAATGACCTTTTAAGGGGGATAGAGCAGTAGATGCAAGTGGAAGAAACTTTCAGTGCGTCTTTAGATGCTTGCTGGTACCATGCCCTTTTAGAAATATTCAACCCTCTGGTCTAGCTAGTGGTTATGATTTTAATATTTTATTTTAAACTCATATACAAAACTCTTTCATTTTTGTCAAAAATCGCCTGTACTTGCACATAATTTTAATTTCAGCATAAAAATGAGAATATAAACTTATAATGGCGGTGGAAAATATGTTCTATTCTATGATTGGCTATCTGTTGAGCAAATTATTGTACTTTGCCTTGCACACATCAAATGCCGGTTCCTTTCCCCGTCCCCTGTCGGCGGCGGAGGAACGCGACTGTATTGAAAAAATGAAAGAAGGCAGTGAAAAAGCGAGGGAAAAACTGATAGAACACAATTTGCGCCTTGTTGCACATATTGTAAAAAAATACAGTCAGGCTTACTGGGATCAGGACGATTTAATTTCCATAGGAACAATTGGGTTAATTAAAGCGGTTGGCTCCTTTGACAATTCAAAAGGTACCCGTTTAGCTACTTATGCTGCTCGCTGCATTGAAAATGAAATTTTAATGCATTTCCGCAATCAGAAAAAATCTGCCGGTGATGTATTATTCAGTGATCCTATTGATATGGACAACGAGGGCAACCCGTTGACTCTTATTGATATCATCGCAACAGGCGATACCATTGCAGAAGACCTTGATTTAAAAATAAAAATTCAACAGTTGCACAAGTATATTGAAGAAATGAAAGATCCAAGAGAGCGTGCAATTATTGAAATGCGTTATGGCATAACAGGAAAAGAGCCTTTGACACAACGTGAGGTCGCTGCAAAACTAAACATCTCTCGTTCGTACATTTCCAGAATTGAAAAAAAGACACTTTTAGACTTACGGAAACGGTTTGAGAGGGATGAAAAAAGCCAAAGGAGTTAAGCTTGTCTTTTTACATTCGCATTTTGCATATCACGTGCACGAATTGCGGTACGCATAATTTTACCGCTGACGGTTTTAGGCAGTTCTTCTACATATTCAATTGCTCTGGGATATTTATATGGCGCTGTAGTATGTTTTACGTGATTTTGCAGTTCTTTCGTTAAGCTTTCGCTCGGAATAAATCCTTTTGCGAGCACAATGGTTGCTTTTACAATCTGTCCGCGCGTTGGGTCCGGAACTGCTGTTACAGCGCATTCCAAAACACTTGGATGCTCCATTAATGCACTTTCGACCTCAAACGGTCCAATACGGTAGCCGGAACATTTAATAACATCATCATTCCTGCCGACAAACCAATAATATCCATCTGCATCCCTCCATGCTGTATCGCCGGTATTGTAAATACCAGCCTTCCAACTTTTTTCATTTGCTTCAGGATTCAGCCAATATTCACGAAACAATCCGGTGGGATGCTTTTTATCCGTGTTTTTAATACAAATAGAACCCACAATACCATCTTCGCAAGAATTTCCATTTTCATCTAGCAAATCAATATCATATACGGGAGCGGGTTTTCCCATAGACCCAGGACGAATCTCAACCCACGGGAAATTAGCCAGTAAAACAGAAGTTTCCGATTGTCCAAACCCTTCATAAATACGAAGGCCTGTTTTTGTTTCAATTTGATGAAAAACCTCTGGATTTAATGGTTCACCGGCAAGGCTTGCATGAGCAATAAAGCTGAAATCGTACTGTGATAAATCTTCTTTAATCAATACGCGATAAATAGTCGCCGGTGCACAAAATGTTGCAGGACGGATACGCTGAATAGCGTCAAGCATTCCATGCGGAGTAAATTTTTCCGTATCATAAGCGCCAATTGCCGCACCACATATCCACTGGCCATAAATTTTTCCCCAGGAAAACTTTGCCCATCCGGAATCTGTCTGTGTTAAATGGATTTTATTTTCTTGTACGCATTGCCAATATTTTGCAGTAACAATTTGCCCTAATGGGTGAGAATAATCATGCCGAACCATTTTAGGCATCCCCGTAGTTCCGGAAGAAAAATAAACCAGCATTGTGTCCGTTACTTTTGTTGCATCTTCCCCCTGCGGGCGTTGAAAATCATCAGATGCATGTTCTATTTCTTTACGGAAATCTATTGCGCCGAATTTATCAGCATTGCCAACAATCGCATAATGCTTTACTGTCTTACATTTTGGCAAGGAAGCATTGATATAATCTACAATTCCTTCATCATCAACACTGATAATCATCTGCACGTTAGCCGCATTACAGCGATAAATAATATCTTTCTCAGTGAGCTGATAGGATGCCGGTATTACAACAGCCCCAATTTTATGCAAGGCAACAATTGCCATCCAAACTTCCGGACGCTGCTTTAAAATAAGCATAACCACATCTCCTTTACGGATACCATGGTTAAGAAAAATATTTGCACAGCGATTAGAATAACGTTTTATCTCATCAAAAGTAAAAGTTTTCATATCCGCTGTATCATTAGTCCAGACTAAAGCTGTCTTATCCGGTTCAATTTCTGCCCAAGCATCAACAACATCAAAACCAAAATTAAAGTCTGGCGGAACATTGACGGTATAATTATTTTTCATATCTTCATAAGAGGAAAATTCTGTTTTAGGACAAAATCTTTTTAATATTTCACTCATAACCTTATTACTCCTTAATTACGGTCAAAAAACGTGCAGTCCCACCAACTGCCGTCTGCCCATGGGGAAGCTGAGGGTCAAAATAAATAGAATCGCCTGCGTTAAGTAAAAATGAATGTTTACCCACAGTTACTTCTACAGTTCCCTCTAATACAAGATTAAATTCCTGTCCGGAATGGATAACCAGAGCGGGTTTATTGGCCTGTACTTCTAATGTAACAAGCAAGGGTTCCATGATACGGTTGATAAAATTAAAGGCAAGACTTTCGAACTGATAACCCGGATAACGGTCTATCCGAACCCCTTCGCCTTTGCGCACTACCGTATAGGTATTCATTCTCGGATCCTCCCCTGTCAGCAGGACTGTCGGATCTGTTTGCAAAATAGAAGCAATTTCATACAAAGTACCAATCGCTATATCCTTCACACCAGTTTCCAGTTCCATATATTCCTCCGGCGTTACATGAAGCCGTTCTGCCATCTTCGTTAATGGAATTTCCATAATCTCCCGAAGTTCCTTAATTCTGGCAGGAATTTGTAATAATGCTTCGTTCATTTCCTCACCCCTAAAGCAATCTTTTAAACATTATATAAGAAAAGAAGAATGATGTCAAAGAAAATTTGGTTATTTTATCAAAAGGAAATCAAATTAATTGTTTTTTGGTTTGTATACACTTATTTTGTAAGAAAAGCGGAAGAATTTATTCATGATTTATTCATAATTCAAACGTGATTTAATTATAAACTAAGAACAGACCTTAAAAATAGAGGGACTTTCATGAGGAAAAGGGCGGAATTTTAATGGAAAAGGAAGAAATATCGGATCAGATAGTAAATCGATTCCATCCGGATATCAAACATGGATTAAGCAAAGAAGAAATTCAACAAAGAGTATCTGAAAAACTGGTAAACTATGACACAACCATTCCCACCAAAAGTATCAAACGCATTATTGGAGAAAATATTTTTACATTATTTAACTTGATTAATTTTATTCTTGCAGCAGCAATTCTGTTTGTCGGCTCATACAAAAACCTGCTTTTTTTCGGTGTCGTTCTATGCAATCTTGTCATTGGAATTTTTCAGGAAATCCGTGCCAAAAAAACAGTAGATGAACTTTCCATTCTTTCTGCACCTAAAATACAAGCAGTACGGGAAGGCAAAACACAGGAAATCGGCATTAACGATATTGTATTAGATGAAGTTATTGTTCTTGCTAACGGTAACCAGATTCCAGCAGACAGTATTATCTTAGCCGGCGAATGCGATGTCAATGAATCCTTAATAACAGGAGAATCAGATTTAATTCATAAAAAAATAGGCGATATGCTCCTATCCGGCAGTTTTATTATCAGCGGTCATTGTACTGCGCGCGTTGAACATATTGGTATTGACAATTATGCGGCAAAAATTTCCCAAGATGCAAAATATTTAAAAAAACTAAAATCAGAAATCATGGACAGTCTGAATCAAATTATTAAAGTAATATCTATTCTTATTATTCCCACGGGGCTTCTCCTTTTTTGGGGACAGATGCAGGTCAGCAGTAATACCTTCCAAAGTGCTGTTGTACAAACGGCCGCCGCACTTGTGGGTATGATACCTGAAGGTTTGATTCTATTAACAAGCACTGTATTAGCTGTCAGTGTAATACGGCTTTCTCGCCGCAAAGTATTAGTTCAGGAATTATATTGTATTGAATCTCTGGCGCGTGTAGATGTTTTATGTTTGGATAAAACCGGGACCATCACACAGGGAGATATGGAATTGAAAGGGATAGAACCGATACAGAATACGGACCGTAATTGGATAGATACTGCAATGTGTGCTTTAGCTTTTGCTTTGCAAAAGGACAGCAATCCAACTTTTGATGCAGTCAAAGCAGCCTATCCTGATGCCAAATCTAACTGGACAAGCGATAAGGTTATTCCGTTTTCATCCGAACGGAAATGGTCTGGGGCTCATTTTAAAGGGTATGGAAGTCTACTGCTTGGTGCGCCGGAATTTCTATTTCGCGGGCAAACCCTTCCTTTTCAAAAAAAGCTGGATGAATTTTCTGCTGAAAACCGTGTAATAATTTTGGCTTTTTCAGAATCTGATTTTAAGGGATATGATCTTCCTGACAATCTAACAGCAAAAGCTTTTGTGCTCATAAGGGATAAAATACGTCCCAGTGCAAATCAAACGCTTCAATATTTTGCTGAACAAGGCGTAGACTTAAAAGTAATTTCCGGTGACAATGTATTAACTGTTGCAGGTATTGCACGCCGTGCAGGGCTTGCTAACGCAAACTCTTTTGTTGATGCAGCAACCTTAGCTACTGAACAGGATATACGTGATGCCGCAGAAAAATATACAGTATTTGGACGCGTTACACCCATGCAGAAAAAACAGCTTATTTTAGCCTTGCAGGAAAAAGGACACACTGTAGCTATGACTGGCGACGGAGTAAATGATGTTTTAGCGCTGAAAGAAGCGGATTGCAGTATTGCAATGGCATCGGGCAGTGAAGCGGCACGCAATGTTTCAAAACTTGTCCTTCTGGATTCGGATTTTGAAGCTATGCCCAAAGTAGTTGACGAAGGACGCCGCTCCATAAATAATATCCAACGCTCTGCATCACTGTTCTTAGTTAAAACAATTTATGCGACGATTCTTGCTCTGATTTTTGTATTTGCGCGCACAAATTATCCTTTCATCCCCATTCAGCTGACATTAATCAGTGTTTTAACTATTGGTATTCCATCATTCATACTTGCACTGGAACCTAACCATGAACGTATCAGGGGGAATTTTATAACAAATGTTATCAGCAAGGCAATTCCGGGCGCTTTGGCTATTGTCTCTCAAATTATACTGCTTATGACGTTTTCATGGTTGTTTGGCTTTCATCAATCAGAATTTTCAACAATGTGTGTTATAGGAACAGGTTGTATTGGACTGTTAAATCTTTTTCATATATGTCTCCCTTTTGATAAGATACGAAAAATTTTATTTACCGCTATGTGTACAGGCTTTATCGCAGGTATCGTACTGTTTCGGAACTTATTTTCTTTGACAGTATTTACAATACCAATGGCGTGCTTGTCTTTATCTACCCTTTTCATTTCCGGAATTTTGTATTATACATTTGCGTATCTATTCCGAAAAATTACAATTAGAAAGTAAATATAATAATTAATTAAAAAACTGTTTTCTGAATAGAAAAACAGAGGTTTATGTATGATAAATAACAGCGTCCCGTTATTGCGAGGCGCTGTTATTTATATATTTTTTAGTTCCGCGAGTATATGATTAATTTTAGCCTGCGGTACATAAGTTTTACCAAATTCTAAAACAACTTGCAAGGAAGTATTTTGAACCAGATGTAAAAATCTTGGATTCATTACCATCGGAAATTCCTTCTGCAGTAATCCTCGTGCTTTGGGGTTTGATAAGATTTCTTTTACTGTAATTTGGTTGTTTCTTAAATCCATTGTGATACCACCTCCTAATATATTCTATGTTTATAGCACGAAAGTGGTGCATAAAAACATATATGAATATTTATGTATTGTAAATATTATCCCACAATAGATATAATCTGTCTCGATATTAAAACCTCTTCTGCTGTCAGTATAACAATTCCCATGCAAATTTTATTAGTAAATAAATCAATATCCCAATATGTATTTTCACTCATAAGTTGATGATATATTTACTCGTATACAGCTAATATTTCAAAGCCATCTTTTTATAAATACTGTATTTACATTGCAGGGATAAAAAATCTTTTGAAAAGCAATCAGAGAGCCGAGGTAAGCTAATTCTCCAATTCATCCATATAAAATCATTAATTAATAAAAAAATATCGATAATCAATAAAAAATAGTTGACAAACAATTTTTACTTATTATAATAGAAAATAAATTCATTCCAATTTTTGCTTCAAGAAAGGAGAATATTTATGAACAATCAATCACCTTATCCACCTCCTTCCAATCATCCATTAGGAGAAAAACATGGATTCAATCCGCCTCCAGATCCCCTGCTGTTTTCACCTTCCTGTCCGTCTCAGCCAGCTAATCTCTTCTCACCACCCAACACAATGATACAGCCCCCGATATCCGCCGTTATGCCAACTCAAAGCAATCCAATAGAAAAGGAAACTGAGAAACCACGCGGGCTTTTGATGGTTGTGCTTGTATTTTTCAGCTCCTTGTTTTTTTCTGATATGCTTTTGCGGGGTGGATTTTGGGGCTTAGCTGTTCCTGTATGTATCACATTATTTTATATACTGGCTTTTTGGTATCTGAAAGGACGCAAACATGCATTTTCCCGTAATTCCATAATCATGATGATTCCTATTGGCTTATTATCTTGGTCCTATTTATTTGATACCGGCGTATTGGCCTGGTTTGTTACTTCTGTTACTTTGCTTTTTTTAATTCCAGCACAGTTAACTGTCATGA
This sequence comes from uncultured Eubacteriales bacterium, assembly GCA_934546985.1. Lineage (GTDB taxonomy): Bacteria > Bacillota > Clostridia > Oscillospirales > Acutalibacteraceae > CAKTEE01. The sequence continues at coordinate 78,750 of CAKTEE010000002.1, forward strand.
GCGGCGTATCTCTGCAAACGATGTTTTCACCGCATATTATATCCGAAACTATAAAGACTGCCGTTGGTAAAACGATATGCAATATGCACACGCCGTTTCGTTCTTTTCGGGTACTAAAAACTTTTGGTTCTAAAAGCAAAAAACTAATGATGGGATTGATTGGGTTAATTTGCTCTCTCCCTTTTTTGCTCATTTTTACAGCACTTTTTTCTAAAGCAGATGCAGCTTTTTCCTTTTATATCGACCATCTTTTTTCTATCTTGGATATTAATATATCAGCTTTTATTTTTGATCTGTTTTTCGGTTCTATCATTGCAATCATTATTGCTTCATTCTTTTTCGTCCTGCGCGGCTCCGTTTCTGAACAAATATCTACCAATACCAAAACAGGAAAATTAAATGTTATTTCTACTTCTGTCTTTTTATCTTTTATCCTTCTTTTGCAAGGGCTATTTATTATTACACAAATTGCCTTTCTATTTGGAGAAAACCCTCTCCCATCGGGAATGAGCTATGGGGAATACGTGCATACCGGGTTCTTTCAGATTGCAGCGGCTTCTATTTTGACTGCACTTATCATTTTATGTATTTCTCTTTTTGGTAAACGGACAGAACATGACTGCCTTCCAAACATTACCAAAATCCTGCTCAGTATACTGACGCTATTTGACTTTTTCCTGTATTTTTGCGCTTATGTAAGAATGTATCATTACATTAACGCATATGACTTGAGTGTTAAACGCATCGGGGTATGTTGGCTGATGGCTTTAATGGGGCTTATTCTTGTAGGTACTGCTTTCAAAATATGGTTTCCAAAAACAAATCTGGCAGGGTGGATTATCGTCTGTACCTGTATCATGGTAATCGTACTGAACGTTATAAATCCCGACCGTTTGACCGCAAAATATAACGTGGATGAATACCTTTCCGCTCCCCAAAACAGTCATTTGGATATCAATTATCTCTCTACCCTTTCTACAAGCGCCGCTCTGGAATTGGATCGTTTAAAAAATACTGATGCGGAGAACGAAGCATTGCAGGAATTAAAATATATTTGGCATAGAATGGAGAATCGCTCTTGGAAAAACACAACAGTAATGGATGGAAAAATTCGTGAGGTTTTAAATCGCTGGGAAATTGACAAAAGCAATGTCGATTACGATTATGTAAGTAGAAATGCCTATTAAAATGAGGAGTTTATATAAGAAAAACGAGGCTGATATCAGCCTCGTTTTTCTATCCCAAATTTGAGTATATATTTCTACTTGGCAATATAAAAATATACTCTCCTTATTATTTTCTTTAATTACCTAAAGATAAATTACATTAGCCTCATACAATTTACTAACCACTTCTTCTGTTGTTATATGATTACCTGACATAATCGTTCCAATTATGTTTCTGTTTGGCACAGATATAGATATCTTTTCAATCCAATTTTCTACTTCTTCATCACTGCCTAAACCCATTCTTATCTTTTCTACATACATAAAAATTTCATTTCTACTTAATTTGTTCACGATATTCTTTCCCTCTATTTTCATTTAAAAATTTTAAACAGCAATACCAGGGAATAGTAATATTAGCAATGAAGAAACAGTAATCAATGCCAATATGACAGATAAAACCCGCCAGACAGGGCGGCAAATATTTTTTAATACCTGCGGCTGTTCCGGATACTTCGTGGCAATATACCATGATGCAACAATAATTGGAGCCAAAAACACCCACGCAAGTAAAAGTGACTGAGCGCTACTTGCTTCAGCAAATATAAAAGTATTTCCATAATAATTCCAGATAAGATACATTGCAGCTTCATAAACCGCCAGTAACAAAAGCAAGCCGTATCTTTTTATAAAAAGTTTGATTTGTCCCATAACAATCTGCCTATCTTAATAAATCTTCTATATAAAACAGACCGCAAAACAGGTTTCCCTGCTCTGCGGCTGTTTTTTTATTTATAACATCCTTAAGCATCCAAATAATCTTTTACAAGAACCTGCAGGAGTTCATCACGGTCCACTTTGCGGATAAGACTCCGAGCGTTTTTGTACGTGGTGATATAAGTTGGATCTTCGGAGAGGATATAGCCGACAATCTGACTAATTGGATTATATCCTTTCTCCTGCAAGGCATCATAGACCGTCAGGAGAATTTGTTTCATTTCGTCCTCATGATCAACACAAATCGAGAATGTCATCGTTTTGTCATTCATATAACCACCTCCTGATGTTTATTATATACTTTAACCATTACAAAAACAATACAAAATTGTAACTTTCTTATGGAAAGTTATGAACGGAGTGTTATATTTTCTTTCAAGAGTGCCTTTACAACACGTTTCATTGCCCCATCTGCTTCCTCGTCTGTCAGGGTTCGATCCGGTGAACGCATAGTTACGGAAAATGCAACGCTCTTTTTATCTTCTGGAATTTGCTTGCCGCGGTAAACGTCAAACAACTGAATCGATTCCAACGTTGGGCCAACAGCCTTTGCAATCATTTTTTCCAATGTCAAAACCGGAGTTTGTACATCGCAGAGGAATGCAAAGTCACGGGTTGCTGCAGGGAATTTAGGAAGCTGTTGGTAGCTTTTTTCCTTCTTCTCTATAGCAAAAGCATAATCCATATCAATTTCCGCCGCATATACACGTACGCCGATTTCATAATTTTCCTGTACATTCGGATGAATTTCGCCCATAATTGCCAGAATCTTGCCGTCAACCGTCAATTCAGCAGTACGGCCCGGATGATAGGATGGATTATTTTTGCAGGTGCAAATATCATAATCTGTAATATTTAGCTTTGCCAACAATTCTTCAACAATTCCCTTTAAAGCATAATAATCAGCATCTTCTCCGTACATACCAATCACAGCTTTTTGACGTTCCACAGGAAGCTGTTTTTTGCCCTGCGGCAGATATTCCGTTGCGATTTCATAAACTGCTGCAGAAAGATTCCGGTTATTATAATTGCGGGAAAGTACCTCTAACACAGAAGGCAGGGCTGTAGTACGCATGATACTGCTATCCTCGCCCAATGGGTTTGAAATAACAACAGAGGTACGCAGTGGACTGTTCGCAGGCAGGCATATTTTGTCATACGCTTTCGGACTAAAGAACGAATAGGTCATAATTTCGCTGAGACCACAAGCAAGCATGGTTTCTTCCGCAGTACGGAAAAATTTCTGTTTTGAAGTCAGTTTCCCGTTTGCAACACCAATCAGTTCTGTATTCGGAATGTTCTGATATCCATAAAAACGTGCGATTTCCTCTGAAATATCCGCCTGATGCTCAATATCATTACGGAAACTCGGAACAATAATTTTCCCATCTTCAACTTTAAATTCAATTTTTTCAAGAATATCAACCATTTCCTGCCCAGATAAATTGATTCCAATAAAACGGTTTACCCAATCCGGGTCAAACGGCAGAGTAACCGGAGTTTTATTAGAATAATCACAGTCAACAATACCCTTGACCACATCACCGGCATCCAGCATCTGCACCAGTTCCAACGCCCGTTTCAGAGCCGGCATTGTATTAGCAGGATCAAGCTCTTTTTCATAGCGGCCGGAAGCTTCCGTACGCATACCAAGTTTTTTGGCCGTTATACGTACGCTTGCACCATTAAAGCATGCTGATTCAAACACAATCGTATTTGTATCATCCATAATTCCACTGTACTCGCCGCCCATAACACCTGCAACTGCAACCGGTTTGTTTTCATCGGCAATGACAAGCATGCTTTCGTCCAGTTGCCGTACAACACCATCCAGCGTTGTAATCTGCTCGCCGGGACGTGCAAAGCGCGGGATAATTTTTCCACCGTCCACATACCGTAAATCAAACGCATGCATAGGCTGACCATATTCCAGCATAACATAGTTTGTAATATCAACAATATTATTAATTGGACGGACACCGGAAGCTCGCAGACGTTCACGCATCCAGCGCGGGGATGGTTTTACACGGACATTTTTTACAACTGCACCGCTGTACCGATAACATAAAGAGGGTTCTTCAATCTGAACTCTTAAAAGTTCGTTTACATCGCCGTCTCCTTGTCTAACCTCCGGCTCATGTTTTTTCAGCGGAACATGGAAAGTTGCCGCCGCTTCTCTTGCCAAGCCAAGAACAGACAAACAATCAGGACGGTTAGAGGTAATTTCAAATTCAACGCAGGTATCGTTCAGCCCAATTGCCTGATGGATATCCATACCCGGAACCTTTTCACAGTCATCGCCAAGAACAAAAATACCGTCTTCAATTGCATATGGAAAATCATGCAAAGTTAAACCGAGTTCTGCAAGCGAACACATCATACCATTGCTGAGAACCCCACGCAGTTTACCTTTCTTTATCTTTTTACCGCCATGAACAACAGAATTATCCAGCGCGGCAGGAACATAGTCTCCCGCTTTTAAATTCTGAGCGCCTGTTACAATTTGTATTGGTTCTTCCTGACCAATATCTACAGAACAAATCCATAAATGGTCAGAATCCGGATGACGTTCTAAAGAAAGTATTTTTCCTACTACAATATTTTCAAGCTCCGCGCCTTCGTTTTTATAAATCTCAACTTTAGAGCCGGAAAGGGTCATTGCTTCACTGAAATCACGATTAGATAAACCGTCGTCAAGGGTTACATAATCATTCAGCCATCTCATAGATAAATTCATTTATACGCACCTCCTCTAAAACTGGCTCAGGAATCTCAGATCATTTTCATAAAATAAACGCATATCATCAATATTAAAACGGCGCATAACAACGCGTTCCAGCCCCATGCCGAACGCATAACCACTGTATACTTCGGGGTCAATACCGCCGCTGCGCAATACTTTGGGATGTACCATACCTGCACCGAGGATTTCAATCCAACCTTCCCCTTTGCACAGGGAACAGCCTTTTCCGTGGCAATTAAAGCAAGCTACGTCAATTTCACAAGATGGCTCTGTAAACGGAAAATGATGTGGGCGCAGGCGAATTTCTGAATCTTCACCATACAAACGCTTTGCAAATGCTTCTAAATTTCCTTTTAAGTCGCCCATGGTAATTCCTTTATCAATTACCAAGCCCTCAATTTGATGAAATAAGGGAGAATGTGTTGCATCAACAGCATCAGAACGGTAAACCCTGCCCGGTGCAATAATGCGAATCGGCGGTTTGGTATTTTCCATCACCCGGATTTGCACCGGAGAGGTTTGCGTACGCAGAAGCATATTTTCTGTAATATAAAAGGTATCCTGAGTATCACGCGCAGGGTGGTTTTTGGGAATATTCAATGCTTCAAAATTATAATAATCCCACTCAATTTCCGGCCCTTGGGCAATATCAAAGCCCATGCCTAAGAAGATTTCTTTAATTTCATCCAACACGAGGGAAAGTGGATGCTTATAACCAAGCGTATGTTTTTTTCCCGGCATAGTTACATCAATAGTTTCGCTTTCCAAACGTTCGGCAGTTTCTTTCTCTTTCAGTTCTGCACGGCGTGTTTCAATGACATTTTCAATAAATCCCCTAACTTCGTTTGCCAACTGCCCGATCAAGGGTCGCTCCTCTGCGGACAATTTACCCATTTGTTTTAAAATTGCTGTTAACTCACCTTTTTTGCCGAGGAATTTTACACGCAAAGCGTCAAGATCTGCGTTATCCGCAGCTTTATGAAGTGCTTCGCTCGCAGCAATACGAATTGCTTCCAACTGTTGTTTCATATTTTTCAGCCTGCCTTTCTGAAATATTTTTGCTGTCCGCTCTGTGCAGCGGGAACGGGATAAAATAAAAAAACCCCCATCCCCGTAAAAGGGACGAAGGAAATCCTCCGCGGTACCACCCTTAATTTTTGCCAAAGAGCAAACACTCCCGCGGCGTATAACGGCACCAACCCGTTGCAGCTTACAGATCCAACGGATGTTCGGCTGCACCGCTCCGAAGTGAACTTCGGTATTGCGTGTTCATAGACGCACTCACAGCAATGCGCGCCCTCTCTGCCATGTCACGTGCAATACTTACTCTCTTCATCATCACGTTATCTTTTGTTATCATAACATTTTCTTTATCACTTTTCAAGATGTTTTATTAGATATTTCTTAAAATCAATCTTAAAAAAGTAAGGATGATTCTGCACAGTGAAATGCCGAAACCATCCCTATGATTCAAGCGTTATTCTTTATTTTTATCTTTCTTTAGCCGCAGCAACAAAAAAACTCCAAAAAACAAAAGCAATGCAGCTATAATTGTGCCAAATGCCTGTGTTGCCTCTGTTTCTTTTTTGTTTGTTTGCAATTTTTGACCAACGAATTCTGTATCGTTTCGCAATAACGTTTTCATTTGTGTGGAATCTGAAGCATCTTGTTTTGTTAAAATATCTGAAATAGTTTCCATATCTGCAACTGTGTTTAATGCTGTCGTTCCGGCAAAAAAAGTCCATGTATCTTTATTGTTCCCATAAACTTCATTAGGATACTTTGTCTGCGTGCCGGATGTTACAGAAGTTTTGCCTTGTGTTGGCGTTGCCGTTTGCTTTGCAGTTGTTGTTTTTTCCGAAACTGTTGTAATTTTTGCAGTTGCAGAAGGTTTTGAGGTTGACACTACTGCATTCGTTACAGTTTTGGCAGTTGTGGTAGCTGATGACATTTGATTTTCCATATCCACATGAAACAAATAGCTGAACTGTGAAACGTCAGATACATCGAATCCTGCATCATTCCTGCCATTATCTATAACAGATATTTCCAGAGAAAACTCCCCGCTGTACCTCCACTGCTTTTTGAATGGTATTTTTATCTCTAAACAATAATACATTTCATTATCAATACCCGCAGATAAAAAATACGGTTCCGTCATCTCAGTTAGAACCTCTCCGCTATAGGCTACAAAATATTCTTTTATATTCCCATCATGGTTCATTTTTATGCGAATACCATCCGGTATTCCATTTACTGTATTTCGGTCTGAATCTGCCACATATGCCTGAAAATATAAATATTCTACATCAGCAAGCACTCTAAAAACTGCATACCGGGATAAAGAAGAACTCCTGCGGGGTAAATCGCTTTTTATAAAAACAGATTCCTCCCACGCAGGCTCGTTATTATAACCGTCGATAATGATGGGCTGGGACTTGGAAAGCTGTTTTAATTCATAAATTTCCTGTGCCTGAACAAAATTGCAGAACAAAATCGAAATTGCCAATAATAAGATACAAAAGACTTTTATACGCTTCAATCTTGTAACACTCCATTCACACCTCTGCATTACTGACAATAATACAAATTCATATCTTGTGGTACAGTATGGATATACTAATCTTTTCAAATCGCTTATTCAAAAAAGTAAAAAAGCCGCCGGACAGAAACCGACGGCTCTGAGAGTCTCAAAATGAAAAATGTTTTATGTCAATCTCTCAATAAAAATATACCACAATACGACAAAAAAGTCAACTCTTTTTGTCGTGGTTTGTTTACATTTTCAAACAAGTCTTATATTCACCACTTTTATCACCAATAAAGATTTTTGATATAACGGTAAGATAATTTGTGCATCCATGATAAGGATTTATAATTTTTCTGCGTAAATGCCTGCACAAAACGTAACACTATTTCTGCATCTTCACGGGTACAACCATTTTCACTATATTCTGCCTGTAAAATCAGTTCCATAACAGGAGCAAAAGATTCCGGCAAAATATTACGATAGGAGCGATCCAAATATTCTGAAAAATCTTTGGGCGGCAGTTTTATCTCATTACAGATACCGCAATAATCCAAAAGTTTTAAAATCTCACTATATAGATAACCAATACACTCATTGGGCTTATCAAGCTGCAAATGCTGTTTTCTGCTAAAATTCGCCCATGTATGGCGCAGCAGAATCACGACTCCCGCACAGAATAACAAAAGAAACATTATCAGCAGCAGTTTTAGCAATTTTCCGGCCTGAAAAGGCGCTGCTGCTTCAATGTCAGATATTAAAGAAGTAGTACTAATTGTACCAGACTCTGCAGTACGGCTATTTGCAGTGGTACTATTATGTAACGTAGTTCTCGCGCTTGTAGATGGTTTTGTTGTTGTCGTTTTTGTACTGGATGAGGTTTCTTTTTTTTCATTCGGCAAATTAATAGATTCGTTAGAAAATCCCGGTGTGACCTCTACGGGAGTCCATCCATATCCATTCAAATATATTTCTACCCATGCATGTGCATTGGTATCTAATATTTCTGCTTTTTTGATATCAACATCACGTTCGGTTTGAGTACCGTGTTCTATAAATATTTCCGGCTCTTGCCCTATTGTACTCCCTTTATTGATATCTTCTTGCGTTATCACATATCCCTCCACATATCTTGCAGGAATACCGCCGCACCGGAACATTAAAACTGCAGCAGACGCAAAATGCGAACAGCTGCCTTTACAATTTTCATAAAGGAAATAATCTACGAAATCCTTACCCTTAGGCAATCGACCAGCTTCTAATGAATAAATAGCGCAATCAGCCAGATAATTCCGTATTTCTTTAATAAGCGAATCCATCGATATTCCGGAATACATCCGGTAAAATTCTTGCATTTCAGCTATTAACCTTTCGTTCCCAACTTCAGGCACATAGGTATATGCCTCATGTACAAAGGTTCTATATTGCTTCTCCAGATCTAAAAAAGCTTCTAACTGTTCTGGATCTATTTCTCCCACATATTCCCCTGCAATCGTTTGATCTAACGGAAAGATATCATTTTCATAAGAATCTTCCTGTACCGTGCCATCTACTTGAAAACGATATGTATCAGCAGAATTAGAAGCATAGGAATCGTAATAGAAATGAAAATCTCCTGTTGATAAAGTACTCTTATAAGGAATATAGGCATATTCACTGTTTGCATTTATATTTTGAATAATAACAGGCCAATAAGTGCGTTCCGCTGCTATTCCCAAACGCTGATCTGTAAGTTTGCGGTATTCACTATCCATTGTATACAGCCTTGCCAGCTTTTCCTGATTTTCAAAAAGAACGGGATAGGATTGATAGTCTGTTTCAGGCAAAACTTCCCAACTGTTACCTGTATAGATACCCCCAACATATCCTTTTAAATACATACAACCGGCATTAGCAGGCAAACTGACCTCCAATGCTTTTTCACGCTTATAAACAATTTTATCGGCAACACCAAGCCTGCCTTCTCCCATACCGCCGGACGCCGTTATTTCTTGTGCGTTTTCGTTCTTAGCGGAAGAGTTTGTAAAAAAAGACTGAATATCAGACCTAACATTATCCATAAACGACGAGCGGTTATAATCCTCCGGAGACAACAAAAGATACCCTCCGCCTGATATAAGCAACGTAATAACCGCCATTGTAATTCCGGTTTCGGCCGATAGTTTCCGGAACCATTGCTTTTGTTTTTTTTCTGCGTGTCTTCCGGCAGCAGACGATATCTGCATAGCACATACAGCAACCCAACAAGCCAGCAAAAGAAAAAATGCAAAATAAGATGGAACTATGCCAAAAAAAAGCCCTAGTTCTGCAAAAGGAAATGTTACCAGAAACAAAAGCGGAAAATTTGGTTTTCGTACCGCAAAAGCAATCACTGTCATAGACAACAAAAATAATGCCAAAATAATAAAAACAGTAACATAATAGCTATAATCACGAAGATTTCCAGTATAAAAAGACGGAAGATTTAAAGCAGAGCGTTTATTAATTCCTGCAACAACCCGGTTTACAATAATTTTATAGCCGTACACCAATTCCAAGCGAAATAACCATGCTGCCAATGCCAAAAAAGCGGTCAGACATGGAACCGCCCATTTCCAAATGTTTTTCCATTTATAAATAAAAACAAACAAAACGGTATCAATGATAACAGAAACAATAATCCATAAATGATTCACAGGGAGATGAAATAAACTGATAAAAGTGTAAGTTACCCCAAACAAACCCATCAAAGCAATGATTGCCTGTATTACCGAATACCACCAGCCTGAAAATATATTCCGGCTATGGAATTCTGCCTCGTTGCTTAAATCTATACCGGACGCTGACAGTTTTTTATTTTTTTCTTTTCTATTGAACACTTCACCCATCCTCACTTAAAAAAACAATGGTTCTAGGCATTCCCTAATATTTCCTTTACCAATATGCAGCACCCTTATTCCAAGAGTATCCAATAACTTATTTATTTCCTGCACTTGTTCTGATTCTTCCCCATACACAGCGCTTATCAAGGTCAGCATATCGGCCGACAAAAGTAACCTTTCCCATACGTTTTCTTCTAAATCAGGGATTCCAGCAGAAATACAACAGATATGGGAATGCTTTTCTTCTGAATGAAGAAGACTATACATCCTAAGGGCACTGATATTTTTTTCATAAGGAACTATTTCAAACATCTTGCGTACAGCACTGAATAAATCCTCCGGTACCAGAATATCTACTTTCTGATATTCTTCTGTTTCAGAGTCATACCAGCCGATACAGTGGCTTACCTGCTGCAAGATAAGAAAGTAGGAAACAGAGACCAGAACTTCCAAAACAGTGTCAATATCTCCGCCGCGATATAATTCAATCAAAAGCAATATACACTGCTTATTAGGAAGGCTAAACTCCTTTACGATATAATCATCCTGTTTTAAACTCAAGTTCCAATGAATACGTTGGAGCCTGTCCCCTTCGCGGTATTCCCGGATATCAAAAACCTCGGATGGATCATCGCCGCTCTCTTCTTTAGAATAGATTTCGCTATCCATCGTAGCCGCAGTATCAGCATGGATAGAAACTGTCAACGGTGAAATAGTCGGTAGGACTGCAAAGGTTTCTTCCTGTTTTATTTTCTTTTTGAGACCAAACAATTTTAATAAATCATATACTTTCACATATTCAATGCGCACAAGAATACTTCCGCAATGCTCAGAACATAGCTTTTTTCTGATTTCACCTTTCTGCTTTCCTTGTAGTGAAAACAGGAACGTTTCATGATTTTTCTCCTTATAAAACTGGTTCTGATAAGTAACTTCCATTTTGGCACAAGCGATAGGAAAAATGCTTTTGTTTTCTACCGTAAAACACAGCTCCATCATTTCCCTGCGATTTACAACAGTATGCGTCATTTTTAATAAAGTATGGAAACAATGTCGTGTCCGAAGCATAATACTTGCCAAAACAAACGGCAGAACGATTACTACTATAAATAATAAGAAGGAAAGATAATCTTCATATAAAAACCAGAATGCAACTGAAATTGTCAGCAGTGTAAAATAAATAAATTTATTTTTCAACATGATAGAACTCCTTCTTATTTCACTGCACTTGGACGCGGGGATGGAACTGTTTTTCTGATATCTTCCAATACATCCTGTACGCTCATTGCTTTAACCCTGGATTTTGGACTGAGAAGGAGCCTATGCGCTGCTACATCGGTAAAAATGTCTGTAATATCATCCGGAATAACAAAATCTCGGCCTTTGATAAAAGCCCGTGCTTTTGCCATTCTGGTCATAGCCAATGCCCCGCGTGGACTCAGGCCAAGCTGTATCATCGGATGATTTCTGCTTTGTGCTGCAAGTACGGCAATATATTCATAAAGACTGTCATGCATATACGTTCGTTCTGCAGTCAGCTGCATTTCCGTTAACTGTTCGATAGTGACTGCCGGTCTTATCTGTTCCAAAGGGTTACTGTCTTTTTTCCCCTTTAAAATATTAATTTCACTTTGTAAATCCGGATACCCCATAGTCAGCTTAATCATAAAACGGTCAAGCTGAGATTCCGGAAGCATGTGAGTTCCAACAGAACCAATTGGATTTTGCGTTGCAATTACTACAAAAGGCTGCGGAACTTCACGTGTTACACCGTCCACGGTAACCTTACTCTCCTCCATAACTTCCAGCAAAGCAGACTGTGTTTTAGATGAGGTACGGTTAATTTCATCAGCCAGAAACAAATTGCACATGACTGCACCCGGTTTATATTCAAATTCATGCATGGCTTTATTATAAACAGAGAATCCTGTAACATCACTTGGCATAACATCAGGCGTAAACTGCATTCTGTGATGGCTTAAAGACAATGCCTTAGAAAAAGAAAGCGCAAGAGTTGTTTTTCCAACTCCCGGAATATCTTCAAGCAAAATATGCCCTTTTGCTAAAATTGCTGTAAGTACTTTCTCAATGATATGATCCTTCCCCACAATTGCTTTTTTTATTTCCCCCATAATCTTTCCAATCTGCTGTACATAATTTTCTGCCATAAATTATCTTTCACTCCTCAAAAATATTGTTTATATAGAGAAAACTGTTCTCTTTAAATCAATTTTAACACACAAAACATTAAAAAAGCGAACTTTGTTTATAATTTAATAAAAATTTAAAAAATATAAAATAAACGCATAAATAATATCAAGTAAAATATTGGAAAAGATAAGTCAGACAGTTAAATTTTTAATATAACAAACTTTCTCCATTATACCAAATCTTCGGATAACTTTGTTCATCCGGTTAAATAAAAATTTATTTTAGGAGGAATCATTATGCCACGTTTTACACTTCCAAGAGATATTTATTATGGGAGCGGTGCTATTAGCGAACTGAAAAATCTGCAAGGCTGTAAAAAAGCATTTATCGTTACCGGCGGTACCTCAATGCAAAAAAATGGTTTTTTGAAAAAAACCCAAGACGTGTTAAAAAGCATCGGCATGGAAGTTGCTCTATTTGAAGGTGTTGAACCTGACCCTTCAATAGAAACTGTATTTAAAGGTGCAGAGGCTATGTCAGAATTTCAGCCGGATGTTATCGTTTCTATCGGTGGCGGTTCCCCAATTGACGCAGCAAAAGCTATGTGGGTATTTTATGAATATCCGAATAAAACTTTTGACGATATCAAAAATCCTTTTACCATGCCAAAGTTAAGAAAAAAAGCCATTTTTGTCGCTATTCCATCCACTAGCGGCACAGCTACAGAAGTAACCGCTTTTTCTGTAATTACAGATTATTCCACAGATATTAAATATCCGCTTGCTGATTTTGAAATTACACCGGATATTGCAATCCTTGATACAGATATTCCACTGACCATGCCGAAAAAATTAACTGCTCATACGGGTATGGATGCGTTAACACATGCGATTGAGGCGTATGTAGCAACTGCACGTTCTGAATTTTCTGATCCGTTAGCCATGAAAGCGATTTCCGATATTTATGACAATTTGCTTGATTCCTATAATGGGGATCCTGAAGCAAGAAGCAAAATGCATATTGCCCAATGCCTTGCCGGTATGGCCTTTTCTAATGCTTTGCTGGGTATTGCACATAGCCTTGCACATAAAACGGGTGCAGTTTTTGAAATTCCTCATGGTTGCTGCAATGCTATATTGCTTCCGGCAGTTATCCAGTATAATGCCCGCGTTTGTATGGACAGATATGCGCAAATTGCCCGCAGCCTTGGTTTACCCGGAAATACAGATAAACAGCTTACAGATTCTCTCGTTTGCTCCATTAAGGAATTAAATAAAAAGCTGGGTATTGCACAAACTTACAAAGACAACGGAATTTCAGAAGAATTATTCCTAAGCAAAGCAGATACGATTGCAGAAAATGCCGCATTGGATCCATGCACCGGTTCCAATCCTCGTCCAACAGATGCTCAGAATATGAAAAAGGTTCTTTATTGTGCTTATTATGGTGAGAACGTTAATTTTTAATTCAAACTGCTATTAAAAATTAAGCAAGCAGTAAAAAATACTAATTAATCAACCCCTTGTTCAATCTTGTATTGAACAAGGGGTTATAATTAAATTTAACAGAAATATTTGTTATAAATCACATATGAATGATTTCTAACTTTCATTTTATAACACATATTCTCTTTATCTTTTTTATGATTCCTATATTCTATAAAAAGGCAGATATATGGAAATGTACCATATATCTACCTTTTATCATTATGCTATTAAACGAGTAATTGATATAAACTTTTCACAGTGTTATAGGAATTGCAGAAATGTTTGAAACAACATTACAATTTCAACAGCTGCCTTTTCATGCGAACTATGGAGTCAAAAACCCCGAACGTTCAATCTTCCTTTAATAGTTTTGACAGTTCATCCATAAAGGTACTAATATCTTTAAACTGACGATAAACCGAAGCAAAACGAACATATGCTACCTGATCAATATCTTTCAGATGTTCCATTGCCAATTCACCAATACGCATGGATGTAACTTCACGGTCTAAAGAATTTTGAAGTAAAACCTCAATATCGCTGACAACACGCTCCAGCTGTTCTGCTGATACCGGACGTTTTTCACAGGCACGAAGCATGCCGTTCATGAGCTTATCCCTATCAAAACATTCACGTGATTTATCTTTTTTAACAACCAAAATCGGAACGCTTTCAATAATCTCATATGTAGTAAAACGCTTTTGGCATTTCAGGCATTCCCTGCGGCGGCGAATACGTTCTCCTTCATCAGTTGGCCTGGAATCAATTACCTTGCTCTCTTCAAATCCACAAAATGGGCATTTCAACTTCATCACTCCACAGACTTTTTTACATTATACCACATATAGACTTTGATTTGCAATCAGAAATTAAACAATACTATATTCTGTATCAATAAAGTCTTCCACCACTTCATCCAACATACGTGGATTAACCTGCAAGCGAACAATTGTTGATAAAATTGATTTTACTTTTTCACGGGAAGAACTGATATCCGGTACCTCAAAAACTAAAGGCGGTTCACTAACAAAAAGTTTACCGCGAATACCAAATACTTCCACTGATTCAAGCATTGTAATTGGAAACAATCCGGATGTCATTTCATACTCTACTTCGTCATTATTCTGATTTTTAAACCTAAAATTTACTTTATCCATTATTTCACCTCGCAAATTTTGTCGTAAATATATTTCACTAACCTCTTAGATTTTAGCATACATAAACGACATCCGCAAGATATTTTGGAAGTTTTTTCCAAATAACCCAAACATTAGTAAAACTATCCAAGATTTTCATAAAATAGCACTTGATTCAGGTACATCTTTGCCTTAACTAAATCACTGACATCTTGATAATTTTTTCGATATAATTCTACAATATAATCGCCTTGGTAGTTGTTTGCTTTCATTTTTCTGAAAAATCGGGAGAAATCGAACTGCCCCATCCCCGGGGGCAAACAATCCATAGCATCTGTATGATCGCTGACATGAACATGGACGATATTATCACCCAAAAGATCTAAAAAAATAAAAGGATCATAACCTGCACGCACAGATTGCTTAATATCAAACACCATACGGAAATCATCTCCAAAACTTTGTTTCATACGCATTAAAAAATAAGGATCTTCGGATCTGTGACGATTAACATTTTCCTGTGCAACCCAAATGCCATATTTCTGCCCTTCCCGCATCAACATTTCATATCTTTGAAAATATTCTTTTTCTTTTAAAACACCATAATTCCAGTCCCCATGTATGACCAATATCTTTGCACCCAATATTTTTGCAGCTTCAAAATAGCGTTGATAAAATTCCATTGCATCCCAAAATCTGCGTTCATAATCACCGAACAAAAAATATGGTTCTGCAAATGAAGTACATGGATGAATTGAACTAATACGCATACCATACATCATTGTTATTTTCTTCAATAATTCTATAAACTCCGGTCTTAACTCACTTATTGTATTTAAAAAAATTTCTGTCACTTTTACTTCCTTTTTTCCAAGTAACTCTGCCGCTTTTTCTGTTTCCATAGGATATAGGCAAGAGGTAGAAATTCCAATTTCCAACATAATTCCTCCTCATTTTTTCTTTATAGGTAATATTTTATCATTGCGGCACTTATAAGGAAAGTGTTATTATTACTTTAAGGAGTGAGATTGATGCAGAAGTTAAGAAAAATAATATATACGTATTATAATAGTACCGCAACGATTATAAAAAGATATATAAAAGGCACCATTTTTCTCACGATGTTTTTATTTGCAGAAGCATTTTTATTTGCTTTACATACACAATTTAATGCAGACGACTGGTTTATGCTGGATTTAGTTAAGGAAATTTTTACCTGCGGTTTGCGATGCTTTTTTGCAGGCTTGCTTTTATGCATCATTGGAGATTATCTAATCCGTTATAAAGGATATGAAGAGAAATAAATGACTACTACATGAAAACAACTATTGCTAATAGTAAATATCTGCCGGCACACAGTCAGTGTTTTTTAATACAAAGAGCAGGGGGACGGATTTTATCCATCCCCCTGCTTTATTATTTCTGTTTAAATTACTTTTCATCCAGCGATTAAAATCGATAACGGCTTAGATTTTCCTGTGGCTGGCCTTTTTGCCGCGGCTTTCTTTATAAGTCCCCCACAAAGTGGTAGCAAGACAAATAGAAGAATAACAACCTGAAACAATACCAAAAGCCATTGGCAATGCAAAGCTGATAATAGAATTAAGCTGAAATACTAAAGCAACGACAACAATACAAATAACTGCAACAAATGTGCATAAAGCTGTGTTCAAACAACGCGCAAAAGTTTGATTAATGCTCTTGTTTACCAACTCACCATAGCCAAGCTTACCTTTATATAAATTATTATTTTCACGGATACGGTCATATATAACAATTGTCGCATTTAATGAATAACCAAAAATTGTCAATACAACGGCGATAAAATTATCATTGATTGGGATACGGAAAATAACAAAAGTAAAATAAGCAACCAGTACATCATGCAGTAAGGCTACAACTGCCATGCAACCTGCGGATAAACCACCAATTTTACGGAAACGGATACCTACATAAAGAATCATAAACAAAGATGCCAAAACAACTGCGGCGATGCCTTTTGCAAAAAAGTCCTTACCAACAGAAGCATCCACACTGGTTGTACTGCGAAGCTGCAGATCATTATCAGGGAATGCTTTTTGAACAGCTTCCAGCATAGAATTCTGTACCGGAGCAGGCAATGCTTTTGAAGCAACCAATGTAATGGTAATTGTTTCACGTCCTGTTTGTGAATCAACACCTTTAGTCGTATTGATTTGTTCGCCAATTGCGCCTTCTATTACATTCTCTATTGCTTTTTCTTCCAAACTACCGGTATAGGAATAGGAAATAATCGTACCACCGGAAAATTGAATATCCAGAGTTGTACCAAATACCATATTAAATATAATACCAATTGCCATAATTAAGAGGGAGATGGTGTAGAACACCTTTCTTTTGCCCATGAAATTAAGATTCATCGCTCTCATTAGTCCTTCACACCTCCATACAATGCAGGATTCCTTAACTTCTTCATTTTAGAAATTCCTGTGAGCATCAGGCGGGAAGCAAGAACGCCCATGATCTGATTAAAGATAATACCTACAAGCAAGGTATAACCAAATGAATAGATAGAACCTGTGGTAACAGCATCAATACTTAAACCAAATGGAGAAAGCACCCAACTGATTACGTGATAAATCGGTGCAAGCATCTGGCTGAGAATACCACTTGGATTACCAAAGGAACCCATCAGAATGATAGCAACAATAACAACGGTTACATTGCCATCAATAATTGCTGAGAAACCTGAATCATAACCGTTTTTAATAGAACCATCCAGTGTTTTTCCTGAACGAATTTCTTCTTTGATACGTTCTGCAACAATAATATTTGCATCAACACCCATACCAATCGACAGTATGATACCGGCAATACCTGGTACGGTCAGTGTAAAGCTTGGAATAAAACCAAAGAAACCGGAAACTGCTGCAATAGAACCGGCAACCTGTCCCAAAAGCGAAAAACATCCAACTAATCCCGGTATTCTGTAATAAGCAAGCATAAAAATACAAATCAATGCAAAGGCAGCGATACCAGCTATCAGCATTGCATTTAATGACCCCCTACCAAGGCTTGGGTCAATGGTGCTGTAGGTTTCTGCCGTCAGTTTAAACGGCAGCGCACCGGAATTAATTTTGTTTGCCAGTTCTTTTGCCTCTTCCTGTGTGAAATTACCGCTAATAGAGGCATCACCGCCGCTAATCTGCTGATTTACTGTAGGATACGAAATACATTCATTATCCATAAAAATAGAAATTGTCTTGCCTACCAGACGTCCTGTAGCCTCAGAAAACTTATTTGCACCCTCTGAGGTAAGTTTCAGCAATACAATATACTGCAATTTTTCCTGATCATAACCAACACTTGCCTGGTCAACGTCAGAACCCTGCAAAACAATCGCGCCATTAGGATCCTGCGTACCTTCACGAAAAGTTAAAAGCGCAGTTTCACCCAACTCGTTAATTGCGGCAACCGGATCAAATTCTGTCTCGCCTGTTTTCCACGGGAAACGTACAATAATACGGCTGGAATCATAATCTGTAAACGTTTCATAGTCTGCAATGTTGTTATTTAACAGTCTGCTTTTAATAACCTCGGACGCAGCATCCATCTGCTCCCTTGTTGCATTATCTACTCCCTCCGGAGTAAAAGTAACCTCGACACCGCCCTGAATATCAATGCCCCAGCGGATATCATTTGCGCCTTTGATAATCGCATTGCCATTGCCGGTATGAATACCAACAAAAGACAGCACTGCCAATGCAACAATCAAAATGGCCACTAAAAAGAATACCCAAACCCGACTTGATTTGGATTTGCCTTTTCCACCTGCCATCGGTCAGTCCTCCCATTTTTAATTTAACAGGCCTGACTTAGTTCAGCATCCCTAAGTCAGGCCGGAACATTATTTTATTATAGGTAATATTCAACAGAATGTCAATCAAAATTATACGATTAAACAGTTAATTCCACTTTTTGACCAACTTCCGCCATGTTTTTATTTAAGATTGGAAGTATATACGCATGAATAAATTCTTCCGTCTGCTGCGGAGCTCTGCCTGTAAAATCAGATGGGTTTAAATGGCTGTTTAATTCTTCCAAAGTCATACCAAACATTGGATCTTCTGCAATACGCTGAATCAGGTCATTCGGCATTCCTTCTTCCTTAACCATTTTTCCTGCAGCAATGGAATGCTCACGAATCCTTTCATGCAGTTCTTGGCGATCTCCGCCCTTTTTAACCGCACTCATCATGATGTTTTCACTTGCCATAAAGGGCAATTCATTCATGACACGCTGACGTATTACTTTTGGATAAACTACCAAACCGTCACAAACACTAAGCATGATATTCAAAATAGCATCAATTGCCAAAAATGCCTCAGATACCGCAATGCGCTTGTTAGCAGAATCATCCAGCGTTCTTTCAAACCACTGAGTAGCCGCAGTAAAAGCCGGATTTATCGTATCCGCTATTACATACCTTGCAAGAGCAGTAATACGTTCGCAACGCATTGGATTGCGTTTATATGGCATAGCAGAGGAACCAATCTGATTCTTTTCAAAAGGCTCTTCCATTTCCTTAAAGCTTTGCAGTATACGCATATCATTGGCAAATTTGCTTGCACTCTGCGCAATGCCGCTGAGCACTGCAAGAACATTAAAGTCGACTTTTCTGGAATAAGTTTGACCGGAAACAGGTACCACTTTATCAAATTCAAAATCTTGTGCTATACTCTTCTCAAGTGCAGCAACCTTTTCAGAATCACCGTCAAATAATTCCATAAAGCTTGCCTGCGTACCGGTTGTTCCCTTATTTCCCAGCATGGAAAGCGTAGAAATTCTATGTTCAATCTCTTCAAAATCGCTGAGCAGTTCATTCAGCCAAAGCGTCGCACGTTTACCTACAGTAGTTAACTGTGCAGGCTGAAGATGAGTATATGCAAGGCAGGGTAAATCCTTATATTCCAATGCAAAATCGCTGAGGAGTTTCATAACGCTCAGGAGTTTGCTGCGAACCAGACGCAAGGCATCCCTCATGATAATAATATCTGTATTATCACCAACATAACATGAAGTTGCACCCAAGTGGATAATTGGTTTCGCCGCAGGACAAACTAAACCAAAAGCATAAACATGTGACATTACATCGTGTCTAACCTGTTTTTCTCTTTGAGCCGCTGCTTCATAGTCAATATTATCAAGGTTTGCTTCCATTTGACTAATTTGTTCGTCCGTAATTGGCAAACCAAGATTTTTTTCTGCTTTTGCCAAAGACAGCCATAAGCGGCGCCATGTACCAAATTTTTTATCATCAGAGAATAGATACTGCATCTCTTTGCTGGCGTAACGGGTACTGAATGAACTTACATATGAATCTCTCATTCTGATTTTTTACCTCCTGTATTTGGAATTTATTCTGCAAGCAGTTTTTCTGCCGCTACAAGTTTTGTGCAAAGGCAGAGCAGGGAAACTGCAATTTCCAGTTCTTCCACCGGCGGATAAGTTGGAGCAATACGAATATTTCTGTCTCTTGGGTCTTTACCATAGGGATAAGTAGCGCCTGCCGGAGTCAAAACAACGCCTGCCTGTCTGCAAAGCTCTACTACGCGGGCAGCACATCCATCCATAACATTTAAACTGATAAAATAACCGCCGTTTGGTTTCACCCATTGGGCAATCCCCAATGGCGCCAGTTCTTTTTCCAATGCATTCAATACAACCTGAAACTTAGGCGAAATAATATCTGCATGACGTTTCATTTGTGTGCGAATACCGTCAATATTCTTAAAATAGCGGACATGCCGCAACTGATTGAGTTTATCATAACCAATCGTCTGCATTCCCATACGTTTCAAAATGGATGTAATGTTATTACGGCTAGCTGCAATCGCTGCGATACCTGCCCCCGGAAAACTGATTTTAGATGTAGAAGCAAACATCACCGGCATATCTTCATTGCCTGTTTTTTTACATTCTGTCAGCAGGTTTAAAAGATTATCCGGCGTTTCCGTTAAATCGTGTACAGCGTAAGCGTTATCCCATATGATTCGGAAATCTTTTGCCGCAGGTTTCAATGCTGCCAAACGGAGTACAACCTCATTGCTGTAGGTTTTCCCTTCCGGATTGGTATATTTCGGAACACAAATCATGCCTTTTACAAGGGGATCTTTTATATAAGCTTCCACTGACTCCATATCGGGTCCGTCATCCAATGTTTCAATGTTAATCATTTCTATTCCAAAGTACTCCAAAATACCGAAATGACGGTCATAGCCAGGCACTGGACAAAGGAACTTGATAGTCCCCTGTTTCATCCAGGGTTTATCTCCGGTTCCATGTGTCATTGCCTGTGATATATAGTCGAACATCAAATTCAAGCTGGAATTTCCGCCGATAATAATTTCATTGGCATCAACCTCAAAAAAATCTGCAAAAAGCTGTTTTATTTCAGGAATACCATCAAGCACGCCATAATTCCGGCAATCAGTGCCATTTTCCGCATTCCACCCGTTTTGCTCATTTACCATATTAAAAATTTCATTTGAAAGATCCAGCTGTTCAGAACCGGGTTTACCGCGGGACATATCTAGCTTCAGCCCTTTTGCCTGAAAAGCCTCGTATTCTTTTTGGAGCTGTTCCCTGACTTTTTCCAGTTCAGTCCGGCTCATTTTGCTATAACCACTCATGTTAATCCCCCTAAATTGTAAGTGCAGAAATCAAGAAAAACCTTATTCATATTAATACAAAACCAGTGTTTTTGCAAGTTTTTTTACTTTTCCTGCAAAAATATCCTGCTTTTCTGACTTTAACAGAAAAAAATGGCATCTATTACAACGGTTTATTAATACTTCTGCCGTTTTTTAATGCCATTTTTATATTATATTATTTTTCCTGATTCATGTTAAAATTCACAGGAACCCGTAGTACGCGGGAACGGAAGTACATCACGAATATTTGAAATTCCTGTTACATACATGACAAGGCGTTCAAATCCTAAACCAAAGCCGCTGTGCTTTGCTCCGCCATAACGACGTAAATCAAGATACCATGAATAGTCTTCTTCGTGTAGTCCTAGTTCGTGTATTCTTTCCAATAATAAGTCCAAACGTTCTTCTCTCTGACTGCCGCCAATAATTTCGCCGATTCCCGGAACCAAAAGGTCCATTGCCGCAACGGTTTTGCCATCGTCGTTTAGCCGCATATAGAACGATTTGATTTCTTTTGGATAATCCGTAACAAATACCGGTTTTTTGAAAACAATCTCTGTAAGATAACGCTCATGTTCTGTTTGCAGGTCACTGCCCCATTCAACTTTATATTCAAAATTGTCATTGTTCTTTTCCAGAATTTCAATTGCCTGCGTATAAGTAATACGTGCAAAATCTGCATTGGCAACAGCCTGCAAACGTTCCAGCAGGCCTTTATCATAAAATTGATTTAAAAATGCAAGGTCAGCCGGGCAGGTTTCCATTACATAATTTAAAATATACTTCATCATGGCCTCTGCCAGTTCCATATCATCTGTTAAATCCGCAAATGCAATTTCCGGTTCAATCATCCAAAACTCAGCTGCATGACGGGTGGTATAGGATTTTTCTGCACGAAAAGTCGGTCCAAAGGTATAAATCTTACCAAAGGCCATTGCCATACATTCTCCTTCCAACTGACCAGATACAGTTAAATAGCTGGGCTTGGAAAAGAAATCTTTACCATAATCTACTTTGCCATCCTCAGTACGGGGCGGATCATTAACATCCAGCGTCGTAACGCGGAACATCTCACCGGCTCCTTCACAGTCGCTTGCAGTAATTAAAGGCGTATGCGCATAAATAAAACCGCGGAAATTAAAAAAGCTATGAATTGCAAACGCTGCTGCGGAACGAACCCGGAAAGCCGCACTGAATGTATTGGTACGTGGACGCAAATGAGCAATCGTACGCAAATACTCTAAAGTATGCTTTTTTTTCTGCAAAGGATAGTCCGGTGCAGAAACACCTTCTACCTCAATGATTTCTGCCTGAATTTCAAACGGCTGACGCGCATTCGGCGTAAGAAGCAGTTTACCCTGAACGCTTATTGCCGCGCCAACGTTCTGTTTCGCTATATCTTTAAAATTGGCAACGTTATCTGCAGTAAAAACGATTTGCAGATTTTTAAAACAGCTGCCGTCGTTAATTTCAATAAATCCTAAATTTTTTGAGTCGCGAATTGTTTTTACCCATCCGCATACAGCCACATTTTGCTCACTGTATGTTTCCGGAGCATCGTAAAGTTTAGCAATTTCAATGTTTTTCATAATAGCTCCTCCTAAAATAGTCAGATTAGCACAGAAACAAAAGCATGTCCCTCTGCGCTGAACTGTATTTTTAACTACAGGCTGAAAAATGCTATAAAATAAATTATACCAAATATTGCCATGAAAACAAGTGGAAAATAAAAAACTATTCGTTCTATTTTATAAAATTAATCAACTTTTCTATATTTCAATTCACACCCGCTGATGTTTTTCATCATATAATAGGCTGCAAAGGTGGTATGCAAATGAATCAATGTTATGGTGAACAGCTGATTGCACTCGGCACAGCGCTTGCCTTTGAAATATCCAGAAAATTAACAACAGATGAATCTGCTGTTATTGCCGCACTTTTAAACGTAATCGGAGATGAACTTGCACTGCTTGCTGCAACCAATGCCAATACCGGCTGCAAACCGGATATTCCAGTTATCAGCGGCAGATAATAACTGCGGAGGTGAATAACATGACAGAACTTCCGCTCGGCCTTGGCATGGCACTTGCACAAAACCCAAAAGCAATGATTTATTTTGCTTCCCTGCCTGAAAGCGGTCAAAAAGCAATTATTGAGCATACGCACCAAATTAACTCCCGACGGGAAATGCATCAATATGTTGCCTCCCTTGCAGACAGCAGGGATATTCATTAATGCAAGGCTCAGCAGGCAAAATTTTAATAAAATGCAATATTAAAGACAGCTAAAAATTTAGCTGTCTTTTCAATTTAATGCTTTTAGGCAGATCTATTTGAAGAGCAAATCAAACAGCCACCTGCTATGTGGATGATCGACAGCGGTTATACCAAAAAAATCTTCAATCTGGTAACAATAAATTATTCAAGTCTATTGTAAAAGAAATAAGATTTTAATGGTAAATCTATATACCTTGCGGCTTCTCTTTTTTGCTCAATCTAAAATCTGCTGTAAAATAAAACGTTGATCTTCTAATATAGATACACCGTTTACAATTTTGCTCAAATGTAAATCAGATAAATGGAACAGCTTCATAAGTTCTCCTTATAGAAACAGTCAATTATTCAGCTTTTCCGCTTCCATTTTATAAAAAGTAAAGTTTAACTCATTTAAATTATCATTTATTTCATCTTTTAGACGTTCCAATTTGAGGATTTCCGCCCTTGCAAGCTGCGAATTTTCAGAAACACTTTGACGTTTTAAAGAGTTATATTGTATCCATAAAATTTCGCCTTTCTTTGTCAATTCTATAAAATGCTTTTTTAATTCCATGTCCGACATAAATCTATCCCCATTTCACTAATTGTTTTCACCTATAACTATAGTTGATGGGTGTATTTATGTCAATAAAGCACGAGTAAAAAAATTACTTTATAGAAAAAAGAGTATATCACTGAAAGGTTATCCGATTAAAATAATTATAAAACTAAAAAACAACATTGCACCCAGTCAGCTTTAACTTTAAATTGCTAACTTGGCTTTGCGTTAATGGATTATCTGATAAATAGAGACTATCCAAATTTTTAAGTTTTTCAAGTCCTGCCGTATCTGTAATTTGATTACTTGATAAAAGTAAATTTTTTAATTCCTGCAACGATGACAATGCTGAGACATTTTTTAAATGATTTTTTGATAAATATAAAGTTTGTAATCGATTCATACCTGCAAGCGGTGTCACATCTGTAATTTGATTGAACTCCGCGGTCAATGTTTCCAATTGCTTCATATTGGACAGTGCTTCTACAGAGGTTATCATATTATTGGTTATGGAAAGTTTTTTCAGTCCTGTTAATGTTTGAAGTCCTGATATATCGGTAATGTCGTTATCTGATAATATAAGTTCTTCTAATTCAGTTAAACCTGTTAGTGCAGACACATCTTTGACCAGATTAAAACGCAGGTTAAGGTTTTGTAATTCATGCAAAGAAGCCAAAGGGTTCAAATTGTTGATTTGGTTCGATTCCAAGTTCAAATATTTCAGGTTTTTTAAAGAAGCAAGAACTGAAATATCTGAAATACTTGTATTTATTAGCGTCAGGGATTCCAGATTTTTGAATTGGGTAAGTGCAGATAAATCTGTTAAAGGCATATCCTGTACTGTAATGGCTTTTGTACCTTCCGGATATTCCTTTCCCGCAAAATGAATGATTTTCGGCTCTTGTACATCACTGATTTCTGTATGAGTTTCAGTCGTTTGTTCCGTTGTGATACTAATAGAAGACTGCGTTGTTATTTCCTCTTCATTTTTTGTTGTAAAAGACAAATTCCAAGCCTGTGCTAATGTATTACCGGCCATATCGGCTACTGCCTGCGCCGGTATTGTTAATGTATATAACGTATTTGCATTTAATGGATTACGCAGAGACACTGTAACCATACTGCCGCTGATGCCAAAAAACACCGGTACTTCGTTGCCTGATGCATCCATCAATTTACAATCAAAAAAGGCTTGACCTTGAATAATATTTTCCTGAAAACACATCCGAATTTGTGCAAGTTTTTCTGAAACATTCGTTTCATTTTCTTTGGGCATACTTAAAATAATTTGCGGCGGCTGGGTATCTTTTGCAGGAGAATGATTCTCCGGTATCGCCGGCGTTGATGTCGGCTGTGCAGTTGTAAAACGGAATATTTTTTCTGTATTACCAATCCCCTGCGCACTTTGGACTGCATCCTTCGGTATGGTCACCAAATATGTTGTTGCAGGTTTTAAAGCCGCATTTATTTTCAATGTATGCTCAGAAAACGCCTTGCCTGTAATGCAGTTATCTCCTCCATCAACCGGAATCACGGAAACAGAGGCAAAAGCGCTGCCCTTTTGAACTGATGAACCGAACATAACAGAAATGATAGTTGAAACATTGACATTAGTTAAACCATCCTGCGGTATTGTAGCAACTGTATTCAAAGATTTTATCGGCGCTGCATTAGTTTCTTCCACTCGTTTCGCCGTTGTAAATTCAAGATATATTGGCTCAGTAAAATCGTTCATATTATAGTCACGAACAGCGTTGCCAGGAACAACTAGTGTATAAACCCTGTCTGTTTCCAATTGAGCTTGAATAATAAACTGATTGCCCACTATATTTTTCGTAAAGGATATTTGGCTATTATCAGACGATATAAGGGATATTTGCTCATAATTTGCTCCCTGCATGATTGGTTCATTAAATAAAAGAATCAATTCTCCTGCTGGATCAAATTTTTTTTCATTATTTTCAGGATATGTCTGCAAAAGTACCGGCGGCTGGGTATCTGTTTGCTGAGTGTATCCTGTTGTAAAGGTTAAAAAATATTCTTCCATAGTGAAATCTGTAATCGAGGTAACTGCCCCAGCATCCAAATGTAATATATAAACAGTTTTCGGAGATAATTTTTCAGCTACAGTAATAAATAACCCATTTTCCGATGTTTCCGCAGAACTAAGGGCAACCGGACATTCAGAATCTTTTTCTTTTAAAGAAATTTTTTCCATATTTACAGACGCACGCAATGCCTGATCGAAATTTAGAACAATAGAAGCCAGAGAAGAAGTTACCCCCTCCTCTTCTGTTGCAGGAATACTGCTTACAACATGCAGGCATGCTGCATTCGTTTCGGTTTCTGCTTTTTTACACGCAGAAACTGAAAAAAGAAACACTGCGCATAATAGAAAAGCTATCATAGAACGGTATGTAATTTTCATCCCGCAACACCTTCCATAGAAATTTATCTATAGCAATTATAACTCAAAAAATCCATATTCTCAATATAGGCGACAAGTTTACATAAAAATAAAAGGATTAACTACGGTACATACGGTATCTTTTTCAAAACAAAGGGAACGATAAAACAGAGGTGATAAATGTGTCTTATGTAGACCCAAAACTGCGCAGACATTTTGAAAGTTTATCTATTGATTTAAAAAATGAAATACTCAGCCGTAATGTGAATTTGTATACACTCAACGATCTGATTCAATGTCTGGAAACGATTGTCAAAGAGGCGGAAAGCTAAGTTGAAACAGCATTAAAATCTAAAATAATAAACCGATATTAAAGAACGCCCCGTTTGCCAGACGGTAAATATACCAACTGACAAATAGGGCATTTTCAATAAATAATTTTAAAATTTACTCCTTTATAGGAGTTCTTCATTGTAATGCGTTCTCACTCCGCCAATAAATTTGGGGCGGGTTCTTGCACAAATTAATGCTGCTTCTCCAATATTAGAAATAGTTAATCTTACTGGTACCGCCACTTTGGCGAGATGCATGCCAATCAGAGTTCCGCCGATATCCATGCCTGCTTTTGCTGATATCTCTTCTACTGCAACGGGCGAAGAAAAATTCTCATAAGCTGCAGTCGCAAAAGAACCGCCGGCTTTTGGCTGTGGTACTGCGTTGACCTGTAAAAGCGAATAGAGCCTCATTGCTTCTTCTTCTACAATAATAGCTCGATTCAAATGTTCACAGCACTGAGCCGCAAGAAAAATTCCGGCTTCTTTCAAAATGGGATAAATCCCTGAAAAAACCGCATCAGCAATCTCTTTACTGGAAAAAGAGCCGATATGTTTGCCGGCAACTTCACTGGAAGAACATCCTACCACCATAATATCTTTTTCTTTTAATCCGGCAACTTTTAACAATTCACATACCGCTTGACTTGCTTGACTTTTTATTTTTTCATACATTTCAAATCCCTCATTTCCCTTTATTTTATTGTATCTCTGCGGCTGTTTGTAATTTTTCCCATTCGCTGTAAAATTCATTCAGCTGTTCCTGTAATCCTTTATGCTGTGCAGAAACCTGAAGTAATTTTTCATAGTCGGACGCTACTTCCGGATTTTCCAGCAATACTTCGCAGTCGGTTATTTCTTCTTCTGTTTGTTCTATTTTCTTTTCCAAACGTGCAATTTTACCTAACAAGCGCCGATGTTCTGATTCTTTGACTTTACGTTCTTTATATTCATTGGCTTTTTGTACTACAGGCTTTTTTATTTCAATAGTTTGCGTCTGAAGTATCTTTTTTTGCAGGAAATAATCATAATTTCCGTTATAATTAACGATTCCCTCATTTGCCATATCTAAAACTCTGGTTGCAAGTTTATTAATAAAATAACGGTCATGCGAAACCATAAGCAAAGTACCGTCATATTCAAGCAACGCTTTTTCCAATGCCTCACGGGAAGTAATATCCAAATGGTTTGTCGGTTCATCCAACAGCAAAAAATTCGCCCCGGACAACATAAGCTTTAATAATGCTGTACGCGCTCTCTCGCCCCCGCTTAAATCGCGCATACGTTTAAATACATCTTCACTCTTAAACAAAAAGGCGGCAAGTGCGCTTCGGATTTCCGTTTGCGTCATGTCAGGATATTCATCCCAAATTTCGTCAATTAGCAATTTATCCATATGGAGATTTGCCTGTGCTTGGTCAAAATAACCAATATCAACATTTGTGCCATATTCAATTGCCCCTGTATCCGGCGATAACTGATGAACAATCATCCGCAGGAGCGTGGTTTTTCCGCAGCCATTTGCGCCCAGTAAGCAGACTCGATCGCCTTTTCGTATTTGAAAGTTTACATCATGAAATAATTCTTTTTGATCAAATGATTTGGCCAAACTTTTACAGATGAGAACCTCGTTTCCGCTTTTTGCTTTTGACGTAAATTGAAAATGCAGCTGTTCCAATTCATTTTCAGGCTTCACTAAATCTGCTTTCAATCGGTCTAACATCTTTTGCTTGCTTTCCGCTGTGCGGATATTTTTCTCACGATTCCATTGCCGCTGTTGGACAATGATATTCTCTATACGATGTATTTCTTTCATCGCATTTTGATAATGATGCTGAAGAATTTCTTTATCCTCTGATTTTTTCTTTAAATAAGCTGTGTAATTACCACGGTATGCCGTTAATCGGCGCTGTTCCAATTCAAAAGTCCGATTGGTAACTTTATCTAAAAAATATCGATCATGGGATATAATAATCGCCGCGCCTGAATAGTTTTTTAAAAACTCCTCGAGCCATTCTACAGAAGCAATATCCAAATGGTTTGTTGGCTCATCCAATAATAAAAGGTTACAGGGCGATAGTAAAAGCTTTCCCAAACTTATTTTGGATTTTTGTCCGCCGCTCAATTGGGAACACGGCAAATTAAATTCTTCTTTCCGAAAACCAAGACCAAGCAGTGCAGAACGCGTCCGGCTTTTATAGGTCAAACCACCCATCGACTCAAACTTTTCCTGCAAAATTTGCTGTTCATGAATTAAAGAATGTATCTCCTCTGTTCCGCAGTCAATCCTGCGGGCAATCTCTTCTAATTGATGTTCTACTTCAACAACCGAAGAAAACGTACTTTCCATTTCTTCATATAAAGTTCGTCCGGAATCTGTATTAATATGCTGCTCCATATAACCGGACTGGGAAAATTTTGAAAAATAAATTTCACCATTGTCGCACGGAAGCTGCTCCATTATTATTTTAAAAAGTGTTGTTTTTCCAGAACCATTCACTCCAACAAAACCAATGCGATTCTGTTCTCCGATCTCAAAACAAACATTTTCAAATAAAATATTTTCACCAAAACTTTTTGTAACATTTACTCCCTGACAGACAATCATGATTTACTCCTTAATAAAAACTCCTGCCCGGACAAGCTGGACAGGAGTCTGTAATACCGGTATCATATATACACAGGTATATTTTATTATGATTTCATTTGTTTGTCAACATCATGCCATATTATCTTGCAGAAGAATAGAATTTTCCGCCTTCTAATGTTTTGCCTTTTCTTGCAAATAATTCTTCTACTGTAACCATTTCAAAACCGCGTGCCCTTAATCCGTCAATAATATCCGGCACAGCTTTTAAAGTAGTGGCAAGCGGGTCATGCATCAGTACAATATCCCCGTCTTTCGCCTGATTAATAACGTTATTAACAATCTCTTCCGTCGTAATTCCAGTCCAGTCCATAGAATCTAAACTTACACCAATGGCAGATTGATCATTCAGGATATTCAACACATTAGCATTATAAGCCAAATACGGCGGACGGTAAAGTACAGTACGTACACCCGTAACAGAATAAATAAAATCTGAATTCTTATCTATTTGAGAATGAACTTCCGCCTCGGATAATTGTGTTAAATCTAAATGGTCATAAGTATGGTTTCCCAACTGATGGCCTGCCTGTACAATATGCTGAAGAGCCTGCGTGTTATTCTGTGCATAAGAATGTAAAATAAAAAATGTTGCTTTTGCATTTTTTTCTTCCAGTATGTCAAGAAGCTGTTCCGTATTCGTACTGGAACCGTCATCGAAAGTCAATGCAATTAATTTATCTGCCGCCGGCATTTCATCCATAACTCTTATTTGCTGTTTTATCATACCCTGCTGACCGTTACTATCAAAGCAATAGGCAAGAATGGTATAAATTCCGCTTTCATATGGAACAAACGAGCCGGATTTTTCTGCCACCGCAGTCTCGTTTTTATAATATACTTTTCCATCTTTTAAAACATAGAATGCATATCGATATTCTCCGGTACCGCCGGAAGCATTGCAGGAAAATTGGACTTTATTGTCCTTTACTAAGCTTGCTTCCTGATTCACTTTTAAATTATTGATAACTACCGGACCGCCAGTGGTAACCTTTTTCATCATTTTTATATTGTCATAATAAACATAGCCGCTATAGTCTGTGTTTCCGCCTACTGTAACAAAAGTAACTGCATTAATGACATCTGTTGGCTCCATATAATCTCCGGCATTAGAAACAATAGGCGCGGAAAAAGAGTATTTCAGCAAACCATTTCCGATCGCTTCACCATTAGAATAATTAAACGTAAATGCATTCATCATAAACCAATAGCTATGCTGAGGGGACTGAATAATTGGAAAAATCTGAAATCCGCCTTTGGTCGCTTTACCGGCTTCCAGATAAAAATCAAAAGAAAGATAATCTGCACCATTCATTTTTTCGCTGGTAATGGGAGAAACAACAATAGGCGCATAATCCCAGTCATACCCATTTTCCGCGGACCACTGATGCTGAAAACGCAGGGCTTTTGTTTCTGCTTCCCCTGCCTCTATAGTTACAGGGACTTTTGTATCCTGAGAATTCGTCCAGCCGTTGACGCCGTTTTCAAAATCCCACTGATGTTTGATTTCATAATCTTCCGCTGATACTGCCGACAATCTGGAAGGAATAAAAATCATTCCGCTAACCAAAAGCACAGCCATAAAAAGAGATATAATTTTACTTTTTTTCATTTTCCTCACAGCCTTTTTCACAATTTTCCTATAAATTTGTAAAATACATTGTAGCTTTTAACAATAATTATTATAATTGTATTTTCTTCCAAATGCAAGGCTATGGATAAAAAATCCCTGCTATGTTGTATTTAATAACATAGCAGGGAAAAAATTTTATTTACAGTGCTTCTACAATTTGCTTGGTATCACGTGCAATAACCAATTCCTCGTTAGTTGGTATAACAAAAACCTTAACTTTGGAATTGTCGGAAGAAATTTCAATTTCTTCGCCTTTCACTGCATTATTGCGGTCTGTATCAATATCAACACCCATAAATGTTAAATTTTTGCAAACATCTTCACGCAGTTTAAAGGAATGCTCGCCGATACCGCCAGTAAATACGATTGCATCCACGCCGTTCATCGCAGCAACATAACTGCCGATAAATTTACGAATCTGATAGAACTGCATTCTGCGTGCCAGCATTGCACGTTCATTGCCTTGTTCGATTGCCGCAGTAATATCGCGGTCATCAGAAGAAACACCGGAAATTCCCAGCATACCGGATTTTTTATTGAAAAGGTCGCAAAGTTCATTTGCATCCAGATTTTCCTTCTGCATAATGTATGTAACAACGGAAGGATCTAAAGAACCGGTACGTGTTCCCATCATGAACCCATCCAACGGAGTCAAGCCCATACTGGTATCCATTACTTTACCGTCTTTAATAGCAGAAATCGAGGAACCGTTGCCGATATGGCAAGTAATTACTTTTAAACCTTGTGCATTTCCGCCCATCAGCGCTGTACATCTTGCACTAACATACCGATGAGAAGTTCCGTGGAACCCATAACGGCGGATTTTATATTTTTCATAATATTCATATGGCAAGGCGAACATATATGCTTCCGGCGGCATGGTTAGATGGAAGCAGTTATCAAATACTACAACCTGAGGGAATTGCTTACCAAACACATCCTGACATGCACGAATGCCCTGAAGATGGGCCGCATTATGCAATGGCGCCAAATCTACTAAACTTTCGATTCCATTGATGACTTCATCAGTGACAAGACAAGATTTATCAAATAATGCTCCGCCCTGAACAATACGGTGGCCTGCGGCAGAAATTTCATTAATAGAATCAATTACCTTACAACTGCCCTCTAAAAGCGCCCGTTTCACATACTGAAAAGCTTCCGTATGATTTTTCAATGTAACTGTTTTTTCAAAGCTTCTGCCATCATGGGTTTTACCACCGATGAAACCATCAATACCAATGCGTTCACAATTACCTTTTGCCAGAACTTTTTCATTGTTCATATCAATTAACTGATATTTTAATGAAGAACTTCCGCAGTTAATGACTAGTACTTTCATTATAAATTTTTTCCTCCTATATGCTTTTCAGAAGGTCATCCTCCTGACGGGGTTGTGTGATTCCAAAATTCCCTGTATTATATTATTACAAAAAGAAACAAATATCAAGCATTTGGAGGAATTTCAACGTGCAAATTGCAGGAATTGTTGCAGAATATAATCCGTTTCATAACGGACATGTTTACCAAATACAAAAAACGCGGGAATCAGGCGCCACTCATATTGTTGCTGTGATGAGCGGAAACTATGTTCAGCGGGGGGAACCCGCCATTCTGGATAAATGGTCCCGTACCGCTGCTGCATTACGGGGGGGAATTGACTTAATTTTAGAACTCCCGATCCCTTATGTGTTGTCCTCTGCCGAAAACTTCGCACGAGGTGCGGTTGAAGCACTTCACTCCATGGGATGCCTTGACATCCTTTCGTTTGGCAGCGAATGCGGCGATATCCGTTTATTGGAAAAGACCGCAAATACAATAAATACACCGCAAGTTGCATCACAGCTAAAAAAATATCTTTCACTTGGAACAACTTTCGCACGTGCACGTGAAAATGCCGTAAAAGATATTTATGGGCAGGCAATTGCAGATGTCCTAAAATCTCCAAATAATATTCTTGCCATAGAATATATCAAAGCTTTACGTGTTCTGAACAGCAAAATTGTACCGCTGACAATCCCACGTAAAGGTTCTGGACATGATGAACAGATAATCTCGCCAGAAGGATTCCCCTCTGCTTCGCTGCTGCGCCGGGAAATCCATGCAAAAGACTGGAATTTTTTAGAACAAAATCTCCCGGCCGAATCTTTCCTTATTTTAAAAAAACAAGTACAGGAGCAAAAATGCCCCTGCACTATAAATCAACTGGAAAACGCCGTATTGGCTTTTTTAAGACGGTTACAGCCCTGCGATTATTTAAAGCTGGCAGATGTAAATGAAGGACTTGAAAACCGCCTGTACCGTGCAGTTAAAAGCGGCGTATCATTGCAGGATATTATGATGAAAACCAAAACCAAGCGGTATACATTGGCACGTATTCGCCGCATCTTGCTTTCTGCATTTCTTGAAATTCCAAAAGAGATGCAGAAACAACCAGTTCCATATCTCCGTGTACTTGGTTTTAACCGCGCAGGACAGGAAATTTTAAAAGCGGCAGGAAAATCCGCCGCTTTACCAATCTTATTAAAGGCAAAAGATGCAAAACAACTATCCCCGCAGCAACGTGTTTTTTATGAACTGGAATGCCGCAGTACAGATTTATACACGCTGGCAATGCCGCAAACACAGGAATGTGCATGGGATATGACTAAAAATACAGTCCGCCTTTTTTAAATACCAGTAGTCCCAAACAATCTGTCACCCGCATCACCTAAACCGGGAACAATGTATCCATGTTCATTCAGGCATTCATCAATACATGCGCAGTAAACAGGAACATCGGGACATTTTTCAGTAAAGGTTTGCAAACCTTCCGGCGCCGCCAGAATACATATCATCCTTATGCTTTTCGGTGCATATTTTCTAATACTGGAAACTGCATCTACAGCAGAGCCTCCCGTAGCAAGCATGGGGTCTAATACGACGATATTTCTTGTATTTACATGATCCGGAAGCTTACAGTAATATTCTACCGGCTGAAGTGAGATTTCATCCCGATACAAACCAATATGGCCAACTTTAGCTGTAGGAAATAAACGAGTAACGCCGTTTACCATTCCTAAACCCGCCCTTAAAATCGGGACAAAAACGAAATCATCATCTGATGAAAGTATTTGGGATTTCATCAGCGCTACAGGAGTTTCTATTTCAATTTCTTTCAAAGACAAATCCCGTGCGGCCTCATAGCATTCCAACATTGCGATTTCTTCAATCAATTCCCGGAATTCTTTAGAACTGGTTTCTTTGCGCCTGAGTAGAGAAAGCTTATGCTGAACGAGCGGATGATCTACGACTGTAATATTTTTTAAGTCCATAAATAACCCTTCTCCGGCGGTTAAAGCCGGCCTTCTTCCAACTGAGTAATCTGATTTACCCGCCTTTCATGGCGGCCGCCTTCAAAAGGAGTGTCTAAAAAAACCTCAACCAATTCCTGAGCCAAACCGGGACCCACTACTCTGCCTCCCATACAGAGAATATTTGCATCATTATGCATCCTCGTATATTTAGCAGAAAAATAGTCGGAACAGCAGGCGGCGCGAATCCCTTTTACCTTATTGGCTGCAATGGAAATACCAATACCTGTACCGCAAAACAACAGTCCCAATGTATATTCACCGTTAGCAACCGCATGAGCTACAGGGGCGGCAATCAATGCATAATCCACTGACTCACCCGAATGAGTACCAAAGTCACGGTAAGATATTTGTCTGCTGTCCAAATATTGTTTTATACTTTCTTTTAATTCATATCCACCATGATCCGCGCCAATTGCAATATTCATGGAAAGATACCTCCTTATTTTTTAAGTGAATTCCGTTGTTTCAACTCCCGTTCCGCCTGCGATAACCGCAAATAGGACGGCAGCAATTGTGCTGCTGTATGCTGTTCTCTGCCGCTTTCAAAAATTCTTTTTCCCAGAGCTGCGACACTCGCAGCCCGCTGAAACCGAAGATGAGCCGGAGCTAAAAGAAATTTACTGCTTTCTCCTAAAATATTACAGCACAAATCGGCTCCGTCACCCAGAAAATATATTGGCTGACCATATTTCAGCAATTCTTTGCCAAGGTCCGGAATGGAAATTGCCCGGTCAGGCGTTAAGCGATGCACAGTATTATTTGTTTTCAACTCAAAAACGGCATTATAAACCTGCTCTCTGCGCGCATCCATAACCGCACTTACAATAACCGGAAGACCAAGAAAATTATAAGCCAATGCTTCTAAAGTAGAAACCCCTACACATGGCAGGCCGGCTGCAAGCCCCATTCCTTTTATTGTTGATACGCCAATACGTATTCCTGTAAAAGACCCTGGGCCATTTGAAGTTACTAAAAGATCCATATCACTAATTGTTATATTTGCATTTTTCAGTACGCTGTCAATTAACGGCAAAAGGGTCTGACTGTGTGTTAAACCAATATTTAAATAATCTTCTGCAAGGATTTTGGAATCATCAACAACAGCCGCAGATACTGCCGCGGCGGAAGTATCAATCGCTAATATTTTCATACATTATCCTCCGCTGAAGAAATTGTAATAATCCGTTGATTTTCTTTGTCGCCCGGTTCTATTTTTACATCAAATACCTGTTCTGTCGGCAATGCACCTTCAATGTTTTCGCTCCACTCTACCGCAACAATACCATGCAGGGATAAATAATAAAAAAAACCGGCGGACTCTAAATCTTCCCATGTATTGACGCGGTACATATCAAAATGATAGAAAGGAATTTTTCCGTTTTGATATTCATGCACAATCGCATAGGTTGGACTTGAAACTTCATTCTCATTAATGCCTAACCCTTTAGCTAACCCGCGTACAAACGCAGTTTTACCCATACCTAAACCGCCGAACATTGCAACAACATCACCTGAACGCAAACAGCGAGCAAAATCCTCACCGATGCGCTGTGTATCTTCAGGAGATTGAGATATCCACTGCTTCATTTTTAATTTCTCCTTGATTTATAAAAATCAAAACAGACCTTGTATTTTGCCGTGTTCATCAACTGTAATATTATTTGCCGCAGGTATTTTAGGCAACCCCGGCATAGTCATAATATCTCCGGTTAAAACGACAACAAAGCCTGCGCCGGCGGAAAGGCGTATATCGCGAACTGTAATTTCAAAATTCTCAGGCCTGCCAAGAAGCGATGGATTATCAGAAAGAGAATACTGCGTTTTGGCAATACATATCGGTAATGTGTCTCCGCCCAACGCAATAACATCTTTGAGTGATTTTTCTGCTGCAGCAGTATAAATCACGCCGTTAGCGCCATATATTTCGGTTGCGATTGTTTGTATTTTTTCTTTCAGGCTCATCTCTAATGGATAAATCGGTGAAAAATCAGCAAGTTTTTCACATGCTTCAACAACCTTTCGAGCTAAAGCAATTCCACCATCGCCGCCCTGTGCAAAAACGTCAGACAGCGCAAAATCTGCTCCTCTGTTTTTACAATACTGTTCAATAAATTCCAGTTCCGCAAACGTATCTGTATCAAAACGGTTAATTGCAACCACAACAGGAACGCCGTATTTTTTCATGTTATCAATATGAGCGCCAAGATTGACGATTCCTGCCTGTAATGCACTGAGATTTTCCTGCTTTAAATCATTTTTAGGAACGCCGCCATTGTATTTCAGCGCACGAGCCGTAGCTACAATAACGATAGCTGAAGGAGAAAGTCCCGCTACACGGCATTTAATGTCAAGAAATTTTTCTGCCCCCAAATCTGAACCAAAACCCGCTTCTGTAATGCAGTAATCTGCAAGTTTCAAAGCAAGCTGCGTCGCACGAACAGAATTACATCCATGTGCAATATTTGCAAAAGGTCCCCCATGCATGATTGCCGGAGTCCCTTCCAGCGTCTGCACCAGATTTGGTTTTAATGCATCTTTTAAAAGTGCTGTCATAGCGCCGTCAGCCTTTAAGTCGCGCGCTCTTATCGGTTCATTTCCATAAGTATAAGCAACAACAATATCGCCCAAACGTTTTTTTAAATCTTTTAAATCGGAAGCAAGGCATAAAATGGCCATAACTTCACTGGCAACGGTAATATTAAATCCGTCTTCACGCGGAATACCGTTGACTTTACCACCTAAACCTATAACAATATTACGCAGCGCACGGTCATTCATATCCAAACAGCGTTTAAATAAAATCCTGCGCGGATCAATTTGTAACTCATTGCCTTGCTGTAAATGGTTATCAATTAAAGCACATAACAAATTATTTGCAGATGTTATAGCGTGCATATCACCAGTAAAATGCAGATTGATTTCTTCCATTGGAAGCACCTGTGCATATCCGCCGCCTGCGGCACCGCCTTTAATGCCAAAAACCGGACCTAATGACGGTTCACGTAAAGCTATGACTGCATTTTTACCAATCTTTGCCATTGCCTGACCAAGCCCTGCGGTAGTCGTTGTTTTGCCTTCCCCCGCCGGCGTGGGATTAATAGCAGTTACCAATACTAATTTTCCGTTTTTTTTATCTTTGAGCCGGTCAAACAACTCATCTGAAAGCTTCGCTTTATACTTTCCATATGGTTCAAGTTCATCCGGCGTAATCCCCAAACTGCATGCAATTTCTGTTATTGGTTTTAGAGTAGCTTGTTGTGCAATTTCAATATCTGACAGCATCAGCATTCCTCCCAGCATTTAAATATAAAATATTATACCATATTTTCACTGTTCATAAAAGTACTATGGTACAGTGTTTTTCTATATTATTTATAAAATCAAGTTGATAACAAAAATTGTGCATTCTTAAAAATAGTGCAAATTTGCACAAAAAACACATAAAATTTTATTCACTCATCCAAAGATAAAAAATTTTCTCAAAAAGCGTTACTTTTTATCACCTCAAAATCATAATAATATGTAGGAATATTTTTACATTTATGAAGGGTGGACAAACATGAACCGTATAAAACGAAAATTTTTAAACTTGAAAAAACGTACATTTCGCTACATATCCAAAAATACCGGCGGCAGTCAATGCTTTTGTAATATTTGTGGTAACAGATTCCGTTTTTTTATGCCATATACCGATGATAGAAAGGAGCTCCGGCAAAGAATCAATAAAATTGCAGAAACCGGCATCATTGCAAGCCCGCAGGATGCATTTTACTGTCCTTATTGCAATTCAACGTCCCGCGACAGGCATTTTACAGCAATGTTTGACAAAATACATTTCAGTCAAAAATATTTGAATGAACAAATAAAAGTTTTGCATTTTGCTCCGGAAGTAGGAATCAGCAAATTATTTTTAGATGCGAAGTGCGATTATCATCCTGTAGACATTGATCCAAAAAGATATAAACATTTTTCTAATATTTCAAAAGCTGATATTACAGATATTCCGTTTGCCGACAATACATTTGATATGATAGTTTGTATTCATGTGCTGGAGCATATAGAGAACGACGGAAAAGCGCTCAGCGAACTTTACCGCGTTCTGAAACCTGGAGGCACAGCCCTTTTGCAAACACCGTATTCAGATAAATTACAGCAAACATTTACCGACCCTTCTGTAAAAACACGTGAAGAACAAATCAAAGCATATGTAGAAGAAGGACACGTGCGTATTTATGGGTTAGATTTGATGCAGCGTTATCAGGAAGCCGGATTTGAACTGCATTTTGTTAACAGCAAGACATTATTCACGCCAAAAGATGCAGATGAATTGGGGTTTAATAATAAAGAAGATTTAATGATAGTGGCAAAACCTGCTTTGACAACAACTACATCGGACAAACACCTTTCAGCAACAGTTCACTAAAGAAATTAAAAAAAGGTATAAATTTCTTATCAATATATTCCGCCAGCTACAAAATATATTTTGAAAACTATCCTTAGTTTACACCAAACATTACAATAATTCACAAAAATACTCTTAATAATAATTAACTAATGTTTGACAGCAATCAGCTTTTTTGCTATACTAATATAGTTATGTGCGGGTATGGCGGAATTGGCAGACGTGCAAGATTTAGGATCTTGTGCCGCGAGGCGTGCAGGTTCGACCCCTGTTACCCGCACCAAATGTTGGAACCTGCTGCAAAAGTAATTTGAGCTTTTGCAGCAGGTTTTTATAATAAACAAAGTAACATTGAGGTAAAATAATGACCGATACTGAGAATTTTACTCTGGAATTGATTATACAGTTGGAAAAATGCGTAAAACGGTTTTCTCATAAAAACGGCAACCTTTTTTATGAGGCAAAAATCCTCTATAAAAATGGGCATAAAACGCCAGATGATATAACTGCATATAATATAGATTTGTACTATAATAACCATATTGTTAGATTTTCATATTATCCCCACGTTCCATTATCTATGGCGCATAGTGTTTTAACGTGTTATGTTTCTTTAAGCAAAACTGATACTCAAAAACTGTTTTACCCTTTATCACAAATATATGGTTTTTTAGGTGTTACACCTATATATGCTTTGACAATCCCTATGATTTTATCATCAGACACCATGACTGAATGTTTTGATTGCATAGCAGAGTCTTTACTTCTAATAAATTCTGCGATTATCGATTTATCGTATAATCAAGATAAAAAAGATGCCTTATTTAATGAAAATTTTGAATTTGCATGTACACACTTTAAAAGCAAATTTCCGACAACAAATGATATTCTATTGGAAATTGATAAAGCAAAAGAAGAATGGTACAAATATTGGATTGCTAATGCTTATGAAGAACCGCTTACCCCAGAAGATAAAAATAATGCCCAAGCAGATTTTGAACAAATTGTTTTGCGTA
Source organism: uncultured Eubacteriales bacterium (assembly GCA_934546985.1). Taxonomy (GTDB): domain Bacteria; phylum Bacillota; class Clostridia; order Oscillospirales; family Acutalibacteraceae; genus CAKTEE01. Next base: position 118,897 of record CAKTEE010000002.1, read on the forward strand.
TAAGTAATGAAGTGCAATCATTGTTATTCGCTGACAAGAAAAAATTTCTTATGTTTTATTTAGGATATTGTTTGGTACAATCACTTAGTTCAGGTTATGAAGCTTATATGATTGGCAATTATAATACTGCTATAAAAAAATTAAACAAATTAAAAAATAAAACACCATGTGAAAATATCTTAATTAATTACATGCGAAAAACAAAAACGCCGCAAAGGCATGTTCCTGAATCCGTCTTCAAAAATCTTACTGAACTTTACAAAAATGGTATTCCAAAAAATAATTTTAAAGAATCGCTTGCAATTGCTCCTGCAATGATTATATTTGGAATTTTATGGGTTCCGCTATTTTTAGCCTTGTATTTTCTTTTTTATTTTTTTGAAAGTAAGGATTCAATTTATTTACTTGGTACACTCGAAAATGCTCCAAGTGTAATTTTCCCCGCTTTAATCATGGCTATTCCTACAATATATTTCAATTCAAAAAAATTTTATAAACTGTTTTTTAAAAAGAATTATCCAAAATTAATAAAATTGGAAGACGCAACTTACTCTCATTCCGCCCACAGGTTTATAAAAGGTATGACCGTAATTCTGTTTGTAAGTTCAATTGTTTTTTTATTTCTTATATCTCATCAAAATATAAAACTTACAGAAGATGGATTTTATGATAACACTAAATTTTTTAGTGTTAAGGGTATCTTTTATAATTATAAAGATATTGACATACTCAAATATCAGCAGGAAACACCCAACAGTCATGGCGGAACATTTCCATACTCTTCTTATGTTATATTACTGAAAAATGGAGAAAAAATTGATATAGACCAATTTGATTCCTGTAACGAAACATTTTTAAATATTATTAAAAGCAAAGGCGTTAAGGTAGAATAGCAGAATTACATCAGTTTCAATTTTACACCAAAAACCATTTTTTCTATCCCACTGACAACGTTATTGCAAATTAAGATGAACAGCACAATATAGCATTCAATTTTTTCTTTTCGTCCAAGGTTAACATCGTCCGTCGTATTATTTACACAAAAAAATCACTTTCTTTGAGCAGATAAAACAGCTTTTTTTGTCCGCCTGTTTTTGTGTATAATTAAGCATATGACATTAACATTGAAAAATATACAATGATTGTCTATAACGTGAATATATCAAATATTGTATTCATGCGATTTTGGAGGAGCATTATGAAAAAATGGTATGATGAAGAATATGAATTTGAGATTGAAGTAATCAGTTTTCTCCACAGCCATCATAAGAGCGGTATTGACGGAATGGTGAGGAAGTCGGCAATAAATATACTTGTACTTATGGCCGCCCTGTAAATGCAGGGGGGCAAGGTATTTGCTCCAAAGCAATGATGATTATGTTTCCAATCATGGAAACTGTCAGAAGCGGCGGTAATTTAGAGAATATCGGCGGCAGCGGAAAATACAGCAAGGAAATTGTATGTCCGGATGGCTGTGTTATTTTTAAGCTGACCGTCAAAAAACTTGGAAATGAGAATTTCTATAAAGGAAAATTTTTCGATTAATTTCATTTTACCGGATATAAAAATATTACAACCCCAAATTCAGGAAAACATGCCGACTTTCTGAATTTAGGGTTGCATTTGTTATTTTAAATTATATTTTTTCATCATAAAATAATATTATTTATGAAACCAATTTTTTATATTTTCATACCACTCAATTACCTTAAAACGCACTTCATAATCCTGATACTCAGAAACAAACTGTAAATCTTCTTCAGATAACACCTGATTCAGCGCCTGCGTTTCTTCAGCGGCAGGCAAACACATGGGAGGAAACATAACGCACCACCAGTTTTTTCCTTCTCCTGAACCAATAATTACACGCAGTGCATCATACTTGCCCGCTGGAAGCGTTACTTTTTCATATATTCTGGTATTAAAATATTCGTTGGAAATCATTACTTTTACCGGATAATCATATCCTTGTTCTTTAATAACATCTTCCGCGGCGCGTTGAATTTCTGAGAGCATAGGACGAACTATCGTTTCTGCCTCCCGCTTATTATGAACCTGCGCAAAAATATCCCCGCCAATAGAAATAATCCTGTCCCTAACAGCAAGTTTTAACTGCTGGTCCTCCTGAGAATCTGAATTTGCAATAACATGCAGCCTGAAAATATTTTCACGAATATCTTCACAATCCGCAGAGCATGTGTCTATTCCAACAAAAATGCTGATAATCAATGCAATAATAATAGAAAGCTCAAATTTATGGCGTATATTTTTTTTAGTCATAATATAAATCCCGTCCTTCTTTTGTCATTGACAAAATTATGGACGGGATTTTTTTCAAATATACATCTAATTCTAAAAATTTTATTAATTGTCAAACTCCACTCCGTTGGAGCAAGGTTCGCACACAACAGCAAAAGGATAATGTTCCCTCAATTCTGAACAACATCGGTCTGCATCTCCATGATTTTTAAACAACCCGAATACAGTTGGACCGGAACCGCTCATACATGCGCCTACAGCGCCAAAAGAATACATTATTTGCTTGATTGCAGCAATTTCAGGCAGTTTTATACTTTGCTCGAATACATTTGCGATATTTTTGCCAATATCGTCCAAACTGCGAATGCAAATTGCATCCGATACATCTTCAAAATCAGGATGGGTACAGGAAGAAAGATTATCAAAATCTTTATAAGCTTCCGCAGTAAATACACCGGCTTCCGGTTTACAAAGCAAAACAGCACAGTCAGGCATGTCCGGAAGCGGAGATAAAATAGTACCGATTCCTTCTGCAAGCATGGTTCCTCCCTGTAAACAAAACGGAACGTCTGCGCCTATCAATTCACCAATATCTGCAAGTTTTTTATCATTCAGCCCGCAATGAAATAATTCATTCAATCCGGCAATAACGGCAGCAGCATCTGCGCTGCCGCCTGCAAGACCGGCGGAAACAGGAATTTTTTTCTTTATTTTTATGGAAACACCTGTATTTTCAGTGCCTGTCTCTTCAAAAAAACATTTTGCCGCTTTATAGGCTGTATTCGTTTCATCTTGGGGAACATTATCGTTTCCATTGCATACCACTTTAATTTCCCCTTGATTGCCAGTGGAAGTAATTGTAATAATATCCTGCAAATCTACAGACTGCATAATCATTTGTACCAGATGATACCCATCATCCCTTTGCCCGAGGATATCCAAAAGCAAATTGATTTTTGCAGAAGCCTTTAAAACAACTTTCATCCAGATCCTCCTACTAAATAGTGAACCATATCATAAGATTATTTTTCTTTCTTTTTTATTTCATCAAGAAATAAACCAATCCTACGCAAAGCTTCTTTTAGATGGTTAACAGAATAGCAATATGAGGCCCGTATAAATCCCTCGCCGCTTGCACCAAATGCATTTCCAGGTACCAATGCTACTTTCTGGCTGTATAATAATTTCTCGCAAAATTCATCAGAAGATAAACCTGAACTTTTAATGCATGGAAAAACATAGAAAGCCCCTTCAGGTTCAAAACACTCCAAACCAAGTGCGCGGAAACCATCCACTGTAAAACGGCGCCTTGCATCATACTCGCCCGCCATTTCCTGCACATCGCCATCTCCGTTACGCAGACCTTCAATCGCCGCATATTGGGAGGTTGTCGGTGCACTCATAATTGCAAACTGATGCAGTTTTGTCATTTGCTTGATAATTTCTCCGGGGCCAAGGGCATAACCTAATCGCCAGCCTGTCATGGAATATGTCTTTGAAAAACCATTAACCACAATGGTTCTCTCCTGCATTCCGTCAACGGATGCGATAGACACATGGGGGGTGTCTCCATAAGTAAGTTCAGCATAAATTTCATCAGAAAGAACCATAACGTTCGTATCACGCAATACCTCGGCAATCGCTTCAAGGTGTTCCTTTCGCATAACTGCTCCGGTTGGATTATTGGGATAAGGTAAAATTAACAGTTTTGTTTTCGGCGTTATCGTCGCACGTAGTTCTTCCGGTGTTACACGAAACTGGTTTTCCGCTTTTGTCGCAAGCGGTTTGGCAACACCGCCTGCCATTTCAGTAATTGGCGTGTAACACACAAAGCTGGGTTCCGGTATCAAGACTTCATCGCCTTCATCTATAATGGTACGCACACACAAATCAATAGCCTCAGAACCCCCGACCGTAACAATAACATCTGTACGGTAAGCATATTCTACATGAAAACGGCGGCGATAATATTCCGTAATTTCCCTGCGCAGTTCCAATAAACCAGCATTTGAGGTATAGCGTGTTTTTCCGCTGTCCAGAGAATCAATAGCAACATCCCTGATGTGCCAAGGGGTACGAAAATCCGGCTCCCCTACGCCAAGTGAAATAACATCTTCCATTTCCTCTGCAATATCAAAAAACTTTCGTATTCCAGAGGGTTTAATCTGCTGGATACGTTTGTTCATAAGTGATCGGTAATCCATCACAGTGAAACAATCCCCCTATCGTCGCCGGAAACAGGTGAAAGTTCTATTCCCATATCCTTATATCTGCGCAAAATAAAATGCGTCGCAGTGGAAAGGACCGAATCCAGCGGAGATAATCGCTTGGCAACAAACATCGCTACATCCTGAAATGTTTTTCCAGTAATCATCACTGCAAAATCATAAGCACCGGACATTAAATATAAACTTTCAACTTCATCAAGCTGTGTGATACGCTGTGCAATTTCTTCAAAACCATGACCGCGTTTTGGCGTAACTTTAATTTCAATCAATGCTGTTACGTGTTCATTATCTACTTTATCCCAATTAATTACGGATTTATAACCGCGGATAATCCCTTCATTTTCATACCGACTGATTCTTTCTGCCACTGCCTCCTCTGTTTCTCCCAACATTACCGCCAGTTCCTTATTAGAAAGACGGGCATTATTTTCAAGAAGTTTAAACAGCTTATCCATAACAGCTTCCCCCTAAATAATCTTATTTTATTTCAATTTGAATCGGCATGCGGCTTTCAAACAAAGTAACCTCATGGAAACCTGCTTCTCTGGCAATCGCCAAACCTTCCTGAAGTCCAGCTCCGACATCTTTAACGCAATGTGCGTCAGAACCAATGGTAATATATCTTCCGCCAAGTTCTTTAAACCGCCGGACAATATCCAGCGTAGGCGATGTCTCTCCAATTTTACCGCGCAGACCTGAAGTATTAATTTCCAAAGCTTTGCCGCTCTGGGCAAGACCTTTCAATATTTTATCTATGATATCTGTAAACTTTGAAAGGTCTACAGATATTTTATACTCTCCGCAAATATAACGTAAAGGATAGGTCAAATGAGCAAGAACGTCAAACCCGCCCCACTGTACCATTTCATAAACTTCTTCAAAATATTGATATAAAAGAGCGTTAATATCACAATGAGTGTAATTTAAAAAATAAAAATCCTTTTTGCCCCTTACATTATGAATCGAACCCAATATCACATCATAATTCATACTTTGGATTATTTTTTCCGAAGTATGCAAATCCTGTATCGGCTGTCCCAATTCAATCCCAATAGAAACAATCAGACTCCCCCGAAAAACCGACCTTGCTTTGCTAGCTTCAAAATAAGCCTGCTGGATACTGCGGTCATAATGTTCCGTATAAAAACAATCTACCTCGCAATGGTCTGTAAAGGCAATTGCACGCATTCCCTTGCGAAGCGCATATTCACACAAAAGGATTGCCGCATGCTCTCCATCAGGCGAACTATCAGTATGGACATGCATATCCAATAAGTTTTTATATTCCATCATGCATACCTCCGGTATTATTGCATGTAAACATCTTATTTGGTAATTATAGCACAATATATTTCGTTCGTCTATAACCTTCTATTGACACATTCCGAGGTTATTGCAATAACATTAAATTTAATATCATATTATTTTACATTTGATAAAACAAACATACAAAATTTTATAGTTATTAAAAAACAACAATTTTGTTCTTTTGGACCAATAATTCAGAAAAGATTCGCTAAAGTTTAAGTATTTTCCGCCTGAATTCTCTGTTTAATTTATAACAAGAATATGATAGAATAATATGGTATCGTAAAATAGAACCGACTGAAATCGGGAGGAATACATACATGGAAAGAACCGTCCGCGTTGTTATGTGTGCTCATCAGGTAAGTTTGGGCAATCCAATCCAAAGTGTTGTCCATGCATTAAATGCCATTTATGAGAGCGCCAAAATGAACCCAGATATTATTGTGCTGCCTAAGCTTTCATTAACCGGGGCATCCTGCGGAAAACTTTTAACTACATTTTCTGTAATGGAAGCCTGCCAAAACCAGATAAAATTAATTGCATCAAAAACTAAGAATATTGCCTCTTACCTTATTATAAGTACCCCTGCTAAAAAGGCAGGCAGGATATCCAATTTTTTCACTGTATTGTACCGTGGACAGACCGTCGCAGTTATAGATTCGGAAACTAAAGATTTCGCAGTTTTCAGCTGTTCGGATGTTACATTCGCCGTCTGCGGCGGCGATCCCCGTTCATTACCTGTTCATGTAGCTGCATGCTTAAATACAGGCGTTGATATTTTAATTAATCCAAGCGCAATCCCAGTTTCTGCCAGCGCCATAGAAGATTGCCGCAACTCTGCGCTGGAAATATCCCGCACCTACGGCTGCGGCGTTTGTATTTGCAATGGAAACATAGGAGAAAGTTCCGCTCCATTTTTATATAAAAGCTTTTGCGGAATTTTTGAATGCGGCGAACAGCTTGCATGGCAAATAGAAGAAAACGGTCCCTTTCAGGCAAGTGCGGATTTGGATGCAGACATCATTTTATCTCAAAAATTACAATTACAAACTCAGCAGGAAACTTTCGGCAAACACACTTTAAATAAAAAAACCGGTTTACTGCGGGATGTCAGGCAAAACCCCTATCTTCCCGCCGATTGCAGAAAGCAGATTCCTGTCATTGAAGAATTGTTTGATTTGCAGGTACGGGCGCTGGCAGGCAGACTTCAAAATACAGGCATTCAAAAAACAGTTATTGGCTGTTCCGGCGGTTTGGATTCTACTCTTGCATTACTGGCGGCCTCTTCCGCTATGCGGCGTTTAAATTTACCAAGGGAGAATATAATTGCAATTACAATGCCTGGATTTGGAACCACCGACCGTACTTATCAAAACGCTTTAAAGCTGATTGAGGGTGTTGGTGCGTCTAAACGTGAAATTTCAATTGCAGACTCCGTTCTCCAGCATTTTAAAGACATCGGTCAGCCTGCTGAACGGCATGATATTACCTATGAAAATGCACAAGCCAGAGAACGCACACAAATTCTTTTTGATATTGCCAACATGGAAAATGCACTGGTCATCGGTACCGGCGATTTATCGGAAGCCGCTCTCGGCTGGTGTACTTTCGGCGGCGACCAATTTGCAAACTTTAATGTCAACGCTTGTATCACTAAAACCATGGCACGGCTAATTGTAGAATTCCTGACAGGGAGCGCGCAATTTGTTGATGTATCAGATATCCTCAAAGATATTCTTCTTACCCCCGTAAGCCCTGAACTCTTACCTGACGATGGAAGCGGTCAGCACACTGAGAAAATTCTCGGCGATTATATTCTACATGATTTTTATCTTTACTATTTTACAAAATATGGTATGTCCCCTTCCAAAATATATGAATATGCTTGTCACGCTTTTATTGACCATTATACTCCGGCTGAAATTTACCAAACCCTCGCTCTTTTTATCCGGCGTTTTTTTGCCGGACAGTTTAAACGTGCAAGCGCTCCTGAAACATCAGTGATTTCGTCCATTTGCCTTGCACCGTCCAGTTTTACGTTCCCTTCTGACGCATCTCCGGAATTTTTGCTTCAGGAACTGCGTTCGGCTGTTAATAGATAACTTATTTAGGAGGATTTTTATGAGAGCTGTTATTACTGTTGTAGGAAAGGATGCTGTAGGTATCCTTTCAAAAGTATCTGCAGTCTGCGCCGAAAACAATGTAAATATTATCGAGGTCTCCCAGTCTATTTTGCAGGATATGTTTTGTATGATTATGATGACTGACGTTACTCAAAGCAAAGTCCCCTTTGACCAGCTGGCAAAACAGATGAACCGTATCGGCGAGGACGCAGGGCTGGCTATTCATGTTATGCATGAGGATATTTTTAACTCCATGCACCGCATATAATAAACACGCTATGCTGATAGCTGATAATGGAGGCGCACTATGATTAACACTCAGGATATATTAGAAACCATTACCATGATACAGGAAGAAGATCTGGATATCCGTACCATTACTATGGGCATTTCACTGCTTGACTGCTGTGATCCGGATACCGATATTGCCTGTGCAAAAATATATGAAAAAATAGTCCGGCATGCTGAGAACCTTGTCCGTGTCGGGGACCAGATAGAAACAGAATACGGTATTCCTATTATTAATAAAAGGGTTTCTGTTACACCCATTGCCATGATTTCTGCTGCAAGCGGTGGCGACCCTGTAAAATACGCTCTGGCTCTTGAAAAAGCATCCCGTACAATTGGCGTCAATTTTATCGGCGGATATTCCGCACTGGTACAGAAAGGTTTTGCCGCCGGTGATGAACGTTTAATTAACAGCATACCGGAGGCTTTGAGCGTAACAGAACACGTTTGTTCCTCGGTTAATATTGGTTCCACCAAAGCCGGCATTAATATGGATGCAGTTGCCCTTATGGGAAAAATTGTACGCCAGACTGCGGAAATTACCGCAAACCGGAATTGTATCGGCTGTGCCAAGTTAGTCGTATTCTGCAATGCACCGGATGACAATCCATTTATGGCCGGTGCATTTCATGGTCCCGGAGAACCGGACACTGTGATTAACGTTGGGGTTTCCGGTCCCGGTGTTGTCCGCGCTGCACTGAAAAAAGCCGGTAACTGCGATATTACTGCGGTTGCAGATATTGTAAAAAAGACTGCATTTAAAATCACCCGTGTTGGCCAGCTTGTTGCGCGAGAGGCTTCAAAACGACTCAATGTCCCATTCGGTATTGTTGACCTTTCTCTGGCACCTACTCCTGCTGTCGGCGATTCCGTTGCTTATATTCTCGAAGAAATGGGACTGGAAAAATGCGGTTCGCACGGTACTACCGCCGCTCTTGCATTATTAAACGATGCGGTGAAAAAAGGCGGCACTATGGCTTCTTCCCATGTAGGCGGGCTTTCCGGCGCCTTTATCCCTGTAACAGAAGACGCAGGAATGATTGAAGCTGCACGCTGCGGTTCCCTTTCTCTGGAAAAATTGGAAGCTATGACTGCCGTATGTTCCGTCGGGCTGGACATGATTAATATTCCCGGCGATACGTCAGCAGATATTATCTCGGCAATTATCGCAGATGAAGCGGCAATTGGCATGGTAAATTCCAAAACTACCGCAGTACGCGTAATTCCAGCAATCGGCAAAAATGTGGGCGAAGAGCTTGACTTTGGCGGACTGCTCGGCGGTGGTCCTGTTATGAGTGTTAACCCATACTCCCCTGCACGTTTTATCGCCCGCGGCGGAAGAATTCCTGCACCACTGCAAAGCTTGAAAAATTGATTCGTCATTTTGATTGCGAAAGCCCTATTTTTCCACCAGATAATTCGTTCAATTTTGAATTTTTTATGTGAGTTAAAGTATTGAATTAAAAATTAATAGTGCTATAATATAGAGAACATAATATGAGGGAAGGTGCACAACACCTTCCCCATATTTTCAGCTTTAAATTAAGGGGGCGTTTTTTTGGACGATATGATTAAGCTGATTCTGGATATGGACAGCAAAGCCAGAAAAATAACAGAGGACGCCGAAAGAACTAAAATCGCTACTGCACAAAACCTGAATCTGAGAAAAGAAGAATTGAAAAAACATTATCTGGAGCAAGCTCGACAGCGTGTGGAAAAAAACGCAGAAACTGAACGTGAATCAATGCAGGATAACTGGAAAAAAACACAAAGCAATTACGCTGCTCAATTAGAAGAACTAGATAAAATATATAAAGAAAACGGTGACCAATGGGTCAAAGAAATTGTCCGGCGGGTAATAAGTAGGTGATTTGAATGTTGAATTCCAACGCATCTAACGCAATTGTTGCTAAAGTTCGCGCCAAATTCAGCAAGCATTTAACTGCTAAAAATTATCAGGATCTGCTTGCCTGCAATACTGTAAATGATGTTGCTGTTTACCTGAAAAATCATGAAGGATATCAACGGGCACTCCGCGACATGAAGGAAGGAATTATTCATCGCGGACGCTTGGAATCTCTTTTAGAACGCGACTTGATGGAAGATTTTTCAATACTTTCGCAGTTTGGACTATCCGTCGGCGCCCATCTCGGAGATTATATGAGAACCCGTGGTGAAATCCAGCAGCTTCTCAGTTTTCTACGCTACCTAATTGCGGAACATCCAGAAGAATATATTTTCGCTATGTCAGATTTTTTCCGAAAGCATACGCCAATTGATTTGGTACAACTCTCAAAAGTCCGCAGTTATAATGAATTACTCGTATTCCTTAATGATACCGAATATTATGGTATATTTGAAAAATTTTCGTTTGACAGCAATATAAAAGACTTGGATTTCGCGGGTTTGGAAAGCGCACTGTATGCTCATCTATATAAAAAATTGTTTGATTCTATTAATAAAGAACTTCATGGTACAGAAAAAAAAGAAATGTCCAATATTTTTAAGATGAAAATTGAACTGGAAAATATTAAAAAAATATACCGTATGAAAAAATACTATCATATGAACAGTGACCGCATCCGTTCCATGCTCCTTCCCTATTATTTATATTTGACGCCTGCAAAACTAAACGATTTGCTGGAAATAGAAGACTATGAAAAAATTCATCCGCTGTTAAAAGAAACCAGGTACAAATATTATCTGGGAAAAATTTGCCCATATCAAACGATTGATGAAATGAACAAGCGGGTTTCATACCTTTTTGCTAAAAAGAATATGCGCTTTTCCACACATGCATCTGTGGTATTAACATGTTATATCACACTAAAAGAAGTGGAACTGCAAAATATTATTATCATTATTGAAGGAAAAAGATACGGTCTGCCCACACCGGAAATCAGTAAAATGTTGATTGGAGCAGACATTTAATTTAGAGGCGGTGAGAAAAATTTGGCTGTTGCTAAAATGAAGCTGGTTGAAATTGTCGGAAAACTGGACGATTTGGATAATGTAATCGAAATTTGCGGCGAAACCGGTGATTTTCAACCTGAATCTGCAATGTCACATGTTGCAAATGTAAAGGGGTTTGTTCCATTAACGGAAGAAAATCCATACAGCACCGACCTGCAAAAACTCAACGATATTGCAGGCCCCTCGCACAAAACATTCCAGTTTACGGATTATTCCGATTTAAACATGAAAACCAGTGATATAACTGTATATGTTGACACGCTTGGAGCACAAATTCGTTCTTTACAGGAACGCGAGCAAACGCTGCAGCAAGCGGCTGCACAAAACCAGCAGGCAATCGCACAGTTAGAACATTTTATGAGCCTTGACGTTGCTCTAAACTCTGTTTTTGAATGTAATTTTATTAAGGTACGTTTTGGACGAATTCCCCGCGAGAGTTATGAAAAGCTCGCAGATTATAACGATAACCCCTACGTTTTTTTCCTGCCGTGTTCGCACGATACCGCACATTACTGGGGAATTTATGTTGCCCCTGTTGAACAAATACGTGAAGTTGACCGCATTTTTTCAACTTTATATTTTGAACGGCTTCGGGTTCCGAATTCCAGCGGTACCCCAAGAGAAACAGCGGAAAAAATGAGTGCGGAGTTAAAACAAACCAGCGAAAAACTGACACAGGTGAAAACGGAATTGGATGCCATATGGGAAAAAGAATTTTCAACATGTGAAAAAATTTATTCCCTACTGACAGACAAACAAATCCTTTTTTCCGCGCGAAAATACGGCGTGCGCTACAGCGATAAATTTTATTATCTCGGCTGGATACCTAAAACACAGGCGAAAGATTTTTCCCATAAATTTGACGATTTAGATGTTGACATTAAAATCGTTAATCCGGATGTTAAATTGTCTGCCCCACCTACAAAACTGAACAACTGGCGTTTCTTTAAACCGTTTGAATTTTTTATTGATATGTACGGATTACCTTCTTACGATGAATTTGACCCAACCCCATTTGTTGCTGTAACATATATTCTTTTATTCGGTTTAATGTTTGCCGATTTTGGGCAAGGCCTTTGCATTACACTGGCAGGATGGTTTATGTACCGCTTTAAGGATATGAAATTAGGCAAAGCTTTAATTCCATGCGGCATTTGTTCTTCTATTATGGGCTTTTTGTTCGGCTCTGTTTTCGGTTATGAACATGCGCTTGACTGGTTTTATTGTGGCATTTTGGGCATGGCAGGCAAACCCATTGACGTCATGGAAGGTAATACCACCATTACCATTATTGTTGCTGCCATCGGTTTGGGCGTTGTACTTGTACTATGCGCAATGGGATTGAATATCTATTCCTGTTTTAAACGAAAGCGATACGGTGAGGCTTTATTCAGCTGTAATGGCATTTCCGGTATGGTGTTTTATGCCTCTTTAATCGGTTTGGCTGTTTGCCAGCTTGCGCTTGGACTTCCGGTTTTTAACTGGGCTACCATTTCTTTCCTGCTGGTACTCCCCTTACTGCTGATGTTTTTCAGGGAACCACTGAGTGCAGTTACAGAACATGAAAAATGGAAACCTGAAGGCTGGGGAGACTTCTTTATTCAAAACTTCTTTGAAGTGTTTGAATTTCTGTTAAGCTATCTTTCCAATACAGTATCTTTTTTACGAGTCAGTGCATTTATTCTGGTCCATGCAGGCATGATGATGGCGATTCTTGCCCTTGCTGAAATGGCCGGTACACTTGGTTTCCTCGTTATCATTATCGGTAACATTTTTGTTATTGCACTGGAGGGGCTGTTGGCTGGTATTCAAGCCCTGCGCCTTGAATATTATGAAATGTTCAGCCGTTTCTTTGAAGGAGGCGGAAGATCCTTTGAACCTATCCAGTTGAAAAATAAAAAAACTACGAAATAATTTTGGGAGGTCTTTCTCATGAAAATCTTATTGATTGTTCTTCCTGTATTGGCAATCTTCTTTGCAGCTTTTCTTTCTTTCCGTCAGTTTTCCAAAGGTGCCGGCGCAAAAAAAGCAGTACGGGTAAATCTTATTACATTTGCACTGACGGCACTGCTTGTGGCCTGCATGTCTTTTTCTGCATTTGCCGCACCTAATAATGAACAGCAATCCGCACCATCTCCTGCAAGTGCAGTTCAAACCGATGTAACCGGAGACGCGGCAAATTCTGCTGCTGATAGCAGCAAAGCAATGGGTTACCTTGCTGCCGCGCTTGCCGTCGGCCTTGCAGGTATCGGCGGCGGTATTGCTGTTGGTTCCGCAGCACCTGCGGCTATCGGAGCAACAAGCGAAGACCCGAAGGCATTCGGTAAATCCATTATTTTCGTAGCTTTGGGCGAAGGCATTGCAATTTACGGTTTGATTGTTTCTATTCTGATTTATCTAAAACTGTAAAGGGCCTGGTGATTTTATGCGTTTTTACTTAATCAGCGACAATGTAGATACTCTCGTAGGTATGCGTTTAGCCGGAATTGAAGGCGATGTTGTCCATGAAGAGGACGAGGTAAAAGAGGCCTTGACCCGTGCCGTTAATACCGCAGATATTGGCGTTATTTTAATTACAGAACGTCTGGTATCACTTTGCACTGATATGATTGATGATTTAAAGCTGAATCAAAAACAGCCGCTAATTGTTGAAATTCCCGACCGTCATGGCGGTGGACGTACAAAAGACTCTATTACACGGTATGTACGTGAAGCAATCGGCATCAAGATTTGAGGTGTTGCATATGGCACAAGAAGAAAAAGTAAGCAAATTTCTTGAAGCAATTACCAAAGACGCTCTCCGCAGAAAAGAAAAAATACTCAAGGAAATTGACGATTTTAATAAGGAAGAACTGGAAAAAGCAGAAGATGAAGCTTTATCCGAAGCATATGCCTTAATTCAGGCGGAAATCTCCAATACACGCAGTGAACTCCGCAGGGAATACTGCCTTTTGGAAATGGAAAAACGAAAACAACTCTTCCAGCGCCGTTCTGAAATTACTGCTCAAGTATTTGAACGTGCTCAGGATATGCTAAAGGAATATGCTGCAGCAGACGAATATCATTCAGATTTTTTCAGAGATTTAAAGCAAGCTGCAGAACAGTTTTCTTCCGATAAAGCTATTATCATGGTTCGGCCGCAGGATCTTCTGTTTGAAAACGAAATCAGAGCGCTTTTCTCAAATAACTGTACCATAGAAGAAGATAAAACGATTACTATCGGCGGATTTCGATTAAAAGACTTGCAGCATGGACTGCTGGCTGATAATACGCTGGATGTAAAGCTTGAACAGCAAAGGGATTGGTTTCTTGAAAATTCTGGCCTGTCCATCGCTTAATAAAACATTTAAAAGCCGAGGTGAGTTAATTGGCTGAACAATATAAGATTTTTGGTATCAATGGACCGGTTGTTACAATTCAGGGGCCCACTGGTCTTTCTATGATGGAAATGGTATATATTGGAAATATTCGTCTGGTTGGCGAAGTGATTGGTATTAACAGTAAAATGACAACCATACAGGTTTACGAAGAAACCTCCGGATTAAAGCCCGGCGAGCCCGTATTCCCTACCGGAAACCCTATGTGTGTAACATTGGGGCCCGGAATCATCAGCAATATCTTTGACGGTATTGAACGCCCTCTTCTTACCATTGAAAAAGAAACTGGTGCATTCATTGGAAAGGGCTGTAATGTTGCAGCTTTAGATGAAAAAAAACTTTGGGATGTAAAAATTACGGTAAAACCCGGAGACACTGTAAAAGGCGGCAGTATTTATGCAGAAATACCAGAAACAGCTATTATTACACATAAGTGTCTGGTTCCTCCAAACATCAATGGAACGGTAACTGTCTGCAAAAAGGATGGGCAATACCGTATCAACGATGCCATTATTCGTATTAAGGATACACAAGGGCAGACGTATGATTTAACGCTTGTGCAAAAATGGCCAATCCGTGTTCCGCGGCCGGTTCAAAAACGTCTGCCTGCCGACCGTCCGTTAATTACGGGACAAAGAATTATTGATACACTGTTTCCTATTGCCAAAGGCGGATGTGCAGCAATTCCAGGAGGCTTCGGTACAGGTAAAACAATGACGCAGCACCAACTTGCAAAATGGTGCGACGCAGATATTATTGTATACGTTGGATGCGGTGAACGCGGCAATGAAATGACGCAGGTTCTGGAAGAATTTCAAGAACTGATTGACCCAAAATCCAACCGGCCGATGACCGACCGTACAGTATTGATTGCAAACACTTCTAATATGCCGGTAGCCGCTCGTGAAGCTTCTATTTATACCGGCATAACATTAGCAGAATACTATCGCGATATGGGTTATCATACCGCCTTAATGGCAGACTCAACTTCCCGTTGGGCAGAGGCTCTGCGCGAAATTTCAGGCCGTTTGGAAGAAATGCCCGCAGAAGAAGGTTTTCCCGCCTATTTGCCGTCACGTTTGTCTGAATTCTATGAGCGTGCAGGTTATATGTCTACTCTATGCGGGAAAGAAGGTTCTGTTTCCGTAATTGGTGCAGTATCTCCTCAGGGTTCTGATTTTTCAGAACCTGTCACGCAGAATACTAAACGTTTTACCCGCTGTTTTTGGGCGCTTGACAAAGCGTTGGCATATGCCCGTCATTATCCGGCAATTAACTGGACTACAAGCTACAGCGAATATGACCGCGATTTGGAACCGTGGTATAAAAAGAATCTTGGAACTGATTTTATCCATGCACGCACAGAGATTGCAACCATTTTACAAGAAGAAAATCAACTAATGGAAATTGTAAAGTTAATTGGTGCGGATGTTTTACCGGATGAACAAAAACTGATTATTGAAATTGCACGTGTCATCCGTATAGGATTTTTGCAGCAAAACGCTTTCCATACAGAGGATACTTATGTTCCGCTGGAAAAGCAATTGAAAATGATGCAAATTATTCTTCATCTATACCATATGTCATTAAGAGTAGTTGAAGCAAACATTCCAATCTCCAGCATAACAGAATCGGGGCTTTTTGATAAACTTACGAAAATGAAATATGATATCCCCAATAATCAACTTGGAATGTTTGATGAATATGAGAAGCAAATAAATACAGCAATTACCGCAATTTTACAGAATAAGTAAGCTTCATTACAAGGAGGCTAAGATTTATGATATTAGAACACATTGGACTGGAAGAAATCAACGGTTCGCTTATCATTATGGATAATGTCGACAACGCTTCCTTTGAAGAGATTGTAGAAATCCGCCTGAATGATGGAACACAGCGCATGGGACGAATCGTTCAAATTGAAGGCAAACGAGTCGTAATTCAGGTTTTTGAAGGTACACGCGGTATTTCTATGAGCAACAGTCAAATACGGCTTACAGGGCATACCATGCAGATTCCCCTTGCACCAGAAATATTAGGACGTATATTTGATGGTGCAGGCCGGCCTATTGATGGCTTAGGGGACGTTTATCCCCGCGTGCGGCGGGATGTTAACGGTTCCCCTATCAATCCTGTTGCGCGTATCTATCCGCAGAACTATATTAATACGGGGATTTCTTCTATTGACGGGTTAATTACATTAATCCGCGGTCAGAAGCTCCCTATTTTTTCCGGTTCGGGTATGAAACATAATGAACTCGCTGTACAAATTGCCCGTCAGGCAAAAATCTCCGGTGATGAACCGTTTGCTATTGTATTTGCCGCTATGGGAGTAAAAAATGACGTTGCGGAATATTTTAAAAATTCTTTTGAAAGTTCCGGCGCCCTGCAAAGGGTTGTCATGTTCCAAAACCTTTCTAATGACCCGATTATTGAAAGAATCTTAACTCCACGATGTGCGCTGACGGCGGCAGAATATCTTGCGTTTGACTGTAATATGCACGTCCTTGTTATTTTAACGGATATGACTTCTTATGCAGAAGCCTGCCGGGAATTTAGTTCTTCTAAAGGTGAAATTCCTGGCAGAAAAGGATTCCCCGGATATTTGTATTCCGATCTTGCGTCTTTATATGAACGTGCCGGTATGATTAAAGGTAAAAATGGTTCTGTTACTCAAATCCCTATTCTCACCATGCCGAATGATGATATTACTCATCCGGTCCCTGACCTTACCGGCTATATTACAGAGGGACAGATTGTGCTTGACCGCACGTTGGATAATGCGGCCATTTATCCGCCCGTCAGCATCCTTCCTTCTCTGTCTCGTTTGATGAAAGATGGTATTGGCAAAGGATTTACCCGCGAAGATCATCAAGCTCTCGCGAACCAGTTGTTTGCATCCTACGCGAAAGTACAGGATGCAAAGGCACTTGCCTCTGTTATTGGCGAGGATGAACTTTCAGACAACGACAAACGCTTACTTGCGTTTGGAAAATTGTTTGAAGAACAATTTATCCGTCAAAGGTTTGATGAAAACCGTTCTATGGATTTTACACTAGATTTGGGATGGAAACTGCTTTCCACTCTTCCGCGTGAAGAATTAGATCGTGTAGATGATAAAACTCTTGATATTTATTATAAACCACAGCAATAAAGTTAGATCTCAAAAGGTTAGAAGGTGAAAACCTATGGCACAACAGATATTTCCTACCAAAGGTAATCTTATCAACACAAAAAAATCATTGGATTTGGCGAGGCTTGGCTTTGATTTGCTGGACAGAAAACGTAATATTCTGATTCGTGAAATGATGGCATTAATTGATAAAGCTGCCGATATACAGAAAAAAATCGACAATACGTACAGTGAAGCTTACTTAGCGTTACAAAAAGCAAATATTACACTTGGTATTTGTGATGAACTTGCCAAAAGCGTACCTGTAGAAACCGGTTTGTCTATTCAATCCCGCAGTGTAATGGGCGTTGAAATACCAACTGTAACATTAAATGCCTCCCCGATTGAACTGCATTTCGGTATTACTGACTCTAATGCTTTGCTTGATGAAGCCTATTTGAAATTTGATAAGGTAAAACATTTGACAGCAGAACTTGCAGAAATAGAAAACAGTGTTTACCGGCTTGCGTCAGCTATCCGCAAAACACAAAAACGTGCCAATGCCCTCAAAAATATTATGATTCCGCGCTTTGAATATAATGTGAAATTTATCACAGACGCATTAGCTGAAAAAGAGAGAGAAGATTTTTCCCGTCAAAAAATTATTAAACTGCAGAAAAACGATAAATAATCTTTTTATAAACAGATATCGCTTTATTTAGAGATATCTGTTTATTTTTAATAAATTTTTAGAACTAATAAAGATACATTGTAATTGAATGACAAGGAAAAAATACTGATGAACAAACAAGAAGCAGAAAGATTGGCGGGCCTATTGTAAATGAGATTGTAAACTGTATATCTGAAAAACGCTATGCAGATATTGGAAAATATGTCGAATTTGAAGGCATATCTTTGTCGGAGTTTACAGAACTAATCGAGAGTTTCTTGGAGCTTAACGAGCTGCCTTATATGAATCGGGTTGAGGTTCCATGCACTTTCACTCCCCAGTATGAATATTATCAGTTTTCCTGTATCATGTATAGTGATGGAAACGGCTTTCATGCAGTTTATAATTTGACAACAGACGGAGATTTAAATGATTTGACTTTGCAGATGAATTTTCTGCTTATGGAATCGAGCGCATTAACCGCCAAGGTTTTAGATATGCATGTGATATGAGATATTTTAGTTTCCGGAGCCGTTAAGTTAGTACAACTGCTGTAAACATATCTAAGATATACATTCTTTGCACATTTGGAACACTTTTCCCGAAAAGTTAATAAATTGCTTTTTCTAAAGATTTTTTTGCTGTTAGATAGCAAAAGCCGCCGAAAACGATGAAACATCATTTTCGGCGGCTTTTAAAAATTTCAAAAAGTTTTATTTGTATTAAGATGCAGAAGAAGCCGTTTGCGTAAATGTAGTCATACCTACTGTATCGCAATGTTCGCCGGTAATATCAGCGCCCATTTTTGCAGCGAACAATCTGTAATATCTTGCCCTTCTTGCAACAGCGCCTGCACCCGTTTCAGACTGTCCTGCTTCATTATTAATAATAATGATTGTAAGACCAAAATTACCATTATAAGAAGCATTCGGCGCGCCTTCTTTAGGCTCCCAAATACCGGTAATTACCTGATGGCAGGATGGCTTTGGCGGCTGCGGAGTCATCCAGAACCAAATACCTGTCATAAATCCAAGAACACCGTCTTTTTCAAGCATATCCGGATCATTCAGCAAAATCGAACTGTCGCCAAAAAGGACATCTGAACACAAACCATAGTTATAGTTATAGGATAACTGGATTGGACCTCTGCCGTGATAACTCTTGCCTGCAACCGGAAGGTAATTCGTACCGGTGCTCTGAACATAACCAATTTGGTCACTACCGATAAAACCAACTTCTTCGTTAAAATAAAGACCTGTTAAATTATCACTAACCTGACCGTCAACAGATCCGCCGCCGGTTTCATGTGAAATGTTTGCAAGGAAACCTGCAAGTTCACGCTTACGGGTGTTTAAATCGCCAGTGGCAAGGAATGAACCGTAATCGCAAATAGCTGTGCAATGCTCTTTTGAGGACTCAAGATAATCTGCACCAAACTCTTTATCAGAGTAAACCAGTTTTTGTTCTTTCGTTTCTTTATCCAGCCTGATAATGCGGTAACACCATTCCGCACCTTCATACCATTCAACTTTGATAATCGTTCCTGCCAATTTATGAACTGCTTCTTTCAGATTATCGTAGGAATAATAATCCGGTAATTCATCTGGATTTGGATAGTAAGACTTTGTTGCAGGATTTTCTTTCCAAAGCGGAGAACCGAATCTGTATGGGAACAGTTCCTCATAATAACTTTGCGGGATAAGCTCATCCAAACGGTTTGCAGATGCTTCTGGAGAATATTCAGGGTTAATGCCGCCAAACAAAGTATTTACTTCATCATCCGTAAGGATTCTGTTAATTTCAGACTCTGCACTCGGCTTTTTATAATTATCTTCACTTTCAGGAACAGTCCACTCTGCATCGCCGACCAAAACCCAACAGTTTTTAGAATCTGTGCTTGTTGGGGAAATGCCCGCTTCCATATACCATTTATTGTAGTATATTTTTCCATAATAATAAACATATGTATTTGGAGTTGCATAGTTTTTATAATCCTGCCAGAAAGGATACGGCGGATCAATTTTTTCTGTTCCGGTTGTGGTTGTAGTACTGCCGCTTGTTGTATCCGATGTAGTGCCGCCGCCTGCAACAGCATCATCCAGTTCCTTCTGGTTTTTATAGACTGTGAATTTTATTGTGCCTACAGCAGAAGAATACCCCAGATAATTGCCCGCATAAACAGTCTTTGTTGTTTCGCCAAAGGACTGCACTGGCTTTTTAATAGTCCATACACGCTCATTGTTGGAGTCTATGTAGTCTTTAAAACCACTGTCAATGTTGGACATAGAATAAGTACTTCCGTCTACATTCGTTATTTTAATTTTTGTAATCTGCGTATTTGTTTTTACAACGAATGTAGCTTGTTGGTTAACAACCAGCTTGTCCGGCGTTGCAGCAGCATAGGTAACACCGGGCATTGACAATAGGCTTGCTGCCATAACCGTTGTGAACGAGATAACAAAAATCACAGCGGCAAGCAACGCTGCCAATGTTTTTTTGCTCATTTTTTTCATGAAACATCCCCCTGTTAATCAAAGTAGTCTCAATATACCAATAATTATATTATATAAAATATAACACACTGGAAACAGAGGTATATTATGCTATTTTTATTAAACTTTTGTCAATGTTTAAAGAAATACATATCATTTTACGAATTGATCATCTATAATGGTTATAATATAATGAAAGAAAAGATAATAAAGGGATGAAAACATGAAAATTGCATTTTACGACACTAAGCCCTATGATAAAATCTGGTTTGATCCGCTTGCAGAACAGTATGGATATAAAATTAAATACTTTGAATACCGCCTTAACCCTGATACGGCAATCCTTGCAAAAGGCTTTGATGCGGTGTGTGTGTTTGTTAATGATACTGTTAATAAAGAGGTAATCGATATTTTATATGAATCAGGTGTACGTGCTATTTTACTGCGCTGCTCCGGTTACAACAACGTGGATTTTAAAGCGGCCTATCAAAAAATTCATATTATCCGCGTACCGAGTTATTCGCCATATGCTGTTGCAGAACATGCAGTCGCACTTTTGCTTACTGTTAACCGAAAAACGCATAAAGCATATGCACGAACGCGTGATTTTAATTTTAGTATTAACGGGCTCATGGGAACAGATCTGCATAACAAAACGGCCGGAATTATCGGAACTGGAAAAATCGGACAGATTATGATTCAAATACTGCGCGGGTTTGGTATGAAAATCATCGCATACGACCCTTACCCTGTACCGGACGCAGATTTTGATTATGTTCCTTTGGATGAAATTATGGAAAAATCCGATGTCATTTCCCTGCATTGCCCTCTCACAAAAGAAACCGCTCATATCATAAACAAAAATACAATCAGCAAAATGAAACCAACCGTTATTATTATCAACACTTCGCGCGGGGCGTTAATTCATACCGGAGATCTGATTGAAGGGCTGAAGGAACGTAAAATAGGCGCGGTTGCTCTGGACGTCTATGAAGAAGAAGACGAATTCTTTTTTGAAGATAAATCTCAGGACATTGTTGATAATGAAGAACTTGTTTTGCTGACGGCATTTCCGAATGTTTTAATCACATCACATCAGGCTTTTTTCACGAGAGAAGCTATGCAGGCTATTGCAATGGTCACCATGGAAAACATGTATGCATTTGCAAATAATGAGTTCCTGAAAAATGAAATATGTTATCAGTGCTTGAAAAAAGGCTCCTGCAAAAGAGAAAAAAACAGAAAAAATTGTTTTTAATATCACTGCCCTACTTGCAGAAATATTGTTTTACGATTTATGCAAGAGGGCTTTTACTTTTATAAAAGTAATGGTAAGGAACATCTTCGCTTATCCTGCATAAAATTTTATTAGACAAACAATATGCTCTAAAAAGAGGTTTTGGTATGAGAAGATGTGTACCACTGGAACCAGAAGCAGAAGCGATTTGCAATACAAGCGCTAAACCACCGCTGATTTTCCAACTTCCCCGGCAGAAGGACGTGAAATTTTAGAAAGATTGCAGGATTCTCCCGTTTATAAATATCCCGCAGATATTTCCCATATACAAGCAAATACAGGCGCATGGGGGATAATTTCCGTATATCTCATTGCTCCAAAAAATTGTGAAAATATAAAAAATATTATTTTTTATATTCATGGAGCAGGCTGGGTATTCGGCAGTTATCATACTCACGAAAAACTTGTGCGTGAACTTGCCGCAAGAACCAGTTCGCTTGTCATTTTTCCTGAATACAGCCGTGCGCCGGAAGCGCAGTTTCCTGCCGCATTAGAACAATGTTATCAAATTTTATGCTCTCTGCCTGAATTACTGCATGAACACTACCCGGATATTGATTTAACGCCTCTGACGGTTGCCGGAGACAGTGTCGGAGGTAACATAGCCATAGCAATGACAATTATGGCAAAATACCGGCATGGGCCAAAAATCCAAAAACAACTGCTCTATTATCCCGTCACCAATGCATGTTTCAATACATCGTCCTATTATAAATTTGCATCAAATTACTATTTGTACCGTTCAGGAATGATTTGGTTTTGGAACAATTATACACCATTGCAAAAAGCACGGGAGCAAATTATCGCTTCCCCTTTACGTGCACATACGCATCAGCTTTGCGGTTTGCCAAAAGCACTAATCATTAATGGAGAAGCAGATGTTTTACGTGATGAGGGTGAGGCATATGCCCAAAAACTTCGATTGGCTGGTGTTGACGTAACTGCCGTAAGAATCCAAGGCATTATCCACGATTTTGTAATGTTAAACGCTTTAGATCAAACGGCCGCCTGCCGTGCCGCCATGGATTTATCTACAGATTGGATTAACCGTAATAATAAATAGAAATCACATAACCAAAAGTCTGATTGTTATATATTTCATACTATATCTTTTTATAATTTTATAAAAATAAATTAGCCAATAACAGACAAAAATTATTAAGATTCTTCCTGTAAATTCCATATTTTTTACGATACAATGAATAAAAGATTGTTATTTATAAGGAGGAATCTGCATGATAAAGGCATTATCAAACCATTGGCGCAAATTCATTACCTGCATGATGGCCGCATTACTGACAATTACAGTTATTCTGGTTGGATTTCCCAATTCAGAAGCATCTGCTGTCGGAGATATTCCCGGTGTTCCAAAGCATGTCATGGTAGGCTACTGGCACAATTTCTTTAACGGTACTACCCGAACACGGCTGAAAGATGTACCGGAAGAATGGAATGTTATCAACCTTTCTTTTGGTGAACCAAGCGACCGAAAAGGGTTGGTGGAATTTAAACCGTACAGCGATCTTTATTCTTCTGATGAAGAATTCATTAATGAGGTTGAAATTTGCCATTCCAGAGGACAAAAGCTTGTTTTATCTATTGGCGGGCAAAATGGCGTCTGCACTCTTGAAACTGCGGCAGACCGTGATAACTTCGTCCGTACCTGTACAGAAATTATTGACAAATACCATTTAGACGGTTTGGATATTGATTTTGAAGGTCATTCCCTTTCCCTGGTAGATGGAGATACTAACCTGAAACATCCAACATCCCCCAGTGTTGTTAATTTAATCGATGCGTTAAACACTATATGTGATCATTATGGAAAAGGGTTCCTGCTGACAATGGCGCCTGAGACCCTCCTGTGCCAAAACGGTTCTGCATTCTACGGCGGATCCGGCGACTCAAGAAACGGTGTTTATCTGCCTGTTATTGATGCACTGCGCGATAAATTAAGCTGGCTTCAGGTACAATATTACAATACTGCTAACTGTTATACACCGGAAGGATTAATCTCCAACCCGGGTACGGTGGAATTTAACGTTCATGCTATGGATATGATGCTGGAAGGCTTCTATGTCGGCAGTTATTTCGGCAGTTTACCTCAGGATGAAAACCATTATTTTGAGGGTCTTCGTCCGGATCAAATTGTTATGGGCGTTCCATCCGGTACAGGTGCCGCAGGCGCAGGTACCATGTCACCAGACAAATATATCGAATGCATGAATATCATGCTTAACGGTGGCGCTGCCGGCTCTTATACTGTAAAAAATCCATCTCGTGATTTCCGCGGAATTATGACATGGTCAATCAACTGGGACGAATTCCACAACTATAATTTCTCATCTGTAATTGGCCCATACATTGCTAAAATCAATTCCGAAGATACCCCACAGCTGCCAGTAACAGTTGACAGCATTACTGCAAACAAAACGGATACGATGTCTCAAGGTTCCAGTATTACCTGGAAAGCAGTAGCATCCGGCGGCAATGGGCTGGCACTGCAATATCAGTTTGAAGTATTCTGCAACAATACTTCTGTTTTTAGCGGTGATTTCAGTTCATCCAATACATTGACCTACACGCCAACGCAAAGCGGCACCTATTATGTGTCAGTAACGGCCAAAGATACTACCGGAAAAATCGGCAGTAAACAATCTGAATCTATTACCGTTGTAAACGGTGTAAGTATTGATGCCATCACCGTAAGCCCAAAAACAAGCGTACAGGAAGGAACCGAAGTAATCTGGACTGCAAATGCATCAGGAGCAGTCGGAGATGTTTCCTATCAATTTGATGTTTATCAGGGTTCTTCCCTAATTTCCAGCGGTACTTTCTCCAGCAGTAATATATTTAAATTTACTCCTCCTACCGCAGGCGAATATTATGTTAAAGTTACTGCAAAAGATTCAAATGTTGCCAGTACTAAAAATTCTGCAAAATTGATTGTCACCGAAAAACTGAAAATTAATATTCAGCCGGACAAAACTGGCAATCAAGCAAAAGGGACATGCATTCAATTTTCAGTATCAGCTACCGGCGGACAGGACAAAAAACTTTATCAGTACTATATTGTAAAGAATGGCGCAGTTTTTTATAGGGGTACATTAACCAAAGAAACTATATTTGAATATACCTTCCAAGACCAAGGCAATTATCAAATCCTTGCTTACTGCAAAGATGGAGCCGGCAATATGGCATCCGCAAAAAATACTGTAACTATTATATAAATTCAATTTTTAAAGAACCTCCGTTGTTATAAAATCAACAACGGAGGTTCTTGCTATTTGAATTACATTTGCCCTTTTATACTGCTGAGCGCGCCTTTCTCCAAACGGGAAACCTGCGCTTGAGAAATACCAATTTCCTGTGCAACTTCCATTTGTGTTTTCCCCTGCATAAAACGTAACGTTAGAATTTTTTTCTCCCGCTCATTCAGATTTTTTACCGCTTCCCGAAAAACAATTTCATCTAACCAGTTGCTGTCATCATTTTTGTCACCAACCTGATCCATAACATAAATTGTATCTCCGCCGTCAGAATAAACCGGTTCATACAGAGAAACAGGTTCTACAATCGCCTCCAGTGCCAGTACAACCTCTTCACGGCTGAGTTCAAGCTCTTTTGCAATCTCATCTACGGTAGGCTCTTTCAATCCCTCAGAAGTCAAACGCTCTTTTACCTGCATTGCCTTATATGCAATATCACGTATTGACCGGCTGACGCGTACAGAGTTATTATCCCGCAGATATCTCCGTATTTCTCCAATAATCATAGGCACGGCATAGGTACTGAAACGAACCTCGTGCCGGATATCAAAGTTGTCGATTGCTTTAATCAAACCGATACAGCCGACCTGAAATAAGTCATCCAGATTTTCCCCTCGCTGTGTAAAACGCTGTATCACACTTAGGACGAGGCGCAGATTTCCACTGATTAATTCATCGCGCGCCGTCATATCTCCTTCTTTCATTTTTTTCAATAGCTCCATTTTTTTTGCTTCTGTCAGTACAATTAGTTTAGAAGTGTTGACCCCACAAATCTCCACTTTATTCATGTACATAGAGCATCCCCCTTACCGCATTTACTGTGATATGGACCCGCCGCTTGTTTCCATATTCAGTATTGCCAAATCAAAGGGAGAACATACGTCAAACTGCTTTTTCCATGTCCTTTTTTAGCCTTTCAATAATTCTTTTTTCTAAACGGGATATATATGACTGACTGATTCCAAGATAATCCGCAACTTCTTTTTGCGTATGCTCTTTATATCCACCAAGACCGAAACGCATTTCCATAATCTGCTTTTCCCGCGCATTCAACTTATTTATCATAGTAAGCAGTAAATTACACTCATCTTCGTGTTCAATCCCTCTGTTTACAATATCCGGGTCACTGCCAAGCACATCTGATAACAACAGTTCATTTCCGTCCCAATCAATATTCAGAGGTTCATCAATAGAAATTTCGCTTTTCGCAGAAGAAATTTTTCTCAGATGCATTAATATTTCATTCTCAATACATCGCGATGCATAGGTAGCCAGTTTGATATTTCTGGCAGGGCAAAAGGTTTTAACAGCTTTTATCAACCCGATTGTTCCAATAGAAATTAAATCTTCCAACCCTGCGCCGGAGTTTTCAAATTTTCTTGCAATATATACGACCAGGCGAAGATTATGTGTAATCAATTCTTCTCTTGCAGAATCGTCTCCGGCTTCAATGCGCCGCATAATTTCCGACTCATCTTTTTTAGAAAGCGGCGGCGGAAGCGTTTGCGGGCCATTGATATAAAAAACATCTTCGCCGTATAATTTCAGCTTTAGATGAATAAAACAGTATTTTAGATTAGATATTAATTCACAAATCCAATTCTTCATGTTAAAGCCACAACCTTTTCTTTTTCATTAATTAAATCAGGATTTAAAAGCGCGCCATATTCGCTTCTTGGAAGCTTTCCCTTACACACTGCAACCAACACCTTCTTGACAACAATCGTATCCCGTCCCTGCTGAATTGTAATATTATCTGGTCGGAATGCGGGCAACAGCCCTTCCCCGCCCATAGAAAAAAAGGGAATCAGACGAATCCTTCGGCTCCATTCTTTATCCATCTGATAAACCGAACGATTTTCTTTGCCCTGAAAAAACAGTTCCAACTGAGGCGGGAAAAGAGCCTGAAGCGTTTGGTATTCTGCAACAATAACCGGCGTGTCAGAAAAAGCGTCTGTTAAAGAATTTCCGGTGTCCAATAATGCCTCTGTTGTGATTTCACGCCCGTTCATTGATACTGTTAGTTGATATTTATGTGTATCCGGCGCATGTCGTTTACTTAATTTATCAATCATTTTTAAAAGGAAAAAAACAATAATTGCAGTAATCACCAGCGTAACGACGGAAATATCAAAATATACAATACCGTTATGTATGACCATCCCTTTTGGTTTCACTGACATCCACAAAGCAAACATTGCCCCTGCAAAAGCAAAATTTACGCCATAAAAACATCCCATCGCTTTGACCGTTTGTTTTAAATTTAAATCTTTAAAGGAAGCAAGGACGATAGACAATGAAAACAGTAGCTTGGCGGCAAGTGTATATGCGATATGAATCACAGGTGTAAATATTAACAGTGCATAAATACCTCCAAGAGCCGCCCCTCCCAACAAGCGCCAGCGAGAACTGCTGATCCGCATCAGCTTTGCCGTTGTTATCAAAATCAGATAATTAACAAAAAGGTTTATAACAAACAGCACATCTATGTATACGATCTGTTTCATAGCAAATCCCCTTTTGTACGGTTTACGTCTTGTACATGAATTCAAAACTGTTCTTCCATTATATCTATATGTCTCTGGGCTTTATGTCATAATCAGGCGGCAATTATTTTTTAATCTATATAAATAAAAAAAGCCCATACACACATGGGCTTTCAAAAGAATTTTCAATTATTAGGCTGTTTCATATTTTCAAATTTTTTATAAACCTTCTGAATTTTCTGCTGTTCTGCCTGAAGCGGTGTATACCAGCCCTGATTTTGTATTTCCGATAAAATATCGCTCTGCATTTTATGCTCGTCATTTAAAATATTCATGACCTCATCCCGAATCACCTGCGTTGCGCATTCATTTGCAAAGTGATTATATGTTTCTGTAACATAACGCTCCGTTGAGAGCGCATCGGTCAAAATTTCTCTGTCTGTTAAAACGACTTTTGACTGATTTGAAGATCTACTCTGATTCGGCATAATATCCTCCTGACTAATTCAAATGTGTTAATAATTTATCTAAATGATTTTGATGATTTGCCGCAGTCTGTTCCAATTTTGTTCTGATATTGGTATCCTGCACATTTTCCGCTAATAATTTGTATTTTTTTACAAGCAGGCTTTCAAGATTCAATTGTTCTTCCATTAATTCAAGCTCTCTTACTGTTAATTTCCCCATATTGATTCCCTCCGTACTTTCCGATGCTATCCATAGTTTATACATAATAAAATCAATTATACAAAAATAAAGCACAGGATTTTTCCCGTGCTTTATGTAATACAACTATAAAATAATACAAATCAGACCACTACAGCCTTCATTGATAATTTTTTCAATGGTTTCCTGAAGTTTAAGGCGAGCCTCCCCAGGCATACGGAACAGCTTATTATGCAATCCTTCATTAACCAGAGAATGAAGAGATTTTCCAAAAATATTGGACTGCCAAATCTGTGACGGATTCTCTTCAAATTCTTTTAGGAGATACATTACCAATTCTTCTGACTGGGACTCTGAACCTACGATTGGAGCAACCTCTGTTGTAATATTTGCGCGCATCATGTGGATAGAAGGAGCAGAAGCTTTCAAACGCACACCATAACGTCCCCCTTGATGCATGATTTCAGGTTCTTCCAGCGTGAGTTCTTCCAGCGTCGGCATTACAATACCATAACCAGTTGCTTCCACTTCCCGGAGAGCCCCACTGATTTTATCATACTCCTTTTTCATTTGAGCAAGTTCCATCATACAGGACATTAATCCCTGTTCGCCATTGATTTCTAATCCAGTAGTTTCCGCTAAAATCTGATAGAATAAATCTTGGCTGATGATTGCTGAAATTCTGGCTGTTCCGCTCCCCAAATCAATACCGGATACAGAGGCCGTTTGAATATATTCACACTCACACATTTCTGTCGCCAAAGCACTAACCTGACGAATATGCGAAACATTTTTTGCCGATTTTTTAATTGCAGTATATGCGGAAGAGCGCAGCCAATGATCTATCGACAGGGTTGATAACCAGGAAGGCAAGTCAATCTTGATTTCTTTTACCGGGAACTCAAAAAGCACCTGTGAAAGAATCATACGGATTTCTTCTTCCGTCACCTCAAGGCAGTTTACAGGAATTACCGGAACATTGTATTTTTCAGACATTTTTTTGCATAGGGCCTGTGCACTGTTTGTCTGCGGATACATACAGTTCAGCAAAACAATAAACGGTTTTTGAATCGCCTTTAGTTCCTCAATAACCCTTTCTTCCGCTTCTTCATACTCATCTCTGGGAATATCGCTGATG
Source organism: uncultured Eubacteriales bacterium (assembly GCA_934546985.1). Lineage (GTDB taxonomy): Bacteria > Bacillota > Clostridia > Oscillospirales > Acutalibacteraceae > CAKTEE01. The sequence continues at coordinate 148,583 of CAKTEE010000002.1, forward strand.
CTTCCATCCGTTGTAACAACAAGGCCAATTGTAGAATGCTCCGTAATTACTTTGCGGGTGCCAATTTCAGCGGCCATGTTAAATGGAATCTCATGATCGTACCATGGGGTTACAACCATACGCGGCTGTTCCCCTTCAATATAGCCCAGAGAACTTGGCACAATATATCCAACGCAATCAATCATCCGCACATTAAGGCTAACATTGTCTTCCAATGTAATATTGGCGGCATCCTCTGGTATAAACTTGGGTTCTGTCGTCATAATTGTCCTGCCGGCGGCTGACTGCGGCAATTCATCCACTGCCCGCTCACGGCGGTAATCACCGTCAATATTGGGTAAAACCAATGTATCCATAAAACGTTTAATAAAGGTAGATTTTCCGGTTCTAACCGGGCCAACAACGCCAATATAAATATCTCCATCCGTTCGTTTGGCGATATCACGGTAAATGTTATGTTCTTCTATCAATTCTTTTCCCTCCAATCTTAAACACATGGAATCAGCAGCATGCATTTTTCACGGATCATCTCTTCCTTGAGTTCATTCTCTTCAACAATGGCGTGAACCGTAGTATTATAGCTTCTGGCAATCTCCCAAACCTGCTCCCCTGCTTCTGCAAAATATATGGTCAGCGCCGCTGTATTTTTTGGTTTTTCACGCGTCTCATCAAGGCTAAGTTCAGATATCATCTTGGTAGATTGAGTAATAAACACACTTGCATCCATACTGAGTTCCAAGCGAACGTCCAAACGGTCGGCTCCGTTTAATGTATAATCAGACGCAAGAACATTAACAAAAGGTTGGCATGCAATTTTTTCTCCCGAAATTTTTAGTTCTCTTTTATATTCAAAATCGAGCGTGCGTTCAATATATACCGGTGAACCATCTGTACTGATTGCCAGCATACAAACTACAGCCGTCCCGCGAATCCAAAGGGCATTTTCTTCCTGAACTGCTGTTGGAGATATACTGTCGCACCATACATCAAGCACATTACTCAAAGAACCCACATCAATTGTTTTTCTGCAAAGCGCTGTATCATGGAAAGTTTCAACCAGCTTTTCAAACTCCATGGATTTTGTTTCCATATTCAATTCACACTGTGTTGAATATGCATCTGTAATAACATCAATATCAATCATTTTCATCGCTTTGATAGACGCATTAATTTTTGCATTTGCATCTAACAATCGTGTTTCACCGGAAGCATCTGTTTTCGTTTGGAGTTCAAAAGACAACACATTCAGGCGAACATCACAAATACTGGTGTCATCTACCCCTTCCATATCAATAATCTGGCTGATCGGAATAGAATTTTCCACAATTTCCAAATTGCTGTCCAAGCTATCTGCACAATAAAGTGTTTTTACAACCAATTCTCCTTTTAAGAGCAGTTTATTTGTAATAATTTTAAAATCACGCAGAATAGCCGTTGCATTACAGCGAATAATTTGCTGAACCGCCGGTTTTGCAGAACCAATTTCTAAGACTTCATTCACAATAAACTGCCTTTGCGCTTCACCCGCAATGCTGCTAATGGATGAACTTTTTCTTCTTAATTCCATTCCGCCGCCTTCTACATTGGTTATAATGTTTTCATTATTGCAGACAGATATTTTAATTTTTAAAGAAAAAGAACCATGAATATCTACACGCCGCTGGCTGACTGCACGGCAGTTCACATACTGCATATCTGCACACACGCTGACGCATGCATTTTCCGCCGCCGCTTTTATTTCTACTGATTTGGAATACGGCGTTTGATATTCATAACAACGAACAGATTTATTGTTTTCATCGGTATAGAATAACCGGATCAGTGTAAAACCGTCTATAGTCAGCCGATCCCCAACCATTTGATAACTATTAATTTGCGGTGTAATATTGCATTTCAGTATACGCTGGATCACCGGACAATAATCCGGAAGGGTTAAGTCGCAGTCGATAGATTGTTCTACACTGTTGTCAAACACAGTTTGATTCAAGGAAACTGTCTGATGTATCAGTTTATAATCCATAAAGACTTCCTCTCCTTATTTAGTTTCTATCGAATGCATATTCATACCCTGTCCCTGATATGACTGCTTTTTCTGAGAAATCTTTTCTATCCGGTAAAAAGATATGAAAAAAAGCCGGCATATAATGCTTCTGCCAGCCCAGATAAATATTAGGAAAAGGAGGACAGAATCATCTGTCCTCCTTCTTGCTGCAATATTTTTAATTATTTCTCTGCCCAGAACAAACCAAACTTATTTTCACTGATCGTATAATTTGCAGTTTTCTCATTAAAGAAAGTATTGTATGCATTATCTACTAAATCAGAATTGGTCTGATCTTTCCATTTAATTTCTCCATAACCGGAGAAATACATGATATGATAACCATAATCTGTTTCAACAATACCGGTATCTCCAACCTTTCTGGTTGAATCAAAACACCAATCATTGAAAGTATCTACCATATCGCCTTTACCTACGTTTTCATATAAACCGCCGTTTGAACTGGAACCATCATCCATGGAATTATCTCTGGCAAGCTGTGCAAAACTATCTTCCGTTTTATCGCCGGCTTTAAAAGTATTGTAAAGGTCTTCCGCTTTCTGCTTTGCAGCAGCCTTCTGTTCATCTGTTGCCTCTGCGTCTCCAGTGGTTTCCGGCTGAATCAAAATATGACGTACATTAATGGTTTTATAATCCAAGCGGTGGCTCGGCTCTACAAGATAAAGAACTGTATAATCGCTTTCATTTTCAATTACAGTTTTATCACCGACCTTGCGTGCAGAATCAAACAGCCATTCAGCGGCTTTTGTAGAACTAACGGCGCCCTTTGTTCTGTCAGCATTTAAAGTTGCATCTTCATCTTCATAATTTTCTTTCTTATCATCAGCGGCATTTTCCTTTGCCTGTTCAGCAAACGTTTTCTGGTCGGTAACTTTGGCAAGCATTGCATCCGCTAATTTTTTCGCATCTTCCATTGCGGCTTTCTTTGCAGCATCATCAGCATCGGTAGCCGCCTGGCTTGCAAAAGTGTAACTCATGTAACTAACTACGTCATAAGTATCTTTATTATCTGTATACTGTTTCTCAAGATCAGCATCCGTGTAAGTATAAGTAGAACGCTTATAAGTACCATAACGCTGTGCCAGAGTATATTTAGTAAACGCTTCTTTTACAGTTTCTTCTGTAGCGCCCTTACCAAACATCTTAGTAATAGAAACATTATTGGTATTGAGGATTTCCTTCAAGCTTTCCATGTATCTATTAATAACTGACTGATCTTCATCCGTCAGAGTAATACCTTCTTCTTTTGCCAAATCATTCAATACCACATTGGTTTGAAGCATTTGAAGAGTCTGGCTGCGGAAATAATCAGCGTATGTCTTCGCGCCGAAAGCAGAAGCATCCTGCTTATCATAAGGTTTTGTTGAATCAAAACCAAACATGCTGGCATAACTGCCATACTGTGAAAGGAAATTTTGAACCGTAGTATTATAATAGAAATTATATTCCGCAACAGTTATTTCATGATCGCCTATTTTAGCAGCAGACAAATAACGGTTCGGTACGCCTGTTGCAAATACGATACCCGCTGTAATTGCAACAATTAGAATAACAGCAATCACAGATAAAACAATACGTTTTATAATGCGCTTTCTTTTTCTGGAAGCCGCAGTAATTTTCGATTGTTTTTTCTGCTGCTTGGCAATGCGCTTTTTCCTTTCTTCTCTGTATATTTGTGCTTTCGTTTTTTGGTCTTTTGTAGACTTCGCCATTAACAAACCCATCCTTTACATTGTTGTAGAAAATTAAAGCAAGGCAATACTTGCTTCTATTGCAAAACACTATTGATTTTAAACTATTTTGATGTAATACTCAATACAAAAATATGGATATTCTATGAATATATCAAAATAATTTTTTGTTTTTTAAAAAACAAAAGATTATTTTGCATAAAATTGGTTTAATTTGCGTATATTTGCCATTATAAATAAAGAATATTAAATTCATCTAAACTGCTTGCCTTGACATGGTTTCAATAGAATGTTAATATATTAACAGACATGGTTATGAGAATTATCTTGCAACTGTTGTTTGTGATTTTATCAAATTTCCTGACAAAAAAGAAGTTTTTCTGATTTGGAAGGGTAACAATTTCTACAGAGTTATTGCGCCTGTATGTAATTTATGCCTTTCCTGTTTATTTCAGGAAAGGCATTTTTGTTTGTATCATTACAATTAGTAAGAAAGGATGGATAATATATTGAAAAAAATAGCTATGATTTGCGCAATTTTGGAAGAACCCGCGCTTTGCCAAAAAGCATTTAATGAGATTGTTTCAAAATATCAGCATATGGTCAAAGGGCGTATGGGAATCCCTTTTGATGATGAACGCATTGCAGCGATATGCATTACTATCATTGGAGATACCGATGAAATTAATGCTTTGACAGGAAAGCTGGGCAATATCCCCAATGTACAGATTAAAACAGCAATTTCCAAAAAGGAAATTCAATAACAACTTTTGCAATAAAACTTTATTGTTTAACAGCGGCAAAGTACTTTTGAAAAGCGTAAAATTATCATGATTTAATTGAGAGGTAATTAACCACTAAGAAAGGAAAAATTATTATGGCTATTTATAATCCCAAATCCCTAAAAGCGGAGGAATTTATCAATCATAAGGAAATTCTCGAAACCATTCAATATGCTGAAGAAAACAAACACAATATCGAATTGATTGATTCTATTCTCGAAAAAGCCAAACCTCAAAAATCTGCTGACGGCACCCAGACACACTGCGCAGGCCTTACCCACCGCGAGGCATCTGTACTGCTCGCCTGTGATATTCCGGAAAAAATAGAAGAAATGTATCGGCTTGCAGAAGAAATTAAACTTTCTTTTTATGGCAACCGTATTGTCATGTTTGCACCACTCTATCTTTCCAACTACTGCGTCAATGGTTGTGTATACTGTCCTTATCACATGAAAAACAAACATATTAAACGTATCAAACTATCGCAGGACGAGATACGACGTGAGGTTATTGCGCTTCAGGATATGGGGCATAAACGTCTTGCTATTGAAGCAGGAGAAGACCCAGTTCATAACCCAATTGAATATATTCTGGAATCTATTAAAACAATTTATTCTATTCACCATAAAAACGGTGACATTCGCCGCGTCAACGTTAATATCGCAGCAACAACCGTAGAAAATTACCGTAAATTAAAAGAAGCCGGCATTGGCACTTACATTTTATTTCAGGAAACTTATAACAAAGAAGGATATTTAAAATTACATCCTACAGGTCCCAAGCACGACTATGATTATCACACAGAAGCTATGGACAGAGCAATGGAGGGCGGCATCGACGACGTAGGGCTTGGCGTACTGTTTGGCTTGGAAGGTTATCAATACGAATTTGCAGGACTGTTAATGCATGCAGAACATCTGGAAGCAGTTCATGGCGTCGGTCCCCATACAATCAGCGTACCCAGAGTAAAGCATGCTGATGATATTGACCCGGCGGCTTTTGACAACAGCCTTTCTGATGAAATCTTTGAAAAAATCGCAGCATGCATTCGGATTGCTGTGCCATATACAGGCATGATAATTTCTACACGCGAAAATCAAAGTGTACGTGAAAGAATGCTTCGCCTTGGTGTTTCACAAATCAGCGGTGCATCCCGCACCTCAGTCGGCGGTTACTGTGAAGAGGAACGCCCGCACGACTCTGAACAATTTGATGTTTCCGACCAGCGTACTCTTGATGAAGTTGTTCATTGGCTGATGCAGCTCGGCTATATTCCATCTTTCTGTACTGCATGCTACCGTGAAGGAAGAACCGGCGACCGTTTTATGAGCCTTTGCAAAAACGGTCAGATTCTTAATTGCTGTCACCCAAATGCACTGATGACATTGACAGAGTATCTGGTTGACTATGCAAGTGAAGACACTAAAAAAGTTGGTTTTGAATTGATTCAGAATGAATTGAAAAAAATCCCAAAAGAAAAAGTAAGGGAAATTGCCGCGCAGAACATTGAAGATATTAAAGCTTCAAACCACCGTGATTTTCGTTTTTAATAAAGAAAGAACCACAAAGCATTGTTCGTAAAAATACAATTGCAGATTCAATAATCACCTATTTATTTTTGTCAGGAGGAACTTTTATGCAGAACATCCCTCTTTCCAACCGCCGCCATGTTGCAATTTTCGGCGAAACAAACGCAGGAAAATCTTCTCTGTTCAATGCCATCATCGGTCAGGATTCTGTCATCGTTTCTTCTGAAAAAGGAACTACTACCGATCCTATTATTAAAGCAATGGAACTAATTCCTTTCGGCCCGATTGCCTTAGTTGATACTGCAGGTTTAAGCGATACCAGTACCCTTGGCGGGGAACGGATGAAAAAAACAGCACGGATTCTTGAACGGACTGATTTTGCAATATACGCCGCAGACAGTGGAAATTGGAATCAGGAAGCGATTCATCAATTTATTCAAAAAATCCAAAGTAAAAATACTCCTTATTTACTTGTATTTACAAAAATAGAATTGGCTGATAAAAATCAAAGGGCGCAAATTTCTGCACAATACCCTGCCGCCTGTATGGTTTCCGTCAATGACGGCAATACCATAGATAAACTGAAAATCCGATTAGCTGAAGAGCTTGCAAAACTCGGCAGTGAAGAGGAAAGCATGATAGCTGATCTTGTCCCTCATAATGGCACGGTCATTCTCGTCTGTCCCATTGACTCCGCAGCCCCCAAAGGCCGTCTAATTCTTCCGCAGGTCCAGTTATTGCGCGATTGCCTGGACAATGGTATTCAGTGCTTTGTAACAAAAGAAACCGAATTGGCAAGCGCTTTTAACAAGCTGAAAAAAATAGATTTGGTTGTAACGGATTCTCAGGCCTTTGCTCTTGTTGACAGTATTGTCCCATCCAATATTCCTCTTACCTCTTTCTCTCTGCTAATGGCAAGGCAAAAAGGAAAATTATCTGAATTTCTGCGCGGAGCGGATGCAATCGAAACATTACCGGCTAATGCCAGAATTTTAATCGCAGAGGGGTGCAGCCACAATCAGACGCATGAAGATATTGGTCATGTCAAAATACCAAAAGGCCTTGAAAAAAAACTGGGCAAGCACTTCCAATTTGATTTTGTAAACGGATATGACTTTCCTGAGGATTTGTCTCCCTATTCTTTAGTAATACACTGTGGTGGCTGTATGCTTACCAGAAAGAATGTACAGAACCGTCTGCGCCAGTGTAAAACAGCACAGGTTCCAATTACCAATTACGGCGTGGTTCTTGCATATCTGACCAATATTTTAAACCGCTGCCGCACCGTTTTTCAACAGGAGGAAAACTGCGATTGAATACATTAATCGAACGTCTTTTTCACAATCATACATTAGAACGGAAAGATTTGCTCGCCTTGCTGTATTGTGACGATGAATCGGTTTCAAAGCAACTGATTGACGCAGCCGCTGTAACCAGAGACAGTATTTACGGGCATACCGTATATTTTCGCGGGCTAATTGAATTCACAAATTATTGTAAAAATAATTGTTATTACTGTGGGATACGTGCCGGAAACCCTGAAGTAAACCGCTATCGTTTAAGTCCTGATGAAATTATGCAATGCTGCAAAAACGGATATGCTTTGGGTTTCCGTACCTTTGTACTGCAAGGCGGGGAAGATCCGTATTATGATTGCACACGAATATGTAGTATCATTCGCAACATAAAAAGTACTTTTCCCGATTGTGCTGTTACTCTCTCTATTGGTGAACATGATGAATCAACTTATCGCGCTTTTTTTCATGCCGGTGCAGACCGATATCTTCTACGCCATGAAACTGCCAATTCTGAACATTACAGCAAATTGCATCCTCGGCCATTAACGTTAGAACATCGCAAACAATGCCTTTATACACTGAAAAAAATTGGATTTCAGGTAGGCGCAGGTTTTATGGTAGGTTCTCCCTATCAAACAAAAGAATATCTGGCAGATGACCTGTTATTTTTAAAAGAATTACAGCCGCACATGGTTGGAATTGGACCATTTGTACCGCACCATGCTACGCGTTTTAAGAATGAACCAGCCGGCACATTACAGGAAACTTTAAAAATGCTTGCGATTGTCAGATTGTTACTGCCGGATGTACTTCTTCCGGCAACAACGGCACTTGGAACAATTGATCCTGAAGGACGGGAAAAAGGATTGCTGGCAGGAGCAAATGTTGTGATGCCAAACCTTTCACCAATAAACTTCAGGAAATCATACACGTTATATGATAATAAAATCTGTACAGGTGATGAAGCGGCAGAATGCCTTGTGTGTCTGAGAAATCGTTTGGACAGATACGGCTTTACATTAGCACCGGGACGCGGCGACCATCCCGCAATGCAATAAAAAATTTTTTCAAGCGGCAATACTAAAAAAAGACAAGTATTGCCGCAAATATATTATATTTACGTTTTATTTTTCCACTTGAAAACCCGTTGCCTATATGTTAATATGAAAGAAAATAGTGAATGAGTGAAGGTAAAAATATGAAATTTTTTCCAAGTGTACGGGAATATATAAACTCGGTTTCTGATTTGCTGGAATCCCCTGTGGTATTATCTATGAATGATTACCGTCAGCATGGAAATGTCAGTTGTCTGGAACATTGTATATTTGTTTCTTATATCAGTTTCCTTTTTTGCCGGAAAATGGGCTGGGACGCCCGTTCTGCCGCCCGCGGCGGTCTACTGCACGACCTTTTTTTATACGACTGGCACGACACCAATTTGACTGGTTCTTTGCATGGGTTTACTCACCCCATCACAGCGCTGAATAATGCAAACGAACATTTTAACCTTGAAAAAATAGAACAGGATATTATTAAAAAGCATATGTGGCCGTTGGTTCCATCCTTGCCAAGTTACAAAGAAAGTTTTGTTGTTTCTTTTGCAGACAAATATTGTGCCATTGCCGAAACATTAAGGCTTTATAAATATACGAAAATTCGACGTATTTGTTTAAATTACTGTAAGTAAAGGGCAATGATTGCCTTATGCTGCAGTTTATTCCCCATTGATTCAGGAGGGTTTTCTTTTTGGAGGACGGTCATAGTATAAATTTCAATAATAAGCATAAATAACACAGTATATCAGGCGCAGATTAACTCTCTGCGTTTGTATTATACTGTGTTTTTTATTATAGGGAGTACAGAATATGAATTTAACACTTCAGATTATAATTTTAATAGTACTTTTGATTTTATCTGCATTTTTTTCTTCAGCTGAAACAGCATTGACTACCATTAGCCCAATCAGAGTGCGGAATTTATGTGATAAAAACAAGGGCGGCGCAGATACCCTTGCGAAATTAATCAGTAACAAAGATAAATTGCTTACTACCATTTTAATTGGAAACAATTTAGTAAATATCGGTGCATCTTCCCTTGCAACATCCATTGCAATTAACCTTTTTGGCAATACTGGTGTGGGTGTCGCTACAGGAATTATGACTTTCTTGGTTCTCATTTTTGGTGAAATTACCCCTAAAACTTTTGCTACACTAAAAGTTGAACGTGTTTCCTTAATGGTTGCTAAACCTGTTTATTTCTTAACAATAATTTTTGCACCGCTGGTATTTCTATTTTCTTTGCTTACCAAAGGCTTTTTATGGCTGATGGGGGTACGCGGAAACTCAAAAATGCCGGTTGTAACACAAGAGGAACTAAAAACAATTATTGATATGGGACATGAAGAAGGCATCCTTGATAAAAATGAAAAAGATTTAATCAGTAATGTTTTTAAATTTAATGCCGTTGTCGCTGAAGATATCATGATTCCCCGTGCTGATATGGCGGCAATCTCTATCCATGCCGACTATCAGGAATTTATAGAATTATTTCAAAAAGAAAAATTCTCAAAACTACCTGTTTATGATGAAGATATTGATGACATTAAAGGCATTGTCCATTTGAAAGATTTACTTTTTTATCAGGGGAAAGCAGATACATTTTCTGCTCAAACTATTATGCACGAAGTCATGTTCACTTTTGAATTCAAACCTGTATCAAAGCTTTTTTCTGAAATGCAAATCAAAGGGCAAAGCTGTGCGGTTGTGCTTGACGAATATGGAGGAACGTTAGGATTTATTACTATGCATGACTTGATTGAGGAAGTTGTTGGAGAAATTGACGATGAACATGACGATCAAGAATCTATTTACAGAATAGTCAGCAATCACGAAATGATCGCGGAAGGTTCCCTACATCTCGATACATTTGATAAAATAACCGGTCTCCATTTTGAAGAAGAATCCGACTCGCAAACAATTGCAGGATATTTACTTGAACTTTTCGGCAGAATACCCTTTCCGGAAGAATCCATTACACATAACAATATTTCGTTCCGAATATTAGAAATTCATAATAACCGGATTAACCGAATATTTATTGACCTTGGAGAAACCTCAGTATTACAGGAACCTGTTAAATAATGTTAAATCTTTAGGCTGATTGGTTTAAAATTCCCTATTAAAAATCCCCTTGATGACTAAATCAGTCATCAAGGGGAAATCTATTTTGAAGAAAAAAGGTTTTTTAGGCTAAAAACTTCTTACTTCAGGTTGTTTTCGTAGGATTCGATCATTTTCTTAACCATCTGACCGCCGATAGAACCAGCCTCACGGGAAGTTAAATCGCCGTTATAACCCTGTTTCAGCTGTACGCCAACTTCATTTGCTGCTTCCATTTTAAAACGATCCATAGCTTCACGAGCTTCAGGTACTACGAGGTTATTGCTGCTTCTAGATGAATTATTAGACATAATAAATATCTCCTTTAAAAATGTTTTTTTATTTCTTTTGCGTTTGCATTAGTATTATGGTTGATATGAAAATAAATATAAGTGTCAAGTTTTAGTTTCATTTCCATTGTATGGATTGCATCATAATTTGATTAAAAATTGCCGCATTACACAGAAATATCGAAAAAAAGTATTGGATTTTCTTCTGTAAGAGATAGGAAAAATATGATAAAATAAAAATAAAATTTATATATAAAGAGATGGTTCCTATTAAAACGATAAAAATGTATTTACAAAAATCCATTCAAAACCTTTTGGTATTTTTGAAATGGGTTTTATTTGCTTGTGCGATTGGATTGATTGTCGGAATAATTGGAATTTTATTCCATTATGGTATCTATTATGCTACTAATTTTCGGCAAGCACAGCCATGGATTTTATGGTTTCTTCCTTTCGGCGGCTTACTGATTGTTTTCCTTTATAAAATCTGCGGCATGGATAAGGATAAAGGCACTAATTTTGTTTTAATTGCAGTGAGGGCGAATGAAAAACTTTCTTTAAAAACTGCCCCTTTGATTTTTATCAGTACGATTATTACCCATTTATTTGGCGGTTCTGCCGGACGTGAAGGCGCTGCCCTGCAAATAGGTGGCAGTATTGCTGCCAAGATTGGCAGAATTATGAAATTAGACGAAAAAGATTCCAGAATTATTACTATGTGCGGCATGAGTGCGGCTTTTGCGGCACTATTTGGTACGCCTTTAACAGCAACCGTCTTTGCCATGGAGGTTGTCAGTGTCGGCGTTATTTACTACGCTGCCCTTGTCCCCTGTATCCTGTCATCTATTATTGGATACATGCTTTCTTCTGCATGCGGCGTTGCCACTCCACATTATTTTATAACGCAAATTCCGGAATTATCTGCAACTTCTGTAATTCAGGCAATTATGCTCGGCATTCTCTGCGCTTTATTCAGCATTTTATTCTGTTACACTACCCATAAAACAGCTGCGCTTTACAGCAAATATCTCCCAAATCAATATATTCGTATTGCAGCAGGCGGAGCAATTATTGTCGCACTGACTTTTATTTGCGGAACACAGGATTATAACGGCGTTGGTACAAATATCATCAATCAAGCTTTAAGCAGTGAAGTGCGTCCGGAAGCTTTTCTGCTGAAATTGCTTTTTACTGCACTGACGCTTGGCGCCGGCTTTAAAGGCGGAGAAATTGTCCCTGTATTTTTTACCGGGGCAACGTTAGGAAACATCTGCGGAAAATTTTTAGGGTTAAATCCTGCATTCGGCGGCGCACTTGGGCTTATCGGTGTGTTCTGCGGCGTTACCAACTGTACAATGACTTCCCTATTTTTAAGCGTGGAACTATTTGGCACACAAGGCCTGCTGTATTTTGCTATTATCTGTGCTGTCAGTTACATGCTTTCCGGCTATTATGGATTATATATAGAACAGAAAATTGTATACAGTAAAACAAAACCGGAATTTATTAACAAAAAAGCTCACTAATCATTTTTTATTTCTGCAGATTTTGTTATCATTTCCACAGGTTTTGGCTCTTGCTGAGGTAACAGAGAAGTTTCTGCAATATAAGCGTTCAGGCTCGTATGGATAATATCATAATAAACGCTGAACAGGAAAAGCGGGTCAAGATAATCGCAAATGTCTGCTGCAATACTGTAAAATATGCCGCCGTCAAACAAAAGCCCTTTTTCCATACAGGCAATTTTTTCATTATTGCAGTAAACAGTCAGGGGAAAAAATTCGTCTGCATCTGTTAAAATCCGAAAACTGTTATTTTCAAATTCCATGACATAGCTTTCCTGCTGACGTGATTTCAACGCCCATAGTGCACCGATTTTATCTCCGTTGGGATTTTTTATGGTATAATTATGAATGCGCTGTTGACTGAAAAGGCGTTTCAGGATATTGGCGGTTTTAATCGTTTCAGATTTATCAAGATTAGCAGTATACAGCTCACAATTATCTATAGATAAAATTTGTATTCTTCCATCTGTAAGTTTCCGTTCTCCAACGCCGATACGCAGTACACGGCCGCGTACTTCCAGCCGGTATGTCCCTTTTATCCCATTCTTTGTTAAGTGGACATGATAATACGGCATAACAGTTCACCTCTTAAATTATTATAACATATCTATTCCCGAAGTTACAAACCAACTTTGCATTGGGTTGTTTTTCACTTGACGCTATGCTATACTTTAAATAATTATTGAGCAGAGAAAGGGTTATATCATATGGACTTTTCAGGATATCAAAGTTTAAATATCACATTATTGATTATTTCTTTCATTGTTTTAGCAATTGCAATGATACCCAATACAAGAAAAACTGTAATTAGACTGCGTTCAGAAAAATACCTTGACCAGCATTTACCTAGTGCTTCGCAAAAATACCATTTTATATTTGTGGGATTTTTGCTTTTCATTGCCGCAGCAGTACGCATTTGGCAAATCGGCAATATTCCTGAAGGAATTAATCAGGATGAAGCTATGGCGTGCATTGAAGCAAATGCAATTGCCAACTATGGTACCGACCGATTTGGCATGTTTCTGCCTGTCCATTTTACTGCATGGGAATATGGACAAATGAGTTCATTGCTAACCTATCTTTTGGTTCCATTTGTTAAAATATTCGGTTTAAATCCCATTGCAATCCGTATGCCTCTGCTGATTGTCAGCCTGCTTTCTTTATTTGTGCTTTATAAGCTTACAAAAGGCATCTGGAACCGTAATGCCGCTTTATTTGTGCTTGCTTTTGCCGCAATTAATCCCTGGCAGATTATGCAGAGCCGCTGGTCAATTGACTGTAACCTGTTTCCTCATATTTTTCTTTTTGCGGTTTATTTTTTATGGCTTGGCTTTAGAAAAAAAGGTTATGCATATTTGTCCATGTTCTTTTTTGCGCTGTGTATGTACTGTTATGGTATTTCTTTTTATACTGTTCCAGTTTTCTTGATTTTTATGTGTATTTATATTTTGCGAAAGAAAATATTAAACTGGAAGCAGGCTTTTCTCTGTGTTGGTATTTATTTTTTATTCGCATGGCCGATTTATACAATGATGGTCCTTAACTTCTTTAAACTGCCTACCATATCCACTCCATTTTTTACAATTCCATTCTTTCCGGAAAGCGTCCGCACCAACGACTTATTGTTCTTTAGCCCACAGCCGCTGCACCAGTTGTTTTTCAATTTTAAATCATTCGTGAAAACGATACTGTTACAGTTACCGGATATGAAATGGAATACCTTGCCGGAATTTGGTACTCTGTATCTGTTTTCCATGCCGTTTACTATTACCGGTTTTATTATCACTGCAAAACGTTTCTTTTTTCAAAAAGAGAAAGAAAAAAACACAGCGCAGCAATACGGTTCTGCTCTCATTCTAATGTTTTTTGCCGTTGGCGTTGAAGCTGGACTTTTAACAAATCAAATTAATGTGAATCGAATTAATGTTATTTTTTATTCCTTAATTATTTTCACTGCACTGGGTATCTATGAAATATGCCGCAGAGTAAAGCTTTTTACAATAATTCTGGCGGCAATTTATATCATCAGCTTTGGCAGTTTTTCTTATAAGTACTTTACTTCCTGCTATCCCTTTTTTCCGGGTTTTGGAGAAAGCTTACACACGGTAGAAAAATACGATTATGATACTATTTACATTACATCCCATATTCATGCCGATTATGAAAATGCGCAGGTATCAGAAATTCTTACCTTATTCCATCACAGTATTGACGCAAAATATTTGCAAGGCGTAAAATCAATTATGGATAGTGAAGGGACTCCTCTGCTGCCATATCATGAAAGATACCAGTATGTAGATTTTTCATCCTTTCCAATTGATGAAAATAATAACGCTGTTTATATTGTTAACAATGAAGAGGTAAAATTATTTGACAGCGAATCGTTTACAATTCATATGTTTGAAAAATACAGCGCCGTCATCCCGAAAACCATACAGACAGTTCCCGTGAAATAAATAATCTTACGTTCCGGTACTTTTTTGTCGGAACGTATTTTTTATTGCTTCCAGCAAGACAAAACCCTCGGTTCTATCGGAGGTGAATAAAAAGCCTTGACAGAAAACTGCTTTGTAATAATATTACCAGCCCAATAAGAAACAACGTTGCTAATGATTTCATCCAAGAGTTGCGAAGGTTTCAGGAGAAAACCCAGAATTAGATGCAGCTAATAAAGTACGGAAAATAACTGGTTTACCTGTAGTAGAGCAAACCAATAGTGAACTATTGGTTCTGATTTATGCACGGAAGATAGATGTAAACCAACGGGTATCCTCTTTTGTAAGGCAGGAAAACATATACAGATAAAAAATATAAATCGCAATAACCGATAGAATGTGAACAGCAAGCGTTAGATATACCGACGAAAATGGTAATATTATAAAACGAAACAATAGTTTGGTAATGGCAATCGCACTGCAAATACAAAAAATCGGCTTCAATACACTGGTAAAAAAACTAATTGTAAAATCTGAAATTTTCATCAGTTTACGGATACTCAGACAGAAATTTAAAAATTCTGTTACTACAATGGTTAAAACATATCCGTTAATTGCAAACTTAGGAACAAAAACAGCTACCATAATAACACCAACAAGAGCGTCAATGATATTGTACCGCATCGAACTGATTTGCGCACCCAGCCCTTTCAGCATTCCATCTACCAACATATCCATATACATAACGATAACCAGCGGTGCAAAAATACGGATAAAATATGAAGCATCTGATGTATGATAAATAGCTATCCCCAATTCATCAGCAAAGCAGAGCATAACTCCCATAACTCCAATGGAAAACAGCATTCCCATCTGAAAAACACGAGTAACCATATAATTCAGCCTAATTTGATTGCCTCGAGCCAGAGATTCTGTTATTTCAGGCACCAACAAATCGGATAGAACTATTATCAGCGCCGATGGAAACAAAATAATGGGCATAACCATGCCGTGAATCAAACCATAGGTTGTAAGGGCAGCCTCTGTTGAAGCCCCCGACTGTTTTAATCCGCGCGGAATCAGCAAATGTTCAATTGTGGATAAACCTGAACGCACATATGAACTGCATGCAACAGGCAGTGAGATATGGAACATTCGTTTTCCCATCCCCTGCACATTTCCGTCGTTATTTCTATACCGCCGCTTATCCCAAAGGAACATGAGAAATAGAATCAAAAAAGAACTTGCTTCTGCTAAATCTGCACCAATAACAATTGCTGCACAGGCATATTCCAAACCATCCGGCATAAAAAAAGTGATACAAAATACAGTTGCACTGATACGAATCAATTGTTCTGTAAATTGCACAACGGCACATTTTGCAACTCTTCTCACCGCTGTAAAATATCCGTTCATGACACTTGTCATAGCAATAAACGGCAGACTGACTGCCAATAAACGGAGAGAAAGAATAGTACGTTCATCACCCAGCCAATAATTCCCAATTAGTGAAGAAAAAGAAAAAAGCAAAACAGCTGCACAGAAACCAAAACCTAATGCATGATAGATGCAATATCGTACCGCTGTTTTAGCTCCTTTATGATTATTTTTTCCCAATTCTTCGGACACCAGCCGCGTTGTTGCTAAACGGATACCGGAAACAGAAAAAGTCAATGCAAATGTAAACACCGACATAATCAACTGATAAAGTCCAATTCCCGCAGAACCAATACGGTTGGACAAATACACCTGATACGAGACTGCTATGGTACGTATCAGCAAGGATGTTGCTGTCAGCAACACCATATTTATAAACAGTACTTTTACTCTTTTCATGCGGCACCTCGTCATCCTGTCTGCCTAATATATATGCCGCACCTGTCCGTGAAAATACCATTAAATCCTCCTGATTTCTTATTTGCCGCAATGGCTGCTATTGCCATTGCAAAGGAGAATTTTATGTTAATTAATTTTTTAAGTCACTTATTGAATCGCTTGTGAAACTAGATATGTTTATTTTGCATAGTTATATTTGTCAACTCAGAGATATACAAATTCGCTCTTTTCTAACTCTTCCTCCGTTATCTCGGTATAACAAGAATTTTTTCAATATTTAAAACAAACATATAAAAAGCCGTTAGTTTAAATTAAACCAACAGCTTTTATAAATTTACATATTTTTGGGTAAATGCAAGAATTTTATTCCAATATTCTTTATCACAAGCACAACAGCGTGTATGCCCGGTATCCGGTACAACAAGCAATTCTTTTTCAACAGGTGCTGCTTCATAAACCTGATATACCATATTTCCCGGTACAAATTCGTCAGCTTCTCCATGAATAAACATGATAGGAACTTTAGCCCGCCTTACCTGTTCAATTGATGATGCCTGATGAAAAGAGTAACCGGCTTTCAATTTTGAAATAATATCAGCACTGTACAACACAGGAAACGGCGGCATATTGAGTAATGTTTTCAATTCAGAGGAAAGTTGTTCCCACACAGAACTATAACCGCAGTCTTCAATGATACATTTAACATGAACAGGTAAATCATCTTCCCCTGACGCCATCATTACTGCCGCTGCACCCATGGAAATACCATACAAAACAATCTCGGCATCCGGCTGCATTTCAATAATTTTATGAACCCACTGTACGATATCCCTGCGATCCAGCCATCCCATTCCAATATATTTACCTTCGCTGTCTCCATGTGCCCTGCAATCCGGCAAAAGTACGTTATAGCCTCTCAAATAAAAATTTTTTGCCTGTAAATACATATCCTCGCTGTCATTGGCATATCCATGCACTGCAATAACCCATTTTGTATTAATCTGTTTCTGTATAAATACTCTTCCTGATAATTTCAATTTATCTTCAGAAACTATTTGCCATGTTTCTGTTTGATTTTGCTGTGCCCAATTATTCGCGTCAGTTACTTCTTTTTTAAAATCTTCTATTGAAAAATTCCCTTTATCTTTATCATATTCAGAAACATCAATATTTTTAAAAATACTTTCCTGCCCGTCCTTTGTTAGGACTAAATTGAAAAAGAAATTTCCTGCATAAACACTAATTCCAAAACTTAAAATCAAAAAAATAATCACAACGATAATTATCACTTTAGGCCAGACATTTGAACGGACAGGTCTTGCTCCCATGTATTATCTTCCCCTATTGATTAACTTTTTCAGATACTGCCCAGTATAAGACTCAGACACCTCAGAAACCTCTTCAGGTGTTCCAACTGCTACAATTGTTCCACCGCGATTGCCGCCTTCTGGACCTAAATCTATAATATAATCCGCAGTTTTAATAACATCTAAATTATGCTCAATTACAACAACAGTGTTTCCTGTATCGACCAGCTTCTGCAAAACTTCAATTAAACGGTGTACATCGGCTGTATGAAGCCCTGTAGTTGGTTCATCAAGAATATAGATCGTTCTTCCCGTTGAACGCTTTGATAATTCTGTAGCTAATTTAACACGCTGCGCCTCACCGCCGGATAATGTAGTTGCAGGCTGTCCAATTTTTACATATCCCAAACCAACATCGCACAATGTTGCCAGTTTCCGATTAATTTTAGGAATACTCTGAAAAAACTGCATACCTTCCTCACAAGTCATCTCCAATATATCATGAATAGACTTGCCTTTATACTTTACCTCAAGAGTCTCCCGATTATACCTTTTTCCTTTACAAACATCGCAGGGAACATAAATATCCGGTAAAAAGTGCATTTCAATTTTAAGAATACCATCCCCCTGACAGGCTTCACAACGCCCGCCTTTTACATTGAAAGAAAAACGATTTGATTTGAACCCACGTACTTTTGCATCTTGTGTTGAAGCAAATAAATCACGAATATCAGTAAAAACGCCTGTATATGTGGCAGGGTTAGAACGTGGTGTTCTCCCAATAGGAGCTTGGTCGATTTCAATTACTTTATCTAAAAACTCAGTTCCCTTAATTTCATGATATTTTCCAGGTCTTTTTTTGGCGCCGTTCAATTCATTTGCTAAACTTTTATAAAGAATTTCATTAACAAGAGAAGATTTACCAGAACCGGAAACTCCGGTAATGCAAGCAAAAGTGCCTAATGGTATAGAAACGTCTATATTTTTTAAATTATTTTCCTTCGCACCAAGCACCTGTAAAAAATTCCCATTGCCCTTTCGGCGTTTATCTGGTATTGGTATATATTTTTCTCCGCTAAGATATTGTCCTGTAATTGATTCAGTACATCCCATAACATCATTTACAGAACCGGCGCAAACAACCTCTCCTCCATGCACACCGGCTCCTGGTCCAATATCAACCAAATAATCTGCTTCGCGCATGGTATCTTCATCATGTTCTACAACAATCAATGTATTGCCAATATCTCTTAATCTTTTCAACGTTTCAAGCAATTTCTCATTATCCCTTTGATGCAGACCGATACTCGGCTCATCTAAAACATAAAGAACACCTGTTAATGAAGAACCAATTTGAGTTGCCAATCGAATACGCTGGCTTTCTCCGCCGGATAAAGTTCCGGCGGAGCGGGACAACGTTAAGTACTCCAATCCAACGCTATTTAAAAAACTCAATCTATCCGATATTTCTCTGAGAATCAAATGGGAAATCATTTTTTCACGTTCAGAAAGCTCTAAACCAGCAAAAAAATCAGAGGCTTCTGTTATAGTAAGATGTGATATATAATCTATATTTCTATCTGCAACCGTAACTGACAGTGATTCCGGTTTCAAACGGGCGCCATGACAATCCGGACATTCACAGCTAACCATATATTGTTCAATATCCCACCGTGCTAAATCACTTGATGTTTCTTTATATCGCCGTTGTAAATTCGTAATCACTCCTTCAAATTCAGCTTCATAATTTCCAATTCCATATTCATTGCGGCGTGTCATTTTTATTTTTTTTCCTTTTGTACCGTAAAGAAGCGCATCAAGTCCCTCTTTCGGTATATCCTTTACCGGCGTATCTAATGTAAACCCATAAGCATTTGCTACACCTTCAAAATACATTTGTGCAATCGTACTGGTTTCTGCGGCATTCCATCCACTGACACGGATAGCGCCTTCCCGAAGAGATAATTTTTGATCTCCGATTACCAAGTTTTCATCAACTTTCATAAAAATGCCTAACCCAGCACAGGTAGGACATGCACCAAAAGGATTGTTAAATGAAAACATCCGCGGAGTAAGTTCATCAATGCTAATACCATGTTCCGGACATGCATAGTTTTGTGAAAACAGCATCTCATCTGCGCCTAAAACGTCAATAAGAATAAGGCCATTAGATAAAGAAGACGCGACTTCTATGGAATCTGCCAAACGGCCAGCAGCAGATTCATGAATGACAATTCTGTCAACTACTACTTCTATATTGTGTTTTTTATTTTTATCTATTTTAATTGTTTCAGACAAGTCATATAAACTTCCATCAATCCGCACCCTGACATAACCGGATCTTCTCACAGAATCCAATACTTTTACATGTTCGCCTTTTCGACCGCGTACAATTGGGGCAAGAATCTGAATTTTTGTTCCATCCTCTAAACTCATAATTCTGTCTGTAATCTGATCAACGGTTTGCTGTTTGATTTCCCGCCCGCATATAGGACAATGCGGAATACCAATTCTCGCATACAAAAGCCGCAGATAATCATAAATTTCTGTAACAGTCCCCACTGTTGAACGTGGATTTTTTGAAGTAGTTTTTTGGTCAATAGAAATTGCAGGAGATAAACCTTCAATATAATCCACATCCGGTTTTTCTACTTGTCCAAGAAATTGTCGTGCATAAGATGACAACGATTCAACATAACGCCGCTGCCCTTCTGCGTAAATAGTATCAAAAGCCAATGATGATTTACCGGAACCAGACAATCCAGTAAAAACCACAAACGCATCTCGAGGAATCTCTAAATTTACATTTTTTAAATTATGTTCCCTTGCACCATGAATAATTATTTTTTTCCGCGACACATCTATTGCCTCCATTTTATTTTTCGGCCCGCAACTTTTCTATACGGTCCCGCAAGTATGCAGCATGTTCAAATTCCAATATTTTTGCGGCTGCTTTCATCTCTTTAGTCAGTTTCAAAATTAATGCTTCTCTTTCTTTGCGGGAAAGTTTCTTTACATTTTTTTCATCTGCAGTATGTGTAGAAATCTCTATAATTTCGTGCACATTTTTCTTAATTGTCTGTGGAATAATACCGTGTTCTAAATTATACGCTGATTGGATTTCCCGTCTGCGTGCAGTTTCACGAATAGCACGCTCCATAGATGGAGTTACACTGTCTGCATACATAATAACTCTGCCGTGCGCATTTCTTGCAGCACGACCGATTGTCTGAATTAATGACGTTTCAGAACGCAGAAAACCCTCTTTATCAGCATCCAAAATAGCAACCAAAGATACCTCAGGAATATCCAATCCTTCACGCAAAAGGTTAATGCCAACAAGAACATCAAACTCACCTAAACGAAGTCCTCTTATAATTTCCATTCGTTCAATCGTATCAATATCATAATGCATATAACGAACTTTGATATTAAAATTTTCCAGATAATCTGTCAAATCTTCCGCCATTTTTTTAGTAAGCGTGGTGATCAATACACGTTCTTTCTTCTCTATAGTTGAATGAATCTCAGAAAGTATATCGTCAATTTGCCCCTCTATTGGTTTGACAATAATTTCAGGATCCAGCAAGCCTGTTGGACGAATCACCTGCTCAACTATCTGTGAACTCTTGCTCTTTTCAAAATCGGAAGGGGTAGCACTTACAAAAACGACTTGGTTAATATGATCATAAAATTCATCAAAATTTAAAGGGCGATTATCATAAGCAGAGGGTAAACGAAACCCAAAATTAATTAAACTTTCTTTTCGTCCTCGGTCTCCGCCATACATTCCCCGAACTTGCGGAAGCATAACATGTGATTCATCTACAAACATCAAGTAATCATCCGGCATATAGTCCAGTAAAGTAAACGGAAGTGAACCAGCAGGACGGCCTGACATCACTCTGGAATAATTTTCGATTCCTTTACAGAATCCAGTTTCTTTTAACATTTCCATGTCATATTCTGTACGCTGACGAATCCGCTGTGCTTCAATCAGTTTTCCATTTTCTTCAAAATATTTTACCCGTTCTTCCATTTCTGTTTCTATTTCAGCAAGTGCTCGCTGCATTTTCTCCTGCGATACGACATAATGCGACGTAGGATATATGGCAACATGTTTTAAAACAGATTGTATTTCTCCTGTTAAAGGATTCACCTCACTGATCCGGTCGATTTCATCACCAAAAAATTCAATACGTATCGCAGACTCTGTTGAGTACGAAGGAAAAACTTCCACAACATCTCCACGAACTCGAAAAGTATTACGGGTAAACGCAACATCATTACGGTCATATTGGATTTCAACCAACTTTTTTAGAAGGCTATCCCTATTTTTTTCAATTCCCGGACGTAATGAAATTACCATGCTTCGATAATCAATCGGGTCACCTAAACTATAAATGCATGAAACGCTGGCAACAATTATAACATCCCTGCGTTCAGAAAGAGCTGAAGTTGCAGAATGGCGAAGTTTGTCAATTTCATCATTAACTGCTGAATCTTTTTCAATGTATGTGTCTGTAGTTGGAATATAAGCTTCAGGCTGATAGTAATCGTAATAGGAGACAAAGTATTCCACCGCAGATTCCGGGAAAAATTCTCGAAATTCACTGCAAAGCTGAGCTGCCAGCGTTTTATTATGAGCTAAAACCAACGTTGGTTTTTGAACCCTTGCAATAATATTTGCCATAGTGAATGTCTTACCGGAGCCCGTAACCCCCAGCAAAGTCTGTTCCTTATCTCCTCTTTTAATACCCTGCACAAGTTTTTCAATTGCTTCGGGCTGGTCCCCTGTAGGTTTGTAGGGGGCAACCAATTTAAACAGTTCATGATTGTGCTCACTCATAAAATATATACCCCATAGTTACAGCTTTTATCATTCAATGATTTTCAAGTACCAATCTCGAACAAACGTTTCAATAGTATTCTACATCTTCCGTGCTGTTTTGTCAATGGTTTAGTATGCCATAGAAAATGATTTTTACCAGAATATATGATTTATTTTCTCTTCATTCAGTCTGCAATAAATATAAAATCTTTTCCTGAAATAAAAACTTCTGTTATCATCTGGATTTCATTCAAATCATCTCCAGTATTAACAGAAGTTCATTAAAATATTATGGGCTATAGCTAAACAAAAATAACATTTTATTACATCCAACGAAGCCCTTTAGGGTAATGATTTTTGATAAAACCGTCTGAACATTTTCCCCAACCAATAGAAAAACCATCAACGGTAATTAACGTCCACCCTTTTTCATCACCTGAAGGGATAGAATCCCCATGCAGGTAAGCATTGATTTCGGGTGAATCAGAATTCAAATTTAAAATACGCTTTGCCTGATTATGATTTAATGTAAGCGCCCACGAATGAGAAGGATGAAAACGTTGTTTTTTTATTGTACCAAGATGAAGTCCGGGACGCAAAACTTTAAGACCACTCAGATCAAAACATTCTTCCGGAAGTTGATATAATTGCTCACCAAACAGTTTTAATTCACCTGTCAACGAAGTCATGATATTCTCACTACAAAAACTTTCATATTCAGGAACCGTCAGTTTTTTAATATCTGTAATTTGTTGATTCCTTAAATGGTACACGTCCGATTTTTTTGTCAATACAGCAATATAATGTCCCTCTCCACGCAATAAATGCGGCCATAAACGAAACGTATTCTTTATACCTGGGGCAACATTTTTAATCCATGTGTCTTTCCCATTAGAGAATCCTTCAAAAGCTTTTATTTGTTCTACTTCAAATTCAGGAAACTGTTTTATAAACCGCGATACCGTACCCTCATTTTCTTCAGGAGAAAAAGTACAGGTAGAGTAAACCAGCCGACCGCCCGGCCGAAGCATATGCGAAGCGCATTCTAAAATCTCCAACTGCCGTTTGGCACATAACTCAACACTTTCCAAACTCCATTCTGTTCTTGCATGCTCATCTTTACGAAACATACCTTCCCCAGAGCAGGGAGCATCTACTAAAATTCGGTCAAAATAATCTATAAATCTATGAGAAAGCCTGTTTGGCGTTTCGTTCATTACAATAGCATTCTTAATTCCAAACCGTTCAATATTTTGAGATAGTATTTTAGCTCGCATCGGATGAATTTCGTTGGTTATCAATAATCCCTGCTGCTCCATTTTTTGTGCAATATGGGTAGTTTTTCCTCCGGGAGCCGCACACAAATCAAGGATTTTTTCTCCCGGCTTCGGATCCAATAATTCAGCGGCTGCCATTGCACTGGGTTCCTGTATGTAATAGAGTCCTGCATCATGATAAGGATGCTTGCCGGGGCGTGATGCAGATGAATAATAAAAACCAGCCGAACACCAAGGTACCGGTTCTAAACAAAAAGGACTGTCCGCTGCAAATTCAGAAAGATTTGTTTTCAGCGTATTAACACGTAAAGCCTGTACTTTTTCCATACGATAACTTTCAAGAAAATCCATATATTCTGACTCAGGCATTATTTTTTTCATCTTATTTAGAAAATCCAACGGTAAATCCATCTAATCATTTCATCTCCATTGATTATTATATAAACTTTAACCCCGTCTTTTGATAAACACAAAAGGCGGGGTTATTCTTCAACTGAATAATCAAAATAACGTTTCCTGAGACAGTAAATTAATACCGCCAGCCTGTAAAATAGAACTTGCACGCTCATTATCATCTACACGAAGAATGACATATGCCTGCCCATCTGCCGGAGTGATAAACGCATAGGCATATTCTACACCCATCCCCGCATCTGAAAGCACGCTGATTGCATTTGCAAAACCGCCAGGCTGGTCCGGAATCCCAACTGCAAGGACATTAGTAATAGAAACTGTCATACCTGCATCTTTTAGTATCTCAATCGCTTTTTCCGGATAATTGACAATTAAACGCAGGATACCATAATCCGTCGTATCTGCAATAGAAAGCGCGCGTATATCTATTTGGTTATCTGCAAGGATTTTTGTTATATCTGCCAATCTCCCCTGCTTGTTTTCAACAAAAACGGAAATTTGTTTCATTAACATGGTTCATCCCTCCTATATCATTATATGACCCGTTTATCAATAATGCGTTTTGCTTTTCCTTCCGAACGCGGAAGGGATTTTGGTTCCACAAGCTTAATTTTTGCTACAATCCCCAAAGTGGACTGCATTGCATTCGCTATTTTTCGCTCTGTTTCTTCAATAATACGTACAGAATCTGAGAACATGGAATCCGACATTTCAATACAAACTTCCATCGTATCCAGATTATTTTTTCTGTCAACAATTATAATATAATTGGGTTCCATTCCCAGTTCCAGTATAACATGTTCTACCTGAGACGGGAATACATTAACTCCACGAATAATCAGCATATCGTCCGTACGTCCAGTTACTCTTGACATTTTCACTGTAGTCCTACCGCAAGCACATTTTCCGTGTGTCAACTTGCAAATATCACGTGTGCGATAACGTACCAGCGGAAGCGCTTCTTTACCAATACAGGTAAAAACCAACTCTCCATACGTACCGTCTGGAAGAACTTCGCCGGTTTCCGGATTGATAATTTCAGGATAATAATAATCCTCGCAAATATGCATCCCATCCTGTGCACTGCATTCGTATGCAACACCAGGACCTGCTAATTCAGACATACCATAGATATCAAACGCTTTAATTGCCAAAGCTTCTTCAATTTGTCTGCGCATATTTTCGCTCCATGCTTCCGCGCCAAAAATACCAATACGCAAAGGCAAACTTTTGGGGTCAATTCCCATCTCTTTAATCGTCTCGCCAATAAACATAGCATAAGACGGCGTACAGCACAAAATATTAGAACCCAAATCCTGCAAAATTGTAATTTGGCGTTTTGTATTGCCGGAAGAAACCGGAATTGCAGTTGCACCTAAACGTTCTGCACCATAATGCAAACCAAGCCCGCCGGTAAACAGACCATAACCATATGAAACATGCACAAAATCAGATTTTGTACCTCCGGCAGCAGCAAGAGCTCTCGCCGCCCCATTAGCCCAGCAGTCAATATCATTCTGCGTATAACCAACAACCGTTTGTTTTCCCGTTGTCCCTGAGGAAGCATGCACACGCACCAGTTCTTCCTTTGGTACTGCAAACATTCCATAAGGATAATTATCACGAAAATCCTGTTTATAAGTAAACGGCAGTTTTGATATATCGTCAATCGATTTAATATCCCCCGGTTCTATCCCTAATTCACGAAAACGTTTTTGATAAAGCGGGACATTCTGATAGCAATTCTCTACCATTTTTACAAAGCGTTCTGATTGCAATGCATGCATATAATTTTCAGAAGCGCACTCAATTTCAGGTTGGAAATAATTTTCCGCCACAGTTTTCACACTCCATTATTTTAAATGATATCCCAGCATAAATGCTTTCAAATTCATCTCCACAAATTTTTCCGGGACAATTTCTCGAATGACATTCAGCCATACACTCTCATCAAGATCCATCCTGCGTGCCATAACACCTATTAAAACAACATTAACAGCTTTTACAGAGCCAGCTTCCTCTGCAAGAGACAATGCGTCAACAGCAGTTACGTCAATATCCATTACTTTTAATTTTTCAATAATATTATCCGGATATGTCATAACGCCGGTAATTACTGGCATTGGATCAATAGACTGTGTATTAACAACTAATTTTCCGCCTTTTTTCAAATAGGAAATCCAACGAGCTGCTTCTAATTGTTCAAACGCCAAAATCAAATCTGCTTCTCCCGGTGTTACAACTGGAGAATAGACCTTTTCCCCATAGCGGACATAAGTAACAACTGAACCGCCACGCTGTGACATTCCATGAACTTCAGAAACCTTTACATCATATCCATCATTAACTAAAGCGGCACCTAAAATACGGCTGGCAAGCAGTGTGCCTTGTCCTCCCACGCCGACTATCATTACACTCTTTACCGACATCTGCAATCTCCCCCTATTCTTTAATTGCGCCGACTTTACACATCTGCGTACATACGCCGCACCCTACGCATTGTGTGAAATCAATGCAGGCTTTACCATCTTTTATGCTAATAGAAGGACAGCCAATCTTCATACACATTTTACACCCAACGCAACGTTCTGTATCAACCTTCAATGCTGGCTTATGCTTTACATATTTTAACAATGCACATGGACGGCGGGAAATAATCATAGAAGGTGCATCTACTGCAAGCTCTTCTTTAATCACTGTTTCACATTCTTCCAGATTATACGGGTCAACTACTCTGACATGCTGGAAACCGCACGCTTTTGCCAAATCTTCAAGATTAACAGCAGCAGTCGGATCTCCCTTAATGGTATAACCTGTGGTTGGGTTTTGCTGATGCCCTGTCATACCGGTAATACTGTTATCCACAACAATTACAGTAGAAAGGCCCTGATTGTAAACAATATCAATAATACCGGTAATCCCGGAATGAATAAATGTAGAATCACCTATTACTGCGACTGACTTTCGCGCCGCTTCAACTCCGCGGGCAATATTTCTGCCATGCAGCGCTGTAATAGAAGCCCCCATGCACATTACGGTATCAATTGCATTCAGCGGGGCGATAGCACCGAGGGTATAACAGCCAATATCGCCGCTGACCATAACATCAAGTTTTTTCAACGCATAAAATAAACCTCTGTGCGGACATCCTGAACATAATACAGGAGGACGAACAGGAACTGATTCATTAAATTGATAAAGTTCCGGTTTGAAACCAAGAATCTTTTCGGCAATCTGACTTTGGAAATATTCTCCGCAATAGCTGAATATTTCTTTTCCTATAACGTCTACGCCAATATTCCTGCAATGAGTTTCAATAATGGCGTCGAGTTCTTCTATAACATATACTTTATCACATTTTTTTGCAAAATCCTGAATCAGTTTTACAGGCATTGGGTTAATAAGACCTAATTTTAAATAAGAAGCATTATCCCCCAAAGCTTCCCTTGCATATTGATAACAAATACCTGAAGTAATAACGCCAATTTTCGTATCATGCATTTCAACACGATTTAATGATGTTGTCTCTGCATATTCCGTTAAACGCTTCATACGTTCTTCCACAAATACATGCCTTCCAATTGCATTTGCCGGCATCATTACATTTTTCTTTGGATTTTTCTCATAATCCCGCAAAGGGATATCTTCCCGTTCACTATAATCAACAAAACTGCGGGAATGCGCGATTCGCGTTGTCAGGCGCAGCATAACCGGTGTATCAAACTGCTCAGATATTTCAAAAGCCGCCTTTGTATATTCCAGACATTCCTGAGAATCCGCTGGTTCAACCATCGCAGTTTTAGAGGCAACCGCATGGTGACGGGAATCCTGCTCATTTTGAGATGAATGCATACCGGGGTCATCAGCAACACCGATAACAAAACCTGCATTGGCACCTATGTAAGACATGGTATATACTGGATCAGCCGCAACATTCAGACCAACATGCTTCATACCGCAAAAAGAACGTGCACCTGCAATTGCAGCGCCTGCTGCAACCTCACAAGCCACCTTTTCATTCGGCGCCCATTCGCTGTACATTTCATCATATTTTGAAGCAAATTCCGTTATTTCCGTACTCGGTGTTCCAGGATAACTGGAAACGACACGACAGCCAGCTTCATAAAGTCCACGGGCAACTGCTTCATTGCCAAGAATCAAATTCTTCATATTATTTATTATCCCCCTTGGAATTTCGTAAATCAACAATCCTGTTTGCTTTGCCAATAAACCTCTGGATTGATTTCGGCTCTCCCAGCGTAACCTTGCACTGAATCCCCAGTACCGTGTGCAGATTATGCTGTATCTTTTTCTTTAGTGTTTCTATATCAGTATAACGCTCCAGAACACTTCCGTCAATAAGTTCAACCTTCACTTCCAGTGTATCTGCACATCCTTCCCTTCTTACAACTAACTGATAGTGAGGGCCAATCTGTTCGATAGGGACAAGTACGCTTTCAATTTGAGAGGGAAAAACGTTAACGCCGCGGATTTTAAGCATATCATCGCTTCTGCCCATAACTTTATCCATTCTTACTCCTGTTCTTCCACAGGCACACGGCTCGTAATTCAGGCGCGTAATATCCTTAGTGCGGTAACGAAGCAATGGGAAACCTTCTTTAGACAAGGTAGTCACCAGAAGTTCTCCGCTTTCTCCCGGTTTCTTTGGTTCCAAAGTTTTACTGTCTACAATTTCCGGCAGAAAATGATCTTCATTGAAATGCAGGCCCTGCCGAAGATAACATTCACCGGATACACCGGGTCCCATCAATTCACTCATACCATAATTATCAGTTACAAACATTCCCCAAGCCTTTTCGATTTGGTCACGCATTTCCGGAGTACAACCTTCCGAACCTAAAACACCATTTTTTAAGTGATAATCGCTCATTGGATATTCAAGTTCATTTGCAACCTCTGCCATATGCAAAGCATAGGAAGGTGTTGCAATCAATGTTGTAGTTTTAAAATCACGCATAAACATCAGGGCTTTTTCCGTATTACCGCTGGAATTGGGAACCACTGCAACGCCAAGTTTTTCCAAACCATAATGCAGGCCCAACGCACCGGTAAACATACCGTATCCAAAAGAAACCTGAGCAATATCTTCATCTGTAACATTAACAGCCGCCAAAAGACGCGCCATACAGTCAGACCATATTTCCAAATCATTTTTTGTGTAGCCAACTACTGTTGGTTTTCCTGTGGTACCGGAAGAAGCATGAATACGGACAATTTTTTTCATCGGCGCCGCAAAATTCCCAAACGGATAATTATCACGCAAATCATCCTTCGTCGTAACAGGAATATACTGTATATCAGAAAGAGATTTAATTTTTTCCGGCGTTACGCCTGCCTCTTTTAATTTTTTTGTATAAAACGGAACGTTGTCCATGCAATAGCCAACCACCCATTTCAACTTGGTTAACTGAAGCTCGTTCATTTCCTTCCGGCTCATAGTTTCAATTTCTTTTTGAAAAAACAAGAAAATTACCTCTTTCCATTTCGGTTATAAATTCAAAATACAACGACAGGGGCTGTTACAGAACAACCCCCGTAAAAGCTAAACTTGTTTATTCCGTATCATAGTATTTCTATAATAATATACGAAAAAGACAATTTTTTCAACCATTTTAGATATTTTCTTCTACAACTTTAGTATAAAATTTATCATTTTCCGCCGCACTTTTCCATTTCAATGCACGCGCAAGATAGGATACTCCAATACAAAGGATAAATGAAACCGCCATTGCCGCACATGCATAGATCGGACCGTTTGGCGTTTTAAAACCAGAAACTGCAACCGGCACAAATGCTGTCAGAAAACCGCCAATCATACCGGCCCATGCACCTGCACGATTGATTTTTTTACTATACAGGGAAAGCATGTACGGTGCAAGGAACGAACCAGAAATAATTCCCCATGAATAGGACATCATTTCAAGTATCGGCGTTGGATAATTCGCAACAAAATAAGATAAAACAACAAAAACGAGGCAGAGAATACGCGTCATGGTCGCCGTGGAACCATCAGACATATTCTTTTTCCAACGAGCCTTTATCAAGTCCTGCGTCAAAGTTGAACATGCCGTTAAAGTAATACTGGAAAGTGTAGACACTGAAGCAGAAATCAAAAGCACCAAAACGATACCAAGAAGGATTGTTGGCAAATTTGACATTTTAAGCATATTCGGGATAATAAAATCCTTGCCTCCTACCGGCATATTATTGCCGAAAAACAGGTGAGAAAGAGAACCAATGAAATATCCGCCGCCTGCAACAAGAAGCGCAAAGAAAGTTGAAATAATCGTACCGCGTTTTACTTCTTTGTCATCCTTGATACCGTAATATTTATGTATCATTTGCGGAAGCCCCCATGTGCCAAAGCTTGTCATTAAAACAGTAGCCCAAAGGGAAAGATGGGACATTCCGTCCATTGGCATATTTTCAGACATGTATTTCGTCATATTTTCCCATCCTGTTGCCAAACCGCCAACAGTCGGAGATTTTACAACAGAGATAATCAATGCAGTTACACCTACCATCATGACAAGCCCCTGCACAAAATCTGCCTTTAAAGTAGCAAGATATCCGCCAAGAACAAGCACAACTGCGGAAGCAATTGCAATAACAATCATACAAATACGTTCATCAAACCCAAGAAGGACAGAACATACGGAACTCAAGCCTTTATATACAGACGCTGAATAAGGCAGGAGGAAGATAAAAATAACTGCCGCGGAAAAGGTTTTCATCTTTGTACTTTCATACCGCGTCTCAAACAGCTGCGGCATTGTAGTTATTTTCAGACGATTTGTTACCTCACGAGTACGCCTTGCCAAAACCAGCCATGCAAGCAAGGAACCAATTACTGCATTTCCGATACCAGCAAATATACTCCACAACCCATAATTCCAGCCTGAACCACCGGAATAACCGATAAACATAACTGCGGAAAAATACGCAGTTCCATAAGACAATGCCGATACCCATGCACCTGCACTTCTGCCGCCAAGCGTAAAATCTGAAAGCTTTTTTGTACTTTTTGTGTTAGTAACACCAATCACCAGCATAAAAAGCACATAAATACCAATAACACTCCAAATAATAACTTCCTGACTCATTTCATCATCCCTCTTGTTGAATTCAATGCTTTAGGGCTAAAACACTTTAAAGCTTTCAGCATCTAAAGCAAGCCTTATTTATGATACTCTAATTTGTATCTATTGTCAACAACAAACCTCGTCAAAGTGTATAAAAAACAAAAAGGAAAGCAAACTTCTGTTTACTCCCCTTTGTCAAATAAACGATCCATCTGTTTTTTTATATCGCTTTTCCTTTTATTTTCTTCCTGCAAATCATGAATCAACAACCCGCCTTCTTCATAAAACACCATCCCCTCTGCGGCAAAAAACGGTAAGTTATCTAAAAGAAATTTTCTTGTAATACCCGTGTCATTCTCACAAACAGCAAAACGTCCCTCTATTCGGTCAATACTCCAATAATTTTTCATGCCGCTTTTTCCTCACTTATATTATATTTCTGCCCGTCACAGGAAACAACAACACTTCCGCTGCGGTCTGTACGGTATACTTTGCAATTTGACAAAATATCCAGCGTTGTTTTGCTCGGATGCCCATAGTCATTATCCTTTCCACAGGAAATAACTGCAATTTTCGGTGCGACAGCATGAACAAAATTAGGGGAAGATGAGGTAGAACTGCCATGATGACCTGCTTTTAAAACATCCGCCTGCAAATCCGTTTCTAATGCCAGCAATTCTTTCTCACGTTCTTTCTCTGCATCTCCGGTAAACAAATATGAGCAGTTCTGATAATCAATTTTGACTACAATTGACATATTATTTAAATTATCATAATCCGCTTTTGGTACCATAAAAGTGAGAATCAAATCATCCCATTGGATTTTTTGTCCATTCTGCGGCGCAGTTAACCGAGCGCCGCTTTCACCAATGGCATAAAGCAGTGAAGTATAAGATTTTGTTGTTGGTGTCATTCCCTCAGACAAACGTGTCATAAAAACTTCCTTTGCCGGAATTTGATTTATTACCTCATCCATTCCGCCGATATGGTCGGAATGAGGATGCGTGGCAATCATATAATCAAGCGATGATACTCCCTGTTTTTTCAGATACTTAATAATACTGTCCCCACGGCCATTTTCCCCTGCGTCGATTAAAATATTATGTTTTTTATATTGAATTAGAATGCTGTCTCCTTGTCCAACATCAATATAATGAACCTGCAGCGGATCGGCAGAGGTATCGCCCGCTCCAATATTATCCAAATGAACCGCTGCAAAAATTTCCTGCCATGTTGGAATAGAAACCGGCAGCTTCAAATATGGGCTGAGCGTAATAAAACAGCAAACGGAAAGTACGATTGATGTTCCGAAAATAAGCAGCCAATTTAAATTCTTCTTTTGTTTCGCGTTCCGTTTATTTTTTTTCCGTGTTTTTCTCGTTTTTGCCATTGTCCTTTTTTCTCTCCTGTTATTTTTCCGCATGACGGGCGAATCAGACATTTCGGTGATGTGCCGATTAAATCTCTGCGTCCTGCGCGGCAAAGCGCTTCTTCTACCAGCTTATGATTTTCCGGACGGAAATACTGAAGCAAAGCCCTCTGCATTGCTTTTTCGTGAGGATTTTTTGGTATATAGACTTCCTGCATCGTATAAGGGTCAAGACCTGTATAAAACATACAGGTTGAAATTGTTCCTGGTGTAGGATAAAAATCCTGCACCTGTTCCGGCCGGATATTATGATTTTTTAAAAACAGCGCTAATTCTACTGCTTCCTTTAGCGTAGAACCCGGATGAGAAGACATCAGGTAAGGAACAAGGTATTGTTCTTTGCCTACACTGCCTGTCAGCTGAAAATATTTTTTTGAAAATTTTAAATAAGCTTCAATATGCGGTTTGCCCATTTTATCTAACACTACGGCCGAACAATGTTCCGGCGCAACCTTTAACTGACCGCTAACATGATATTTTACCAATTCTTTAAAAAAGCTGTCATCTTTATCTTCCAAAAGATAATCATATCGAATACCTGAACGGATAAACACTTTTTTTACGCCTTTAACACTCCTCAAACGGCGCAGAATTTGCAGATATTCGCTATGGTCCACACGGAGCTGAGGACACGGAACCGGTGCAAGACACTTTTTCCCTTTGCAAAGCCCTGCTTTCATTTGTTTCTGGCAGGAAGGGGCACGGAAATTAGCCGTTGGTCCGCCGACATCATGAATATATCCCTTAAACCGGGGACTGGCCGCTAGCTTTTCTGCTTCTTCTATTAAAGACTGTTCACTCCTTGCAGTAATAAACCGTCCCTGATGAAAAGCAAGCGAGCAAAAATTACAGGCGCCAAAGCATCCGCGATTATGGGTAATCGAAAACTCTACTTCTGCAATCCCAGGTACCCCGCCTTGTGATTCATATGATGGATGATACATGCGTTCATAAGGCAACGCATACACCCAGTCTAACTCCGACTGTGTCAATGGGGGCATCGGAGGATTCTGGATTACCATACGTTTGCCATGGCGCTGTTTTATCAAACGGCCGCGGACTGGATCCTGTTCGTCCTGCTGAATCCGGCATGAAACTGCATACTCCTTTTTGGAAGCAACAACGTTTTCAAAAGAGGGACATTCAACGCCTACATATGGTGTATCCCGTACATCCACACTGCAACAGGTTCCCAAAATATTGTTCATAGCACTAATGGGCTCCCCTTGTGCCAGCCTGCGGGCAATTTCAATCGTCTGATTTTCCCCCATACCATAAGACAACAAATCTGCACCGGATTCCAGCAGGATAGACGGATGAATGCAATCATCCCAATAATCATAATGAGCAAAACGGCGCAAAGAAGCCTCTAGTCCACCAATGACAATTGGAATATTGCCATAAGCTTCCCGTATTTTGCTACAATAAACAATCACTGCTCTGTCAGGTCTTCTTCCCATTTGCCCGCCCGGGGAATAAGCGTCTTTACTGCGTTTTTTCTTTGCAGCCGTATAATGCGCTACCATAGAATCAATATTGCCTGAACTTACAAAAAAGCCCAGCTTAGGTCTGCCAAACTCCGTAAAAGCTTTGGGACTGCGCCAATCCGGCTGAGAAAGAATACATACCTTATAACCGCTTGCTTCCAAAACACGGGTAATAATAGCAGCTCCAAAGCTTGGATGGTCTACATAAGCATCACCGGAAACATAAACAAAATCCGGCCGTTTCCATCCGCGTTTTTCCATATCTTCTTTATTAACAGGCAAAAAACCGCTCATTATAATCCCTCAATTTATTTATACATTTTCATCGGTTCTTGTGCTCA
This sequence comes from uncultured Eubacteriales bacterium, assembly GCA_934546985.1. GTDB lineage: Bacteria > Bacillota > Clostridia > Oscillospirales > Acutalibacteraceae > CAKTEE01. Next base: position 183,418 of record CAKTEE010000002.1, read on the forward strand.
TTTCCAGCCATTGCTGCTTGGTAAGAAGAACTTTTCTTTGTTTGCTGCCTTCTGATGGTCCAACAATTCCTCGTTCTTCTAACGCATCCATAATTCTGGCGGCACGCGCATAACCCAAGCGCAGTCTGCGCTGCAATAAAGTAGTGGATGCACTCCCCATTTCCACCACACATTCAATTGCCTGAGGAAGCATTTCATCTTCATATTCTCCTGAACTATCGCCGCCACTTCCGTTACCGTTCCCTTTTTTCTTTTCAGGAGCTGCCTGACGGTCAATTTCCTTAGCAATTTCTTCGTCATATGTACATTCTTCAACACTACTGCTGTTCTTTACAAAATCAATGATTGATTCAATTTCCGTATCTGTTACAAAACATCCCTGTACACGCGTGGGTTTTGCCTCCCCTACCGGATAAAACAGCATATCACCGCGCCCTAAAAGTTTTTCTGCACCTGAAGTATCAAGAATAGTACGGGAATCCACCTGAGAGGAAACAGCAAACGCAATACGGCTGGGGATATTTGCTTTAATAATACCGGTAATAACGTCTACCGACGGACGCTGGGTTGCAATAACCAAGTGCATACCCGCTGCACGTGCCATTTGTGCCAGACGGCAAATAGAATCTTCTACTTCGTTTGGAGCTGCCATCATTAAGTCTGCCAATTCATCAATAATAATAACTACTTGCGGCAGTGGCTTTTTCTCCGGAAAATTTATGCACATCCGATTATAAGCCGTCAAATCCCTAACATTATTATCAGCAAAAATTTTATATCGGTTCAGCATTTCATTAACCGCCCAGCTAAGCGCGCCGGAGGCTTTTCGCGGATCTGTAACTACCGGAACGAGGAGATGAGGAATTCCGTTATATACACCGAGCTCTACAACCTTTGGGTCAATCATCAGAAGTTTTACCTCATCCGGAGTCGCTTTATAAAGGATGCTTACAATAAGCGAATTGATACAGACAGACTTACCGGAACCGGTAGAACCTGCAATCAGCAAATGAGGCATTTTTGCAAGGTCTGTAACCGCAGCATTACCGGTAATGTCTTTGCCCAAAGCAACAGTAAGTTTGCTTTTTCCGTTAATAAATTTAGGAGACTCAATCAGCTCCCGCATTGGCACTACACTGGTAGAACGGTTCGGAATTTCAATACCAACTGCCGACTTATTCGGTATGGGAGCTTCTATCCTTACCCCGGAAGCGGCAAGGTTCAATGCAATATCGTCGGCAAGGTTGGTGATTTTATTAATTTTAACGCCTGACGCAGGTTTTAGTTCATAACGTGTAACCGCCGGTCCACGGCTGATTCCGATAATTGTTGTTTCAACACCAAAACTTTTCAAAGTATCTACCAGTTTAGCCGCATTGGATTTTAATTCATCGCCCGCATCGCCGCCGGTTTCATTATCGCTTGCCTTCAGCAAATCAATAGGCGGAAAACGATAGGTATTAACCTCCCCTTCCTGCGCTGTGTCTATATCCTTATGTATATCATTATTTTCTATATTCTTTTTTTCCGCCTTTTCAGTAACCTTTTGCGGTGTAATAGCAGCAGGTACTGCGGCACTCTTAATCAATTCTTCCAACGGAGTTTTTTCACCGGTTGCCAAATTCATTTGGTGTTCTGCCTGTGCCGGTACTTCTTCAATGACAATATCAGAAAAAGAGGGGGCTTGCGATTCAGGCGGATTTTCATCAACTGGAATATCAAATGCTGCGCGCGGTATTTTTTTCTTTTTATATATTTGAGGCGCAGATATTTCATCTGTGTTAATACCCTTATCATCCACCGGAACATCAATGTTAAAACGCCGCACAGAATGTTCTTCTATGGATTTGTCCATCTTTTCAATAGCACGGTGTTCCATTTTTCTGACGGGTGACCATATCATGCGAAATAACGCAATCAACGTTGTTCCGGTGGTAAGCATAAGAAATACAAATGCCAGCAGTAAAACTACAATTGCTGCCGGAACAACACCAAACAGCCGCAGAAAAGCACCTCCGATTAACGCACCAACAGCCCCGCCGTTTACAGGAGACATGGAAAGATAGGCACTTCCAATATCACTTAAATAATTTTTTCCTATATCATTATTTAAAATAAAGACAGCCCCGCAAATCAGGCACAATAAACCACTGGCCTGCAGCAGTTTATAGCGTATTTTCCCAAAAGGTTTATCCAGCGCACATATAACCGCAATATACACTAAAGCAAGCGGCCAAAAATAAACGCCCATGCCAAATAAACCTAAGATAAGCTGACGAATCATTTCCCAAAGATTAGAACCCGGAATCAAAGACACACACAACCATAGAATTGCCGCCGTAAAAAGAACAATTGCGCTAACTTGCCTATGTGCGCGTACATTTTTAGTTTTTGCAGATGTTGCCGTCCCTTGTTTCGCAGAATTTTTTTTCGCAGATGCAGATGGTTTTGTTCCTTTTGTACCACCTGTTTTTTTTGTTTGTGCCATTTTCCTGCTTTCACTCCATATATGTATTTCCCGCTGAGCGGGAGAGTATTATTCATTATCCCTTTGTTTTTTTTCCAATGCATTATTCATCTTTTTCTCATCTATCAATCCATAAAGGCATTCTATCGCATCAGATAAACTGCCCAAACTATCAATAAGACCTTCTTTTACTGCCGCTTCCCCATCAAGAACCGTCCCAACATCAGTAACCAACTCTTGTGTATTCATCAAAAGTTCTCGAAAACGTGCGCTTTCCATATGAGAATTTGCAGTTACAAAACTTACAATTCGCTCCTGCATTCTTTCAAAATAAGAAAGCGTCTGCGGAACTCCTAATACTACACCGCTCATTCGAACAGGATGAATTGTCATTGTAGCGCTTGGAACAATAAAAGACCGTTTTGCACTCACTGCCAGAGGAACGCCGATCGAATGCCCTCCTCCCAGAACCAGAGAAACCGTCGGCGTTTTCATCCCCGCTACAAGTTCTGCAATAGCCAAACCTGCTTCTACATCGCCGCCTACAGTATTCAGGACAATAATTAAACCTTCAATTTCTGTAGATTCTTCAATTGCCACCAACTGCGGGATGACATGTTCGTATTTTGTTGTTTTATTTTGCGACGGCAAGATATAATGCCCTTCAATCTGCCCGATAATTGTCAGGCAATGGATAAGATGCTTGTCAGACTTTACAGTAATAGAACCTAATTCCAATAGTTGATCCTGCTGAGTCTGCACATCATTCTCAAGATTATCTTTATCTTTTTCATCATCTGCCGGGCTATTATAAAACAATCCGGAATTCCTACATATTTTTTTCATAGTTCACGCCCCTTTAAGGGCTATTCTTCCCCAACAGGCGCGGCACATACAAACTTATACTTTATTATAGCATTGATTTTCTTCTGGTTCAAATAAAAATTTTCCACCTTTTTCTGTTTTATAAATAATAGAAGCAGAGACGTTTATTGTGATATTATACAAAATATTAAAGAGATTTTATACATTAAGTATTCAATTGTTTCTTTATTGGTAAAACTTTGTTGTTTTTGTAAGATTTATTTTTTTAAGTCATTTTTCCTTGAAAATCAACTGAATAATGATTAATATATAGTTGATATGGACTGTTTCGTTTGGATTTCATAGCATAGTGTGCAATATCCTCATCCATTTTGAAATAGTTCTGTATATTGCAATCAAATGAATCAAAGGAGGAATTGGCTAATGAAAAAGACCCCTAAGGCCACCCGGTTTTTAAGCCTGATGATGACAGTTGTTTTGTTAATCAGTGTGCTTTCAGCCGGAATGGCAGCAAAAGCAGCGGCTTCTGTAACAATCACGCCGGTAGCTTTTGAAAGTTTTGTCAATGGAGGCTGGTTTGAACCAGACACTGGTATGGTCAGCCTGAAAAAAATTGACCCTGCTGAACATACTCAAACACTCACAGAAGGTACCTATTATTTCATGTTTGGTACAAGCGGCACCTATACCGCTTCATCTTCTAATACGGTAGCAATCATTAGCGTAGACGCTAATGGGAATGTTAACGTAAAAGATGGTAAATTCACCTATAATTCATGGGACAGTTCTCCGGTTACTGAGCTTTCCACCAAGACAGCAATTGTTTATGGAAGCTCCAGCCAAATGTATGTCCAGTGGGGCGGAAGTGCTCCTCCTGTTAAGGAAGACCCCGGCGATCCGGTACTCAGAAGAGTTGCAGTTACAGTAAAAGCTTCTGATACAAGAGATCATATGGGTTACGGAAATGCTTTGACCGCCGGTTCTGCAGCAGACGATGAAACACTTCACACAGTACATGCCGCAGGTACCGTTTACCTAAACCCCGGTGATGATTACCTTTTCTATATGGTAAAAGGTCAGGCAGGCAGTTGGTATTTTAATACTTATGCTGACTGCGTTCGTATTAAAGTTGACGAACACGGATGCATCACTACCAGCGGCGCTTCTTTTGACTGGAACGGCGTTTCCAATACTTCTACACTGAACTATGTCATTGAACCAAGCATTGGCGGCGTTATATTGGATTATAAAGAAAATAGTGAACCGCAAATGATTGTTACTGCTGAAATGCAGGGTGTTATTGACGACGGCGGCGTATATGGTCCCGGCGTCAGCGACCGGACTTTAGATGAATGGGCACAGATTAATCACGATCTTGCTACTGTAGTAGACGGTTCTGATCGTCAGGCTTTCTCTGTAAACTCAGTTAAAAATCTGATTGCTAAATTAGGCAAACCTGCACGTACGCTTTCTAAAATTGAATTTAATCAGAATACCTTAGATTATTATGCAGAACAGAAACAGTTGAACGCTGCTTACATGAAACATGAAAGCTATGAATATTCCAATTATTTCCTGCACGATTATTATGCTCAAGGTATTTGGGATTCTATGCCTGCGGCATATGGCTGGATGCAGGATGAGTTTACTACCCCCGGCAAAATTATTATGAAAAAAGTTCCTGAGTTAAAAGGGTTATCCCACGGATTAACCGGCGGCGGACAAAACCCATATGTACTCTGCGATTATCTTGAAAGAATGTCCGGCACCGCTGATACTCCGGCTGTGGAAGGAACCGCAGGCGTTGGATGGTACCATGGATACGATGAAATTGCAGAAACACCTTACCTTTGGAATCCGACAGAAGGCATATTCCTGACCTATGAAAATGAACAGTCTTTGCGTGCACGCACGGACTACGTTAATCAGAAAGGTCTTGGCGGCATTATTATCTGGGAAATTTCCGGTGATAATACTGCATATTATAACATGACCCGCATACTGAAAGAAGAACTGAAAGATAAAGGTAAAAATGTAATTGCTTACTTTGTAAACTGGGCTGTTTACAACAAGTACCATCAGTATCAGAGTCCTGATTTTATTCCATGGGATAAACTTACCTGTATCAACTACTCTTTCTTCCAGATCGGCGGTTATTCTGAAGGCGCACTTGAACTCCCGGCTAATACTATTCAATCTTTTGACTCTTGGGCAGACGACTATAAAGGCGATTATGCAGATAATGCACCGAACATGCTGCGTAAATTTTCTGATTTGAAAGAACAGTATCCGGATGTTAAAGTTATGGCTTCCATTGGTGGATGGACCCGCGGCGATGGCTTTGGTACTATGGTTGCAACGAAAGAAAACCGCACCACTTTTATCAACAGTATCATCGAGTTTATGAAAACCTATACTTTCTTTGATGGTATTGACCTTGACTGGGAATATCCGGGCGCTGCAAGGGAACCTGATTATGACGATCCAAATGATCAGGGTGTTACAACCTCCGGCGATGACTTTAAGAATTATGCAGATTTTGTTTCCGAACTGAGAATTGCACTTGATACAGAATTTAAATCCACCGGCCGTAATCTAATTTCCGCATGTTGTCCAGGTTCTGAAAGCAAACTTGCACATCAGGATCTTGACAGACTGACAAAGGATCTTACTTGGCTGAACATGATGACTTATGACTATCATGGTGCTTTCGATCCGACAATCGGCTATAACAGTCCATTGTATGCTCATCCGGAAACTCCTGATGAATGGAGCACAGACACTACCATTCGCTATCTGGAAGATAAAAACATTGATCTTTCTAAAGTAAATATTGGCGCTGCATTCTATTCCAGAGGCTGGGCTGGCGTTATTCCGGATGAACACAATAATCCTGCTCCATTGGCTGATCCTACTCCAATTTTCCCAACTGGGGAAGACACTGTAACTGTTACACCGGCAAATTCTACTATTAAAGTAAATGATAAGCTTCAGCTCAATGCTACGGCTACCAGCAGTAACATTGTTCAATGGACTTCTTCTAATCCGGCAGTTGCCGCAGTTAGCAATACCGGGCTTGTTACCGGCGTCACAGAAGGAATTGTTACTATTACAGCAACATCTTCCAGCGGTAAGAGCGGCACAGCAAAGGTTACTGTTGTCAAAGGTGAAACCGCAGGGAAAGAAATTGTAATGAAATTTGATGCAACCAAAGCATATGTTGATGGAAGTGTATATCCAACCACTCAGTATGCTACTGGTTATGCAACCCTTACTAATGTAAACGGTACAGCTATGATGCCGTTGCGTTATATTGCAGAAGTAAGCGGCTTCGATGTTGCTTATGATGAAGCTACTCAAAAAACAAAGGTTACAAACAAAGCAAACGGTGAATACCTACTGGTAACTCCGGGTAATGCTTCTGTTGATAAGTATTCTTCTACAGGCGCTTTGATTGGAACCAGCAATGCTCCTAGCGCATTCACCATTAACAATGGTGTAACTATGGGCCCGCTGCGTTATACTTGTGAATCTCTTGGTATGTATGTAAACTATCAGGAAACCAATCATGGCATTTATGTAACTGTTACATCTGCATCTAAAACAACTGATGAAGCTCTTGCATTAATTGAAAAAGCTTACGGTCTCGGTCTCTAATATTTTTTACATTACGTGGTTTTTAAAGCCGTTTTGGAATTTTCCAAAACGGCTTTTTCCTTATAAAAATTTTTGAATATACAAAAAATCTTTTTACATAAACGCATTTGCCGGTTGCAATAATAAAGCTGAGGTGAGATTATGGCAAAAGCAAGTTCCTACTTTACACTCAAAAATGAAATCGAAAAACATGATATGAAAAATATCAAGCAAGAATTGGATAAAATAGATGGTATTCTTTCAGTAAGTGTGAATATTAGTAAATCTCTTGTTGCTGTTGACTATGACAATTCCGGTATCGATCATCAGCATATTCAAAACAAATTAAATAATTTAGGATTTGAAATGTTAAAAATATCAAACCAAGAACATGTAATGTAAAAGGAGAATTATATGCCAAAAGACAGCCAACCTGATAATAAAAAGAAAAGAATGGAAAAATGCAATGGTCAAACCCCTATTACACAGGAAAATCAAAACCAAAACCGTAATGCGAAGAAAAAATCTATCAAAAATAATAATGTTTAACATTAAAGGAGAATATATATGGCAAAATCCGGAATGAAAAGACCCGATATAAAGAAAAATCGTACTACAGGAAAAAATGAATTTGCTCCGGTTCCTGAAATTCAAGGTAAAGCCAAAACAACCAAAGAAAAAGCAAAGCCGATCACTGAAAAATAACTGTTGGTATTTTACCGGAACAACTTATTATAAGCATAGAAAAAGCCTTTGGTGTAGCACAGACACACAAAGGCTTTTGAATTGAATAAGTAAATTTTATTGTTTTAAAAACCGAACATTGAGGTAAAAAATAAGTTTATCAAAAATTAACATACATAAACAAATTTAAAGGCAATCATAAATATATAAAAATGATTCTATCAATCAATTACGCCTATGCCTAATCCAGTAAAAAAACTCTCTCTAAAAACGGAAACGAAAGATACTGCAAATTATTTATTAAAGAAATTATTTTGAATTAATAAATAACTTGTTTTTTATTTTTCTAAATAAACGATAAATTAAAAATAGTTTACTATAAAAATAAACATAATTTTTATAAGTTCTCTGAAATCCTTTTTTCTTTAATGAAGCAAGAATATGTTTAGAAAATGGGTTCTTTCTTGACGGATAAGATAATGTCGGATTCCCTTTTAAAGCTGTATCAAGATCAGTTTCAAAAAATTCTAATTGGTTCTGAATTTTGGAAAAAAATTTCTTTCCTTTTTCTGTATTAACTAAAACTAAAGACGTTCCTTCCGGATGAAACGCTTCCGGATAAGTTTCACCAATTTTCCAGTAGTCTCCAATAGTCAAATCTCCTACCCGATTTGTATTGGCATATTGGCAGGAAGTACATGAAGGCATAAGAAACACATTGCTGCCAAAGAAAACGCCATAAGCTGAGGCTTCAAATAAATTATTATAAACCGTACCGTTTTCAAAAACGATTTTTAAATTTGGTTTCTGCTGTCCTTTTATTTTATGGCGGAAATCAATGGAAACAATTTTTGAATCATACTTTTCTTCCATCATTTGAATAAAAGACTGTAAAAAAATTGGAGCATCAAGACCATGACAAACTAAATCAATTGTCAGCAGATTATCATAGTCTTTCTTTAGAAAAGAATACAAACCGGAAATCTGACAAGGTGTACCGGAAAACAATACCTGACGACCTTCCTCCAAAAAAGCAGCAGCTTTTTGATAAGATTCATTTGTGCTGCTGAATGCATATTTACTTTTTCGGAATTTCTCACATTCCTTTATATTTTCAGCAAAATCAATTTCTACAGAAAAATTCTGACTATATTTTGCACCAAACACTACACCTCCATTGTCTATAACCGTTTTTGCTGCAGTAAAAAACATGCCGCCAGACGCGCTCTTTTCTACCAATGCTGCATCTTTGTTCCATGCGGCATAAACATAGGGAAATGAATTTTTAACTAACCGTTTTTGATTAACTTGGGAATATTGGCATACATTTTCGCAAAGTTTGCAGTTGATACAGCGTTTTGTATCAAGGGTTGGATAAAAAAAACCATTTCTTTCTATCATTGAAATACATTTTTGAGGACATTTTTGCTCACATGCACGGCAGCCACAGCAGAACTTAGTATCTTTTGTTACTAAATATGATGCCATTCCAAATTATCCCCTTTTCGACTGAAGTACGGATTGCAAAACACTTAAAGATCTATAAAGCAAATCTTTTACAACCTTAAAATTAACTCCTAAAAGCATTACAAAGAAAAGTATTCCATAAATAACCCAATATGGAGGACTTAAAGTTACTACTACTGCAATGGCAATGGTCAGCGCCGTATTTAAAATAATTTTTTTGACTGCATATTGGATATTTACCAACTTTCTTGTATCTACCAAACGGAATATCCAAAAAACCAAATAGCTAACGGCCATAGATAAAGACGCGCCTATTACGCCAATCGCAGGAATTAAAAATACATTACATACAATATTAACAATCGCAGCAACAAAATTGCTTACAAATGCCATCACTGTTTTTTTATTGGCCGTATATAAAGTACCCAAGAACTGTGCAAAAGTAAAGAAACAAATTCCAACCAACATTACAGGAATATATTTCCACGCAGTATAAAAAGACCGATCTAAAATACCAGTAATTATTTTACTGCATAACATGAGCAAGGAAGATAAAATAAAGGTCAAAGACTGCAAAACATGAAAAATTTGACTGTTATAATCTGAAAAATCCTGATGTTCATATTCTGTATTAGCGGAAATCTGCCATGCCTGAATAAATACACCAACAATAATGGTTACAATGGTGGGCACCTTGAATGCAATAGCAAACAGACCATTGGCTTCAGCGCCCAAATAACCCGTAACCATGAAACGTCCAATCATTGTTGTCATCCACCAGCAAATTGCGTTAGGAATTAAAGGAATACTGAATTTGTACATGGAGACAAAAAGTTCTTTTCCCAATCCGTGAAACTGCAAATCTTTCCAAAGCTTTTGAACAAGAAAAACAAACAGAAAAGACGACAGATTTCCTACAATATAACCAAGCATATACCCTTCTATACCCATATGGAATCCAACAAGAAAAAGGATGTTGCAAAGCAGGATAAGAAGTGTTTGCAAAACATTATCGATTGTAAACAATCGTACTTTTCCAATAGCACGAATATATTGAGATGTAACAGAACGAAACATTTGAGAAATTGTATACATAATAATAATCCAAATGTAATCTGTATAACCAATGCATCCTGAAAGAAGTGCCCCTACAATCATCAACAAAAGCGATCCGCCTACTACAGTAATAATTCCAACAGAAAAAGCCCCTTCTTTTTTTGTGTTCGTATCCATTGCAAACCGGAACACTGCATCAAAAATCGTAAGAGAAACAATGGGGAGCAACAAAGTTCCAATACTTTGCAGAATATCAACTGTACCATATTGAGCATCAGACAAAACCCTGGTATAAAAAGGCAGCAGTAAAAACTGAAGCATTTTGGAACCAAGGCTGCCAACTGCAAAAATTGCTATATTTTTAATTAAATTACCGTTTCTGCTCATCTAAACTTCTACCGTCTTTCTTTGCAGATAATACTTCTGTTAAGTAATCCAGTGCTGCCGCCCGGAGTTCATCTATTTTTTCGTGAGCTCTTTTAAAATCAACAGGCTGCCTGATATCAATCCTATCATTTTCAGAATAAACCAAACGCTCTTGTAACTCAAGCTCCGTTAAAAGATTTGTAACACGAAGTGGGTTTTTTCGGTTTGGAATACAAATAAACTGCTTTTTAAAAATGATAGAAAAGACTGTACCGTGAAAAGAATTTGTTATTACATACTCTGCCTGTCTGATATAAGAAATAAAGGCAAAAGGATCAGAAACATATTTTGAGATTGTTTTACATCCATACCGATTTTTAAGATCAAAAAATACAACCGGCAGTCCGGTTTCTTTTGCTAAAGCAGATACCATGGAAATTAGTTCTTCATTATGTTCCAGCACGTAGACTAAAATATATGGCTGTTTCATATGGACATCCTTACAATAGGATTCCCATTTTTCCGCTGTTAAAAGTAAGGTAGGGTCTATATTAACATTGACTTTTTTTGAAGTTAATGTCTCCAGCCATTGTTTTGCACTTAGTTCACGTACAGAAATATAATCTAAATTTTGCAAACTTTTTTTTATTAGCTGTGACTGGTCTTCCGTCAATACTGCAGATCCCATACTCGCAGCATAAGATGCCTTTACAGAACTTTCAGAAGCAAAGCCGCCATAAAAAATTTCATCAACGCCCCTTGTAAGTGCTGGATTCCATATCTGGTCGCTTCCAAAAATGTAAGCGGAGTAGGATAATTCCTTTCTTTCGGCAGCATATCTAAACTGCTCGGCATCATGATAAACGCCTTCTGAAAGATGATATGCTTTATCATAAAATCTAATAAAATTATTTTCTCGCATTGTTCTCCATGGAAGATGCAATAACGTACTTATGAAAAACTTTGCCAACCCCAGAGGATTCTTTGCTGCCTGCCAAAGATGATTTTTAATAATAATCCCAAAATCATCTTCAATAAAAGCTGGACGATAATCTATAATTTCAGCGCTGTAATTCAACTCTTCCAGTTTTGCTTGAAGGGCAAACGCCTGCAAACAGGCTCCAAAATTCCGGGCGTTGTGGAAAGTTAAAATCCCTATTTCTTTTTTCCCAGTGTTCTCCTTTGTAAGACCCAATATCAAATATCCTAAAACACACCAGAAAAATACAGCGCCTCCAGTATTGATATACAAAATTTCAGAATAAAAGAAAGCAGATATTGCAATAGGAATAATAGAACTCAATAAAAGAGCGTAATAATGGTATTCCTCTCCTTCTTTCTTAAAAAGCTCGGTAAAAATTGTTTTTATAATTAAAACAATAAAAATAACAAATAAAACGACACCCACAATTCCCTGACTGACTAACAAATCAAAAAACATATTATGTAAATTTGAAAATGCTGTGAAATCATTGTTTACAATATAAGTGGCCGGAAGATTTTCCTTTGCATATGGATAAATATTTCGAAAAGAAACACCGAAAACAGGCTTAGTTGATGATATTTCCAAAGCGCTTTTCCATATAGAAAACCGCCGGTTACTGATATCATTATTTATATCTTCATCCTCACGTCCAATATTCAATGACGAATCTGTTTCTTTATCGGAAGGAAGCGCAGGATTACCATCCAATGTTTCTGAATCATCCCGATAGAGCGATTGCAGGGCATAACTCCCTGCGTCTACAGTTACATGAATAACAAAATACGGAAGTACACAACAAACAAGAGCAAGCATCAATGAGATAGTTACTTTCGCAGCTGTTTTATACTTTTGAAGTTTTTTCCAACGAATAGAAAAAAGGAATGCCATAATTCCCCCTGTTGCCATAAATGCAACTAAAGATGTTCTTGAATCTGAAAAAGCAATATAAGAAATTTGCAAAATGACAGAAACGACATAAAATATTTTCATCCAAACTTTTTTTACTGTTATAAAATAATAAAAGCACAAAATGATAGAAATCACACCAAAAACTGCACCATAATTAGGATCAGAATAAAGCCCCCATAAACGTTTCCATAAAAAGCCTATAATAACCCTTTTTCCGTTAATAATCTGATAACTATGATAATTCATAAAAAATAGAATTAACCCGGCAACCGCCATCAAAAAAGTATATCCCATAAAAATATGGGATAAAATTTTAAATTCCCTCTTTGCAGTACCTTTTGTTACCCTGTAATCATAGGCATAGAGTAAAAAAAACTGAAATATCATCCATATGGCGCCCTTAACATTCTCCAATATGCCATATCGAATCGTTAACAGTGAAGAAATAACATAAGAACCGACAAAAAACAAAAGGACAATACATCCTTTTGTTTTTCGGTACTGATTAAAATGAAAAAAACGATATAACAGATAGACTAATCCAACAGCAGTTAGTAAATAAGAACTATAGGTTAAAATAGACCTGTTTGCAAACAAACTATTAAAAGACAAAAAAGCAAGCAGTAAATATAACACCTTAAATGCAAATCCGCTTTTAATATCCTCTCTCACTCTCAGTAAAACATCTTTCACTGCACTACCCCCTCATTCCATAGAAAAGAAAAATTCTGTCCTTCTAAATTGTAACCTGCGTTTTTGGCTAATGCTGAAGCGTCTTCCCTTTGATAGTTCATTCCATTCTTTATAATAGAATCTGCCCAAACAACTGCATCATGTTTATGTTTTATACTTAAAAAAATACAGTTATCTGTAAAAACAATTTCTTTTGGTACATTAACAGAAAAAAAACACTTTAATCCGCTAACCTGAGCCTCTACTCCTACAATTCCCAACCCCTCAAATCTGGATGGAAACGCAAATACATCCATCGCCTGCATCAGATCGTTTACATCTCTCCTTTTCCCCATAAAGAGTATAGATTCTTCTATTCCCATTTGTTGAGCACGTTCTTTTATTTCCTGATACAAACGGCCTTCGCCAATAAGCATCAAAACAGACTGCGGTTTCTGCCGAAGCAACTGCCGAAAAACTTCCAATAAAAACACATGGTTTTTTTGAAAACTGAAAAATCCTACATCGCCTACTACAAATTTTTCTTCCAGATGAAGCGATTGCCTTACTTCTTTCCTTTTTTCAGCTGAAAAAGCAAATTTCTGAGTATCAACAGCATTTTTAATTACATGAAAATGACTGCTATGGACAATTTTTTGAGGAAAAATCCATTTCCCAGCCATTCCAGAACAACCGTAAAAATCGGTTCCCATTTTATATAAAAACTGCTTACCTATAAAATTCAGGCAATTCAGCAGTATTCTGTTTAAAACGTTATCTGTATCATTCCCTGCCGAATGAGAATGAATAATACGTTTTTTTATTTTACATTTCCATGCGGCTATAATTCCAATACAATTTATAGTTGTTGAAATATTAAAGTAAGCAACATCATAATGATTTTTTTTCATGATTTCCCTTGTCTGGCAAAACTGTTTGAACGGATGTTTTAAAGTAGAAACCTCATAAACCGCAGCATGATATTGTGAAAGCACTGATTCCAATTGAGGTGTAATTTTATTTGTTAAAAAATCCATTTGTATGTCGTCATGCTCAAACGGGATGGACTTCAACATATTTGTTAAGTATTTATCAATTCCGCCAGTAGTACCATCAATGATATAGCCAACCAGAATTCTCATTTTTTACACTCCGTACCTATCTATTTCTGCTTGCTTTTTCAAAAACAGCAGGCATAAAAGTTTTTACAAAATATATCATTCTTGCCATACATAAGGTAAGTGTATAATTTCTCTTTTTTAATAATGTAACCATGAGAGAAACCATCCTGTTAGAAGACCCTGCATAGGCAATCAAATCTGTAAAAATGGGCGCAGAATATAAATCCATAAGGAATTGCTTTCTGTCTTTATGTAAAAACGTAGATTGCTTATCACAATTTCGCTGCAAGGCAGAAAAAATATACCTCACAAAAAGATTGGCCAGCTTATTTTTTATATCTTCTGAACAAATTCCCCACCGTGTAAACTGGGCATACAACGCCTCAATTTTTTTCTGATGATAGACAAAATAATAAGGGATATATTTAGTTGTAAGACTTCCCGGAACACCTTTACGGTAATAATAAGGAGTTGCCGATAAAATATTCAGTCTATTTACATAGTCGAACACTTTAATATTGAAAAAAATATCCTCCAAAGTACGGTCGTTTTCATCAAACCGAATGCGATGCTTCTGTATCACCTCGGCTTTATACACTTTGTTCCATGCATAGCCATAGAGCGTCTTTTCTTCCAACTCCATAACTGCAGCGCGTACCCGTTTCTGTTCACTTAAAAAACGATCCTGCGGAAAGGAATAAGTAAACGTATCCCGAAGTTCTCCATTATCATGAAAATATTCTTCTTTCACACCAAAAACTGTCACATCAGCATCATTCTTCTGGAAAGCTTTCCAAGCAATTTCCAAAAGGGTATTTTCAATCCTATCATCCGCATCCATGCAAAAAATATATTTGCCGGAAACCTGTTCCAGCGCAGCATTTCTTGCATTGCTTAAACCTTTATTTTCAGCTAAATGAATCACTTTAATCCGGTGGTCTGTTAATGCTAAGCGATCACACATACTGCCGCTGTTATCCTGCGAACCGTCATTCACTAAAAAAAGTTCAAAATCAGAAATCGTTTGTGCCAAAACGCCCTGAACAGCATTTTCTATATACTTTTGAGCGTTATAGACAGGAATAATGATACTAAATAAAGGCAAAGACTGCATTACTTACCAACTCCAGATTATTATCTATTCTGCTTCAGTGTCGCAAAGGTTTTAACATTAGATGATTTAATATAAGAAATAAAAACACCTTCCATATAAGATAAATGTGCGCTTTTCATCCGAATAGGAAGCAGCATACATTTCATCAAACCAGAACGGGGCTTGGCCAATTTGAGCGCTGTCGGAACTTTAGGATCAACAAGAATTTTTTTAATCTTTTGAATCTTCTCTTTTCGTGAAAGAGTACAGCCCTTATTTGTAATATTTTCTATACATCCTACCACACGTTCAATGTAACGCCGCTGCACCATTTCCACGCTTTGTGGATCACTGACATTCCAATATTGATACAAATCTATCATCCACTCATGTTCTTCTTCCCGTTTTTCATACATATTAGGACGATATTTCGCCGTTTCACTCTCTTGACGAGAACGGATAAAGTGATAATACCGCTTGGATGAAACCACCACTTTTTCAACATCACGCACAACACTCAGTACAAACGGAAAATCATCCCAAAAGGTATTTGGAAACTTCAAACTTTTTTCACGGATATAAGAAGCTAAATAAAGCTTATTCCACGGGCTGTATAATAAATTTTTATCAAAAAGTTTATAGGCATTCTCTCGAAAGCTTCTTTGCGTATCGAAAATGCAGTCGGATTCCCACAACTCTGATCTGACATATTCGTCATCAGAATAATAAGTATCAATATAAAAACCTGTTACGACCAGCTGAGCCTGATGTTGTACCGCCAATTGGTACATATCTTCCAACATAGTAGGTTCCGCCCAATCATCAGAATCAAAAAAATAAAAATAATCACCTTTTGCAATTTCCATAGCAGCATTTCTTGCGCTCGGCGCTCCGCCGTTTTCTTTATGTATAACATGAATCCTGCCGTCTTTTATTGCATATTCATCGCAAATCTTTCCGCTGTTATCCGTAGAACCATCATCAACTGCGAAAAATTCAAAATCGGTAAAAGTTTGCGCCAACATACTCTCTATCGCACGCGGAAGATATTTCTCCACGTTATATACAGGCATAATAATGCTAATTTTTGGATTTGTCATTCAATTTTCCACTCCCACTTTTCACTATGGAATTTTAAAATTTCATAAATCAATTTTACATCTTTATTTTTTAACAATAAAAATTAAGATTCATCACTTAATACCAATCGTATGATCATAATAATTTCTTTATTTCAATCCGTTGGAAATCTTCACTTATAAGTCCGCATGTTCATTCAATCATTTCTAACAAATTATATTCAGTAATATTTTTTGTACGCTTTTGAATCTCTGCTTTTTACTCAGGAGTACAGCGCTTGTGTGAAAATACCTTAAAATCTACACCCCATTAGAAAGATAATTATTGTCAAAAGTGTTTCATCAGTAAAATCCGCATAGATTATTGTATAAAACTTATTTTTATCACAAAACAGAGACAATAGACCTTATGCATTAACGCACATTTTTTGCGCAGCAAACTTCAATCCGGAAAAATGACGGGAAAGTACAATTTTTACTCCGTCAAAGGCACGTTTCGGTTCCCGATGGTTTTTATCCATCCAAATATTTCAACCCAAACTGTAGGAAGCGTAACTTTGCAGGTTTTTGCTCCCCTTGCCGCTGTTCTCTCTGACACACTGATATTGATTTTTGCCATATACTTTTCCACACAGAGCACTTCCGCAACTATTATATTCTATTCAGTACGAATAATCAATGTTTTTTGACACTGCAGGTAGTAAAAATAAAGTTAATATTGAATATTGTTCTATTTTGTCTGAAATTATTTACCTAAAAAGCACTTTTTTCAAAGCTAAAATTCACATATTGTATTTTACAAACACTATACGCGATAATTTTATGGTTTTAATACACTTGAAAAGTATTGCATATTCTTCATCATATCACAAACCATACCATTTACTCGAAAATTTTTAGCAAAATTGTATTGCACATCTGTTTTTTAATCAACATGCTAAAAACGGCAGCATAGTATGCCACCGTTCTTCTGAAATATTTATTTTTAGCACTGAAATTTCAAATCCTTATGAAATCCTTAATATTTAACATATACTTCAGCTGACTGAACTCCCATTTCGTCTACTCTACCATGATCTTCTAAATAAATATCTATATGATTTCCTTTAATTCCGCCGCCGACATCCTCTGCAACATACCAGCCGAAACCTTTGATATAGACTTCTGTCCCTAATGGAATTACTTTTTTATCCACTGCAATCGTTCTGCCTTCTATCAATGGGTTACCTGTGCAGGTTTGTCCTGCCCATTTTCCATTACAGCAAGAACCTCCACAGTAAAATGTTATTTTAAAATTACCAAGTTCTTTTAAAGAATCTCTCTGCGCCTGTTTTTTCGCTTGCTGTACTTTTGCACACATTTTTGCTAAAGATGTTTTCATTTCCTCTTTCTTGCTATTAATAGATGTTAAACTAAATGATTGATTTAATATTTTTGTTTCTCCATTTTGCTTCATGCTTTGCAGAAAAAAATCAGGAAGCATTGATGCTTTTCTTATAATTTCCACTTTATTCTCATGTGCCTGTTCCATTAATAAATTTTTATTGAAAGTGTCTTCTCCCCCTATAAGTGTCGCAAGTAATAAAGAAAGTACTGTAAATTTTATAAACATCTTCATTTTATAAATTCCTATCTATTGTTATATTTTATACTTATATGTTTGACAGCTATAAAATATACTATACATAATATTAGGAAATTCATGGAATGGAAATATTTTAAATATGAAATTAAACATTAAAAACTGACGACCAAATAGAACAGATTAACAGGATAAACATTATTAGTAAATCAGCCACAGAAGCCGTCAATACTATGATGATCTTCGTATAAAAAAGTGACAAAAACGCTCGAATAATTTTAAAAACTGTTTGGGTATTTTTTATACCGATGGTAGATTTTATCATATTTTCGTAATATAATCTTGTCAATAGTAAAAACCGCGGAGGATAGATTATGCGAGTAGGTAATTTTGTGTGCGGGTGATGAAGAACTTGCACCGTTCCTTTCTTCCATACAGGAATGTATAATTACAGAAAAAGCAAAGCTAAAATTTTATAGCGGAAAAATCTTTGATATTGAAGTTGTTGTATTATATTCAGGTGTATGTAAAGTAAATGCGGCTATTGCAACGCAAATTCTTATAGAAATCTTCAAAGTTGACGTCATCATCAATTCAGGAACAGCAGAGGGAATGAATCCCAAACTGAATATATTTGATACTGTAATTTCAACAGAAATAGTATATCACGATGTTTCTCAAGATATACTCACAAATTTTTATCCCTGGATGAAAGATGAATATTTTTATGGATATAAATATTTACTTGAGTTATCAAATATCAAAAAAAGCTGTACAAGGGTTAAATTTATCTCATAAAGTTTATTGGGGGAGAATGATATTTATTGATACAGAAAACAGACAGATAATAAATGAAAAGTATGCTCCTTTAAGTGTAGATATGGAAACAGCAAGTATTGCTCACGTTTGTTATGTGTTCGATATTCCGTTTATTTCTATCAGAAGCGTTACCGATACTGCTAACCATTGTGGAATAAATAATTTTGAAAAAAACTGTCAAACTGCATCAGTAATTGCACGGGATATTACATTGGCTTTGCTAACTGAATTAAACGAAAATCTCTTTAGAAACTAAACGGCAAAATTTTAAGGACACTCTGCAAGACTTCAAAATCTTGCAGAGTGTTTTTTTGCCACAATGCATATCCTGCAAGGCAGGGATAGTGCCCTGCGATGTTATCTCGGCGTGAAAGCTATTGTTCTCTGTCTCGTGGATCTGGTGCTTCGGTTTCTGTTGTCTGCTTTCTACCCGTAACCGTCTGAGCTGGTCACGCACACTTTCTCTTTCGGGCGGTGGTGCATACCGTTCTTTTTCAGCAGGTCTGCGGCTTTCTTTTGCCTTTTGCTCCCACTTGGTACACGGTTATATTTGTCAACTACAGCTTCTGCCTTAAGGTATATTGCCACAAATGCCTGCACATCGAAATAACCGTTTTTTCAAAATATTAGATAACACTTTACACTTCCATCATAGCTAAGATTTTTACTTCCGCCTGCCGCGTATTTGCATTTCTTATTGTTTTTGGCTCCTTGCCCTTGAAAATGCCCTTTGTTTCGACATGCTTTGTTTTCAGAGAATTAAAATGTTCTATAGAAATACAAAATATATAGAGAAGGTTGAGCTGATAAAAATAAACATCTCTTTTTTCATCACAAAAATAGTCACTGTGAAACAGCAATTCCACAGTGACCAAAAATTTTACAAATATTTGCAACCATTATTATTTTAGAAAAAACTTATTATTTTTTATCAGATTCCCTAATTGCCGCACGCCGAATTTTTCCATTTACTGTTTTGGGCAATTCCTGAACAAATTCGATAACACGGGGATATTTATATGGTGCAGTCTCTTTTTTCACATAAGTTTGCAATTCTTTGACCAACGCTTCAGAAGGCTCATAGCCTTTTGCAAGAACAATGGTTGCCTTTACAATATTGCCGCGTAATTCATCCGGCACACCGGTTACTGCACATTCCAATACAGCATCATGCTGTAAAAGGACGCTTTCAATTTCAAATGGGCCAATGCGGTAACCGGAAGATTTGATAACATCATCTGTACGTCCAACATACCAATAATACCCATCTTCATCTTTCCACGCAGTATCACCGGTATGATACATACCGTCATGCCATTGCTCTTTGGTACGTTCTTCATTATTATAATAACATTCAAATAGTCCTTCCGGTTTTCGTTTATCTGTACGTATAATAATTTCACCAGTTACTCCCGGCGGGACGCTATTGCCGTCTTCATCTATAATGTCAACATCATATTGCGGGACAGGTTTCCCCATGGAACCGGGCTTAGGCGTCATGCCAATCAGATTGGCAATCATTAAGGTTGTTTCTGTTTGACCAAAGCCTTCCATTAATTTAATGCCTGTAGCTTCATACCAGCGATTGAATACATCCGGATTTAACGCCTCACCGGCAATGGTACAATAATTCAAACTCGACAAATCATATTTTGATAAATCTTCCAGAAGAAAAAAGCGGAACATCGTTGGAGGGCAGCATAAAGTTGTAACTTTATATTTTGCAATTAAACCAAGAATTTCATCTCCGTTAAATTTATCATAATCATATACAAAAATGCAGCCTTCCATAAACCACTGACCATAAAGTTTTCCCCAAACAGCTTTTCCCCAGCCGGTATCGGCAATGGTAAGATGCAAACCATCCGCTTCCACTTTATGCCAATGCCGCGCCGTAATCAAATGCCCCAGAGCATATGTATGTGCGTGCAAAACCATTTTCGGATTTCCTGTTGTACCGGAAGAAAAATATAAGATCATGGGTTCATGCACATTCGTTTCTACCCGATCCCATTTTTCATCTGCGGCTTCCATTTCAGACATAAAATCAATCCAGCCTTCCGCAGACCCATTGACAATAAATTTCTTTTGAACCGTTGGACAATTCGGCATAGCCGCATCAAAATGCTCGCTGACACGATCCTGTCCAGTAGCAACAATAAACTTAACTTCTGCTGAATTACAGCGGTATTCCACATCATGTTTTGTCAAAAGGAACGTTGCTGGAATGATAACTGCGCCAATCTTATGCAGCGCCAAAATTGTAAACCAAAATTGATAATGACGTTTTAAAACTACAATAACCTTATCGCCTTTTTTAACGCCATGCGCTTTAAACATATTTGCAGTTTTATCACTGTAACGCTTCATATCTGCAAAAGTGAAAACATGTTCTTCCCCTTCTGGATTACACCATACCATGGCTTTTCGATTAGGTTCTGCATTTGCAATATCATCCACAATATCATATGCAAAATTAAAATTATCAGGATATTTTAACTGATATGTCAAAAGCCTTCCCTGCTCATCATATGTTTCATCAACATATTTCAAACTGATATTACGCATATCTTTCTCCTCCTGTTTTATTCTGGTTTTTTCAAAATGATGGCAAGAAAAACACATTCTTCACCATTTGCAGCAATCATACCATGACCATGACCGGAATCATAAAGTACAGAATCACCTTCATTGAGTATTTCAATATGGTTTTCAAACGCACATTTTAAACTGCCCTTGAGAATATAATCAAATTCCTGCCCTTCATGGAAAGAAAGATGAATTGGTTTATTCTGTTCCTCTTCATTATATGGTGCGGTAACAAGAAACGGTTCTGCAAGCTTATTTTTAAAATGCGCACCCAAATGAAAATAGTTAAAACCGGAGCGGCGTTTCATCGGTAAGCCTTCACCTTTCCGAACAATAGAATAAAAAGACAGGTGCGGATTTTCTCCTGTTAAAAGCTCAATCATATCCACGCCGAATTTTTCTGCACATTTATAGATAAAAGTAAATGAAAAATCCTGTTTTCCGCTTTCCAGTTCAAGATACTCTTCCGGCGTTTTTTCAGTAGCCTCCGCCATTTCTTCTGCGGAGAATTCCATAATATCACGCAATGCGCGAATTCGTTCTGCGATTTCAGTAATACACGTTTCCATACCTGATTCCTCCAAAAATTAAAAATTCAATAAAAAAAGACCCGCCCCACTTTGGGGCGAATCTTAAATATCCGCGGTACCACCCAATTTGACGCATTACGCGTCCGCTTTTACAGGCTCCAACAAGCCCTTGACTATAACGCAGCCATTACGGACGACGCCTACTCATCTCATTTGAAACTTTCGGATCGCCTGCTCAAGAGTGATAAGCTTTTGCCGCCTCTGCCTGTTCACACCACACACAGGCTCTCTGCATAAAGGCTTTGGCTCAGCCGTCTCTATCAACGCATTTCAAAGCACATATTAAATTATTTTGATTATAGACCTGTTTTCAAGTTTTGTCAAGCGTCAGTATATATTTTTTTATTTCATCCGGAACACGAACGATTGTCTGCGCGCCCGCTGACTTCAACTCGGTTTCATCACGAAATCCCCATAGTACGCCAATTGAAAACATTCCTGCATTTTGCGCTGTATAAATATCCACATTACTGTCTCCGCAAAAAGCAACTTCAGCAACAGACAATCCAAATTGCCTTGCGATTTGCAGGGAAACATCAGGCGCCGGTTTTAACGGGATTCCTTCTTTTTGGCCGAATACGCCGCAAAAAATATCAGGAAAAAGATGTTCAACAATCTTTTTTGCAACGGAATCCGGTTTATTCGTATGTACTGCCATTAAAACGCCATGAACTTTTAAGTTTTGAAGAAGTTCCGTTATACCGGGATATGCAACTGTATGTTCCAATGCACATTTTTCATATATACTTTGAAAAGCAGAAAAAATATCCGGAAAAAGTTCATCAGGAACATGAAACTGTTTCATGGCCCTTTCCACCAGTTTCTTTGTACCGTTACCAACCATCGGCGCATAAACTTTAGGGTCGCGGGAGGAATCATACCCCAAACTTCCTAAAGCATAATGAACGGATAATCCCAAATCTTCAATAGAATCTACAAGGGTACCGTCTAAATCAAAAATCACTGCACGCTTTTTATCCATGTTACATGCTCTTTTCATTATGCCGAACTCAAATCAGCGTTATGGTAAAGCTGTGTTTTCTGCTTTGCCCCGGTTCTAAAAATTGTAAATTACGCTTGTTTTCAAATACATCGTCTTCATTGCCCGTAGTTGCTGTTGTTACCCAAGGTTCAATGCAAACAAACGGTCCATTATTGGGAGATGACCAAATGCCAAGATAAGGAAACCCTTCTAACGACACTTCTACGCCCATACGCGTTTTTTGGGAATAGAGGGAAATACTTTTAGAACGATAACCCTCAAACACCAGCGCATCAACTGCAAAAAGTTCATGACGCAGCGGTATGGCTTTTTCATCAGTTAATATCCGCTGTGTTTTATCCGGATAAATTAACCCATCCTCAATATTTACATACTGCGTGTCTAACGTTTCCTTCTGTCCAAATTCCAAAACATAATCTTCAAAAGTCTCCCCTGTTCCATGAGAAAGAGGGACGTTAAAAGCAGGATGACCGCCAAAACCATAAGGCATTGTTTTATCATCCATATTGATTACTGTAAACTCATTGATGAGTGATACGCCATCCAGAGTAAACTTTGCCATCAGCATATAACGAAACGGATATTGTTTTAAGGTATCCTCATCAGCAGATACACGAAGGGTCAGGCTGTCTCCGGTATTTTCAACCAACTGCCATTTTTGGTGACGGGCCACACCATGCCGTTTCATTTCATATTCAACGCCTTGAATGGTTGCTTTATCGCCGCGCAGTTTACCTACAATCGGGAAAAGTACAGGTGCATGCCCTCCCCAATAGGTTTTATCGCCGCCCCAAATATATTCTGTTCCGAGACCATCTTTTAAAGAAATAAGCTGCGCGCCCTCAGAATCAATTCTTGCACAAACAGAACCATTGGTAATATCATGAATCATGCAGCACACTCCAAACTATAATTAATAAAGAACAGGTTCATTATATCAAATCCTGTTTACAAATACAATTACCCAACATCACATACACAGCAAATGAAATACATGTTCTTTTATTATTTTTCTATTTCTGTTTGAATACTGCTGAATGATTTTTCAGATTGATTTCTGTATTTATTGATTACTGCAGAAACACAGAAAATTGCCACAGCATAACCAATTTGAATCAGCATCGCCTGCCAAATCGGCGCTAATTCTTTGTTTCCAAAGGATGTTAAATCACATATTTGTTTAAGCGCTGATGAATACCAGTATGTCGGTGTCAGCCTTGCAACGGACAAAATTCCTTCCCCCATCATTTCTAACGGAACAAAAACTCCGCCCAAAAAACATAGACCCAATGACAAAAAGTTTGAAACTGCATGCTGTGAATTCATGCTGCGCACAAAAGAACCTGCCAACATTGCTAAAGCAACCGCTACTATGGTTAAAACAAAAGAATTTAAAAGGAGAAGCAATATTATTCTCATATCTGTACCAACCAACTTAGCGCCATAAATAACAAATCCAGTCAATGTCATCAATAGCCATACAATAAAACCAATAACTGCAGAACACAATGTCAACTGTCCGTTCATCCATTGCGGCTTTATTGGACTGCAAAGGTTACGCATATTCAAATCCGGCCGCCGGAACATTAGAAGGACCGTACTGACACACAGGGTAATCAGCACCATAATAATATAGCATTCCATCCTGTTGTAAATTTCATAATTTTCATTCACCGGCTGGCTGATTCCGAATTGCTTTTTTTCAACTTTAGTTTCCTGCAATAAAGCTTCCGATACATTTGCGGCAATGATTTCCTCCCCGTTATCTGACATATTCCGATAAGCTTGATACATATTAAGATATTGGTTTACCAACCCATCCATATAATAGCCTTTGGCAGAATCCGGAGTAATCACTACATCTAAAAGAATTTCTCCGCTTTGTTCAAAAGCTTCATGAAATCCATTCGGAATAATCAGAATATAATCGCTGGCATGGTAAAACAGCGCATCCTGTATTTCTTCCTGATTATCGCTTAATTTTTTCTCTGTTCCATTAAGGCGAAGATATTCCGTCAATCCTTGCGTCAATGCGGTATTTTCATCACGGTTTATAACCGTAAAATTCGGTTTAACAGTTGAAAAATCCATATTATACTGATCAGTGGCAAAAGCCGTCATAATAACTGACAACGCTATAAAAATAACGAAATAAATTGAAAATGCACCCACATGACGCCTGATAATAATAAAACAGGTATTAAAGACTTTCATAACGCTGCCTCCTTACAAATACCGCCGTCAATCCAAACAAAACCAATGCCATTAACAATAGGACTCCCATGTTTATCAAATATCTATCGTACGTATCATAATAATATAAACAATAAAAAGCATCCGTAATACGCGCCGCGGGATTCAGCCATGCCGCTAACGGCGCCTTTTCCGCAACCACATAATTGATACCTGAAGTCATTAACCCCGCAAAGAAACAGCAAACCATTGTTATGGAAATCAATACCGCCGTTTTGGCAGTTTCTTTTAATTTTGAAGTTACAGAAACCAGTGTTCCAAATGATACCCCTACCAAACTGCCAACCAGACAAGTCAACAATACAAGCGACAACCGTGAACCAAAGTTTACTCCCAATACAAATATAATATAAAAGATCAAAGTAATCAGACAAAGAAGATGGACAGTAATGCCGCCTAATAAATCATAAAACATCACACGAAAATGCCCTGCAGGCGCCATAGTACGGCGTGCACCTAACGGCGAAAGATTCGCCTGTAAAAGTGTTACACTGCGCAACCCCTGAAAACCACCATACATACAAATCATTGCCAGCAAAGCATAAAAATAGTTTACTTTATCTGTAGGCGGATTTTGTGAAACAGAGATTTCCTGCGTAAAGTTTTTTTGATGGAACCATGCGGAAATTTCCTGCACCGCTGATGGATTTTCCATAATTATTTTTTCTATGCTGTATTTGGTTTGCAGATAACGGTCAAGAAAACTTTTAACAATCGTCTGATTCATTCCATCATCTTTTACAATAAATTTTGGAGTTGCATCCACCTTGATATAACCTTCAATCTCTCCGTTTTCTAAAACCGCGTCGGCTTCGTCCGTATTTTGAAAAAAGGTGACGTGAAATAACTGCTCATCATTATCGGCAGAAACCGACTGCAATACTGTCTGCAATATTTGCTCCTGCTGATATGATTCGTTATCAATAACCCCGATTGGAATGGTTTGCAGTTGCTCAACCGTATCCAAAGAAGAAAATGTAACAAAAAACAGTGTAGCCATCATAATCGGAAAAATCCACGTCCAAACCAGTGTTTCCTTATCCCGCAGTGTACTTAAAATCCTTTTGCTGTATATATTCCAAAACACTATTATTCCCCCTAATCTCTGAGATGCTTTCCGGTTATTTCCAGAAAAACATCATTCAGTGTTGGCGGTTCAGAAAATACACGGCCAAAACTGCAGTTATTTTTACGAAGTAAATCCAGAAGATGAATCAAATGCTGGTCACCGTTAGTGCATCTTACTGTTAACTGATTATCAGAATATTCCCCTTGAAGGACATAATCTATTCGCCTGATTTCTTCCAGCATTGGTTCCGTCAGGTTATATATTTCTACAGTAATTGTTTCTCCAGTACGAATCATGGCCTTCAACTCTTCTTTAGTTCCGATTGCAACAGCCTTACCTTTATCCATAATCATAATACGGGAGCAAAGCTGTTCAACTTCTTCCATATAATGCGATGTATAAATAATAGTTGCACCTTTGCGGTTCAACTCTTTAATTCCTTCTAAGATATTATTTCTGCTTTGAGGGTCAACTGCAACTGTAGGTTCATCCAAAAAAATCAAATCCGGCTTGTGGGCAATACCACAAGCAATATTTAATCGCCTTAAAAGTCCCCCGCTAAGCTTTTTAGGCAAAAATTTTTCAAAATCCGTTAATCCCGTAAATTCAATGGCCTCCTGAACAAGCGATTCCCTTTTCTTTTTTTCCGGCACATAAAGCCCGCAGAAATAATCAATATTTTCACGCACTGTCAATTCATTGAAAACAGCAACATTCTGCATGACAACGCCGATTTTTTGTTTGAGGTGATAGCGGTTAGGAGCCATGGGTTCTCCAAAAAGTTTAATTTCTCCCTTATCATACTTTAAAAGTGATAACATACAGTTAATCGCCGTTGTTTTTCCGGATCCATTAGGTCCCAGCAATCCAAAAATTTCTCCATCCTGCACTTCTAAATTAAAATGATCCAAAGCAATCAAATCACCATATCTTTTCACTAAATTATGGACTTCAATCATGCTCATCCCTCCACACGTTTTTTATAATACTATTTTACAATATTGAAAAACAAAAAACAGTGAAAATCGTCATGGTTTCATATGACAATTGTCATTGATTTTATAGTCAGGTATACGTATTTTATTTTGTATGCTATAATAAACGGGAATGATACTGCTTGGATAAAGGTGAACCATATGCCAAAATTGATTGATAAACTGATTCTGCTCTCTTTGTGTATTCTAATGGTATTTTTTCTGCAAATGGATATGGTAATTACTGTAGTTTCTTTATTGATATCAGTTATTGTTACATCTGTGAGCAGTTATTTTGAAAATAAAATATCTGTTTGGGTAAATTTTATTTATATACTTTTGTGTTTATGGAACAAAAATTTTATTATATTTCTTCCTTTAATTTCTTATGATTGTTTTGGGAACATGAAATGGTATGTAAAATGCATCTGGGGAATCCCGCTATTGTTTCATTTTCTTTCCAGTTCCCCGCTCTTTATGGCTGCAAGTATTTTATTGTGCCTTTTGTCTTTACTTTTACAGCAAAGAACCAACACGTATCAAACCATATTACAACATTATCATCAATTACAAGACGATACAAAAGAACGTGCCTTGCATTTAGAACACAAAAACAATGAACTTATGGAGAAACAGGATTATGAAATACAAGTGGCTACTTTAACAGAACGCAACAGAATCGCCCGCGAAATTCATGATAATGTCGGTCATTTGCTTACACGCTCAATTTTACAGGTTAGCGCTTTACAGATAGTTCATGCAAAAGATAATACTCTTGCTAAAGAACTGCTTTCTATTAAAGATACGCTTTCAGACGCTATGGATAATATCCGCAGCAGCGTACATGATTTGCATAAAGAATCTATTGACTTAAAAATACAGCTTTCAGCATTATTAGAAGAATTCAACTTTTGTCCGGTAAAATTAATTTATGAATCCGGAGAAATTCCAGTAAAACTAAAATATTGTATAATTGCTATCGTAAAAGAAGCTTTGTCCAATATTGCCAAACACAGCAACGCTACAGAAGCCTTTGTTATGGTTTTAGAACATCCAGCCTTATACCAATTGATAATAAAAGATAATGGTACTTTACAAAAACGCAGTGATGACAGCGGTATTGGTTTACAAAATATGAAAGACCGTATTGAAGGATTTCGTGGAATCCTACGGACGGAGCAAAACCATGGATTTAAAATTTTTATTTCAATACCAAAAGAGAGGCAACAGAGATGAGAATAATAATTATTGACGATGACCGTCTGGTCTGCACTTCTTTAAAAACCATCCTGCAATCTGACCCTGAAATTAAAGTAATTGCCGTAGGTAACAGTGGAAAAGAGGCGATAGCGCTTTATGAGGAACTATCGCCTGATATATTATTAATGGACATTCAAATGAAAGGGCTTAGCGGTCTTGATGCAGGAGAACAAATTTTAAATAAACATGCAGATGCCCGAATTTTATTTTTAACTACATTCTCTGACAACAATTATATTGTTAAAGCCCTGTATATCGGTGCAAAAGGTTATTTAATTAAACAAAATATTGAAACTATTGCACCTGCATTAAAAGCTGTTATGGCCGGACAAAATGTATTTGGAAACGAAATTGTATCAAAACTTCCGTTTTTAATCCATGAGGAAGAAAGTACCCAAATTCAAAATACAAATATCAGCGAACGGGAAAATGAAATTATCTGCCTTGTTGCCAAAGGATTCAGCAATAAAGAAATTGCCGATACACTTTATTTAAGCGAAGGAACCATACGAAACTATCTGAGTACAATACTTGATAAGTTAGGACTTCGTGACCGAACACAGTTGGCCGTATATTATTACAAACAAAGAAAATAAAAAAAGTGACCGTATTTTTATTTTAATATGGTCACTTTTTCATTTATACTTTAAAGCATTAAAAAGGACCATAAAATTTTGCAAATCTTATGGTCTTTTTCTGAGAATTTCACTCAATACTTTGTATCAGTCGGTGCTTCGGTCATTAGCCACTCTATTTTCTCCTCTCCCAAACAGCAAGATTAACACGATTGAAGTGTCATCTATTAAAGGATCTATATAACTAATGAAAATTTCTAAAAAAGTATACTTCCCTGTTTCTTTCATGAATATCGCAATCTATATCCATTTTAGGGATTCGATAAATATATAGTTTATCTTTAAATTCATCCAACAATATTACCTTTCCAATAAACTGTTTTGGAATAAAAAGAATTTTTCTATTTTTTACAGTATCATAGGAATAGGAAATTTTCTTCAGTTCATAGCCAAAAGTAAGGATATAAGTATATTTATCATATTCAAGTTCCATGTCTATTCCATATTGGTTTAATATTTCATCCGAATAAAACCCATGATAATCCGGATGGCGCAGAGAAAGCCATCCAGTATGATAACCGTTTTCTGGATATTCAGTAATATCAAATACACCTATACATTCAAAAGATATGTTAAAATTCATATGATAAATACATGATGCACTTACAAAAATGCACCATATCAACAGAAGCAAGAACATAAAAAATATAAATTTTTTCTTTCTATCGGAATATTCCATATTTGACCTTCTTTTCCTATCACTGTAGTTTTTATTTTATTATAATAAAAATGCAGAGTTTAAACTTTAAAATTATTTTAAACAATAAAACTGACACTACATAAAATGCAATGTCAGTTTTATTAAAAGTATTTTATTTGGAAAAGTCCACAAGCGAATGTTTTTGGTTTATCTCTCATCAATCGGAACGTAAACCGTTCTGTTTTTGACATTCTTATAAGCAGGACGAATAATTTTACCTGCATTGATTAATTCTTCAATACGGTGAGCGCTCCATCCGGAAATTCTGGCAATAGCAAAAATCGGTGTATAAAGTTCAGGAGGTAAATCCAACATACTATATACAAAACCGCTGTAAAAATCAATATTAGCACTAACGCCTTTATATGTTTTACGCTCTTGAGCAATTACCTCAGGGGCCAAACGCTCTACCATAGAATAAAGGTTATATTCATCTGTACGGCCTTTTTCTTCCGACAGACTCTTAACAAACTTTTTAAAAGTATTTGCACGCGGGTCTGAAAGGGAATAAACAGCATGACCCATACCATAAATTAAACCGGATTTATCAAATGCCTGTTTATTTAACAACGCCCGTAAATAATTGGCTACCTCTTCTTCATCATTCCAATTCTTTACAGCTTTTTTCATATCGTCAAACATTTGCACAACTTTAATATTAGCACCGCCGTGTTTTGGCCCTTTCAAAGACCCCAACGCGGCAGAAATTGCTGAATAAGTATCCGTTCCGGAAGAAGTAACAACATGTGTAGTAAAAGTAGAGTTATTGCCGCCACCATGCTCTGCATGTAAAACCAACGCAAGGTCAAGAATTTTCGCTTCCAGCTGCGTGTAGTTACTGTCAATGCGCAGCATGTGCAGAATATTTTCTGCAGTGGACAGTTCCGGCTTTGGCGTATGTATAAAAAAGCTGTTGTTATTATAGTAATAATCATATGCCTGATAGGCATAAACAGACAGCAATGGAAATAATGCAATTAATTCAAGGCATTGACGAAGAACATTTGGAATAGAAGTATCGTTTGCTTTTGCATCATAAGCATATAAAGTTAAAACACTGCGGGAAAGCGTATTCATCATATCAAAACTGGGTGCTTTCATAATAATATCTCTTACAAAAGAGGTCGGAAGCGTTCGATAATTGGCAAGCAAAGCCTGAAAATCAGCAAGCTCCTGCTTGCTTGGAAGATTTCCAAATAATAAAAGATAGGTGGTTTCTTCAAATCCAAACCGGTTTTCTTTTGTAAAACCCTCAACTATTTCTTCTACATCAACACCACGGTAAAACAGTTTACCTTCACATGATACATTTTTCCCATCTACTACTTTAGAAGATTGAATCTCTGAAATTTCAGTCAAGCCTGCCAAAACACCTTGACCATTAATATCACGCAATCCCCTTTTTACTTGATGAACAGAATAAAGTTCCGGGTCAATACAGCTGTTATTTAAACACAATTCAGTTAATTTGAAAATTTCGGGTGTAATTTCTGAATAACGGTTATCTGGTGTATTCGGCATGATCATTCTCCTTTACGTTTATAAATTTATTGTAGAGGGACTACTGTAAACGGGATATCTGCGCAAAATCCTATTTATTAAGCGTATTGCCTGAAAAAACTTATCATAATCTTCACAATCAACATCTAAAAGTTCTTGTTTAAAAGCAGATATAAATTGTTTTCGCCGCTTGGCAATATATTTCACTGTATTTTCACTAATAGATATACGGATACATCTGCGGTCATCCGTATCTGTATTCCGCACAATATGACCCTCCACCGCCAAACGATCAACAATTTTGGTCATCTGCTGCTTTGGCGTATGCATCATATGTGCTAACTCTGTCATAGTCATTGAACCGCTTGTACACAAAGCACATAATGCGTGAAACTGCAAACTGGTAAATTTGTCCTTAAAGTGCTCTTCAAGAGGTTTGGACATTTTTCTATGAATCAAAAGCAAAAAACTAAAAATTTCTTCACTATCCAAGTCACCGCTCGTTTGCATAGTCTGCTCCTTTTGTAAATATTTGATTATAATAAATCTTTATTTACTAATAGTATGCACTATCACAATCATTCTGTCAATAGTTTAAATAAAAATTTTATTCTCATTATGGTTATAATTGCAATCTTGCCCGCTCTGTTTTATAATAAAAAAAGAAGAAAAGAAAAAAGGATTGACGGACTAATATGGAAGAATTAACGATAAAACCTGTAATAAAAACAGATGAAATTGAACTGATTGCCGCACTGGCCAGAGAAATTTGGACAGAACATTTCACCCCTATTATTGGTGAACAACAGGTTGAATATATGCTTATGCATTTTCAGTCATATTATGCAATAAAAGAACAGATAGAAAAGCAAGGATATCAATATTATCTTTTTCTTTTGAATCATGAAAATGCAGGTTATATGGCAATACAAAAACAGGAAAAACAACTTTTTTTAAGTAAAATATATATTTTAAAAAGTTTTCGCAAACAAAAAATAGCATCCCGGGCTTTTGACTTTTTAGAAACTGAATGTCAAAAAAATGGACTGCAAAGAATTTGGCTCACAGTTAACAAAAATAATATTCATTCTATTGAGGCTTATAAAAAAATTGGTTTTACTATAGAAAAGCCTTTAATCTCTGAAATTGGAAACGGGTTTGTAATGGACGATTATATTATGGAAAAGGTGTTTTAAAACACCTTTAAGCCCAAATGGATATTAAAAATTGGATACTCATTGTAAATATTTACTGTATTGTTACCAATAATAGGCTTTTTTAAAATATCTATATAAACCAATACTTTTAATGAGATACGGCTTACCCCATAGATAGGTTTTTCCGTATTTACCGGTGAATCTTGATATAAAATTGAGGAAGATTTGTTAATCAAATCTTCCTCAAAACTTTTATACTTCTATTTTTTCAGTTGAATCCACAAATCGCTCAAAACCTTATTAATATCTTCAGGAAGTGTAGAAAAAACTTCTGTATTTGCAAGCATTTCCTCTGACGGATAGAAAATAGGGTTGTTTGCAATTTCCGGATCCAAAATCTCTTTAGTTTTTACCTGCGGAGTAGAATATCCAATAAATTCTGCATTTGCCTTGGCAATCTCTGTTTCACACAAGAAATTAATATACATTTCTGCTTCTGTTTTATGTTTAGCACCCTTGGGAATACACATAGCATCGACAAAGCGGTTTGTTCCTTCTTTTGGAAGATAGAACTCAATATCCGGATTTTCATCCATAAGAATAATACCATCGCCAGCATAATAAGGTGCAATTGCTGCGTCTCCACCTGCCATTTTATCAAAAATCTGATCCATCACATAAGCCTGAACCAACGGTTTTTGTTTTGTTAATTCGGCCGCCGCTGCATTCCAATCTTCCGGATTCGTAGAATTCATAGAAAGACCCAAACGTTTTTGTGCAATTGCAAAGGCATCGCGTGGGTTGTCAAACATCAAAATTTTTCCGGAATACTTTTCATTCCACAATAAATCCCAGCTCTGTGCTGCTACATCTTCCGGGTCAACCATTGTTTTATTATAGAAAATACCAACTGTGCCCCAAGTATAGGGTACTGAAAATTTTTGCTCTTTATCATACTCCAACCCCTTAAACTGCGGGTCAATATATTCATAATTTGGAATATTGGAAAAATCTAATTCTTCTAGCATGTCCTCTTGAACCATTTTACCAATCATGTAATCAGAGGGAATAATTACATCATAATCAGCCGAACCACTTTTTAATTTAGCATAAAGCTCTTCGTTAGTTTGGAAAGTGGTATAATTTACTTTAACCCCGGTTTTTTTAGTAAACTCTTCGTTTACATCGAGGCTATCCTCTTCACCATTAGATATATATTCACCCCAATTGTAAACATTAATCGTTACATTGCTTTTTTTCGGTCCACTCGTATTTTCCCCTCCGGAAATTCCGGTATTGTCTGTACCGCAACCGCCAAACAGCAACATGGAAACAACCAGAAAAAATGCTAAAATCTTCTTCAAATTATTTCAACCCCTTTTTATATTTTGATTCTTCACGGTTCTGCCGTACATTTACCAATATTAATAAAACCAGAACCGTTACAAACAACAATGTAGAAAGCGCATTGATTTTGGGACTGACGCGTTTTTTTGTCATGGAATAAATGGTCATAGATAACGTTTGCGCTGTTGAACCGCTGGTAAAATAACTGATAACAAAATCATCCAAAGACATCGTAAACGCCATCATCATTCCTGTAATGATACCGGGAGAAATTTCCGGCAACACTACTTTAAAAAAAGCTTGCAGTGGCGGACAGCCCAAATCTAATGCCGCTTCATAGAGCGAAGCATTCATTTGACGAAGCTTTGGCAATACAGACAAAATAACATAAGGAATATTAAATGTAATATGCGCCAATAACAGCGTAGCAAAACCCGGCTGCAACAAGCCTGTCATTTTAAACACAAACACAAACAACAGCATCAAAGAAACACCTGTGACAATCTCAGGATTCACCATGGGAATATTGTTAATTGTCATTAAAGCAGACCGCATACGTTTATTCATGCTGTTAAACCCAATCGCGGCAAGGGTACCAATCACCGTAGCAATGATGCTGGCTAAAGCCGCTACTATTAGTGTCAAATACAGTGAATTTAAAATTTCATCATCACGAAAAAGCTCCCGATACCAATTCAGCGTAAACCCTTTCCAAACTGTCCGGCTGCGGGAATTATTAAAAGAGAATACAACCATAACAATAATAGGTGCATATAAAAACACAAAAATCAGGCCGGTATAAATCTTATTGATTAATTTCATATCATCAGCCCTCCCGCTGATTCTTCATCATCAAATTTATTCATAATACCCATACTGAGAAGAATCAAAATCATTAACACGAGAGATAGCGCCGCACCAATATTATAATTAATGTCGCCTGCACCGCCAAGGAAATACATCTCTATTGCATCACCAATAAGCATTTCAGAACCGCCGCCAAGGAGCTTAGAAATAATGAACGTACTAACCGCCGGTACAAAGACCATGGTGATTCCGGAAATAATCCCCGGCATACTTAAGGGAAAAACAATACGACGGAATATTTGAAAGCTGTTTGCACCCAAATCTTCTGCAGCTTCTATTGTTTGACGATCCAGTTTGGTCATAATGGAATATAACGGCAATATCATATAAGGCAAAAAATTATATACCATCCCAAGCACAATAGCTCCCTGCGTATTAATCATTGCCAATGGACCAATCCCAAACAAACCCAGAAACCGATTAATCAATCCATTATTTTCAATCAGCGTCATCCATGCATAAGTCCGCAGCAAAAAATTCATCCACATCGGCAGCATAATCAACATAACCATGGTCTGCTGATATTTTTCCTTCATTCTGGACATAATGTATGCAATCGGATACCCTAAAACCAAACATATTATTGTGGAAATAGCTCCAAGCGCAATAGATTTTCCAAAAGTAGGAAGCCATGGTACAATACCTGCAATGTTTTCCATTGTAAAAGAACCATTAGCGTTTGTAAATGCAAAATACACCACCATGCCTAATGGGACAATTGTAAAAATAATCATCCAGATAAAGCACGGCAAAGCGGCGGATTTACTTTTCATCCTCTTCCGCCTCCTCTAAAAGATCCTCTTCCATTTCATCACTAAACGTACTATAATCACCGAATGTACCGGAATATTCAGATTTTTTCATGATATGAATGGCATCAGGTTCAATGACAAGACCTATTTCCGTTCCCACAGCAGAATAATCCGTCGTTTGAATCATCCATTTAAATCCATTAATATCAACAATAATTTCAAAATGAACCCCTTTAAAAGTAACGGAAGAAACTTTACCGGAAAGTTTGCCTTCATACGGCGGTACAACGTCCACATCTTCCGGACGGATAACAACGTCTACAGGCTCTTTTTTAGCAAACCCATAATCCATACAGGAAAATTGATGTCTGGCAAATTCTACAAGATAATTATCAATCATAATCCCATCAACAATATTGCTTTCCCCGATAAAATCTGCAACAAACGCATTGCGCGGCTCATTATAGATTTCTTCCGGTGTGCCTATTTGCTGAATTACACCTTTATCCATAACTACGACCGTATCTGACATGGAAAGCGCTTCTTCCTGATCATGGGTAACATAAATAAATGTAATTTTTAACTGCTGCTGTATTTTTTTCAATTCGTTCTGCATATCTTTCCGCAGTTTTAAATCAAGCGCACCAAGAGGTTCATCCAACAAAAGAACCTTGGGGTCATTCGCTAAAGCACGCGCAATTGCAACACGCTGCTGTTGACCGCCCGACAATTGATTCACACGGCGTTTTGCAAAATTCTTTAAATTAACAAGTTCAAGCATTTCATGTACTTTTTTGTCAATCTCTTTTTCGGATTTTTTATGAACCCGCATACCGAAACACACATTTTCATAAACATTTAAATGTGGGAACAACGCATAACGCTGAAATACAGTATTCACTTCCCTTTTATAAGGAGGAACGCCTGAAAACTTTTTTCCATTCAATATGCCGCTGTTAATCTTTTGTCCGTTAAACAGGACATCACCTTCATCTGGGTCAATAAATCCGCCAATAATCCGCAGAGTTGTAGTTTTTCCGCATCCGGAAGGTCCTAACAGAGTTACAAACTCGCCGTTTTTTATATTAAGGTTTAAATTATCCAAAACTGTTTCATTATCAAATGAAACAGATATATTTTTTAAAGAAATAATAGGATTTTTTTCCACCTTAATATCCCCTCTCAATAAAACAGATTCATTTACTTCGTCAGATGATTTACTTTCCATATAAATTCTATGCAAAAGCTGAAAGAAATCCGTGAGCTTTGCCTACATTTCAAACAAGCCTAACTTAATTAATATAGTAAGTAATCCGACAAATGTCAATAGTTTTTGACGAATTATTTAAAAATTAACAGCAAATAAAATAATAGCTTCTTTATTCTTTGGAATGCTCATTTATTCTCCGTTTTTCTTTGGTCATTTATTGTTTAACCTTTAATAATCATATTCCGTCTGTTTCGTAAAAATTATGTATTGAAATTTTATATTGTTTATGTTATGATATGTACTGTTAATAAATAACCGGGTGTAGCGCAGTTGGTAGCGTGCTTGTATGGGGTGCAAGAGGCCGTGAGTTCGAATCTCGCCACTCGGACCATTGTTGAAAACCGCCGATGTATGTCGGCGGTTTTCTCTTTGTCGGATTTCCCAAATCTTACAATAATACTCCAACCATGGGTAAGTCTTTATAGGGGCTTACCCGTTTTTTCATCATTTGTTCTGGCATTTTCTGCTGTATTATGATATACTTTGTCTATTGTGCGATTGGAGATGATACGATATGGCTGTGCGCCTTAAAAAATACTCTTTCCGTTTTTTAGAGGAACTTTTTAATATTCGTCTTGCTCAAAAATCAGAAATCGAACAAATTTTATATGCAGCATGTGCCGATTTCTCTAAACTAAATCGGAAAGAGTTCAACAAGATTCTAAACGATTTATTTTTGAAAAAAGGCTGGGAAGATCAACCGCGCGTGTCCCCAGATATGAAAGCATATAGCAAATTTGACTTTCAAAAAGATCGAATAGCTGTCGAAGTTCAATTTGGACATTCATCATTTTTGGGAACAGACTTATTAAAATTTCAGATGGCATCTTATTCCAACTTGGATCTAATTGATTTTGGCGTTTACATCACAACTACAAAAGCCATGCAAAAATTCTTAACTTCCCAATACGGGCATAATTGGGAAGGATCTCTTAATTTTGAAAAAGTTGAGAAATATCTCCCCTATTTCAAAAGCGCAATACAAGTTCCCATATATGTGATTGGAATAGATATTTGATCTCTGCATCGCAGGTCCTATAATTACACTTAGACCAAATATAACCTCTGATCTTGATACGATTTCAGTGGTTTTTTCTTTTGGCATTTGTAGCAGGTTAAAAAATTCCTGATTCTGTAGTATAATGAATGAGTATAAAATTTATTAGTATGATAAAAAATGTGTCAAAATGACAATTTTCAACTTGCTATTCAGAACGCACAACACGTTTTTTAACTACACACATCTTTGTATCAACCAGAGTAATCTTGAACAGTCAAGAGCCTTGAAACGTAACAGTTTCAAGGCTCTTTTATTTTTTGTTATTCGGATTTGCAGGGCTGCCACAGTTGTTAAAAAATAATTATTTCTGCTTATATAACAAAAATTGTTTCCATAAACACCTATAAAAACTGACGAATATCAACGGCGAGCTTTTCTTCAAGATGAATGAGTCGTTTTGTAATATCTTTTGATTTCTCGTCAGCTGCTTCATATTGATTTAAATATTTATTGAGTGACTTTACTCCCATATTACATCCGTCTGTAATTAAATCAGCAATCGTTTCGTCAGATTCATTTATCACCAATTTTACGTTTGTTTTCATCCATGACATACTTTTCGCCATTGGGTTAGGCTCTTTTCCTTCATCGTGATACTGAGTCAAAAGTGTTTGTATTTCTTCTTTTAATTTATGATGATTGTTTTTACAATCTGTTAGGTCTTTGCAAAATTCATCATTGTGTACATAATCAAGGACATCGTCAATAGATGCAATACCCATTTTAATTCCTGCATCACATTCACGCAATAATTTTATAGTATCCTGTTCAACCATTCATTCCCCCCCTTTGCTATATAAAACCAGTATGCTCGTTTTCTCCATATTTATCCGATAAAAACAATACAAATGTTTACAACAATTTATTTATAGAAATTTTCTCAGTTTTTCATAAGACATTATTATTTAACTTTTTATAATCAATTCTTGAATTGGATCAGCTTCCAGTCTATAATATAATTCAAAGGTTTATAATGAGGATGGTGATGTTTTGAAAAAAGCAGGTAAGTCAGTGATGGACTTTATTAAAAATACTGACAAAATACTCTTAATGCTATGTTTGTTTGCTTCCAGCTATGGTATTTTACTTGTTTACAGCGCTACACGTTATACATTAAAAAATGGGCAATGGATTTCAAGTACAAGCAAAACAATGATTATGGCTGTATTGTTAGGCATAGTTTGTTCCCTTATTATTTCTCTTATTGATTACGATATTATTGTAAAAATGTGGCCTTTAGTGGCGCTGGTAGCCGGCGGGCTTATGATATTAACCCTTTTTATTGGTCATGGGCCTGAAAACGGCGCCGACGACACAGCATGGCTTATATTACCGGGCGGGATTTACTTTCAGCCGTCAGAACTTGGAAAAATTGGTTTTATTATTACTTTTTCAGTTCACTTAAACAAAGTAAAAGAACATATTAGCTCTTTTCCAACAGTTTGCCTTCTGGGACTACATGCAATGATTCCTTTGATATTAGTAATGAAAAATGGAGATGATGGCTCGGCACTGCTTTTTTTATTTATTGCTGTAATTATGATGTTTGCCGCCGGAGTCAAATTAATATATTTTATTTTAGGCAGTATATTTGCAATTGGAGGATTCACCGCTGCTTGGTTTTTAGATATCATTCCTTCATTTCAGAAAAATCGATTTATGGTTGTTTTTGATCCAACTTTTGACCCGCAAAATTTCGCATTTCAGCAAAATCAATCATTAGCGGCTATAGGCTCCGGAAAAATTTGGGGAAAAGGGCTTTTTCAGGGAAATTACACACAGCGAACTCCTAAAAACTTATATGTTCCTGAAAATCAAAACGATTTTATTTTTTCAGTTGCCGGCGAAGAATTAGGACTGATTGGCTGTATAACTTTAATTTTAATTATATTGGCAATATGCCTTCGTATTCTTCGCATTGGGTTGAAAGCGAAAAATAATGTAGGATTTTTAATTTGCAGCGGCGCTGCAGGTATGATATTATCACAATCTTTTTTGAATATCGGTATGTGTCTTAAGCTGCTGCCGGTTATTGGTATTACTCTCCCCTTTTTCAGTTCAGGCGGATCTTCGAATATATGCATTTATTTAGGCATAGGACTGATTTTAAGCGTATATCGTTCAAGCAAGTCAAGGTATCGTGAAAGTGACAAATTGATACAATACGGTCGTTTTTATAAAAGACACAATAGATGAATTATTCACTGCATAAACACAAAAGCACCGTCATTAAGATGGTGCTTTTGTGTTTAATAATTAAAGATATGTGCAAAACGTTTGCTGTCAGCCATAGAAAACCATTCATTTCCGGCAATAATGAAATGATCCCTTAAACAAATCTGAACATTTTCTAATATTTGTACTAAGTTAATAGTTGTCTCAATATCACTGGCAGAAGGATTCGGCAAACCGCCCGGATGATTGTGTGCCAAAATAATAGATGTTGCATTATAGCGAAGGGCAATTTCTAAAATCTTGCGGTTATTAATTCTTGCCGTGTTTGCAGTGCCTTCAGAAATTTTACTGCAATTTTTAACCCTTCCCTGATTATCAAGGCTGATTACAAAAACAACTTCATTTTGTTCGCCCATAAATTTAGGTATCAAATATGCGCCCGTAACCGCCGCACTGTTTAACGCATCACCTTTTATCATTTTATCCTTCATATACATTTTATGAAGCGCCGGAATCATTTTAATCAAAACTGCACTGTGCTCGCCTATCCCTCCAATAGTTTTTAAATCCTCCAACGAGGCGTCAAAAACACCGGAAACAGAACCAAATGCATTCAATAAATTATGAGCAATCTCGTTGGTATCCTGCCGAGGAAGGGAATAGAACAACAAAAGCTCAATCGCATTATGCGGCTCAAAATTATCCAAGCCTTCTTCAATAAAACGCTTTTTCAATCGGCTGCGGTGACCATCATGCATTTAATCACCTTCAAAGAATTATACTTTTTTACGGCTTCCCGGTTTATAAAGTTCCAGTTTACCTTCTTTACAAAGCGGGCATTCATCGGCTTCCCATGATTCTACACTTGCAGAATATACTGCACGGAAAGGAACACCAAAATCTATTTTTCCGCCGGTACGGTCAACAATAGAACCAACCCCCACAACAATACCGCCAGCTTTATTAACCAAATCAATCACTTCACGAACAGAGCCGCCTGTTGTTACCACGTCCTCAACCACAAGAACACGTTGACCTTTTTCAATTACAAACCCACGGCGAAGAACCATTGCGCCGTTTTCATCACGCTCAGTGAAAAAGTTCTCAACATTTAAATGACGACTAACCTCATATGCCATTTGCACAGCCCCCATTGCCGGTCCAATAACTAATTCTACATTATCATCTTTGTATTGTTCTGCAAGGGAAGCACACAGTTCTTCACTATATTTTGTGTTTCTAAAAATTTTCGCACATTGTAAATAACGGTTGCTATGGCGTCCGGATGTGAGAAGAAAATGTCCCTCCAACAAAACCCCTGCTTCTTTTAATACTCCTTCGATGTGTTCCCTTGTTAACATATTAGTTCCTCCAGATAATTATTTTATTGTTTTTTATTATATCTCATTTTTTAACTTTTGAAAAGATACATTTCGTGATATAATAATTTAATTCTATCGAAAAAGGTTGGATTCTATTGAAAAGCCTGATTATAGGTAAAAATGACGCTGGACAGCGGCTTGATAAATTTTTAAGTAAAGCTGTACCCCGGCTTCCGCAATCACTGATGTATAAATATATCAGAACCAAACGGATAAAAATCAACCGTAAACGTGCCGAAATTTCAACACGTTTAAATGCTGGAGATACCGTTGATTTGTATATTAATGATGAATTTTTTGAAGCTGTTCCTCCAAAGTATGATTTTTTACATGCCCCAAACCAACTTTCTATTGTTTATGAAGATGAAAATTTACTTTTATTGGATAAAAAAGCCGGTTTGCTGGCGCATCCGGATGAACATGAATATATCGATACTTTGATTACCAGGGTAAAACGCTATTTATATGAAAAGGGAGAATATTGTCCGGAAAATGAAAATTCTTTTGTTCCCGCACTGGTAAACCGGATTGACCGTAACACCGGTGGAATCGTACTGGCAGCCAAAAATGCGCAAACATTACGAATACTAAATCAAAAAATGAAAGACCGTGAATTGGAAAAATACTACCTTTGTATCATTTGTGGTATTATGAAAAAAAAGGAAGCTACTCTAAAAGCTTATTTGGAAAAAAATGAAGATAAAAATAAAGTTTATATTCATGCCCACCAGCAGAATGGTGATAGAACAATTATAACGCATTATAAAGTGCTTGCAGAAAAAAATAATCTGAGCCTTTTAGAAATTCATTTGCTGACCGGAAGAACGCACCAAATCCGTGCACACATGGCCTTTATCGGTCACCCCCTTCTTGGAGACGGAAAATATGGAAAAAACACTGTAAATAAAGCCGCCGGACTGAAAAAACAAATGCTTTATTCCTATAAACTTAAATTTGCTTTTAAAACCGATGCTGGAATACTGAACTACTTAAACGGAAAAACTTTTGAAGTAGATAAAGTTTGGTTTGCAGATGAGTTTTTTGAAAATAAATTTTAAAAAACATGAAAAATTTCACATATCGTGTATAATATCATGAAAACAAACCATAATAACGATAAATTGTAAAATCAATTATTGTTATTAAGGAGTTGGAAGAAAATGCTTGATAGGATTGCATTAATTCTGGTAATCATTGGTTCTTTAAACTGGGGTAGTATTGGTCTTTTCCAATTTGACTTTGTTGCATGGATTTTCGGCGGTCAAGGCGCTGTATTGAGCAGAATCATATACACACTTGTAGGTATCGCTGGTATATGGTGCTTTTCTCTGTTGTTCAGAGAAAATGAATTGCTGGAAAAAACTAAATAAAGTATATTCGCATGATAAAAAGCTTGATTCTGTATTTTAGAATCAAGCTTTTTCAGTTTATTCCAGATATAATATTTTAACATATTGCTCAATTCGAGAATATTTTTACTGTTGCATGGTTATAATTACCATAGAATCTTTATGGAGGTGTTTTTATGCCAAGACAAAAAAAACCGATTAATTATGAAGAAGAAATATCAAAAATTGATATGCAGATTGTTAAATGGAAAAATACCATTAAAGAATTAGAAGCAAAAAAAAACCAGCTGCAGCAAGAACAGCGTGAACAGGATATTAATAATCTATATAATATTATTAAATCCTCCGGCAAGTCTGTAACGGAAATTTTAGGGTTAATTCAAGCATCCTGATTATAAACAGCCGGGCATAAATGCCCGGCTGTTTTGCTATTTTTTCAATAATTCTGTTTTATTTGTAATTCTGTTAATATGGGACAGGTACCAAAGCAATCCCATAATTGCCAAATAGACCAAAAGAATCGCATACCACTCAGAAGGAACCACATCAATTGCATGAAGTGTAAACAAGCACAAATTACTGCCTAAAAGATAAAAAAGACTATTTCCACCAACACTGCATAAAATATAATTCGGTATTTTCAGCCATTTTATTGTCATCACTTTTGTAGATACAACAAAATAAATATAAATAAACAGCGCGGCACCTAAAAGAAAGATTACAGACGGCGGCCATCTACGAGGTTCATTAAACAATGCAGCGATAAAATATACCACAAAAGCAGAAGCCGCAATTCCACCAACGATCCAATGCTTTTTTATCCCATTTTTTGCAATATAAATTCCCAATACAAAATAAACCAGATAGGAGAAAACCGGATATGACATATTGTTACAGCCTATAAAAAGGGACAGCCATGAATTCTGCACGGGAAGCGGAGATATTATACAGGATATAACAGAAACTACTACAGAGCCAACGAGCAATAATAAATCGGCACGCTGAAATAAACGAAAGAACACCAGCAATAAAAACATCATGCAGGCAAAGGATAAAAGGAATTCTGAATAACCAATCATCGGCCTTAAAA
Organism: uncultured Eubacteriales bacterium; assembly: GCA_934546985.1. Classification (GTDB taxonomy): domain Bacteria; phylum Bacillota; class Clostridia; order Oscillospirales; family Acutalibacteraceae; genus CAKTEE01. The sequence continues at coordinate 227,201 of CAKTEE010000002.1, forward strand.
GAATAATATTTTTGATAGATGACAAATCTAATGATTTTTTATAGAAAAATACATAATTGGCAAAAGCAGAAATATAATATGCAATTGTGAGCCGCAGAACATTTCGAATAATTTTTCTATAAGCAGAAGAATATGTTTTATTTTTTAAATAGGCATGATAAGAAACAAAACCAAAGGTAAAAACAAAACCGGAAAAGGTTGTTAAATTGACATAATCTGAGATTATATTCATGGCTGCACATTGCTCTAAGCTAAAATATTGAATACAATGAGCCAGAATCATCAGAACAGTCAGTATTCCTTTTTGCAAATCAATTTCTCGATATCTCATAAGCCTTCTCCCTGTCCACCTAAAATGCTTTTATTCTCCGAGTATTTTACGATAATAATCTGTTTCAAGAATTTTTGCAGAATAAATAAATTTATCATTTACAATTTTGTTTATTTTTTTAACATATTCATCCGATACCGACTCGTCTGTTAGTGATATGACTTCTTTTGTTTTTGCATTGTATTGAGCTTTATCTGTAATCCAGCTATGATTAGAAAAAATAACCAATGGTTCAGAATCAGAGAACATATCTCTGCCCATCATCAAGCGGGAATCAAACTCCAACCCTAAAAGATTTGAAATTGTTGGGAGAATATCTAAGCTGGAACAAGGTCTTTCAATCACTTCACCTTTCATCCCTTTACGGTAAAGGATAAAAGCATTGCGATAAAGTTCAAAATTTTCCTCTACGGTATGGCCTGCAAGTTCACTGATTTCCTCATTGGTTAAACCATAAGGATAATGATCGGCGCTGATTGCAATTAACGTATTCTCTGCTATCCCTGCTTCCTCCAGTTTTTGAAGAAGAAATTCCATTGCCTTATCTAACTCAATATTACAGGCAAGGTAAGCTTTTACCGCATCAGAATACGGTAAATCTTTCACCATATCCTTATTTTTCGTTGCCATCATATTACCTGAATAAGTATAATTCAAATGCCCGCTCACCGTCATATAGTAAGCATGGAACGGCTTATTTCCAATATAATCGCCGATAGATTTTTCCATCATTTCCAAATCAGATTCCGGCCATGTTTTTTTGACGTCAAGTCCGTTTCCAAGAGCTTTATAAATATAGCCCATATTCGGATGAGACTGGTCTCTTCCATAATAGGTATATGTATTGTTATGATAAGCATTCGTAGAATATCCAAGCCTCTTCAACTGATTCCCCATAACAAAAGGGAGATAATTCTTGGATGATGTCTGAAAACTCCATACTCCGGATTTTGGTATCAACCCCTGACAGGCAACATACTCGCCGTCTGAAGTACTTACACCCCATATTGGAGTATAAAAATTTTTAAACTGGTAGCCTTCTGTCGCCATTTTATACAAAGTCGGCGTTAAATCTTTATCAATTACATACTGCGAAAACGCTTCCGCAGTAATTAAAATTAAATTATTCCCCTTTTCCGTCCCTGTTTTTTCATTTTGATTGGTTGGGGTTACCTGACTAAAATATTTATGCATTTTTTCAAGAACTTCATCTGATTCTCCTTGCATTAATTCATCAAAATCAATTTGCATCACATTTGGTTGATAAGTAATTGCATCCGGAACTTTTGTCGTAGTTTCCTCAGAAGAATTTGAGGATGTTGTTTCCTGCTCTATATCATCACTTGGAATATCGTCCGGTAGTTGCTGTGTAAAACCAGTCAAAGTACGCTGAACATCCAGCCTCATGGTTGTCAGCATACCCAAATTTTCAACGGAATAATCTACAGAGATAGTTTTAAAATACATATCATAAGGTGAAAAAGAATCTTTACCTGTAAGATAAGTACATAATACAGAACCGAAATGTGTAACCAATATTAAAATTAATACTGCTATTGGTATAACTAAAGGCACCCTACGAAATGAAACTTTCTTTCTTAAAAAAATACATAAAAACAACAGCGGCAAAAACAACAATATTATCACAAAAATATTGTTGCCGATTGTAGATAAAACTTCTTTCCAGAACTGGATTGCCTGTCCGCCATTGGCAACACTATATGCCGTATAAAATGTATGAAAGACTTTATTATAAACAAATTGAGAACAATAAAAAATCGTACTAATTGACGATAATACAATCGAAAATACCATATTGATTTTTTTAGGCCAGATAATACTTAAACCATAGCAAATAAGGGAAGCCGGTATTGAAAACAGAAAAATGTACAGCAAACCGATACCCCAGAACTTTTCAATCGTTGCAGAACGAAAAACTAACTCAGAATATACAAAAGATACATAAAAAAACAGCAACAAAAATACAGAAGACTTCCTTTGGGATAAATTTTTCCGAGATAAATCTACAGATGATTTTATATGGCTCACGATAATTCAACTCCTCCGGAATATTATACATGATAAAACCTTATTTGCCAATAAAATTTTATTCTTTGACAGAATTTTGTAAGATTCTCTTCTATTCGTATTCCACGAAACTTTATTAACAAACATATTCATCCAAAATTTTTTCAAAAAAGAAAACTGGCATCGCTGAAAAGCAATGCCAGTTTATCATTAAATATTCAAATATAATCCATGAACAGTTTTATTTCGATTTTTTCAGCGCCACAGCATCTTTTACTTTAGCAACAATATTTCCGGAATTCAGCCCATAAACATCCAACAATTCTAATGCCGGACCGGATTTTCCGAAAACATCGTTTACACCAACCCGAATAACCGGAACCGGACAATTTTCGCTCACAACTTCTGCAACTGCACTGCCAAGTCCGCCAATAATATTATGCTCTTCTGCTGTTACTATACAGCCTGTTTCATGCGCCGCTTTTATAATAATATCCTTATCAATCGGTTTGATGGTAGCCATATTAATAACACGTGCTGAAATCCCCTCGTTAGAAAGGATCTCTTTCGCCTCTAAAGCCTCTTTTACCAAAAGACCTGTTGCTATTATGGTAACATCTGTTCCTTCTGTAAGCTGTACGCCCTTGCCGATTTCAAATTTATAAGTTTCATCAAAAATAATTGGAACAGCAAGACGACCGAAACGCAGATACACCGGTCCCTGCATTTCATATGCTGCTCTCACTGCCGCTCTTGCCTCTATATCATCCGCAGGATTAATAATTGTCATTCCGGGAATTGTACGCATTAAAGCAATATCTTCACAGCATTGATGAGAAGCGCCGTCTTCACCCACGCTGATTCCGGCATGGGAAGCACCAATCTTAACATTTAAATGAGGATAACCAATCGAATTACGTATTTGTTCAAATGCACGCCCTGCGGCGAACATGGCGAATGTGCTGGCAAAAACTACTTTACCGGAAGCGGCAAGACCTGCTGCAACACACATCATATTACTTTCTGCAATACCGGCATCAAAAAAACGTTCAGGATATGCCTTTTTAAATACCCCTGTTTTTGTCGCAGCAGCCAAATCAGCATCCATTACAATTAAATTATCATGTTCCGCACCAAGCTCTACTAAAGTAGCACCATACGAATCACGGGTCGCAACCTTTTTTACATCTGACATACTATTTCGCCTCCAATTCTGCCAAGGTATTTTCCAGTTCCTGCATTGCCGCAGAATATTGCTCGGCATTCGGCGCAGAACCATGCCAGGACACATTATTTTCCATAAAAGAAACACCTTTGCCCTTAACACTTTTTTGAATAATTGCTATAGGCTTGTCTTTTACTTTTTTCGCTTCATAAAACGCATTTTCGATTTGATCAAAATCATGTCCATCAATTTCAATCACATGCCAGCCAAAGGCTTCAAACTTTTCAGAAATCGGATATGGAGAATTAACATCGGCGACAGAACCGTCAATCTGTAAATCGTTATTATCAATAACCGCAATTAAGTTATCTAATTTCTTATGGGCAGCAAACATCGCCGCTTCCCATACCTGACCTTCTTCCAATTCACCATCACCAAGCAGTGCAAATACGCGGTAATCCTTTTTATCCAGCTTGCCCGCCAATGCCATGCCGCAGGCACAGGAAATTCCCTGCCCCAAGGAACCCGTACTCATATCTACACCAGGAGTAGAACTCATGTTAGGATGCCCCTGAAGCATTGCGCCAGTATGACGAAGTGTTTTCAATTCATCTACCGGAAAAAAACCTTTTTCTGCCAAAACAGCATAAAGAGCAGGAGCAGCATGTCCTTTCGATAACACAAAGCGATCCCGGTCTACCCAGTGCGGATTTTGAGGATCAACGTTTAACTCCGAAAAATAAAGATAAGTCATCACATCTGCAATTGAGAGAGAGCCGCCCGGATGACCTGATTTTGCATTAAAAACACCTTCAATAATACCCATGCGAACTTTACATGCGGTACATTGCAACTGCTTTCTTCGTGCACTATCCATAAATCTAACCTCCTGAATTTATTAACAGGTACTATTATACAGGCAATTCGACAGTTTTTAAAGCCTGAAATAAAATAAATATTTTTTAAGGCATAATTATTTATCATTGATTTTGCATCAAAAACTCCAAGAGATCGGCAACGCTTCCTTCATCGCAATGGCAAGCTTTTAGTTTTGCCAAAGACAACACTGCTTCAGGCGCCTGACCTGCGGCAGCAGGAAAAGCAGCTGCGCGAAGCAATTCAATATCGTTAAAGTAATCACCAATAGCAGCTGTATCTTTATGATGAACTTGGCACAAATCTGCAAGACGATGTAAAGCTGTACCCTTGGAACAGCCTTTGGGAAGCATCTCATAAAAACAATAGGCGGAACGAACAAACTCAGCTCCATCATAACCAAGAGTATCAAGAAAAGAAGCAACTGCATTTACTTCCGGTTCACTGCCAACAAAAATAACTTTCAGCCAATCATCATCTCCAATGCCGTCTAAAGATATTTCTTCATATTTTAAACGTTCATACTGCATTTGGTCAGCAACAAAAGTATTCATAACCGGTATCACTACTCTGGTTCCAACATAAATTTCTAAACCAATCTGAGGAAATTTTTCTGTTACCACACGTACTATTTTTTTAGCAGAAGCATCCAGTATATGATTCCAAATATAATTTTCCTCTGCAAAATCATAAATAGCAGCGCCATTAAGTACAATAATCGGACAGTTATATATTATTTGTTCAATAATATGACGAATTGCATTAACACTGCGTCCTGTTGCTATTGTAAATAAACCACCAGCTTTAACAAATGATTCAATCGCTTTGATATTTCTCGCTGGAATTGCTCCCTTTGAATCTAACAAAGTCCCATCAATATCACTGGCTACCAGCCATTTATTCTTCAACTCCATGAAATTCCCCCTTTCTCAACTATTCCCTGATGATTCAGGACGAAGCTTTGATAAAAATGCAGTAAAATAATCCGGTAATTCAGAATCAACTGCAACCGTTTCCTGATCGCGCGGATGAATAAAAGCAATATATTTTGCATGCAGACACTGCCCTTGCAAAACACTGGCGGCGCCCGTTACATTGCCATATACAGCATCGCCGGCAACAGGATGTCCAATAGAAGCCATATGTACTCGGATTTGGTGCGTCCGCCCTGTTTCCAAACGAAGGCGCACATGGGTAAAACCATGGTAACGTGAAATTACTTCATAGTGTGTAACGGCATCTTTAGAATTTTGAGCTGTAACAGCCATTTTTTTTCGCTGTACAGGATGCCGTCCAATTGGCGCATGAATTGTTCCCGTATCATTTTTTAAACGTCCGCAAACAACAGCCTCATAAATTCTGGTAAAACTATGTTCCTTAATCTGTACTGCAAGCGATCTATGGGCAAAATCATTTTTTGCAACAATCAAAAGCCCGCTGGTATCTTTATCTATTCTATGAACAATACCGGGACGGATTGCACCATTAATTCCAGAAAGCGTATCTCCGCAATAATATAACAGCGCATTCACTAAGGTACCGGTATAATTTCCAGCTGCCGGATGAACTACCATTCCTTTTGGCTTATTTACTACAAGCAAATCATCATCTTCAAATACAATCTCTAATGGTATATCCTCCGGCTGTGCTTCTATCGGAGTTGGTTCGGGAATAATGATTCGGATAACATCTCCATTTTTTACTTTATAGTTTTTTGAAACTTCATTCCCATTGACTGTAATTTTATTATCTATTAATAATTTCTGCACATTGTTTCTCGTTAAAGCTGGATAAGCATCGGCAACTGTCTTGTCTATCCTTACACCATTCTGTTCAGGAGTAACTGAGATTATCATTAAATCGTCTTTATTCACAGCACTCTTTATCCTCCGCCGACTGCAATTCTATTTCTAATTTCCCGGCTTTCTTATCTTCCGTTCCATGAAACAATAACCATCCAATCAGCAATACGGCGCCCAAGGTTACAAGAATATCAGCAAAGTTAAATACTGCAAACCTTACAAATAAAAACTCAATATAATCTATCACATATCCGCGGAAAATCCGGTCTATTAAATTACCGACTCCACCTGCAATAATCAGCAAAAAACATACTAGCAAATAATCGCTTTTTACTTTATTTGCTAAGATATAATAAATGCCAATACCAACAACAGCCAAAGTCAAAATGATAAAAAACCAACGCTGATTTTGCAGCATGCCGAATGCTGCGCCACGGTTTTCCACATAAGTCAGCGATAAAACATGATCTGCCAAAACATAATGGTGTATCGGACGCAGCCAAAGGTCAATAATAATTTTTAATAGCTGATCTACTAATACCAATAAAGTAATAATGGTTATTGAAAAAGTTTTCTTCATTATTCCACCAGCCTCACATTAATTCACAAAAAATTGCGGCGCGCCTGTAAGGTACACCGCAATTTTTATCAAAACTTACTTTACAATGCCTGCACAGCGGCTGCAAAGGGTAGGATGCTCTGCATCTGTACCAACATCTTCACTGTAAACCCAACAGCGTTCGCACTTTTCCCCTGCCGCATGCGTTACTGTAACAGAAAGCCCTTCCACATCACCATGGAATGTACCCTCTGTACCGGATACAACAGACACTTTAGAAACAATTAAAATCGCCGGAAGATCACTTTCAATGCCCTTTAAGAACTCCAGCAAATCATCTTTTGCAAACAGCTTTACTTCTGCTTCCAGTGAAGCACCAATTACTTTTGCATTTCTCGCTAATTCCAAAGCTTTTTTTACATCCTCACGAATGGAATGTATTTTTTCCCATTGACTCATAAATTCCTGATTAACAGTACCAACAGCAGAAGGCATTTCATTAAAAATTGGCAGTTCAGGATTTCGGTTACTGTCATGGGGCATATACTTCCAAATCTCTTCTGAGGTAAATGCCAAAATCGGTGCAATCAATAATGTTAATGTATCCAGTACCTTGTAAATAACACTCTGCGCAGCGCGGCGTGATACACTATCCGCCTTTTCTACATATAAACGGTCTTTTATTACATCCAAATAGAAATTGGACATATCTACAACGCAGAAATTATGAACCGCATGAAAAATAATATGGTATTCATAACGGTCATAAGCGGCACGTACTTTTGCAACCAATTCATCCAGCTTCATTAACGCCCAACGATCCATATCCAAATAATCAGAATCTGAAACTATATCGGTATCTGGATTAAAATCATAAAGATTTCCTAAAATAAAGCGAGCCGTATTACGAATCTTCCTGTAAATTTCTGATAGCTGCTTCAAAATCTCTTTAGATATACGGATATCTGCATGATAATCGGATGAAGCAACCCATAATCGTAAAATATCTGCACCGTATTGATCTACAATTTCAGCCGGTTCAATACCATTGCCAAGAGATTTTGACATCTTGCGTCCTTCACCGTCTACAACCCAGCCGTGGGATATAACAGTTTTATACGGAGCAATACCTTTTACAGCAACAGACGTCAGTAAGGATGACTGGAACCATCCGCGGAATTGATCTGCACCTTCCAAATACACATCGCAAGGCCATTTCAAATACTCCCTCTGAGCACAAACGGCATAATGAGAAGAACCGGAATCAAACCAAACATCCATAATATCTTTTTCTTTTTCAAAGCCATGCTGATTGCCGCAATGCGGACACTTAAAATTGTCAGGCAATAATTCTTCAGCCGTATGTGTAAACCATGCGTCAGATCCCTCTTTGCCAAACAATTCAGAAATCCCCATAATCGCTTCACGGTCAATAATTTCTTTTCCGCATTCCTTGCAATAAAATACCGGAATCGGGACTCCCCATTTACGCTGGCGGGAAATACACCAATCGTTACGGTCACGGATCATACTTTGCATACGGTCATGGCCCCATTCAGGAATCCATTCAACATCATCCACGGCTTTTATCGCGTCATCCTTAAAACCATCAATAGAACAGAACCACTGGCTCGTAGCACGGAATAAAACAGGCTTTTTACAACGCCAACAATGCGGATATTGGTGAATAATTTTTTCGAGCGCAAATAAATTTCCGGACGCCTCCAAATGTTTTGCTATTGCTTTATTGGCATCATCGGTGGTCAAGCCCTCAAACTGGCCTGCTTCTTTTGTCAGGCGGCCTTTATCATCCACAGGAACGATAACCGGAATTTCCGGATAATTTTTGCATACTTCAAAGTCTTCAACGCCATGCCCTGGTGCAGTGTGAACACAACCGGTACCGCTTTCCAAGGTTACATGGTCACCGATAATCACGGTGGAATCACGGTTCAGGAATGGATGATAAACTGTCATATATTCCAATTCACTGCCCATGATTTCAGCAATAATCTCATATTCTTCTGTGTTATGCGCCTGCATAGCATGCTCAACAAGTTCCCTTGCCATAATATAATATTCATTATCAGCCTTAACAATCTGATAGGTAAAATCCGGTCCAACACAAATTGCAACATTTCCCGGCAGCGTCCACGTTGTTGTCGTCCAAATAACAAAATAGGTCTGTTCCAAATCGGCTCCTAATGCAGAAAGCCTGCCTTTATCATCATGAACCTTAAATTTGACATAAATAGAATGGCATGGGTCTTCTGCATACTCAATCTCAGCTTCTGCAAGTGCAGTTTCACATTCAGGGCACCAATAAACTGGCTTTAACCCTTTATAGATATAACCCTTGCAAGCCATTTCGCAGAATATTTCTATCTGTTTCTTTTCAAATTCAGGCAATAAAGTAATGTACGGATGATCCCATTCTCCCATGACACCAAGACGTTTGAACTGGCTGCGCTGGTCATCCAGATACCCCAGCGTAAATTCCTTGCAGAGTTTACGGAGTTCAACATCTGAAATTGTAGTATGACTGTCAAGTCCTGCTTTCTTTCTCGCTTTCAGTTCCGTCGGAAGCCCGTGAGTATCCCAGCCCGGAACATACGGCGCCTGGAAACCTGCCATATTTTTATAACGAACGATAAAATCTTTCAAGCACTTGTTTAAAGCAGTACCTAAATGAATATTGCCGTTTGCATAGGGGGGACCGTCATGCAGAACAAACAATGGTTTCCCTTCATTATGTTTAATCAGGGCATTATATGTTTTATTTTTTTCCCATTTTTCCAACATTTTAGGCTCACGCTGCGGCAAGCCAGCCCGCATAGCAAAATCGGTTTTAGGTAAATTTAAAGTTTTGTTATAATCCTGAGACATAAAGCAAACTCTCCCTTATGCAAAAAGCATTATTGTTTATTTCTTCTTGAAAAATCCTTTTTTCTTTCCGGTCTCTTCTGCAAATTCATCATCATTTTCCACACTATAATCAGCACCGAATTTTAATGTACCAAAACGGTTGTTATTTTTTGATTTTGCATACTGTGATTCCGCTGGTTTATCATTATCCGCTGAATCAATAGAAGGAAATGATTTGGCTGTATTGGAAAAACTGCTGATACTGCTGTCACTATTGGGGGGCAAGTTATCCTCTTTTTCATTTGTATCCTCATCCGAAACATCTGCTGCATTCTCTTCTTCAGATGCAACCAAAGACGTTTCCCGCTGATTTTTCCGCTGTAAATAAGCCGTTTCATCTAACTGTATTTCATCGTCATCCTCATAAATGGTCGGCAATGCATTAATCAATTCTACATGAGCTTTATATTCAGCCATTAAGCGTGCACGAAAAACAGAAACTTCTTTTTGCATACGCTCCAGCGTTTTTTGCTCATGCGTAACCTCATTTTTAGCATTTTCAAGCATACGCTGGGAATCATCTTTTGCTTTTTCCAATAGCATAGCAGATTCCGTCTGCGCATCTTTGGTAACCTTTTCGGCCTCTTCTTTGGCGCTCTCCAACATTTGTTTCGCCTTATCAGAAGACGCCTGATTTAACTGCTCACATTTTTCGTTAGCCTCTTTCAAAATAGAATCAGCCATTCTTTGTGCAGTCAATAAAGCGGAGCGAATACTGTCCTCATCCTGCCGGTAACTTTCTACCCTGTCGGCGAGAAGCTGAAGTTTTTTAATTAACTCTCCGTTTTCTTTATAGAGCTGTGCATAAGACGTATATACTTCATCCAGAAAAGCGTCAACTTCAATTGATTTGTATGTCCCGCGTCCAGCTTTTGTAAAATCAGTCTTTTTAATATCGCCCGGCGTAAGCATAAAGACTTCCTCCCTTAAATCACAAATATTTTCTTGCTTTTAAAATAAAACGGCCTTTCTTTGTCATCGAACCTATTTCATCAATGATATATTTTCCATATCCTCTGACAGAAATAATCTTTCCGTCAGAAATCAATTTTGAAGTATTCGTACACTCTAAAAAATCAACGCAAACGCGCCGTTCAGTGATTAAATCCACCGCCGACGACCTGCTTGTTTTTAAAACAGCGGCAACCGCACAATCAAGGCGAGGCGAAGCAACCGTTCCTGAAATTCCCAAAAAGCCATTGGTTTGTGGAATCTCAAGTTTAGTCGGCAATGAACATTTGATATTTGTTCTCCCGACTTTTGTCCATTGTGTGAGAATATATTCAGATACCCCATTGGATACAAACACAATACATTTGCCTGACCCAACCAGAATATCCCCCACTGCTTCGCGTTTCATTCCAAGCCCCATCAAACTGCCCAGAAAATCACGATGGGATAATGATTCTTTTGCTGTAAATAATACTTCTAAAGGAACAATAGGAAAATCTTCCATCTGATACTCATAATCTTCCGGAAAAATTCCCATAACAGTACGGACAGCATCAGGATAACCGCCCCAGTAACAAACTTGCACCTGTACATGTTTCTTTGGAAAATAAATCTCTGAAAGGGCTTTTTGATGTTCGTCAAGAAAACCTAAAAACTGCGGATAATCGTTATTCCAGCAGATACGTACAGCATCCTGTATCCGGGATTTTAATAACGCATCAGATACATTATCCTGTGTTTTCATAACCGCAAAACCTTATCATCAAAAATATTTTTAGAAAAATACCCCATTATTTTCCAGTTCATCAATTAAATCTCCCATAACGTCAACATTATACGGGGTAATAATATACGTGCTGTTTGCAACACGTTTCAGCTGGCCGCCGTTTGCATAGGCAACACCGCTGAGAAAATCAACCAGCCTGCGGGCAATTTCCCGAGTGGCAGATTCAAGATTAAGTACAACCGTACGTTTATTATTTAAATGGTCTGCGATTGTACTGGCATCAGCAAAAGCTTCCGGCTTCACTAAAACCACCTGCAGCTGTGCAGTAGTATGAATATTAACAACCTTATTGCTGTTATTTCCTGCATTATTAGAACCAACAGAAGCAGAAACACGGTGACGTGCCTCCGCAGCAGCTGCCGCACGTTCCGCAGGGGAATTGCTGCGGCTACTGCCATAAGAAACAATTTCTTCGTCATCTATATCCTCATAATAATCTTCTTCCGGAACATTAATTATGTTCTTAATTTTATCCATAAAGCCCATTTTATATGCCCTCCTGTAAATTTTCTTCCTGCCCTATACCTCCAGGGAATATTCAAAATAAAACAATGCTAATACTTATTATCTAATTTTTTTCTTTTGATGTCAATAAACAGTTTAATTATAAATGAAATTTATGAGGAAAAATTGAATAAAGTAAAATAAATTGCAAAAATTTATATAAAAACACTGATATTCTGCAAACTTGCCAAAGCAATTATTTGGTAATTTTTCCGTCGTAAAGATCCTTGCCTGTCAATACAACTTCGTCATACAGCTCCAAATAATTTTTTTCGCCTGTTGATTCACACAAGACAAAATCCGTCCCTGTATAAATAACCTTAATTTTTTTAAATTCTATGGCATTGCCGGTCTGAACATAGACTCCTTTTTCCCCTTCTGCATTCACACGAATGGCTTTTGTACTTACACGAAGACCACTGTATGTATTCAGCCTTATTTGAGCATTTTCGCTGCGCAAAGATGAAAGAGTATCGTTCATTAAATTACAGCGTAATACCAACACTGATTTCCCGTTTGCCTCACTTGTCATCCTGTCCACACTTGCAGTTACTTCATCAACAGAAGAAAACGGAAAACTAACCACTATCCTACTGCCAACTTTAAGATCAGTAATCGACAAGGTATCAACCTTACATGCCATATACCAATCAAATTCTTTCACCAATTTGCCGATAGCAGCAGATGTATCAGCAGGCTGAGCTGATAAATAATTCTCAATATCTGCTGTAGTAAGTTCATCTATCTTGCTATAATCGGCAATCTTTTCGTATCCATCTACCTTACTTACAAATGCACCCGGTTCAGGAGCTGAAATCTCTTTATAATTAAAAGCAGGAATTCCGCTTCTCTGTGCTTTAAGCTCATTGAGCTTTACTGCAAGATCCTCATCGGTAAGCGTATTTGTAATTAACTGCCTCTGGTTCATATTATCCAGAAGATCCTGTTTTGCATCTTCTATTTCTTCCAATTTTCCGCTGGTCTTAATTTTCTGAATATCATTAAGCGTATTTTCAATAACACGGTCCACCGTGTCAGGGTCTACTGTATAAATACTTTTATAGCTCTGTAAATCCTTATAATAAGTTAATTTCTTATCAACTGCAATACTCTTCGCATAATTTTCTGCATCTGTTTCACTGGAAAATAAATAAGCTACTGCATTCCCTGCCGAAACACGTTCCCCATCAGTAACAGAATGTACCAATACCCCATTATCTGATTGTCCGGATACGATCTCTTCGTCTCTAATAATAAACACATTGGTATTAACCGTATCATGGATCGTTTGTTGTATGGCAGTTTCCGTTGTAACCGGAGCAAAATTCATATGATAGATTTGATAGCCGACATATGCCAACAGAAACAGGCCAATTACAACAACGAGTATCCGTTTCGGTGTCTGATAGTTTTTGGTTGCTTCTTCCGCCAATTTACTATTCCCCCATTAAATATTTTGGGCCAGAAAATCTGCTGCCATTTTTTCGGCCTGTGTTTCCAATTCCTCATAACAACTGTAATCATCCAAATAAAGCCAATGAATCCGCTCATCCCTGCGAAACCAAGTTAACTGCCTTTTCGCATATCTGCGCGTTTCCCGTTTTAGATTCTCTACAGCATCTTCCAACGGTAACGTTCCTTCAAAATAGGGCCGCAATTCTTTATATCCAATGGCCTGTGCCGACGTCTGCAAAGTATGATTACAAGCGTATAACTCTGCCTCCTGCAAAAGCCCTTTTTCCATCATTTCATCTACCCGGCGGTTAATACGCTCATACAACAGGGAACGTTCCCGACAATTGATTCCAAATATAAGCGGATAATAAGGCGAAGGAATTGCCTTTGAAAACTTTTTTTGTTCAGAAAGCCTAATTCCTGTAGTATCATAACATTCCAATGCGCGTGCAATCCGCCCGACATTATTAGGGTGCAGTTCCTGAGCAGTTGCAGAGTCAATTTCATTTAATTTCTGCCACAATGCTTCGCTGCCATTTTGTTTTGCATAGGAAAGATAATATTCTCTGCGCTGATAATCTACCGGCGATTCGCAAAACGATATATTATCAAGCAGGGAATTGACATACAGACCGGTACCTCCAACAATGACCGGCAATTTGCCTGATGCATGGATTTGGCTGATTGCTTTCTTCGCCAGCACAACATATTCTGCAACACTAAACGGAGATGCAGGATCCAGAAAATCAACCAAATGATGCGGGATTGTTTCCCGCTCCTGTAAAGTTGGTTTTGCTGTAGCAATATTCATACCACGGTAAATTTGCATGGAGTCCGCAGAAATAATCTCCCCGTTTAATTTTTGAGCTAATGAAATACCTAATCTGGTTTTTCCGGATGCAGTTGGTCCTACAACAGCTAAAACGGCAATTTTGTCCATATCTTTTTCATCACGCCCTGCCAAATCTTTTTTCAAACTCTTTTTTAGCCATTACTGTTAAAACAGGTCTGCCATGCGGACAATATCTTATTTCCGGTTTTGACAGCAATTTTTGCACAAACGCTGCCTGCTCATAAGCAGACATCTGATCGCCCGCTTTCACAGCGGCACGGCAAGCAATGGAATGATAAAGCCACTCTAACTTTTCATTTATGACATGTTGTTTGCCCGCTAAAAAATTCGCTGCAATTTCTTCAATTAATGCTTGAACGTCGCTTCCATCAAGGCTTAAAGGAGCCTCACGAACACGGATTGTCCCATCCCCAAAATCTTCTGCAGAAAATCCTGCCTGATGCAGCAAATCCAGATTTTGCAGAATAACGGAATATTCTTCTTTAGACAATGTAACAGAAACCGGCGATAAAAGAACCTGTGCATATTCCCCGCTCTTTTTCTCAGCGAGCCGGTCAAATAAAATCCTTTCATGCGCCGCATGCTTATCAATAATAAGCATTTCATTATTCACTTCAACAAGGATATAAGTCGAAAATACTTCACCGATAATTTTAAAATCAGAAACTTCCGGAATATCAGCAGGTTCCTCAGGATTACTTTTGATTGCTGAAGATTCCTGCCCCTCCTCTATTCTTACTGTATCATCACGGCTATTTTCACTTTTATTTTCATCTTCATCATCAACATAAATATCTAATTTCTTTTCATAAAAAGGCTGAACCGTTTCTGTAACGCTAAATCTGCTGTCAAGGCGCTCTCTATGGTATGACATTTCTGCACTTTCCTGTAAAGTATCTGATACAGTAACCTTTGGCGCCGTATTTGAAGAAAACCAAACCTCCTCTGTCGGTTTGCGCTTTTGTACAGGTTGCGCCGCAGGTTCTGGTGCAACTGTATGAAGACGGATTTGCTCAGCCGGCTGTATTTTCTTTACTTCTTTAGCATTTGGAAAAGTTGACGATGTTTGAGAAACTTCCTTTCTATCTTCACGCAAATCAAATTCCTGAAGGGCTGTTTTACACGCATAATAAACAGCGTCAAACACAGGCTTTTCATTAGTAAAACGTACTTCAATTTTCGCAGGATGCACATTTACATCCACAGAATACGGATTTACCGTAATATGAAGGACACAGGAAGGAAATTTCCCCGCCATAATTGTATTCCGATAGGCTTCTTCCAATGCCGCCATGGCAGTACGCGTTTTTACATAACGTCCATTGATAAAAAAGTACTGCATACCGCGGCTTGCTTTTGCCATAAGCGGACGGCAAATATAACCGCTGACTTGGATATCATGCATCTGATAGTTAACCGGCAGCATCCCCTGGGCAAACTCCTTGCCCAGAACGGAATAAACAGCAGACAGCAACTTCCCGTCCCCCGGCGTCAAAAGCGTTTCTTTTCCATCACGTATAAAACGAATAGAAACGTCCGGATTGGATAATGC
Source organism: uncultured Eubacteriales bacterium (assembly GCA_934546985.1). Lineage (GTDB taxonomy): Bacteria > Bacillota > Clostridia > Oscillospirales > Acutalibacteraceae > CAKTEE01. The sequence goes on from CAKTEE010000002.1 coordinate 242,989, forward strand.
AATTCTGTCAACTACTGCAGCTACAGCATTTGCTTCTGAAACATCTTTTTTCAAAAATTTCATTCGTGCAGGCACATTATAAAAAAGGTCGCGTACCACTAAGGTAGTTCCTTTGGGACAGCCGGCATCATCAATTTCAGGCTCTTCACCTGCACTGATACTGCATCTTGAGCCATCTTCTTCCTCCTGAGAACGGGTAAGCAGTTCCACCTTTGAAACCGCCGCAATAGACGCCAATGCTTCCCCGCGGAAACCAAGCGTCCCAATTGCATTCAAATCCTCCGCAGTCAGAAGTTTACTGGTTGCATGATTGACGAATACTTTGGGAATATCATCACGTGAAATTCCCCGTCCATTATCTGTAACACGAATGTAAGTAGTACCCCCGTTTTTTATTTCAACCGTTACCGCAGCAGCGCCGGCATCAATAGAATTTTCCAGCAGTTCTTTAACAACGGATGACGGCCGCTCTACTACTTCCCCTGCGGCAATCAGTTCAGATATATGTTTGGGCAATATATTAATAACTCCCACAGTATTCACCTCCGATTTATAACCGTTTTGCGTCTTTCACCAATTCATATAAGATATTCATAGATTCAATCGGCGTCAGCGTATCAATGTCAATATTTTTCAGTCTATTCATCAATTCCGTTCCGGCACCGGAAAGAAAGGAAATTTGCGGTTCATCCTCTACTGCTTTTTCATCTGTAATTACAGACGTTTGATGTTTTCCGGAGCCGCTTTCCAACTGTTTTAAAATTGCACGCGCACGTCTCACAATTGTTTCAGGTATTCCCGCAAGCTTCGCAACATCTACACCAAAGCTGTCATCTGCACCGCCGCGCACAATCCGTCGCAAAAATGTAATATTGTCTCCTCTTTTTTTTACCGCAATATTATAATTTTTAACGCCTTCCAACGCATCCTCCAGAGATGTCAGTTCATGATAATGCGTGGAAAACAGGGTTTTTGCCCCAAGTTTTTTCTTGTCGGCCACATGTTCCAGTACAGCGCGAGCAATGCTCATACCGTCAAAGGTCGAAGTTCCCCTGCCGATTTCATCCAGAATAAGCAGGCTTCTGGAAGTTGCATTTTTTAAAATAGCGGCAACCTCACTCATTTCCACCATAAAGGTAGACTGCCCTGAAGCAAGGTCATCGAAAGCGCCGACGCGAGTGAAAATCGAATCTACAATGCCGACTTTAGCACTGGATGCAGGCACAAAACTGCCGATCTGCGCCATCAGTGTAATAATTGCTACCTGGCGCATATAAGTAGATTTACCTGCCATATTCGGCCCTGTGATAATCACGACTCTGTCGCTGTCATTATTCAAGACCGTGTCATTCGGAACAAAAGGAGAACCATCCAACATAAGCTCTACCACTGGATGACGGCCTTCTTTAATTTCAATGACATTTGAAGTAACAATATCCGGCTGAACGTAATTATTCTGCATTGCCGTTTGTGCAAAAGAGCACAATACATCCAACCGTGCAATTGCATGGGCTGTTGCCTGAATACGGTACAGATTTTCAGCAACCTTACAGCGAATCTCAGTAAACAAATCATATTCCAGCTGGATAACCCTTTCTTTTGCCCCCAGCACACGAGTTTCCAAATCTTTTAACTCTTGTGTTATGTAACGCTCGCAGTTTGAAAGCGTTTGTTTTCGGATGTATTCCTCCGGTATTTGGTCTTTATAAGCGTTGGTAACCTCAATATAATATCCAAATACACGGTTATAGCCTACTTTTAATTTTTTAATTCCCGTGCGCTCCTGCTCCCGCTCTTCAACACGGGCAATAAACGATTTCCCATCACTCATTGCTTCATGGAGTGCATCAACTTCTTCACTATAACCTTTACGGATAATTCCGCCTTCACGAACCGTAATCGGCGGTTCATCAACAATTGCTGATTCAATCAAATCATGAACATCGGTTAATACATCAATATCTGTAAAAACTTCCTGAAGCATTTTTGATTTGCAATCGGCAAGCAATGATTGAATTGCAGGCAGATGCTCGATAGTATAGGATAAGGACTTCAGTTCCCTTGCACTGGCAGTTCCGTAAACAACACGCGTCATTAAGCGTTCCAAATCATAAACACCTGTAAGAGCGTTAACCGCTTCACCGCATAATATATGATTCCCGAATAATTCCGCCACAGCGTTTTGTCTGCGAATAATCTGTGCACAATTTAAAAGCGGCTGTTCAATCCAACTGCGTATCAACCGCTTGCCCATTGCCGTTTTTGTTTTATCCAGAACCCAAAGCAAAGACCCTCTTTTTTCTTTATTGCGAAGCGTTTCCAGAAGTTCCAAATTTCTGCGTGCTGAAATATCCAGTTTCATAAACTGTGCATCACTGTAATAATCCAGCTTTCTAATATTCGCCAAATCTGTTTTCTGTGTTTGATATAAATAAGACAACGTACAGCCTAATGCTGAAATTACCTGCTGTGTTACCGGAAATCCAAGAGATGAAATATTTTCCGTTTCAAAATGTGATTGAATAACGGATTCACACGACGCAGTATCAAATGCATTTTCTTCTGGAATTTCTGCAGAACATTCTAAACGCTCTTTTAAAAAAGAACGTATGGTATGGGATTCAGCCGCTGAATGATTCAGCAAAACCTCTTTTGGAGAGAAACGCCCCAGCTGATTAATAATTCCTGCATCCTCAGCGTCATTTGAAAATTCCGTTAAATGTACTTCACCGGTTGAAACATCTGCAAAACAAATACCGGAAGTGTTTTCACCTTTACAAATACAAGCAAGGTAATTATTGCATCCTTCGTCCAACATACTGCCTTCTGTTACGGTTCCAGGCGTTATTACCCTGATAACTTCCCGCTTCACAATCCCCTTTGCCTTGGCGGGATCTTCCGTCTGCTCGCAAATAGCTACCTTATAGCCTTTAGCTACCAGTTTTGCAATATATCCCTCACAGCTATGATAAGGAATCCCGCACATAGGCGCACGCTCCGCCTGACCGCAGTCACGCCCGGTCAGTACAAGCTCCAACACTGAAGAAGCAATTTTAGCGTCTTCAAAAAACATCTCGTAAAAATCTCCAAGACGAAAAAAGAGAATGGTGTTTGGATACTGTTCCTTGATTTCCATATACTGCCGCATCATGGGTGATAATTCTGCCATTGTCTTTCTCCTTCCAGGTTAAAATTCACTCAGTGACATCCGCTGCAGGAGGAACAACTGCCGGAACAGCCCCGCTGCGGAGGCTGACAGGTCTGTGGATCCTCACCGTTCACACACATTGCAAGAATTGCCGTAATATCATCCATAACAGCATCCATTGCTTCTTTTGCGGCATTATATTCCGTCATATTCTGATTACGCATAATTTTGCCGTACAGTGTTTTAAATTCCTGATTCAGTTTTTCCAGTTTCTGAGGGTCTTTATCGCTTTCCTTCGACTGCTCCGTATTATACTGAATACGGATTAAATTAAGCTTGCCAATATCATCCTGCAATTCCTGATCCTCATCGTTATTTTGCTTAGCAATCCCCAAACGTATATAAGCCGGATGCTTTTGTATTTCTGCGCCAAGGGCACGGGTTAATTCTTCAATCGTCATTTTTATTACTCCTTAATTATTTAATCTGCAAGTTCACCATGCATAATCCAAGTTTTTGATTGGGTAATTTTTACATTACAAAAACGCCCTATCAATTCTTTGGAACCGGGAAACAGTACGAGTACATTCCCTTCTGTACGTGCGCTCAGGATACCCGGTTTATCCGCAGACTCTTCTACAAGTACGCGGCAGGTTTTCCCTAATAACCCACTTGTATACTGACTGGACATTTCTTCCTGCAAGTCTAAAAGTTCCTGAAACCATTTTACTTTTTCTTCATGGCTCACAGGGTCTTCCATCTTAGCAGCCGGCGTACCTTCGCGCGGCGAAAATATAAAAGTATATAGATTAGTAAACCGGCTTTTGCGGACAACGTCCAAAGTATCTGTAAACTCCTGATAAGTCTCCCCCGGAAAACCAACAATAATATCGCTGGTAAAAGAAATTTCAGGCATTACCTTACGTGCATATTCAATCAGGGATAAATACTGTTCCCGTGTGTAACCGCGGTTCATTTCTTTAAGCACCCTGTTATTGCCTGATTGGAACGGAAGATGCAAGTGCTTGCAGACTTTCTCACATTCCGCCATGGTATCAAGCAATTCATGCGTGCAATCCTTGGGGTGAGACGTCATAAAGCGAATCTTAAAATCGCCTTCAATTGCATTTATTTGGCGCAGAAGCTGTGAAAAATTAATTTTCTCATCAAAACCTTTACCGTAAGAATTTACATTCTGTCCCAGCAAAGTAATATCTTTATAACCCGCCGCTACCAGTTCACGCGCCTCCTGCAATACTGCCTGCGGACTTCTGCTCCGTTCTCTGCCGCGCACATAAGGCACAATACAATAGGAACAGAAATTATTACAGCCGTACATAATGGATAAAAATGCGCGAACTTTGCCGTCGCGCACAGTAGGCAAGCCTTCCGCGATGTTCCCTTCCATATCCGGCAGCTCAAAAACTCTGCCGTCTTCACATAAGATACGATAAAGCAGTTCCGGCAGTTTATAAACTACATGTGTACCGAATACTAAATCAACATAGGGAAAACTTGTCCGAATTTTATTGGCGACCCTTTCCTGCTGCATCATACAGCCGCATAATACAATTTTCATGTCCGGATTTCGGCGTTTATGATGTTTTAATGCACCAACATTGCCAAAAACCCGGTCTTCGGCATGCTCTCGGACCGCACAGGTATTATAAAGCACCAATTCGGCTGTATCAGGAGTATCTGTAAAATCATACCCCATTTCAAAGAGCATACCTTTAATTTTTTCACTATCCGCAACGTTGCCCTGACAACCGTAGGTGTGAACTAATGCTTTTGGTCGCTTGCCGCCATATCGTTTTGATAACAGCATTTTTACTTTAACGGCATATTCTTTTTGCAATGAAAGCTGAGTTTCATCAACTATTATAGTTTTTTTATTATCTGACAATCTAATTAAACCTCCGAATACGTATAAACACTCCAGTTTATCTTATAAATTATACTACTTGTTCCAATTTACTGCAAGCTTTGAGAAAAACTTTTATTTTACCGGCTGTGGTTATAATAATTTTAGAAAATATCTGAATTGCCATTGCATTAACTGGTTAGCATGTAATATAATGTAAAAAATACAGATACCGTCTCAGAGGAGGTTTTTTTATTGAAACACCTGATTGATCCATTAGACTTTACAGTAGAGGAATTGGACAAAGTATTAAACCTCGCAGAAAAAATCCGAAACAATCCGGCTAAATACACACATATTTGCGATGGCAAAAAACTTGCCACCCTGTTTTTTGAACCCAGTACCCGAACCCGCCTGAGTTTTGAGGCCGCAATGCTGAATCTGGGTGGAAGTGTTCTTGGATTTCATTCTGCTGATACCAGTTCTGCAACTAAAGGTGAAAGCGTATGTGACACCATTCGCGTTGTTTCAGCTTATGCAGATATTTGCGCCATGCGCCACCCCAAAGAAGGAGCTCCGCTGGTAGCCTCTCAAAAATCCGGTATCCCTATCATTAACGCCGGCGACGGCGGACATCAGCATCCCACACAAACAATAACCGATCTTCTAACCATTCGTTCGTTAAAAGGACGACTTAACCATTTAACAATCGGTCTATGCGGCGATTTAAAATTCGGAAGAACCGTACACTCCTTAATTAAAGCATTATCAAGATATTCCAATATAAATTTCATTTTAATATCCCCTGAGGAACTACGTATTCCTCAATATATTCGTGAAGAAGTTATTGAGGCCAATCACCAAACTTACCGCGAAGTAGAAAATTTGGAATTGGTTATGCCAGAATTAGACATTCTTTATATGACAAGAGTCCAGCGCGAACGTTTCTTTAATGAAGAAGACTATATCCGTTTAAAGGACACTTATATTCTGGACATGCCTAAAATGGAAAATGCCAAACAGGATATGATTATCCTTCATCCGCTACCCCGGGTTAACGAAATTTCTGTAGAAATTGATGATGATCCAAGGGCGGCATATTTCAAACAAGCACAATACGGGGTTTATGCACGTATGGCGTTGATTATGATATTACTTGAACTGGACGGTGAAAAAAATGCTGAATGTAGATAGTTTGCAGCAAGGATTGGTAATAGACCATATTCAGTCCGGAAGAAGTATGGAAATTTATAATACTTTGGGGCTTGATAAGCTGGATTGCTGTGTTGCAATTATTAAAAATGTAAAAAGCTTAAAATCAGGAAAAAAAGATATCATTAAAGTTGAGGGTCATATTGACATTGATTTAGATGCTCTGGGTTATATTGATCCGAATATTACGGTTAATATTATTGAAAACGGTGCAATTATAGAAAAGAAAAAGCTTACGCTTCCGCAAACGCTGACAAATATTATTTACTGTAATAATCCCCGCTGTATTACCTCAATAGAACAGGGTATTTCTCATGTTTTTAAACTGGCAGATGCTGATAAGCATATTTACCGCTGTATTTACTGTGAACAAGAAATCACCAGAAAAAATTCGTAAAAATTCTTTTGTTTTAGAGAGATTAATTATAGGTTTATCTAAAAAATTAAAAGAAGAGAAATATTAAATATTGTAAAAATTAATACGTTAGATGTTAAAGCATTCGATAAAGAAAATTTAAAACTAGTAATACTTTTAACAGATAGAATAGACTGGTACGATGAAACAAAGGATTCATTGCTTTTACAAAATAAATAATTATATCGGTTATATAGAATCAGAACAATATTTGAAAAGTTATTGAAATGTTGATTCTTTAGTTTTTTGAAACCACGGGTATAACCCGTGGTTTTCTTTGAGTCAGATCCTATAAGAGAGACTATTACAGCCTTCCTTCCTGCAACAGAGATATTGAAATTTGATAACGCATTACATCTTGATCATATCCATTTGTTAATGAGTGTTTCACCATATTTAGGTATATCATAATTTATGGGATATCTTAAGGGCAAAAGCAGCTTAATGATATTTGCTAGGCACGCAAATTGAAAATATGAATATATATCAAAACCTTTTTGATACATAGGATACTCAATATTTTCTTTGATAATTTTCCGGTATGCCTCTGCCATATCCATCCCATCCGTCTGATTTGTCGATCCCGATTCTGCCGGATAGATGGATGGATTAGTTCTTAATATATTCATTTTTGATTTTTCCGTCCTTAATAACTCAGTACTTAATTGTGCGGGTTTTTCCTGTATAGGTTCCTCCTGTTCAGGTTTTCCCTGTTCTGGATTTTCCCGTTCTGGATTTTCCCGTTCTGGATTTTCCCGTTCTGGATTTTCCCGTTTAGGTGAAAATCCTTGTTTTGCAACAGTTACGGGCTTTTCATGAATGATATATTCAATATCCCCAAGCTGTCCGTTCTCATATCGAATACGCTGTCTGGTAAGATACCCACACCGCTCCAGTTCCTTTAAGGCGGTAGTGATCGAGTCCACGCCGTCCTTACAAATATGGGCAAGCCCCCGCGTAGTGTAATCCCAATCTTCCGGCAAGGACAGCATCAGGGATAACAACCCTTTTGCCTTTAACGAAAGTACTGTATTGCGCAGATGATGATTGCACATAATAGTGAAATCCTTCGTTTTTTCTACCCGAAACACAGCCATCCTACAATCCCCTTTCTTTTTAAAGAAACCGCATTTTCCTTAACTACCGAAAAATGGCAACAAAAAAAGCCCAATCATAAAATCAATTACGATTGGGCTGGCTGCCGAATTTCATAAGGCAACGCAATTCCGGATTTACAATTCGGTTAACAATCCCGCGGTTCTTTTTTCAGCTGCGCGATCTATCTGTCCCGTTCCGGGACAAGTTTTTTATTAAAAAAAACCCGCAAATGCAAGCATTTACGGGATTATTGTTGGCTCCCCAAGTTGGACTCGAACCAACGACCCTGCGGTTAACAGCCGCATGCTCTACCGGCTGAGCTATTGAGGAA
>CAKTEE010000003.1 GCA_934546985.1 uncultured Eubacteriales bacterium
TTTCTGAAATCGTTGATATTTACAAGGATGCTTTCTACGGCAATCCTGTCAAAGAGTTATAATAAATTGAAGAATTCTTCAGTAAAAAGAACCGCTGATATAGCGGTTCTTTTTGTTATCTGTTATGTTCTGCCCTCAAATGAAATGTCTGTTATACAGTATATAATAACCTACAAATTCTTTTCTGTTTTTATTTGCTCTCCGAACAGTCGCCGTCATATCAGAAAGGACGTTTTTTACTTAGGCTTCAATTTCACCTGCACAGCGAGTAGTTTTTTGTTGATCGTTTCGTTTATACACTCTATTATTTAAAAACGCTATCACAAAAGCCTGCGGTAGTTATCTCCCACAGGCTTTTTCGTTCCAATACCTCTATTACTCTGCCAGCATAGATTTATACAACCGTATATATTCATTGGCAGAACGTCCCCAGCTGCAATCTGTTTCCATTGCACGCTTTACAAGAACATCCCAGCCTTCTTTATGGGCATAGCCCTCTAATGCGCGGCTGACAGCATACATCATATCACCGGCATTATAGCTTTTAAAAGTAAAACCGTTGCCTTCGCCGTCGCCGCTGTCTTGAATAGAATCCTTCAAACCGCCAGTTTCACGGACAATCGGAATCGTCCCATAGCGCAGGGAAACCATCTGTGCTAAACCGCAGGGCTCACTTTTAGACGGCATCAAAAACATATCTGCACCTGCGTAAATTTTACGCGCCAAATCAGGAATAAATCCAAAAGTAATCGCAATTTTATCAGGATAACGGTCATGCATTTCACGGAAAAAGCTTTCATACTGCCAATCGCCGGAACCAAGCACGGCCACCTGCACATCATGGGAGGCAAGGAATCCGTCAAAGCTTTCCTTCACTAAATCCAGCCCTTTATGAGCAACAAGCCGGGAAACCATACCGATGAGCGGCACATCTTCCCTAATCGGCAACCCCATTTTTTCCTGCAATGCCGCTTTGTTAGCCGCTTTACCTGATATATCCTCCGCAGAATAATTTTGATAAATATTCGGGTCAGACGCAGGGTTATAATTTTCTGTATCAATACCATTAAGGATACCGGAAACCTTCCATGAACGCTGACGCAGGATATCATCCAATCCATGACTGAACCACGGATCCATAATTTCCTGCGCATAGGTGGGGCTGACAGTATTCACGCGATTCGCAGTTTCAATCGCACCCTTCATCATATTTACGCAATGGTCATACTCCAGCACATGGGTTTCAGAGGTTGGAATTCCAATAACGTCACCAACAAGTTCCATACCGTATTTTCCCTGATACTGAATATTATGAATGGTGAACAGGGTTTTAATTCCTCCAAAATCCTCACGGCGGGCATAGAATAAATCATAATAAACCGGCGTCAGAGCACACTGCCAGTCATTACAATGGATAATATCCGGTTTAAAACCGATATACGGAAGCATTTCCAGCACAGCACGTGAAAAAAATGCAAAACGCTCCGCGTCATCATAATGCCCATACAAACCGCGGCGTTTAAAATAATACTGGTTATCAATAAAATAGTAAATAACGCCGTTATATTTTCCCTCAAATACACCGCAATACTGCCGGCGCCATGCAACAGGTACGGAGAGGCTGGTAATAAATTTCAGTTCATCCTTCATCTGCTGCGGAATTTCGTCATACAAAGGCAAAACAACGCGCGCCCCGATTAACCTCTGGCGCAGCGCCTGCGGCAGAGAACCTGCTACATCTGCCAATCCGCCGGAAGCAATAAACGGTAAGCCTTCACTTGCAACGTATAATACTTTCATAATTCCACCAACCCTTATCCAATTTTAAAGCATTCTGCCTTGCATCCCATTTTAGATAATAATCCCTTTGCCAATATATACCGGATAAGTCGGCGCCCCTGACAGAGAAACATTCTGTTTAACAGTAACGCGCTTATCAATAATCATATGATTCAGCGAAGCGCCCGCACCGATAATACTATCCTGCATAATAATACTATTTTTCACGCGGGCGTCTTTTCCGATATGCACACCGCGGAACAGAACACAGTTTTCCACTTCGCCTTCAATACTACAGCCATCCGCTACCAAGCAATTTTTAACATTAGAGCCAAGACCGTATCTCGCAGGCATATCATCACGGATTTTTGTATAAACAGGCGCATCCTGACGGAAAAGGGAACTGCATGTCGCAGGGTCAAGCAATGCCATGTTCGCATCATAATAGCTTTGCAGACTGTCAATCGGCGCGCAAAAGCTTTCTACACGATACCCCATGATTTTCAGATTACTTTCATTACGCTGCAAAATATCCTGTGCAAAATTATTATAGTTGCGGCTCACCGCATCGTTAATCAGCCGTTCCAAAAGCGCCTTACCCATAATATAGGTATGTATGGAATAATCCATCTCGCCGGATAAAGTGGGGCTGATAACAATATCAGATATCCGCCCGCCTTGATCCACATTAAACACCAGCGATTGTGAGATATTTTTCGGAACAACGCCATGATTATAAACTGTAGTAATATCCGCACCGGATTCAGAATGATAATCCAGCGCTTTCTGCAAGTCCAGATTGCAGGCAAAATTACAATCCGCCAGCACAACATATTCTTCTTTGGATTGCTTGATAAAATGCATAATGTTTTTAATTGCCTCAATCCGGCTCTGGTACATTCCTGTACCGGAATGCCCGAAAGGCGGGAGGAAAAACAGACCTTCCCGTTTACGCGATAAATCCCACGGCTTACCGGAACCAATATGGTCCATGAGGGATTGATAATTCACATTGGTTACCACACCGACTTTGCCGATATTTGCATTCACCATAGAGGACAGCATAAAATCAATCATGCGGTATCTGCCGCCAAAAGGGACAGACCCCATAGTACGCATCGCGGTCAGTTCGGAAACGGACTGATCCTGCGAGTTGGAAAAAATGATTCCAAGTACGTTGTTTCCTCTCATTCCGCATCGCCTCCCTGCATATTTTCACAAACCATGGCACGCGGCGCAACGGTTGCACCTTTACCAACGGTTAAATTCGCACCCACTACAGCAACGCCCCAATCGTCTAAATTCTCCATTTCCTCCGGCCTTTTGCCAACTACGGCGTTTTCTTCAATGACCGTGTTCTCCGCAAGAATGGCATACTGCACCACTGCACCGGATTTTACAACGGTATGAGGCATTAAAATCGAATCACGTACCACCGCGCCTTCTTCAACGGTAACATCTGCAAACAGAACGGAAAAATCTATGCTGCCATGGATTTGACCGCCCTCGGCAATCATGGAATTCTGAACGGTAGCTTCAGAAGAAATATAATGGGGCGGCGAACCGGGGTTGCGGGAGTAAATTTTCCAGTTCGGGTCGGAAAGATCCAAATCAACTTTCGGGTTCAGCAGGTCAAGGTTTGCCTCCCAAAGACTGTCAATGGTTCCAACATCTTTCCAGTAGCCGTCAAAAGGATATGCAACCAATTTTTCTCCTGCCGCCAGCATATTCGGGATAATATTTTTGCCGAAATCATTAGCAGATTTTGGGTCTTTGTCATCTTCTTCCAGATATTTTTTCAGTTTCTTCCAAGAAAAAATATATACGCCCATGGACGCTTTATTACTTTTCGGCTTTTTGGGTTTTTCCGCAAATTCAGTAATTGTACCATCCTCATCTGCAAACATGATACCGAAGCGGGAAGCCTCTTCCCACGGAACTTCAAGCACCGCAATGGTACAGTCTGCATTCTTTTCTTTGTGGTAAGCAATCATTTTTGAATAATCCATTTTATAAATATGGTCGCCGGAAAGCACAGCTACATATTCAGGGTCATACCGTTGAATAAAATTGATATTTTGATAAATCGCATTCGCTGTACCTTTATACCAATCCGCACCCTTATTCCGCTGATACGGGGATAGAATATGCACGCCTCCGTCGTTCCTGTCAAGATCCCACGGCTGTCCATTGCCGATATAGTCGTTCAGCTCCAACGGCTGATATTGGGTCAAGACGCCCACAGTATAAATACCTGAGTTTACACAGTTGGATAGCGGGAAATCTATAATACGGTACTTCCCGCCGTAAGGGACTGCCGGTTTTGCAATGTTTTTCGTTAGTATTCCCAATCTGCTGCCCTGCCCACCGGCCAGCAGCATTGCAACGCATTCCATTTTACGGGACATGAACGATTCCTCCTAACTGAATTCCATGGTTTTATTTTATTATTGCGTTTTTCTTCGTTTTCACTGACGATACTGTCTTTTTTTCAGACCCCGTTTTTTTCATCGGCACCTTAATGCTAGATTTTACCGGCGTAGGTTTCACACCCACATATTGCAAATATATTACACTCAGTCCGGGCAGTTCCAGGCTGACAGACTGTTCAAAGCCATGCATTGGTTTCTCCTGCGTGGTTATTCTGTCCTTTAATCCATCGCCTGCCCCGCCAAACTGTTCATCATCCGAATTAAACACAGTTTTATAATACCCCGCCTGCGGGACGCCAATACAATAATTTTCCCGTTTTACCGGCGTAAAATTGCAAACTGCAATAATCTCCCTGCCTTCGCGGTTGATGCGGCGGAAAGCAATGACGGAATTGCAGTAGTCATCGTTTGCAATCCACGAAAAACCTTCCCAGCTGTAATCTACCTGGTACAGCTCGGAATGCTCCAAATAAAAGTGATTAAGCGCTTTACAGAAATTTTTAAGCTTATGATGGCTTTCTTCCGCTAATAGCCCCCAATCCAGTTCCGTTTCAAAGTTCCATTCTTTAAACTGGCCGAACTCCTGCCCCATAAAGAGCAGCTTTTTTCCAGGATGCGCCATCATATACGCAAGGAACGCCCGCACACCCGCGAATTTCTGTTCCAATGTCCCAGGCATTTTATTAATTAAAGAACCCTTCCCATGCACCACCTCATCATGTGATACAGGCAGGATATAGTTTTCTGAAAACGCATAGAAGAACGAGAATGTCAGACAATCATGATTATATTTGCGGAACAGCGGATCAAGGCAAACATACCGCAGCATATCGTTCATCCAACCCATATTCCACTTGAAGTTAAAGCCCAACCCACCAATATCTGTTGGCTTGGATACCAACGGCCACGCCGTAGATTCCTCTGCAATCATCATCGTATCCGGATGCTCTGCAAAAATCCGTTCATTCAGTTTTTGAAGGAATTCTACAGCCTCCAGATTTTCCTTGCCGCCATTTTTATTCGGTATCCACTGCCCCTGATCCCTGGCATAATCCAGATACAGCATGGAGGCTACCGCGTCAACGCGCAGTCCATCCACATGGAATTTCTCAATCCAGAACATGGCGCTGGAAATCAAAAAGCTCTGTACTTCTGTGCGCCCATAATCAAATACTTTGGTTCCCCATTGCTTATGCTCGCCTTTTCTGGGGTCAGCATATTCATAACACGCACCGCCGTCAAATTCATAAAGGCCATGACCGTCCTTCGGGAAATGTGCCGGAACCCAGTCAAGAATAACGCCAAGGCCTGCATTATGCATTTTATCAACAAATTTCATGAAATCTTTTGGTTCGCCATAACGGGAAGTTGCAGAAAAATATCCGGTAACCTGGTATCCCCAGGAACCGTCAAAAGGATATTCCGTAATCGGCATCAGCTCTACATGAGTATATCCCATGTCCAGAAGATATGGAATCAATTCATCTGCAAGCTTTTCATAAGAAAACACGTTTCCGTCGGCATACCTCCGCCAAGAACCCGCATGTATTTCATAAATATTTACAGCCGAATCATAAATACTTTTTTTCTTTTTATCATCGCTCCATTTACTGTCCGTCCAACGAAAACCGTCCAACTCATAAAAGCGGGATGCGTTACTGGGCCTGGTTTCCATATGGAATGCATACGGATCCGTTTTTTTCAGGAAACGCCCGTCCTGTGTTTCAATATCGAATTTATAAATATCAAAAGGCTGAATACCGTCTGCATAGCCTTCCCAAACGCCGCCGTCACTAATGCGCTTCATTGGGTTGCTTTTGCGGTCCCACTGGTTAAAATCACCGACTATGGATACCGATACCGCTTTCGGCGCCCAGGTACGGAACACCACACGCCCATCCTGTGTTTTATGTGCGCCCATATATTCATATGCTTTTGCATTATTGCCCTGATGGAACAAATAAAGCGGAACATTTTCTTTTTCCGTCTTTACTAATTTTGTACCCAAATAAACACACCTCCTTTATTTTCTATCGAGTATAACTATAATATAACAAACCCATATGTAAAATTCAAGGGATTTTGCTATAATCTTCAAAAGATACTTGAACTCCCGGCACGTTATTTGGTTATTTTGTCATAAAAATATTCTGATTTTTCAGTAAACTATGTTCCACAACAGGCATGTCAAATATTATAGCGTTCCAATGTTAAAGATTCCATCGAAAAACAAAATTTATCCGTCCCTGCGGAAAAAATCTTTTCCTCTTGCAGACGCATTTTCTTTCCCCTTCAAAAAGAAAATAGTTTCTCCATCATTTAACGACAAGACCCGCTTGCTAATGCGGGGGTGGCGTAACGTCCGCACCATATCGCGCAATGCCTGACCGGAACGGTAACCATGAATAACCGTTACTTGCTTTATCCCTTTGCATTGATGCCCAAACAACCACAGCAACCGTTCTTTCGCTTCCTCACACCGCATTCCATGAATATCTACCCTTAATGTTTCTCCCTGACGTTCCACTTGCATCCTCCAATACCTCCGACTGCTTTCCAAATTGATTTCATTATAATGCATAAACATATAGATTCCTATATCAATCAACAAAAATATATCTTTTATGCAAAATTCTGCAAATATTTTCGCTTTATTTTTAAACACTTTCCACAGTTCTTTCCACTGAATTACAGAAAAAGAAAGGCAGAGAGCAAATATCGCTCTCTGCCTTTCGCTTTGTACTTTCCGCTATTTTAATGCAATATAAAAATATGTTACATTCTGTTTATTAGTTGTCACATTCCAGTCTCCCTGCACTGCCGTACCTGAATGTGATACAACAAATCCATTATTCACAATGTTTAGCCCTGTTGTATGGAAACTGCCGATTGCGGCGGCTGCATAATTATATAGTTTATTTTCCGTTGTATTATATACAGAAAACGGCTTATTCACCGGAAAAACAAAAACCGCTTTAGGTTTAAACCCAATTTCTACTGTAAAATCTGCTGTCCCATCTCCAATATACATATTGCAAAAACAATAGGTATTAATTTTATTCTTTTCCTCAGGAGTTACATGAACTGTGCCGTTGAACACATGTGTTCCTACAAGGGTTTCCAGAATCTCATTGTCGCCGTTAAAGTCTTCCCGCTTCGGTTTGTCATCTCCCGACCATTGGTTCAGCCCCAGCTTTTCTGTTTTTGAACTGCTTGCCATACCCGCTCACCCTTTCTTTCGCTATGCATCCCGATAAAAATCCCATGGAACCGAACATTTATCCCGCTCATTAAAAGTTTTATCCTGCAAGTCCAGCTGATTCCATGTCGGTGCTTCTATGTCAAAACAGAAACGCAAATGGGCGGGTAAAAGTTCACGCGCCCCTTCAACAACAGCAAGGTAATCTGCCGGTTCCTCGCTCCCATTTATTTTTTCTAAAATCAGCGTTTCATTTTCTAAATCTTCTGTAACCGCACCATTGTATCCCAAAGAAAACAGCGCTCTCATAATGCCTTCATTGGTAAAATCCTCCTGCATCAGGGATAATCTGTAAATCAACCTGTCCCGCCGTTCCTGTACAGTTAAATTTTCATGGGGAGAACCAAAGAGCTTTTCCTGCTGCGCCAATCCCTTATCCTCCGCCGTCGGAATCATCTCCTCACGCAAAAGCTCAGTAAACCGTTCTCTGATTCTGTCAATTGCAAGAGCATAGACGGTAAGTTCCTTGCTGACAATGCTGTTTTCTGTTAAATCATAAAACCCTAACGGCGCAAGAATACGTTTCATTTCTTCCAGGCTTGCCATACGTTCCCCTCCTATATCGGAACTCTGATTTCCGTTAAAGAAACAACGCCTATTTCATCCCTGCCAATCAGAATGTCCTGCGATGGGCTGGTGAAACTGTAATTTTCAACGCCTTCCACCTGATACAGTACGTTTCCCAACGCGGCAAGCGTCACTTGCTCCCCAATTGCAAGCTGTTCAGAATATGCTTCTACCGCCTCCTGCATTCTGACAAAAACTTCCTGTTCCGTATAATTAGGCTTGAGCATTATATTGACTTCTGCGCTCACAGTAATTTCAGCCGCCTGCCGCAACAGAATATCTACTCCAATTTCCCGTTTTTGTGCCAGCTCTTCCTTTACGCGGGCAGATAACTCCTGAAAATCCACACCCGGGCGCGGTACAACCACAATATCTACCGTTCCGCGTCCGCGTACCCGCGGCAGTACTTCCGCTTTTTTTACATCCTCATCATCTAAAACAATATTTTTATAATATGCCCTGTTCGTTCCATTGGATATATTCCTGTAGCTGTCCAACAAACGCCTGCGCAGCGCTTCATCATCTTCTGCATCATCTCCGCCGCGGAACGGAACGGAATTTATAACGTTTTCCATCCCTTGCGGCGGCGTCACCATAATATGAACTGCACCTGCGGCGGTATTGCTTGCTGAACCTCCCTGAACTGCCCTTGCCGGTACAGTAACGGAAAGCTCGCCCGCTGAAAGTACCGCCGCCTGCGTTGTTACAAAACGGATATCCTGCGTTGTCCCTGTAGTACAAACAGTTCCTTCCGGAATTGTAATATCGTTTTCTGCTGGGAACGTCCGTGAAAATGTTAGGTTTCCGGTCGCATGCAGCGGTTGTTTCCGCTCCAGCCCGCGAATCTGCGCATGCATATCAAGAAATTCACCAATTGCAGTTTGAGGAAATACCTGCCTTAAAATATAATCTGCACGTTTTTCCATACCGATTAACTGCCCTGCCAACAATTTTATCCGAATACCAATATCAGACGCACGGTTCGCTTCCATACCCGTCAGCGTTTCAAATTCGTCCTGCATTTCTTTTACGATTTCTTCATACGTTGCTCCCATAGCACACCGCCACCTCCCCTACACTGTCATGCCTGCGTACTTTGACCGTTACATGGCTGGGCCATCCTGTCTCTCCCGTTACTACCCCGGCGGATACCGCTTCAATTCCCTGCGACGGCGCAAGCGCCTCTCTGGCAAACATTAACGCTGTGCTGTCCATAACCGCCTGCGGCGCAGGGACAAGTTCCTGAAACCTGCTCCCCAATGCCGGATCATGGACAAATGCGCCTTTCGGTATGCTTAAATAAATCAATGCCTGCTGCAGTAACTCTTCATCACCGGTAATTACAACCGGCAGTCCGTTTTCCCCTGTCAAAAAATCTCCGCCGCGTATTAATGTGTCCACAGCTTACGCCTCCGCTTCCGAGGCAGTCTGAATCCTGCCTGTCTTGTCAATCACCATTCCATTAATCACAACATCGCCATTATTCTTCAATCGGATTTCTGCTCCGCCCATGGAAAAAACTCGTACTTCTCCCTCTGCGACATCCATTTGATTCACAATTATTCCTGCGCATACTGCCCCTTGTGCGCAGGGTATCATCATTGTATTTTCTCCTTTTGGCGGCATTCCCTCAACTCCATAAGGCACAAGCATGGGAATATTTCGAACTTCTGCGGTTCCTGCCGCTGTAAGCTGTTCTCCACTGCTGGTAACTTGTCCAAGCTCAGCCGATGTGCTTATCCTTTTTTCAGTAAGCCTGCGTGACAGCCACATAAATCTCCCCTCCTAAACTACTGCATTTTTCGGATACAGTAGCACTGTTGTAAAAGTTCCCTGAGTATCTATCTGACATGATACTTCAGAAACTATCAAATTCCGATATTCCCCTAATATGGGGTCAAGAAAAGCCGCATTCATACCAACCCGTACCGATAAAAATTCCGGTAAAATCGCAGTTACAGTAAACTGGTCCCGTGCAGAATCATTCAGCCTTCCCTGCGTCATTTCCTTGTTCATCCAATCCGGCATGCCACCGAGATTTACCAGTCGTCTTGCGCTGATTCCCCGCCGCTTTGCATCTTCATTCTTTATAAAATAATGATAATCCTCACCGTTATTGAGCTTATATTGTATCTCTGACAGCACACCATAACGCTTGCACCTTGCCTTTGCAGAAGAAAAACGAAGCCCTCCCGGGATATGATTGGAAATAATCACTTTTCCCCATCCCAGTTCCCCGCCTGCGTCAATCACATCGTCTTCTGTTATCCACACATGCTTTCCTAATACATTCCGGCAAAATCTGTCCAATACCTCCCATTCCGTCATCCCTTTTGATACCTGAAATTTTGCCGGACACCGTCCCTCGCCTCGAAATGTTTCAAATCCGTAAGGCTTGCAGTGGATGGAACAAATATCCGCAAAGGAAGGTCGGTCATAAATGCGAGGAATCGCTTCATTATCCAGCAAATATGCCGCACGGCTTCGAGCGCTGACGGACAAAATAATTCCCCGTTCGGTGCAGGATAACATCTGCTCGTCCACCGGACCATGAAACACCGTTTTTTTATTTGCCGTTACCGTCAGATATTTCAATTCTTTCATGGGGCCTTCCCACAAGAACTCCCCGTAAAAAGAGTGTGCTGGAATCCATAAAGATTTTTTTATTCGTGCCTTCAGTATATTATTCAGACCCATTTGCACATCGCCAATCGTAAGTCCTGTAACTTTCAGCACAATCTCACCCTTTCCCCGGCTAAAGGCGAAAACGGGTCTGGATATTGAGCGTTGTATTCCATCAGCCGATCAATAGAAATCCCGAATTTTGCTGCAACATCCCAAAGAGATTCTCCTGCACCCATGCAGTAATCTTCCGGCGCGTGCTCCCTGAGCACCTGCGTATGCTTTTGAATAAATTCAAAAACATATTCCGCCGTATCCGGTTCAGGCGGGGCTGTCAGCCGCAAACTGGAAAACACAGCGCAAATCGGTTGAAACCCGGGGACTGACAATATCCCTGTCCCGCCTTTTTCATATTCTTTCTGTAATTTCAAATAATCTGCATACGCATTATTTCCAATAAACGTCCCGCTCCCTTTCATTCTCTGCACACTTTTTCCTAAATCCTGCACTGTTTCACCAAGCAAAGGGAGGGAAATTTTTTTCAGTGTACGGCTGTCTGAGATTTCAATGGTATGAGGATTGGAAGGAAAGATGTAATTCCGAAAACGCATAGCTCCCTGTTTCATTTAGTCGTCCTCCAAAATCGCTGGATATCTTCGGCTTTCTTCTTCTATCGCGGCAGAAAGTTCTTCCAGAGCATCGCAGTAGGTACGGCTGTCCTTCGGTTCAAATTCCATTGGCAAATTCCCTCCTTATAAAACGGCGGCAGGAACTCATCAAGGTCATTTCCTGCATACAGCCTTGCTGTATATGATATACATCTTTCATCCTCACCCATTGGCAGTTAGAATATATAACCATACAGCCTTTTTCTATAATGGTAAGCCGAAAATTTTTTAATGGAAAAAAATCTTCCGCGCATCCCGGTATTACTGCCCGTTGCAGAACCACCTGATAACGCTCCGCCGCCGGATAATTCTTTTTCTCCCCTTCTCCGAAACTTTTATCAGTAATGCATTCCCGCTGCGCAGTGATTTCTATATTTTTTATACCCCCAACGTCATGCCCGTTAATTTCCACCGTGAAATCCGAAAAAAGCTCTGTAATTTCTTCACTCATTGCCGCGCCTCCACTTCTACAGCAGCAGTAATGTGCTCTGCTTTCTCTGGCAGTACAAATTGCACTGTCACTTCACACACATTATTATTTTCACCGACCGTTGCCTGCGGCAGGGTATAAGAAAATATCACGCCCTTTTCCTTTTTTTCCTGCAAAAACAAACATGCCTGTCTGCACACTGCGTCTGACGATGCAAAATTCCCCGCCGCCTGCTCCTTTAAAAATGCCGTAAGTTCCTTTATTATTTCTGTGCGCGGATCTTTTTCCGTTCGGTTTACAATTTTACTGTTTTCAAAGTCCGCATATAACAGACTCATATTCGGTCCTCCCTGCACACCACGTCAGCGGCGGAAATTCCCTGTGCTTTTTTCTGAATGGAAAACCCGCGGATTTCCATTTCCGTATCTATCACATACGCGCCTGCATTCCTGTCCGCACGCGTACTACCGCAGCGTATTTCCCCAACCTTTGCACCGGCAGAACAAACAGCCCGCAAAAGTTTTACTAAAACTTCCCTGCACCTTTGTCCGCCAGAAAGAATCGGCGTATAGATCCCCGCCAGCAGTACCGTTTTTGTCTGTCGTCCCGTGCAAAGGCCTTCATTGTCCCATCCAAGCATTTCTCCTGCAAACGCAGGGGCGGCGGTAAAAGTATTCAGCCCCAACGAAATCACCGGTGTTTTCAGCGGGCATGGTTTGCTTATTGCAGGGAATTCTTCCACTATCCGGATTCCATCCAGTTCCGGTTCTTTTTTCAGGCGTTCCAGCAATACTGTGATTTCTCCGCAAACAAAATCCATTACTCTACTCTCTCCTCTGTTACCGATACCAAAACCGCCCAAACATATACCGCCTCGTCATTCAAAAAGACTTTTTCCCCGCGGCTCACTGTAAATTTCTCCTCGTCTATCTGGATCCATGCCTGATGGTCAAGTTTTGTCAAATCCTGCTCTGGCGGACCGATATACAGGTAATACCCCTGCTCGTTACAGCCGATTTTTGTATCAATTCCATCCAAATACATTTTATTTTTATACCGCAGGGGCTGTAAAAAACAGTGGTATTTCCATGAGCACCATCCATCCGGCAAATGCAGGGTCGCTTCCCGTCCATACCGCCGCATCAGGCCGCGGAGCGTTTGAGCGCGGCTCATGCCGTCACCCTGCGGAAAGCAAAACCGCTGTCACATAATAAATCTGATGCAAGTTCCATATAGGAATCGCGTACCTGCGCCGCCAGTTCTATCGATGTTTTTACATTGCGCGTTACGGAAACATCTCCCGCCTTAAAAGAATCCATATTGTCGCTGCTCCCGCACCGTAAAAGAGTCAGCATATAATAAGCAAGTCCCGCCGCCGCCGCTGTCAGCCGCTCATCATTCAAGCATTCCTTATTTTTTATTTTCCCTCTGATTTCTTTTACTGCAGAAGAACAAATCATCAAAAGCAGTTCCTGCGCCTCCTGACCTTCTCCCGCCATCATTTGCAGTTTATGGTAAACCTTTTGTGTATCCATTTTCCACCTCCAGCCCTGAAAGGCCGCCGGAGGATATTCTCTCCGACGGCTGACGGTTAATTCAATGCAAGAACCTTAGCCGCGTCTTTAAAGATTTTTGCAAACCCTGCAATACAAGTGATTGCCGCTCGTTCCAGCTGGCGGTCAATCAGGCGGTCATAGTCTGTTTGAATACCGCCTGCCTGTACCATCTCTAACGCACAGTTTTTATCAAGGCCGATCAGTTTTCCGCTCGGCAATGCAGAAGCTTTCACCAGTGCGGCGCCTATAGGCGTAATTGCTTTGCCTGTACCATGGAAATTCAGCCCTGCCTTCGCGTCACGGAACTCTTCCATATTTAACAGCTTTACCATCATATCTGAGGATGCGGCAATGGTGTTCATTTCATATGGACTCAACTTATCCCATAACGTTATAAGGTCACCGTAGCCAATACTTCCGGATGTTTTTACCTGTATAATCTGCGCCGGATTACTGTTGCCGTCACCGTTCAAAAGCACATTTACCGCATCTTTCAGCTGTGTCCGCGCGATATATGCACCAATCTGCCGCAGTGTCACCGTAAATAAATCAAGCCGCTGGAAACGCACCGCTTCATAAGACGCCACCAGCATACGTCCGCGCTTATTCAGTTTCACAAGATTTTCCTGTGTTGTTACCACCGTCTGCGGAATCACCGCCCCTTCAGCAACAGGCTTCAGTTCTTTCCGATCCTCGTCCGGTACGGATGTAATACTGCGGTAATCCATACCGTCAATATTCGTAACCGCCGCCACCAGCTTCGGTAAAACATTTGCTTCTTCCATACCCTGCCGCACCGCACGTGTCACATATTCAGGGAACAATGCCGCTGAATCTGTTGTTTTAAAAAACTTTTCCACCACATCAGAATGCGCCCCGCTGACCCGAATATCAAAACGCTTTAACTGGCGCTGATATGCGTCCAACCCTTCCATTGCCGTCCCTTCATAGTTCGGCGACGGATCCAGTTCCTCCAGCACCTGTGTAAACTCTCTTCCTGTACCATACATGCCTTTTTCCAGCTTAATCTTATCAAAAACGCTCATATCTGTTTCCCCCCTTAAAGAATAATACCTGCTGTTTTAGTTGCAGCATCAACATCCACAACCAAAAGCTGACGTCCACCGGTTGTTACCGATTTCACACCGCCTTTTCCGTCCGCCGCAAGTAATTGATAGCCGACCGCCGGGGCAGTTGTTCCTGAATATGCCAGTCTGCAATAACCGTTTATCATAACGCCTGCAATACCGCCGCGCACCGTTACCGCCGTACCGCAAATCACATCGCCATCCCCGCATGCGGCCGCCTTGCCGTTATCACTGAGTTTTACTGTCCCGCCCGGCTGAACGTCTGCCGCCGCTTCAAAAGAAACAATTTGTTCTCCCACGCCATGAAATGAAACTTTCATAAGTACTCCTCCTAAATTTTAAACTCAGAATGGTCTTCCGTCTGCTTCGTTTTGCCTGAACCGAGCTGTACCACTGGCGAGAGGAATTGCGCCCGACCTTCCTCCATCGCCTTTTTCAGGCATGCCAGTTCTTCTGTTTCCAGCTTTTTCACCATACTTTCAAACATTTGCCCATCCAGTTTTGGCAAAGCAAATGCAGAAAGCTTTATAACATCCTTTTCCAACAATTGACGGTAAATTTCTCCCGCCAACGCCTGCTTTTCCAGATTTTGTATGTAGGCGCAAAGTTTTTCCCTGTCCTGCTGGCTTGTTACTCCATGTTTTCGGATTTTTTCTGTAAATTCGCTCATATCCTCCCCGTCCCCTCCTTTAGCACGGTATGATTTTACAACCCCTGCACATCTCTGCGCCGGAACCGCTACAAAACTCCACTCATAGGCGTCTGTCGGTTCTTCCAGTATGCCGTGGCAAAGGTTTCCGTCATATACCTTTCCTTTCACATGAGCGCAGCCTCCCCCTTTCCAGTCAGCGCCGCATACAGAGCAGGAGATTTTACCTACCGCGCATCCAACGCTGACTTCTTTTTTGATTCCCGCTTCAATTTCTTCAATCAAATCCCTGTTTTTTTCTGTGCGGGGCATATAAGCGCGCGCTTTCAGCGAGGTATAAGGCTCCCCTGTTTGCAATATACGGTTCGCGTCCTGTTCTGCAGTTACAGAGAAAACCCTTGCAGTCTGGTCTTTTCCTTTCATGCTATGGTCAAATACACCTGTTTTCCCCACAAAAAGCTCCCTCAACTTTTGCAGAGACGGTATCGTGAAACGCTCAAAATCCCTGTCGATTTCATTATCACACAGCACAACGGAAAAAACGTAAACTTCGTCCGCCGTCAGCTCCCGCCTTGTAAATTGGTTAATTTCTGCCAGTTCTTCTGCGGACGGCGCGCCGCCGTCCGTTACCATTGCCTTTTTCACCTGTTTCATCCTTTCCAGATTCATTCCTTATTCCTGAAAAAGCCGCGCTTCTATCTGTTTTGCCTGCGCATGATAAAGCCGTGCGCGGCTGAGTTCTACCTCATCCTGTAAAGAAATATCTGTCCACTCCACCTTTGGGGTTTCACGCCAACCGCGCAAAAGCAGGAATGTTCCTGCAATTTTTGCAATTACCGGCGTAAGAATTCTGCGGTATGCTTCCAGTTCACTGGTCAAAATATCCGCCTGCTGCTGCGACATTCTTTCTGTCGTTGACCAGCTCAGTCCCAGCATAAACGGCGGAAGCCCTGTCTTTGCTACAATCTGTTCCAGCATTTGCCGCACCGGAACTTCGCTGTCCATAATCTGGTTATCCGCACCGATTACTTTAATATCCACATCTCCCACTGCAATAAAATCACTAACCTGTGACCCGCTTTTCATCGCTTCGCCCCACTGTTTTGCAATTTCCATTGCCCTGTCTTTTGCATAAGCGCGGTCAAGAACGTCATTCTGCGGTTTATACGTCACTGCAAACCGAAGGTTTCCCAATCTGTCCCAATTTACACCAATGGTATTGTAAATTTTTAATAATATAGATGATACAAACGGTAACCCTTTCAGCAGGGAATTTCCTCTGAGTTTTCCAGGCGCAGGGTTGAGTACGGAAAGTAAAATCATTCCGGGAGCTTTCAGCGGGACAGCCGCCCCCGCGTCCCTGCGGCATAGCCGAATATCCAGCGGATTTTTTCCCCTCTCCAATTCCAAACAGTCCAATTCCGCATTATACAGCGCACAAATTTCTCCTCTGCTGTCCGTTACCATTTCCCCCACTGCCGTTCCATAAGTCAGCATCTGCTCAAAATAACTGGAAAGAAATGCGTGAATTCCTTTTTGCGTCCCCCCTACATTAACGTTTTCCAAAAATGAATCCAATTCTGCCTGCGCCTGTTTTCCGCTGCATTGTACTGTAAATCCTCCCGTCAGCCGTACCAGTTTGTAAATCGCCGCATCAATCACAGGTACAGCCTCTCTGAGCGCAGTATATAAAGCGTCCTCCCTCGTGCACAGCGGCGTATATCTGTCCAATTCATAAAACGGGTGATGTCTGCATTCCCCGGTCTGTACTGTACTCGCGGCACAGGGGTTTTGTTTATCTTTCCTCTTGTAAAAAAACTTCATTTATTTTCCCTCCCTCTCGCCTGTCCGCCGGGCGGCAATGGCAAAAAAACCGTCTCCTCCGCCGTCCATTATCGTCGTAACAAAATAGCGGATATCATCCATTGCATGATCGTTCTCCTTACGGGGGCAATCTTTACCTGCCGCCGTATCCCATCGGTAAAGCCCGAATTCACGGATACTGTCCGCACAACCCTCACAAATATAAAAACGCCGCCCGTTAATTGCATCCGATACTTTACGGATTCCTGTAAGTACATCATTCTTTGCAGGCAGCGCACGAAACTTCCCGTGTCTGCGGATACATTCTAAGAAACTTGCCGCGGATGGGTCTACAATCACCGCTTCTATTTTTCTGCCGTCTGCAAGCCCACACAGTTCTATGTAATATTCTTCATCCGTGCGCTGAACACCTTTTTTTCTTGAATCATGGTAATATTCCTTCATACGGTACCAAACACCGTCCCGCCTGCCCCATAATCCAAAAGATGCGGGGTTTACCGTCCCATAATCGCAGGAAATATAATATTCTTCCATTGCGCCGTGCGGTACGGGGCATACATGCTTATCTTCTCTGAACATAGGGTAAACCAGTCCTTCTGCCGCCGTCCACTTGCCCAGCACAAAACGTTCGTAAAATGCTCCGCTGTAAAGGCCTTGATAACGGCGTATCACCGTTTCGTCAAGCGATGGATTATCCTCCATGCGAAAATGCAGGTACAGTGCATTTTTTTCCTTCGCTTTTAGAATCCACTCCTGCCGAAACCAATGCTGCGGATGTTCCGGATTGCAGTTAAACCAAAAACGGGAACCCGTCAGCGAGCATCGCGCCAGCGCCTGTTCCACAAATGAACGCGGCATTAACGCCACTTCGTCAAACAGCACTCCGCCCAGCGTCATGCCCTGAATCAGTGCCGCAGAGGATTCATCTTTTCCTCCAAACAAGTAAAAACGGTTTGTTTTCCCATCTTTTGTAATTTCAATTAGGTTTTGAGAAAGCTTTTGGCGGCAGTTAAAGCCAAGCCGTTCCAGCAAAGGCAGTACCGGCGCGGTCACATTCCTTTTCAGGGATTGGATGGTCCGCCCGCATATGGCAAAACCAGTGTCATTAAATCGGTAAAACGCCCATGCAGTAAAAGATAAAGCCATGCAAAGCGTTTTCCCGCTGCGCACTGCGCCGTCACAAATAAGCGCGTCTTTGGCTTCATATGCGCTTCCCCTGCACCACCATGTCAACGCTTGCATCTGTCTGCGGGAGAAAGGTACCAGTCCCTCCCTGTTAGCCTTCATGGTTTTCATCACAATCCTTCAAAGCTGCGGCTCCTTTTTCCAGCGTGGCATAAAAAGCCGCGCCTTCACTCTCACGGCCGTCTGCATCTGTTTCCTGCAATTTTTCCAATGCTTTCAGACGGTCAAAAAACTTAATTTCCATTCCCCCGCCCTTGGGACGTTTGATTTCCGATATGTTCAGCAACTCCATTTCCTCTAAATTTTCCGGTGGCGCGTCCCCTTCATGAAACAGCAGCCGTACCGCGTCGCTGATTCTTCCAGCCGCAAGCCGTTCCCATGCGGTTTGGCAGATACCGCTGAGTTCCCTGTGCTCCTGCACTGCCCTTTTAATTTCCTGCCGGATTTCCTCCCTCTCCAGCAGCAATATCCCTGCACGTTCTGCCCCCAACAGCCAGCCTGCTTTTACCGCCGCCTGTTTCGGGTCGCCGCAGCGTGCATAATATCGGCAGAACAGTTTCTCTTTCCTTTCCATTTTCTTATCGCCTTTCAACCGTCCCATGCCTCCCTGTTATCTGTCTTGTTTTTCTAAACACACCGGCAAAAAAAGCACGCCGTGCCCTCAAACAGGCATCAAACGCACAAAATTAAAAAATATTTAAAGCGGCAACGGTCTGCCGCTTCAATTTCTCTTTTCCTTATGTTGCAAAGTTTTGCTGTAGTTGCTATAATAATTTAAGATATTAATTGGAAAGAGGGAACTTCCTGTGAAAGAGAACATAAAAATAGAGCTGACGAAAACCCCTAAGCAAAAGCCGCAGGACGAAACCAAACTGGGTTTTGGTAAAATTTTTACTGACCATATGTTTATTATGAATTACGATGAAGGCCAAGGCTGGCACGATGCCCGCATCGTGCCGTATGCCCCTATCGTGCTTGACCCAAGCGCATCGGTTTTTCATTATGCGCAGGAATGCTTTGAAGGCTTAAAGGCATACCGTACAGCCGACGGCCGCATTCAGCTTTTCCGTCCGGACTGCAACGCTCAGCGTATGCAAAGCACGCATGAACGCTTGTGCATACCCACCATTCCTACCGAAGATTTTGTGCAGGCGGTTTCTGCTTTGGTAAATGTTGAACGAGACTGGGTACCGCATGCCGACGGCGCCAGCCTGTATATCCGCCCATTTACTATTGCCACCATGCCTCAGCTGGGTGTACATGCGTCCTCCAGCTATCAGTTTATCATCATCTGCTCACCAAGCGGCGCATATTACGCTGAGGGCATCAACCCCGTAAAAATTTATGTTGAGGATGAATATGTACGCGCCTGCCCCGGCGGAACCGGTCATATCAAATGCGGCGGCAACTATGCGGCCAGTATTTTGGCTGGTGCAAAAGCTGAAAAACTTGGTTACAGTCAGGTACTGTGGCTGGACGGCCTTGAGCGCAAATACGTAGAAGAAGTTGGCAGTATGAATATCTTCTTCAAAATCGACGGTGAAATTTACACCGCCGCCACAGCAGGCACTGTGCTTCCCGGCGTTACCCGCCGCAGCTGTATTGAACTGCTGCGCAGCTGGGGATATACCGTACACGAAGGCAAACTGGCAATTACCGATATTATGGACGCAGCCGACAACGGCAAACTGGAAGAAGTATTCGGCACCGGTACAGCAGCTGTTATAAGCCCTGTAAAACAGCTGGATTATGAAAACCGCAGCGCCAAAATTGGTGACGGCAATATCGGCACATTAACCCAACGCTTATACGACACACTGACAGGCATCCAGTGGGGTAAAAAAGAAGATACCTTCGGCTGGACTGTTGAAGTAAAATAAGCTGTAATTTTTCAGCCGGTGAAACACCCTGTTTCACCGGCTTTTTTTCCTATATCAAGGAGTTACTTATGAAACGAACCATAACCTATGTGATTGACCGCGCATTTTCCGGCAAATCTGCAGAACAATATCTGCGCGGGGAAAAAGGCTTTTCCTCCGGCCTGCTGCGCCGCCTCAAGCTTCAACCGGATGGGCTTCTTCGCAACGGCGGGCATATTCGCACTGTGGATATTCTGGAAACCGGCGACTGCCTTACCATCCATATCCCCGATGACGATTCTCCCATCCTCCCTGCTGATTTACCCGTTCGCATTGCTTATGAAGATGAAGATGTTATCGTCTTAAATAAGCCGCCGTTCATGCCGGTCCACCCCACCCGCAATCATCAGGGTGATACTCTGGCAAATGCCCTTGCAGGGGTGCTTGCCCGCCGTGGGCAAACTGCCGCTTTTCGCGCCGTCAACCGCCTTGACCGTGATACTTCCGGCCTCGTCGTCGCAGGGCTGAACACTTATGCCGCCTGCCGTCTGACCGGTCACGTAGATAAAACCTATTATGCAGTTGTCCACGGAGAACTGCACGGCACAGGAACCATATGCCTGCCCATTTACCGTCCCGATCCCCTGCTTATCCGCCGCGCTGTGGGCTTAACCGGTGAACATGCTGTCACTCATTGGCATGCCGTTGCCGGCACAAAAGAACTTACGCTTCTTCGCATCCGGCTGGAAACCGGGCGAACACACCAGATTCGAGTACATTTTTCCCATCTTGGGCATCCTCTTGCAGGCGACACCATGTATGGAGAAGCAGACGGGCTTTTAAACCGTCAGGCGCTTCACTGCAAAACCGTTTCTTTCACTTCTCCTGTCAGTGAAAAGGCAGTTACTGTAGATTCTGAATTTCCGCAGGATATGCAGGCTGTCATAGAGGGATTGTCCGCCTATGAATCATAATAACAGGGAGGAGCATCTTATGCCTGCAAATGCCGCACACTACCTTTTCGCCAAAAATTTAGCGCCGGAACTAAAACAGTTTGATCCGGCGCTGGATACCCGCGCCCTTTACTATGGCACGCAAGGGCCGGATGTCTTATTCTTTCATCGTATACTGCCGTGGATGCCCGGCAAAAGCCTGCACCGATGCGGCTCACGGCTCCATAAAATCGACCCTTCCATTACCTTTCAGGTACTTGCCGATTATCTGCAAACCAATCCGGCTTATCCTGAAATTGCCCGTTCGTATATCTACGGCTTTATCCTGCACTTTTGTCTGGACAGGCGCGCCCATGTTTATATCAATGCCGCTGTGCAGACCATTATGAAAAAAGAGGGCATCCGTTATTCCGAAAGTGTTATTCACAATCGAATTGAAACCAACCTTGATACTATCCTTATCCATGATATGCTCCATATCGGCGGCAACCAGTTTCACCCATGGGAAAACCTTTCCGATGAGCCTGATGTTCTGAAAGGAATTGCCGGTGTTCTCGTCCATCTTCTGAAACATGCGCTTCACCAAGACGCCACACCGGAACAAATGGTGCTTGCTTTAAAGGATACTTCAAAAATACTTCGCCTGCTGACAGATGAAAGCGGAAAAAAAACTGCGGTACTGGGCGTTGCGGAAAAACTGCTCCCTCATTGTGCACCTGCCGCCACTACTCTGATCCGCAAAAAAGAGCCGGATTATCAATATGACTATACAAATTCGAATCACGCCCCTTGGATATCCCCAGATAGTGAAAATAACGTGCATACAGAATCTTTTTATGATATAATAGAACAATCGGCACGGGATGCGCTGATCATGGTAAAAGAATTTACTTCTGCATTATCCGACGGCCGCCCCATGCGTAGTATCACAGGTACCCGCAATTTTTCCGGTGGGTTTCCTGCACCATAATACCAGATCATTTTAAATTTTAAGGAGGCATTTTACATTGGAAAAAATTGCAAGCTTCTGCATTGACCACACCAAATTGCCAAAGGGTATGTACACTTCCCGTATTGACGGCGATGTAACCACTTACGATATCCGCACCCGCCGCCCAAACATAGAACCCGTTATGGAAAACGCCGCAATTCATACCTTGGAACACCTCTTTGCTACTTATGTCCGCAATTCCGATTACAGCAGTTCTGTCATCTATTTTGGACCTATGGGATGCCGTACAGGTTTTTACTTTCTTACCCGTGACCTTAGCCCTGTTCAGGCAATTCAGCTCACCCGCGATGCGTTGGCGTTTTCTGCCGTATATACCGGTGAAATTCCCGGCTCAACCGCAGTTGAATGCGGAAATTACCGCGACCACGATTTAGAAGGCGCAAAACGTGAAGCCGCCGCCATGCTGAAAATTCTGGAAAACTGGTCGGAGGAACAACTCGTTTATCCGCAATAATTTGTACCGTATTGCAAAACCCCTGTTTCATCTGCGGTTGAATGCGGAAATTACCGCCACTGCAATTCAGAACACGCTAAACATGAGCCGCTATTCTGGAAATTTTGAAAAATCAATCGGAGAAACAGCTTATTTATCTCCAGCAATTTTTACCATATTGTGGAATTAGCCATAATTTATTTTCTAAAAACACTGTCAGGGTGACAGTGTTTTTTATTTATTTTCATAAAATAGTTATTTTTGCTTGCGAAATTTTAACAATCAGCTATAATAATAGATAATGCATAAACTATATCCGGCGCAATGCGCTGTTTTTTCAGGCGTTTTACCGCCTGCTTTATAATATGGGTTAAGTTATTTGATTTTATTTTTATTTTCAGCCTTTTTTGCTGAATAATCCCTCTTTTTAAATAACATAATTAACGAGAAAGTAACGGATAATAACCATACGCGGATCCCATAACAACAATCCCGGAAACACAGCCTGCATGCGGTGTTTCCCTTTTAAGGAGCGTATTTTATTGGAAAAATTCGTAATTAACGGCGGCACAAGACTGTGCGGAGAAGTTACGATCAGCGGCGCTAAAAATGCTGTTGTTGCAATTATTCCAGCCGCTATCCTCGCACAGGATGTTTGCCTTATTGAAAATATCCCGAATATCAGTGATGTCACTATGATTATCCGCATCCTCCAGCAAATGGGTGCAAAAGTCCGCATGTTGAACAGCCATACCTTAGAAATTGACACCAGCCATATTTCTTCTTATGTTGTTCCCCACGAAATGACAAAGCACCTGCGCGCGTCTTATTACTTAATTGGTGCACTGCTGGGTACTTTCAATCATGCACGTGTAGCAATGCCCGGCGGGTGTGATTTCGGTGTCCGTCCGATTGACCAGCATATTAAAGGGTTTGAGATGCTCGGCGCTGAAGTCGCCATTGACAACGGCATGATTATCGCCGATACTGACCGTTTGATTGGCACACAGGTTTACCTTGATGTCGTTTCTGTCGGCGCTACCATTAACATTATGCTTGCCGCTGTAAAAGCAAACGGTCTTACTATTATTGAAAATGCAGCGAAGGAACCGCATATCGTTGACGTAGCAAATTTCCTGAATTCCTGCGGCGCAGATGTCCGCGGAGCAGGCACGGATGTTATCAAAATCCGGGGTGTCAGCAAACTGCACGGCTGTACCTATTCCATTATTCCCGACCAGATAGAAGCCGGCACCTATATGGTTGCCGCTGCGGCAACCGGCGGGGATGTCCTTGTAAAAAATGTTATTCCCAAACATTTGGAGTCTATCACCGCAAAATTAGTGGAAAGCGGCGTAGAAGTCATTGAATATGACGATGCCGTACGTGTCCGCCGCAAGAGTGAACTTCATAAATGCAATGTTAAAACCATGCCCCATCCCGGTTTTCCAACCGATATGCAGCCGCAAATGGCTGTCCTGCTTTCTGTGGCACATGGTACGAGCATTATTTCAGAAAGCGTTTGGGATAACCGCTTCCGTTACACAGAACAGCTTTTGCGCATGGGCGCGCGCATTAAGGTTGACGGTAAAGTTGCTATTATTGAAGGCGTGCCGGAACTGCGCGGTGCTCCGGTTAAGGCTACGGATCTTCGCGCAGGTGCGGCAATGCTTATTGCGGGTATGATGGCAAAAGGCACAACCGAAATCGAGGATATTCGCCACATTGAACGCGGATACGAAAATATTGTTGAAAAAATCCAAGCACTTGGGGCAGATATTACCCGTGTTTATATCCCTGACCCATCTTTAGTGAAAGCCGCTTTATAAATTTAAAACTATACTTTTAAGGGGGAGAGTTATCTCCCCTTTTCAGGTCTCTATTGGAGGTCGCCTCTATGGCACGTTTTTGTCCCCTTTTTAGTTCCAGCAGCGGTAACAGCTGGTATATCGGCTCCGGCACAGGCGGTATTCTTGTCGATGCAGGTGTCAGCGCCAAACGCCTTGACACCGCCCTGAATGATGCAGGGCTTGACATTTCCGGTATCCACGGCATTTTTATTACTCATGAACACACCGACCATGTCAGCGGTTTGCGTGTGTTTGCTTCCCGCCATCAAATTCCCGTTTATACTTCCCGCGGAACATTGGAAACATTAACAGAAAACGGAATCGTCAACGGCAAATACCCTGCCAGCGTTATCAACGAACAAGGCATAGAAGTGGCCGGGATGAAAATCCACCCCTTTCCAACATCACATGATTGCCGCGAAGGCTACGGTTATGTTATACATACTGCGGATGACCATAAAGTTGCTGTCTGTACAGATTTAGGCGAAGTCACCGATGCTGTACTTTCCGCAATTACGGGCTGTGAGCTTGTTGTCATGGAATCCAACCATGATGTACGTATGCTGGAAAACGGTCCCTATCCTTATCCCCTGAAACGCCGGATTTTGTCCTCCCGCGGTCATTTGTCCAACGATGCCTGCGGCAAAGTCCTTACAAACCTCCTGCGTACAGGAACCCGCCGCTTCTTTTTGGGTCATCTAAGCACTAAAAATAATAATCCTTACCTTGCAAAACAGACCTCCCTTGCCGCCCTGACAGAAGCCGGCGCTGTAGAAGGCAGTGATTATCTTCTTCAGGTTGTCCCTAAAATTTCTAACGGCGCTTTGACCATTTTTTAAAGGCAGGATTTTTATGCTGAATATTACACTCGCCTGTATTGGCAAATTAAAAGAAACCTATCTTCGCGACGGTGTAACAGAATATGTAAAACGCCTGACCCCTTACTGCAAACTCAATATCCTTGAGCTTGAGGAAAGCCGTATGCCTGATACTCCTTCAGATTCTCAAATTGCATCCGTATTGGCAGATGAGGGCAAACGCATCCTTTCAAAAATTCCCGCTACTGCCCATGTAATCGCTTTATGTATTGAAGGCAGTATGATTTCTTCAGAAGATTTCGGACAATATTTAGACAAAACCACAGTGAATGGAAACAGCCACATTGTTCTTGTAATCGGCGGTTCCTGGGGATTATCGCCGGAAGTTAAAAAACGTGCGGATTTTAAACTGTCTTTATCGCGCATGACCTTTACTCATCAAATTGCTCGTATGCTGATTCTGGAACAGCTCTACCGCGCTTTCCAAATTAACCATAAAGGTAAATATCATAAATAAATATCGCATTATATAAAACTCAGCCCCGTCTATATTGCATGGCTGAGTTTATTTCTTACTCAATTGATTTATTCGGGGATGTGTATTGTTTAAAAAACCTCTTTCCCACAAGTATAATTTTTTCTTATATTTACCTATGGTAGCATCGGCTTTGTCTGTTCGCGCTGTAATAACATTTTGCAAAAATAATACTTAAAACAGGCCCTAAAAATAGTGCCACAAATGGTTGTATTTACTGTAAAGCATTGTTTTTATAATCCTGCAACTTTCTTTTTTATATAGTTACCATATGCATATCCTTTTTGAGGGGAATCCCAAGAAAGCCGGACATTGTCCGGCTTTCTCCATACCTCTGCTCTTTTTATTGCGCTTCTGAATCAAATACGGACTGAATCTGTTTTGGACAACCCGGAGGGGAATACTCCCAATCATTTATATGCTCTTGATTAATAAAATATTTCATTTGTGCCGCACGAGTATTGCCGTCAAAGGAATCAATAATGACAAGCTTAATTTTCATACGTTCGGGAATCAAATTTTTTATGTAGACGCTGGCAAGCTGGCCCGGATAAACATCCTCCTTTGGTTCCGCCAACCCTGCAAGATTGGGTGCCAATTCTACAAAAATTCCATAACTTTCCACCGAGCGCACAATTCCCGACACAGTTTCTCCTGCTTCAAATTCAGCAGCATTTTCCAACCATGTTCCCAGCAGTTCTTTATGGGTAAGGCTTACTCGACCGTTTTCATCAATCCCGCGGATCACTGCTTTTATATTATCCCCATTTTGAAAACGCTCTTTCGGGTGCGGAATACGTGATACAGAAATTGTATCAATCGGAAGCAATGATGTAATACCGGCGCCAATATCTGCAAACGCACCAAAACTTTCCAAATGGGTTATCTTAGCGTCTATAATATCGCCCGGGACGAGGCGGCTGATAAATTCCTCTTGGCACTTTTCCTGTACCATCCGGCGTGATAACACTGCAATTGGATTCCCATAAGCGTCTTTATCAAATCCGGTAATGATAAATGTCACCGGTTTATTTACCCGTGAAATCAAAGCAATATCTCTAACAGAACCATCTTCAATTCCCATTGCACCCTCAATTCGGGGGATAATCCCTTGCATACAGCCCAAATCTACCCATAAATCATGCTGATTGTCGCAAATGACTGCCCTTGCTTCCAAAATCTGCCCACGCGCACAAGCCTCCCGCAGCTGTGCAGGTGAACTCATTGCAAGGCGGTTTTCTTCACTGTCTATCATCCTGCCTTCTGGTAAATATTGATTCATTCTTCTTGACCTCCCTTTTCACTGTCCCCTAATTTATATGCAGGGCCGTCAAGGGATTATGTTTTCATCAATGAAATAAATTTATTAGATTTTTACTCACTTTTATTTTCTCAATCCAAATGCTTTGTTATTCCGGTTCATTTATCATACCTAAATATATTGACAATCTCTTTATTATATATCATAATAACATTCACTATTCTATCCGCTAAACCCTCAGGAGGGCTTGCTATGAAATTAGTTGGCGAAGATAAACGCAGTTATATTGCCCCGCTTTTTCATGGTTGGAATGAAACTATGATTTTATCCTGTATTCAGGGATATATGGGACAGGCTTGGGCTGACCGCTTGGAAAACCCACAGTCAGCGCAAATTGTTGTCGGGGATTTTTGTTTTTTTACCGGTGTACCAAACAAGAATTTGGTCGCAAATATCCCTGCCCAATTTCCATCTTCCTGCATTTTAATGATTCCGCAGCATACCGGTTGGTCAACTTATATTGAGAATACATACCAAGGACGTTTTGACAAATTCATGCGCTACTCCACAAAAAAGGAGCCGCAAATATTTGATTCAGAAAAATTATTGGGCTATCAAAAGAAGATTCTCCCCAATTATCAATTACAAAAAATTGATCAGCACCTATACCATACCATTCAAAAAACACCATGGGCTAAAGATTTATGCTCACAGTTTCCCACTTGGGAAACATATAAAACGCATGGTATGGGGTACGTCGTTACTTATCATAATGAAATTATCAGCGGCGCCTCCTCCTACACTGCGTATAACGGCGGCATAGAAATTCAAATTGATACCCGCCAAGATTACCGGAGACAGGGTTTTGCCCTCGCCTGCGCCAGCGCACTTATTCTGCATTGCCTTGAAAAAGGTATTTACCCCAGTTGGGACGCGGCAAATCATGCATCACTCTGCCTTGCTCAAAAACTCGGCTATCATTTGGAAAAAGCATATGTAACGTATGCAGTTTCAGTCAACTAATCCAAAAACACCGGCACTGTATCTATTACTAAAAAAATCCGGCAGATCGGGCAGTGTCTGCAAAACAGCATTGCGCTGAAATCGAAAAAATCGGCACAAATCCATGTGTAACCGATCGTACTTGAGCCGGCGAAGCGAAACGGTGTGACCGAGAAGCTGAAAGTGCTTAACCAATTGTAATGGGTACGGCAGATGAGCGCTTGCAAGGCATAGGCGCAGGAAATGGTAAAATCAGAGTTGATTTATGATTGGGCGAGGAAGTTCGAGAAGAAAAAGCTGTTCAGACTTTTCTCTCATATTACCAAAGCACAGGTAGAATTAGTCATAAGTTTATGGTACAATTTAGCCCAGCAGAGCGGACGATAAATTGTGATGGAGAGAATATTATGACAAAGGAAGAATTCTTAATCCGTATAAAAGAAGACGATAGTTATTCACCTGGTTGGCAAGCCATTGATGACTCTTTTGAAAAACTTTATCCAGGGCAAAAACCCGATCATTTTGGAACAATTCTAACCTCAAGGGCAATGCTTGGCGGCAATGAATATTTAGACGGTTTCTCTATATACAGTTCTCCAAAAGGTTATAAACATTTAGTTACTTATGGAATGACAGTGCTTTATGGTGATGAAGATGCTTTCGGTGGTGAATGGAACGGCTGGGGTTATGAAATGACAATAAAACTGAAAGAGAAAGACACAGAAAGTTGTATGTGGGCAATTGATATGATGTCTAATCTGGCAAGATATACATATAAAACTGAGCGTTTTTTCGAGCCATATCAATACATTAAAGGCAACGGAACCTCTCTACATATTGGTTTAAATTCTTTGATAACAGCACTTTTATTAGTAAACGATACAGAAGCAGAACCGCAAATATCTGTGTATGGAAAGACAGAATTTATTCAGCTTGTTGGTATAACCGAATCGGAGATCCAAGCAATTATTGAGGATAAAAATAACATTTTCAAGTTGATTGAGCTTATGAAAGCAGACGGAAATACAGATTTGGTTACAGATATGAGAAGAAGCAAATCATATTTATAACTCTTTGCGCCAGAGTAATAATCCCTTTAGGACTTAAAAGTTTTTTTCTTACTCTCCTATCGGGAATGTCGTGCGTCCTGCGGAGCTGCATTTTCTGTCAGCAGAAAGCAAATGCATGACCGGGAATATTTCGTCACTTTGTTTCGTTAAGGTGGCTACACTTCCCTTGCACCGCTAAAGCGGCTATTCCCTGTAGACTTTTTTCCCGTGAACGATTTTTAGGCTGTTCACGCTGGCAAGTTTTAAAAACACAAAAAAATAATCCTCCGTATGATCTAAACCATACGGAGGATTAACTATTCTACGGACACAGACCTATATCTGCCGGATTTTTTTATTTTTCCTCATTTTCTTTATTGCTTTTATGTCTAGTCTTTTCTAACAGCAGCCGCATGAAATTTTAAATCTTATTGGCAACTATCAAAAAATCTCCTACTTTTGTCTTTTATATTTCTTTAGCAATTACATTGATTTTCCTGTTATTTAACAGATAAGTAGAATTCTAGGAAATCTAATTCAGTCCAACAAAGTAGTTCCATACGAATTATCCACAGCGCATAACCATTTATTTTGAACCTTTCGATAAACATACGTTGCCCTTCGATCCATGCTGTAATCGCTCGCTTCTTTATTATCAGCATCAAGCAGGGTTTGCGACAATACCAACACGGTATCCCCTGCTTCCAACATAACCATATTGCCTTGCGTTGGAACAATACTATTTTTAAAATATGCCGCAATTTTTACAAATGCTTTTTTAATCTCTGTTTTTCCATGTGCTTCCATTCCGGGTTTTATTACTAATACGGCATCTTCTGTGTAAAATTCCATCAAATCATCAAATCGTTCTTCCTTAATTGCAGTATCTGCCTGCATAATTAAGTTTTTTATCGTTTCATTAATCATTCAAACCAACTCCTTATTCATGTACTCTTTTTTCTCTGCATTCTCCCGCTCACCTACTGAATAATTTTCGATATACAAAAACTGCCCTTTTGTTAAAATACAAACGGATAGTTTATGCTTTGTCCATATTTTTTCTATAAAACTTTAAAATTCTTTTCAAACAGATTTTATATTTCACAGATAAAATAAAAGCATCGAAAGAAACAACCTCTCCTGCAGAGGATGATATAGATTACGCACAGGCAGTTCTTACTCAGCAAAGGAACGGACTACCTGTGCGGTTTTTATTTACCTTCTACAACATTCCGTTTTTTCTGCCTGCGGATTCTCTGATTTTCCAGAAAAACCATCAGCGTTCCCAAAACAATCGTTCCGCAATAGGTAATCAAACGCCAAAGCAGAATCGCCGGAACTATTGCATTTGCTGGAAAAAACAGGCTGAAAAACACATAAAAACTGCCTTCTGCAACACCAGCCGCACCCGGAATCGGAATAAATGAAGAAATCATATTAATAAACGCCTGTGCCGCAATCATTTGTATAACTACAACACCATCAAAACCAAAATAACGAAAAATACAATACGGCACCAAAAATAAAAACGTAAATTCCAAAAGAGAAAACAGGCACGCCTTACACTGGACTGCAAAATCTCCCTTAAATATCATTGCGCTTTCATGAAAACATGCAGTCTGCTTTTCCATACGTTTCTCGGTTGTTTCTTTGTCTTTTACCACATGAATAAAATGCAGAAAACACACGACCCAATTCACAATCTTTTTCGTCCATCGTTGATTCAAGGTTACAATCAGCATTAAAATAATAATCAGCAAATTAACAGAAAGCCCCGCCATAGACAAAAAAGAAAAACCCGGAATATTTTCATTGAAAAAATGAAAACAAACAATCATTGCAATTACAGAATAAACCGCCAGGGAAACCTGATAAACAATCGATTTCATTGCAAGAATGGAAACAGACTTACCGGAATCCAAGCCCTGCTTTTTCATAACATACATTTGCATCGGTTGTCCACCGGTAGAAAACGGCGTAAGCGCACTGTAAAGCAACCCAATCATTCCCACAT
The DNA here is from genome assembly GCA_934546985.1 of uncultured Eubacteriales bacterium. Classification (GTDB taxonomy): domain Bacteria; phylum Bacillota; class Clostridia; order Oscillospirales; family Acutalibacteraceae; genus CAKTEE01. The sequence goes on from CAKTEE010000003.1 coordinate 30,846, forward strand.
TAAAGGACGCCGTCATACTATTTTCCGGATACAATTTTTTTGTATAAACAAAAATCACCATACCCTCCAAAAACCAATACAGCGCCATACTGCCAAAAGCCATAAACAGCCAGAATAGATTTTTATGCTGTGTAATATTGACGAGTTGGGAAAACCCTTTCGTAGATATAACAAATGATAACATGATAACAATCGCCAAAAGAAAACTGATAATACTGAATAAATTCTTTTTCAGGTACTGTTTTATTTTCATTCCTTGTTCCTTTCCTTTATCCAGCCACGGGTATTACAGATAAAAAAGAAAGGTGAAAAATAAAACTAAGAATTAGTATTCCGCAAATCAGTCCCAATACTGCACCTGCAAAAATATCCGTAGGATAATGCACATGCAGATAAACTCTGGAAAAAGCAATCAGTCCCGCAACAATAATACCTGCAATCCCCACCCACAAGTTCATTTGCAGCAACACATAAGCAGCACCGACGGAGGAGGATGTATGTCCCGACGGAAAAGAATACCCGCCGGGATTACGTATAATTAACCGGATTGTTTTATTTTTTACAAACGGCCGCATGCGGCGAACGAGAGGCTTAATTACAATATCGCCCAAAAAGGCGGAAACTAATACAATAACAATCATGCTAATACCGTAAATCCGATATCTGCGCATTGGAATTAAAAAAATGGCGGTTATCATCCAAACAATACCTAAATCGCCAAGCATCGTCATTGCCGGCATAAATTTATCCATAAAACGGCACGCCATATGTTTATCTATAAAATGAATCACCGCACGGTCTGCTCTGGAAATAAAATTCAAACAGCCGCCTCCTTTCGGGCATATATATTAAGGATAGAGACTTTTTTATCGGAAGTCAATGGTGTATAATAAAAAATATTATGTTTTTCTGAAACTTTTACGCCGATAAGTTAAATTTCAATTTTGATGCCGTGTGAATGTATGAATTGTCTAATTTCTTACAAACACTGCAATATCAAATATTTATATATACCGGGGCATGCACCTGTTATCTCCCTGTACACCGGTATATGGAAGGAATACGGCAAATCTATCATAAAATAGATTTATTTATTATGTACCAACACTGTTTCAACTGCACAAAGAAAATACAACACTCGGGAGGAAAATACTATGAATCGTGATGAATTCTGGTATTTAATAGAAAAAGGCCACAAAGAAAAAACAGAAGAAAAAAAGCTGGAGTTATGGACTGCCGTACTTGCCCGCTCACAGGATGAGGATATTTTTACATTCTACGATATTATGCACACTTATTTCCGTCTAGCAGATCAGGAACGGCTTTTGGCGGCGGCAAATATTATCTTTACAGGTTGCAGTGACGATGCGTTTGACGGGTTCCGCGCCTGGCTCATCTCTCAAGGCGAAAACGCTTATTTCAGCGTGCTTGCAGAGCCGGAATACCTTATTGAGTTATGTAATCCTGGACAAACGCACCGTATGGATCAACTGCTTCAAGTTCCTTACAAAGCATTTTTCCGAAAGAACGGTACGCCTGAAGACTACCGTGGCTTTTCCCTTGCACAGGAATATCTGGGACTGACGCCGATTCAAAAAAATTTGCTTGAAGACGAAATAACTTTTGCATGGGATATTGGAGAACCGTGGAAACTGGAAGACCTTCCCTTTCTTTTCCCAAGACTATACGAGAAATTCAACTGATTTTGTATATGAGGCACATTCCTCTGAAATCGTCTGCACATCACACATATTTTTACACTGTAAAAAATTCATAAATATTATGATAATCCTCCCCATTTCAGGCAATAATAGTAAAACATCATGCGGGGAGGTTTTTTCATGGAAATTCTTACGAATATTGTTGATGTATTGGCCCGTTCTCTCATATCAATTGCAGTTTTATTTATATTAACAAAGCTATTGGGAGCAAAACAAATTTCCCAGCTTACTTTTTTTGATTATGCTATTGGTATTTCTATCGGTTCTATCGCCGCAGAACTCGCGGCAAATGATGACGCAGAATACATGGATATTTTGCTTGCCATGGTTATCTATTCTCTCGTTGCGGTTGGTATTTCTATCGCTACAAATAAATCTATTAAAGCGCGGCGATTTTTTACCGGCACTTCCCTGCTTTTGATTGATAACGGTAAAATCATCCGCGGAAATTTAAAAAAGGCGAAATTTGATATTAACGACCTGCTCGCAGAAGCAAGATACAGCGGTTATTTTAATATCAGCGATATTCAGTTTGCTATTTTAGAAATAAACGGACACATCAGTTTCCTGCCCAAAAGCGATAAACGACCGATTACCCCGAATGACCTGGGTATGAAACCTCAGCAGGAAGAACTTTGCGCCAATGTAATTTTTGACGGTAAGGTTATGCATGAAAATCTGAAATATGCTGGTAAAAACGAAGAATGGCTGAATAAACAACTGGAGGCTCAACACATCAAACGCCCTGAGGATGTTTTCCTTGGAATTTGTGACGATAACAATCAGCTTATTGTCTTTTTAAATGACGTTCCTGCACCAAAACGCACATTGCTTGACTGACCGTTTCAACCATACCGCACACAGTATCCTCAAACGATATTAAAACACCCTCAAACTCTAAAAAGTTTGAGGGTGTTTTTGTTTTTTCTATTCGCCCGTTACCTGAACACTCGCGCTTTTTCCAACAGTATTCCCTGCTGCGTCGGTACAGTAAACCAGAACAATATATTCCCCTTCCGTATTCGGAACAACAGAACAGTCTGTCTTTTCACTTTCCAATTCTTGATAAATGCGCTTGCCGTCTTTCAAAACATAAGTATGATAAGTAATACTGCCTACCCCACCGACAGCATTCCACGAGAGGTTTATAGGCTGTCCCCGTACAATATGTTTCGGCACAGTTATTTCAAGTGATAATTCCTCGGGTTCCGGCGGCTGTTCTCCGCTGTATAATCCATCCCAAACAGCATTGCTCAGAGTATGGGCGCTGTCATCCTGCCCATATTCCCAAAACATAATACCTCCCAACCCGTTTTCTTTCACATAGTCTGTTTTGCATTTGATTGTTCTTGGGTCATCATATGCAACAGCAAATTCCCCATGATACGTCAGATAAGACTGCTGTGCCGCTTCATCAAACCCATATTCATAACCCTGACGGAGGAACGACTCAATCTGGTCATATCGATATTCTCCTCCTGTATTTGTTCTGCTGTAAAAAGGGACGCCCAGATTCATTTTTTCTGCCGGAATCCCCTTGCTGATTAAAAGTTTAATTCCATCATCTGTACAGATTCCCCAGCCTTGTGACCCGGCAGTCCCGGGGTATAAGTTAGATTGGTGACCGGAAATATTGCCCACCTGATAATCATACGCCATAACATTAAAGAAATCCAAATATTCATTAATTGCCGCAAAATCTGTATAATGCTGCAAATATTCCGTAACACCGCATGCAATGGTCAGCAGCTTTTCTTCTCCAAGAGCCAAACGGAGCTCTTTCAGTAGCTCTGTAAAATCAGACTTACAATTGGAACAGGTTAGTTCCCCCGTTTGGATATTATAGCCCGGATATTCCCAGTCCACGTCGATTCCATCAAGACCATAGCTGTCTGCAATCGATTTACACGTCTGTGCAAAATTGTAACGACCTTCCTGCGTCTGTGCCAGCTTGCAGAAATCCCCCTGCGAAACCTGCTGCATAGAAAGAAGTACCTTTAAATCCGGGTTCTTCTCCCGCAGGGCTGTCAATTTATTTAAGTTTTCTGATTGGGCGATGGAAACCTTGCCATTAGCGTCCACCATACCAAAAGCGTAATTAATATGCGTCAGTTTTTCCGCATCAATATTATTCTGCCAGTTCCAGCTTGTAATATATGCAACGGACATATACTTTTTCTTTTCCTGCACATTGGTTCCTTGTGCCGCAGGCAAACACATCATGCACACAAAAAGAACAAAACAAAGAAAAATCGAAAAAATTTTGTGCCAACCTTTTGCACTTTTCATAAAAAAGTCTCCCTTTTTCATTATTTTCAAGTGCATTATAACATATGTCAGCCAGTGTTACAAGTTCTTACCAAAACAACAGCAATTTAATCCTCTAAAATTCCCGCCTTTTTTAGCCGAGATATAATCTCACAAACAATATAAGTACGATTAAACGGCGTCATGAAATAAAAACCGTCACAACTATCCCGAAGCTGTGCGGCAAGCTCCGCCGCAATGCTGATACCCGCTTCTTCCGCCGCTTCTTTTTCCATGTCCTGTTTGAATTTTTGAAGAATGCTTTCCGGTATTTTTATCCCCGGGACTTCGTTATTCATATAATGAGCATTGCGCCAGCTGACCAGCGGCATAATTCCCGCCAGTACTTTAATTCCCTGTGCACGCACTTCATTCAGGAACACTTTGCGAGCTGGGTCAAAGACAGGCTGGGTCAGCAAAAAAGATGCGCCGCTTTCTTTTTTCCTGCACGCGCGTTTTAGTTCCGCCGTTTGATTCCCGGCATTGGGATTCAGCGCGCCTCCAATCAGTATTGGTTTTTCACTGAAAATCTCATGATTCATCCCCTGAATCATGGACATCATTTGCAGAGAATTCAGATTGAATACTTGTTTGATAAAGCCGCGTTCTTCTTCCGGCACCGGGTCGCCTGTAATGGAAAGAATGGACCGTATTCCCTCCGCATGCGCGCCCAATACAATAGAACGCAGTGCATTTGCATTCCGGTCACGGCAGCAGATATGCGGAATCACATCAATTCCAATATCTCTTTTGATTTTCGCAGAGCATAATACGGAATCAATCCTTGCCCGCGCCAGGGGGGAATCAGATATGGTTATCCCGTCAATACCTGCATCGCGCAGATGTTCCGCCCCCCGCATCACTTTTGATAAATCACTGGTATAGGGAGGATCTAATTCAGCGATAATAACAAATTTGCCTGCGGACAGCCGCCTGCCCAAACGTGACAGCCGCGGTGCGCTATTCGGTTTTTCCTCCTTCATGTCAGCATTCTCACCGGATTGGCGTATATGGGTCAATCTACCCGCCAGTGCTTCAATATAAGTGGGCATAGTTCCACAGCATCCGCCTAAAATCCGCACACCGGCATTCTCCATTTCCGCAGTAGCACGGGCAAAATATTCAGCATCAGAAGTAAAAACAGTCCGTCCGTTTTCAATGGTCGGATAGCCGGCATTCGGCATAACAGAAAGGGGTTTGCTGAAATTCCTGAGAGCTTTGGCCAGCTTCAGCAAGTGTGCAGGGCCAACGCCGCAGTTCATACCCAAAACACTAATATACGGCGATTCTTCCGCAAGCTGGGCAATTGCCCGCAAAGAGATTCCCTGTTGAGTCATACCCTCTGAAGAAAAAGTAAAAGAAGCGATAATTTCCGCATCCGGGCATTTTTGACAGATATACTGTGCACATTCCAGCACCGGCTGTGGATGGGAAAAGGTTTCAAAAACAAAAGTATGCGCGCCCGCTTCCAGAAAACAATCCGCTATGGCATGATATTCCTGCGTATGGTCTGTTTCCTCAGCTGAAAATATTGGACCAATGTCCGCCGCTGCTACCGCATAACTGCCCGCGCATTCCTGCACCAGCTGATAACCGGCACGGATTACCTCCAGCACCTTTTCTAAAGGCAATTCCAACGCCGCTGTATTTGCCGCAAAAGTATTGGAACGCAAAAGCTGTGCACCCGCGTCCAGATATGCATGATGAATGCGGCGAACCAGCGCCGGATTCTGCAAATTGGCAAGCTCACATCCTTTGGAAGATTCCCCTGTCAGTTTGGAAATATAGGTACCCATTGCACCATCGGCAAGGATTGTATTATCTTGTTCCAACAGTTCTTTTAATTTCATGATCCAAAAAACCCTCTTTCCCGCGCAGATTTCTGGTGTTTAGTATAACACATTCCGGTATTAGGGGCAAATTTAGCAACCAATTCCGGATATACAAGTTATGTATTACTTTTCATATAAATTTTTTATATGGCAGCCGGCAGAAAACACAGATAAAACAGAGAGGCATATTTGAAGAGATATACTGCAAATATATTTTAATTTTTCTTTTTATCTTTTTTCGGGATATTTTTACGTACATCACCTAATTTGAACACGAAAAAATGAGAAAAGTCCCAAAATTTAAAAAAGTAGAAAAAATCTGTAGAATTTTTGTCCTGCAGGTTTTATAATTTATACTTGTATTGGTGTAATCAGCCCCGCGGCAAAACAAAAGCGTTTGCACTGCGGGTTCGAAAAAGGATGGAGAAGACTATGGCAGCAAAATTTATATTTGTTCTCGGCGGCGTTGTTTCCGGCCTTGGCAAAGGCATTACCGCCGCATCTCTCGGCCGTTTGCTTAAAGCACGCGGAATGAAAGTGACAATGCAGAAATTTGACCCATACTTAAACGTTGACCCAGGAACCATGAACCCAATCCAGCACGGTGAGGTTTTTGTTACCGACGACGGTGCAGAAACGGATTTGGATTTGGGGCATTATGAACGCTTTATTGATGAAAGCCTGACAAAATACAGCAATGTAACCGCCGGTAAAGCTTACTGGTCTGTAATTTCAGATGAACGCGCGGGTAAATATTCCGGCAGCACCATCCAGGTAGTACCTCACATTACCAACGAAATTAAAAAACGTATGGTACGCGGCGCAGAGGTTGACAAAACTGATATTGCCATCATCGAAGTCGGCGGTACGGTAGGCGACATTGAAAGCCTTCCCTTTGTAGAAGCGGTACGTCAGCTCTGCATTGAGCGCGGGCGTGATAACTGCATGGTAATTTATGTTACGCTGGTTCCCCGTATTACCCCATCGATGGAACTGAAAACAAAGCCGACCCAGCATAGCGTAAAAGAACTGCTGAGCAACGGGATTCAGCCCGATGTTATCGTAACTCGGTGCGATATGGATATTCCAAAGGATATACGCGAAAAAATCGGTCTGTTCTGTAATGTTCCGTGGCAAAACGTAATTCCTAATATTGACCTGCCATTCTTATATGAAGTTCCGCTGGCGCTGGAACGGGAAAACCTCCCGCAGATTGTATGCGACCGTCTAAAGCTTCCATGTCCGGAACCGGAGCTTTCCGACTGGACAAACCTTGTAGAAGCATTGTATCATCCGGAAGGCCAGGTAAAAATTGCAATTGTCGGCAAATACACCTCCCTGCATGATGCCTATATCAGCGTTGTAGAAGCGCTCAAGCACGGAGGTATCGCCCACAAAACAGATGTTGACATCAAATGGGTGGACAGTGAAACACTGACGCCGGAAAACATTCAAACTCAGCTTGGCAATGTTACAGGCATTCTGGTCCCGGGCGGTTTCGGTGAACGCGGCATTGAAGGAATGATTCTTGCGGCGCAGTATGCACGCGAAAACAACGTTCCATACTTTGGCATTTGCCTTGGTATGCAGATTGCGGTCATCGAATACGGCAGGCATGTTGCAAACTTCCCTGATTGCCATTCCGCAGAATTCGCACCGGAATGTACCAGCCCGGTTATCGACCTACTGCCGGAACAAAAATCTGTAGAAATGATGGGCGCCACCATGCGCCTTGGCAAATACCCATGCAAGCTGGCAGACGGTTCCCTTGCTAAAAAAGTATACGGCGGCGAAGAACTAATTTATGAACGCCATCGCCACCGTTATGAACTGAATAACGATTTCCGATCCGCCCTCGCTGACGCCGGACTGACTCTGTGCGGAAAATCGCCGGACAACAAAGTTGTCGAAATGATTGAAATCGGCAGTCACCCATGGTTTATTGCTGCACAGTTCCACCCTGAATTCAAATCCCGCCCCAACCGTCCTCATCCGCTGTTTGCCGGCTTTGTCGGCGCGGCAAAGGAATTGGCGAATAAAAAATAATTTTTTACGGCTTGCAAAAAAGAATGAATTCTTTTATAATAGATTTTAAAAGAATATTTGCGCGTATAATGGTTCAGCGTGAAGTCAAGTATTTGACTTCACGCTGATTTTTTGCACAAATATTCTATTGATTATTTTTATAGGAAAGAGGTTTATTCCATGGAATTTTATATGAAATTACCGCGAAACAAAAAAGAATTTGCCCTGTTCATGGCGATTATTTCCATTATTTCCGTCAACATTATTGCACCGCTGATTACCTGCTTTGAAATGGGTTTTCATTTGTATGTTTGGGCGGATGCACTTAAAATTATGCCTTTCATTTGGTTAAGCATTATTGCCCTTGTCCTTACAACCTACAAGCCTGCAGAATGGATGACTGCAAAAATCACTCAGAAAGGTGACAGTTTCAACGCACATATTGTAGTAAATATTATGTGTACTGTATTTTTAATGTCTATTTTTTTAACAGTCATCGGCACATGGATTGGCAGCAGGCAAATAAGCATGGAACCGATTTATCTGTTCTTTTACAAATGGCCGCGTAACTTTGCTATATCCTTTGCGGTGGAATTATGTATTGCACAGCCAATTGCAAGGGCGGTCATTTACAGGCTGCATCTTGCAATGGATAAAAATAAAGCTATTGAACCGACAGCTATCCGCTTCGATTCCTAAACAACACCCGCCATATTACGGATAAAAATCCGTAAATGGCGGGTGTTGTTCTTGATATACTGTGTAAAATCACTGTTTTAACTATTTGATTTTTAAAGAACGTTTTGTTTCCAGAAAACCGGGCAAAATAGAAATCAGAGAACCACACAAAATTAACAAAATGCCGGCAGCACGATGAAGCGGGATTGCTTCCTTCAATATGACACAAGCCAAAACCGGCGCAAGGGCAGGTTTAAAGAAAAACACTAAGGAAGCTGTGTTTGCCGAAGTTTTCTCCATTGCCATGAAATAACATGCGTAACCGATTCCCGTGACACCAATACTTACATACAGCACCGTCGAGAGATTAGCAAGGGTATACCCCTGCACAAACGGAATTTCCGCAAATGTTGACAACCCATGCGAACGCAAAAAACAAGCGATACCGTCAATATGGCTGAGCAGAGAAAGCAGAAACATTTCAGCACTGCCAAACAAAAAACCAAAACAGGTAACAACCACTCCACCGTATTCCCGGCACTGTTTTTTGCCCATGACCCCATACAGTGCGAAAGTCAGTGTAGCAAGCATGGTAAACAATACCCCTGCGGTACTGATGTCCGTATGCAGGGGATTAATCAGTACAATAATCCCGAGCGCTGCCACAGCTATGGCAATTATATTGTGCGGATAAACAGGCTCCCGTAAAAGAAAAAACGCAAACAGAAGCACAAACAGAGGATTACTGCTGAACAACACCGCAACTACAGAGGCATTGGTGTTCATAACAGCAAGCTGATACAGCGTCATGCTCACCACTACACCAACAAATCCCAGCAAAGCAAACCTTGCGGCCGCCCCGCCCGACAGCCTCCGTCTCTTTTTCTGAAGCATACGCAATGCAAACGGCAGCAGGAGCAAGCCGCCGACAAAAAAACGGGTGAATGTTAACTGAACCGGATGAAACACACCTGCAATCGTTTTCAGTGCAATTTCCATGGTACTGAAAAGCAGGGTTGCCGCCGCAATATAGAAAACACCTTTTTTCAATAGAAAGACCTCTTATTCTCTATAAAATCACATTATTTACCCCGAAGCATAATTCCAAGCGCCGCACACAGCAAAGCACAGCATCCCCAGACCGCTTTAGTCTGCCAAATACCGGACAGTACGGCTCCCAGGAAGGCACCCGCACAAAAGCAGGCAATAATCAGCATATAGCGTAAAAACCGCCGCCATGCCTCCACGTCTTTTTCCGTGCAGAACAGAAAAAAATTCTCCGCCGCTGAGCGAAGGTTTCCCGTACATACCGTTGTCGCATAAGGCGCACCTTTCATTCGCCGGAAAGAATGCACCTGCATGGAACATATGAAAGAAATGGTGACATTCACAACCACATTGGGCATCTGCACGGGCAGAAAACCAATAACAAGCATAAGTAATATTTCCACAAGCAAAATGATATGTTCCCATTGCATAACCTTTTTTGCTGAAGAATGCTTTCTAATCCACTCCGCCGCAAGCACTCCCAGAAAAAACGCGGTTACCGGAACCAGATAATAAACCGCTTTTCCTATCTGCCCTTGCGCCGCATCAACAGCAAGCAGAACGATATTCCCCGTCTGCGCATTGGCAAACACACCGCCCCAGCAAAGGTAAGTATAAGCGTCCAGAAAACCTCCGGTCAGCGCAAGCAAAATACCCACCGGCAGTCTTTCATGCACCGGGATAGAAGCTGTTTCCGTGCGCTTCACAGCTATCCCCTCCTAAGTGAAACCATTTTGTTAAAATCTGTACTATTATAGTTTGATTCATTTGGATTGTAAAGTATTCTGCCCTTGATCCTTTTGTTTCAGCTTTTTACGCTGACGGCTCAGCCGCAGCCGCAGTCCAAAAGAAATCCCTGTAAAAATCAAGCTTAACACTACTGCAATAAAATTTAAACTGACATCGCGGCTGACAGCAATAATCTTCTGCTGTGTCTGCGCATCAGGCACAGGAAAAGCCGTTAACCCCATATATTTATAAAAATTCATTCCTGTGATAATCAGCGAAAATATCAAAAGCCCCACAGAAAAAGCAAGGAATGCATTGAACACCCTTTGCCTGCGCAGAAGCAATGCGCTGTTGTTTTGCCTTCGGTCAAAAGGCTCTTCGGAACAATGCTTTTCCGCAGGTGCATTAAAATAATGATAACCATTATTTCCCCAAACATATTCCCATCCGCAGTCTGTATATTTTTTTAAAAACGTACCATAATCTTTAACGTCTTCATCATAAACAATACGGTAATTTTGCTGTTCAGGTGCAGTCAGCAAAAAAGTATATTCCGGACGGGATACACGCAGCAAAATCCGCCCTTCTTTTGCCTGCTCCTCCAGCCACTGCTCTTCTTCTTCCGCCGTTGTTCCGCGGAAATTTTTACGCAGGTTATCCATTCCGGCAGGGTCACACTCCCTCCGTTTCCACAGGACAAGCCCATTGCCCTCCTGTACTTTTACAAAATCACTGTCTGTATAAACTGCCAGATTTTCCCGGGATTCTGACGGTTGAAAATAATAAAAACAATCCTCCGGTTCGCTTTTACGGAAAGTAAACTCCCCTTTCACTGTTTCCAAACCGGTTACCAGCCAACCCTCCTGTGCCTTCTCTGCAAGCATCTCTGCTGTTCCCGGCATATCAGAAAACCACATGGGCCGCTTTTCTATTTTAATTCCCCGTTGTTTCACCACAATCATTCCCATCCGAAACTATTATTTCTATTATAACACATGCACAGAAAAAACGCCTGATAAATTCCTCTGTTTTATTTCTTCCGGCAGTTCTGCCGATTTTCATTGCCCGGCATCCATAACCGCTGTATAATAAGCATAGAAATAAAGCTTTGCTGAAACTGGAGGAAGTTATTGTGCAAGCAATCGGGTTATATATTCATGTGCCGTTCTGTCAGGGCAAATGCCCATACTGCGATTTTTATTCTTTATCGTCAGATTCAGACACATACAGTCAATATACGCAAAAGGTGTGTAAAGAACTCCGCCGATGGGGAACCAGATTAATGCGTCCGGCAGATACCCTTTATTTTGGCGGCGGCACACCGTCTCTGTTGGGAGGGGAAAACATCAGCCAAATTATAAAAACCGCCCAAAATGCTTTTGGATTAGAACACGCGGAAATTACATTGGAGTGCAATCCTTCCAACCCTATGGATATTCTTTTGCCTGCGGCTGTATCTGCCGGCGTTAACCGCGTCAGTTTCGGTCTGCAATCTGCAATCAATGACGAACGCCGCGCCCTCGGTAGAAAAGCATCTGCACAGGATGTACTGCAAGGCATCCAAACCGCACGGACAGCCGGAATCAAAAATATTTCCCTTGATTTAATGCTTGGTATTCCCGGGCAGAACATGGATTCTCTGAAAACATCCATCGATTTCTGCGTTCATGCAGGAGTTACACACGTTTCTGCTTACCTTTTAAAAATCGAAGAAGGCACTCCATTCTTTCAAAAAAAACAACAATTGAACCTGCCGGAAGAAGATATGGTGTGCGATTACTATCTGGAAACCTGTAGTCTGCTGGAAAAAGCAGGGTTTCAGCAATATGAAATCTCAAATTTTTCTCTGCCCGGATATGAAAGCCGACATAATATAAAGTATTGGAACGGGGAGGAATATTTGGGTATTGGCCCCTCAGCACATTCCTTCTTAGGTTGTCAACGTTTTTATTACCCGCGCAGCCTGCAGCAATTTTTAGACGGCAGCTTACTTCCCATCCCGGACGGTGACGGCGGCAGTTTTGAAGAATATGCCATGCTCCGCCTGCGTCTGGCAAAAGGACTTGAAAACAGGCTTGTACAGGAACGGTTTGGTCATCCCATACCCGCAGCATTTTACAGCAGGTGCATCCCTTTTGCTGAAAGAGGGCTTCTGTATGCAGATGATACTGGAATCCGTTTTACAAAAGAAGGTTTTTTGCTTTCCAATACTTTAATCGGCGCAATATTAATTGATGAATAAAGGAGCCGTTATCCATGAATAAAACCATTCGATGGGGAATTCTTTCCGCTGCAAATATCGCGCATAAATTTGCAAACTCTAACGCATTGGTTCATGGCAGTGAAATTATCGCTGTTGCGGCCCGTACCCTTGCAAAAGCTCAGAAATTCGCCGCGATGTATAATATTCCCAAAGCATACGGAAGTTATCAGGAATTATTGCAGGACACGGATATTGACGCAGTATATATTGCAACCATTCACCCCCACCACACCGAATGGGTAAAGGCAGCGCTTCTTGCAGGAAAAGCAGTTTTATGTGAAAAACCTTTGGGAATGAACGTTGAACAGGCAAAAGAGTGCGCATCACTCGCGCAGGAGAAAGGCGTATTCCTGATGGAAGGCATCTGGACTTCATTTCTTCCGGTTTATCAAACCGTTAAGCAATGGATTCTGGACCAGCGCATTGGAAACATCCGTATGGTAACGGCTGAATTTGCATTTATGGATTCCCTTGGAAAAGAAGGACGCCTGCTGAACCCTGCATTAGGCGGCGGATGCCTTTTAGACCTTGGTGTTTACACCACTTTCTTTGCAGGGCAAGTCTTAGGTTTTGAACCGGTTTCTATTAACGGCGTTATACGAACAACTGCAACCGGCGTAGACGGGGCTGCAGTTTACACCCTGCAATACGAAAACGGCGCTATTGCCTCCCTCTCTTGTGGGATTGATTATTCCGGAGTTAACCAAGCGCGCATTTACGGCGAAAAAGGATATATATACATTGAAAATTTTTCTTTTGACCCGCATGCTTTTCTATATATTGACAATTTTCCGATGGCATCGGATTATCATCACGAAAATGACAATCAGTCGTTTAAATACGAAATTTCCCATGTAGTGGAATGCCTGAACAAAAACCTGATACAAAGTGATATTATTCCTCTTGACCACACCATCAAGGCGGCATGTATTACTGATCAGCTTCTGCAAAAATATGGGATAACCGCACCAAGCAAATAAATCTATGCAAAACAGGAGGCGCTGTTCATTAGCGCCTCCTGTTACCATGTCAATATCAAAATATGCTTCTCATTTTTCAATTAAGAATAGAAGAACTGAAAAATCTGTCCCATTAAGCCACTGCCATTTTTCATACAATTTCAGTTTTCCATTACTCAAAATTTCCGGAATACTATGGTGCTTGCTAATTTGTACCTGTCCTTCCCCGTTTATCTGATGATAATGAAAATTCAATTCTCTCCAAATAGATACTGCACCAAGCAAGTTTTTCTCATTGTCATATTCCGCTCAAAGTATATATCCATTCTGGTGATAACAAAAAACCGTCTGTTCATCAGCTTCTCCATTATCCGTATTCATTTCAGAAATAAAAAACTTTCCATCATAGTTCACTTCACCCAAATTTAAGTACAAGCTTTTTCCATAACCTCATAAACCAAAACAGCATCGTTTTCAAGCGGCCATTGCCGATGTTCTGCGGTTCGATACCCTCTCTTTTCATACATCCTGCATGCCGGCAAAGAAGCATCCAAAACTGCTTTTTTATAATTTTGAGCAATTACTTCTTCTAACTTTTGCATGATATAACTGCCATATCCCCGCCGTTGATACTGCGGCAAAACATAAACACGGGTAATATGGTTCTTTTCACAGCTTCCAGTGCCAATAATCTTGTTATTTTCCATCAACACCCATACACTGCCCTGTTTTACATCGTCCAAAATTCTTTCTTTGCAATGGAGAGAACAGAAAAAATTAACAGCTTCTTTTGAATAATACTTGGGATAAACCGCACCAATCGTATTCTGCACCAATTCTGTGATTTGTTCTGTATCAGACAAAAGCGCTCTTCTGTATTCCACCCGTTCATACCTCCTTTTTCTTCTGCAAACAATGCACTTTTTTATCAACTTTGCTTTTTATAAATTATTACATTCCATATGATAAAACGGTATCTGCAATTTTTTTACAGATACCGTTTCACTTCTTTTTTATTTCAGCGAATCTGACCACTGCCGCGAATCAGATATTTCATAGAAGTTAACTCATTCAACCCCATTGGACCGCGCGCATGCAGTTTTTGGGTAGAAATTCCGATTTCTGCACCAAGCCCAAACTGGCCACCGTCTGTAAAACGGGTAGAAGCATTCACATAAACTGCCGCCGCATCTACTTCCCGCAGAAAACGCTGTGCCGCCGCATAATTTTCCGTTACAATACACTCGCTGTGCCCGGTACTGTATTTTGCAATATGGTCCTCCGCCTGTTCAATGCTGTTAACAACACGCACAGCAAGATCATAACTGAGATATTCCGCCGCCCAATCTTTATCTGTCGCCGGAATAATCTCCTCTAAAATTGCGCAGGTACGCTCATCACCATGCAGAACAACAGATTTTTCATCCAGACGTGCCTTGATAACCGGCAATACCTTTTCCGCAATATCTTTATGCACCAGAATGGTTTCGATTGCATTGCAAACAGACGGGCGGGAAGTTTTCGCATTAAAAATAATATCCGCCGCCATATCGCAGTCGGCATCCTTATCAACATAAACATGGCAGTTACCCGCTCCGGTTTCAATGACCGGAACTGACGCATTTTCTACCACCGCACGAATCAGCCCTGCGCCGCCGCGGGGAATCAGTACGTCCAGAGCCTGAAGTTTCATCATTTCTTCAGAAGATTTCCTTGTGGTATCTTCCACAAGCTGAATCGCATTCTTTGGCAAACCTGCCCTTTCTATTGCCTGACGCATAATTTGTGCAATCACTATATTAGAATGAATTGCTTCTTTTCCTCCGCGCAAAATAACCGCATTGCCCGATTTCAGGCAAAGTGCCGCCGCGTCCGCAGTAACATTCGGGCGGGATTCAAAAATAATACCGATAACGCCGAGAGGTACGCGAACTTTATCAATCTGCAAACCATTCGGACGCACAGTACCATCCATTACCTTGCCGATTGGGTCTGCAAGCGCCATTACCTCACGGATTCCATCCGCCATCCCCTGAATCCGCTCCGGTGTCAGGCGCAGACGATCCTGCATTGCCGCACTAAGCCCTGCCTTCTCTGCATTTTCTAAATCAATCCGGTTTTCTCGCAGAATTTCCTCCTGATGTTCTGTCAATGCATCCGCAGCCGCATTCAGCGCATCATCCTTTTGTTTGCTGGAAAGTGCGGCAAGTACGCGCGCCGCCTGCTTCGCATTAACTCCCATTTGTTCTATCACTGTCATTTTGTTTCCTCCTCTGCAACAAAAATGGTACCAACCTGACGTCCGTCTACAAGTTTATAGAGGTCCGTCGGGTCACTGCCGTTCATAATCACCGCCGGAATTCCTGCACCGTTTGCAAGTTCTGCGGCGTATATTTTTGTAATCATACCCCCTGTGCCACGGGTAGAGCCTCTTCCTCCTGCAAGGGCACGAATTGTATCATCGATTTTATGTACCACAGGAATCAGTCTTGCTTCCGGATCTACCCTCGGATCTTTTTCATAAAGTCCGTCAATATCCGTCAGCATAACGAGGGCATCTGCATTCACAAGGCATGCCACAAACGCGGAAAGCGAATCATTGTCTCCGAAAACAATTTCTTCTACGGCAACGCTGTCATTCTCATTTACCACCGGGATAACGCCGTATTCCAAAAGCTGATCAAAAGTATTGGTTAAATTCTCACGGCGGATGGGGTCATCCACATCATCCTTCGTCAGCAAAAGCTGCGCCACCGTATGACCATATTCACTAAATAGTTTATCATATAAAAACATTAGCTCACACTGTCCTACTGCCGCAAGCGCCTGCCTGCCTTTTGTGGTAACCGGACGTTCTTTTAACCCAAGCCGCCCAACGCCGACACCAATTGCGCCGGAACTGACAAGGATAATCTCTTTGCCTGCATTCTGCAAATCAGATAAAACAGAAGCCAGCTTCGCCATACGGCGTATATTGGTTTTTCCCGTCTCATAGGTCAAAGTTGATGTTCCAATCTTGACCACCAGACGTTTTGCATCTTTTATCGTAGACATTTTACACATCCTCAGCCACTGCACATCAGTCTGTTATCAACATTCTGATTCTATTTTATTGAAAATATTATATCATAGAAATTTACGAAGTACAAATAAATCTCATGGGTTTTCATTTTCCAATCAAATCATTTATAGGCAGTAATTTGGCTTTTGTTACTATCGCCCGTTCGTTTTTTATCTTTAAAACTACGAAAGATATGAATCACCCGGTTATCCCTTTCTATAACTATTTATATTTCAAAAAACTCACAATGAGAAGCACAAGTTTTCACTTAAGAACTGGGCAAAGTCTTGCATTTTTTGACATTTTAATAATATTCCGCCTTAACGTTAATGCATATACTGTAATATTTAGTATTTTCTCTGTTATATTATTTTCAGCAATAGTTATTCACATTATATCTACACCAGCACAATCCGCGAATAAAAAAGATCACGTAAAAAAATTTTTTAATTTTCAGTAAAAACTCGAAATCACGTAAAACGTCAAATTATCCATTGCTGCTCTTCACACAAATGATTTCAACAATAAATTGCTTTCGTTGCCGGTATTTTTAACCGGCACTCATAAAAATAAAGCTTTTTGTCAGTGTGCAGCCAACAATCAAAAATCAGTTCTATCCTTTATACGGATAAAGAAATGCCAAACCATCTTTTTTATCATTCATAAAATTTGTTAGTCTTTATAAATTCCATTTTTCCTTACTGTATTTCTGAACATACTTTTTCGGATTACATATAGTATGCTTAAAATAAAAATCCACCCTTGGGCGACCAGCCTTAAGGAAGTTCGCACCCGCTGAAAAGAAATTGCTTTTCGGTGGGCGTTGTTTTATAATGGATTCATCGGCAGAGTAAACCTTACCGAGAAACTATGATAGAAAAAATCAAAATTCGGAGGGGTATTGAAATGGTACATTTAGTGTATTGTGACAACGTTGGCAAGAAAGGTGAAAAGGTGCTGGATAAGATTTTAGCAGGAACAAAGACAATGGTTGTGCGTGGAGCAGCAGGAAGGAAAATTCCCCATAGCCGGGTTTTTGAGGGAGAGCGTCTTTATTTTATGGAAAAGGGAAGCGCTTTAATAACGGCAACAGCTATTGTAAAAGAGGTTCAAAATTTTGTGAAACTATCTGATGAAGAAATCACAAAAGCTCTTGCAGATAATCAAAGTAAGTTAAACTTATCAGATAAACAGAAGATACGGTGGCATAAGAAGTGTCTGTGCTTGGTGGCATTTGAAAATGTTGAAGAAATAACCCCGCTTGCTTTTGACCATCAAGGAAACATGGACGATTGGCTGATAATCGAAAAGATTGAAGATGTTGTTGTCGGTACAAGCATTCCCTATAATTACGAAAAATCAAAGTTTTAAAAAGACAACCTCCATTTTATTAATCTCTCACACGACACTTTTCCCGAAAGTGTCATAGTGGGTTACACAGTATAAAAGGGCAAGATAAACCATTACGGTCTGTCTTGCCCTTAACTTCTTTATGAAACCTTACCCTTGAAGAATCTGTTTTAACAGTGTGGTTTAAATTATTGTATTTATGGTCCCAGGTTATCCAAAAATCGTTTTTAAAATAAAAGAATCGTTAACATCACAATATTTATAAAAAACTTTTGATTCTACAATACATCAACCCTTTTTGGTATATTATGTCACAATATAAAGAAAGAAGCAAGACAATGTCTTGCTTCTTAAAATATTTAGCTTTAGAATTACATTATATTCAAACTAACGAAAACCACTCTTTAAACAATAAAAAACCCCGATAACACCGGGGTTTTTGAAAGATACATCTTTCGGTATCCGTTTAATGGCGTCCCCGGCGAGATTCGAACTCACGGCCTTTCGCTTAGGAGGCGAACGCTCTATCCAGCTGAGCTACGGAGACATAGTTATATTTCAATACAAATTGGTAATCAATAGGGCAACTAAAACAAAATCTAAATTCAGGAGGAACCGAATAATTCCTCCTGAACCTGAATTTTCAATCAGTTTACGGAATTAATCCGCAACGTAAGGCAGAAGAGCAATGTGACGCGCACGCTTAATTGCGGTGGTCAGTTCCCTCTGGTGACGTGCACAAGTACCTGTTACACGTCTTGGAAGGATTTTTGCCCGCTCAGAGATAAATCTGCGCAGTCTTGGCAGATCCTTATAATCAATGTATTCGACCTTGTCAACACAGAAAGCGCAAACTTTCTTGCGGCCTTTTCTGCCGCGTCCGCCGGCGCGGTCGTTTCTCTCATATGCCATGATGCATTTCCTCCTTATTTAATATGTGCCGAAAGCTTAGAACGGCAAATCGTCATCACCGGTAATTTCTTCAAAATCGCCGGTATCAGCGCTCGCGTAAGACGCACCCTGCGCGGTTGGAACCGCACCGTAACCAGGCATTGCATTACCGGAATCACGTTTTTCACCGCAAAAGCTTACATTATTCGCAACTACTTCAAAGGTTCTGCGGCGAATGCCGTCCTTTTCATAACTGCCGGTCTGGATTGAACCCTCTACGGCAATCATAGAACCCTTGCGGAAATAGCGGGTAACAAACTCTGCAGTCTGACGCCAGCAGACAACGTCAATAAAATCTGTCTGACGTTCTGTTCCCGCCTTTTGATAAGAGCGATCAACTGCAACGGTAAAACGTGTTACGGAAATCCCCTGCGGGGTATGCCTAAGCTCAGGGTCTGCAGTGAGCCTGCCCATCAGTATCGCTGTATTCAGCATCGGTGTCCCTCCTTAGTTTCCTTTCTTCACGATCAAAGAACGGAGAACGCCGTCTGTAATTTTCAGGACACGATCCAGCTCTGCCGGGAATTCCGGCGCAGCCGTGTAATTCACCAGAGCATAGTAGCCCTCTGTTTCATCGTTAATCGGGTAAGCAAGTCTGCGCTTGCCCCACTCGTCAACGCTGTCAAGAGTGCCGTTTTCCTCAATCATGCTCTTGAATCTCTGGAGCAGGTTTTTTGCTTCATCTTCGCTGTTTTTCACGGAGAAAATCAAAACGGTTTCATACTGGTTTTGAATAGACATCTTGTAGCACCTCCTTCTGGTCTGTTGGCCCCTGCGCACCGCAGGAGCAAGGATAGCCGGGAACAGTAAAATTATCCACGGCAGTGTTTAATTATATCAGGAAAAAACCGGCAAGTCAATAACTTGTCCGGCTTTTTACCTCTTAAAGTTTTTTCGCAAGCTGTTTTACATACTCTGCAAAATCATCCTTAACCTCAGGGTGGCTGAGTGCAACCTCACAAATCGCCTGAAGCATGCCGAATTTATTGCCCATATCATAACGCTTGCCTACAAAATCAACAGCCATAACGCCGTCTCTGCGCGCAAGCTCAACCATTGCGTCCGTTAGCTGAATTTCCCCGCCCGCACCCGGTTTGGTATTTTCAAGAATATCAAAAATTTCCGGCGGGAGAACACAGCGGCCTAATATAGAATACAAGGACATTTCCTGTCCGGGCTGTGGCTTTTCAATCATATCCGTGCAGAGCATGATATTATCACGCTGAGGCTCTACTTTCAAAGAACTGTATTTATAAATATCTTCACGCGGAACTTCTTTTACGCCTACCGCGCCGCAGCCGAATTCTTCATAAGCACGAATCAGCTGACCTGTTACCGGGTCCTCAGAAATAATCACATCGTCACCATACAAAACAGCAAAAGGTTCATTGCCAACAAACTGTCTTGCACAAAGCACTGCATGCCCCAAACCCTTAGTAACTTTTTGGCGCAGAAAATAAATATTTGCAAGCTCGGCAGATTTCCGCACTTCTTCCAGCATTTTTGTTTTGCCGGATTTCTGCAGCTTGTCCTCAAGCTCATAGGCATAATCAAAATGTTCTTCAATAATGCCCTTCCCGCGGTTTGTGATGATAAGAATATCCTCAATGCCTGCTGCAACCGCTTCTTCCACTATATATTGAATTGCCGGTTTATCGACAATTGGAAGCATTTCTTTCGGCATTGCCTTCGAAGCCGGAAGCACACGGGTTCCAAGCCCTGCCGCAGGTATAATTGCCTTTCTGATTTTCAAGTTAAACTCCCCCTGTAATTATTTCTCTTTAATTATATAATCATCTGGACCACAGCCATCATTAAGTAGGCCAATATTAGTAATCCAATATAAGACAAACCGCCAAACAGAAAATTCGCTCCGCCTTTTCTTTGTACCCGTTCCTGATACTCCTCCGCATCCTGCGTCTGCGCTTTTGCATCCCGTATAATTCGCATCACTTTTAGTTTATAAACATAATTTGCAATTAAAGTAAAAGCAACCCGGATAAGTATAGAAACCAAACTAATAATCATCATCGTCGGAAGCAGTGCACTGATAGAAGCCACCAGACTGTCTGTTGCCGAAGAACCCATTGCCTGATATAAAAGTCCTTGATATTCATTCATAGGGTCTGAAACAATAACGGAAAACAAAATCTGAACTAATGCATAAATAAGACCTGCTACATAATTTTTGCGGTAAAAATACCACATATATCCAAAAACAAACGCGCCCCAGTTCCAGCCGATTTTATGTCCTTTTTCCATTTTTTTAAACCGCGGCAGATAGAATTGAGAATTTACCTGCACCGCCTGCGCTACTTCAGGCACAGGGATGTCATCAATTTTATCCTCCGGCGATACTCCCCCATAAGGGTTAAAAAACGGAGGTGCGCCAAAAGGTCCGCCGCTATAGGGATTCCCCTGCATATTGGGATTTGCACCGCCATATGGGAATCCGCCGAAAGGCGCGCCGCCAAAGGGCGAAGTCTGCCCATAAGGGTTATTCTGCTGGTTTGCATTTGTACTTAACGGCTGTCCGCAGCGCGGGCAGAACAATGTTCCCTCGCCGTTCTTTTCCCCGCATCGGGGACAAACTACGGATGGATTACCGCTATCGGAACTGCTTCGCGATTCACCCTCCTGCGGTGATTCATCCTTCCATACAAAACCTTCCTCATGCCTGTGTGCATTAACACATGCATGATTTTGATTCCAGCAATCCCTGTGCTGAGGCGACCCGCAAACAGGGCAAACAACAATATCGTCATTTGGCGTAAACTCCCTGCCGCATCCGTCACATTTATTATGGTCATACCTTGGCATATTCTTTAAGCCTCCTTAAATTCAGGCCGATTTTAACATTATGATTCTATCATTGTACCGAATTCCAGAAAAAATTTCAACGGATTTTCCACAAGTTTTCAAAACATTCCCTTGAATGCGCTCAAATGTCAAAAAAAACTTTACTTCGCGGCGCAAGTTCTCTATAATTGAAAGCAGATTATAAAACAGGGATGGAAAAATATGCTGCAATTTGAAGAACTTCGGTTACGCCTGCTGGAATCTGAAGATTCCGTAAAAGACCTTGCGGACGCGCTGGGTCTGGATAAAATGAAAGAAGAAGTAAACGAACTGGAAACACAATCCGCTGCACCAGGTTTCTGGGATGATTTGGAAAATTCCCAGAAAGTTTTACAGCGCACCAGTGCATTGAAAAACCGGATTGCCTCCTATGAGGCTCTGAAAAGCGCCTATGATGACGCGCTGATGATGGTTGAACTTGCCAACGAAGATGAAGACCTGAGCCTGCTGGATGAATGCACAGGGCAGATTGAAGCTGTAGAAGCAGAACTTGAAAAACAAAAACTTGCCACACTTTTAAACGGGGAATATGATGCAAATAACTGTATGCTGACTTTCCACGCAGGTGCAGGCGGAACGGAAGCGCAGGATTGGGCGCTTATGCTGTTCCGTATGTACGGACGCTGGGGTGACCGTCATGGCTTTAAAGTTTCCACATTGGATTATCTTGACGGTGAAGAAGCCGGCTTAAAATCTGCAACAATCCGCGTTGAGGGTATCAACGCATACGGCTACCTGAAAGGGGAAACCGGCGTGCACCGCCTTGTGCGGGTATCGCCTTTTGATTCCTCCGGACGCAGGCACACTTCTTTTGCTTCTGTAGAAGTTATGCCTGAAATCAATGACGATGTGGAAATTGAAATCAGCCCAGATGATTTAAAAGTTGATACCTATCGTTCCAGCGGTGCAGGCGGACAGCACGTTAATAAAACAGAATCCGCAATCCGCATTACCCATATCCCAACAGGCATTATCGTTGCCTGCCAGAATGAGCGAAGCCAGCATCAGAACCGTGAAATGGCGATGAAAATGCTGAAATCCAAATTAATGGAAATCAAAGAACGAGAACATTTAGACAAAATTGAAGATATTAAAGGCGACCAGAAAGATATTGGCTGGGGCAACCAAATACGTTCCTACGTATTCATGCCCTACACACTCGCAAAAGACCACCGCACCGGATTTGAAATAGGCAATATCAACGCTGTTATGGATGGAGATATCGATGGGTTTATCAATGCATATTTAAAAGCCAAAAGCCTTGGAACAATAGAATAACCAACACCCGCATTCATTGCTGTTTTTGGGAATATCGGAAAGGCGCCACAATCGTGGCGCCTTTTTGCGCAAAATTTATGGATTTGTTTTTGCCGCTTTTCTTTGAATCAACTTAACAACTTCAACAATCGGAATTACAAGCGCACCAAGCAAAATCGCTACCATATATTCGCTGAATTCCACACTGGTAAATTCAAATGCTTCGGCAAGAAACGGAATTTCACAGACAAGTGTAGTAGCAAAGAAAGAACCAATCGCTGCAAAAAGCAGCGCTTTATTCTGAGAACCCAACTTGAATATACTTTCACGCTGGGAGCGCATATTCAGGCTATGGAAGATTTCAGCCATAGACATGGTCAGGAAAGCCATTGTCGTACCGTCCGCACTATTGGTAATTGCCCAAGTCCCGGTTTCCATAAAATGTCCGATGAAATAAGAAATCAAAACAAGAGCCGTGACTAAAACGCCTTGATATGCTATGTCAAATCCCATACCGTTGGCAAAGATGCCTGCTTTTGTTTTACGGGGCTTACGCCGCATAATATTCGGCTCTGCTTTTTCCATGCCAAGCGCAAGCGCCGGAAAACAGTCTGTAACAAGGTTAATCCATAATAAATGAACCGGTTTTAAGATGGTAAAGCCCATCAAAGTGGCAAAGAAAATACTGAGAACTTCACTCATATTGGAACCCAGCAGAAACTGAATTGCCTTGCGGATATTATCGTAGATACGGCGTCCTTCCTCAACAGCGCCAACAATTGTGGCAAAATTATCATCTGCTAACACCATATCGGCAACATTTTTGGTTACATCTGTTCCGGTTATCCCCATCCCAATACCAATATCCGCCGCCTTAATTGAAGGTGCGTCATTTACGCCGTCACCGGTCATTGCAGTAACATATCCGGCCGATTTCCATGCATTTACAATCCGGGTTTTATGCTCCGGCTGAACACGGGCGTATACGCTGATACTCTGGAATTTTTGCTCAAATTCTTCATCGTTCATATCATTAAGCTGCGAACCTGTAATCGCGCAAGCATCCTCTGTGAGGATTCCCAGCTCCTTTGCGATTGCAACAGCGGTATCAATATGATCGCCTGTAATCATTATGGGGCGGATACCCGCTTCCCTGCATTCAATAATAGCGTCTTTCACCTCAGGGCGTACCGGGTCTATCATTCCACACAGGCCGGTAAAACAAAGTTCCTGTTCCAGATAATCCGCTTCATATCGCTCCGGAGCTTTGTCCCATACCCGTTCAGCGCAGGCGAGGACTCGCAAAGCCTTATCTGCCATCGCCTTGTTGGCGGCAAGAATTTGGCCGGCATATTCCTTTGTCATAGGCATAGCTTTACCGTTTTTAAGGTAATACGCACATTTTTGTATAATGACGTCAGGAGCGCCTTTTGTGTATTGCACATATCTGTCATTTGTTTTATGCACCGTAGACATCATTTTTCTGCCGGAATCAAAAGGAGCTTCGCCGCATCTTTCCAACTTCGCTTTAAGGCTGGGCTTGTTTATTCCAAGCTTATCGGCCCAAGCAACCAACGCTGCCTCTGTCGGTTCGCCGGTAATATTACCATCCGCGTCTAGTTCTGCGTCATTGCAAAGAGCCATAGCTGATGCAGTCAACTGCTCATCTTCCCCGAAAAAGTCTACAACCGTCATTTTGTTCTGCGTTAGGGTGCCGGTTTTATCAGAACAAATGATCTGAGCGCATCCGAGCGTTTCCACAGCCGTTAACCGGCGAATAATTGCGTTGCGCTTTGACATATTTGTTACGCCCATAGAAAGCACAACAGTTACAACGGCGGCAAGCCCTTCAGGGATAGCGGCAACTGCCAGGGAGACCGCAATCATAAATGAATTAAGCGCAAATTCAAAATTAAAATTCCCTGCCTTGATAAGCTGCACAGCAAATACAATAATACAAATACCAAGAATAAGCCACGTCAGGATTTTAGAAAGCTGGTCAAGTTTAACCTGAAGGGGCGTTTTGCTGTCTTGCGCTTTTTGCAGCGCAGCTGCAATTTTACCCATTTCGGTATTCATACCAGTAGCAGTAATAACAGCCTTTCCTCTGCCGTAAACTACAGTACTGCCCATATAAAGCATATTCTTACGGTCGCCAAGAGGAACATCCTTTGCACCGTCTGCCAGATTGATAATTTCAATAAATTTTGTCACAGGAACAGATTCTCCGGTAAGCGCCGCCTCTTCAACCTTAAGGCTGGCATTTTCCAGAATTCGGGCGTCAGCAGGAACAGCGTCTCCTGATTCTAAAAGGATAATATCCCCTACCACCAAATCTTCACTATGAATTATCTGCACTTTTCCGTCACGCAGTACTTTAGAGGTAGCCGCCGACATTTCCTGCAGGGCTTCAATTGCCTTTTCTGCTTTGCTTTCCTGATATACCCCCAAAACAGCGTTAACAATAACGACAGTAAGGATGATAATAACATCTGCAAAGCTATCGTTTTCAATAACAGCCAGCACACCGCTGATAGCGGCAGCTATCAGCAGAATAATAATCATTGGATCGGCAAGCTGTTCAAAAAAACGGCGGATTAGCGATTTCCCTTTTTCAGCTACCAGACGATTTTTACTGTTTTTCATAAGGCGGCTTTGCGCTTCTTCCCGGCTAAGGCCGTGTTCAAATGAACCAAGTTCTTTCAATACTTCTTCTTTGTTTTCACAATAATATCTCATGAAAAAAGTCTCCTTTTCAAATCATATCCAAAGCAGTCGCTCCATCTATTCACAACGAAGCTTATTTTCATCTCGTTCATGCTTCACATGCAAACTTTTACCAATAAAAGCTGTATATGAAAGCCGTAAACCAGCAATTGTCAGATAATATAATTCGTTCGCTGCTTTTGATTTCTCAAATTAAAAATGCTGACTTCAACACTTAGCTTTCATCGTGTAAGTTTTTGCCGTAAATATCAAGAGAAGGCAAAAACCTGCACTAAACAGAACCTTATTAAAACACAAATTTCACATTTTATTTTTCCTCCTATTAAAATAAAAAACCCAAGCATAACCGAAAAGCTATGCTTGGGTCTTAATTTTATTAAAAAATAAAAGACTTATGTATAGCTCAGCAGTTATACATGAGTCTCGCAATTTAAAACAAGCCAGATTAGAAAATCAATCAGGATGTTGACTTGCTACGCTTTTTGTGCGCTCGCTACTCCCTCATGGAGATGTTTTTATATTATAGTATTTTTGGGTATGAATGTCAATATTTTCTATGAAATTACTTTAAAACAAATCAAGTTTTGCAAAAATGATAAAAATTGCAAAATAATATGGATGGCTGAATTGAAAAACAAACCCAATATTCCTATATGGGATTTCCCGCACAGTTCAAAATATTATACAATACCTGTTTTAACACTGTTTCTTCGTCTTTATGTACCGATATACTAAAATGTCCGGCGTACTGCGCTCAAACGCATGGTAATCTCCGTGTCCGGCACAGATACAGGCTTTCGGATGATAATCGCTTTTGCACCGTGCTGTGCTTTCTGCCTGTTTAAAAAGGCTTCCAGGGAACGTTCACGAGACGCCGGATTGAAAAATTCAAAGGAATTTTCTTCAAGTTTGCGAAAAGCGACATAACGGTTTTCTCCCAGCCACCGCGTGGTGCGGTAAACCAAAATACCCGTTGCACCTACAGGAAATATCCCCCGATCACCGTCTCCCGGAAAATAAATTTGACTGGAATAACCATATTCACTCAACACTGAAATTAAATCCCTCAATTTTGTACCCCAAAAACCGCCCAGAACCGGGCCGCCGATGTTTTCAAGGGAACGTATCACCTTTGCGGGGCTGACATTCCTTGTTAAAAGCCACAGCACGTTATAAACGCTGACCCATCCGCTTCCATGCCTGCGTGTTCCGGCAAAACCATAATGCATATCGCAGACAGGTCTTGCATATTGTGCGCTGATTACTCCGTCCACGTGAATACCTCGATTGTATTGATAATTCTTTTTTGCACTGAATTTTCCCAATTTTTCAGTTCCCTCCCGGCTTTCATTTCATCGGCTGACAGCAACAACAATCACGTGATTAAATCTCTCGTTAATTCTCTTACCATTATATGCATACCATACTGAAAAAAAGCCCGAAAACCGTAAGGAAAATGAAAATAATATGTGCCGTTTTACAAAATTATAAATATGCTTCCTTTGGCACAACACATGCTGATATTTTTCCTCTAAAAAACTACCGGTTTCTTAGATTGCAGAAAAGAAAAATTTTAATATTTACATTTTACAGCTTGACTTTTCACACCCACAGGGCATACTATGAAAAGTACAGATGATAACTGGGAGGCGGCGTATGTTAATTGATTTAAAAGAAATTTACAAAATATATAAACCCGGCCCGAACGAGGTCCGCGCTTTGGATGGAATCAGTCTGCAAATTGAGGAAGGGGAATTTGTTTCCATTATCGGCCAGTCCGGCTCGGGAAAATCTACACTAATGAATATTATCGGCTGTTTGGATACGCCTACCCACGGCAAATATATTTTGAACGGTGAAGACGTTTCTTCCCTCACAGACAACAGGCTTTCTGAAATCCGCAACAGGGAAATCGGCTTTATTTTTCAGGGCTTTAACCTGATTTCCAATTTGGACGCATTGGAAAATGTAGAACTCCCGTTAATTTACCGCGGTATGGGCAAAGAAGAACGCACAGAGCTTGCTGTATCAGCCCTGCAAAAGGTAGGTCTTGCGAACCGTTTGCACCATAAGCCTGCTGAAATGTCCGGCGGTCAGCAGCAGCGTGTTGCCATTGCAAGGGCGATTGCCGCTGCCCCCCCGTTGATTCTTGCAGACGAACCAACCGGCAACCTTGACACAAAGGCCGGTATTGAAGTAATGGAAATATTAACCAACTTGAACCGTGAAGGGCGCACCGTTGTATTGATTACCCACGATAATACCATAGCAGAAACAGCTAACCGAACCATACGGATTAAGGATGGCAAAATTGAGCAGGATTACGACCACCCTGATTATCACCGGGAACCGGCAGAAGTCCACGCCGGCCGTGCGTCTGATGATGATTTGCATTCCATTAACGGCGAGCAATTTAACGATATGCTCCAGCGTTATATGGAGTGGCAGGAACCGCGCTAAACAGAAAACATTTAACATCTGCGGCAGGGATTTTGCAATCCCTGCCCTTTTCATTTTTTCTGTTGGCTGAACATTTTTTATGAAGAGAAAAAAATATTGTTTTTACTGGAACTTTTTTCTTCCTGCATGGCACTGCTTTATTGAACGGAGGTGAGAAAGTGCTGAATTATTCAAACAATCCGGATGTTTGCATAATAGAATTTGACCAAATATATGAAGATACCTTTTCTCATATCAGAAAATATATCGCCCTGCACTGCTCTGATATTGATGTTATACCGGACATTTTGCAGGAAACTTATCTTGATTTTTATAAACTGCTCTCAAAAAAAGGAACAAACTATGTAAACAATAACCTGGCACTGCTGTTAAAAATTGCAAAGCGTAAGGTTTACCGTCATTATTCCTTAAAGGATAAAATTAAAATTTTCATCCCACTCATAAACAAAAATGCAGATGGTGAAGAATATTCTGTTACAGACCGTCAGGATATTTGTACGCAAACGTTGGAACATTATGTTCTGAAAAAGTTGGAAACAGAGCGGCTCTGGGACATCATCAGTACATACTCTGCTGATGTGAGAAAGATTTTTTATCTCTATTTCTATGAGGAACTGACGCTTTCAGAAATTGCCGCTGAAACAGGTTACGGCCTTTCCAAAGTCAAACATAAATTGTATCGGACGCTTGATGAAATCCGAAGAAAGGAGCAGAACCATGAATAAAGAGCAAATAAAACAAATGTATGAAAACCACATCATAGACAAAGAAGCCGTTTATCACAACATTATGCTGAAAATAGAGGAGCAAAATAATCCCAAAATGTATTTGAATAAAAAACGTATCCTTACCGTTTGCATGTCTGTAATACTGATGATCGGCGGTCTTACCGGCTATGCAGTGTGGGCAGAAGCAAGGGAATACCAACAAGCCATTGCTTTTTTTGAAGAATATGATTTACCCACGGAAGGGTTATCCCGTTCCGATATTAAGGCAGTATATAAAGATATCACATTAAAGACTTTTTCCTACGAGAAAACTATTGAAATATTGAATACGATTTCAACAGAACTCTATTCTGTCGATTTAGGAACGAAAAATCAGCAGGATTTAGAAAATTTCTGGAACTGCCGCAATGCATTCCAGAATACTTCTCCAACATTGAACAATGGCATACACTACATCATTGAAGATTCTTCTAAAGCAATCAATGAAAAGTACCAAAAAACCAATATTAAAAAATACAATGGTCAAACATTGCTTTGGAGTACTACTGTAAACCACAGCCTATACTGTGAAAATTCTAATTTTATAGAATGCCCGCAGGGAACCATTCTTTATGGAATTGCCGCTGAAAAAAGCAATCAGTGGTTTGGCATTGTCATGATGTTTGATAAACAAGGCAAACTGCTTTGGGAAAATATATCAGAAAAAGCAGATTCTGAATTCAATGCAGGATTGCTGGACGAAAATCAAATTGTTATTTTCGGAAAAAGATTCTACGATGACTTTAACGGTATCAGACACTGGTCTTTTTTGTATCACGTATATGATTTGCAGGGAAATCTCATTAAAAGTTCTCAGCAGTTGTTACAGCAATACCGTAATGTTTCTGCCGCAGTAAAAATCGGCGATTCCTATCTGGTGAAATTCAGCGGTTTCAATCCCGGCGATGCCCGTGAAACAAGTGAATTGATTACGGTATCAAAACAAGGAACATTCATAGAACAATTCACTTATTCACAGGATGGAAAAAACTATTTCATTCGGGATATTTTCTCATACAGCGGCAAAATTTATTTAAGCGCCTTGCTCCCTAATATTGAAAATGTTGATTTCGAACACAGGTTTCAGATTTTAGAAAGCGAATTTTACCATGCATGGGAAAAAACAAATTCCGAAGAAATAAAAATGCCGGAAAATTTTAAGAAACAACTGCGCGATTTATTTATTGAACAGTATACTGCTGTATTGCTTGTATGTGATGACAATGGGAAAATATCCACAGCATACACCTGTCCCAATGCCCGCGGAGGCACTTTTTCCCTTTCTTCTGACCATCACCTTGAATGGCAGGTATTAAGAGTTGACGATGTACAATGCGCCTCCCCTATGCTGTCATCAAGGCGGGTAGATATTGCTGCGACAGAGTTCCGTTTCGTGTTTCATGAGAACGGAAAGTTGTTAGAAAAAAATGAAATCGGCACGGTTTCTTTGTTTTATTAGTAAAACAAGGACTTAGAATAATAAAATATAGACAAATAAAATGAATAACTTTTACGAGCAAACTGCATTTCAACAAGATTTTAGATTCAAAAAACTCCCAGTATATGTTGGTCTTTAAGCAACAACAAAATCTTGTTGTTTTTACATTACCTATAAGGAAAAGAAAAAACAGGTCTTTGGATTTCTAAACATTAAAGACCGTTTAAGTGTTTTTATATTTTTAGAGTAACCAAGAGCAGTTCTAAATGAAAAGCAAAGGTTATTTTTTTATTCGTTCGGAATATAAGAAATATATCAATATAAGCCAGTGCAACCAAAGTTGTGCCGGCTTTTTATATTATTTCTTATCGTTAATTTCAGACATATAACCAGCTGTTATAATACCAGCTGGAAGTGCAACAATGGCAATCCCCATAAAGGCTGAAATCATTGTAATAATCCGGCCTAATGTTGTTACTGGATATATATCGCCATATCCCATCGTGGTTAAAGAAACTGTTGCCCAATACACGGCGTCAAAAAAACTATCGAAAGAATTAGGCTCAATGTTAAATATCACAAGCGCTGAAACAAGTATATATCCAACAGCAAGAGTTCCTACTGCAATTAAGGCATCCTTGGATTTTCTAAATACATTTATAATAATTTGTATATTTTTTGAATATCGAAAAGTTTTAAAAACCCTAAATACTTTAAAAGTTCTAATAAGCCTGAATAATCTTAACGCTTTAAAAACACTGTTTAATATTATTAGCGATGGTAAAATAGAAAGTAAATCTATAATGGCCATGAATGAAAATGGATATTTTAAAAATGGGATTTTTGAATTTTTTTGATATTTATAATCTGCTGTAGCCCACCGCAGTAAATAATCAATGATAAAGACAGAAACAGATATTTTGTCAAGTATTTGAAAGGCGTACCACTCAGTTTTAAATGCCAGTGGTATAAGACTGATGAATATGATGAACATCATTGCTAAATCATATATTTTACTTACTAAATCATTATCCTTTGGACGTTCGATAATTTCATAAAGCCTCTTCCGCATAATAAACACCACCGATGATTAATAATGAGTGTATTAACCATATATTATCATATAAGGTGCTATATTTCTACAAATATCGGTTGTTATATATTGATTTATTATCAAGGAGGAATGGTATACTTTTCCGGTGCAGCTTCGGCTGTACCGGCTTTTTGTATCTATTGAGATTTGATTCATTCACGGAGATGTAAAAAGCTTGTACCGGGTTATACTGCCATATCGAATAATTTTCTTCTTAATTCTTTGTACAGTCCTACAATATTTATATAATCTTGTAGAATTTTGTCGTTTCTGCCTTATCATTTCACAAGATATATAGTATAATTTTCTCATATAAAGGGAAGAAGGGGTGATCCCCATGCAGAAATGACAGGATGACTGACAAACGCTATCAACAGGAATGACAGAAGAAAGGACAAAGAGGATGAAAAAAGCAAAGAAACTGATTGCATGCATACTGACTCTGACAATGCTGCTTACCATGATCCCGGCTCAGGTTTTCGCACAGGACAGCGGAGTTTCCGCACCCGGTGAGATCATAACCCTGCCGGAGGATTACGTCAACGGTACACGGGTCAATGAAAGCGGGAAAAAGCTTTCCAATATCTCAGCAGAAGACCTGGAACTCAGAGACGCCAATGTCAAGCATTTCCGCTGTGAAGACGGAACTTACGTTGCCGCCTCTTACCCCATGCCTGTCCACTATGAAGAAAACGGGCAGTGGAAGGATATTGATAATTCCATGGTTTTCCGTGAATCTGCGGCCGTACAGGCTTTCAGCATGGAGGAATCAGCCGCACCGCAGAATACCGGAAGCTATGTCAATACATCCTCCGATATTTCCGTCAGCCTGCCGGAAACATTATCAAAAACCACCGGTATGACGCTGGACTTCGGAGGGAACCCCATCAGCTTCGGCCTGCTCTGCCCCAACGCATCCCAGGGGCAGGTCATTGCAGACGAATCAATAATTGCACCAATGGCATATTCCGCTTTATCGGAAGAAGCGGTTAAGGAAACCAACTATGAGGATTACCTTACCCTTTCCAACCTGACTTCCGGCGTAAAATATGAAAATGTATACCCAAACACAGATGTGGAATATATCGTTTCCCCCGTGGGGATGAAAGAAAATATCATTATTAAAAGCAGGCAGGACAGTTACTCCTATACTTACCATATTGCGGCGGACGGGCTTACCCTGACCCTGAACGCGGATAAATCCGTGACCGCCCTGAATACAGAGGGGAATCCCGTTTACACAATAGAAGCCCCTTACCTGTTTGACGCGGACGGCATTGAAAGCTATGATGTGGCAGCTGCCCTGAATGCCTCCGGCGACGGCTATGACCTTGTCTATACGCCGGATGTTCAATGGATGAACAGTAACGACCGTGTTTTTCCCGTTACGCTGGATCCGTCCATTATTGTGGAAACGAAAAAAAGCGATATTCTGGATACTTATGTATCATCGTCGGAACCCACCGCCAACTGTTCCAGCAGGAGTTATTTTACTGTGGGCAACAACAAACTTGGGACGGACCGCGCCTATCTGAAATTTAACGTACCGGATCTGCCCCATTGCAGCATGATCAATTATGCAAGCCTGAACCTTGCAGTACGGGATTATGACGGCGCTGCTTCCGGTTCCATTTATGCCTGCCTGTATGAAACAGGGACCGCCGGCAGCGGCCAGACTGCCAATACCCAAACCATGACCTGGAATACCCAGCCTACCCAGTGGCTTTCCGGCATTGTTATTGATTACACACCCATGGAAGCCAATAAAAACATCTATACCTGGAACATTACTTCCCTTGTTAAAAAGTGGTATGAGGACGGCAGCAATACAGGCGTGGCGATTAAATCCTCGAATGAAAGCTTTGTCCGGAAGGTAGGGTTCTATTCCTCAAACGCATCGAATCAGAATGTTTATCCAACAGTCATCGTGCAGTATACCAATAATATTGGCCTGGAAGATTACTGGACTTACCATTCCATAGACAATGGCAGGTCGGGAGTTTCCTCCATTAACGACTATAACGGCAGCCTCGTCCATATCCATCAGGATATTGCCATGAACGGCAGCCGTATGCCGATTAACGTCAGCCATGTCTACAATATGGACAAAAATGAGGAAGATTACTACAACGGCGGGTATATGTCTACCGGCGTGGGCTGGCGGCTGAATATCCGCGAAAGGATTGTAGAGCTTGACCAGAACAAAGCCCTTTACCAGCCGCTGATTAACCAGGGCTACACACACAAATATTTTGACGCGGACGGTACGGTCAAATTCTTCAAAACCAAAAACGGCGTATGGGTTTATGAATATGATGACAGCCTGAAGCTGGAAATTATCGGCGGAACCACCGCTTCAAAACGCTACGCCATGTCGGACGACGCAGGCAATGAAAAATACTTTGACTACAACGGCCGCCTGCGCGGCTGCAAGGACAGCAACGGCAATGAACAGGTGATTACCTATGACGCCAACGGGAAACTTTCAAAGATTACCGACCCTGCAGGGCGGCAGGTAACCTTTGGTTACACCGGCATTCTCCTGACTTCCATTACCGACCCATCCGGACGCGTCACCAAGTATACCTATTCCACCGGTAACAATAAATCCTACCTGACAAAAATCACTTATCCGGACGGAAAATTCACTTCCTTTACCTACGACGCGGATGATAACCTGATAAAGATTACAGGAATTGACGGAGCAAAATCTACGTTTGAGTATAAAGGCGTGACTGCGGTATCCGACAAAACCAATTTCCGCATAAAGAAAGCGCAGTTCTTCGGGACAGCCGGAACCTTGCAGAACCAGTTTGCCTATACCTATCAGCCCTATGCCACTACGATTACCGATAATTTTAATAAATCTGAAACCATGATGTTTGACAATGCCGGCCGTACGGTTGTTGTAAAGGACCAGGACAACCGTGCGTTTTACGGGAAATACAACGATTCCGGCAATAAAAACAACACCCTGAAATACCAGTCCAATATGCAGCAAAGTATTATCAACTTTGCCCGCAACCACAGCGCGGAACGGGACGGCGCCGACTGGTACTGGAACGCCATCGGCGGCGCGTCCGGTTCTCAGTCAGTTGTAACAACAGAGCACAGATACGGCAATAAAGCGTTCAAGGTAACCAGCAGCACGCAGACGGGACGCATTACCTACCGGCAGGACCTGACCCTTCCAACGAATAAAACTTACACCTTTTCCGCCTATATCAAAACAGGAAACATCACTACGTCCGGCGGCGGCGCCTTCCTCGCCTTTGTCTATCAGGATGCAGTCACCCAGCAGTATAACGCCGTTATGGGTGAAATGGTGGAGGAAACAGAAGGCTGGGAACGGTACTCCGTAACCTGTACCCTCGGAGCAGATAAAACCGCCAATGCAGGCCTGATGATGGGTCTCCTGAATGCAGAAGGCAGCGTATATTTTGACGGCATTCAGGTGGAAACCGGTACCGTTGCCAACCATTACAATCTGATAGAAAACCCAGGCATGACGGCAGCGTCAAACAACGTCCCCAGCTATTGGACGGCGGAAGGCTGCGACGCTTCCGATATTTATTATTTAAACCACGGGAACCCCGGCAGCCCGGGCGGTTCCGTTAAAATCATCGGCAGCCCGGATAAAAACCAGAAGCTTTATCAGGATGTGGAAGTAAACGGGAATGCGGGCGATACACTAATTGTCGGCGCATGGGCAAAGCATAATTCCGTCATGCGCACCAATGACAGCCAGGATAAGAGCTGTGCAATCGTTGTATGCGTAGAGTACAAGGAACCTGTGGACAGCTCAGGGAACCATCTGGTATATGATGAATTCTATTTTGACAGCCTTTCCAGCGACTGGCAGTACCTGACCGGTCATGTCACCGCCCTCGGGGCATACGATACGGTGCGCGTATTCCTGCGTTACCGGAACAACATGAACTCGGTGGTATTTGACGATGTGCAGCTGCATGTTGATAATTACGGCACAAAATATGAATACGACGATAAGGGGCGGATTGTGTCCCAGAAGGACAGCGCCGGACAGGAATACAAATACACCTACACCGGGCCGGATATTACCAAAATCGAATTCAAAAAAGACGGGGTAACGCAGACAACACAGACCTATGAATACGACAGCAAGCATAATGTGACAAAAGCAACCTCGGACGCAGGGGTTATTACCCAATACACCTACGGGGAAAACGGGGCGAATACCTACGGCAACGCGACTAAAGTTACAGTCAAAAACCCGGACGGGACATTACAAACCAGTTCTACCTGCCAATACACCGGCGACTATAACTATATGACCAAAGTATTTGACGCCCGGAACAAATGCGTGGAATACAATTACAATACTGCCAAAGGCACGCTGAATTGGGTAAAAGACCCGGACGGGAACGTTACAAACTACACCTATGACCCAAACACAGATGTACTGCTTTCCACAAGCGGAAAATCCACCAATACAGGCGCCAACCAGACGGTAACGAACAGCTATGCCTACAGCAATGATATGCTCCAATCCATTACCCACAACGGCTTCAGCTACAATTTCACTTACGACCAGTTCGGCAGGGCGCTGTCAACAAAAGTGGGCACACAGACACTGAACACCAATGCCTACAATGCAAACGGCACGCTGAATAAAACCACATACGGGAACGGAGATTATGTTGAACCGGTTTATGACAGCCTTGACCAGGTGGTGGCAAAGAAGTATAATGGGACCACAAGGTATCAATGGCAGTACGGAACCAACGGTTTGGTGGGTGAACATACCGATCATGTAAACGGCATAAAATACCATTATGAATACGATTATGCTGACCGACTGTACCGCGTTTACGGCTCCGACGGCTACAAACAGCGGAATATTTATGATGCAAAAGGCAACATCTACAACACCCTTTATACCTTTGCAAACAACAGCTATATTAAAAAGTTCTCCAACAACTATGTTTATGGAGACGATAACCGCCTGACGCAGGTGCATTTCAACCAGAGCGGCGTTAACCTGAACCGCACCTATGACGGTCTGGGCAGGGTCACGCAAAAGAACTACAGCCTTTGGGACGGGGCGCCCTTCTTCACCACCGGCTACTCCTATCTTGCCGGCGCCGGCGGCAATACCACAGGGATAGTATCCTCTGTTACCAATAAAGGAGAAACCATCTCCTATACCTACGATAACCGGGGTAATATCACAGCCATAAGTGAAGGCGGGGTTCAGAAAGCAAAATATGCCTACGATGAGTTAAACCAGCTAATCCGTGAGG
Source organism: uncultured Eubacteriales bacterium (assembly GCA_934546985.1). Lineage (GTDB taxonomy): Bacteria > Bacillota > Clostridia > Oscillospirales > Acutalibacteraceae > CAKTEE01. The sequence continues at coordinate 67,652 of CAKTEE010000003.1, forward strand.
ACAACGCCTATCTGAATAAGTCTGTCGTTTATACCTATGATACCGGCGGCAACCTGACGGCAAAAAAAGAATATGCTTACACCACAGGCGCGTTGGGCGCTGTAACCAAAACAATCGCTTACACCTACGGCGACGCCAACTGGAAGGATAAGCTGACGGCATACGATGGCAAAGCAATTACTTATGACCAGATTGGCAACCCCCTCACTTACGGCGGGAATACCTTTGCATGGACGGGGCGGCAGCTGGACAGCATTTCCGGAAACGGGAACACCATTGCCTACAAGTACAATGCAAACGGCATCCGCACTGAAAAAACCGTAAACGGTGTAACCACAAAATACTTCATCGAGGGAGACAGGATTGTCCTTGAAAAGGCCGGCAATGAAGAACGCGCTTTCTGGTATGACGGGAATGGCAATGCCGCGGCGTTTGTTATTTACGATGCCGCAGGGATGCATCCTTACTACTATTTCCGCAACGGGCAAAACGATGTAATTGGTCTGTTTGATGGAAACGGGAACATTGTCGCGCGTTACAGCTATGACAGCTGGGGAAATCTTCTGAAAATCACAGACGATTCCGGAAACGACAAAACAAACGATACCACCTTTGTCGGTTACAAGAACCCTCTGCGCTACCGCGGCTATTACTACGATTCCGAAACAAAGCTCTACTACCTCCAAAGCCGCTACTACAACCCCGAGTGGGGCAGGTTTATCAATGCGGATGGCATTATTGGGGCTAACGGCGACTTAACCTCCAATAACCTGTTTGCTTACTGCTCCAATAACCCTGTTATGTTTATGGACCCCAGTGGACATATAGCCGAGACTGCTGCCGGCGTATTATTATATTTATTATATCAGGCTGCAAAAGCTGTGTTTGTAGCTGCTGTAGCAGCAACCGCAGCTACGGTTGCAGTTGTAGCTGGCGCGGAGGTTGGTAAAGCGATTTCAAATTCATATCCTAAAACCGATGGTTCCTCTGCGTTACAACAACATGAACAAGCATTTAAACCAGAATTAAAACTCTTCAAAAACAATAAAAAACAAAACCCGGTTCCTTTTATTAGTCCTTTCCCTAACAGTAATGATAGACAAAATGCCCCATACTATTATCATGTGACAACAAAAGTAAATGCGGTATCAATACTTAGTAGCAATAAAATAAATAGAGGTGAATTTGGGTATGTGTATGCTTGGAAAAGTTGCCCCGATAAAAAGGCAATTAATATTTGTGGGAGTAGAAAGGTTCATGATTATGCTATTATTGCCTTCCGAACTAACGCATCATTTTCACCTGATAATACAATCACAGATCCATATGCTAAACGATTTTCACCAGTAAGGACCACTTTACAACAAGATGTCTACATATGGGACGCTTACATAGTAGGTTAAATACAGAAAGGGTGGCGCTAATGACAATTGAATTAAAAAATACAGAATTCATTATATACGAAGGTAATTGTCCTCCATTAGGGAAAATTACGGTCCCTTGTCAATTATTTAATTATAGATTTATTTCCGGCGTTTATATCTTATCTGGAAATATCGATGACGGAGGATTCGCTCTTTCTTATTTATTGGGAGGTACATATACTAAAAAGCAATTATCTGTATATGACGAAGGTAATATTCTTGTTGATAATTATCCTGTATCAATATCTGAATTTAAAAACATAGGATGCTATCTTGGTGACCATCAAAATAAAAAATACAAATATTTTTCAGTAAAAAAACTAATTGAATTTGCGCTGAAAAAAAGCAAATTACCATATAATACCGATGATATCCGAAAATTATTCCATATTGACAAAGACAGATTTGAAAGAACATTAAATAAGGTTGGAATAACAATTTGGCAATGCATTGCAGCTATAGGGTTTGCAGAAGGAAAAAAGTTATATACTTTTCCATGGTTTAGTCCAGAAATGCAAACATTCTTTGGAGAAATGTTTAAAATAATAATACCGGTTTTGAAAGAAAATAATTGTATCGTTATGATACCGGCTACTGACTTTGAACAACTTGAAGGGTTGTACGATTACGAGGTAAATTTAAAACAATTATTTTTATCAAACATTAACAAAAACAATATTTGACAAATTTATGATTACATATTGATAAGTAAAGTGTTAGATATAACACCCTACTCTAAATGCTTTGTTTATAAAAATCCGAAAAGCACCTTGCGAAAACATATTACACTGAGGGAGACAGGATTGTCCTTGAAAAGGCCGGCAATGAAGAACGCGCTTTCTGGTATGATGGGAATGGCAATGCCGCGGCGTTTGTTATTTACGATGCCGCAGGGATGCATCCTTACTACTATTTCCGCAACGGGCAAAACAATGTAATCGGTCTGTTTGACGGAAACAGGAACATTGTCGCGCGTTACAGCTATGACAGCCGGGGAAATCTGCTTTCCATTAAAGACGGCAGCGGCAGTGACAAAACAAATGATACCACCTTTGTTGGCTACAAAAACCCCCTGCGCTACCGCGGCTATTACTACGATTCCGAAACAAAGCTCTACTACCTCCAAAGCCGCTACTACAATCCTGAATGGGGTAGGTTTATCAATGCGGATGCAATTATTATCAATACCTTAAATGGGACAAATATTTTCTCTTATTGCAATAACAATCCTGTTATGTTGGTTGATCCAAGCGGCAACTGTCCGTATTGTAAAAATCCTTATTATCATGCCTCAAGTATGCCTTGGTCTGCTTATCAACGTCATGTAGAATCTTGTTCCAAAAAACAATTTATTTCATCCGTCAATCCCAATAAAGACTATTCCCTTCCCAAACAATCTTCTTTCATAGAAAAGGTCGGAGCTACCGTTATTGGAATTATAAAATCTGATTTAAATTCTTTTCAGGCTGAAATAAGCGGTGGATTAGGTCTTGGCGGTGGCGTAGAAACCATATATAATGGTATACCTGTTGGTATCGAAGCAAAAGCAGTTGTAGAAGGTTACTATTCTTGCCAAGGTGGACAATTTTCTAAAGGAAATCGATATGGAGCAGTAGCAAGTGCACAAATAGCACTATTAAGTTATACGGCTGGAAAATATGGATATTTTAATGTTACTGGCTCAGAGCCATCTCCATATAGCGATGATATTACTTTTGGTTTCGGTATCAGTGGTTATCTTGTGATTGGAGGAAGCGCCAGTCTTGAATATAATATTTCAGAAGCATGGCGCGGGGCTATTTCAGTATTTAAAGAAGTTTGGGGTTAGGAGACATAATGAACATGAAGAATTTTAATGTAAAAAGAATTATCTCTTTTTGGATCGATCTGATAATAATAGGCTTCATTGCTTGCATTACAACTTTTTTTATTATGAATATCAATCATTCTTTTAATATTTATAGTATTATTTTTATTATTTTGGGTTGTTTTCTTATATTTCTTTTTAAAGATATTATAGGCGGAGCAAGTATTGGAAAAAGACTTTTCAATCTATACATAGGGAATCAAGATGAACCAATTCAGTCGGTAAAAAAATATAAACTGATACTTCGCAACTGTACTTATATTCTCTGGCCTATTGAAGGAATTTTATTATTAACAACTGGAAAACGAATTGGTGACCGTATAACAAATACGATTGTTTATTCCAAACAAGAATCTAATCAATGTCGTCCTCCACAGAACAATCCCCTTTTTCGTTAATTTATATAGATACTTCTCTCTATTAAAAAGAGAGAAGTATCTATAATAAAAAATAGTGTGATAGTTGAATTTTACTAAGGATTGAAATTAAAAATACTATAAAGATATTAGCTGTTTGACGGAAACGGAAACATTATTGCACGTTACAGCTATGACAGTTGGGGAAATCTGCTCTCCATTAAGGATAGCAATGGCAACGATAGAACAAATGATAACACTTTCGTCGGTTACAAAAACCCTATTCGCTATCGTGGATATTACTACGATTCTGAAACAAAACTTTATTATTTGCAGAACCGCTATTACAACCCTGAATGGGGCAGATTTTTAAATGCAGATTCTATTACAACCAGTGATCTTCTCGGAAAAAACTTATTTTCTTATTGTCAAAATAATCCTGTAAGTTATATGGATGGAGGTGGAACTTGCCCGTTTTGGGATGGTGTCCAAGGATTTTTTTCAGATCAATGGAATAGCATTTCTTCTACAGTATCTACATTCGTTGAGGATCCCATTCAAACTTATGTAGATTTTTATACCACTCCTTCCAACTATCTTAAACTTTGTCCTATTGTAGATTTATGGGTTAGTACAGGTGAAACTGCTGTAGATGGAATCCAAACACTTGCAAGTGGGGATGTTAATGCAATTGCTTATCGTTTAGGCTATAACACTGGAAATGCGGCTGAAGCAGTCGCATTAACAGTTGCTTCCGAGGCTACTTATAAAGTAGTAGGAAAATCGCCGTGCTCCATGAATAATGGTAATATTTGCTTCATTGCAGGTACTTTAATATTAACATCTGATGGATTAAATGAAATTCAAAATATAAAAGCTGGCGATAAAGTTTGGTCAGAAAATCCTATAACAGGAGAACAAACTTTAAAACAAGTAGTTCAAACATTTAATAATTTGACCACAGAACTTATACATGTTACAGCTAATGATGAAGAAATTATTACTACTTCCGAACATCCATTTTATGTATCACAAAAGGGTTGGATAGGTGCAATGCACCTTCGTGTCGGTGATAAATTATTACTTAACACAGGTGAATATGCCATTGTTAGTCTTGTTCAGTACGAAAGTTTAAAGTGTCCTATTCCTGTTTATAATTTTGAAGTAAAAGATTTTCATACATATTATGTTGGAGAACAATCAATTCTAGTACATAATAAATGTACAGTTGTAAAAGAAAATGGAGTAAAGATAGAATCTATGTATCCTGCTGATCATGGTGGTCCAGCACATCTCCATGTTTCTGGACAAGGTCCTAAAACAAAAATTGATCCTCAGGGACAACCTGTAAAAGGATATCCACAACTTTCTCCACAACAGATAAAAGTAGTTAAAACTAATATTATTATAATAAAGCGAACAATAAAAGATATTCAAAAATGGTTAAGAAAAAATCAATAAAAAGTAAAATAATAAATTAAGTGAGGCGAATAATTTGGATATAAACAAATTTATTGATGATATTTTAACAAATAAAATTGATATAAACTCTAAAACTTTTCTAAAAATTATTGAAAAAACTCAACAAAATATGACGAATCATTTTAATTATTTAAATTTACCTCAAACGTACATAACATCAGATAAACTTGATGCCGTTATGTTAAAATTAAAAGATACTTTCGGAGAATCTGATTTTTGGGATTTTATTTTACCTATCCTTGATTCGAAATCTTTATCTGACAAAGTAATACAATACTTAATTAACAATAACATATGTATCACAACATTAGGTCATATGAACCTATCGGAAAAATGGTTAATAAAACTTGCTCCAATAGTTGAAGAAGCGTTATTTACATTATCGCAAATATATTATTTAAATAATTCTTATTCTCTCCTAAAGTTTCAAAAATTACTAAATCACTTTCGTGAAAATTCCAGTCTTTTTTATTATTTGCTTCATATTGAACCAAATAATTGGGAAAAATGGAAATGGTTAATTTTTTACTCAAATAAGTATGTAAAAGATTCTGCTATACAAAATTTATCTCAAAATATTTTATTATCAGAAGTTCTTTCTAAAACAAACGATATTGTCTATTTAACAGAACAATACCAAAAAAACACTACCAATCCATATATTTTATTAGGATTAGCATCTAATTTTTTTACACCTAATGAAATATTATCTAATTTAATAAAAATTTCTAATGTTAAATATGCTAAGAAAATTCGTAATATAGCTTTAAAAAACCAAAGCAATAAAAAACAGATTACATAATTGGTTATTTTAACATAACTAAAGTCACAGTCAAAAACCCGGACGGGACATTACAAACCAGTTCTACCTGCCAATACACCAGCGACTATAACTATATGACCAAAGTATTTGACGCCCGAAACAAATGCGTGGAATACAATTACAACACTGCCAAAGGCACGCTGAATTGGGTAAAAGACCCGGACGGGAACGTTACCAGCTACACCTATGACCCAAACACAGATGTACTGCTTTCCACAAGCGGAAAATCCACCAATACAGGCGTCAACCAGACGGTAACGAACAGCTATGCCTACAGCAATGATATGCTCCAATCCATTACCCACAACGGCTTCAGCTACAATTTCACTTACGACCAGTTCGGCAGGGCGCTGTCAACAAAAGTGGGCACACAGACACTGAACACCAATGCCTACAATGCAAACGGCACGCTGAATAAAACCACATACGGGAACGGAGATTATGTTGAACCGGTTTATGACAGCCTTGACCAGGTGGTGGCAAAGAAGTATAATGGGACCACAAGGTATCAATGGCAGTACGGAACCAACGGTTTGGTGGGTGAACATACCGATCATGTAAACGGCATAAAATACCATTATGAATACGATTATGCCGACCGGCTGTACCGTGTTTACGGCTCCGACGGCTACAAACAGCGGAATATTTATGATGCAAAAGGCAACATTTACAACACCCTTTATACCTTTGCAAACAACAGCTATATTAAAAAGTTCTCAAACAATTATGTTTACGCAGACGATAACCGCCTGACGCAGGTGCATTTCAACCAGAGCGGCGTTAACCTGAACCGTACCTATGACGGTCTGGGCAGGGTCACGCAAAAGAACTACAGCCTTTGGGACGGGGCACCCTTCTTCACCACCGGCTATTCCTATCTTGCCGGCGCCGGCGGCAATACCACAGGAATAGTATCCTCTGTTACCAATAAAGGAGAAACCATCTCCTATACCTACGATAACCGGGGCAATATCACAGCCATAAGCGAAGGCAGGGTTCAGAAAGCAAAATATGCCTACGATGAGTTAAACCAGCTAATCCGTGAGGATAACGCTTATCTGAATAAGTCTGTCGTTTATACCTATGATACCGGCGGCAACCTGACGGCAAAAAAAGAATATGCTTACACCACAGGCGCGTTGGGCGCTGTAACCAAAACAATCGCTTACACCTACGGCGACGCCAACTGGAAGGATAAGCTGACGGCATACGATGGCAAAGCAATTACTTATGACCAGATTGGCAACCCCCTCACTTACGGCGGGAATACCTTTGCATGGACAGGGCGGCAATTGGACAGCATTTCCGGAAACGGAAATACCATTGCCTACAAGTACAATGCCAACGGCATCCGCACTGAAAAAACCGTAAACGGTGTAACTACAAAATACTTCATCGAGGGAGACAGGATTGTCCTTGAAAAGGCCGGCAATGAAGAACGCGCTTTCTGGTACGATGGCGATGGCAATGCCGCAGCGTTTGTTATTTACGATGCCGCAGGGATGCATCCTTACTACTATTTCCGCAACGGGCAGGGCGATATTATCGGTTTGTTTGACGGAAACGGAACCATTATCGCGCGTTACAGTTATGACAGCTGGGGCAATCTTCTGAACATCACAGACGGTTCCGGAAACGACAAAACAAATGATAGCACCTTTGTCGGCTACAAAAACCCCCTGCGCTACCGCGGCTATTACTACGATTCCGAAACAAAACTCTACTACCTCCAAAGCCGATATTACAACCCTGAGTGGGGGCGCTTCTTGAATGCTGATGGCATTATTGGGGCTAACGGCGACTTAACCTCCAATAACTTGTTTGCTTACTGCTCCAATAACCCTGTTATGTTTATGGACCCCAGTGGACATATAGCCGAGACTGCTGCCGGCGTATTATTATATTTATTATATCAGGCTGCAAAAGCTGTGTTTGTAGCTGCTGTTGCTGCTACAGCAGCTGCGATTGCAGTTGTAGCTGGCACGGAAACAGGTAAAGCGATTTCTAATTCTAAAGCTGAAGCAAACGCAAAACCTACAATTCAAGAAAAAGTAAAAGAACAGCAAGAGAAAGGAACTAAAATATATCGTTCAGCTAGCGGTACCTATATGTCTTTACCTCCAAGACCCGGCATAGATGATGATTTTAGAAGTACTAAATGTGGATTATCATTTTACTTAAAACCACCTACCGATGGAAAAAAATATGTCGTTACCACTATTGAGGTCGTAAATGCTACAGGAGTACTAATGGCTGTTCAAAACGGTCCTAATCATGTATCAGTAGTACCTACAGTGTGTACTCCAAACATTTTAAAAGAATGGTCTGCTACAAGACCGACAGCAGACACTAATCCTCACCCATACACTCGCATATTAAGAGCAATATGTCTAGGTCCGTTTAAATAACTTTACACGAATAATGGAAGGATTTTTATGAACAAAGAATTCACTTTTGAAGATCTCGATTTTGAAGAGGATTTATCTCGTTCAGATAAATTGGCGGAACGTGTATTGAATTCTCCAGAATTTAATATTCAAAGTCTAATTATGCCATTTCATTATCACAATACCTGTTGGGGAACAGCAGCCTATATTCTTTGTAAGCTAGATTTTGATAAAATCAAATTATTTACTCCTGATTTGCTTAAATGGTTACAAGATTTGAATTGGTATGGTGCAAATACAATTTTTCAAAAGTTACTTACTTTTCCACCAGATTTTTTAGGACCATATGTAGAAAAAGCTGTCATTGAAGCATTAAAAACAAAGGATAATGAATGGATTGCAAATTTATCAGGTTTTACATACAAAAAAATTCTTACTGAAAAAGATTTTTGTAACAAAAAAATTTTTTCTATATTAAAAAATAGCGAAAATTTAATATGGGATTAATTTTTCCTTTTCAAAAAACTTTAATTTCCACAGAAAGAGGTTAATGATCACAGTTGATTTTTACTAAGAATTAAAACTAAAAATACAATAAAGATATAACCTATTTGCTAGAAACGGAACCATTGTCGCGCGTTACAGCTATGACAGCTGGGGAAATCTGCTTTCCATTAAAAATGGCAACAGCAACGACAAAACAAATGATACCACCTTTGTCGGTTACAAAAACCCCCTGCGCTACCGTGGCTATTACTACGATTCCGAAACAAAGCTCTACTACCTCCAAAGCCGATATTACAACCCTGAATGGGGTAGATTTATTAATGCAGATATTTATGTAAGTACAGGTCAAAGTGTTCTTGGAACAAACATGTTTGCATATTGCAATAACAACCCAGTTAACTATAAGGATCCGAACGGAACTAACAATAGATCAATATGGTCATTAGTCAGTGACTGGGCAGGGAGAAAGATATTGTCTCATTGGTTATTCGGAGGAGGAAAACCCATAAAAGAACATAATGGAAAATGGGGTGACTATATGAAAAAAAATGAGACTTTAAGGACTAAAATAAAAGCAGTTGTAAAAAATGTTTCTAAGAATTTGAAAAAAATTGATATGCGCTTACATATGGAAATTGAAAATGGTGAAGATATTATAGGATATCAATATTTGCATGGAAGCAATCCAAATGTTGGCGATTTTCAAATCAAAGGAATGCTATATAAAGATGGTCGTGAAAACACCACATGTAATTTAACATATACATGGAATGATATAATTGATCCTAATTTTCAGTATTCTTCCCATAAGAAAAAAGCTGATTTTGCAAAAAGTATACCATTCGCTAACCCGACTGATTATGTAATATCTATTTCATGGAGTGATACAACAATAATGTATTCTAATTTTGCAATTGGAACGGGGTGGATATATTGAAAAAATGGATAACGGTTATAATATGCATGACAATAACATTTACAAGCTTGATTTTATTATTCCACTTTAATAATAAATTTTCAGATAAAGTTAACATTAATTATAAAAATAGTTTTTTTAATGATTTCTACATAAATAATGGTGAGGTATTTGTCCAATGTAAAATCTATTTTTTAGATTCGTCTATCCTGAATCAAAAGTTTAAACTAAGAGCATATTTTCCAGAAGATGTTCAATCGGGTTTCCTTAAAGATACACCCATATACGCTATTGATGATAACGGTAATATTAAGACATTTGAACTAACAAGTGAATCAGTATTTAATAGTGTTGATGTTGTATTTAAAGGATATAATAATGGTTATCCGAGTAAAGATAATAGGTTACTGCCTGAAATAGAAGTTGTTTATATTGAACAATAATAGAATGAATCATCTACATTAAGCTATTTAAGTCAAATTTATGTAACCATCCTTTGTTTTTTATTGTTACCTGCCCCAATGTCAAAAATATATCCTACAAATACAACGCTAATGGTATCCGTACTGAGAAAACCGTAAACGGAGTAACCATAAAATATTTCATCGAGGGCGACAGGATTGTCCTAGAAAAAGTGGGCAATGAAGAACGCGCTTTCTGGTATGACGGGAATGGCAATGCCACAGCGTTTGTTATTTACGATTCAACAGGTAAGCATCCCTACTACTTTATTAATAACGGTCAGGGCGATGTTATCGGCTTGTTTGATGTAAACGGGAACATCGTAGCAAGGTATGCTTATGACAGTTGGGGTAATTTGCTGAAAATCACAGATGGTTCCGGCAATTTCTATTTAAGCCTATGAGCACTTCTGATAACAATCAATTCGCCGGTATAGTGTAAATTATACCGGTTTTTATTTTTACATTATAGAAAAGATTCATTTTGTATAATTGGAGTTTTTTCTCAAGCGTCATAAAAATACGCTGCTTTTGGAAAAATGAAAATGCTCTATAACAGAAAATGAAGATTTGTCAATGATGTGTTACACATTCGGGAAAGTAGAAAGAACAGCTTTAGGGAACATCCAGTTGAGTAGTCTCATGGGAAAATTATTATATTGACTTTGACGAGCAGCAAACCGTTGAAAAAATCACCAAAGAAATAGAAGGTGTGACACGCATAGAATTCTTCATTATGCTTTATGTATCTGTGACATTCATTCTTATTATGCCTCGATGTAAAAGAACAAATCTTCTTGTGCCTGATGCCGAATTGCTCCAGTGTTTTCTCGAAGATCGTCAGCGGCTTTTTCTTACTGTTTCCCATTTCGTTGGTAAACTTAAACCCATTATATGTCTGGACACACTCAACGGCATAGGGAAGCTTCTACCACATACTTGATAAACTGAGAGGAAGAATAGGTACTCTGCTCCCTGAAAACTTCAAGATATCGGAAGCGGCTGTACTCATCAATGAACGTATATTAGTAATACTTTTCTCCTGCTGCTTCTCCAACCAGACACGTACTTGGAACATTTCATTGTAACACCTACAGTTTTTGATAAGATGTAAGCGTTTTGAATTGCGATAACAGGATAATTCGGATAAGCTCTTGTATCAATTGCAGTATAACACTTTACAAAAGATTAAATAAATAGTAAAATTGTACTATAAAATCTTATAAAAAGGTGATTTGTGTGAATAAAAAGTTCTTTGGAATCTGCGCTGTTATTCTGGCAGCGTTAATCCTCTGCCAAGGCATACCGCTTGGAACATTTATGACGGCACACGCTGCAATCTTTGAGCAGCCTGTACAAACACCGCAGACGATTACACAAACAGAGTGGAATACCGAGGCTGATCAAAATATCGGGCGAATACCAAATTCGGCAATTAAGAGCTACAGCACAAACGCAAGTCCGCAACAATACTGGACGAGCTATCTGAAATACGCCTTTGACGATATTCCGGGTACACACTGGGAAACCGGTCAGCATAACACCGACACTTTTCACAATCATGTTGATGTTATTTTTTCCGAAAATCAAACCGTTTCCCGTATTGAATACGCACCGAGAACCGACAGTGCAGCCGGCAAAGGCTGCGCTCTGAAATATAAGCTCTATTATTCTGCGACCGAGAACGATGATTTTCAGCTTTTGAAAGAAGGCGGCTTCCCCGTACAATATACCGGCACTGTGTCGATAAGCTTCCCCAAAACAAACATTAAAAAATTCCGATTCGAGTTCGTTGAAGCATGGGGCAATCCTGGTGATGACGGTTGGGCAAGTATGTCAATGCTGCACTTTTTCTCAAAGGATATAGGTGACTATCCCGCAAACGAAATTCTTTTAAATGTTTTCACAGATAACACATTTTCAAAACTGAAATCCAGCATAACCTACGCTGATATTGACGCCCAGATTAATGCTGCTTCTTCACTTGGCGCGACAAGCCGCAACAAGGTCATTGAAATTTTAAACGAAGCCAAAACCCGTCTTTTAAATAATCCGTCTTTTTTTGACAACATGACATTTACCCTTTCGCAGAGAGGCAATATGGCTGCAAACAAAAAACGTACTCATATGGAGCTTGGGCTTTACTCTTTCGATGCAACGGGCTTCTATGTTAAACCAAATGAAACGATATCAGTATACGCAGACTATGACCCGAGCGACCCTGCACCAACCCTCGTTTTCGGCCAATTCGCCGAAATCAGAGGTACACAGAGCGGCTTTAAAACCGATGGTTGGATAAGAACATACTCACTTAAACCGGGCATAAACATTATCACCGCTCCGGCGTGGACAGAAAGCACTGAGGAAAACAACTTTGCTCCCTCCGCAATTTACTTCAATAATGATTACTCCCCTGCTGATCAGCATCGCGCGCCTAAGGTTCGTCTTGTCGGCGGAACTCGTTTTCCTATGTATGTTCACGGTGTGAGCGATCCTGATGCATTCAAAGCAGAACTTGATGCTTATGCGCAGAATATCGTCTCCACCGCACAGGAGGAAGGCGAATTTAACCGCACGGCAAATAACCTAACAAGCAAATATTTCGACATATGCGAGAGCGTTTCGGATAACGTCATTCTCACCTCCTCCGCAAGCGGATGCCAAAAAGCTCTTGCCGCAAATCCGTCCGGTAAAACAATTTCGGATACGATGGACAACTGGGAAGCAATGTATAAGCACTATATGGACGTTTCCGGCTTTGACACGCAAAACCCAAATGCACCGAACTATATGCCTACAGGAAAATTCATCTGCCGCGCATTTTACGTCAAGAATGACGGCGTTGGCGCTTATGCGACCACAGGCTATACTGCCTACAACACCGGCACGGCTAACAAACAGAGCAATAATAACGATTATTCAGCCATATTTAAATTTGACACACTCGATAAGGCCGGCGGTTGGGGTTATTTTCATGAAATCGGTCACCAGTTTGACAACAGCGACACAGTAAGAGGCGAAGTAACCAATAATCTCTATTCACTTATGATGCAGGATTATTTCCAACCATATCCCTCCCAAAACCGACTCGACAAGAACGGGCCTCCCGGTGGCGGCGGTGCTCAGAATATGTGGGAAAAAATAAAAAAAGGTAATATCAGCGGTCAGCATCCAATGCTTTATCAAGGCAGTTCAACCTCGGCCGGCTACACCAATCCTGAACCGACAAATCAGGATGGCGATAATGTTTGGTATCAGTTAGCGGAAATTTATCAGACATTTTTAGTGTATGACGCAGAAAGCATACAGAAAAATGGTTGCAATCTTTACGGCGCAATGGTGAATGAATTTATCAACTATCCAGAGAGATACAACCGCAACACCAATCGTACAATCGCAACTCAAAATATGGCGCTTGCGATGAGCAACGTTTTGGGCAAAGACATAACATCACACTTTCAGAATTATAATCACTCAATTGATGCGGATGCAAAAAAGCAAGCAGGAGTTGACGTTCTGCCGAAAGATGATAGCAGAAAAAGCTGGTATGCAGATGCAAAGTTACGCGATCCTGCATCATCGGGATTCAATAATCCCAACATTGCTCCGAAAGTCACATACACAGCCGGCAACGGCGTTACGTTGAACATGAGTCTTCCGGAAGAAAGCGCTAAGGCATTTCTCTGCTATGAAATTAGCCGTGACGGTAAAATTATAGGTCTTGCTTATGGTACTGATGATTCAACCTCCGCAACATTCACCGATGCCCAAGGTACAGCTGATACGGAATATACCGTTATTGCATATGATCGTGAATGTTACCCCTCCCAGCCAAAAAACGGCAGCGTTAACTCGCCTAACAATCTTACAATTACCGTTACTAAATCTCCAAGTATCGGTGGTACTGTTCGAGGTGGCGGAATTTATCAGAGCGGAGAAACCATAACAATCACCGCCACATCAAATCCCGGATATGAGTTTGATGGATGGTACAAAAACGGAGTGCAAATTTCAAACGACATGGTTTACAAATTCCCCGCAACAGTAACAGAAACGTATGAAGCGAAATTTATTATAAGTGAGTTCAAGATTAAGAATGTCAATATTTCAGGCAACATCGCAACCGGTAACAGCTTAACATTCACAGCCGATATTACAGGTGGAGTTCCACCTATAAAATATGCTTTCTATATCGTTGGCGATGGCAAGATTTATTACAAAAGCTCCGCTTATACGTTCGCGAACAGCTTCACCTATACACCTAACCAAAAGGGTGAATATACTGTAATTGTATATTCAACCGATAATGTAGATAGGAAATGTACTTACACAAAAGTGTTTAAAGTTAATTGACCATAGGCAAATACAACCGAAAAAAAGGTCTACTTCATTACAGCGGAAATTTTATTAAATGATCTGGTAATTGCGCAGTCCACAACTAATTTTTTTGTATCCAATAAGAGTGTGTCTTTGATTCAGGATATCAACAAAGATTTTTTGTATGAGACGGAAGATAATGCAGAGATTACAGTTAAAATCCGCAATGAACATGTGGTTGATTTAGTTTTCACTACTTCTTCCAATGACACTTCCCTTATATCAAGTTACACTGAAAAAATAGAACAAATTAAAACGAAACTTGATATCGTAAACCTTTGTTCCGTTGATACTTCTTATTTGTCGGCAAAAGATACATTTGCTTGGACTGAGTATGACCACCTCAATTATGATACGTAAAATCCTTATAGTCAGCATATCGTTTATGATGATAATATAAGAATACTGAGATACAGATATGATTATCAGGCACTAAGAGGAGATCTTTAAATACGAGGACGTTTGCAAGGTACAGCAATTTCAATAGGCAGTGGATTGATAAATGAGAATGATGAACAACTGCGGATTTATGGGGATAATGTAACAATGACAAATGATATATACAGCAATAAAACACTCCTAATAGATTCTCCCAATACTTTCGCTACCGATGATTCTAATGGTATATTAGTTTGCAGCGAATGCTGCGATTAGCATGGGAAGCAATATTGTAGGTCAAATTTATAAAAATGGCGGTCTTAATAATTTTAATTGTTCTAGTCTAGTTATTGATACAGTTTCAGGTGCTGTTGGCGGTTTAGCAGGAGGTGCTGGATCGGGAAATTATTTTAGAACATCTAGTCAAGCACTTACAAAAAGAATTGGCAATGCAGTTACTTATAACATTGGAAAAAGTGCTTCAAAAGAAATAAAAAAAGCTACTACAAATTTTATTAAAAATACTTCCACAAATATTATTAACCAATTGGCAAAAAATATAACCCGTGCTGCAGTTGCTTCTACAGTTAGCAGTGTTCTTACATCATATTATCGAGATAGATATTTTTATATAGGAAGGTGACTGTTTTTTAAATGGTTGGAAACTTTATTGGCATAATTTCTTGTAACTTCCTAATTTATATAACGATACATACATTATCTTATTTATATGTAAAAAAATATAACAAAAGTAAAATAAAAAAAATCCATTCTTCAAAATTATTTTATAAGATAACTCTAAAAAATTATAAACCTTTTATTCCAAATATTTTTTATACTCTGAACATTATATATTTAATATTAATGTTAATTTTATTAATATTAAATGTTCTTTATAACTTTAGTTTTTTTCATTTAATTTATCCAATAATAATGCAAACATATGCATTTATTACTATATGCGTAATACTAATTCTCTGTTTGTATGCTAAATTTACAAAAATGATATTTTAATTTTTATTGTTACAAAATCAAAGTAAATAGACTATCAATTATATGACGGTATTGTGTAAATACTTGTAATACCGTCATATATAAATCCGCATTCAGAAAACAGTTAACGGTGCAACAACGAAATACTTCATTGAGAACAACAGGGTTGTCCTTGAAAAGGCCGACAACGAAGAATGCGCTTTCTGGTATGACGGGAATGGTAATGCCGCGGCGTTTGTTATTTACGATACTGCAGGGACGCATCCTTACTACTATTTCCGCAATGGGCAAGGCGATATTATCGGTTTGTTTGACGGAAACGGAACCATTGTCGCGCGTTACAGCTATGACAGTTGGGGCAATCTGCTTTCCATTAAGGACAATAATGGTAATGATAAAACGAATGATACCACTTTCATTAGTTACAAAAACCCTCTGCACTACCGCGGCTATTACTACGATTCCGAAACAAAGCTCTACTACCTCCAAAGCCGATATTACACCCCTGAGTGGGGTCGCTTCTTGAATGCTGATAAAATCGTAACCGGAGAATTGGCGGGGACAAACATATTTATTTACGCAAAAAATTAATATTATTGGCAATGGATATAACATATATAATGAATTGTAGAGAGAAAAATAAGTAATCCTCCTGCAATTTGTACCAAAGTCCGTTCTTCTCGTTGTAAATATACTTATCCATTATATGTTCCTCCAAATAAAAATTTCACTTCAAAATCCACTTCACTGTCTAAAAAACATCATGGTTTGAAGTTTTGTCCCTATCTGGTTTCACTTATCATCAACAGTAACAGAACCTATCTTATCTGCGTTTCAACCATTAAAAACGGCGGCGGAAGCAATAGAATTACTGCGGTTACTGCAAAAAGATAATCCGAAAAATCAAGAAATAGCCCTTGTGTATACCAGTGGGCTTTTTCGCCAACACGATATAATATTTGCAGTTCCAAGTTGTGTGTGCTAAACTATTATTGTCATTAGGTTTCATGTCTAATGTCCTCCTTTTGATACTTTCGCGCAGTTGGCAGACCGCAGCTTTATTGTATCAAATTCACGCTCATTGCTTAAACTTTTTGGGGACTCCCTGGTATAACCGGCAGTCCTTGCACAACAAAAAACCCCTGCCCGCAAAAATGCGGACAGGGGCAATTTTTTCTAATACCTTAAATTAGTCTTCTTTGCCATACAGCTTTTGAAGCTTAACAAGGTGATCATATCTGTTCATTGCATTCTTTTCAGACTGCTCAAACAGGGATTCTGCACGATCCGGGAATGCACGCAGCAGGGAGTTGTAACGAACTTCACCCATGATGAAGTCACGATAGCTTGCAGACGGCGCTTTGCTGTCCAAAGAGAATGCAGATTCATCCGTATCAACTTTACGCGGGTCATAACGGAAGAGGTTCCAGTAACCGGCCTCAACAGCCTTTTTCTCTTCAGCCTGTGCAATACCCATACCGCCCTTGATACCGTGGTTGATACATGGAGCATAAGCGATAATGATAGACGGACCATGATAGCTTTCCGCTTCATGGAACGCTTTAACACACTGGTTGTAATCAGCGCCCATAGCAACCTGTGCTACGTATACATAACCATAGCTCATAGCAATCTGAGCAAGGTCTTTCTTCTTCGTTACCTTACCGGAAGCAGCAAACTGAGCAATTGCGCCGGTTGGGGTAGCCTTAGAAGCCTGACCGCCGGTGTTGGAATAAACCTCGGTATCAAATACGAGGATATTAACATCGTCACCGGAAGCAATCACATGGTCAAGACCGCCGAAGCCAATATCATATGCCCAGCCGTCGCCGCCGAGAATCCAGATGGATTTCTTCGACAGATAGTCAGCATCCTGCAGGGTAAGGTTCTTGAGCTCCTCAGCCTCGCCGGAAAGCTGTGCAGCGTTCAACGCATCAATATATGCTTTTGCAGCGCCTTCATTCAATTTGCCGTCAGCCATTGTATCCAGCCAATTCTGAGCAGCAGCCTTGATTTCATCTGTGCCGATTTCAATTAATTTCTCAGCATAAGCAGCAAGACGCTTACGGATTGCCTGATTTGCAAGGTTCATACCAAATCCAAACTCAGCATTATCTTCAAACAGAGAGTTCTGCCAAGCCGGACCATGACCTGCTTTATTTACGGTATAAGGTGTGGACGGAGCAGAGCCACCCCAGATAGAGGAACAGCCTGTTGCATTCGCAATATACATTTTATCACCGAAGAGCTGGGTAGCAAGCTTTGCATACGGAGTTTCACCACAGCCTGCGCATGCACCGGAGTACTCAAGCAACGGCTGTTTAAACTGGCTGCCCTTAACGGTGGTTTCTTTAAATTTCTCTCCAACTTCCGGCTTCTCAGGCAGGCTGTGGAGATAGTTGAATTTTTCCTGCTGGTCGATGTTTTCTTCCAGCGGCTTCATTACAAGAGCCTTCTGACCCTTCATGCCTGGGCAGGTATTGGCGCAGACACCGCAGCCTGTGCAGTCCATGGTGGAAATACCAATCGCAAACTGAAGATCCGGCAGACCGGTCATTTTCTTCATCTTTGTGCCTTCCGGCGCATTTGCCGCTTCCTCAGCAGTTACAGCAAACGGACGGATAACCGCATGCGGACATACAAGGGAGCAGAAATTACACTGGATACAGTTTTCCGGAATCCAAACCGGAACATCTACAGCAATACCGCGCTTTTCAAATGCAGCGGAACCCTGCGGGAACTGGCCGTCAGCCATATCTTTAAAGGTAGAAACCGGCAGCTTATCACCAAGCTGTCTGCTGATTGGTTCCAGAATTTCCTTAACGAACTTCTTCATTTCCGGACGGTCTGTTTCGATCGTTTTTTCAACGATAACATCCTCAGCGTCAGCCCATGCAGCAGGAACCTCAACCTTTACAGCGCCTTCCACACCGCGTTCAATTGCAGCATGGTTCATCGCAACAACCTTTTCGCCCTTCTTGCCGTAGGATTTGGTTGCAGCTTCTTTCATCAGTTCAACAGCCCTGTCAGTCGGGATGATTCCGGAAAGCTTAAAGAATGCAGCCTGCAGGATGGTGTTTACACGTCCGCCAAGACCCAGTTCTTTTGCAATATGGGTAGCATCAATGGTATAGAACTTAATATCGTTCTTTGCAATATAGCGTTTGATATTTGCCGGCAGATGCTCGTCGAGCGCCTGTGCATCCCAGGAACAGTTCAGAAGGAAAGTTCCGCCCGGAAGCAGGTCTTCTACCATTTCGTACTTGTCAACATAAGACGGGTTATGGCAGGCAACGAAGTCAGCCTTTGTAATATAGTAAGTAGACTTGATCGGCTCTTTACCGAAGCGCAAGTGAGAAATAGTTACGCCGCCGGACTTTTTAGAGTCATAGGCAAAATAGCCCTGCGCATACATATCAGTATTATCGCCGATAATTTTAATGGAGTTCTTATTTGCACCAACAGTACCGTCAGCGCCCAGACCCCAGAATTTGCAGGAATGAGTGCCCTTCGGCGTGGTGTTCGGGTTTTCCTTTACCGTCAGGGAGAGATTGGTAACATCATCTTCAATGCCAATGGTGAAACGCTTTTTCGGGCTTGCGTCTTCCATGTTGCGGTAAACGGAAATAATATTGCCCGGGTTGGTATCCTTGGAACCAAGGCCGTAACGTCCGCCGTAAACAGGCACATTTGCAAATTGAGTGTCACGCAGAGCGGCAACAACATCCAAATAAAGCGGTTCGCCCAGAGAACCCGGCTCCTTTGTACGGTCAAGTACGGAAATACATGTAACCGTAGACGGCAGGGCGGCAATCAGATGTTCTACAGAGAACGGACGGTACAGACGGACTTTTACAAGACCGACTTTTTCTCCGTTAGCATTCATGTAATCAATGGTTTCTTCAACTGTATCGCAGACAGAACCCATAGCGATGATTACTTTCTCCGCATCAGGAGCGCCGTAATAATTGAAGAGCTTGTAATTTGTACCAAGCTTTTCATTTACCGCATTCATGTAGTTTTCAACAGCGGTAACAACATCCTCATAGTATGGGTTGCAGGCTTCACGGTTCTGGAAGAAGATATCGCCGTTTTCAGCGGAACCGCGCAGTACTGGACGCTCCGGATTCAGGGAACGGCGGCGGAAAGCGTTAACGCAGTCCCAGTCAATCAATTCTTTGAGTTCTTCATAATCCCAAACGGAAATCTTCTGAATTTCATGGGAAGTACGGAAACCGTCAAAGAAATGCAGGAACGGTACGCGGGATTTCAGGGTGGAAAGATGAGCTACAGCGCCCAAATCCATAACTTCCTGCACGTTGCTGGAACACAGCATTGCATAACCGGTCTGGCGGCATGCATAAATGTCGGAATGGTCGCCAAAAATATTCAATGCATGGCTGGCTACGCAGCGCGCAGAAACGTGGATAACGTTCGGCAGCAATTCGCCAGCGATCTTATACATATTAGGTATCATAAGCAGAAGGCCCTGAGAAGCTGTATAAGTAGTGGTCAGCGCGCCAGCGGCCAAAGAGCCGTGAACTGCACCTGCGGCACCTGCTTCAGACTGCATTTCCGCTACACGGACGGTCTGACCGAACAGGTTCTTTACGCCGTTGGCAGACATTTTGTCCGTTTCCTCAGCCATGTTTGAGGAAGGAGTGATGGGATAGATAGCTGCCACTTCCGTAAACGCATAGGAAACGTGTGCGGCGGCGGAGTTACCATCCATGGTTTTCATTTTTCTTGCCATTGTTTATGTGTCCTCCTTTAAAGGATTGATAATGAGAAACCGGTTTGTAACAACCTACCCGTAAAGTTTATCATTTTTCCCCCCATATGTAAATATGGTAAGTGCTGAATTTTCTGGTATTTTTGAAAATTGTTTTATTTTTAACATATTATCTATACCAAAAATTCCGCAAAATCAGCCGCGCACGCTATAAAATCATGCGTATTTGTCATTTCAGCAAACTGTCTGATTCCGGCTTTTCTTTTCTGTGCAGGGCGTGCGCTCAATCACCCGCAGACATTTTGACAAAAACGCTTGGTTACCGTATAATAAAAAGCAATTCCACTTTTTTAAAGGAATTATAAACTTAAATTTCAAAATATGAAAGGAGCAACACTTCCATGCCCGACCCTGATCCCACCGGCGGTCTTGTTTTCAAAATCATACTCTTGTTCGTACTCATCCTAATCAATGCGTTTTTCGCTATGTCCGAAATCGCAATTATTTCACTCAATGATAACAAAATGCAGAAAATGGCCGCTGAAGGTCATAAAAAAGCGCAGCAAATTCTACGCCTGACTTCTAATTCCAGCCGGTTTCTTTCCACCATACAGGTAGGTGTAACCCTGGCAGGGTTCCTGACCTCCGCGTCCGCGTCACAAACTTTTGCACAAATGCTCGCAGATGCACTCGTTACAGTTGTGCCTATTCCTTATTCCGTACTTAACGGTATCTCCATCGTTTTAATTACCATTATTATGTCCTATTTCTCCCTTGTTCTGGGCGAACTGGCTCCAAAAAGGATTGCCATGCAGGCGCCGGAAAAGGTTTCTTTTGCCGTGGTTGGTCCACTGCTGTTTATTGCTGCAGTTATGAAACCAATCGTCCAGTTTCTCTCTTTCTCCACCAACTGTGTGGTGCGTCTGCTGGGCTTTGACCCGAACGCAGATGAAGAAGAGGTAACAGAAGAAGAAATCCGCATGATGGTTGACGTCGGTGAAGAAAAAGGCGTAATTGAAGAGAGCCAAAAGGCTATGATTAACAACGTTTTTGAATTTGACGATATGACGGTAGACGATATCATGACCCACCGCACGGATATTACCTGCGTTGACGTTCAAAGCAGTATTGAACAAACACTTGCAGTGGCTACGGAAGAGGGCTTTTCCCGCATTCCGGTTTATGAAGAAGATCTGGATAATATCATCGGCGTTATTTACGTCAAAGACCTTTTGCCGTATGTGGGCAAAGCGCTGCCCGACGGTAAAACGCTGCGCGATTTCATGCACCAGCCATACTTTGTCCCTGAAACCAAATGCTGCGGCGATTTGTTCTCAGAGATGACGGAGCGGCATATTCAAATTGCGGTTGTGGTAGACGAATACGGCGGTACTGCCGGCCTTGTTACCATGGAAGATTTGCTCGAATCCATCGTTGGCAATATTCAGGATGAATATGACGATGAAGAGGAAGAAATTTCTAAAATAAATGAAACTACGTTTACCATTGACGGTACAACGGATATTGATGAAGTTACCGAAATTACCGGTATTAAAATGCCGGCGGGAGATTATGATACCCTCGGCGGATTTATTATCAGCCGGTTGGGCTACATTCCCGCAGACGGTGAAACACCGGAGGTTACCTTTGAAAACATTCATCTGACTGTTCAACAGGTGGAAGACCACCGTATCGGTAAAATACGGGTAGAAATTCTTCCGTCCCCCGAAGAACCTGTTGAAAACAAGTAAACAATATTGAGTAAGGGCAGACACATTGCAGTGTCTGCCCTTTTTGCCATAACAAAGTAAGAAAAGTTTCTGCTCGGCCACTCTGTATTTTAAAGGAAATGCAAGCTGTTTATTTCTCCACTAAAACCACAGTATGGCGGTCAACTCTGTTCCAATCCGCAATCCAGTCTGCTTTGTTAAATTTCTGCATGGTATTAAAGCACGGGTCATTTACATAAATGTAATTTGCATCATAACCAACAACAACCATAACATGACGATTACGCCACCATGTTACAGACTTTCCTTTATTGGGCCCGCTGTCTATTGTCCATGTCCACGCAGGCTCCTTAACAGGGTTGTTTGCAGACGGCAGATAGGCGCTGCCTGCAATTACAGGTATTCCTCGGCTGATATAGCTGTATATAGTTTCTATATCACATCCAGAAATATCCTTTGCCCGATATGCGCCGCCAACCTTTTCCATGTATCGGTTAATCCCCTGAACAATCGCAGAAGGCAGGCATCCATATCCATACGGCTTCTTTTTCTTTGGGTCGCCTACAAAAGAATTGGAAGGGTCGCCGCCATACTTCTTCCCATTCTTTGTATATGGAGCTGGTGAAAGGGTAATTGCGTTTACAATATCCTCTGTGGATGCATGATAACCATAATAGTTCACAAGCATACGTGCAGAAAACTGCTCGCATCCTGTCGGATAGCCCGAAGTCAACTGATTATAGTTCGGAACACCGGAAATACGGGCGGAATCCTTATAGTTCAGCACCGTTACCGTACAGGTCATCTTTTTACCGCTGGCGTTGTCTGTTGCTGTAATTACAGCCGTACCGGCAGATACACCGGTCACTACGCCGTTTGCACTGACTGAAGCAACCTTTGCATTGCTGGAAACCCATTGAACATTCGACAACTTTCCTTGAGAAAATAAGCTGTATAGCGCCAGCGTCTGTGATGCATTCTGTTTCAAACTCAGGTTGGAATCGCTCAAATAAATACCGGAAGCATCTACCTGAACCACATTTTTTAAATAAGTGCCGGAAACATATCCATAGCCGGAACGGTATACTATTTTATACCAATTTGTTTTTTCAAATTTTCCCACAATACCAACAACGGTTCCCTGCGGCAATGTACCTATCTTTGCTTTTTTCGTTGATGGGTCCGACCGGACATTTAAATTATCTGTCGTAACCCCTTTGGCATAAAAGGCGGTCATTCCGGGCTCCGATGGCGGGTTCGTACCTGTGGAGGGCTCTGTAATAGTTTTTATATTTTTCAGATAAGTACTGCTGACGCAGCCCTTGCCGTTTTTATACTTAATTTCATACCAACCGTTTGTGTATTTACCCGTTATGGTAACGGACGTTCCTTTTGCAAGAACTCCCAGTTTGGCATAACCTGTCCCATTACCTTTACGAACATTCAGCGCGTCCGTAGTTATTGCCGTAGCATCCATTTTTGAAAATATTTGGCCGGTAACAGGCGGCTGTGTCACCGGTTTTTGTGTTGTTCCCTGTGCGGTTCCTGTTTGTTTGATATTTTTCAAATAATCTCCGCTGACACACCCTTTACCGTTTTTATATTTAATTTCATACCAACCGTTTGTGTATTTACCCGTTATGGTAACAGATGCACCTTTAGCAAGAACACCCAGCTTGGCATAACCTGTTCCATTGCCTTTGCGGACGTTCAGCGCGTCCGTGGTTATTGCTTCGGCATCCATTTTTGAAAATGTTTGGCTGGTAACTGGCGGCTGTGTCATCGGTTTTTGTGTCGTTCCCTGTCCAGTTCCTGTTTCTTTGATATTTTTCAAATAATCTCCACTGACGCACCCTTTACCGTTTTTATATTTAATTTCATACCAGCCATTTGCATACTTACCCGTTATGGTAACGGACGTTCCTTTTGCAATAGCTCCCAGTTTGGCATAACCTGTCCCATTACCTTTGCGGACGTTCAGTGCAGCTGTCGTTACAGCCGTTGCATTGTAAACCGTCAGGCTATTGTCGTTATGATAACTGATATTGGTAAGATATTGTCCGGTTATGTATCCGTAACCATTCCCATAAGAAATTTTAAACCATCCGTTAGCAAAGCTCCCCTGCAATGTTAATTTTCTCCCCTTTTTCACCGTGCCTATAATAGAATAGGAAGAAGATGGACCGGAACGAACATTCACCGTGTTACCGCTCACAACCGCAGTGCCCATGCGTGCAGTTATCCCATTATCTGCTCCTGGTGCCATCATTAACGGAACTTCCACCGTTGCCTGTGTGGAAAGTTCTGCCGGAATCTCTAACGGACCCGAAAGTGCAGGCTGAATCAAACATGCTCCTGAAATGGCTGCCGCCATACCGAAAGCAGCCATTTTCTGAACCGAATTTTTCATTCTTTATCCCCTCCATTTCGATTCTTTTGAGTAAATTATACAACACATGTCACTTAAACGCAAGATGTGCGCACATTTTCAACCGAATTTTCTGCACATACTTCTATAAATTCACCACTGCTCTGTAATTTTATCGCTTTTCTAATTCAATCATGCTTTAAATCCAAGGTATAAAAGCCGCATCCTACCTAAAAGTATATGGCTTAGCTGTTAAATAAAAAAATTACCCGCTAGGGAGACACTTCGTAAGGAAGTTGTCTCCCTTTGGCTTTTGTAATTAGCCAGAGTGATTGAATTGTAGATGAAATTCAAATCATAACGGAGGATTGTAAAATAGATAAGTACATTTATGACGAAAACAATGGTCTTTGGTATGAGCTACACGGCAAATACTATCTGCCGTGTCTTACTCTGCCACCAGAGAAAAAAACCTATCGGAATATGGGGGCAACGGTACAAACGCTATCTGAAAGAGTATAGAAAAGCGACCTACACAACGCTTCTGACCGGCGGCAGGGAGAAATCTCTGCCGCTGTTCTTTTGGGAGGTTTTACTCACAATCCGTTTCTTGATATTATTCGTTTGAACGAGTATAATGTACCTACTAATGATATGGAGGTCTGTTATGTTTGAATATATGACGGTACAGGAGGCTGCAACTAAATGGGATATTTCAGAACGAAGAATACAGACACTATGTTCTGAAAACAGGATTGAGGGCATTGTGCGTTTGAGCAGAGTGTGGCTCATTCCAAAAGATGCGAAAAAGCCGATGGATGCAAGATTTAAGAATAACAAGAATGGAGAAGCGTGATTTTGAAAAACATATTGATTATTGATGATGATTTACATATTGGAAATGTGCTTGAAGAAATGCTTATTAACGAGGGATATGGCGTTGCTCGTGCGTACTCTGGAACAGAAGCTATACTTGTGCTTTCACAAAATAAGCCAGACCTTGTGCTTCTTGATTTAATGCTGCCGGGGTTGAGTGGCGAAGAAGTCTTACCACATATTAAAGGCATTCCCGTAATTGTTATGAGTGCAAAGGTTGATGTAAATAATAAGGTCCATCTTTTACTCGGAGGTGCGGTTGATTATGTAACAAAGCCTTTTCATACAAAGGAATTGTTGGCTCGTATTGCCGTGCATCTTCGTACTTTTGATGTTCTCGGCAAGTCGGAACTCTTGGCTTTTGAAGAAATTGAACTTAATGTTGATACACATATAGTAAGAATAAAACATATAGAAATTAAACTGACAAGGACAGAGTATGCTATTCTAAAACTCCGAATGCAAAATCCTACACAAGTTGTTTCTAAAACGCAGCTTCTTGACCGTATTAGCGAAGATACGCCAGACTGTACGGAAAGTTCACTTAAAACACATATAAGTAATCTCCGTAAAAAGCTCCGTGAAGCAAGCGGGAAAGAGTATGTGGAAGCAGTCTGGGGAATTGGATTTAAGATGAAAGCGGAATAAAATAAAATCTTTACTATTTCTGAACTATTTTCTTTACCGTTTTCTTAACTGTTTTACGGTAGAATGACAGCATCAAATACAAGGAGGTAAAACTATGGAGTATGTTCTTAAAGTCAACGCTTTATGTAAAAGTTATAAGAACTTCAAAGCGTTGAATGGATTTACGATGAATGTTCCGAAAGGAGCAATCTATGGTTTTGTCGGTAAAAATGGTGCTGGTAAGACGACTTTAATTCGTTCGATTTGTGGGTTACAAGAGCCTACATCTGGGGAATATTCCTTATACGGATTGAAAAATACTGACAAAGAAATTTTGAAATCTCGCAGAAGAATGGGTGCTGTGGTTGAAACACCGTCTATTTATTTAGATTTAACCGCAGTTGACAATTTGAAAGAACAATATCGAATTCTCGGTATTCCTTCCTACGACAGTATCCCCGAATTGCTTAGATTAGTCGGACTTGAAAATACAGGGAATAAAAAGGCTAAGAATTTTTCGCTCGGTATGCGACAGAGATTAGGGATTGCGATTGCTTTGGCAGGCGACCCAGATTTCTTAGTTTTAGATGAGCCTGCTAATGGTCTTGACCCGCAAGGCATTATTGAAATGCGTGAACTAATTCTAAAACTTAACCGTGAGCATCAAATAACTGTATTGATTTCAAGCCATATTCTTGATGAACTGTCCCGTCTTGCGACACATTATGGCTTTATTGATAACGGAAGAATGGTTAAAGAAATCAGTGCAGAAGAATTAGAGGCATCTTGCCGCAAGTGTGTCCGCCTTGAAGTGACCAATGTAAAAGCCCTTGTCCGTGTTTTGGACGAAATGAAGATTGATTACAATATTATTTCCGACAATGTGGCTGATGTATTTGCAAAAGTCAATGTTTCCAAACTCACTTTGGCTTTGTCAAAAGAAAATTGCGAAGTTGTTTCTATACAGGAACGAGAGGAAAGTTTGGAAAGTTATTATGTCAGCTTGATAGGAGGAAAAAATAATGGGTAAGTTATTATCTGCAAATTTTATCCGAATGAGAAAGGATAAGTTTTTTTGGATTGGTACAATCTTTATGCTGGCTGCTGGAATTTTCATTCCTGTGATGAGATATATGGATATGCAACGGTCACAGTATATTGTAACGCTCGATAGTGGTTTTTTTGTCGGTAGTATTTTGATTGGTATTGTAAGTGCGGTATTTTGTAGTCTATTCATTGGTACAGAATACAATGACGGAACAATCCGAAACAAGGTAGTAGTTGGACATACAAGAATTTCCGTTTATATGGCAAACTTTATTACCGTTGCAGTCGCAAGTGTAGTTATGTGTGTTGTGCATTTTATCGCCTATCTTTGTGTTGGAATTCCATTACTTGGATTTTTTGAGATGGAGATTAAAACAGCACTATTACTCGCATTAGCTGTGTTTATGTTGGCGATTGCCTTTTCTTCGATTTTTATCTTGATTTCTATGCTAAATCAAAATAAAGCAATTACGGCAGTAATCTGCATTTTGATGGCATTTTTGTTGCTGCTTACAGGTGCACAACTTAACAAATCATTAAACGAGCCAGAAACAAATATGGGAATGGCGATGACAGAAAGTGGAACAGAAACGCAAGAGTTGCCTAACCCTAAATATTTAGATGAAGACGCACGAAAAGTAGTGCAATTCTTCTATGACCTACTTCCCGGTGGGCAGGCTATCCAATGTACTTCTGGAGAGGTCGTGAATTTATCATTGCTGCCTGTTTATTCGCTTTTCATTATCATCTTAACATCGGGCGTGGGGTTGTGCTTATTCAAAAGAAAAGAACTAAAATAAGGGGAGATATTATGGAGTTTTGGTTGTTAGTCGTTATCGGAATTTTGCTAATCTGTATTGGTGCTTTGATTATTAAATTGCTTCTTGTCCAAAAGACTGCACGAGAAATAGAAATTCAATTTGCCGAGCGACTAATGACCGAAACTAATACGCTGATTGATATTTCACACCAAGATAAAACGATGCGTAGGCTTGCGGAACAATTAAACATTGAACTGCGTAAACTACGCAAGGAACGCCATCGCTTTCAGCAGGGCGATTTGGAATTGAAAAGTGCCGTTACCAACATTTCACACGACTTACGCACGCCACTTACGGCAATCAGCGGCTACCTGGACTTGCTCGATAATACAGAAAAAAGTGAAGCGGTGGAGCGTTATATTGATGTGATTAGAAACCGTACTGAAGCATTGCGGCAGCTTACGGAAGAACTTTTCTCTTACTCAGTTATTACATCTCCAGAATATGATAACAGTTTGGAGCTTGTTGCAGTAAATGGAGTTTTAGAAGAAAGTATATTAGGTTTTTATGCAGCTTTGCAGGAACAAAAAATAACGCCGAATGTTTCTATGACGGAAAACAAGGTTATCCGTAAAATCAATAAAGCCGCATTATCTCGTGTCTTCTCAAATCTTATCAACAATGCACTTAAGTATAGTGATGGAGATTTGAACATCACGCTAACCGATACAGGAGAAATCATTTTTACAAACAATGCTTCTGGGTTAAACGAAGTAGATGTTAAAAGGCTGTTTGACCGCTTTTATACGGTTGAAAATGCAAGAAAATCAACAGGTCTGGGATTGTCGATTTCAAGAATACTGATTGAGCAAATGAATGGCACAATATCTGCTAAATATGAAAATGGTAAATTGAATATCTGTATTCAGTTACCAGAGGTTTGATATAACACAAGAAGGTATGTGATTGGAACAAACAGAATGAATACTCTGCCCGATATGCGGCAGGAAAACACACGATAAAGTCCGAGAAGATACCGAGATAAAAAACTTTCCTCTCTACTGTCCAAAGTACAAGCAGAAAACGATTGTAGATGTTAAACAATTTACTGTTTCGGTTTGTAAGGACACGACAAAGCGAGGTGATGGCGAATGTCCAAAATAACAGTAATGGTTTTTGAAGATGTGGACGATGACTTGATAGATAATATCAAAGCATTTTATACTCGTTCTGTGTTTTTAATATACTCCCACTCCGGATTATCAAAATTATCCTCTATTCATTCCCTAAAATCATTCTGCTGAATGTGAATAACAAGCAGTGCTCTCTTTTCCTCAATCTTCATAGAAATTATTTCCTACCATAACAAAAAACAACGCCGACACTTCCTATCTTCAATGGCCTAACGATAGAAAGTCTGACGCATAACTCCATACCCGGCGGCAAGAAGTGCTTTTTTAAGAGTTATCAATACACAAGCCCCGCTTAAATTGCAAGCATAAAATTTTGTTCCTTAAAGTTTCTTTGGTCCGCGTTCGGATTAGAATTTTCCCGCCATCCTCACAAAAAGGCGGAAGGAAAAACTCCTTCCGCCTGCAAAACAATTCTAAGCAATTTATGTAACAGAAGCAATTGCGCGCAGCCGCGCAAGCTCCACATTTTTCTGTTCCGTGGGATACAAAGGATGAACGCGTCCGTTATCCTCTGTAAGATTTATCTGCACATCCGGCACAAGCGTTCGTACCATCTCCACAAAATTAGAGCCATTCGTTGCCGGCAAACCGGTTACAACAGAAACTGCATTGCATTTGCGGATATGCCCCGCTGCAATCAGTGCAGCATCATCATTATAATAAACCGTCATTCCGGCGCCGTTTGCCTTGACTGTATTAAACAGGTACTGCAGTTCATCAGAACGGGCCTTAAATGCATTGCGCACCGGCTGGATATTCAGTACCTCCAGTTCAACGCCTAAATCATCCGCCAGTCTGCGGCCGGCACGAATCAGATTTTCACACCTTGTTTGTTCTGTAACGCACACCATAACACATGGCAAGGCTTTCTTCATGACCTCACCTCCATTCTTTTATTGAATGATTATATTATAGCGGCAATTTATGGCTGATATAAAACGGATTTGTGTACATTACGTTAACGTTTACAGACTATGCTTCCGTCTCCGGCGCTGTACCTTCTTCCTGAAGATGCTGTAACGCATAGTCAATACACTGGACAATAAATTCATTTCGGCTGATATGGTTTTCCTGAGCCAGCCGCTCCAAAACACGTACTTTTTCAGAATCAATGCGCAGAGAAATTACTTCTTTTTTATATTGTTTTGGTATAAAATTCTGCATTTTTCATCACTCCTGCATTAAATTGTATTACATCATACACCATAAATATATATTCTTATATCAAATGATAATTAATAGTATATTTTGTAACACAAGATATATACGCAGAAGAAGACAATCTTTTACAATCATTTAATCGCAATCATAAGTGTGTGTGCAAACCTCCTTGATTTTCTCTCTCAGGGCAACAAAATCTTCCAATGCATCCGGCTTTTGACGGGGGTTGCGCAGCAATGCTGCTGGATGAAATGTTCCCATCATTAAAATACCGCCGCGTTCTACAAACTGACCATGTTGTTTGGTAACACGGAAATTTTTATCAATCAGTTTCTGGGCGGAAATCCGGCCGAGACAGACAATGATTTTAGGTCGCATCAAACGCACTTGTTCACGAAGCCACCCGATACACGCTTCCTGTTCCTCCGGCAGCGGATCCCGGTTTTTTGGCGGACGGCATTTTACCATATTTGCAATATAGATGTTCTTTTTTCTATCCAAATCCACCGCTGTAAGGAATTTATCCAGTAATTGCCCGCCGCGCCCAACAAAAGGTTCTCCCTGCAAATCCTCGTTTTCGCCCGGGCCTTCGCCAATAAACATAACTTCAGCATTTTCCACACCCGTACCAAACACCAGTTTTGTCCGCGTTTTCCCAAGTTCACATTTCTGGCAATCCATACAGGCATTTTTCAGCCTATCCCAATCCTGATACATTCTGTACACACCATCCTATCACTCTTTACTGCATTTGCCGTTTTAGTATACCATGAATTTGCACCATGAACAATTATCAACGTGCTTTTTTCTCCCCTATCCCTCTTTTTTCATCAGGATTTTCCTCTTAACTACCGAACAGCCATTGAATTTATCCTGCTTTTGGTTTACAATATTGTTGTATAAAGAAACAGGAGATGATTATTTTTGGACAAACAAGTTCTGGTAGAAACATCTGCAAGACATGTACACCTGACCCGTGAGGCATTGGATATTCTTTTTGGTGAAGGCTACACTTTAACCAATAAAAAAGACCTGTCCCAGCCAGGCCAATTTGCATGTGAGGAAAGAGTTACAGTAGTCGGCAGTAAAAAATCCCTCCCTAACGTATCAATTCTGGGTCCTGTGCGCCCTTATACCCAAATTGAGCTTTCTTTAACAGACGCACGCTCCATCGGCGTCAGTGCGCCTGTTCGTGAATCCGGTGATTTAGAAGGCGCAGGCGCCTGCAAGCTGATTGGCCCGAAAGGCGAAGTTGAGGTTGAACACGGCGTTATCAGCGCGAAACGCCATATCCATGCTACCCCCGAAGACGCTGAAAAATACGGCGTTCAAGATAAACAGATTGTTCAGGTAAAAGTGGGAACTGCGGAACGCGCATTAATTTTTGATGATGTTATTGTCCGCGTCAGCCCGAAATATGCCTGGGCAATGCATATTGATACAGATGAATCCAACGCGGCAGGCTGTGGTCCTAATCAAATGGGTACGATTATCGGCTAAATAAAAAAACAAATGATACATATTCGGGCGGTGCAGGGAAAACTGCACCGTCCTTATTAATTTAGAAAGCAAACATCTGTACCAAATAAGTTTTCGCTGTACTTTTTCTTAACGCCCGAATACAAACAAATTGTTTTTATAAACCCAATGAAAAAGAGAACGCATCCAACTTTTATCTCATAATCTCATATCAGAATACACTTACATAAAATCCACTACCATTTTCTATCTGGAATAAAAGCCTTGTATCATTCACATTATCACTAACTTTAAATAACTTATCCCATTTTCGCAAGACGCAGCCTTTCACAGCGCGACGAATTATTCACATTTTATTCAGTCTGCTTTCTCCACAGTTTTAGGTATTGTAATAACAATGATTGCGCAGTGTTGACAGTGATTTGTTTAAATATGAGAAAAAAGATTACAATAAGATTTCATCTCTTGACTCTGTATTTTAGCCCTGCTATAATATCCCGCGTGGAGCCAATCAACTCAATTATTATTTGGAGGTAATACAT
Source organism: uncultured Eubacteriales bacterium (assembly GCA_934546985.1). Classification (GTDB taxonomy): domain Bacteria; phylum Bacillota; class Clostridia; order Oscillospirales; family Acutalibacteraceae; genus CAKTEE01. Next base: position 100,139 of record CAKTEE010000003.1, read on the forward strand.
CTATGAAAAAAATGATTGCTATTGTTATGAGCCTTTCTGTTTTGGCTGCCCTGTTCGCTGGCTGCGGTGATAATTCTTCTAACACCACCACTACTACTGCGGCAACAACTACCGCTGCTGAAACCACCACTGCCGCGAATAACGACGAGACCACCACTGCTGCTGAAACTACTACTGTTGCAGAAACAACAACTGAAGCTCAGGGCTAATTTTTACGCCTGAGCCAGCGCTATAAAATTACGCATTGCCTGACAAAACGGCAAATGCGTACTGTGTGAAAGAGAACTCCACGCATTGGGCGGTCTATCCCGCCCATGCTTCTTTCCTCTGGCGCACATGGTTACTTTTGATTTACAGCAAAATCGGCCGGCCATGTTCCATCAGGATATGGTTTGGCTTTTTTATTTGTGCCTGATTATTGACGTCAGGATTTCATCCTGTTATAATACTTTATAAAAATTCCGTACTTAAAATAAAGTTTGGAGGAATATCTCATGAAGAAAAATATTTGTGCCGTATTGCTTTGTACTGCACTGCTGACATCCGTTTTCACTGCATGCAGCACAGACCAGACTTCTTCCGATAAAACAGAAACTGCCACCACAGCGGCAGCAACCACTGCGGCGGACACTACAACGGCAGCAAACAGCAACACTACCACTTCATCTTCATCTGCTGAAACCACCACCGCTTTCCCTGAAGAGGATACTACTACACCGATTGTTGACGGCGTTTTTAATAACGGGCAGTTTTCTATGCAAGTGCCGGAAGGCTGGACCTCAGATGAATCCACAGGAATCCCTATGTTTGTTTCGTCAGAAGCTCCCGTTAATGGTATTCAAAAAAATTTCAACGTAACGGTAACGAAGGAAGCCAGCGACCCTTTAACAACTACAAAGGAACAGTACCAGAACAGCCTTGATTCTATCTACGGCACCGGCGTTGATATTAAAAAATTTGATGTTTCCGAAATTAACGGCAATCAAGTGCTTTGCATTGAATTTTCTTTGACAATAAACGAAGTAACTGCGCTAATTACCCAATATGCATATAATCAGAATGGGAAAAGCCTTACATATACTTATACCAGCGGTAACACCACACAGCCTGCGGAGTGCGAAGAAATCTTCCGTTCCATTCAACTTTTATAAGAACATAACAGGCGTTTGCGGAAAATCTCTGCAAACGCTTTTCTTTTTTGTTACCTTATCATTTTATTTACAAATTTGCAGTATTTTTGTTCTTGACTCCACGGACTCCAGTTGCTATAATACTGCTATATGCTACTGTGGCTCAGTTGGTAGAGCAGCTGATTCGTAATCAGCAGGTCGCCGGTTCAAGTCCGGCCAGTAGCTCCAAACCGGACTGTCAAGCCCATAGCTTTGGGTTTGACAGTATTATTTTATCACTTTAACTCAATAAAGGAGCATGCCGTATGATGAAAAAAGCTTTATCGCTTCTGTTATCCATTGCCTTGATTGGCACACTGTTTTCCGGCTGTAAAAACGACTCCTCCGCATCCCCCCAGCCGGAAACCGCCAAGATTGTAGAAACCAACGGAACTTTTGAAAACGAAAACCTGAGTTTTAAAGTCCCTGTGGGCTGGACTGCGCAAGCAGACGAACAGGACCCGGACTATCCGATAGTAACCTGCCAGACCAAACCGGAAAACGGATTTGCAGCGTTCATAAACTTTTACTCTACAGAGCAGAACGACGCTTTTCTTACATACACGGATAAAGACGTGGACATGTCCCCCTATTACACAGCATACACCCTGTATGAAAACTCCTTGAAAAAAATAAAAGACCGTGATGTTCGTGTAACCCGTTACAGGGGCGAAAATTCAGGCATTGCAGTGTATGTTAAAATTTATGCGTTTAACGATAGTGGGCGCACCTATAACCTTGCGCTCTCTTCGCCGGACGAAATTACAGGTATTGACGAGCTCTACACCATTTACGACAGTTTTTCCGGAAAACCGCCTGTATCAAAAGCAGAAACCACAACCTCAGCAACTGAAACAACTACAGCCGCGCCCGAATATAACATTGATACCGCTAATTTCCGCGTATATTATCCCGACGGCTGGATCAGCGACGTATCCGGAAGAAACGCGAAAGCAGATATGCTGCAATATTGGTACAGCCGCCGTTTGAATAATGTGCCTGTATTTATAAGCAATGAAGAAATTAACGGATTTTATCCGTATATCAGCGTAATCGTGGGCGATGAAGATAAAAATCTTATTAAACTGGAAGACAAATATTTGGATTTTTCCTCCAGTTTTAAAAATTATGAGCAGGGCAAGATTGAACGCGGAACCCGCAGCGGTACAGATACTTTAACACTAAATTATTCAGTGGAAAACGAAGACGGCGTCCGTATTTATATTAAACAAATTCTGTTTAATGAAAAACATCACCTTTATGTTTTATCCCTTTTCAGCAGTTCTGAAACTTACGGATTAAATGAATTTCAAAAATTTTATGATACTTTCTATACAATTGAAGAATAATTTGTTATACCGGGAAACATTCTGTTTCCCGGTGCTTTTTATTTTTTTCTAAAATATCAACAAATTGGAAACGAGATGTAAATATTTCATTTTCAATGCATTGTTTTCACAATTAATATTGCAAACCTTTTTTCTTTATAATATAATTAACTCATACCACAGTAAAACAAATAAAATTACAGGTATATTCATACAATATGGAGGAGATTAGAATGGGAATTCTGTCGAGATTTAAAGACATTATGGCATCAAATGTGAATGCAGTATTGGACCGCATGGAAGATCCATCCAAAATGGTTGACCAGCTGCTGCGTGACCTGAACGATGATTTGGGCAAAGTAAAGGCGGAAACTGCCGGCATTATGGCAGAAGAAAAACGTGCACAGAGAGAACTTGAAGAATGCAAACAAGAAGTTGCCAAATTACAGGAATACGCTGAAAAGGCCGTAATGCAGGGCAATGATGCGGATGCAAAAACATTTCTTTCTAAAAAAGCACAGTATGTAGAAAAGCAAACAGCACTACAGCAGGCTTATGACCTTGCCTCTGCAAATTCCCAGAAAATGCGCCAGATGCACGACAAACTGGTAGAACAAATCAACGAGCTGAACGGCCGCAAGGATGCTATCAAAGCCAAAATGGCTGTCGCAAAAACGCAGGAAAAAATTAATAAAATCGGCAGCAGCATCAGCGGCGCACAAAACAGCCTAAATGCATTTGACCGTATGGAAGCGAAAGCAAACAAAATGCTGGATACTGCGGAAGCAATGGCGGAACTTAACACCAACAGCGCGGAAGATGACCTTGATGCGCTCAAAAGCAAATATAGCACCGATACTTCCGGCGTTGATGATGAACTCGCAGCATTAAAAGCCAAATTGGGCAAATAACAGTTCCCTGCGCTTTGCTGAAAAAATGGAAACATAACGCTCATGGCGCCGGCTGTGGGCGTTTTTTAATAACGGGGACCCGCGTGAGTATTTTATGGAGGTTTTTTTATGGGGTTATTTTCAAAGCAATTCAGTAATGTTGTTGAATGGGAGGAATACCGCGATGACATTATTTTCTGGAAATGGTCAAACGAAGAAATAAAAAAAGGCAGCCGTCTTGTTATACGGCCGGGACAGGACGCGATTTTCCTTTATAACGGCCGTATAGAGGGTGTATTCACAGATGAAGGAAATTTTGAAATTGAAAGCCAGATTATTCCTTTCCTCAGCACACTCAAGGGCTTTAAATTTGGTTTTAACAGTGGTATCCGTGCAGAGGTACTGTTTGTCAACACAAAGGAATTCACTGTAAAATGGGGCACCAAAAATGCAATCAATATCCCTGCCCCGGGTCTGCCGGGCGGTATGCCGATACGCGCATTCGGTACCTTTCAGATGAAGGTTAGCGATTATATCGCGCTGATTGATAAAATTGCCGGTGTAAAGCAAACCTTCACAGTTGATGACGTCAGGGAACGCGTTTCCAGCGTCCTGAACCAATATATTATGAAATGGATTGCCAGAGAAGGGAAAGATATGTTCAATCTTCAGGCAAATGCAGATGAAATTTCCCGTGGTATCCGCAGTGATTTGGATATGGAAATGATGAAAATCGGTATCAGCATTACCGGATTTGTCATTGAAAACGTAAATTACCCGCAGGAAATTCAGGATAAAATTAATAAAACCGCTTCTTACAGCATGGTTGGGGATATGAACCGTTACCAGCAGATTGGCATGACAGATGCCATGACCTCTGGAAAAGGTTCCGGCGGCTCTATGAATGAAACCATGAACACTATGGTAGGTATGGCGGCTGGAATGAACATGGCAAACCAGATGATGAATAATATAGCAAATCAAAATAAAACGGCAGAAACCGCACCCGCACCAACCAACACAGTTAAATGCACAAATTGCGGCTTCGGTATTCGCGGAGATGCAAAATTCTGCCCCGAATGCGGCACCAAAAGGGAAACAGACAGAAAAAAGTTTTGTCAGGAATGCGGTCAAAAAATAGACGCCAATGCAAAATTTTGCCCTGAATGCGGCGCAAAAAACGCTTAACTCATTCGTAACTTAAAGAGGCCGCCATGTTGGCGGCCTTTCCGATTTATGAAAGCAGCGGCATTCGAGGAAATTACACACAAAGAACATTGGGTAAAAAAGTTTATATAGTAATTTTTACGTTCAAAACCGTCAACCATGTTTATATTTAAGGAGGATTTTATGGAACATAACCGCGAACGTATAGAACTTGCAGAAAAATTATTTAAAGAAGGCTATAACTGTTGTCAGTCCGTAGTGCTTGCTTATGCAGACTGCTTTGGACTGGATGAAAACACTGCCGCACAACTCAGTGCCGGTTTCGGGGGCGGTATGGGGCGATTGCGTGAAGTATGCGGTGCATTCAGCGGCGCTGTACTGCTCGCCGGTATGAAAGAACCTTTCCATGTAAATGATTATGAGGCTAAAAAAAATATGTATCAGCTTGTGCAGGATATGGCAGCAGATTTTGAAGAAAAGAATGGCTCTATTGTTTGCCGTGAATTGCTTGGGCTTACAAAAAAAACGGACGAGCCTTCTCCTTCCCACCGGACACAAGAATATTATAAAAAACGTCCTTGCGCTGAAATCGTGAAAATTGCGGCCGGTATTGTAGAAGCATATTTATTGCCCAATCATAGCACAACTGTACCAGAAGTAGATGACCTCCATTAACAGCGTAAAGAAATCGTATCCGGAAAGGATTTATAACCATGTACCGTTATAAAAAAACAGCGGCTATGCTTTGCGCATTCTTTGCCGTTGTCCTGTTTTTTCTTGCCTTGCATCACTTTACAGGTACCATTTGCCTGTTCAATTCGGTATTCGGCATTCCCTGCCCTGGCTGCGGACTGACTCGGGCGGCTGTTTTTGCTTTACAGGGACGCTTTACAGAATCCCTTATTATGCACCCGCTTCTTTTCCCTGCATTAGCGGTACTGGCTTATATGATTATTAACAACATTATCCTGAAAAAGAAACCTTCCAAACTGTTTTACTTCATAATTACCCTATGCTTGATTGTTTTTTTAGGGTTTTATATCTGGCGGATGATGACTTGTTTTCCTAATATCCCTCCAATGACATATAACAGTCATTCCCTCTTTCATCAAATCATCCAACAATAAATGAATCAAATACTTAAATGCGACGGCAATGAAAGCCGCCGCATTTTTCTATACAAAAAAACAACCATCCAAAGGATGGTTGTTAATATGTCGGCATTACCTATTTTCCCGGGCAGCTTCCCGCCAAGTATCTTCGGCACAAATGAGCTTAACTACCGTGTTCGGTATGGGAACGGGTGGACCCTCATCGTAATCAACACCGACTGTTTGTCACCTTGTCAAGCGACTTCTATAGTATATCACGGGCATAGCTAAAATGCAACTGATATTTCATATAATCATTTCAGAATTTTAAATTTATTTTTTAGATATTTTGACAATAAAATTTTAACCGTACTGCTTTCTCCGGCAATCCTGAAAGGCGGGACAGTCCTTCCACAGTAAATCCGCCCTCCATCATTCTCGCTTCCTCCACCATATTGGCATTCAGCAAAAGCGAAACGCAGAAGTAATCTGCTTCTTTTTCGTATTTTTCAACGGCAAGCTGTGTTTCCGCTTTCATAAAAACCATGTCAAGGGCAGGGTGAAGAATCGCATGTCCAAGTTCGTGAGCACATACAATTTTCTGCTGGCGCGTGGGAAGTTCATCCCCAACACAAATCATTTGCCTTCCTCCGGTGGAAAAATAGAACCCCCTGATTGATGCCGGAAGCGGGGCAAAATAAGTCAAAATATCCATTTTCTCACAAAGCTCAAACGGTTCTCTTGTTTGATACTGCGCTGTCAGTTTATGTACTATTGTGTCAATATACTTCATAATATCCCCCAGTTACTGCCGATTGTTTTTTTCTATCTGTCCCAACTGAATCATAACCCCCAGCTTCATTGCTTCTGCAATGGTGCGAATATCCTTTTCTTCCATTACCTTGCCTTGAAACATCAGCCCTTCACGCTCTAAAAGAGTCTGCGCCATCTTTTCAACCAGTTCTGTTACTTCTGCAGGGGCTTCTTCCTGCGCTGTGTTACCCAACAGGTAATCTACACTAACATGAAAATGCCGGCTGATTTTGGCAAGCATATTTCCGTCGGGTTTCCGGCGGCCCTGCTCATACATGCCAACGGCACTGGAAGATATGCCTAAAAGTTTGCCAAGTTCCGTCTGTGTTAGGTAAGCTTCCTGCCGGAGCTGTTTTAAACGCTGTGCAAAATCCATATGCCTTCCTCCTGTTTTTATTATATCACCACAATTTGTGTATTTCAAGAAAAATAATAAAAGAATAATTTGTCACACAGGTTAAATTTTTTTCCAAATATCTGTTGATTTTTCTTCATATATCTGCTACCATAGAATTATATTCAAACATTTGTTCGTAAACACGTGAGCTTTATCTGTGCTACGTGTTTCATTTCAAATGATTATCTACACAATACGTGTAGCAAGAAAGGAGCGTCCGGCTATGGAACTTACAACATTGGGTTTGGAATATCTGGATCAGGAAAAGGAAGTGCGGAAAATGGTACAGGGGGTATTGGACAAGCTAAAAATAACGCCTGACGCGGACACGCGCCGGGAACTGCGCAGACAGCTTTATATTCTGTATGCAATGGCGGAGGACTGCCGCGCCACCGGGACATATTTACTGCATTATTATGACAGGGAGGTTTAATCAATGGCAAACACAGTTAGCTTCGGCAGTTTTCAGGAACAGCTTTTATCACTGCGTAAATATGAAGAGGATAATGCACATGATAACAGGGAGAAACTTGACCGAATCATACGTTTGATAAAACCGGCAATGGAAAACGAACTAAATGAAAAACAAAGGGATATGATGCAAAAATATTATTTCAGCGGTATGACTATGCAGGAAATCAGCGATATTTACGGCATTAACCGCTCTACGGTATCACGGTATCTTGCCCGCTCCCGCCGGAAACTGGAAAAAGTGCTTCGATATACTTTTCTCTGCTGATATTTGCTTTTTGACCCTTTCTCAGTACTTGTCCCCCAACAAATAAATTGATACAATAAAAAATGCAAAGATAAAAACACGGTTCCGGTTGGTAGTCCGGACGCGGCTTTTACCGTCAGTAACCTGCCTCCTAAGGTTGTCCGTTCTTTGTGAGTATTTTTAGGAGGATTTCCCATGTGTAACATTGAAAACCGGCTGACCGTATTTTTTGATGAACCTTTCTGGACGGCAGTCTATGAGGTATCGGCAAACGGCGAATTGCAGGCGGCGCGCATTGTATTCGGCGCAGAACCAAAAGACGCCGAGGTTTATGAGTATTTTCTGAAAAATTTTACCCGTCTTACTCTCAGTCCGCCTGTTGCTGAACAAAAACGTCCTGCCGAAATCCGCAACCCAAAACGCCGCCAGCGTGCCATCCGAAACGGACTTGTCCAAACCGGAACCGGAACAAAAGCGCAGCAGGCGCTCCAACGCCAACGGGCGCAAACGGCCGTTTTACGGAAAGAGATTTCACGCGAGAGAAAAAAACGCCGAACGCAGGAAAAATTTGAATTGCGCAGGCGCAGAAAAAAAGAAAAACACCGTGGGAAGTAACCAGTCAAAAGCAGGAGAATGATATACTCCTGCTTTATTTTATCGTAACATTCACAAATAAGATTGTATATCACATAATTTAAAACACATATTATACATATCCCCGGCATTTAAGATGCCGGCCTTTCTTTTATCCTTAAAGCGCTTGTTTTTCAGCCTTCCCTGTTTTGTCATATCATAAATTTCGTATACAGACCAATCTTTTAAAACCCCGGGTGAATGTTTTATCGTGTTGCGGGAAATACAGGTTGACATATGAGATGAACCGTCATATAATCTGAGATGTATTGATAACTCGAATCATATGCGAAGGAAAGGATTTTTATAATGGAAAAACAAAAGAACTCAACCGCGCTACGTTTACAGCAACAATATTTACAGCATAAAGCGCTGTTTAAAAATCTTGTATGTATTTTGCTTTCCCTGCTCACTGTTTTTTCTCTGGCATTTACGCCTGCACCGCTTTCCGTGGATAGTATTAGTGTTATATCTAACCAGCGTACGCTTTCCGCTGACGCTTCGATTCTGCTGCTTATCCTCGGCGTATCCCTGTTTTTTTTTATAAACATGCAATTTCAAAAAGTATAGTTTACCGTATGCGCTGGTCTGTTTTTATTCCTTCCGTCCTTTTCTCGCTGTTTATGGTGTTAGGTTCCAGCTTTCATTGTGCAGGAGACTGGTCCCTTGTTTTCGGCTCCTATAAACGTCTGGCCCTGTCGCTTGTCCTGTTCATTGGATATTTCGTTTTATTTTACCTATGTATTCCCTGTTTTTTTCGGCTTCTTGACTCTGGCCTGCTTCACCGCTGGAGCGCTACCCAAAATAAAGTCCTCTATTTTATTTTCAATAAACATTCTCTTGCCGCGCCGTGGCTGATTATTTCGATATTCTGGCTCCCGTTCCTGCTTGCGTTCTTCCCCGGCTGCGTCTCCTGGGATATGTTTGGTCAGCTCAAACAATACTTTGGCATTTGGGAACTCACCAGCCATCAGCCGCCGCTTTCCACCTTGCTTGTTGGCTTTTGCCTGCAAACAGGCCGTTTTTTAGGTTCTGAAAATCTGGGAGTTTTCTTCTATACGGCTTTGCAAACCATTGCTTTTTCTTTCAGCCTTTCTTTCAGTATTTTTTATATGGGAAAAATCAAAGCGCCTTATTGGCTGCGCATTTTCGCATTGACCTTTTTTGCATTGTGTCCCCTGTTTCCGGGCTACGCACAATGGGTTGTAAAAGATACAATTTTCACTGCGGCAATGATTCTTTATCTCATTTTTTTGATTGAATTGGTACGCCGCCCTGAAAATATTCTATATCGTCCCCTGCGGCTGACCTGCTTTATCCTGATTATTCTTCTTGTCAGCATGTTCAGGAACAACGGCGTCTATATTATATTCCTGTCCGCCCCATTTTTGCTTTTCACTTTGAAAACAAAGAAAAACCGGCGGGTTATTCTAAGCATCCTTTTGGGAACCTTGATTTTATTAACCTGCTACTCTAAAATTCTTCTGCCCGCGGTTGGCGTATCAAAAGGGAGCATTGCAGAAGCTCTGTCTATCCCCCTACAGCAAACCGCACGTTATGTAAAAATTCACGGAAATGAAGTAACGCCGGAAGAAAAAGAAGCCATAGATAAAATTCTTGATTATGACAGACTGGCAGAATTGTATAACCCTGAAATATCCGACCCTGTAAAAGCCACTTTCCGCAAAGATGCTTCTACAGAAGATATCAAAGCTTATTTTACAGTATGGTTCCAAGGTCTTTGCAAACACCCCGAAACATATATTCAGGCAACCATGCATAATGTCTACGGTTATTTTTACCCCAATGTATGCATCTGGGAATATAATGGGCGAGGATTCAGCACCACTACTGCACCTGACGAACAGGGGGATTTCCATTTTCATACGATTAAAGCTTTCGGTAAAGTACGCTCCCTGTTAGAAAAATGGAGCATTGCCTGGAATAAAATTCCTGTTATCGGTATATTTTATCGTTTGGGCAATTATACATGGCTGATTATCCTGCTGGCCTGCTATTTATTCAGCAGGAAAAACTATCGGGAAACGCTTCTTCTTCTCCCTTATTTATTGCTTATCCTCGTCTGCATTGCATCGCCTGTAAATCGGTATGTCCGTTATTTTTTACCTATCATTTCCTCACTGCCTGTTGTATTTGCGGCATTGCTTTTTATGCTGCGAACGAAAAAAGAAGACAATAAAAATCATTTTGAAATCAGTGATAAAACTGCGGAATAACGGAAAACCGACTAAGAATTTATAAAATATTCCATATTTCAATTATGTCAGGTCCTTTTTATAAAAACAGCTTTGCAATTTCTCCGGCCCATGTTAAATAAGACGGCACATTTGCATCAATCAACTCTTTTACGCGAATAATTTCCTGCGGAGTAAGAATACCGATTTTTTGATATACACTGCCGATTGCCTGCGTATCACCCAAAGCAATCGCCGCTCTGGCATTGTCGCCAACTGCAACATACTTTCCAACAGCCAACGCTCCGACAGAAAAATCCCCCACAGCAACCGCTCCGAGGGATATAATTCCCAAACTGACTGCTCCCACTGTAAATATACCAACTGAAAAACAACCGGCAGACAAAACACCAAAGGCAAATAAACCAATAGAAAGCAAGCCCAGCGGCAATATTCCAAACGCCAGCATTCCTATGGAAAACAAGCCAAAAGATAAAATTCCCTTTGCTTTTATACCTACAGCAATAACACCATTGGCATTCACACCAACGGCCAGCACCCCTTTGGCATTTTTTCCGATATGCCACAAAGGCATTCCCCACATCATCTTTTCACTTTTTCTCTCACGAAAAGGCTTGAAAAACAGCATGGATTTCTTATCTGGTCTTTCCTTTTTTCCTTCAATGTCCGATTCCATCGTATCCTTAAGTAAATAATCCAGCGAGCAGTCAAACAATTCGCTGATTCGTATTAACTTTTCCGTTTCCGGATACGCAGCATCGCTTTCCCACTTACTTACAGCTTGTCTGGAAACACCGAGAACATCTGCAAGCTGCTCCTGTGTATAATTGTTTCCCTTTCGTAATTTCGATAATTTATCTCCTAATGTCATCATCGTACATCCTCCATTTCCAACGCTTTCTTCCTATAAAAAATAGCAGTATTTTTACAAAACAGCCACCATTTTTAATTTTCCAAATGTAAACTGCCGGTTGCATCACCAAAAATAACTCCTATCAGGACCATTTGCGATATATTTCATCTTTTCAAGTTGTCTGCATATCCAAATATTTTGCAAAGGCGTTACGTCCAATAAAAACGGTAGAAAACATAATTTTCTTTTTAAATCATCTAATCAGGATTATATTTCACATTCAAAAAAATATCTTTATTGAAATATGTTCTATAAATCACGGCCCCCAGCTTATCGCCGGAGGCCGCGTTCTATTATTTTTTCTTTGGTTTTCCATATACACGTTTTAATTCTGCTTTGGCAGCAGAGAAATCTTTCAAAGCCTGTATGCCAATACGGAAAATGCGTTTCAAGTTGATACTGTTCGTACCAGCCTGACGCGGCTTGAACGTAATCTGTTTCCAGAATATTCTATCGCCGCGGTAAACCGCTGTAGTCGACATCAAGGCATTGGAAAGGAAGAAATCTTTCGGTATGGTGTTAAGATATGTTTGCAGGCTTTGCGCAGACATCAGGCGGAACGGCGTATTTGCATCCTTAACCCAAACATGGAAAATAAACCAGATTACAAGGCGCAGAGTACGGGTAACTACCTTACGGGAAAAACCATCCTGCCTGCCAAGGCGCATACCGATTAATAGGTCATAATGCTTGCGGTTCTCCCAGAACTCCCAAAACTCCTCCGGGTCGGTCTGCCCGTCAGAGTCTGTTTGAAAAACATAATCCGCACCCATGTCCAACGCTTTTTCATAAGCAAACAGGCAGGTAGCGCCATGCCCTGAGTTTGCCTTATCCATTGCAATTAACTGCGGATAATCCTTTTCCAGATTTTTGAGCACTTCAAGGGTATCATCCTTACTTCCGTCGTTAACAATCATCAGGCGGCTGTCCGTTCCGATTTTTTGTACAACAGGATACCACTGTTCCACGACTGCTGAAATATTATCCCGCTCATTATAAGCAGGCATTACAATAAAAAGCTTATCCATTATCTTCCCCCAATTTCTGCATTCGTCTTAGTTCTGGCTGTTAATCCATGCCTGTGTTTTATCCAATGCGGATATGATAACCGCATCCATATTATAGTATTTATACTCCGCAAGCCGTCCAATAAACAAATACTTGCCTGTTTCTTCCAGCTCCTGCACCTTCTTCATATAAGCACAACGGCAGTCTTTATTTTTTTCATCCGGAACAATATAAAGCTTTTCGCCCTCTGCGGAAGGATATTCCCTGCAAATGGTGGTATCGGGAGATTCTTCCAGCGTCATTTTCTTAAATTCTGTGATACGGGTAAAATCATAATCGTTAGGATAATTCACCACACATGCAGGCTGGTATTCTTCCTGATGATAGGTTTCAAATTCAATTTTTACAGAACGGTAATCTAACCGCCCTTCACTGTAATCAAAAAAACGGTCAAGCTCGCCGGTAAATACAGTAAGCGCGGCAGGGAACAAATCTTTTACCTCAAAATAGTCCGCACCATACATCACAGATATATTTTCATGGCTGAGCATATTTTCTACAAGTTTCGTATATCCGCGCACCGGCAGCCCCTGATAACGGTCAGTAAAATACCTGTCGTCTGCATTGCTGCGTACAGGAATTCGGCTTGCCAATTCCGGCATCAGTTCCTGCGGGTCGCGCCCCCACTGTTTGCGGGTATAATGATTAAAAAACATATCATAGAGGGTTTCGCCCACTTGCGATACCACTGCGTCGCGGAAATTTTGAATGTCTTTATTAAAAGTTGCCGCCGCAACCTGTTTTTCCAAATACGGCAGTACTTCGTCATTGCTCAGCGTTGTCCCGAAAACCTGTCCCAGTGTATCCCTATTAATCGGGAAAGGATAATAGGAACCATTGGCATAACTGAGTACCCTGTGCTGAAAACCATTAAAGCGGCTGAAACGGTTCACGAAATCCCAACATCTTTTGCTGTTGGTATGGAAAATATGCGGGCCGTACTTGTGTACGGTGATACCGTATTCATTCGTTTCATCATAGCAGTTTCCGGCAGGAGTTCGGCGCCTTTCAATAATCAGGACCTTTTTATTGTTTTCTGCCAGCAGGCGTGCGGCAGTAACTCCGGCAAATCCCGCACCAGCGACAATTACATCAAACATAAGAACCTCCCAAATATATCTCAAAAATTTATCATTCTAAAACAGTTTATTCTTTGCGCTGAAATAGTAAGTAATACAATTCAAACTGCAAATCCTTATCAGAAACGGCAATCAGCTCATAATTCCGGTTCAGATCTTCGTTATCAACATGGGTAATCGACCAGTGGTCCGTCCGGCAGACAACAAACTGCACCTTTTTCTCCCGCAGAATTTCATTTTGTTCATCCATTGGGTAGGGATACAGCTCGTAAGGCGTACCGCTGGGCTTATAAAAATACCGGTTTGAAGGCAGAAGGTTCGCCGCTGTATAAAAACCGTCATCCAATGATTGATACATCAGCAGCGTCGGGTTATCATAACTGTTAATAATTTCAGCAAATACCCGCTGGGGCGCTTGACGCCTTCCTTCGGGAAGCAGCCGGGAATTTGCAATATAGCCGTTTGCTGACAGTGTTACGGCAAAAATCAAAACCGCAGAAACAAACGCTGGCAATATCCCATTCATACCTTTTACAGACCTTGCGCTCCATTGGCTGAAATACCAGCCAATCACACAAAGTCCCAATACAGTAAATATGGTATTGGGTAAAAATGTATACGGTGGTGTATTTGTTGAAAAGTAAACAGAAAATAGACTAAGCCCATAAGACGCCAGCGCGGCAAATGGTAGATACCAGCCATGTCCCCGCAGTTCTTTTTTCAGGAATAGAAATAACAGCCCAAACAGACTCATCACACACGCTGAAATATTGATAATATTATATTTCAGCACCCGTTTTGCTGTTTCAAACAGCTTAAAGAATAAAGATTCATCCGCACGGGAATAAATCATATTAAACCGAAAGAAAACATCAATAAAATCATCTAAACTGTTTGTATACGCCGCATAAATAACATACGGCACACAAACAACAGCTACACCAAAAAACAGAAATAACAGGTTTTGAAAGAAATTTTTCCATTGTTTCTGTATCAGCAGTTTCAGAAAAACTACCCCGCCAAATCCAACCCAAAACAGCACTAAATTAAATTTGAGAAGCAGTACGCATGCCGCCATTGCGCCATGCAGAAACATTACCCATGGCCGATGCGCCTTTTCCCCTGATAAAAAGTACCTGCAAAAAAAATAAAGGCTGATACTCTCAAATACAAGGGTAAATTCATCGGGACTGCCGCCGCCGTCAACATAGCAGCTTGCCTGCAAAAAGAAAGTACAAAACAGCAAAGAAAGCAAAAATGCCGGACACTTGCGCGGGGTAAAAAGCAAAACCGTTTTATAAACAAACGCTAATATAAAAAACATAAACAGGCTTTGAATCAGATAAACACCGAAAAAACCGTCGTTATCTATGAAATAACCAACCGCATAAATCAGAAAAAGCAACGGACCTTTATGATCAAATAAATCGCGGTACGGAACAAGTCCATTTACCAAGCCTTTTCCCATAGTAAAATAGGCGTTTGCATCCACCCAACCGTTAAACATATACAGTGGGGATGACCGTGTGCAAAAGAACATAATCAAAAAGCCATAAACAAATAAAAAACAAAACGGATGCGCGTTAAAAGCCGCCTTAACTGTTCCCCAAAAACCTTTTTTTTCCGCTGTGTCCATAGCTCCATCCCTATCTGATAAATTCTTATATAATCCTAACATAATCCGAACAAAATGTAAACTTATTTTAAACGATATCTGTTGAAAAAATAAACACTTTAAAAATATCCCATCCTTATTTTTGCATCGTATTTTACTTGAATTGACAAATGTTCCCTTATCGTATATAACTTATAGGAGACAGAATTTAAATCAAACATCATTGGAGGTTACCTTTATGGAGACACAAAAGCATTCTAAAAAGCAGCGTTACTTTCTGCCAATTTATTGTTTGGCAGTTTCTTTCCTATTTTTAATGGTATGTTCAAAATCTTCCTTTCTTTATACAATGAACGATTGGCCGGATGTTAATATTTACTATACCCTTGGCAGAGGAATTGCCGAAGGACAGGTTCCTTACCGTGATTTGTTTGAACAAAAGGGGCCCCTTCTCTTTTTTATTTATGCGCTGGCGTATTTGCTTTCCCCAACTAATTATCTGGGCGCCTTTTTTCTGGAAGTACTGTCCTTCGCCATACTGTTATTGTATATTTATAAAATTAGCAGGCTTTATCTTGGGAGAAAAAGTTCCGCCTTTCTGCTGCCCGTGTTTTCAATGCTTCTGGTAACATCCGATTGCTTTTATTACGGTGGCAGTGCCGAAGAATTTATCCTGCCCATGCTGGCTGCGGGACTGTATTATTTGCTGAAATATTTTAAAAATGACGCCAATATCCCTGTCAGCTATAAAGTAATTTTCATAAACGGCGTGTTTGCCGGATGCGTGTTTTGGATAAAATATACGATGCTGGGCTTTTGGTTCGCATGGATGGCAAGCCTTTTTTTCATTATGCTAAGCCGCCGGCAAATTGCCAGAGCGCTGTATTCCTGTGTTGCCTTTCTGGGCGGTATGCTATTGGCTTCCCTGCCAATTTTGCTGTATTTTTTAGCGAACAATGCACTCGGAGAGCTTTTTCACACCTATTTTTACGTAAACCTTTTTTCCTACACAGAACATATTTCTTTTTTGCACCGCTTGCTTATGCTCCTATATCTTCCGGCATGGCATATAGGTCAGGATATTTTCATGTCTTTTTTTCTTGTTTTCGGTCTTTTATCATTCACAATTCAAAGCTGTTATCTTCCCAAAAATTATATGCGTCTTTCCCTGCTGTCCTGCCTGCTTTTTTTAGATTTATCTGTTTTCTTTCGCGGTACTACTTATATTTACTATTTTTTTGTTTTTACCCCATTCACTATTTTAGGGCTTATTTCCGCATTTCACTTTTTCCGCGCAAAATTTTGCCAAAAGAAAAATTCCCCTTTCATTTCTGCAGTGATTGTGATTGTATTTGCTATATGCTTCGGCGGCACATGGCTGCTCAGTCCAAACACACGGGCAATTGGCATAGATAAACAGGACTATGCGCAGTTCCGATTTGCAGAAATCATCCGCAGGGAACCAGATGCAACACTTTTATGCTGCAACATGATGGACGATGGCTTTTATTATATTGCTGACATCTGCCCTACAGAAAAATTTTTCTGCAGGTTCAACCTGCCCGAAGAATATTTTCCTGAGCAGTATGAACAGCATCGGCAGGCAATTAAGGAAAAACGGACGACTTATCTTATCCTGAAAAGCAGAACCGCATTAAAAGACGGTGAATTTCCCAAGGACCATGCATGGGTTAATGAAACCTACGAATATATTGACAGAGCAACGCAATTTCACGAACACAGTGATGCCACCTACTTGCTCTACCAGGCACGGACATGATGCGCTCGATTTAAATAAAAATAACCAATCCCCGAAGACCTCTATACAAGATCTTCGGGGATTTTTATATCGTTTAATCTTCACGGGCAAGTCCATAACCATTATATCCTTCCATATCAGGATGCCAAAAAACGACTTGCAGAACATTCTCCTCTAAAGAATCATTCTTGAAAAGCTGTTCCGCACGATTGTATATTATTTTACGAATACCGGATTCTGCTTTCCCAAATAAAACGGAACTGCGCCGATAATCTTCTTGGGAAGCAAACACAATATTGCAGGACGGCCGGCTGTTTACATATATTTTATTTACGGACATTTGCAGGCATTGGGTTAAAAACAGTTGAATTTCCTGCTTGCAATCACGCAGGGCGCGGGTAAAAACAGTATCTTGAATATTATTCAGAAAAATATACATATCTTTATCATAATAATTTTCTGTATTGCAAGCATGTTGTTCGCATAATTGCCGCCACAGCCGCCTAACTTCTTTTGCTATATCTTCCGCCAATAAACCCATACGAGGAGGCAGCCCGATAAAACGGCGATAAACCTCACTGTTCTCTGCATACAGGTATAACACCGGAACCTTATGCCTGCGCGCCGCATAGACGCTGTTTTCTGCGGTTTGAGCGAGAATCAAGGCACATGGCAAACCTATATTTTTTAAGCAACCTTTCAATTCTTCAAACAGCAGTTCTTCTTTCTGTCCAATCATTTCCCATGGAAAGCTTTTTTCCGGTGATAAGAACATCTTGTTGTCAGCCGCCTTTTACCTTAATTTATCTGCAAAACATCAGGATAACGTACGCCCCATCACCTGCGCCAGACCGCGTATTTTCTGATACATTTTATCAAACTGTTCAAAGGTTAACTGCTGTGCCGCGTCAGACATTGCCACACGCGGGTTCGGATGAACTTCTACTATAATTCCATCTGCGCCTACGGCAACAGCGCCCAATGCCAGCGGCTCCACATAACGTACCCTTCCCGCAGCATGGGACGGGTCAACAATTACAGGCAGATGGCTTTTTTCCTTTGCCACAGCTACAGCAGATAAATCAAGGGTATTGCGGGTGGCGGTTTCAAAAGTACGGATACCTCTCTCGCAAAGGATCACCTGTTCGTTCCCCTCACTCATAATATACTCCGCCGCGTCCAGCCACTCCTCAATCGTCGAGGACGGGCCGCGTTTAAGCAATACAGGGACATTTCCACGTCCCAGCGCACGCAGCAAGCGGAAATTTTGCATATTGCGCGCGCCAACCTGTAAAACATCACAGTAACGTGCGGCTTCCTCTACTTCATTTTCGCTGATAATTTCACTGACCACCTTCAGCCCAAAGGCGTCACCGGCTTTGCGCAGAAGCCGCCAGCCTTCATTTTCCAGCCCTTGGAAAGAGTAAGGGGACGTCCGCGGTTTATATGCCCCGCCGCGCAGGAATTTCGCACCCGTTTTGCTTACAGCCTCCGCCGCCGCCATAATCTGCTCTTCACTTTCCACTGCGCAGGGTCCTGCCATCACTGCCAGCTCCTGCCCGCCTACGGTAATTCCGCCGACGTTTACAATACTGTTATCCGGATGAAAAGCCCGATTTGCCAGTTTATAGGATTCTACCACTGAAACCAGATGGTCTACACCCTCCATCATATCAAGGTTGGCATCCTCCAGCCTGCTTTTATCTCCTACAACACCGATAATGGTTGCTTCAGACCCGGAAGACAGATGCGCCTGTAAGCCTCTGATTTCCAGCTGTGTTTCAACTGCCTGAATATTCTCCGGCGTTGCACTGCGTTTCATTACAATAATCATAAAAAACAACCTTCCCGCGCCATTCGCTTTAGCGCTTTTTGGCATTAAAGTATATTTGCATTATACTCTGCGTAGGCTCTGATGTCAACCTCTTTCAAAAAACTTTTTGTACTTTCTCTGCCGCAGATACGCAAAGAGGGCTTGCAATCCCCTGCCGCCATAGGATATAATAATCTGGTAAATATTGTTTTGAAAGGATTTGTGGATATATGTACGCAGATATGATGGATACCATCGGTCTTGTTACTGCAAACGACCCCGACGTGGGCAACGCAATGCAGAAAGAACTGGAACGCCAGAGACGCAACATTGAACTTATCGCTTCTGAAAACTTCGTTTCCGCCCCTGTAATGGCGGCTATGGGCAGTGTGCTGACTAATAAATATGCGGAAGGCTACCCGGGCAAGCGTTACTACGGCGGTTGCCAGTGTGTCGACGTTGTAGAGAATATCGCCATTGAACGTGCAAAGGAAATTTTCGGCGCTGAGTTTGTTAACGTTCAGCCCCATTCCGGCGCACAGGCCAACCTTGCGGCATATTTCGCATTAATTAAACCGGGCGATACCATTATGGGCATGAACCTTGCGCACGGAGGCCATTTAACCCACGGTTCCCCTGTCAATATGTCCGGTTCCTATTATAACGTAGTCCCTTACGGTGTGAATGACGACGGTTTTATTGACTACGATGAAATGGAAAAAACTGCAAAGGAAGTACAGCCGAAACTTATCGTTGCAGGCGCTTCCGCTTATCCCCGCGTGATTGATTTTGAACGTATCGGCAAAATCGCAAAAGAAGTCGGCGCATATTTCATGGTAGATATGGCTCATATTGCAGGTCTGGTTGCCGCCGGTTTACATCCATCCCCGGTGCCGTATGCTGATATTGTAACCACTACTACACATAAAACTCTGCGCGGTCCGCGCGGCGGTATGATTCTCTGCAAAGAAGAATTCGGCAAAGCGATTAACAAAGCTGTATTCCCCGGCACACAGGGCGGCCCGTTAATGCATATTATTGCGGCAAAAGCCGTTTGCTTCGGCGAAGTTCTCAAACCCGAATATAAAGCATACCAACAGCGTATTAAAGATAACGCGGCGGCACTTGCCGGCGGTCTGCTCAAACGCGGCGTTAACTTGGTTTCCGGCGGTACGGACAATCACCTGATGCTGGTTGACCTGCGCGGCACCGGCGTTACCGGCAAAGAGCTGGAACATCGTTTGGATGAAGTTTACATCACTGTTAACAAAAACGCAATTCCGAATGATCCGGAGAAGCCATTTGTCACCAGCGGTATCCGTATCGGTACACCGGCGGCAACCAGCCGCGGACTTCAGCCAGAAGATATGGACAGCATTGCAGAATTTATTGCGCTCGCCGTTAATGATTTTGAAAACAAGGCAGATTACATCCGCGAGGGTGTCAGCGCACTGTGCAAAAAATACCCGCTGTATGAATAATCTTTAACCCAAACAAAGCAAAAGGTGTGAAGAGTAAAATCTGCACACCTTTCTTTTATTTATATTGAGAACCAGAATAGGAGGCGCCTATATGTCTGTTCCATTGGCGGAACGCCTGCGCCCGCAGTCGCTGGATGAAATTTTTGGACAGCGCCACTTGCTTGGCGAAGGCAAAGCCCTGCGCAACATCATTCTTTCCGGTGATATTCCTAATATGATTTTTTACGGTCCTTCTGGTGTAGGCAAAACCACACTGGCAAGTTATATTGCCCGCTCAACGGACCGCCGTTTGCACAAACTGAACGGCACCTCGGCCACTATCAGCGACATTAAAGCCGTGGTAGAGGAACTGGATACTTTTGCCGCACCAAACGGGATTTTGCTTTATCTGGATGAAATACAGTACTTCAATAAAAAACAACAGCAATCTCTGTTGGAATACATTGAAAACGGCAAAATCACATTGATTGCTTCTACGACGGAAAACCCTTATTTTTATATTTACAACGCTATTTTAAGCCGATCTACGGTTTTTGAATTTAAACCGGTAGAAAAAGAGGACGTTCTCGCCGCCGTACATCGGAGCATCCGTTTTCTGGAACAGGAAAAAGGTGTAAAAATTGAACTGGAAGAAACTGCGGCACAGCATATTGCCTCTTCCTGCGGCGGCGATGTACGCAAAGCAATGAATACAGTTGAGCTTTGTTTCCTTGCCGGTACGCCCGATGAAAACCGTATCGTTTCCATCCCCCTCGCCCTTGCCAAAGAACTAACGCAGAAAAGCTCCCTGCGGTATGATAAGGACGGAGATGAGCATTACGACATTATCTCCGCTTTTCAGAAATCCATGCGCGGTTCGGATCCTGACGCGGCTATTCATTATCTGGCTCGCCTGCTGGAAGCAGGCGACTTGCAGTCTGCCTGCCGCCGACTGCTGGTTTGCGCGGCAGAGGACGTAGGTCTTGCATACCCCATGATTATCCCCATCGTAAAAGCGGCGGTAGACTCCGCCCTTCAGCTTGGTCTGCCGGAGGCGCGCATTCCATTGGCTGACGCGGTAATTTTAGTCAGCACCTCGCCCAAATCAAACACCGGCAATGCGGCTATTGACAGCGCTATGGCAGATTTACGCAAAGGCGTCAGCGGCCCTGTACCCGACCACCTGAAAGACGCCCACTACGGCGGTGCGGAAAAAATGGGACGCGGGCTGACCTACCAATATCCCCACCTTTACCCAAACCGCTGGATAAAACAGCAATACCTGCCGGACAAACTGACCGAGCACACCTATTATGTCTACGGCGATAATAAAAACGAGCAGGCGGCGCTTGCTTATTGGAAAAAAATCAAAGAAGGAAAGTGAGATTTAAACTTATTCAGCATCAGGAAGAATCTGATAAGCTCGAAACGGGTTACGGAAAACCTTTCTAAAAACAAAACAGTTTATTATTAAAAACGCTTTTATATCTCCTATGACTGTTGTTTATTTCACTATCCTTTCTGGAAAACATAACCGCGAAAGGAACATTGTCAATGAAAAAAGCATGCTCTGTATTGTGTATTATATATCTTATCCTCGCTTTCTCAGCCTGCGCTCCTAATCCGCCGGGAAAAACCGACAATGCACAAGTTATTATTGGTACATCAGCAAAATTCACTGCCGATGAAATCAAGTCTGCTGAAGACTGTGTCCTTGAAAAGTTTAAGGATTTCAAAGGATGTGAACTTCAAAAACTATGGTATGATGAAGAACGCTCCGACGAAGAAACTGACGCTTATCTTGTCGGCGGCTGCGGTTCTGTAAATGGGACAACAAAAGAAAATGTTATTGTGTTATTCTCGAATTTTCACGTCAATTCTGCCGACGAAGACAGTGGATTTACCTCCGATACAGATCATATAAATTGGAATTGGGTACTGATTCGCGATAACAAATCCGGTCCATGGCAGGTTGATACCTGGGGCTATTAAAGGCTTGGCGCTGGACCTTTCACTGCAAATTGTGATGCAAAGGAAAATAAAAGAAAGAGGGAAATAAGATTCATGAAAAAGGATGTTAATAATTATATACATGCCAATGGTTTAGAAAATTTCATACATAATTTTAAACATGATTGGAATAAACGAATCGCAGTATGTTGTATTTTTATCCCCATCATCATTGTACTATTAATCATAGGCGTTTTTTCTTTCCCTTTAAATAAATACCATACTACCCCAGGTACTGTGGTCGGAGATTCCGTCCGATATGTGAGAAACACGATAAAATACGTGCCTTTGCAGGATTTGGGAATCCGTGAGGAAGATGTTTCGGAAGGACAGGAAATCTCAATATTCCTCGACTCATCAGACAATGTAATCGGCGGCAAAATATACAGTTCTTTTCAGGGAAATTTTAGCTTAACCTGTATCATTCTCGCCGCTTTTCTCATTATCCCGCCGGCAATTATCCGAACCCGCGGAGAAGGCAGGTTTGATACATATGAACTTCTGCATAACTTATATCAGGTCTATATTTCTAAAGATAAAGTTTACCTTTGCAGATGGATGGGTGATGAACCCGGAAGCTTGCAGGATGCGGAAGAACATCGGTTTGATAAGGGTGAAATATTATCTTTGATAAAAGTATGCAAATCAAAACGTTATAAAAACCTTGCCAAAATGGAAGTTCAGGTATTTGATGAACTGCACTGTAAACAGGAAATCCGAAGAAGAATTTGGATAACCAGCAACATGTATGATGTGATGATGAATAACTTTACTTGTGAAAACAAGAACATATAAACGTTATAAACGTTCTGCGAAAAACAAACGAGCATTTGCGCACCGAACACAGAAAATTTACCGTCCTGCACAAAAAAACAATACCCAAGCAAATGTAACAGGCAAACGCCATAAAAGGTTCGCTTAATATTTAACATAATAAAAAATCTGGCGTCTTATTAACGCTGGATTTTTTATTTATGGCTTATTTTGTTATCTTCACTCCATCAAGGCCATTTAAAACCGCCTTGTCTAAATTCGGAACTCAAATCAAATTTAACTCTACAAAAAGAAACTTACAAGTTAATACTCTCAAAAATTCTGTTTAACGTTTATTTGACAAAGGCATTGCGCAAATGTATAATAAGTTATACAAGTTATACTTTTTAACCTTGGAGGGGTTTTATGAAAAAGAAAGAAAAAGACAGCGAAAAATATATGGGTTCCGTAAAGGTCGGACCAAAAGGACAGATTGTTATACCAAAAGATGTGCGGGAGATGTTCGGCATTGAACCCGGCGATACACTTTTGCTCCTTGCGGATTCCCAAAAAGGCATTGCCATTGAGAGATACAGTGTATTTACAAAAATTGCAGACGCAATATTCAGCGGAAAGGCAAAGGAAATTTATCCGGAACAAAGCGAGTCTGACTCTATCGCCTTTGCTAATGCAATTAAAGACGCTGAAAAAGAGGGAGAGCGTGAGGATATATGACAGCAATCCAAACTAGCGCACTAAGTAAAAAATATAAAAATAAAACGGCAGTGGATGCCTTAAACCTTACTGTGCGGCAAGGCGAACTATTTGCACTGCTTGGCATGAACGGCGCAGGAAAGACAACAACCATTAAAATGCTTTCCTGCCTGATTCCGCCGACCGGCGGAGACGCTATCCTGGCAGACGACAGCATCCTAACTTCCCCTATGAAAGTAAAGGAAAAAATCAATGTTTCCCCACAGGAAACAGCCGTTGCACCAAACCTGACGGTTCACGAAAACTTAAGTTTTATCTGCGGCATTTATGGATACCATGCCAAAACAGCGAAAAAAATGGCAGAAAAGACGATCATAGACTTTGGTTTAACGAATATTGCAAAAGAAAAAGCCGGAACTCTTTCCGGCGGCTGGCAGAGACGGCTTTCTATCGCTATGGCGCTGATTTCCGAACCGCAGATTTTATTTCTGGATGAACCCACGTTAGGGCTTGACGTGCTTGCACGGCGTGAGCTTTGGCGGGTTATTCAAGGGTTGAAAGGAAAAATCACTATAATTTTAACCACTCACTATCTGGAAGAAGCCGAAGCCCTTGCCGACCGCATTGGCATTATGGCAAAAGGCAGGCTTACGGCTGTCGGAACCGCTGCTGAGCTATTAATTTTGGCAGGCAAAAAGAATTTTGAAGACGCGTTTCTTACACTTTGCGGGGAGGGAGATACTTTATGAAAACACTTGCTTTTGCTTCCCGCAATACCAAAGAGATTTTGCGGGACAAATTAAATCTTATATTTGGACTGGGCTTCCCGTTAATTGTCCTATTCCTTTTATCTCTGATTCAATCCAACATTCCCGTTTCCCTATTTGAAATTGAACGGCTCACTCCCGGCATTGCAGTATTTGGGCTGTCTTTTATTTCCCTTTTTTCCGGTATGCTGATTGCAAAAGACCGAACCAGCTCATTTATGCTCCGGCTGCTTACTTCTCCAATGACTGCCGGCAGCTTTATTCTGGGATATACTCTGCCGTTACTGCCTATTGCAGTAATGCAGTCGGTGATTTGTTTCATCGCGGCATTTTTTCTCGGTTTAAACCCCAGTGCAAACGTACCCATTGCCATTATTGTAACAGTTCCTGCGGCAATTCTGTTTATCGCCATTGGTTTGCTGTGCGGAAGTCTGTTTAACGATAAGCAGGTTGGCGGCATATGCGGCGCCCTGCTAACCAATTTAAGCGCATGGCTTTCCGGCATATGGTTTGATTTAAATCTGCTCGGCGGCGTTTTTAAAACCATCGCCGACTGGCTTCCCTTTGCACATGCTGTTAATGCAGGCAGATATGCGCTTGCCGGCGAATATACAAAAATTATGCCTGACCTGCTATGGGTTATTGCCTATGCCGCTGTTATCTTTCTCACTGCAATTTTAGTTTTTCATTCAAAAAATTTTGTTTCACGCATTAACTAACAAAAATTGTATATTCGTTGCCCGTCTGTTATAATAAAATTAGTGATTTACATTCTTTAGTTCGGAGGATTTTATTATGAATATAGAATTCAAACTGGAACAAATGTATCGCAATATGATAAATCTGGAAATTGGCGGTACTGCTGTTCCTGAAAGCGGCGCTACAAAATTCGGCGGCGTGCCGGATGTTCCTGCTGATTTTATATGGCCTACCTTTAAAACCTCCAGTTTTGATGATAATGAAGTGAAAGAACGTCCACTAAGCTTCCTTGCCCAATTTAATTGCGAAGAAATCGCAAAGTTTGACAAGGACGATTTACTCCCACACCAAGGCCTGCTCTCTTTCTTTTATGAAATGGAATCGCAGCGCTGGGGGTTTGACCCAAAAGATGCAGGCTGTGCCCGTGTTTTCTGGTTCAAAGATATTTCTTCGCTTACTTCATCAAAATTTCCCGAAAATCTATGCGAAGATTACCGTTTTCCCTCCTTGAATATTCTTGCCAAAGCAGAAAAATCTCTGCCGGATTGGACTGATTTCTCTACCGGGCGTGAGGTTTCCAATGATGACTATGACCAATTTGAAGAAGCCCGCGTAATGCTTGGGGTGGAAGAACCGGAACTTTGCTCTAAACTTTTAGGCTGGCCGGATACCATCCAAAACAATATGACGCAGGAATGTGAACTGATTAACCGCGGTTACTATTTGGGCGGGATATGGAAAGACATCCCTAACGATGAAAAAATTTACGCACAGCAAAATTCACTTGAAAACTGGCTTTTGCTGTTCCAGCTTGATACTGTTTCCAATCAGGACTTTGAACTGATGTTCGGCGATTGCGGCCGCCTGTATTTTTATATCCGCAGGGAAGATTTACTCTCCTGCCGCTTCGACAGGATTTGGTTGATTCAACAATGTTATTAACCTTTCTCCTGCAACAACAAACAATAAAGGTAACACCTTAAATCTAAAAAGAAAAAATTGCGCAATATCATTAATATTACAAAAAAATGCGATGATTAACCCCTCTGCAAAACTAAACGCATGTTTTGCAGAGGGGTTGTTTTTTGAACAGAAAAATCAAAGTATGTTTTTTCGATTGCGGTAATAGCATTATTGTCATTATAAGAAATCTGTATCATATAGCCATCATATGTGCAGTAATAAGATACACATGCTATATCATTTCTGCCTGTATACAAAAATGTATAATCACTTAAAGGATCAAGTTTCTGAATTTCATCAAGTGTATTTTCAGCAGTTAAGCCATCAAAAATAGAAGATATTTTTGATACATTATAAATTTTAGATAATACTTTATCCCCATTTAAGCCAAAAACGATTATCAATAATTTTTGATCGCCACGGTATACTGCCTGATATCCAGATTTTACCGTTCTTAAGCATTGAATAGGAAATTCAGAATTTAATTGATTTATGGTGCCATCATATGTGTTTATTTTATCAAGTTGTTCGTTTAAATAGTTTGTTGTAATTAAGTCGACTATATTTTTATTAGGATCCGATATATTATCCTCTTTATCGCGGGCACATAGCAGTGAAATGATAGCCATTATTACGCAAAATAATAGTTTGTCTTTTTTTATTATAACACCTCAATTTCCAATGGCATAATAAATTCACAATAATTACAGCACGTCCACAAAACAATAATCGTATCAGAAGTCATTCTAAAATTCCATAAAACCAAACTTCCAGCAATTCTATGTTTTTCAGTCAATTGTGATTGTATTATACTTTTTGCTACCACCTGATCAAGGCTATCATAAGCCAGTTCAATTGTGTCCCCGTTCCCGTAAGTGATTTTGTTCAGCGTGCCTTTGGCAGTGTTGTAATTGTATCCCACGCATTTGTTCCGGGCATCAAATACTTTGTCCGTATACTTACTGGTGTATTAGCAGGCAGAACTGGTCTGTAATGTCCTGTCCGGGTTTTTGACTGCGAATTTAGTCGCGTTAAAATAACCAATCATGTAATCTGTTTTTTTATTTCTTTGGTTTTTTTAAGCTATATTACGAATTTTCTTAGCATATTTAACATTAGAAATTTAACAGAAAATTATACTATATAAACAAATATATAAAAATGGAACAGAAGATGTTATAGGCAAGTTATATTCTTAAGAATCATCACCTTATTTATGACACCAATTTTGCAAGTGAATTATTTAAAATTCATTGATGTCTATACAAAAATTACAATATTCTTCCCAAATACTGATGACTTTTAAATGTATCTATGATAGAATAAAATTTATGCGACAAAAGAGAACATCTTTTTGAGACAATCTAAGATTTTGAACATCACAGGAGGAACTAAATTATGCACGTTTTCAAACGGTTATTCACATGTATTCTGTCAGTAGCAATTGCACTCACAGCACTTTTTGCTTTGCCGGTTAATGCGACAACATCTGATGAAACAGGCAAAGTGAGTAAAGTTCTGGTTTTAAATTTTGATCCAGTCTTTCATCTTGAAGATGGTGATAAATACCATCATGAGCTTATGGATGGGTGGAATAATCCGTATGAACTGGCCGCGCAGTTTATCTCGGATATGGAAGAAGTCAGCCACGGTTATGTCAATTATCATATTTCGGACTGGCAGGATATCAATACTTTGCCGACAAGTATCGAAGGCACTACCTACACGCTCAACAATTATTATAATACGCTCATGACTGCTAATGAACAGTATAATGGTCATTACTGGGAATCTCCAGCTTGGGTAAATTTCGGTTCGTTCGATTACGATTACTATCTCAGTTATTACAATGTTTACAATCGGATTGACAGCGGCGAAATTGATGAAGTCTGGATCTTTACAGGTCCTATGATTGGGGTTGATCTCTATAGCACACGTATGGTCGGCCGTAATAGTTACCAGTGTAACAGTCCGGCACTCATCAACGATTGCAGACCCTTTATTGTTTACGGCTTCAATTACGAGCGCTCTGTTACAGAGATGCTCGAGAATGCAGGCTACCGTGCAGAATCCATTATGAATCATGTAATGGGTACGCCGGATTATTCCAAAAATTATGGAGATTATACAGATTGGGAAAAATTTACATCCCGTGACCAGGTTGCATCTGGACGTTCTGGTGTTGGAACAATCGATTGGACACCAAATAGCACTTGTACCTTTGAATGGAATAACTTAACAAAAGTTTATTCTTATTGCGATGACTGGCTTACCTATCCAAAAATAGGTGGTAAACGCAAACTGGTGAACTGTACTGAGTGGGGCAATGGCGACCCCTACCTTCACCACAAATGGTGGTTTAATCACTTTCCACATGCAGACGGAAAAAATACCGCAGGGTACTACAATAACTGGTGGATTTATTTTACCTTAGATTATATGAATTATCCATTGAAAGATTACAATGTCTTGGTTTTAAATTTCGATCCAATTTTTCATCTTCAGGATGGTGATAAATACCATCACGAACTCATGAGTTGGTGGAACAATCCGCATGAATTGGCTGAACAGTTTACATCGGATATGAAGGAAGTTAGCTACGGCTATGTTAATTATCATATTACCGATTGGCAGGATATCAATGCTCTGCCGACAAGTACTGCAGGTGCTACCTATACGCTCGACAGTTATTATGAAACCTTAATGGTGGCTAATGCAAAGTATCCTGATACTTATTGGAATTATGATGGCTGGATTAGACGTGGATTCACATTTGATTATGAGTACTATTTAAATCAGTACAATGTCTACAATCGAATTGACAGCGGTGAAATTGACCAAGTATGGATTTTTATGGGTCCGGAAGTCGGTGTTGCGGCAAACGAATCTGCCATGTTCGGTCGGGATGCCTACTGGGTCAATGGTACAAAGCATCCGAGCGAACATAAGCCGTTTATTGTTTACAGCTTCAATTACGAGCGCGGTGTCGGCGAGATGCTTGAGAATGTCGGTCATTGCACTGAGTGCATCATGGAGCATGTGATGGGTAAGCCGAATTATTCCAAGGACTATGAGAATTATACCGACTGGGAGAAATTTTCGGTCTACGATCAAAAAGCACCGGGCAAGGCCGGGGTAGGCAATGTTCATTTTGCACCGAATAGTTTGACGGACTACGACTGGGGAAATAATACTTATGTTTCTTCCAACTGTGAGGAATGGCTCAATTATCCAAATATGAGCGCTGAACGAAATCAGGTCAATTGCAATCTTTGGGGAAACGGCGATATTCGCGAACATCACAAATGGTGGCTCAGCCGTCTTCCGCACGCATATGGCAGAAATTCCAGAACAGGGTACTACAATAACTGGTGGATTTACCAGACATTGGATTATATCAATGATCCTCCTGTTCTATACAATTACATTGCTCCTGAAGTAGAGCGTGTTATTATGAAAGATGGAAATATTGAAATCCTCTTTGATAAATTCATGCAGATTTCAACCGTAACGGATTCAGCAATAACACTGCTGCAAAACGGGCAAAGTATCGATTTTACAGTGGAAGCTGTTGGGGAAAAAACAGGCATCACCCCAGAAAACAAGTACACTGTTGCGAAAAGATTTCTTTTAATCCCTGAAAATGGTGAATTAAACGATGAGCCCTATGACATCATTATAGATAATAGTGTCGCCTCTTATGCAAATGTTACGATGAAAACACTGTTTAGTAAGAGGATAGAACCCGAGAATGCGGTCCCCTCTGTTTCTGCTGTGATAAAAATGAATACTAACAAAGCTGTTGTAAATCAAAATACACCTGTTATTTCTTTCAATTATATTTATGTAAACAATATGGCAATGATGCCTGAGGATTCCCTGGAGAAACTTTTTGACACAGAAATGGAAGAATCATCCTCCTGTTATAAAATTACAATTAACGGTATTACTATTTCCGCATACAAAAATACAACAGAATGGGAAATTACAACTCAGAATAACCAAACATTAAAAGTTAATATGGAAAATCCAATAAAGATTATAAATGGAAAAGCATATTTTTGCATTCGGGATATATGTATATTGGCTGAACTTAACTTCCATTCTACAGAAGACCCCAGCGGTCAGTATATTATCATAACGAATGCTGCCAGTGCTGATAAAACTTATTATGATGAACTGCTGCAATCAGCGAAACCATATTTCGATGATTACAGGAATACTTTTGATACAGCATATCAATGGGGATTTTCACCCGTAGAAACAAATACGTTAAATGGATCTTTAGATTATGTGGGCGATATTGATATGTTTAAATTTACCACACCGATTACAGGCACATACACAATTTATTCCTCAGATATTACACCGGATTTAAAGGCGTGGCTCTACGATTCTACTCAAATGCAGATTGCAGAGGATGATAATTCCGGAGAAAATAGAAACTTTAAAATTACGGTTTCGTTGACAGAAGGGCAAACCTATTATCTGAAAGTTAGCCATCCTGAAGAAAACGGTATAGGAGCTTATACTATTAATCTTTCAATCGATGACTATGGAAATGATTTTAGCAGTACACATGAGTTAAACCTGAACGTTTTTCAGAATTCTGTTACCGGATATATCAATTTTACTGACGATGTAGATATGTTTAAATTTACCGCGCCGATCACAGGCACATACACGATTTATTCCTCGGATATTACACCGGATTTAAAGGCGTGGCTCTATAACTCTACTCAAATGCAGATTGCAGAGGATGATAATTCCGGAGAGAATGGAAACTTTAAAATTACGGTTTCGTTGACAGAAGGGCAAACCTATTATCTGAAAGTTAGCCATCCTGAAGAAAACGGTATAGGAGCTTATACTATTAATCTTTCAATGGACGACTATGACGATGATTTTAGCAGTGCACATGAGTTAAACCTGAACGTTTTTCAGAATTCTGTTACCGGATACATTAATTTTACTGACGATGTAGATATGTTCAAATTTACCGCACCGATTACAGGTACATACACGATTTACTCTTCAGATGCTACACTGGATTTAAAGGCGTGGCTCTACGATTCTACTCAAATGCAGATTACAGAGGATAATAATTCCGGAGAAAATGGAAACTTCAAAATTACGGTTTTGTTAACAGAAGGGCAAACCTACTATCTGAAAGTTAGCCATTCTGAAGAAAACGGTATAGGAACTTATACTATTAATCTTTCAATCGATGACTATGGAAATGATTTTAGCAGTGCGCATGAGTTAAACCTAAACGTTGGGCTGAATTCTGTTGCCGGATATATCAATTTTACTGATGATGTGGATATGTTCAAATTTACCGCACCGGTAACAGGCACATATCATTTCAACACCGACCCCGCTTCCCCTCATGAAGTAAAGCTATATAATAGTTCCATGCAGGAAATTGCTTCTTATTCCAGTACCGCAGGTATGTCTGGCCATAGGGTTAACTTTGAATATGCCTTGAGTAAAGGGCAAACATATTATCTGCTCATTAACAAGGCAACACAGTATCAGATTAACATCACAGTTCCCGATACAGCATTAAAAATTACCGATATCGTTATTGGGGGAACCCACAGCAAAAATGAACCTTTAACCTTCACGGCAATCACTACAGGTGGGGAACATCCAATAACATGGGCATTTTATATTTTTGAGAATGGAAAGCTCTGTTCTTCTAAGGCTAACGTATCTGTCAATTATTTTGAATGGACTCCTGACAAAGCCGGAACTTACACAGTAAGGGTTTATGCTACAGATAAAAATAGAACTAGGGTATCTTACTCCAAATCATTTACCGTAGCATAAATATTAAAGTATTCCGTACACAATTAATTTAAAACATAAAGGAGACAGCTTGTGCTGTTGTGAGGTTTCAGAAAGAGAGAAAACGCAAAACAGTTTAGATTTTGACGCACAAAAATCCGTACAAAAGTGAAATCTATTGAAAAATAACGGAGTGCAGGTATAATTATTTAAATATTGGGGAAGGAAATTGCAGAACGAAGAAATTCGGGCTGCAATTTTTTTCGCTTTTGAGGTAGAATTAGAATATAATAAATATTTTTAAAAGCGTTTAAAAATAGACTTAAATCCTTGATAAATAAAGATTTAAACGGTTTTTAAACAAATGCTTAGATTATTTAAAATGCAGTCAAAACGTGTAATAAAAATATAACTCACACAAAACTAACATATAAAGAGCGTACAGAACAAGCAAAAAGAAAGCGATACCAAACATTAGATGGTACGTTAATTAATAAATACAGTTATGAAGAAAAAGTTTCTATTTATTATTGGAGTTCCATAAAGCATACAGAACCATTTGGGCATTTTGAGCTAAAAAAATAAATGGATATGTTTTAATCTATTTAGATTCACCTAATGGTCGTATATGTTATTTTAATAAAAAATATACCAATGGTATACTACACCCTCTTTCTGTTGTTTTATATTTTTTCGTATTTTTATTACTAATATCTTTTATTGAAGGTGTAAGTTATAAAATACGGAAAAAAACAAAATAATAGATGCAAAGAATCTATGTATCCCCTAAACAACATTAATTATAAAATAATATTTATGTAACTGTAATGTAAATGCTGCTGGCATAATAACAAAATACTTCATCGAGGGCGACAGGGTTGTTCTTGAAAAGTTCGGTAATGAAAAGCGTACTTTCTGGTATAACGGGAATGGCAATGCCGCAGCGTTTGTTATTTACGGTGCCGTAGGGATGCACCCTTACTATATAAAAAATAATGCCCTGCGTTCTCCGCTTCTTCCGAAAAGTGAAAAACTTATCCGGAAACAGCTAACGCAGGACAAATCACAGCCGCCGAAGCGAACGTTTATTTTATTGCAGAAATTAAAATCAATCTGTTAATCAAGGTGCTCAGCGCTGAGTAACCCATGAATTTCTCCGCTGAGGATACCTTCCTTTTGCTCCAAAAGTTCATCAGAAAACAATACTTCTTCCACACGCGCTGTACCCAAACGGTCAATCATAGAACCAAAGCGTTCCTTCGCTGTACCTTCGCGTTTAAACAAAAGAATGGCTTTTTCCACCATATCCAGTACTTCATCATGGGTAAAAATCCGCGGCAGAGCGTTGCCCACGCGAGTCTTCTTACCCCAACGACCGCCAATATAAATTTTATAGCCGTTTTCACCCGCAGGCATGGCTTTAAACGGACAGTTTTCGGCACATCGCCCGCAATTATTGCAGATTTCACGGTCAATTTGCGCCCGCTTATCCTGCACCTCAATGGCATTCATAGGACATGCACTTGCAATAATGCACTTTTTACAGCCGCGGCACAAATCCTCCTGCAATTTTTGCACCCGCTGGCCAACGATTCCAAGGTCATTCAAATCCGGTTTCACGCAGTTGTTTGGGCATCCTCCCACCGCAATTTTAAATTTATGAGGCAAGGTAACATCGTCGTAACCCTCAAAAAAGCGTTCATGAATTTCCTGTCCCAGCTTTTGTGTATCAATCAAGCCGAATACACAAACTGTCCCTTTGCAGGCAACTACAGGGCGTACTTTTGCGCCTGTTCCTCCGGTATACATCTTTTCCTTTGCAACAAAAGCTTTAAACGGTTCAATATTTTCATAACAAATGCCGGGAACCTCTAATGTCATGCGGGAGGTAAAAGTAATTTTCCCATTGCCATAGGTTTCCGCCGCTTGGCTCAGATTCCGAAGCTGTGCCGCATCCAGTACCCCATTGCCTGTAATAATACGCGCAGAAAAATGCTCACCATCTCGGTTTGAGAGAAAACCTTCCCCTTTCGCTTTCTTTCTCTGCTCCGCTGTAAGTTTCATAACAGAATCCTCCCGTTTAACATTCCGTAAATTTGCATACTTTAAATATTATACTACTTGCGGACATATTCGTAAACCGGTAATATATAATTATAAGAACTGCCTATGATAAAAGGTGTAGGTTTACTCCACATACCATTGAAAAATCTTCTAAGTAAGACTTTTACGCCGGATTTAGAAAAACAGCGGTACTATACATAATACATCCGAAACATTATTTTTCTCTCGCAGGATAAAAATATACAAAAAACAAAAACACCAAAGTTTACAGGCAATGAAATAATGATATGCGGTTAGTAGAATAACCGGAGGATTTTAATTATTTTCTGCTGTCCGTATAACTGTAAACTTTGTTTAAATCAATAAAAAATAAAGAGATGTAGTTCTATAAAAAAAACGGAAATTTACTGGAAATCATATTCTTTCTATTGATGGGCATGGGTTGCGGAATTACCACTATTTTCATTTTGATTCTCCCCTTTTTAGTTCTTACTTATTTTTATTTCTTAGCATGGCTGCGGCTATTATTCCACAACTATCATTCGCAAGCCAGGGCATTTGGTATTTGGTTTGCTTACCAGCTATCGTTTTTCTTCATTCCGAATTGGTAACTTTATATGGATAAAATTAGGCTCCGCCGTCTGTCTCTTGCCGGCATGGCAGCACAATGTTTGATGTGCCCACCTGAAATAATAAACGGAAAATTTTCTTTTGTCCTTTATAACCTTGGCGGCTCGTTAATGAATCTTGTCACTGTACCGTTTTTTATCGGTGCGCTTTTTCTCTGTAAAAATATTTTTTATCTGCCGTTGTTCTTTATTAACGATGAGCATTGTTGGCTTCAGTTACTCTTTGATGAATAGCGTTCCTCTTCAGCTTGGAATTGTGGATAATAACGGAGAAAATACAAAATCTCTTGGCAAAAATCCGCATTCACTCTGGTCATTTTAGGTGCAAATGAAAATATATGAGCAAATGGCAAAAGGACTCCGGCTAAAAGATTTGCCGAATGGATGGTTCATAATACCTTCAAATGCAGATATGACAAACAGCATGACCGCTGCTCTGGCAGTATTTTCAGCAAACCGGCTTATGGATGCATATGCTTTCAAAGAAGCCCAAACACTCATGGATCAATTACTTACGATAGACAGTGGAATGGTTGGACTGCACCGCAATTTAATTATCTGCGACAGATTATACTGCGAGTTAATTAATAATAAAAACAACAAATATTATTAAAAAACTCTGCAGTAAAGAACAAAGCCAATTTATAAAACAAATGCGCAATTTTCCCTCTGTAATCCGCACAAAATATGCATTTGCACTGCTTTATGAAAACAATCTTGTTAAAGCAGATACATTAAAAACGCAATTTGAAAAATTTGCAAAAACGTATTCCTATACCAGCGATATTGAAAGTGAAAGAGAATTGATACAAATCGTTGACCAAAAGGCAGGGACATTGCGTACCAAAAAATAAAACAGTTTATAGATATTAAAAGGTGAAGTTTTGCTAAATTTCGCCTTTTTTGCAGTTCTTTGCAGAAACTTTACTTCTTTACCTTGACGAATCCTTCGTTTCAAAGTACAATAAATTGTTACGCAAAAAAGGAAAGAAAAAAGAGAAGGGTGTCTATGATTATTAAAAACTATGTTCGCACGGTGCAAAAGGAATTCCAGGGGTACAATGCAAAAAAATTCGGAAAAGATCTTCTTTCCGGAATAACGGTTGCGGCTGTTGCACTGCCTCTGGCGCTTGCTTTCGGCGTCAGTTCAGGCGCAAGCGCCGCCGCAGGACTTGTGACTGCAATTTTGGCGGGGCTTATCATCGGCGGCTTGTCCGGCGCATCTTACCAAATCAGCGGTCCTACCGGCGCAATGACTGCCATTTTAGTCTCTCTCGTTGCACAGCACGGGATTCAAGGCGTTTTCATCGCAAGCTTTTTAGCGGGCGTTATTCTTTTGCTTGCCGGTATTTTCCGAATCGGCGGATTGGTCTCTTACCTGCCCATGCCGGTAATTGTGGGTTTTACAAGCGGAATCGCTGTTATTATTGCCCTCGGACAGTTGAATAATCTCACAGGCTTGACAAGTCAAGGGCTGAATACCATTGAAAAAATTCAAAGCTACTTTCGATTGGAACAGCATTTTGACTGGACAACCTTTTTGATTGGTTTGACTGTTATTGTTTTTATGTTTCTCTACCCTAAAAAATTAAGCAAATTTTGTCCGTCCTCTTTAATTGCCATTGTTTTAGCAACCACAGCAACAGCAGTATTCCATTTTAATACGGCAACAGTAGGGGAAATTCCAAAGACTCTGTTCCTCGCAGAACGTCTGGATTTTTCAAAGCTTTCCCTTTCAAGCTTAGAGGCTTTTTTGATGCCGGCGGTTTCCATTGCGGCGTTGGGGTTGATTGAATCATTGCTTTGCGGCTCTTCAGCCGGACGCATGAAAAATGAAAAATTAGACGCAGACGTGGAACTTGTCGCTCAGGGTATCGGCAACATGATTATTCCCCTGTTCGGTGGTGTTCCTGCAACGGCGGCAATCGCCAGAACCAGTGTAGCAATTAAATCCGGCGGTCAAACGCGCTTGGTTTCCGTAATCCATGCGTTGATTTTACTGCTTTCTATGTTCGTTCTGGGCAATGTCATGTCCATGATTCCGCTTTCCGCGCTCGCAGGCGTACTGATTGTTACCGCATGGCGCATGAATGAATGGACTGCCATTCGCTCCATTTTCAGCAAAAAACTGAAAACGGCAATTGCACAGTTTTTAATCACCATGATTGCAACGGTAATTTTTGATCTGACAGTTGCAATACTCATCGGCGTTATTTTCTCAGTTGTCATGTTTGTTGTAAAAGTATCCGATATGCAGGTATCCGTTGCCGAGGTGGATACCTCCAAACTTGATGAAACCAGAGTAAATCCGGAAAAGCTTAAATATACCTGCGTTGTATATATATCCGGCCCGTTATATTTCGGAACCTGTTCCAAACTGGAAAGCAAAATAACAGAACTCGGTGAAAACTATAATGTTATTTTTTCTATGCGCGGCGTCACTACTGCCGATGTTTCAGGCATCGAAGCATTTAAAGAATACTGCGAAAAAACGGTGGCACAGGGTAAAATGATTTATCTATCCTGCGTGAATAATAATGTAATGCAGATGCTGGAACGGTGCGGCTTTAAAGAGCGGTTTAAGTATGATATGTATTTCTGGAGTACAGACAAAGTGTTTGAACACATTTCAAATACATAAAACGGCGGGAAACCGCGGCAAAGCCAAAAATATGGGTGCAGATTGATTTTTCTGCACTCATATTTTTTTTCAACAACTGAACTTCATACTCCCGATTCCCCCGCTCGAGCTTAGCAGCGATGTTTTGCTGCCGATGTTTTCTCTACCTAATATATTACAAAAAAGGTTGACAATAATCCGAAATCGGATTATAATAAATTTTGTCCGATTTCGGACTAAGGAGGCCGCTATGGAAGATTCGATTCAATCAAAAATCGTAACATATAACCAACTGACAAAAGAACTGGAAGAGTTATACCAACTTTATGCAAAGAAAAGCGGTTTGTCAGAAACCACTTTATGGATTCTTTATTGTGTTCATGAAAGGCAGGAACCGTATACCCAAAAAGAACTTTGCGATATCTGGTCCTACAGCAGGCAAACTATCAACTCCGCCCTTAAAAACCTTGAAACACAGGGCTTGATAGAACTTGTCGCTCTCCCTGAAAACCGAAAAAATAAACAGCTCCTTTTAACTGCATCCGGAAAAAAACTTGTAAATAAAATTATTCTGCCGTTAGTAGAAGCGGAAAAAAACGCTTTTATTCAATTAGGCGAAGAAGACAGTCGGAAATTTTTATCTCTTACAAAACGGCATACAGAACTGCTGCATATGGAAATAAACCAAATATTAAAATCGTCATCGGCGAACTTCTGACCGCCGCCAGCAAATCGAATGAAAGATATCGGGTGCATTCGGTAATACAAATATCCGGGCTCTTTTTCCACCTGAATACCAAAGATTATTTAACAAAAACATCAGCACAATCAGCGGATGCTTGAAAGAGGCGTAGTATATCAAAAAATAATAGGTAAAAGCATAATACTATGGCACATTAATACTGTGGATTTAACAAC
Organism: uncultured Eubacteriales bacterium; assembly: GCA_934546985.1. Classification (GTDB taxonomy): domain Bacteria; phylum Bacillota; class Clostridia; order Oscillospirales; family Acutalibacteraceae; genus CAKTEE01. The sequence goes on from CAKTEE010000003.1 coordinate 138,195, forward strand.
TAACACCCCTAACTGTTGAAAACTCTGCAAAAATCTAATGGAGGAAAGGTATCCATGAGAATTCAATTATCCGACCACTTTACTTACAAACGGCTGCTTCGTTTTGTATTGCCATCTGTTTTAATGATTATCTGCACTTCCGTCTACGGCATTGTAGATGGTTTTTTTGTATCAAACTTTGTAGGTAAAACATCGTTTGCCGCTGTCAATTTAATTATGCCTGTCCTGATGGGCGTCGGCGCCATTGGCTTTATGGTTGGAACCGGCGGCAGCGCCATTGTTTCCAGAACGATGGGAGAAAACAAACCGGAAAAGGCAAACCAGTATTTTTCTCTTTTGGTTTATGCCTCGTTTATTTTCAGCGTGCTGATTTCCATTGTCGGATTTGTATTGGCTCATCCCATTGCCAGTGCATTGGGGGCAAGGGGTAGATTGCTGGAAGATTGCGTGCTTTACGCCCGTATTCTGTTTTGTTCTATGCCTGCTTTTATTTTGCAGTTTGTATTTCAAAGCTTTTTTGTCACTGCGGAAAAACCCGGCCTAAGCCTGAAAATTAATATTGCCGCAGGTTTAACCAACGCTTTGCTTGATTATCTGCTGATTGCAGTTTTCTCCTTCGGGATAGCAGGCGCCGCTATTGCAACTGCCGCTGGACAATTTGTTGGCGGTGTTTTGCCAATTATTTACTTTGCAAGAAAAAACAGCAGTTCCCTTCGTCTTATAAAAACCAAATGGAACGGCCGCATATTGCTGAAAACCTGCAGCAACGGTTCTTCTGAAATGGTGACCAACCTTTCTTCTTCTGTTGTAAATATTCTCTATAATTTTCAACTTATGAAAATTGCAGGGGAAAATGGTGTAGCGGCTTATGGCGTTATTATGTACGTCAACATTATTTTTATGGCAATTTTTTGGGGTTATTCTCTGGGAAGCGCGCCTATTATCAGCTACCATTATGGTGCAGGCAATCACAGCGAACTAAAAAATCTGTTTCACAAAAGCCTTTTCCTGCTGGCAGGCTCGGGAATAATCCTTGTCATCCTTTCTGAAATTTTTGCAAAACCGCTGGTCATGATTTTTGCAAGCTATGATATGGAACTGTTGGAAATGACAACACACGGATTCCGGCTTTACGCTCTGGCTTTCCTTATTATGGGTTTCAATGTATGGGGTTCCGCTTTTTTTACCGCGCTTAACAACGGGATTGTTTCTGCATCTATCTCTTTTTTACGGACGCTGGTATTCCAAATCATTGTTGTCCTCACATTGCCGCTCATTCTTGGCATCGACGGAATCTGGCTTTCCATTGTTGCTGCTGAATTGCTGGCATTGTTTGTTACTTCCGCATTCCTGATTGCAAAGAAAAAGCAATATCATTATGCCTGATGAAGAAAAGAGCATCTTCCATTTTGAAAAACATCATGTAATATATTTATATATAAATGAAACCAGATAAGGAGAAAACTCAAAATTGTGTTTAAGACAGCAGACATAACAATGTGGAGTGAATATCTTATTTGGAGGAATTACAAAATGGCAAAATCATTATTTGAACAGTTAGGCGGTACATATCGAAAAGAAAGTGATTATTTAATACCGTGCTTGACTGTACCCGCCTAAGAAGAACAGTCGATAGGCATATGGGGACAGCGGCATCTGAATTATCTGAAACAGCACCAAAAGGTTACATACACTAATTTTCTCACAAGCGGCAATCTGAACACTTACCTTGCCGACATCAACAGACAGGCACAGGAACGCTTTGAAAGACTTATAGAGGACATGAAACAGGCACAGGGCATAACGGAACAGCTAAAGGCAGAGAATGCTTTAGAATGGACAGGACGCCTCAATAACATAAGGACTTGTGCGAGGGAGATTGTGGAGAGGGAACTCATATACACATAAATTATATTAATTATTTTACTAGAGCCAATGCACTTGTACAGTATTTGCAAGTGATTGGCTCTTTTTAAAGATTTATATTTGTTTGTCGGAATAGATGGCAAGCAAGCGTTTTGTACCTATTATTTCAGCATCTACCAAATCAATCATTCTTTTTACATTTGCTACATGAACGGTAGAAACTTCATTTTCCCATAATGGATTCACTTGCTTTTCAATTCCTGTACGGTATTTTTGCAGGATGGTAAGGCGTTCCTGTAAAAGCTCCTGTTGTTCCTCTGGCGTGAATATATTCAAAAAAAATGCGGCAATGGAAAAAATGTTTGTGTCGTAATTGAATTGTAGGACGGATGCTTTTAGCGTAGCTATAAACTCATCTTTCCCTTTGTCAGAAAGGCTATAAACAGTACGGTCTGGCATATTTCCGACTTTCTCGGCTGTACCTAATATGAATTCCTTTTTTTCAAGAGTTTTCAATGTAGAATAAACGGTTGAATCAGCGATATTAAACCACCATTTTACATTCATGTATTTTAAGAGCTTTATTATCTCATATGCATTAAGAGGTTTTTCATAAATAAGACCTAAAAGCATTGTGGCAGGTTTTGACAACATACAATTTCCTCCTTGACATCTTATTGTATTTGTAGTACTTTATATATAAAGTAATTTCTATAAACACTACTATTATACCACAGTTAAATTAAAAATGGAATACCAGAAAAGGAGGTTTTTTATGCCACAACTTAATAAGGGCGGTAAATTTGTATTTGGGCTTTCTGTTATACACCCAGATTTAACAATCCATATTCCACCACAAGCATTGTTGGAGTACGATGCAACACGAGATGGAAAAATTATTATCTTTACAGGAAGCAAAATAACAGGCGGTTTTTGTGTTACTACATATTCGTTGCTGCGGGGTTCAAAGTTAAAGCATATTTTAGAGGATTGTCCTGCATTAAGGGATTGTTTGCTTTTGGAGGGCGAGTTTATGCAATACAAAGGGCGTAAATATGCTTGGCTTGATATTGATAAAAATGGTGTGATTAAATTGCCGCATAGCACTTTGGCGGTCTTAGAACTACAATTTGGAATGGAGTTGTTATCTATTCGTAGCAGTGATATTGCCTTTACAATGGGGGCAAAAGGACCGCTGTTGGAAAAAGCCCATAACTTTCAAGGAAGTATAGAGAAATATTAGGAGAATAACGAAATGAAAAACATAGCAGACAATAGGTTCTTTAATATGATTTTGTTATTCACAATCATAGGCGAGTTTATTGTTCCGTGGATATTGGAACAATTTTATTCTGAATATAACGGCATGAAAATGGTTATGAGCGTTTTGGGCAGTCCGCAAAGCCCAGTCCGACTTGTTTATAATTTATGGCTTGTCTGGCTTGGAGGTTTCTTAGCATATGCAGCAGGTGTATACTTTATGTCATTCAGAGCAAATTTTCCTGTTCTGGCGGTTTTTATGCTACTTTCGATTGGATTTTTTGCTGTTGGAGCAGGGCTTATTTCTGGATTTTTTAGCGTAAACGAGAGCAAATACATAGTTACTACAGCCTCAAAGATACATGGAATAAGTGCTGCAATCGGTTTTATGGCTTTACTGCTTTTTCCATTGCTAAATGGGATTGTATCATTTAAGCAAAATGGCACGCTTGAGGGCATCATCAGTATAAGCTCATTTGTTTTATCGCTTATTTTCTTTGCCTGTTTTGTTATGGGAGATAAGGAGCAATTTCAAAATACCCCTTTGAAGTATGAAGGATTATGGGAGCGCCTTACTTTGTTTTGTATGTATATTCCTTTTGTTTATAAGTCTATGAGCAACTTGTTCTTTTAGAGCGATAGTGAGGTATTGAAATGACAAAAATAGAATGGATACTCTGTCCCGTTTGTGGCAATAAAACTCGTAATCAAATCAGAGAAGATACGGTTCTTTTGAATTTTCCTCTATATTGTCCGAAATGCAAACAAGAAACATTGATTGAAGCAAAGAAATTCCAAATAACGGTCATTGAAGATTTCAGTAAAAACGAGGTAATAAGGAAAGGTGAAAACAACGCTGATGGATGAAAGATTATATCGTGAACTTGGTCAACTGACAAAAGATAAAACTATTTGGAAACAAAATATCCCATATGTAGCTTCTTTACTTAAAAATCAATCTCCTAAAATAACGGCTAAAGCAATGTGGCTGCTTGGAGAGATGGGATTGATATATCCGCAGGAAGTCGCACCATATACAAAAGAAATTGCCTCTTTTATCGTTTCGGAAAATGACTTATTAAGAGAGCGTACCGCTAATGCTTTAGGACGAATTGGCAGAGCAGATTACAAGCTTGTTGCCCCTTATTTTGAGGAACTATTTACCTTGGCAGGGGATAAAAGCCCTAATGTACGGTTGAGTTTTATATGGGCTTCTGAAAACATTGCGACAAATACACCAACGGTGTATGAAGATTGTTTGACAATATTCGCAGAGCTTCTTAACGATGAAAACGAAAGAGTCCGAATAGAAGCACCAGAGATGTTTCGGGTGTTAGGAAAACGAAAGCCCGAGTTTGTGCGACCATATTTAGAAAAATTAGAATATATAGCGACGCACGATGAGGTTAGCGTAGTTCGTATTCACGCCAAAGGAGCAATTAAAGCTACATTATCCAAAACCATCAAAGAGCTAGATGCTAAGACGCAGAGCCGATGAACAAATTTTTGGCTAATCGGTTTAAGTACAGTTTTCATCTTCCACTTTACTGTCCGAAGTGTAAGCATGAAATATTGATTGAAGTAAAAAACAGTCGTGGAAAATCCAGACAAGTAAACTATTGTATGAAATGGAGAAAAAAGTATGGACTACAAGGAAACACATATCAACTTTCTATATGACGATTTAATAAAAGAATATGGAAATGAACAGGGTAAACAGCTTTATGCCTTAATGTGCAAAAAATTTGCTAATCTATGTGAGAAAGAGATGAAATCCGAAAACCATGAAATAAATGAGCATGTATTTGAAAGGCTGTTACCAACAATAAGTATGTATTTAACTCTTACAGAAAATGATTTTACGCAAGAAAAAGCACTTATGATAGCTCAAAAAGAAATACAGCATCATGCAAACAATATGGCAAAAGAAAATGCCAAGCTTAAAAAAATGCCCTTTACATACTGCTTTTTTAAGATGTTTGCAAAATCACATATGAAGAAAAAGTATCCAATTGAGGGATTTACCGTAGAATGGAAAACGTATAATTTCAGTGAAATCCATTTCGACATAGTTCGGTGTATTTATAAAGAGATGTGCGAAAAATATTGTTGCTCTGAACTCTGTAAGGTTTTTTGCCAAAGCGATATAACTGCCTTTGCAGGATATGAACCCAAGATTAAATTTGAAAGAGCAGGAACGATGGGGGAAGGAGCTATATGTTGTGATTTCCACTTTATTCATGGAAATTAAATTGAATATTTTCAGAGCCAGATGCGCAGACGCAGAGCCTATGAACTTGTAGAAAGAATTACAGTTCATTGGCTCTGTTTTTTTGTAGATTATATAGATTAATGGCAAACGCCCACCAAATAAAAAAAACGGCGTATGGTGGGCGATTTTGCTATGCCCGAAAAGACTTAACAGACACTCTCCAGACCTGTTTTTAAAGTTTGGAGGGATTTTTTATGTCCTTTTTTCGGGCAGTAATCTATCTGCTCACGCAACGCAGAATTTATACATACATAGCATATCGGGGAATGGCAGTAAACCAGTTAAAAAAATCCCTGCTTATGCAACGCTACTTCTCACTATGAAACCAGAAGTAGAATCTCCACTTAACAGAATATGTATCTCCCATAACCGTAGAGGTCACCGAGCCTTTGCGGTTTTTCTTTTGTCGTTTTTTATCGGAATGTGCCGAGGGGCTGTTTCTGATGTTGGATGTCGTTCGCCGCCTTTCCAACCTGGATTATTACATTTCAAAAATTTCAGATTGGAGGAAAAAAGAATGGCATACAACAACGGACGGGAGAACAGGAAATGGCTTATCTGGAAAGAAGCCGAGGAAAAAATATTGAGGGAACATGGCGTTGACGAAACCACCATTGAGCAAATCCGCACAGACGACAGGGCAGACTTCAATTCCGACAGGCGGTTTTACCATTGGACAAACGACTTCGGCGAATACCTTGAGGGGATGGCAGACAAAGAACGGCATACAGAGGTAAAGACGGTTGCTGATTTATTGGACGAGATTGAGGGCGAAACTCTGTATCGGGCATTGCTTACGGTGGACAGGCGTACCCTGCAAATCATTCTGCTGAAGATGCAGGGCTACTCCACAAAGGAAATTGCCCCGCTTGTTGGATTGACGACAGGGGCTATCTATGCAAGGCTAGACCATCTGCGAAAAAAACTGCGGAAGATTTTATAATCATCTAAGATAGACGGTTTTTCGGCGGGCTATTGGATGGGGGATAAAGTTCTCCCATCCAATTTAAAATTAAATGAATAAAATTCCCGTCCACAGGGAATACTAAAAAATTTGCCCAAAATCTTGACATGAATATATCCACTATGGTATTCTGAAATACCCATGAGGGAATTGGAAGATTGAAAATAAAATATCACATAAATTGAAGTATGGAATGTCAGCCAATGGACAAGGCTGACCGCCGCCGAATGTATGCTGCCCTTTTCGGCTGGCGTATGGCAGCATGGTTTTGAATCCCAAAGCCGTTACATAGCATTGCGAATCCGAGCAGGAGAAATCTCTCCTGTCATTCGTGGTGTCGTGTAGCGGCTTTTTCATTTATCTAAAAGTTAAGAGAAACCGAATCCAGAACGGAGGTGAAAAGGACATAGGATTTTCTTTTCGGAGGGTAAGACAGGTATGGAAGAATGTCGGCTGCACAGAAAAAATGCTCTGCGGCGTTGTCCACAGAGATAGCGAGCATCGGATTGTGTCAGCCACAATCCAATCCACAGCCTAAAGGCGTGTGGACTTCACTCAGGGGACAGCCCCTGTTTACCCCGAAGAAAGAAAAAACAGACTGGAGGATTGAGGAAAATGAGCAGAGAAAAATCAGAAAAGGACGTGCGGAATGTTCCGATTACCGTCCGATTGAACGAGGAAGAACATGAAAAATTAAAGCAGTGCGCTGCCGCTTGCGGTCTGTCCGCAGCAGAATTTATGCGCCAGTTATGCAAAGGAAACGCCCCGCAGCCACAGCCAGAGAAAGAATTCTGGGCGTTGCTGAATACACTTTATGAAGTACACGCTGCTTTTAAAAAGTGTGTTCCCTACTTTCCTTTTGCCACTGAAATCTGTAAGGAGATTGAGGATTTTATCTTAGAATTGCAACAGAAATCCACTCTCCCACAACGGTTCAGCGTAGAAGAATTGATGGAACAGGGGGCGGTCTGATATGGCGGTAACGAGCTTATGGCATGTCAAAGGGAGCATAAAAGATGTGATTGACTATATAGAAAATCCAGAAAAGACCGTGCTGAATGAGGATATGCAGGACTTCTTTGACGTGTTCTCCTATGTAAAAAATCCGTTAAAAACAAAAGCAGGCGAGTACGTTTCCGCAATCAACTGTCTGAAAGAAACGGCGTTACAACAAATGATTTTGACGAAGAAACAGTACCAAAAGACAGGCGGGTATATCGCATGGCACGGCTACCAGAGTTTCAAGCCAGACGAGGTAACGCCCGAACAGTGCCACGAAATCGGATTAAAATTAGCAAGGGAAATGTGGAGCGATAAATACCAAATAATCGTTGCCACCCACCTTGATAAAGGACATCTCCACAACCATTTCTGTTTTAACTCCGTTTCCTATCTGGATGGGAGCAAATATAATTACTCAAAATCAGAACAGAAAAGGTTGAGGGAAGTGTCCGACCGTTTATGCCGAGAGTACGGTTTATCGGTGATTGAAAACCCCAAGAAAGCCCCTGCAAGACCGCTTTATCTGGACGAAAAAAGCGGCAAGCCGACACGCTACAACGTCTATCGGGAGGATTTAAGGGAGGCAATCAACGGGAGCAGGGATTTACAGCACATGATGAAATACCTTGCCGACAAAGGCTATGAGGTTGATTTTTCGGGCAGCCATTGGAAAATGAAGCTGCCACAATATAAGCATTTCACAAGGTTAGACACGCTTGACGAACGGCTGACTCCCGATTTCATACGGTCATGTTTAGGCGGGGCTTCCCGATACGGGAACTACAAAGCAAGGATTTCCTACTCCCCGCATATGCCAGAGCAGTATAAAAACGCATGGAAACCGCATCAGAAAACCACGGGGATTTTAGCGTTGTATTACCACTGGTGCTATCAGTTAGGGATATTCCCCAAAGGCACGGACTACAAGCCGACAAGCCCGCTGATGAAAGAGGAATTTCGGAAGTTAGATGAAATCACCGCACAGGTACGGTATATGTCCAAGCATAACATCTCCACCCTCTCCGACTTACACGCCGACAGGGAGAAAAACCAGACCGAAATGAATAAACTGATTGACTACCGCCAGCACTTGCGGAACAAGGTACGCCGTGCCACACCAGCCGAAAAAGAAACACTCCGAGCCGAAAAACAGGGCGTGACGGAGCAGATAACAGAGCTTAGGAAGCGGCTGAAATATGCAGACGGGATTGAAAAACGCTCCGCCCATATCGACAACTGCTTAAATCAAATCCACGACACGATTGAAAATCAGCGGTCAAACCGACAGAAACAGTCAGTTAAAACAGAACGCAGGAGGGAGGAATCATTGCGATGAGCAGACTGTCAGAGGAAGAAATACAGGCGATTATGGAGGAATACAAGGACATCCCTATGGTAAATCCCGATAAAATATATCCCCCTCTGCCGCCTGTCCAGAACGTCACACCCCTTGTCCGCATCCCAGAGCCGATGAGCCTTACCGAGAAAATCGGCGGCACGGAATACACCGTCAACGCCCATTTCCGAAAAGACGGGCGGGACTTGCTTGTAATGCTTACGGATATTTTTCGGCGTGGCGCACAGGGATATGGACTTTATGATGATGAGAATTGGGGTGATAACGACGGGGAATAACAGGCAGCGGAAGAATCCTCGCTTTAAAGCGTTGAAGTTTAAGGGCAGATGTGGTACACTGTACCTACACTCCACAATACCGTGTCTGCTGTCGGAAAGGAGAGCTTTATGAAAAGACAGCAGGAAGAATTCACGGCATTATATTGTAGATTAAGCCAAGATGATGGGCGGGAAGGTGAAAGCAACAGCATCGTAAACCAGAAAGAATATCTGATGAAATACGCAAAAGAACACGGTTTCCCTAACCCGAAATTCTATGTGGACGACGGCTATACGGGTACGAATTTTGACCGCCCAAGCTTTAAGGAAATGTCGGCGGATATTGAAAAAGGGCTTGTAAAGACAGTCATTGTCAAAGATTTGTCACGCTTCGGCAGGAATTATATTGAGGTCGGCTCTTACTCCGAAATCATCTATCCCGAAGCGGGCGTGAGGTTCATCGCCATCATGGACAACGTGGACACTGGCAGCCTTGAGAGCAATGAATTTGCCGCCTTTACCAACCTTTTTAACGAATGGTATCCCAAAAGCACGAGCAAAAAGGTAAAGGAAGTTAAGAAAGCGAAGGGGCTTGCAGGCGAACATCTGGGTGCGCCGCCTTATGGATATTTACGGAATCCAGATGACAAGACCCGATGGCTTGTGGACGGGGAAGCGGCGGCAGTCGTCCGCAGGATATTCTCCCTCTGCATGCAGGGAAAGGGCGTGTCTGCCATAGCCACAACCCTCTGGAAAGACAGGACGCTTACCCCGTCAGCCTACAAAGCGTCAAAGGGAATCGGCGTTGCAAAAGTGTCGGAAGACCCGTATTGCTGGGAAACATCTGCCGTAGCCGCCATTCTGGAAAACGTAGCATATATCGGCATAACGGAAAGCTTCAAATCCACAAGGCTTGGCTTTAAGAGCAAAAAACGCATCCCCACCGCAAAGGACAGGCGGGCGTATATCGAAAATGCCCATGCCCCCATCATTGACAGGGATATATGGGAAAAGGTACAGATAATACGGGAAAACAAACGCAGACCGAACAAAAGCGGGATTACGAGCATGTTTTCTGGACTGCTCTATTGTGCCGACTGCGGGGCAAAGTTAAGCCTTGCCACTGCCAACGGATACGCCCATTTCCGCTGTTCGCAGTACAAACGGACGAGCCGCACGCAGAACTGCACGCAGCATTATATCCGAGAGGACGCATTAAACCAGTTGGTTTTGAAACAGCTTCAGCATTTCCTGTCCTATTTACAGCAGTTTGAGCGGGTATTTATCCGACGGCAGATAGACACCACCCTTGCGGAACGCCGATACGAACTGTCCGCAAAGCAGAAACAGATAGAAAAAGACGAAAAGCGGATGGATGAGCTTGACCGCCTGTTCCGCAAAATCTACGAGGACAATGTCAGCGGAAAACTGAATGACGAACGCTTTTACAAGCTGTCAGACGGATATGAAGCGGAGCAGGGACAGTTAAAGCGTGAAATCGAAGCGTTGACCGCAGAGGTCAGCCAAGCCGATATGGAAGTGACCAATGTAGCAAAGCTGATAGCCGTCACGAAGAAATATACCCGCATTGACGAACTCACGCCCGAAATCCTAAACGCATTTGTGGATAAAATCGTAATCCATGAGCGTGAGAAAAAGGACGGGAAACGGACACAGCAAATCGACATCTACTATTCCTATGTCGGGATTGTGGACATCCCCACGGACGAGGAAATGCGGGAAATGGAACGGGAATATATGCAGCGCACTACACGTCAAACCGCCTAAATACAGGCGTGGCAGGAGAAAATCTATGCTCCTGCCGATACATATCTATTTTTTATCCCTATCTGGTTTAACCCATGTATAAAAACGTAACACAATTAAATCCACAAAAGCACTGATTCGTTTTATCCCTTAATCTCCTCAAAACACTGCCATTATTTTCGGCCGCTGAAAAACGATGACGTGATAAAAAAGAGAGACTCTATACAGTTGGTTCAACCATTGTCATGGAGTCTTTTCTATTTTTATAGATTTTTGCGAAAAATATTATTAATACCATAGCTGTAAATCGGCAAATAAAATTCCTGTTTTATTGACAGAAACGCAGTGTTTACAAGGCTTTTTCATATGATTTGCGGGTAAAAAAAGACCTTGCAGAATTGCTTCTTCAAGGTCTAAATTTGATATTTAATTTTGCTCTTTCGTTGCTAACTGGTTTTACTCATTAACAAAAGGAATGTTTTGGGTCAAGTCTCAATACCGTTTTTCAGGGCATTGAGATTTGAGTTTTGCATTTCCGGGAATGTCAATAAAACTGTGATTTTATTATCAGAAATACCGTATTTACAAGGCTTTCGGCGCAAAAAGACCCTGCAAGATTTCTCTTGCAAGGTCAATTTTTCTATTGTGGTTTTACAATCTGGGTTTGCCCCAAATCAAAAGGAAAGAGAACTCCTACTTACTTTTGATAGCCGCCTGTGCTGCTGCGAGGCGTGCAATCGGCACGCGGAACGGAGAGCAGGAAACATAGGTCAGGCCAAGATTATGGCAAAACTCAACAGAAGATGGGTCGCCGCCGTGCTCGCCGCAGATGCCGATATGCATTTCCGGACGAACTTCCTTACCCATTTTAACAGCCATATCCATCAGCTTACCAACGCCGTTCTGGTCAAGCTTAGCAAACGGATCGTTTTCAAAGATTTTAGCATCGTAGTAAGCGTTGAGGAACTTGCCTGCATCATCGCGGGAGAAACCGAAAGCCATCTGGGTCAGGTCATTAGTACCGAAGCAGAAGAATTCGGCTTCCTTAGCGATTTCGTCAGCCGTAAGAGCAGCTCTCGGAATTTCAATCATAGTGCCAACTTCATACTTAAGCTCAACGCCGGATTCTTTGATAACTGCGTCGGCAGTTTCAACAACGAACTTCTTAACATATTTCAGTTCCTTAATTTCGCCGATAAGCGGAATCATGATTTCAGGAACAATTGTCCAATCAGGATGCCTTTTTGAAACAGCGATAGCAGCCTTGATAACAGCCTTTGTCTGCATTACTGCAATTTCAGGATATGTTACAGCAAGACGGCAGCCGCGGTGACCCATCATCGGGTTGAACTCATGGAGAGAATCAATGATGTTCTTGATAGCTTCAACAGATTTGCCCTGAGCATCAGCAAGAGCCTTGATGTCTTCTTCTTCAGTAGGAACGAATTCGTGAAGCGGTGGGTCGAGGAAACGGATAGTAACCGGGCAACCCTCAAGAGCTTCGTAAAGAGCTTCAAAGTCAGCCTGCTGCATCGGCTCGATTTTAGCAAGCGCGGCTTCTCTTTCTTCAACGGTGTCAGAACAAATCATCTCACGAAACGCGCCGATTCTGGACGGCTCGAAGAACATATGCTCTGTACGGCAAAGACCGATACCCTCAGCGCCCAGCTCTCTTGCTTTCTTAGCGTCTGCAGGAGTGTCAGCGTTTGTTCTTACCTTCAGAACTCTGTATTTATCTGCCCATGACATGATTCTGCCGAATTCGCCGGCGATTGTAGCGTCTACGGTCGGGATAATGCCTTCGTATATGTTACCAGTAGAACCGTCGATGGAAATATAATCGCCCTCATTGAAGGTTTTGCCGAAGAGGGTGAATTTTTTATTTGCTTCGTCCATTTTGATATCGCCGCAGCCGGAAACACAGCAAGTACCCATGCCGCGCGCAACAACTGCTGCGTGGGAAGTCATACCGCCGCGAACGGTGAGAATGCCCTGCGCGGACTTCATGCCGGTGATATCCTCAGGGGATGTTTCCAGACGAACGAGAACAACCTTTTCGCCTTTTTCTGCCCATTCAACAGCATCGTCAGCCGTGAATACAACCTTACCGCAAGCAGCCCCCGGAGAAGCGCCAAGACCCTTGCCGAGCGGAGTTGCCGCTTTCAGAGCCTTTGTATCAAACTGCGGGTGAAGCAGTGTGTCGAGGTTTCTCGGGTCAATCATAGCAACTGCTTCTTCTTCTGTCTTCATACCCTCATCAACTAAATCGCAGGCGATTTTAAGAGCAGCCTGTGCGGTTCTTTTGCCGTTACGGGTCTGGAGCATGTAGAGCTTACCGTGCTCAACGGTGAATTCCATATCCTGCATATCTCTGTAATGATTTTCGAGTATACCGCAAACCTTCTGGAATTCTTCAAAAGCTTCCGGGAATTTGTCTGCCATCTGAGCGATAGGCATAGGAGTTCTTACGCCGGCAACAACGTCTTCACCCTGAGCGTTTGTCAGGAACTCGCCCATGAGCTTCTTTTCGCCGGTAGCAGGGTCACGTGTGAACGCAACGCCGGTGCCGCAGTCATCGCCCATGTTGCCGAATGCCATTGCCTGAACGTTAACGGCAGTACCCCAGGAGTAGGGGATATCGTTATCTCTTCTGTAAACGTTAGCTCTCGGGTTATCCCAGGAGCGGAATACGGCTTTGATTGCTCCCATGAGCTGTTCTTTCGGGTCGGTCGGGAAATCAACGCCGATTTTTTCTTTATATTCAGCCTTGAACTGTTCTGCAAGAATCTTAAGGTCGTCGGCAGTCAAATCAACGTCCTGAGTAACGCCCTTTTCTTCTTTCATTTTGTCAATGAGTTCTTCAAAATACTTTTTGCCGACTTCCATAACAACGTCGGAGTACATTTGAATAAATCTTCTGTAGCAATCGTATGCCCAGCGCGGATTGCCGGATTTTTCAGCCAGAGTTTCAACAACCTCTTCGTTCAAGCCGAGGTTCAGGATTGTGTCCATCATACCGGGCATAGAAGCTCTTGCACCGGAACGAACAGAAACGAGGAGAGGATTTTCTTTATCGCCGAATTTTTTGCCGACGATTTGCTCCATTTTAGTGATAGATTCCATGATTTCAGCCTGAATATCGGGGTTAATCTGCTTGCCGTCTTCATAGTACTGGGTGCAAGCTTCTGTTGAAATTGTGAAGCCCTGCGGAACCGGCATGCCCAAATTGGTCATTTCAGCCAGATTTGCGCCCTTACCGCCGAGCAGCTCTCTCATAGAGCCGTTGCCCTCTGAGAACAGGTAAACGTACTTGTGACTCATTTAATGGTAACCTCCTGTGTATCTATATACTGTTATATTGCACCCCGCGGATAAGTGCCCCCGGGGTCGGATATGCTATATTATACCATAACCTTTACCGGCTTTTCCATATGTTTTTCATAAATTAGGGGATTTTATGCAAAACTGGGCTCTGATAACAGAAGAATAGTATAAAATATGATAATTATATCATCAGGGACTTGAAAATCCGGTAAAATATTGTCATAATTATATCATGCGGCAGTGTGCGGATTTTCAGCCCGCCTGTTTTTCCGCGCTTTTGCCAGACGAAATTTTGAGGTGTAATGATAGAATGAGCTCTAACTGTACAGTCATCCTCGCCGGCGGCGAGGGGAAGCGCATGAAATCAGGAAAACCCAAAGTACTATGCGAAGTCCTGTTTAAACCTATGATTGACTGGGTCATTGACGCGGCGGAAGAAGCCGGCGCCGGCGATATCTGCGTTGTAACAGGTCATTTGCACGAACTGCTTGAAAAACATTTAGACAGATGCTGCACTACCGTCTTTCAGAGCGAGCGGCTCGGTACCGGCCATGCAGTTATGCAGGCCCGAGATTTCATCAGCCGCCACGACGGCAATGTATTAATTTTAAACGGGGACGCACCGCTCATGGACAGCAATACGATCAGCGGCGCATTGGCATACCACCAGCGCTGCGGCAACGCGGTAACGGTAATTTCTGCAAAAGTCCCCAATCCTTTCGGCTACGGGCGTATTGTGCGCGACATGGCCGGTTTCCTTCAGTGCATTACGGAGGAAAAGGATGCGGACCCCGAGGTACGCAGAATTAACGAGGTTAACTCCGGCGCTTACTGGTTTAAGGCCGATATTCTCTGCGAGCTGCTTGACCGCATTTCCCCCAGCGGCGTTACAGGGGAATATTATCTGACGCAGGCGATTGCCCTTGCAATCAAAGAGCATTTGCCCGCCGCCGCATATACGGCGCAATCCCCTGAGGTTGTGCTGGGCGCAAATGACAGAGTCCAGCTTCTGGATTTAAACAACCGTGCAAGACGCACTGTATTGGAAACCCACATGCGCAACGGTCTTGACATCCCATGCGACGACGGTGTCATCATCGGACCGGACGTTGTGTTCGGCAGGGATGCAAAGGTAATGCCTGCTACTATCATCCGCGGAGAAACCGTCATCGGCAATAATTCGCTGATTGGTCCCAACTCCATGATTACCGACAGTATCATTGGAGATGAATGCTGTCTTCACACCACTTACTGCACCGGTTCCCGTATCGGCAATAACTGCACTGTGGGTCCGTTTGTTAACATCCGTGCCGGTACCGAAGTTGCGGATAACGTACATTTGGGCAATTTCATTGAAATCAAAAATTCCAGCTTGGGAGAATCCACAAAAATTTCCCATCTGGCCTATATCGGCGATTCCGACGTGGGCAGCAACGTTAACGTGGGCTGCGGCTGTGTTACCGTGAATTATGACGGTAAGGAAAAATATCGCACCGCCATCGGCGATGAAGCCTTCATCGGCTGCAACACCAACCTTGTCGCACCTGTCAAGATTGGCAAAGGCGCCCGCACATCTCCCGGTTCTACGATAACGCAGGATGTGCCGGACGGCGCTGTGGCAAAAGCGTGTGCTGAACAGGAAACCCTTGCCGGAGAATAATCTCCGGTACATAATTAAGTAATTTTGTCCGATAAGGACGTTTAAAAAATAGGAGCTGAGTTAATTGAATTTTCATGGCAAGGATATTAAAATTTTCGCCTGCAACTCAAACCGACAGGTTGCACAGCAGATTGCAAACGGGCTTGGCCTGCCCTTGGGAAAATCCGACGTCAGCACGTTCAGTGACGGTGAAATCTCCGTTTCTCTGCACGAGTCTGTACGCGGCAGCGATGTTTTCATCGTCCAGTCCACCTGTGCGCCGGTAAATAACCACCTGATGGAAATGCTGATTATGATTGACGCCGCGAAGCGTGCTTCCGCTGCCCGTATTACCGCAGTTATCCCCTACATGGGCTATGCGCGGCAGGACCGTAAAGCAAAGGCGCGCGACCCGATCAGCGCAAAGCTGGTTGCGGATTTAATCACCACCGCCGGTGCGGACCGTGTACTGACTATGGATCTCCATGCACCGCAGATTCAGGGCTTTTTCAATATTCCTGTGGATCATCTGCTGGGCGTACCACTCCTTGTTCCCCATTTTATTGAAAAACTTGCCGACATTCGCGATGATGTTGTTGTCGTTTCTCCTGATTTCGGCTCCGTAAACCGTGCAAGAAACTTTGCACAGCGTTTTGACGCCCCGATTGCCATTATCGACAAACGTCGTCAGCGCGCCAATGTCTGCGAGGTTATGAACATTATCGGTAATGTAAAAGATAAAACCGTTATTCTGGTTGACGATATGATTGATACTGCGGGAACCCTTTGCAATGCTGCAAGGGCAGTAATTGAAACCGGCGGCGCCCGTGAGGTTTACGCCTGCGCAACCCACGGCGTACTTTCCGGCCCGGCATTCGACCGCATTGCCGCAAGTCCGATTAAAGAGCTTGTTCTTCTGGATACCATTCCTCAGGATACCTCAAAGCTGGATAACCTGACACTGCTCCCGGTTGCACCCGTATTCTCCGAAGCAATCGAGCGTATTTACGAAGATAAGCCGGTTTCCACACTGTTTGTTTAATACATAGCATTACTACTGTTTACAAAGAACTACACAGATAATGATCTAATATTTTTCACCTTCCACCATAGTTATACTTTAGCAGTACTGGTATGGCAAGGGTGGGAACGAACAAATAGAAACGAATTCTCAGAGGTCGGCAATACATTTACTACCTGTCTCTGTTTTGTGTTTGCGAACCCTTGATTTTCAGCGCCTAATTGTTCGTACCAATATCATTTTTATAAACAATCTTAAGAAAGCCTATACTATAATAAAACCATCGACAAATCGAGATTTTGGGGAAAGGTGCTTTATGATTGATAAAACAAAAAGATATTGGACGGGTGATTCCGCAGACGATATATCCGAATGGCTGCGTTTATATTCGGAAAACGAGAGTATTGATGTGAAGCCTGTAACTTGCCATGCTTGCGGATGCGATTCTTTTGAACTGCGGGTTGACCAGAACGAGGGTGCAATTCAAGTAAAATGCACATCGTGTGGTACAAAGAAAATACTACTGGATTGCGACGATGTTTGGAAAGATGCAAAGCCAAGACTAAGAAAATGCCGTATATGCAAAACCTGTAAGTCATACAATGTAAGCATCGGATTTCTCCGCAGAGAAAACGGAAGTGTAAAATGGGTCTATATTGGTAACCGATGTACAGACTGCGGCACATTGGGTTCTTATTTGGATTGGAAAATCGACTATGAGCCAACAGATGAAATGGAACAAAACATATAAATTTGTATTGATTGGAAAATCAGCAACAATGCGTCCACACTTCCGGACATCGTGCTCATTGGTTGAGCGTAGTTCCTTGCAACCTGTACTTTCCCTTTATATCAATTATTTTCGGCGGGGCAGCATTGTCCCGCCGTGTTTGTCTATGCGATAAAATATTTTCAGGGGCAGGAGGAACAATATTATGCTGATTGATTTTGATAAGCTGGAAGAAACTGTCCTTCCTAATTTTTATGCAGGTAATAAAAAACCGTTGCGCATATGTTTACAGACAGCTAAAATAAAATCATGCGCGGCAAGCTTGTACCGGGGTCGTTTATTGGTCTGCACACCCATGAAATCAGCAGTGAAATTATTTATATTTACAAGGCTCCGGCAAAGTGCTTTACGACGGGAAATATGAGCCTGTCTGTGCAGGCGCATGCCACTATTGCCCGAAAGGGCACGCCCATAGCTTAATCAATGACGGCAATGAAGATTTAACTTTCTGCGCCGTTGTTCCTGCACAATAATTCCTTTACCAAAAAACGGAAAGAATGATAGTAATGGATAACCCCTCCTCCGCTTTTTATGCAGAAGAATATGATACTCAAATTAAGCAAGTTCTGCCTTATTATGAAGATTTTTTCCACCAGGCGGTGGATATTGTATCTGTTCTGGGAAAAGAAAAGCTGTTTTGGCTGGATGTTGGCTGCGGCACCGGAAAAATGGCGGAAACCGCAATGAGAAATTTGAACTTTGACCGTTTTGTTTTCTGCGACAATTCATTAGAAATGCTTGAAACTGTCCGCCGTAAATTCCCCCTACCAAAAGCAGAATTTCTTTTGAAGCCAGCACAGGAACTGACGTATGCCAATGAATTTAATGTTATCACAGCGATACAGGTGAACCATTACCTTCAGCAGAAGGAACGAATCGCCGCTATCAAAAATTATTACCGCGCGCTGAAAAACGGCGGGATTTTCATCTCCTTTGACAATTTTGCACCGCTCAGCCCGCAGGGAAAAGAAATCCTGCTGAAACGGTGGAAAAAATACCAGATCAACAGCGGCAGAAGTCCTCAGGAAAGCCAAACGCATATAGACAGATACGGTACGGCATATTTCCCCATTACTATTCCGGAACATTTAGAAATTTTACACCAATGCGGCTTTAAAACAGCAGAAGTCATCTGGGTTTCCTGCATGCAGGCAGGCTTTCTGGGAATAAAACAGCAGTAAATACAGCGTAATTTAACAACAATACATTGCATATTAAGATTGAGGAAGGTGTTTTTATGCTCAGCAGAATTATTCCGCAGGGACGGCAGACAGGCGGATTTGAATATTTGATTGCAGGGTTGGGGAATCCCGGTCCGCAATATGCCAATACAAGACATAACGCAGGCTTTTTGTGCATAGATAAGCTTGCGGAAGAAGAAGGCTTTGCCATTGATAAAGTCAAATTCAATGCTTTGATTGCAGATGAAAAAATTGCCGGCCGCCGCTGTTTGCTTATGAAACCGCAGACTTATATGAATCTGAGCGGCGAAGCTGTAGGCAAGGCCGCAAAGTTCTACAAAATACCTGCGTCCCATATCATTATAATAGTGGATGACATTTCATTGGCGCCGGGACGCATGCGCATTCGCAGAAACGGCTCCGCCGGCGGGCACAACGGACTGAAAAGCCTGATTGCCTGTTTGGGAACAGAAGATTTTCCGCGGGTCAAGCTGGGTGTAGGTGCAAAACCAAACCCTGAATATGACCTTGCAGAATGGGTATTGGGCAAATTCTCTCCCAAAGACAGGGAACTGCTGGACCAAGCCATTGCCGGCGGTATACAGGCAGTACGCCTGATGGTCAGCGGAGAAACAGAACGCGCCATGAGCCAATTTAACAGATAAAGATAACAACTACGATAACGAGGTCACATCATGTCAAGCTTATCAAAGATAGCCGAATATTTACCGGAATATAAAAGCCTGTTTTCAGCCGTAGAGGACGTCAGGCTCCCCGCGGCAGTAACAGGCCTTTCGCATATCCATAAAGCCCATTTGATTCACTCTTTATGTGAGAAAAATCATAGGCGCGCAGTAGTCATTGTACCGGATGAATCTGAAGCCATAAAGCTGACGGCTGATTTAAACGCTATGCGTCCGGGCGCATATGTTTATCCCGCACGTGATTTTACTCTACGAAGCGTAGAAGGGCAATCCCGCGAATATGAACACCAGCGGCTGGCTGTACTGAAAAGAATGCTGGACGGCGACTACACCGCCGTTGTGTTCAGTACGGAAGCAGCGTTACAGCTCACGATCCCGCCCGAAGAACTGATGAAACGCACCATGCTGCTGGAATCCGGCGAAGATACCCCTATTGAGCACGTCATTGAAGCCCTGCTTGCAGCAGGCTACGTTAACAGCGGACAGGTAGATGGTCCCGGACAGTTTGCACGCCGCGGCGGTATCCTTGATTTCTTTCCGCCCAACAGTGAACTTCCCCTGCGCGTAGAGTTCTGGGGCGATACTGTAGATACCATATCTTACTTTGATACGGACAGTCAGCGCCGCACGGAAAATATCCAAAAGGCAGAAATTTCACCCGCAACCGAAGTAGTTTTTGATTCGCCGGAACAGCTTGCAGATAAGCTGCGGGCGCTGGTAAAAAAACTGAAGGGCAAACCTGCCGTTGCCTGTGCTTCTTTTACGAGGGATGCAGAAAAACTGGAACAGGGTGTAACCCTGTCTGCCCTTGACCGCTATCTTCCTCTTGCCTATGCGCCTGCAACAGTGTTTGACTATGGAGAGGACGCACTGTTATTTGCCAGTGAATCACTGAAAATCAAAGAGCGCTGCCGTTCTTTCCAAACTCAGATGAACGAAGATATTAAAATTCTGCTGGAAGAAGGCATGCTTTGCACCGGACTGGACCGTTATTCCATTGATTATACCGACGTTCTCTCCCGATTTGAAGGTCAGGGCGTTATTTGTCTGGAAAACTTCCCCCGCGCCGGCTATGATTTTCCCCTGCGGGAGCTGACAGGTTTGACTGCACGCCAGCTTTCCAGCTGGGGCGGAAGTTTGCAGCTGTTAGAACAGGATGTACGCCCTGCTTTGGAGAACAACTACACTGTTTGTGTAATGGCAGGTACGGAAAAAGCCGCGCGTACACTGACGGAAGATTTAAAAAACGAAAAAGTCCGCGCTGTATTCCATGGGGAAATGCCGGAGGAATTTGTCAAAGGGCATGTTAACGTCATACCAGGGGGACTAAGCGCAGGGCTTGATTACCCATCCGGTAGATTTATGCTTGTAACTCACGCAAATGCCAGCCAAAAGAAAAAGAAAACCCTGCGTGCAAAACATAAGGCAGGCGAATCTATTGGTTCGCTGGAAGAACTTCAGCGAGGCGATTATGTAGTACATTCTTCCCACGGCATCGGTGTTTTTGAAGGGATTCATAAGCTTGACATGCAGGGCATAAAAAAAGACTATATTAAAATCCGCTATGCCAAAGACGATATTTTATACGTTCCCGTCACCCAGCTCGACCTTGTTTCCAAATATATCGGTCAGCGGGAGGACGCGGGCGTCCGGCTGAACAAGCTAGGCGGGCAGGAATGGCAGAAAGCCAAAACCCGCGTGCGCAAAGCGGTGAAGGATATGGCAAAGGAACTGACCAAGCTTTACGCGGAACGTATGAACCGCAAGGGGCACGCCTTCCTGCCGGATACGGACTTACAATATGAATTTGAAGAGCACTTCCCCTACGATGAAACGGACGACCAACTGCGCAGTACGCAGGAAATCAAGCATGATATGGAACGCAGTTCCCCTATGGACCGTCTGCTCTGCGGCGACGTCGGCTTTGGCAAAACAGAAGTTGCACTGCGCGCTGCGTTCAAGTGCATTTCTGAAGGCATGCAGTGCGTAATGCTTGTTCCAACCACTTTGCTAGCAATGCAGCACTATCAAAACATCGTCAAACGTATGGAAGGCTTCCCCCTGCATATCGAGATGCTTTCCCGTTTTAAAACCCCAAACCAAAAAGAACAGATTTTATCCGGCCTTGCCAAAGGCAGTGTGGATATGGTTGTCGGAACACATATCCTGATTTCTAAAGACATCAAATTTAAAAATCTCGGGTTACTGATTGTTGACGAGGAACAGCGCTTTGGCGTAGCACAAAAAGAAAAACTGAAAGAACTTTTCCCACTTGTGGACGTTCTCACCCTTTCGGCAACACCAATTCCCCGTACGCTGAACATGGCAATGAGCGGCATCCGGGATATGTCCACGCTGGAAGAAGCGCCGCAGGACCGCCATCCTGTACAAACTTATGTTATGGAACATGACAACGGTGTACTGAACGACGCCATGCGCCGCGAACTGCGCCGCGGCGGGCAATGCTATTACCTGCATAATCGGGTAGAAAGTATACATAGCGTTGCCAACCGGATTGCCAATGACATACCGGAAGCCAGCGTAGGCGTTGCCCATGGAAAAATGACGGAGGAAGAACTAAACGAAATCTGGCGCAGGCTGTTAGAAAATGAAATTGACATTCTTGTCTGCACCACAATTATTGAAACCGGTGTAGACGTTTCCAACGTAAATACACTGATTATTGAAGACGCAGACCGTATGGGCCTTGCCCAGCTCCACCAGCTGCGCGGACGGGTCGGCCGTTCCTCCCGCAGAGCAAGCGCATACCTGACTTTCCGCCGCGGCAGGGAATTGACGGAAATTGCAACGAACCGTCTTGCCGCTATCCGGGAATTTACAGAATTCGGTTCCGGATTTAAAATTGCCATGCGTGATTTGGAAATCCGCGGTGCAGGCAATATTCTTGGTTCAGAACAGCACGGCCACATGGAAGCCGTAGGTTATGATATGTACCTGAAACTGCTCAATCAGGCTGTGCGTGAAGAAAAAGGAGAAACTGCCGCCGATGCACAGGCGGAATGCCTGATTGATTTACAGGTGCAGGCGTATATTCCGGAAAATTATATTCCCAGCATTCCTCAGCGTCTTTCTATTTACCGCCATATTGCGGACATTCGCAGCGAAGAAGATGCGCAGGACGTTACGGATGAACTGATCGACCGATTCGGCGACCCGCCGAAATGCGTGCTTGGGCTGATTGAAATTGCATTGCTGCGCAACACGGCGGCGGCATGCGGCATTACGGAAATTAATCAGAAAGGCGATTCCATTTTGATGTATATTACAAAAGTGGATATGCAAAAAGTATCACAACTTGCCCAGCTAATGCGGGGCAGAATATTCCTAAGCGCCGGAGATAAACCCTATTTGAGTGTAAAACTGCTGAAAGAACAGCAGCCTGTGGATGTTCTGCGGGAAGTCCTCAAACGCATGTAGCCAATACACAACCATAAACACCGGCATAAACAAACAGCGCATGAGAAACCCGGCCTTCTCATGCGCTGTAAATATTCTTTTTCTTAGACACTTTTTATAAAAATATTCCCAATAAAACCACAACTACGCTAAGACAAAGCGCTATCAGACCTAATCTTTTTGTTTTCTTCGTGTCGTCTTCAACATTTTTGCTGTTTTTGCTTATAAATTTAGCCGGACGAAGCACTACAACTCCTCCGAAAACAACCAAAATCACACCGATAACTAATAATACAATATTATACCATAACATATATGACACCTCCGCAAATATTCTGATTTTTTACCAGGCTGAAAAATATTGGAACCAACAACATTGTACACCGAGCCAGTGTCCGGGTCTGACAATCAAATTATACCATATTATTCATAAAAATATATATTTTCCTTGAAAAAAAATATATTATATAGAAAAATTTGTAATTATATTTATTTCCAAAAAGCATCGTGTTTATCTACCATTGCATATCAAATCCCAAACGTTCATTCTCCTCATTTATACTATGCAGTTTTTTCTCTTGATGCCCTGTTTCCGCTAACTCTTACAAATTTCTTTCATCTTGTTATTTCTCCCCGCAATCCCTTGTAAAAGGGCTTTTTTTGTTGTAAGATGTTACTGTTATTTGAAACAGGAAGTATAATGGAGGAGAACCAATGTCTGAAAACAATCAAATCAGCCACAACAGGCGCAGGAAAAAGAACCGCAATATTGTCATCGGCATTGTGCTTGCCGCATTTGCCGTTACTATCGGCGGGCTTTATTATATAACAAAAAATTATATCCCTGCCAGCCCGTCAGATCATATTCAAAGTACCACAACAACAAAGGCGTCAACTACCACACAGCCCCCTGTTACAGAACCTGATTTATCCACGCCAAATCTAAAAATTCAATTTGCCGGAGACGTTCTGCTCCATTCCAAACCTGTTTCCGGTGCAAAAACAGGGGAAAATACCTATGATTTTAACCCTTATTTCACCCAAATAAAAGAGTATGTAGACGGTGATCTTTCCATCTGCAACATGGAAGGTCCTGTGGACTCTTATGGCAATAATCAGAAAATTTCTTACTACCCGCAATTTAATTCCCCTTATGAGATTTTGGAGGGAATTAAAAATATGGGATTCAATTTTGTCACCACTGCAAACAACCATACCTTTGATCAACATTTGGAAGGGCTAATCAATACCCGCAACAATGTAATAAAATCCGGCTTGGATTTCACCGGAACCAACGAAACACAGGAACAACATGATACTTATTACATCAAAGAATATAACGGAATCAAAGTCGGCGTTATCGCTTACAGTGCGCTGGATAATGGTCTTTCCGGCGTTATTCCGAAAGACGCCCGTAAATATGTGATGCGCATGTTTAACAGCAGCCCTGATTCCCCGGATATTTTAAAAATGATTAATGAAATTCAGGCATGTAAATCCGCCGGAGCAGAATTTGTCATCGTATCCCTGCACTGGGGCATAGAATATGTAGACACTCCGCCGGACGGATTTCAGGAAATTGCCCGCCAACTCTGCGACGGAGGCGCTGATATTATCATGGGCAACCATTCCCACTGTGTTCAGCCTATTGAAAAATATACGGCAACGCGCGCAGAAGGCAAAAAAGAAACTCTCATTATCTATTCCCTCGGCAATTTTTTTGCAGATCAGATTGCACTGAATATGGGCAAAACCCAGTATGGAATGATTGTCAACGTGAATATACATAAAAATAAACAGGGTGAAATTGAGTTTGGCGAATGCAATTATGTGCCTACGCTGACCTACCGTTACCAAAAAAGCAACGGTACTTACGGTTTTTATCTGCTCCCTGCAGGCAAAATGATGGATGCACAGGAACGTCCTGAGGTATTCCAAACAGACGCAGACTGGCAGAAAGCCAAAAAAGCCTGGGAGCACGTTACAAAAGTTGTCGGGGACGATATTCCCGCTTCAAAATAAATTTTTTCGGAGGTAAATTTTATGGGCTTTCAAAAAGTAAGGGACGCCTTAGCAGAATATTTTAACGGGATTCCTTTGTGCAAAGGCGTAATTAAATTTATTGATGTAATCGCCGCGGTGATTACAGTATTGTATTTGTTAATGCAGTTCTTCTCTCTGGGCCGGTTTATTCCAGCCCTGCTGCCATATGCATTGCTGTGCACGGTAGTCCTTGCCGTAGGTGCAAAGGGAAAACTTGGCCTGTTGATTTCCGTTGGCGGGCAAATGCTGATTGGTTTTATTAATTTAACGCGCGGCATGATTAGTTGGAGAAGCTTTAGCTGGAACGCATTATTTGCCATCCTGTTCTGGGGCATGCTGACGTTTTTCGTCGTTGTCGCAATCAACAACGAGGGAATGGGAAACTCTGTTCTGACTGATTTCATCAACTCATCCGGCAAGAAAAAAGGGCCTGCCCGCTACTGTCTCTCCTGTGGAACACAGGAAACGAATCCGGATGCTGGTTTCTGCCGTACCTGCGGTGCAAAACTGCCGGAAATCCCTGCTGCACCGGCTGTCCCTTCTATTCCCGCTGCACCTGTCGCTCCCGCTTCAGTCCAAAATCCTACATCGTCTGCAACATCATCTCAGACGCAGATTTCTGCCACTCCAGAGGATACACAGACTGTTATTTGCCCAAAATGCGGCAAGCAAGGGGACAGCGAAACGGTTTTTTGCCCTGTTTGCGGCACAAAAATAAAATAACCTTTACCGCCCCGGGAAGCAACCGTCTTCTGCGGGGCATAGTTACTGTAAAATAAAATTACCTGCGAGGGGTTTGATGTATGAACCATCTGGATGGAAAAAGAAAAGATATTTTAATTCCGCTGATTATGGATATTGTTGTAATTTTACTTTCCGTAGGCGCGCCTATCTACAGTGCGGTGCGCGGCGGGCTTTCTCCCAATATGCTCGGTCAGCTGCAATATTTTTATCTGTTAATTGCCGCAATCCTTTTAATATTGTTACTGCGTGATGTTATCACTTCCCACAGGGAGGCAAAAAAAGCCGGTAAACTGTTATACGGCGGCAGATATCAACCGTCTGTTATGCAGGATCAAATGGTCTATCGCTGTCTGTTCCTTATCGTTTTTATTTTTCTGCTCATTTTTCGCCCAAAGGCAGGCGCCCTTTGCGTTCTCCTCAGCGCGGCAGCACTGTACTTTATTTTGGATATGCGGCTGATTCTTATGATGCATGCACCCGGCGTTTATGAGAACGGGGTTTATTTCTTCGGAACCTTTTATTCTTGGGATAAAATCCGCAGCTATAATATCCGGGAAGCTCACCGGAACATCAAATTCAACGTATCCAATGAACAGAAAAAGCTGTTTTCTACCGGCGATGTCGTCATTATTATGGACGATGTCAATCAGACACAGCCAGTCTTAAAACAGCATGTTTCACTCAAAGACTGATTGGACAGGTTAAAAATATGGAAGAGAAAAATGAAAAAACAGCAGACTCTGAAAAAATGCTCCACCCCAGCGCAGCGCAGGAGGCTATCTGCTGCCAGCGGGACGAAAATGTCCGTCTTTTGGAAACCTATGGAAAAAAAATAAAACCGTGCCGCTGCTTGATTAAGGATGTTGAAAAATACGTACTTGGGAATTATTCCACCCAGCAGCTCCCGGTGGATGAAATTGATTTGACCCTTGCAGCGATGAATATTGCCGCAGAAATCCATAAAAACGAATTGGCTGACTGGCAGTCTCCGGATGAAACAGACGCAAAACTCCGCGACTTTATGACGCACGATCCTTCCCCTGTCGTTCGGCGTTATCTGATTAAAGAACAAGGAATCGGTCAAATGCTTTACGCCGCACAAAAAGAAGAACATGCAAAAATGGAAAAGGAAATTTTCCAATGGCGCGAACGTTCGGGAAACACGATTGGAGAAATGATAGAATATAAACGCCAGCCTATCATTGTGGAATTTGAACTTCACACAGGTTCTATGCGTGTGGAAAACAGCAGTTTGCTGTATGATGAACTTATCGTTTACCGAGGTGTTTCGGCAGATGATATTGAAAATATTACTCCCGATTTTTTGCAGTACCTCCAGTCTATGAAAGCATTGGGAATTCTTAAATAATAAAGGCAGCGGTGCACAGGTAGTTTGTGCACCGCTTTTTTCACACCTGCTCTTGCACAGAATGTTTTTTTGCAGTATAGTAATGATAAGGTTATATTTCAAAAAGCTAATATTACGGGATAAAACCCGCTCGTATTATTATAATTATTCTGCCGTTCTTTCATTGAATTTGTGCGGCAGGGAAAGCGGTTTTACCATGAAAATCGGACTTGTATTGGAAGGCGGCGGTCTGCGCGGACTTTATACCGCCGGTGTTTTAGATGTGTTTATGGAACAGGGAATTCAGGCGGATTATGTTATCGGCGTATCTGCCGGCGCCGGAAACGGCGTTTCCTATATTTCCGGACAGCCCGGGCGCAACCGGCGCATTAACACAGAATATTTAAAGGATAAAAGATACCTATCTTTTTCCAGCTTTATTAAGACTAAATCCCTGTTCGGCATGGATTTTATTTTTAATGAAATTCCAAACCGTTTAGACCCATTTGATAAAGAAGCTTTTTTTGCTTCCACCTGCGAATTCTGTGCGGGGGTAACGGACGTGAGAACCGGCAAACCTGTCTACTTCGGCAAAGATGATTTAAAACAGGATTTTACAGTTCTGCGCGCCTCTGCTTCTCTCCCCATTTTCTCTCCTATTGTGGAATATAAACAAGGAAAATATCTGGACGGCGGTATGTCCGACCCCATTCCCGCACAAAGGGCGTTGAAAGACGGATGCGACCGCCTGATTATTGTACTGACGCGGGAACGTTCCTATGTAAAACAGCCGGAAAAATTCCGCGCCGTTTACCGCCGCCAATTACGAGATTACCCTGCCATGATAGACGCTTTAGACCACCGCCATGAATTATACAATCGTACATTGGAAACCGTTCGTTCACTGGAAAAGGAAAGAAAAGCTTTGGTGATAGCGCCCCAAACCCCGCCTGAAGTTAGCCGCTTTGAACGCAATAAGCAAAAGCTGTTGGAGCTGTGTGAAAAAGGCCGGTCAGATACTTTGCGTTTATTACCGCAAATAACGACGTTTATCCAAAAATAGGGAACACGTTAAAAAGCATTTCAGCCGCGTAAAAACGAGAATACGGAAGAATATATTTAACGTATGGATATGCCGATAGAGTTTGTAAATGCGTGTATGCCATAAATTGATTTTATTACTTTTTCTTTCGATAAAAGCCAATACTCATAAGTGCAAAAATCATAGGGATAACAGCGTATCCGGCATTTACCTGCCCGCCATGAAAAAAGATATATCCTGCACCAATAAAAGTTAAAATTATAAACACTGCACTAAATATCAAAGATATTTTTTTCATACCGTATGGCCCTCCAACTCCGTTTTTTCGATTTTTCTACCATATGGTCAATTTGTCACCAAGAGAAACTGTCGGTAAAATCTCCGAAGCTATGCTCTATCAACACTGAAAGTAATAGGGAGCAGAGCTTCTCCTTTTTCAGATTGATTTTACTGCCGCTCTATTTTTTAAATTCTTCGTTAAGGTGACGGAATAGGGTGTGTAAAATAGGAAGTAACCGAATATCAATAAATTCCCCATATTTTAAAGCAAAGAATAAGCGCTCATTTCTTAACTGCTCAATGAATTCGATTTGTTTATTTATGATTCAGCGCTAAGTTCCGCCAAAACAATCTCCGGACGATTATTGAAACGGAACGGTATGATACTGTTTCCAATGCCACGGCTGACAACCATGTTCGTGTGGCCGTCTGTATATAGACCGGCATCATATTGAGGGAACAAGCCTTGATT
The DNA here is from genome assembly GCA_934546985.1 of uncultured Eubacteriales bacterium. Classification (GTDB taxonomy): domain Bacteria; phylum Bacillota; class Clostridia; order Oscillospirales; family Acutalibacteraceae; genus CAKTEE01. The sequence goes on from CAKTEE010000003.1 coordinate 166,944, forward strand.
AGGAGCAATCAAGCCGCCAACAAAAGGTAAACGGAATTGACCACCATGTGCATGACCGCTTAAAACCAAATCAACGCCGCAATTTACATAAGTTTCAAACAATTCCGGACGATGTGACAACAAAACGATATAGCTGTCTTCAACATTGATCAGGTTTTTCAATTTTGTGTACACCATAGCTGGAACTTCCACGAACATATCGCCCTTTATCGTAAAATCAGGATCTGAAAGCCCAATAAGCATCATTTTTTCGCCGTCATGCTCTATCTGCACTGCTTTATCCTCAAGTACAACTACACCGATCATTTCAAGACCAGTCTTGAGTTCATCATATTGATATTGGGACATGCTTGCTTCATGATTGCCTGTTACATAGTAAACAGGAGCAATTTGGACAGCTTCTCTTACAAAATCAAGAGCAATATCAACATTCGTATGTTGTGCGTCCACCAAATCACCAGTTATTACAATAATATCCGGCGTATTCTCGGATAGCATTTGCAATAACGCGATGTTATTCTTTCCAAATTCAGCGTTATGTAAATCAGATACTTGCGCAATCCGAAATCCGGAAAATGCAGAGGGGACGCGGCTTCCGGAAACGGTAACTGTACTCACCATCAACGCTGTGTTACCCCATATTGTCCATACAACCAAAATCACCAACAGCACAGTTATTATACATAATAAAACCAAAAATTGGGGAAAGCGTCGTTTTTTCATGTTTTCACTCCTCAATGAAGCTTTTATTTATCATACAATGTATTATTGCGGATTACAAGGCCGGAAAACGGCCGAAGGTTTACACCGCCAATACGTTTCTTAAAAGGGATTACAGCTTTCGCATATTGACATGATAAATTAAATTTGATAAAATTAAGTGTTCTTTTTAATAGAAAAATTTGTTAATAAAGGGGTTCTGTCCTATGTCGGCACAAGTTGTAGTCGGCGCCCAGTGGGGCGATGAAGGCAAAGGCAAAATCATTGACATACTTGCATCCCGCGCGGATGTAGTTGTCCGTTCTCAAGGAGGCAATAACGCCGGCCACACTGTGGAATCCGACGGAGAGGTCTACAAACTGCATCTGGTTCCCTCCGGCATTTTATATCCGGAAACCGTTTGCCTGATTGGCTGCGGCGTGGTACTGGATCCAAAATCCATTCTTGAAGAAATTGACGGTTTGATTGCCCGCGAGATTTCCTGTGAAAACCTCAAAATAGATCCGCGCGCTCAAATCACCATGCCATGGCACATTGCTCTGGATGGGCTGAGCGAAGCAAAACGCGGAAAAAGTGAAATCGGTACCACCAGACGCGGTATTGGTCCAACCTATATGGATAAAGCGGAACGCTGCGGGCTGCGCCTGTGCGATTTAATCGTACCGGAACGTTTTGCGGAAAAGGCACGGGAAGTCGGCTGCCTGAAAAATGAAATACTGACCAAAATCTACAATGTGGACGCATTGGATATTGAAAGCATTATTACAGAATATACCGCTTATGGCCAGCGTTTGAAAAAATACGTTGCAGATGTTTCCGTACTGGCTTATGAAGCAATCAAAGCCCAGAAGAAAGTATTATTTGAAGGCGCTCAGGGCTGCCTGCTGGATTTGGATATGGGAACCTATCCTTTCGTTACCTCCAGCCATCCGGTTTCCGGCGGCGCATGCACCGGCACCGGCATTGGTCCTACCCTCATTGATGAGGTTATCGGTGTTGGAAAGGCATACACCACCCGCGTCGGCAAAGGCCCGTTCCCAACAGAGCTGTTTGACGAAACGGGAGATAATATCCGCAACCTTGGTCATGAATTCGGCACAACAACTGGACGCCCCCGCCGCTGCGGCTGGTTTGACGCAGTTATTATGCGCCATGCAGTCAGGGTTAACGGTCTGACCAGCGTTGCCATTAACAAGCTGGATACCCTTTCCAACCTTCCAAGTCTGAAAATCTGTACCGCGTACCAGTATCCGGACGGTACGGTTACCCCGGATTTCCCATGCAGTCTGGAAGATTTGGAACTTTGCAGCCCAGTATATGAAGAACTGGAAGGGTTTGAAGGCGACCTTTCCCTTTGCCGCAGTTTTGATGAACTGCCGGAAAATGCCAAAAAGTACATTGAAACGATTGAATCCCTCATCGGCTGCCCTGTTAAAATGGTCGGTGTCGGTCCATCCAGAACACAGAATCTGGAACGTTAAACTATCTATCAAGTAACATCAAAACCCCAATGGCAGTGCAGGAAATACTGCGCCGCCATTGGGGTTTTATCATGCAGGGATATCAAAGATTTAACACCAATAATAACAACCGTTCTCTCAAACAAGTTTTTAATCAATCAGGTAATCAACCAAAAACTGCAAATAAAAAAAGCAGCCATTGAGCTGCTTTTTCAATCGTTATAAAAAGATTTATGCAGTCGCACCATTCAGCTTACGGGCAAGGGCGGACTTTTTCCTGGCTGCGCAGTTCTTATGAAGCAAACCTTTTGCACAGGCCTGGTCAATCTTCTTCATGGTAACGCGGACTGCTTCTTCCTTATCGGAAGCATTTGTGTCAATCGCAGCGTTGGCCTTCTTAATAGAAGTTTTGAGCGCAGAGTTCAAACGCTTATTCTGAGCGGTTTTAACTTCAATCACCTTAACGCGCTTTTTTGCGGATTTGATATTCGGCATTGTCACACCTCCTCCTAGCTTATCGTGCAGATATATATCATAACATCCTTTTTTTAAAAAAGCAAGGATATTTTGAAAATATTTGCATATAGAATACGCTAAAGTAAATAATATCACAATCAAAGCAAAAAATCCAGTGTTTTAAAAAATTTTTTAAGTTAGGCGGGATGAAAATGATTTTCAGGACGGACCTTGCATTAGAACGCAGAGAAGCTATAACTGAAGAATGCCCGGGTACGCAAGCAGAAGAACGTACCGCAGGCAAGGTACGGATTTCCCATATCCGCGTTATCAATGAAGAAGGGGAACAGGCATTGGGCAAACCCAAAGGCAGTTATATTACGCTGGAAGTTCCCCCTTTCTCTGCAGATGCGGAAATGTTTGACGGACGCATTGACGTTATGGCAAGGGAACTGGCACAGCTTTTGCCCAAAAAAGGAACGGCGCTGGTCGTCGGGTTAGGCAACCACCAGATAACTCCTGACGCTTTGGGACCGCGCACGATGGATACCATTCTGGCAACACGGCATCTCTCCGGAGAGCTTTTGGAATCTATCGGTCTACCGGGTTTGCGCCCTGTTTGTGCCGCCGCGCCGGGGGTCTTGGGTCAGACAGGTATTGAAACCAGCGAAATCATTGAAGGACTTGCCGCACGGATAAAGCCTGCCGTTGTCATTGTAATTGACGCCCTTGCCTCCCGCAGCCTTTCACGGCTGGGCTGTACGGTACAGATATCGGATACGGGTATTGAACCCGGCGCAGGCGTCGGCAACCGCCGCAGGGAAATCAGCAGCCGCACACTGGGCGTACCTGTCATTGCCATTGGCGTTCCCACGGTAGTAGACGCCACCACCCTTGCCGCAGATTTGCTGGCAGATGAAAAACTGGGCGAATCCGTGAAACAGCAGATAGAACCGCGGGGCATGCCCATGATGGTAACTCCGAGGGAAATTGACCTTTTGATTCAGCGCGCCTCCAGGCTTCTTGCATTGGTAATTAACAGCGCGCTTCAGCCAGATTTATCGCCGGAGGATATTCTTTCCCTGGTGTCATAGTCTAAAACCGCCCTCAGCCGCATAGGTATGTAAACAAACGCAATACCGCCGGTGGTACAGGCTGAGGACAGGAGGAGCCTATGAAAGTCATCAGATTAAAAGTTATTATAAAAAAAATCGCCATTGTGCTTGCAGTCGCCATTGTTCTGCGCTGCGCCGCATGGATTCCTCTTTCCGGCACATTTATTGAAAATACAGCCGTTTTATCCGCAGGACTTATTATGCCGGAAGGCGTTGCCGGATATTACGCGGCACAGGTAAAAGCAATATTGACCGCAAAACCGCAGGCAGCGCCTTCCGAAGAAACTCCAACGGAAGCAGAACCTCCAGAGGAAACCGCAGCACAAGCCGCACCGGAAACAAGCACTGCTGAATCTACCTCTCCTGTAAAAAACAATCAGCCGGATCCTGCGGAAAAAGGCGGCGATATTGAAGAAAAGCAATACGGTGAAACCAATGAAACTATCAAATACAAAAACGTAGTCGTCCTCAACCGCACTAAAAGCCATCAGGTTAATATTGAAGAAACTTTAAGCAAAAAAGCCGACCTTTCCATTCAAAAAAATGATAAACCTTATGTTTTGATTTTTCATACTCATACTACAGAAACCTATCAGGAATCTGACCTTGGGTGGTATCCGAAAGATTTTAAAGAACGTTCTTTAAACAGTGAAAAAAACATGATACGCGTAGGCGATGAAATCTGCAAGCAGTTAGAATCTGCTGGTATTGGTGTTATACATGATAAAAACGTTTATGACAATCCCTCTTACACCGGCGCATATGAACGTTCCGGCAAAAAAATCGATGAATATCTAAAAAAATATCCGTCGATTCAAATTATACTGGATATACACCGTGATTCCATTCAATATGATAGTGGGACCAAATCCAAACCAACCGCTGAAATAAATGGAAAAAAAGCGGCGCAGATTATGATTATTTCGGGCTGTCAAGAGGGAGATATTACGGGCTTTGACGATTGGGGATACAATCTCCGCTTTGCTCTTCAATTACAGAAAATTGCAGAAACAGATAACCCCGGCCTCATGCGCCCTCTGTTTTTTACAACCAGAAAATATAACATGCATAAATCTCACTGCTCCCTTCTGCTTGAAATGGGCAGTGATGGGAATACTTTAGACGAGGCCGTTTATTCCGGAGAACTGATTGGAAAGGCCTTAGTCAAACTTTGCGCGGATTATACCAAATAAGGGGTCTTTGGATGTGGAAAAAAAGAGGCTGTCGGAGAAATACTATTATTTTTTTGTTTCCTTTATTCTCTCGCTGAGTATTCTGACCGTGTTCCTGAGTATGCTGATTGCTTACGCCAACACACGTGAACAGGGCTTTGGTGACACACGGCGTCCGATTGATATTTATCAGCGTGTGGATGGAAATTATGTGTTCGTGCTCGGCGACAACAGCACATTGATTGACGTAAACAGTGCACTGTATGCCATAGGATTAAAAAAGGAAAACAGCTAACCGAAACAAAACAAGGGCAAACGGGAAATGTAAATTTCTGTTTGTGTTATAAATTATTTTTGTTAAAAGTTGAGATATTCCGCCTGTAGTGTTATAATTCTAACTGTCAAATAACACTCACGAGAGGACTGCTATTTGAATGGGAAAATAACCAAACGGTTCTCTGCTATTTTATGCTTTGCCATTTCCCTGTTTGCATTTATCGTCTGGTTTTGAAAATATTGTACAGCATAAAAATAAATCACTGGTTTCCATCTGGCTTTCCTAATGACGGTCCCACGGTTGTGGTTATCACTCCGAATAGCAATAAGAAATAATTTTTCCCGCGAAATTATATACTTTATGATAAAACGGCGTTTTTCGCCGTTTTTTTATTTCTGCAAACAAATTCTTGTTTTTTCGTTCTTGCATCTGAGCTTGCGTTTCTATTTTTGCCTGATTTTTCTCAACCATTTTGTATTTCTTCTTTCCTCTGAATAGGTTATAATACTGTTAGCAAAGGGGACATGATGATGAATACGATTTTTATTGTAGAAGACGATGAGAAAATCCGCAGGGAACTATCCAGTTTTTTAAGCAGGTATGGTTATATTTGCAGATACACTGCGGATTTTGCACATACAATTGATGAAATTCTGCGCATCAATCCAAGCCTTGTCTTGCTGGATATTAACCTGCCGGTTTATGACGGCTACTATATCTGCCGCGAACTGCGCAAGGTTTCGGATATGCCCATTATCATCGTTACCAGCCGTGACAGCGATATGGACGAGCTGATGAGCATGAACCTGGGCGCGGATGACTTTATCACCAAACCTTATAATACACAAATATTGCTTGCGCGTATTGCAAGCGTGCTCAAACGTGCCGGAAAAGTGGTAACTTCCGAAACACTTTCCTATGGCGGGGCTACTCTCAATCTTTCCAAAGGCACGCTGACAGGCAAAGGGGAAGAAATTGAACTTTCTAAAAATGAAGAAAAAATCCTCCACTGCCTGATGGAGCATTCCGGCGCTGTTGTATCGCGGGATACCCTGATGCAAAGGCTATGGCAGTCGGATGAATTTGTTGACGACAACACCTTAACGGTAAACATTAACCGCCTGCGTAAAAAGCTTGCCGCCGCCGGATTGCCGGATTATTTGCAGACGCGGCGCGGGCAGGGTTACCGGATTGAAGGGGAACATTGACATGGGAGCAAAATTTTTAAAAGATAAGCTGTTTCATTTTCTTTTTTTCGCAGGCACTTGTTTCATGACAATGCTCCTGCTGAACCTGTTGAATATCCCTGCGGCAGTATCGTTTTTTTCATGTCTGCTTCTTTGCCTTGGATTTTTGATTCCCCTGATTATGGAGTACATCGTGAAATCCCGTTATTATAAAAATGCTCTCTATGAACTGGAGGAACTGGATAAAAAAAGCCTTTTATCTGAAATGCTGGAACCCGGTAGTTTTATGGAAGCTGAATTTTTACAGGAAATACTGACGCAGTGCGGAAAATCTATGAACGACCAAGTTGCAGAGTACGGCCGTTCTGTTAAAGAATACCGGGAATATATTGAAATGTGGGTGCATGAAATTAAAACGCCCATTGCCTCCGGCAAACTGCTGGCGGAAAATAACCCCGGACCGGTCACGGCAAGCATTGGTGAAGAACTGGATAAAATTGAGGCCTACGTTGAACAGGCACTGTATTATGCTAAAAGCAACAGCGTGGAAAAAGATTATATTGTACGGAAAGTTTGCCTCAAACAGACTCTTAACGCAGTCGCCCGCCGCAACTCCAAGGACTGCATTCATCGAAACATCCGCCTGCGGATGGAGAACATAGATTTACACGTTTACAGCGACCCCAAATGGCTGGAATTTATTTTAAACCAGATTTTTGTAAATGCTGTGAAATATATGGAACCATCTGCAAAGAATAAGATGATTACTATCACCGGCAAAGAAAATCCCAATAATATTATTCTTACCATACAGGATAACGGCGTTGGCATTTGTGAAAAAGATATTGACCGCGTGTTTGAAAAAGGTTACACGGGAGAAAACGGGCGGCGCTTTGGTAAATCTACCGGTATGGGGCTATATCTCTGCAATAAGCTTAGCGTCAAGCTGGGGATAGGGCTAAAACTGGCTTCATATCCGGATAAAGGAACCTGTGTTACTCTGCTTTTTCCAAAAAGCAGTATGGTAATGCTGGGTTCTGATTAGAATATTTTTGCAGTGTATCGCTGATATATCAAAAGCAGGGAACGTAAAACGTTCCCTGCTTTTTCATCCCCATCCTCATTATACCGTTTTACTTTAAGCAAACTTTGCGTTTGAGCAGATAATTTGACGCAGCAAACATACCTACAATTGCAATAATTTCAAACAGGATGCCTCCGGCACCAATCGGTACGGAAGTAACCGCTGACGAATTAATGCTCTGGAACAGGTAGCCTACCATATTTTCCGTTGAAAAATAAATACCGTTATCACCGACCACAATACTAAGCGGGATAATTACCGTAAAAATCTGTTCCACAATATCAGTACAGAAATAAACAATAATAAACACCAGCACACATGCGCCTGCACCCATTTTATTGAACATGCCTGTATTGCCCAGCGTCACTGAAAACGTCATCATAGAAACAAAATAAAGGGAACCTATCAGCAGCATTACGGTGAAAAATGCAATTACCATCAGCCAACCGGAGGGAATATTTCCTATCATCTGGAAGAATTCATCCATTGCATTTTGATGATCTGCAAACATAAAGAATGCCGCGGCAAAGGAACCTGCCATTACAACAAGACTGGCAAGAATCCAAAGAAACGATACTAACGATTTTGTAAATAAAATTCGGCCTGTGCCTACCGGCAAAGTCATTGTCAAATAACCCTCGTTGGAGAACATGCTTTTATAAAAACGCACGGCAATCAATGCAAGCGTAGCAATATATACCGCGACGCTGCCCAATATCATAAATATACAGGTAACGGCGCCAAAACCCTCGCTGTTAAATTTCAGCCCAATATAGCTGGCAAGACCAAGTGCAGCAATGGCAAGGTATAAAAAAGGAATCACCCTGCTGGTTGCTTTTATTTCATGTTTTATCAATTTCCCTAACATCTGAATACCTCCCTGAACACCTCGTCAATAGACTTGCCTGTTTCTTGCCGGATATTATCCACACTGTCATTCATCATTACACGCCCATAGCCAAGCATAATAATGCTGTCAAAAATGCGTTCCACATCATAAATCAAATGGGTGGAAATCAACAGGGTCGCGTTTTCAGAATAGTTGTGCAGGATGGTATCCAACAGTGCGCTTCGGGTTGCCGGGTCAACGCCGCCAAGGGGTTCATCCAGCAAATATAGCTGCGCTTTCCGGCACATCACCAGTGTTAGCTGGAGCTTTTCCTGCATACCCTTAGACATGGTTTTGGAACGCTGTTTCATATTTAACTGGAAACGGTTAATCATTTCCTTTGCTTTTACCTTATCAAAATCCGCATAAAAATCATCGAAATAGTCAATCGCCTGTTCCGGCGTCATCCAGTCGGGAAGATAAGTTTTTTCCGGCAAATAGGAAACAACCGCTTTCGTTTCCGCCCCCGGCTCATTGCCATCAATAGTGATTGTGCCTTGATAATCACGGATAATACCCGCCATCGTTTTCATCAGCGTTGTTTTGCCGCAGCCATTGGGACCAAGCAAACCGATAATTCGCCCGCTCTCTATATCCAAGCAAACATCGTTCAGCACAGGCATTTGCCCGTAACTCTTGCTGACATGGTTAATTGTTACAAGATTTGCCATAGTTCTCCACCTCTTTGTTAATAATCTCTTTAATCTGCTCTTTTGAAAAACCCATTTCAAACATCTTTTTCAGAAAAACATCAATGTAGTCCATTGCCATTGCCCTTCTTGCCTTCGCAATCATCTGTGTGTCTTTCGTTGTATATCGCCCGGCCGTCCGTTCTGAGTACAGCAACCCCTCGCGTTCCAGTTCGCTCAAAGACCGCTGCATGGTATTAGGGTTCACACCGAACGTTACCGCCAAATCCCGCACAGCTGGAATTTTCTCCCCCGGCGGCCACTCGCCTCTGGCAATTTTCGTCCTCATAATATCGACCAACTGAAGATAAATGGGGATATCCGGACGGAAACTGTCATCCATACCGCTCACCTCCAATCCCTATTTGTATTATTATCTTAGTACACTGTTATAATAATACATTTTCTTTTCCGTGTCAAGAGCCTTTTCATTTTTTATATAGTTTACTTTTTGCTGCATTTTAGTATAATGAATATAAGACTGTACAGAAAGAAGTGATATGATGACTCCTGTATTGGCGGGAATCAGTTTTGGAATTATGGCACTTTACATGCTGTTAATCTACATCGGTCAGATTTTTCTCGGTCTTGCAGTTTATAACGATGCAAAAGCCCGGAATATAGATATGGCAATTATGTGGGGTGTTCTTACTGGCTTTATAGGTTTAATCCCCGCAATTATTTACATAGTCATTCGTTCCGGAAATAAAAACGCTTTAAAATGTCCACGCTGTTCTGCTCAGATATTTAACGGCATGCCGGCCTGCCCTGTCTGCCAGCTTCCAGTTAATTTGATGACGTCTATGAACCCTGCGCAAATCATGAAACACCGCAAGCTGGCAAAAGGTTTTTTAATCACTGCCATTGTCATGATTGTACTGAGCTTTTTTTGCTTAATTGCTTTTATATTAGTCCCTATGGTTTATTTAACATCTTACACAAGTTTTTCCTGATTGCTGTAAAGCGTAGGATAAGCGTTCCACCTGTCCCGCTGTTTTTCGCTTTCTTTTTCAACTTATGAGTGTTACTATTTTCATTAAGGAGGTCTGGTTATGCCCCATATTATTATAAAACTCTGGCCCGGCAGGGATGAAGCGCAGAAACAGGCGCTGGCAAAGCGCATTGCAGAAGATGTAACGCAAACCCTCGGCGCAACGCCCCAGAGCATCTCTGTTGCTATTGAGGAAATCTCGCAGGAGGACTGGCCGCACGAAGTGTTCTTCCCCGATATTATGGAAAAGGAAGAAACTCTCTACATCAGACCCGGCTATAACTGCGATATTTCTGAAACATAAAGAAAAAGGGCTGATACGCCGCTGTATCAGCCCTGTGTTTTGCCATATGCTATAAAATAGCACCGACCACAAACATTTCCTTCGCTTTTTGATAAACCGGCTCCAAATCGCTCAAAGGCAGCGGATTTTTCCCTTTGCCCAGCTCAATGGTAAACGCCGGACGGGAAAACTCTTCAATAAACCAGTCTTTAAATCCGCCGTGGGATGCAATTGCTTCCGGTTGGGCAAGGGTATAGCCGGAAGAAATTGCAAGCACCTGCGCCATAAATCTGCTTTTGCTCGGCGTGCGGTCGCTGTAATCCCAATAAATTTCCTCCCCTTGGCTGTGTAGTGCAAAAGCATGCCGAATGGGTATCCGGCGGCAAAGTTTTACCAACGCCTGCGTTTCCAGCTCGCTTTCCGGTTTCGTTCCGCCGTATCTGCGGGGAGCGGGACCGTGAATCCCTGCTTCTGTCTCCATTTTACGCAGAATCCGCCATCCAGCATTATAATTATGGTTGAGGTCTACCCCTCGCGCGTTTGCATTCCAGTCTGTCAAATCTCCGCCGCAAACACCCCTGACAAAATCTGCATAAACGCCCGCCGTATCCCATCCGTTCAGAGCAATTTCCACGCCATCGGGATTCATGCAGGGAATAAAAATCAAACCCCTGCCTAAAAATGCCCGTCTGGAATTGACTTCGCAGATTTCCTGTCCTGTTTCCATTGCATTGAATAAATCTTCGCAAAAACGGAGCAGGACAAGGCTGGTCAGCCACTCCTGCCCATGGAATGCCGCGGCAAACAACACGGGTTCATCCATACAGCCGAAGGACAGCGAGATGATGTCCCTGCCCGTCCAGCTTTCACCGATGCTCCCTTTCTTCAGGCAAGGGAACCGCTCTGCGAGCTGTGCCGACATATTTTGCAGTGCTTCGTAGGTGGGGAGGCAATTCCCCGTTACAATTTTACCCAACATCATCACCCCGTTATAAATTATGCCGGAGTGAAAACACATATGTGCAAAAGGAGGAGTTTTTATGGATTTCACCGAAAAAACTATCAATCAAAGTATTATTTACAAAGGAAAAATCGTAACGCTGCGGGTAGACGACGCCCAACTCCCAAATCATAAGCTTGCAAAGCGGGAAGTTATCGTACACCCCGGCGGAGTCACTATTGCGGCGCTAACAGACGCGGACGAGCTCCTTTTTGTCCGCCAATTCCGCTACCCTTACGGAAAAGTGCTTCTGGAAATCCCTGCGGGAAAGCTGGAAGTCGGAGAAGACCCGCTGGAGGCAGGAAAACGGGAACTTAGGGAAGAAACCGGTGCGTCTGCCCAAAATTACATCAACCTTGGCGTTCAATATCCCTCCCCGGGCTACTGCGATGAAGTTTTGTACTTGTACCTTGCTACAGACCTTTGTTTCGGAGATGCAAACCCTGATGAAGATGAATTCCTCAGCGTAGAAAAAATCCCATTAGACAAGGCGGTTGAAATGGTGCTTGCCGGAGAAATTCCCGATGGAAAATCTCAGACCATCATTCTGAAAATTTACGCCCTGCGGCAAATGGGGAAAATATAACTTCCCCAGGCAGCTATCGGTATTCATTACAATGCCTGCTGTTACTACTGAACAAATAAAACAGAAAGTTGTGAAATTATGGAATATGAAATTCTTGGAAAAAACAATGATATTGCGTTTGCCAATACCGATGAACAGATGATTAAAGATACACAATCCGCACTGGATTATATCATGTCTGTAAAATATGAAACCGGATGCCAAAAAGTAATCATAAATAAAACCTGCCTGAGTGATGATTTTTTTATCCTCAGCACAGGCTGCGCCGGTGAAATTTTACAGAAATTTATCAATTATCAAATAAAAGCGGCAATTATCGGGGACTATTCTCAATATACAAGCAAGCCTTTGAAAGATTTTATCTATGAAAGCAATCAGGGAAACCATATCTATTTTTTAACAAATCTACAAGAAGCTGTTGAAAAATTAGACCGTTGTTTATAACTGAAACATCAGCCGGAGATATTCTTGTTTTGGAAGAATATCTCCGGCTTTTTATGGAATCTCCTAAACAAGACCAGCGGAGCTTTCCTTAAAAACATCTGCTTTAGGCACCGCACAAAGCGAGAATTTGATAAAACATATAAACCGACAGGCAAAGCGATAACGGTTCATTTACCCATTGGAGAGGAACAAGGCAGTGAATACCTGTGAAATAACAGTACGCCTTTTTCCGCCCTGATTGCTTATTAGCAAAGATTGTTGACTGGCTTGGCTATCGCCGGATAAATGGGAAGTTATTGCTTTGCCAAATCAATTATTTAGAACTAAAAGATAGGCATAGATACTTTCTTCACTCCCTTGCTTATATCTTTTCATACATCTAATAACAGGCCATATGACAGTTCCAGTTCCTAACTTGACAGAAATATTTATCTCTCCCTGCGGATCTCTGTCGTCAGTATTCCATTCTCCTCCGTATAATTTGATAGCTACTTCACCAATATATGAACCTAAACTAAATATAATATTACCGAAATTTTTTGACAGCAATCCTGTTTCAGAACTCTGCTCATCAAAAAATCGATCAATCTCTTTCATGCTTTCTAAAGAATAATCAGCTCTGTAGCCAGATGAATTTAGTGCTTTTACCACCCAATCTGACGCTAAATGAATATCTTCTTCAAGCGTATTATTACTTTTCGTTTCGCTACCGTTATTTTTCTTGAAAATCTTCTTGAACAACCCCATATTGTCCACTCCAATCCCGATTTATCACTGACTTCATTGTAGCATAAGTTGCTTTATAAAGTCTATAAAAATATACATAAATATGGACAGTTAGAGAAGGAAAACGCCTTGTATTTCAAGGGCTTACAAGCGCAAAAACGATTTTTATGAAACTGGGTGGCAGATACAAAAGGCAGAGAGATTATCTAATTTCATGCAATAGCTTTATCTGCCGAAGAAGAACAGCAATAGGCATTTGGATTATTTGAAGCAGTAGAGCAGGGCTAAATACGTAACATAAACATTTTTCACTCTTCACCCCGGACTGTTTTAACCTACCGCTTCTATTAACGCCATATTCTTTATTTTCCGTCATGTTTTCTTAAAAAACTGCCGTTTCACCCTTTACTTTATTTTGGTAATAGATTAGAATAATATTATCTGATTTTATTTTTTAGGAGTGTTTATTTATGAAAAAAGCGCTGTGCGCTCTCATCGCCTTTGTTATGATAGGCGTAATGTGCCTTGGGTTTACCGGGTGCCAAAGTAAATCCAGCGGAACTTTTATTGTAGGATTTGATAAATCTTTCCCTCCCATGGGCTTTGTTGACGGGAACGGAAACTATGTCGGCTTTGACCTTGATTTAGCGCAGGAAGTTGCCAAACGTTTGGGCTTAGAATACAAAGCACAGCCGATTGAATGGGATTTTAAAAAAACCGAATTGGAAACCGGCAATGTGGACTGCATCTGGAATGGTTTTACCATGACCGGACGTGAAAGCGAATATACATGGAGCAAGCCTTACCTGAACAATCAGCAGGTTTTCATTATTTTAGCAGACGCTTCTTATACAGATAAAGCCTCCCTTGCAGGCGCTACCGTCGCTGTTCAGGAAGATTCCAGCGCACAGGCGGCAATCAATAAAGATGAAAACCAAAGCTTTACCACAACATTGAAAAACGTTATCGCAACCCCCACAAATCTGGATGCTCTGATGGAGCTGGACACCAAAAAAGTTGACGCCGTTTTGATGGATGAAGTTGTTGCACGTTATAACATGGAACAAAACCCGGGCAAATACAAGGTTTTGGACGAACCTCTCGCGGCAGAACAATATGCCATTGGCTTCAACCTCGGCAACACGGAGCTTTGTGACAAGGTCAACAAAACTCTCCAGGAAATGACTGAGGACGGAACAATGAAAAAAATCTCTGAAAAGTGGTTTGGCAAGGATATTACTATTTTTGGTAAATAAACCGCACCTTTAAACATTGAAAAGGCGGATCATGCTATCCGCCTTATTTCATTATCAGGGAGTAGGTAGCAATGGAATCCATATTGTCGCTTGGCGGGCTATGCGCCAAATTTAATTTTGAAAATACCATGACGCAGCTTTCCGCAGGATTTTTGGACACGCTTTTTATTTTTTTGGTTACCCTTGCGGCATCTTTGCCGCTGGGTCTACTGGTATCTTTCGGGCGGATGTCTAAAAATGCGGTTATCCGTAATCTAATTAAAGTTTACATTTCCATTATGCGCGGCACTCCTCTGCTGCTGCAAATTATTATTGTTTATTTTGGTCCATCTTATCTTTTTGGTGTTTCATGGGACCGAAAAGCCGCGGCTATTCTTGCATTTATCCTGAATTATGCCGCCTACTTTGCAGAGATTTTCCGTGCCGGAATTGAATCTATGCCTAAAGGACAGTATGAAGCGGCTGAAATCCTCGGTTTTAATAAAATTCAGACTTTTATGCGCATCATATTGCCGCAGGTTATCAAACGCATTCTGCCGCCAATGACAAATGAAATCATTACGCTTGTAAAAGATACTTCGCTTGCACAAGTTGTGTCTTATATTGAAATGTTCTCCGTTGCAAAGTCCCTTTCTGCAGCGCAATCCTCCATTGGGCCATTGCTTGTTGCCGGCGTATTTTACTATGTGCTCAACTACCTGATTGCTTTCCTAATGGAAAAAGCAGAAAAAGGCTTGAGCTATTACCGTTAGGAGGAACCTTATGAATGTACTTGAAATGAACCATATTCAAAAATCCTTTGACGGTACGCCTGTATTGAAGGATATTTCCCTCACTGTACCCAAGGGAAAAGTAGTGGCGATTATTGGCCCTTCCGGTTCCGGCAAATCCACGCTCCTTCGCTGTGCAACCCTGTTGGAACAGGTTGACGGCGGAGAAATCCGGTATCTGGAAGATGTCATGGTTTCCACAAACGAAAAAGGAACTACGGCTTATGCGAGTAAAGCCACATTGAACCGCATCCGTTCCCGTTTTGGGTTGGTATTTCAAAACTTTAACCTTTTCCCTCATTTTTCTGCCCTGCGGAATATTACGGAAGCGCCTGTTCATGTGACGAAACAGCCAAAAGAACAGGCGGAAGAACGCGCGCGCCAATTATTGGGGAAAATGGGGCTTGCCGACAAAGCGAACGCCTATCCATATCAGCTTTCCGGCGGACAACAGCAGCGTCTTTCCATTGCACGTGCCCTTGCGCTGAACCCTGAAATTTTGTTTTTTGATGAACCTACCTCCGCCCTTGATCCTGAACTGACGGGGGAAATCTTAAAAGTTATCCGCACACTCGCCGCAGAACATATGACTATGGTCATTGTTACGCACGAAATGGCGTTTGCAAGAGATGTTGCTGATACCATCATTTTCATGGACGGGGGTATCATTGTAGAACAGGGAGTCCCTGAAACAGTAATTAATCACCCTCAAAATGAACGGACAAAGGCTTTCCTGAACCGTTTTTCTAATCGATAAAATTTTACATGAAAGAAAGGGTTACTGCCTTTAAAGCAGGCAGAGAAAAATCTAACACGACGTTATAACCACATGGAAATTATCAAGCGTTTTTCATATATGAAAGAATTACGTGAAAAAATCATACTATTCCACAAATTAAATGAATATTACACTGTGATTAAAGTTTTTTATAAGCGGTTAGTTATTATGACTAACCGCTTTTTGAATCTCCAAAAGATAGCGGTAAGGTATTCGATTTAATTGCTGCAATAGTATTTTGATACTCTGTCAATTCCAAATAGATGTTTTATCATATTATTTATCGTTTCTAAAAGCTGCAAACAATGGCTGTAATTAGCATCCATGTAACGATTTCTTTAATATTATTCACCATATCTTTTACGGATTTTCCTGCTTCACTGTCTTTTATTTTAGATAAACGCTTTTTCAGTTCACTTTTTATGCTTAGAAAAATAATCTTGTAAATAACCACCCCTGTCAATGAGTGAAGTTCATACAATAAGACTTCTCTTGTGCGTGATTACAAATCAGCCATTTTCATGTAATATGGGACAACATTCCTTTTCTTTCCTTCTTTATATAAAAATTACAGCAGGGATATGCAGAAATGCCCGCTCCCTGCTGTTTTTTCTGAAAATTCTGTGTCACAACCCATTGAAACGGAATACCATGAATTGAAACGATGTTTGGGAGGAATCAACATGGAACAATCCAATAAGGACTTATGCTTCTTTCTCGGTGCAAATTCCGCCGCGGGTTTTTATTCAATGTTTGACCAGATTTATGACCCGCATGACGGCTGGCGCGGGTACATCATTAAAGGCGGGCCCGGGACAGGAAAATCCGGACTAATGCGCAAGGTCGGAACTGCGCTTGAGGCGGAAGGGCATCTGCCTGTCTGGATTTACTGTTCCTCAGATTCAGATTCCCTTGACGCGATTATTTTTCCAGGACTGAAATTTTTTATGCTGGACGGTACATCCCCCCATTGCATGGATCCTAAATATCCCGGCGCTGTCGAAAGTATTTTGAACCTCGGTGATTGCTGGGACAAAGAACTTTTAATGCAGAAAAAGGCAAGAATTGTCGAATATTCTTCTGCATGCTCCGCTTACCATGCCCAATCCGACCGCTTTATTGCTGCGGCGGGCATGCTGAAGAGTGATTCTTACCGGCTGGTTTTTCCGCTGGTTGACGAGGCAAAAACAGAAAGCTATGCCAAACGCCTTGTGCTTGGGAATTTTAAAGGCAAAAAGAGCGCCGAGACCGGAAAAGAATATAAGGCCCTGCTCAGCGGCATTACACCAAAGGGTGTTGTTTGTTTTGAGGAAACCGCAGAAGCATTTTGCGACACGATCTATATTATTGAAGATAATTACGGTCCGGTAAGCAACTTTTTACTGCGTAATATCAAAAATAACTTCCTGCGCCTGGGCGCTGACGTAATATCCTGCTGGTCTCCTCTCTTTCCGGAAGATAAACTGGAGCATCTGATTGTTCCCGAATACAATGTTGCATTTATGACCTCCGATTATTCCAACAAACTAAGCCTTACCCCTTCAAAACGGATTAACCCTCTGCGTTTTATCGACGCCGAGGCGCTGAAAGCCTGCAAACCGCGTCTCCGCTTTAATAAGCGTGCCGCCAGCGAATTGCTGGAAGAAGCGATTCATTTACAGAAGATGGCAAAAAACGTACATGACAAACTGGAACAGTGCTATATTCAGTCTATGAATTTCAAAAAAGTAGACCAATATGCTGAGAAGATTATACAGGAGCTTCTTTAACCTTATAATAAAATTGAAATTCCCCTGTCTGATTCAGTCGGGGGAATTTTTTTGCAATAATTCGTGGAAGTTCGACATTAATCGTTGACAAAATATGTCGTAAATGCAGAAAAACCACATACACCATTGACATTAAATCTATTTCACATTATGATTATGTCAGAAAGCTTTCTAAAAACTGCATTAAAACAAGGAGATAACACATGCAAAAATACAACAAAATACTGTCTCTGCTGATATCTGTTGCCCTGCTTTTAGGCCTGTCCACAGCAGCAATGGCTGCGCCTGGACAAGCACAAGAGCCTGCCGTAGAAAATCTGACGGTTGATTTCAGCGGAACCAACGGTCCCGACAATTTGGACGAAATGTATCCCCGTCCTGCGGCAAGGTCTGCAAAGTCAGCAAAAGCAAACACAACCGCATTCACTGATGTAAAAAATATTGTAATTCTGGTTAATTTCAGCGGGTTAGACGAATTTATCACCCCTGCACGTTTTCAAACTCTAAACAGCATTTACAACACAAACAGCAATTCTCTGAAAGGTTATATTTCTCATATAACATACGGCGGCATTCAAGTAGATTCCGCTTTTTACCCAAAAGCATCAGATGGGACTGTAGTTTCTTATGTTGACCAGCATCCCATTGAATATTATAAAACCTACTCCACATCCAATCCTCTGGGCTACAAAAATAGAGCCGAGCGGTTTGAAAGGGAAGCTGAACTGCTTGCCGGCGCTTTCCAATTTGTAAAAGAACAGATAGAAGCTGATTTTACCGGTGAACAGTTGGATAATAACAATGACGGACGCATTGATTCCATTGCTTTCCTGATGAACGGCTACCGCGGAACCGGCGGCGGAATTGCATGGAACGACTTGCTGTGGCCGCATAAATATTCTTCTTCCGGATTCTATCTCAACGGCAAAAATATCAATAACTATAATTTTTTACTTGCTGATATTCCTCCGGCAGGATCCACTGCAGCTGACACAGGGCTAATGCCTGAAAATGCGGCAAATGCAAAACATACTGTAGTAATTCACGAATTTCTGCACACTTTCGGACTTCCCGATTTATACCATTACAATACAGGCGGTACACCGGTAGGTCAGTGGGATATTATGGGTTACACCGCGTCTTCTCCACAGAATATGCTGCAATACATGCAGCGCGAATATCAGGGCTGGGGTACGCCAATCCATGAAATCACCGCAAGCGGAAGCCAAACCCTGCAATATGCAAAATATGAAGATGCACAGGAAGACGGCGGTTATGGCAGCGCACCGGAATCTGCCCTTATCCTTCGTTCCCCTTATTCTGATACAGAATTCTTTGTTGTTGAATACCGTAAAAAAACCGGATTTGACAGCAATCTTCCTGGTGAAGGTTTGATTATTTACCGCGTCAATACAGATGTTGCTTCCCGCTCAAATGCCAGCGGCCCGCCGGATTATCTTTACGTTTTTCGCCCAAACGAAAGCAGTACCAATCCGGGCAGTTATGCAACCAATGCATTTTTCTCCGCACAAAGCAAGCGGACCTCGATCGGCAAGGCAATCGGTCAGGAAAACTCCGGTTTTGACAACCAAACTCTGTATTATTCTGACGGAACAAACAGCGGTATTGTTATCAGCCAAATCGGCTCTGCCGGCGGCGACACTATGACATTCCAAGTCAGCATACCGCCTGCTACTATCGAAGGAACTGGTACGGCTGCCAATCCATACCAAATTTTTCACCCGTCCCATCTGAAGCTGTTAAGCCAATATCCCGATAAATATTTTAAACTAATTGCTGATATTGATTGCAGTAACATGAAATCCGGCGATTTTACATCTGCGGTTCATTTTACCGGTAACCTTAACGGCAACAACCACACTATCAGCAATCTAAGGCATTATGATTTCACTGCAAGTCAAAACGGTTTTTTTGGCTCAATTGGTACTGAAGGCAACGTATACGACCTGACGCTGGAAAATTGCACCATTGTCGGCACAGATAACGTCGGCGTTCTTGCCGGAACCATAGAGGGAACTGTACAGCGGGTTAAAATTATCGGCGGAGCTGCCCGCAGTCTTACTGATTCTAACGATTTTGCAACCTATGCGGGCGGGATTTGCGGAACGGCTTTGTCGCCGGCAAATATCACCGGCTGTACCGCTTCGGCTGCCATAACCGGAAAAAATGCCGGCGGACTCGCAGGGCTTAACCACGGCGCAGTTTGGTCACACTGCTATGCAGATTGTAATGTGGACAGCTATTTTCCAAATTCTAAGCTTGCTGCTGTATTCGGTAAACAAATTGTAGACAATACCTATATCCCGGGCAATCACCTTTACTGGAATACAAAACTGGGTCTTTTAGAAGGCGCAAATATTGTAAAGACAGATGAATCCCCTTACACCGGCAATGAAGGGTTGATCGGAATCCATATTGCGAACAACACAACAATCCAAGCAGGAGAAACTTCTGCACAGCTTCTGCAATTCAGTCCGGCTTCAGCTGTTATTAACGGCACTTGGTCAAGCAGCGATACTTCCGTTGCAACTGTTTCTGACGGAATTGTTACAGGCATCAGTGCAGGCACAGCAGTAATTACACTTACTATTCCTTTATACGGTCAAGTAAACCTACAATTAACTTCTACTGTCACTGTTACGGCAGAATAAAGGCAATTACTTATTTTATAAAACGGAGGGAGATATAGTTTCCCCTCCGTTTTTTCGCTATTATTTATCCGTCAGTAGAAATAAATACAGAAATCTCGACTCCGGCAAAGCTGGAGTTTCTATAACGGCAAAACAGCGTGTATCCTGCACCGGATACACGCTGTAACTCTTTTTACTAATCCTCTTCCGCGGCTTTTGCCTCGGCAATAATTTTTTGAACAATATTCGCCGGCGCTTCTTCATACCGCTCAAAATCAAGGGAGAAGCTTCCGCGCCCTTGCGTAATAGAACGCAGAATGGTAGAAAAATCCGCCATTTCCGCCATTGGAACTTCTGCGACAATCTCCTGCAAATGGTCATCCGCAGGATTCATTCCCAGCACGCGCCCGCGGCGTTTATTAATATCGCCGATGATATCGCCCATATTGTCATCTGGCACATTCACCTTCAGCATACCAATCGGTTCCAGCAATGTAGGCGCGGCGGCCGCCATAGCTGCTTTAAATGCAAGGGAAGCGGCGGTTTTGAACGCCATTTCAGAAGAATCTACCGGATGATAGGAACCGTCAACCAATGTAGCTTTCACACCCACAACGGGGAAACCGGCAAGCACGCCCTTTTTAATGCTGTCACGCAGACCCTTTTCCACCGCTGGAAAGAAATTTTTCGGTACGGAACCACCAAACACATTTTCAGCAAACACAAGGCTATCCGTATCATAAGGTTCAAACTCAATCCAAACATCGCCATACTGCCCGTGCCCGCCGCTTTGTTTTTTATGTTTTCCCTGTACCTTTACCTTATGCTTAATCGTCTCACGGTAAGCAACGCGCGGTGTTTTTAATACGACCTCTACACCAAATTTTGATTTTAGCTTCGATACGACAACATCCAGATGCTGTTCTCCCAGCCCGCGCAGAACCTGTTCATGGGTTTCCGTATCAAGCGCAAAGGAAAGGGTTGGGTCTTCTTCCACAAGGCGGAGAATTCCCGCAACAATTTTTTCTTCATCTCCTTTTTTCTTTGCACATACCGCCATGGAAAGGCTCGGCGCAGGGAATCGGATCCCTTTCAAAATCAATGCTTTGCCCGGCGCACACAACGTATCGCCTGTATTGGCAGAGGAAAGCTTTGCAACACAGCAAATGTCGCCGGCGGCCGCACAGGCAGTATCTTCCTGCCTGCCTCCGCGGGGAATCAAGACCTTGCCGATACGTTCTGTTTGTTCTGTCCGCGGGTTATAGGCCTGACTGTCCGCACAAAGCTTGCCGGAAACAATTTTCAGAAAAGTCAGCTTACCAACAAACGGGTCGGCGATGGTTTTAAATGCGGCGGCGGCAAGCGGCCCGTTCGCGTCCGCCTGTAATACAATCTCATTTCCGTCGGCGTCCGCCGCGGTTTCTCCGGCGGCCTCCTTTGCAGACGGCGTAATTTCCCTGATACCATCCATCAACAGGTCAACACCGTCCATGGTATAACCGGCGCATGCATAAACGGGAATAATAGAACCTTCCCTTACGCCTTGGGACAGGCCTCGTATCAGCTCTTCATAAGTAAAAGCTTCGCCGTCAAAATATTTTTCCATCAATATATCGTCTGTAGACGCAACAGCCTCATACAACATATTGTTCATATTTATAAGCCTGTCGCCCATATCCGGCATAGACACTTCTATTCGCTTGCCGTCTTTATAAGAATAAGCCTTTTGTTCCAAAAGATTAATGTATTTTTCTACTGCACCGTCAACAATTTCCGGAATCACCACCGGACAAATCAGCGGTCCGTAAACGCCTGCCAGACGGCTGAGTACAATATAGAAATCCGTATGCTCCGCATCCAGCTTGGTAATGGCAAACACGCGCGCTTTTCCCTGTTTTTCCGCCAGCTTTGCCGCTTTTTCCGCGCCGACTGAAAAACCTGTTTTGCCGGAAATTACAATCAGCGCCGTATCCGCCCCGCGGAAGCCTTCTGCCATTCCGCCGGCAAAATCAAATAATCCCGGGGTGTCAAGCAAATTTATCTTAACATCCTTCCACTCCAGCGCTGCAGCGGATGCGGAAACGGAAATCTTCCTTTTCTTCTCTTCTGCATCATAATCCATGACTGTGTTTCCGTCTGCAATCCTCCCCAAACGGTCCGTTTCATGGGAAAGGTACAGCATAGCCTCCGCAAGCGTGGTTTTGCCCTCGCCTCCGTGGCCTGCCAATACAATATTTCGAATGTTTTCTGCGGTAAAAGATTTCACAGGAAATGCCCCCTTCGTCCTTTGAATATAAAATTAGGCGTAATTATTAAAAATGTCTATAACATATCTAAATGTTTTATAAATTGTAGCATATATGCATAAAGGTTTCAAGATATTTTATGTTATATTTTAAAAAAATATACTATGGACGGGAAAATCATCCATAGTATATTGTTACTTATGCCAATCTCTGAAAATGGCATATTTTCATTTTTTATGCTACAGCCGGCGCAGGGATGAAATCAACATCACCACAAACGCCCAGAATAATTCATAAACCAACAACTGGAACGGCCCAAGCTGGGACATACCTGCTGTAATACTGAAAAAGCTAACCAACAGGAACCCCAAAACAATGCCAAACGCCTGAAGCACCATAGAAAAATTGATTTTTTCTTTCAGCCGAACAGCGGTCAGTACACATTCAATATAAGCCCTCAAGCTGCCGTTATGTACCATATGCGCCGGCGCTGTTTCCCTGTGGGTGTGGAATTTTTCTTGATACATCAGCCCGCCTACAGAACTGAGAATTTTAACAGAATGAGGAGAAATATCAAAATAACGGGAAACCATATTTTCAGTCACATTCGGGTCCGACGTGCGCAAAAGCAGGCTGATTCCGTTATTTTCAAGCTCGCAAATCATATTTGCAATTTTCACACTGCCGGAATATCCTACAATAAACATAGCGGAAACTTTGCCTGCAACCGTCAGGTACAGTGCCCTGCGGTCAGGGTCATTTTGCAGGTATTTATTCTCAATCACCGCCGGCGGCATTTCTACATCATGATGAAGCATCATTTCACGGTTTCCTAACAGCACACGATGGTCGTAAACCCAGCCGGATAATCCAAGCCCATCTTCATAAGTTAGGTTCTCTACTTCAGGCAGAATCTCACTGCGCTGTTCAATCACCTGTTGGAACGCATTCGCAAGCGGGCCGCCGCTCTCGCACAAAACTGCCGCGCCGTAAAGGATCGCCTCATCAATACGCATACCGTTAAAAACCTTTAATCCGAAAAGCTGCGTTGTGCCTGCTGGGAACAGGTCGGACGCATCCATCAACACACCATTGGTATCAGCAAACTTTGCCACACTGTCATAGCCTGCAATCATTGCGCCATGCGCGTTCAGATTTTTGCACGCATTCCGCATGGGCAGGTTGCCGGCAAGCAAAAGGGTGAGCGGTGCAAGCACGCAGGTCAGCATGGTAAAGCCGGTCAATGCCGCCGGAAAACTCTTTTGCGTAACCCATGTGATAATAAAAACCAATCCGGAAGCCGCAAGCAGCCATGGCATTACTTTTCCGGCAACAGTTTCCCAGCGGTCCGGTCTTTTGGAAAGCTCCAAAAAATCGCCGGGGAAATCCACCGGTGCACTGTAACAAAGGTTTGTATCACCTATCACCGCACCGCGGGCAATTTCCTGCGCCTCCTCTGGATTATCAATAGCAAGCACTATGTGTTTCGGCGTTTTCGAGCGCAGGAAACGCAGATTATAAGCAACGCGGGTTAATCTGGAAAATTTACCGCAGCAGCCAAAGAGCAGAGAAAGCGCCGCTATGCTGGTATAAACCCTGCACGCACCGGAAGCAACCTGTTCCGGAAACGCCATCAGCACACTGGTGTGTATGAGTGCGGCGGCGGTACAGACCGTCAGCATGCTTTCACTGCCAAGCTTGCGGGAAAGCATAGACTTTACGCCGTTTACTATGGTATTTTTACAAATCAGGGCGGCAGCAATCATCAATACCAGATTCACACCCAAAAATACAGAAGGATTTGCCGCAGGCGATATCCATTCCGGAATTCCGGTTCCAAATTGGGAAAAAAGACCAATCCACAACAGGAAAAACTCAATAATTCCCAACCCTAAAATCTTTAGCGCCTGATAACTGCGCTGTGTATTCAGCTCTTCACGAATACGTACACCATCGGCAGGCGTTCGAAATTCAAAGTCCAGTTCTTTTTCATATGCCGACTGTTCGTGGTGCGCAGGCTTCTCCACCGGCGGCTGTACAATTTTAATTTTTGCTTCCTCATGTAGCTGAAACTTATTTATCTTTTCCCTGCGGTTTTCCATTAAAAGCTGTTCCGCATGGGCTTCATCAATTTTATCTACGGGTTCCGCGTCGTCAAATCCATCCAGCCGAATCTGTCCTTCCAACTCCTCCTGCGGCATTTCCGCTTCAAGTGTTCCTACATCGTCCGCATTACTTCCCTCCGATGCAACAACATCATTCTGCGTATCAAAGTGAAATTCCTTTTCTGCAAACGGGTCAACGTAATCATCGGGAACTTTGATATATTTTTCACCGTTACCCAGTAAAAAATCCTCCGGTGCGTTAATTGCAGGCAGTGGTGCCGTTTTCAGTGTGGGCGGCTGAATATAGCGTTTCACCGGCATCTTTTCAGGGTCAGGGTTATTAACCACTTGGTCTTTCGGCGTTTTAATCGGCCCAGGCAGAATAAATTTTTCCTGCTTATCTTCCTCTGCCGAATCCTGAATAGAAAAATTTATGGTTTTTTCATCGGTCTTTATCACATTATCAGGACGGATGAACCTCTCCCTCAGAACTTCACGGGTTTTATCCTGCGCAAGGCTTTCTTCTTCCCAAACATCCTGCCCAAGGTGATATAGGTGCTCTCCGGAAAGGGCAGTTGCACCTGTTTCTTCCTGTATGCCATCTGTTTCGGCATGTACATCTTCCCACGAGAGATCTTCCACCATTTCCGCTTTCTGGGTTTCCTTCGCTTTCCGGGCGAAACTGCTCCAAACTAACTGCGCGGATTCGTTCTCTGCTTCCGGTAAGGGGCTGATATAAGTATTTGCTTCACCTGCACCGCGTTCTTTTTTCCGGTAAATTTTAGACGCGGCGGTGCTGAATGCCGCAGGATTAAACAGTCTGCGTTTTGATCCTGAGCCTTCGGATATTGGGTCTGCATAGGTAAAAGCCGTATCTTTCGGCGTTTCCGTTATTTTCTGCTCCGATTCCTCAGGTACCATTTCCGGCTCCTCCCAGTGCTTTCCGCTGGAAAGGTCCGAATCCCCATACACTTCAGGCACTTCAGCCGGATATTCTGCCAACAGCTTATCAATATCAGCCGAAGTGTGCTGCCTGCGGCGGTTAATCAGTTCCCTTTCCCGTTTGCGTTCCTTTTCCCGCTCCTGCTGACGGCGCCTTGCTTCCTCCAGAATTTCCTCAATATTCAGATCTTCCCCGATGCTTTTCGGGGATTTCCAATTTTCATCCATACGGCACCCTCCATTCCTGAATTCATCAGCCAGATTACTTCGCCCGCAAGCCCATGCGCTGACGTGCAACCTCATACATCAGCACACCTGCGGCAACACTGGCATTGAGGGATTCCAGATGCCCCCGCATGGGCAGAGAGACAATAAAATCACATTTTTCGCGAATCAGCCGTCCAACGCCTTTGCCTTCCGCACCAATCACCAATCCCACCGGACCTGAAAAATCAGTTTCACACCAAGGGGTTCCGTCCATATCCGCACCATAAATCCACAAACCGCGTTCCTTGAGTTCATCGATAGCGGCGCCAAGGTTTCCAACCCTTGCTACCGGGACGTATTCCACTGCACCGCAGGCAGTTTTTGCCACAGTAAAAGTCAGACCTGCACTGCGCCGTTTTGGAATAATTACACCGTGAGCGCCTGCGGCTTCCGCTGTACGCAGGACAGCCCCAAGGTTATGGGGATCCTCCAGTTCATCACACAATATGATAAACGGCGGCTCTTGTTTTGCCTGCGCAGCGGCGAAAATATCATCTATGGTTGCATACTCATGCATGGCGGTGATTGCCGCAACACCCTGATGGGCACTTACGCCACACATAAAATCCAGTTTTTTTATGTCTACTTCCTTAACCGGTATGCCCAGTTTCCGGCATTCCGCAATGATTTTTCCAAGCGTCCCGCTTCGGTTGCCGCGGGCAACCAAAACGCTGTCAATCGCCCTGCCTGCACGCAGGGCTTCCGCTACCGCATTGCGCCCGGGAATCACGTCACTATGTTCCCGCGGGGAGCCGGCGCGGTTCTCTTTTTTCAAATCCTGTTCCATTTTTCATTCCTCCGGGAACATCAAAGCGCGGCGGGGATAGCCCCGCCGTACTCGGTTCCGTTTTTATGGGAAGCACCGCGGCAAAACCGCATTCGTGCTTTGTTTTCCGTAAGCATTATACCATACTGCGGCGAAAAATACAGCCTGCTTGCCATGAAAATCAGCAGAAAAATTGGTTTCTGCCTGCACCATGTCAAAAAAAGCGTTAATCCTGTTTTCATAGTGATACATTTACTTCTGTTCTTAAGTTATTAAAATATTTAACTTATCTGAATTTTCAATTAAAATATTTACATTTGATGTTTTTAATTGAAGCTATCTTGAGGTTATGATAAAATAAATATATCGAAAATAAAGTTTATTTTGAAAGAGTTGGTGCAAATTATGCGTAAAAATCGTCTTGTTGCGCCTGTTGTAAAGTGGGTTGGCGGCAAACGCCAATTGTTAGATGACTTAACGCCTTTGTTTCCTAAAAAAATTTCGTCTTATTGTGAACCGTTTTTAGGCGGAGGAGCAGTTTTATTTCGATTACAGCCCAAAATCGCTCACGTTAATGATATTAATTCTGAACTTATCCAAATGTATGAAGTCATTAGAGATAATGTAGAGGATTTAATTATAGCTTTAAGTGAACATCCAAATGAAGAAGAACATTTTTACAATGTGCGAGACTGGGACAGAAATAAAGAAAAATATATGCAATTAAGCAAAATACAGAAAGCTGCGCGCATTATTTATTTAAATAAAACTTGTTATAATGGTCTCTTTAGGGTAAATAATGCCGGAGAATTCAACACCCCTTTTGGTCATTATAAAAATCCTAATATTGTTAATTCTCCTACATTAAAAGCTGTTAGTGCTTATTTGCAACAATCACAAATAACATTCAGTAACATAGATTATGAAAAGATTCTCGCTAATATTACGAAGGGGACTTTTGTTTATCTAGATCCTCCCTATGATCCTGTTTCCGATACATCGAATTTTACAGGTTATGCAAAAGGAGGGTTTGATCGTTCAGAACAAATACGTCTGCGCCATTGCTGCGATGAACTTAATCGTCGTGGAATTAAATTTATGCTTTCTAACTCCGCAACTGACTTTATTAAGGAACAGTATGCAGCATATAACATAACTATTGTAAAAGCAAAACGTGCAATTAATTCTAATGCAACAAAACGAGGACAGATTAATGAAGTTGTGGTGAGAAACTATGAATAAACAAGGTAAAAGTCAAAATGACATGGCATGGGAAATCTTATTTAATAAGTATTCTATCTTATCACATATAAAAGAAAACGGTCAATTTATTATTTCTGCATCTCAAATTAAAGAATATCGGGAACCACGATTGATGGCAAAATTTGATCACAAAATTAATTTACCTCAAATTTTTGCTAAAAATAATCTCGCTATTTTACCTATTTCTCGCAGAGATTATGTTATCTCACATTTTAAAGCTTATCAAGCCTTTGAAGCATTAGATAAATCTGTTACCCATGCTTCGTTACCTATTAATTTGCAAAGTCTGGATGCAAACAACATTCCAAGTGAAACTATTGCTATAAATTGTGCATTAGCCTCAGATATACTCTCTGATTTTTTGGAAGAAGATATTCTTTATTCTACAGTATCAGGACGTATGGGTTCTGGACAGTTTGATTTTAATATTCAGAACTCTCAAACTGAATTTTTGACAACAGTATCTGTAAATAATTCCCAAATAGAAATAGATGCCGCATTTGAAGGTATTCATAGTCTTGCATTACTTGAAGCTAAAAGAGACCTTTCAGAAGATTTTCTTATACGACAGTTATATTATCCATTTCGTGTATGGAGCAAGCGTGTAACAAAAAAAGTCAGACCGATCTTCCTTGTCTATTCAAATGGTATTTTTAGTCTATATGAGTATAAATTTCAAGTCCCAAATTCTTATAACTCCTTGACTTTAATAAAACATAAAAATTATTCTATTGAAGATACCTCAATAGACATTTCAGATTTACAAAATGTAGCCATTTATACGCAATCAATTCCAGAACCAAATATTTCTTTTCCGCAAGCTAATAGTTTTGAACGAGTCATTAATATCTGTGAGTTATTAATTTCACGGGAAATGACTCGCGAACAAGTAACAGAAGAATACGCTTTTGACATTCGACAAACAAATTATTATACTGACGCCGCCAGATACTTAGGTCTGTTGGAAAAACATTATAGAGAAGGTCACAAACCAGTTTACTCGTTAAGTCTATTGGGAAAACGTATTATGAAAATGAATTATAAACAACGGCAATTGGCTTTTTGCGAAGCTATTTTAAAGCACCATGTATTCAATAAAACATTTAAATTATGTCTTAAATCAGGTTCTATACCAGATACCAAAACAATTGTTAATATTATGCAGGAATCTAATCTTTACAGAGTTGACAGCATGAGTACATACATAAGACGTTCATCCACTATTAGCGGCTGGATAAATTGGATGCTTGGTTTAATAAACTAAATAACTCATATAAATATAGATACAATTAGCTAACTTCAGTTATTTATTAATTCTGGAGTTGGCTTTTTAATATATAAACTCAAACTTATTTTCCAATTAAACCAACTTTTTTATTATAAAAACAAGCTTGTCATAGGAACTGTCCCGACAGCATAATGATATGACAGAAGCGCTGGGGGTTGTACAGAAAGTTTCTCCCCCTGCAAATAAGGATATATTAAAACCGCAAAAAAATATAACCGCAGCAGCGGTTGAAACGAAGAATTCCACTGTTCCGGCTATAGAACTGTATTCAGATAAAAGGGGCAATCAGCAAAATTGCAGCCGCTCCTGCCGCCGCCGCACCCAACAGGGGCAGGGCACGGCGCAAAAATCCACGTTTTTTCCGCCCGGCCAGCACCGGCGTTTTCATATCATAAGTATCAAGCAACCGGCGCATTTCACAATGCAGTTCCGCACCGTTTTTTTCAGCGGCATTTGCGCTGAGGATAAAGAATATTTTTTCAAAATATGGGCTTCCCGTATCGTTAACCTCTACAATCTGCCTGTTGACGCCCTTAATCATAACGCTGTCCTCCAACCAAATTTATTACCGTTTTATGTTTCAAAGGTATTTTTGACGGTAAAATCCGGTATTATTCAATCACGGCCAGCAAATATTATACAAACTGTATTTGCACTTTTCCCCAGCGCACTGTGGAAAACTCTGTGGAGAATGTTAAGAACTTATTGTTTTCCGCGCCTGTCCACGGTGAAAAACTCTGTGGAATACTGCGAAACGGGTAAAAAATGTTAAACGCATGTAAAATACAAGGAGTTTTTGGAACTTTACGTTTTTTCTTTATCCACCGGCAAACCGGTAGTCCACCAAACGGCACGTTCAATAGATTCTCCCAGAGGCCCCCATTCAGAACGCGGGGTTGTGTTGCGGTAATCATACAAATCACAGTAAGCGCGCAGATCTTTTTGAATTTGATCAAGGGCATTCTCCACAAGATTCTGTGTTTGTTCACGGAAGACACCGCGCAGTTTTTTATTTATTTTTTTCTCTCCATATTGGCACAGTATTAAATAATGGGGATAACACAAGCATTCCTGCCGACTGTACAGCTCGCGGAAATCCGGCTGTGTTTCATAAAGATGACAGATCGTAGTCAAAAAACCGGATAAGCTTTCCTCAATTTTTCCGCATACAAAACAGTTGTGCGGCTGTACCGTACCGTCTTTTTTTGCAAAATTTTCTTTGCCAAGGCCGCGTTTGATTTCCATAAGCCTCGTTTCCAGCTGCAAAGCAAGGGATAAGCGGTTATTTTTTGCCCGCATAAGCTTCAAATGACGGGAACAAAATCCAAGGCGGTTGGTTTCCAACCGGATGTCCGGCTCCATCATTGCCGCCCCCATAATATAATCCACCATCCGTTCCTCGAGCATTTGAAACAGCCGGCAAACCGGACAACCTTCTTTGGGTTCAAATACTTCGCTGACGGGGATACTGCAAAGATTTTCCCGCATTTTTCATGCCTCCATTACAATTTTTTACTGTTTGCAGCCAATATTTTTCATGTTATAATATTCTTTATTAGAAAATCAGAAAATAAAAATTTTTCATTATCATAGTAACAGGCATGTGTGCAGTCCGTCAATGGCCTGGTGCAAATTTTGCAAAGAAAGGGGAACGGCATATGGAAGCTGTTGTGGTACATAACGGTATATTGCTCCGCAGCTGTCTTCATTTCGATTTGGCGCAGACACTGGACTGCGGCCAGGCATTCCGCTGGCAGCAAACGGAGGACGGCGCATGGCATGGCGTTGCCTGCGCGAAGCCGCTCACCCTGCGGCAGACGGCGGAAGGAATTTTGCTGGAAGGTGTTTCACCGGAAGATTATCATAAAATATGGGCGCCGTATTTTGATATGGACAGAGACTATGGGGAATTGATTCAGCGTTTTTCTTCAGATCCTTCCTTAAAAAGCGCGGCGAATTTCTGTCCCGGGATCCGCTTGTTAAGGCAGGAAACATGGGAAACTGTTTGCTGCTTTATTATTTCACAGAACAATAATATTCCCCGAATCAAGGGGATTGTACAACGATTGTGTGAAAATTTCGGCGAGGCAATTGGCGGCGGTGAGTATGCATTCCCCACACCCGCGGCAATTGCAAAGCTGAGCATTGATGATTTAAGCGTCATTCGCTGTGGTTTCCGTGCAAAATATCTGATAGACGCGGCATCCAAAGTTGAAAACGGACAGGTGGATTTAAACGCCCTGCAAACCCTGCCGCTGGAACAAGCACAGGAAAACCTTCTGCAAATTTACGGCGTAGGACCGAAAGTAGCGCAATGCATTTTACTTTACGGCTGCGGGCGCATGGATGCTTTTCCAGTGGATGTTTGGATGCGGCGCGTGCTTGACCGGCTTTATCCTGACGGACTGCCCGCCTGCACAAAAGGGGTGCAGGGGATTGCACAGCAATACCTTTTTCATTATGCAAGGTGTGTTCCCGAAGCGCTTAGTGTGAAAGAACAGACAGAAAATAAAAACATTTCGCAGATGTAGCTAAAAAATTCTTTTGCTCTGATAAAAATTTCACAGTTTAGCCCTTTTACTTTTGCGCGGCTTGCGGTATAATAAATCGGTAAAGAGTGCCAAAAGGCGCAAAAATTATTTGAACAGGAGTGTGCCAAAATGCCGTTGACAAATGCGAAAGAAATGCTTACCAAGGCAAAAGCCGGTAAATACGCAGTAGGGCAGTTTAACATCAATAACCTTGAATGGACCAAAGCTATCCTTCTCACCTCTGAGGAACTCAAATCCCCTGTAATTCTCGGTGTATCCGAGGGTGCGGGCAAATATATGTGCGGTTTTAAGACCGTTGCCGCTATGGTATCCGCTATGGTGGACGAGCTGGGCATTACCGTTCCGGTTGCCCTGCATCTGGACCACGGCAGCTACGAAGGTGCAAAAAAGGCAATTGAAGCCGGTTTCACCTCTATCATGTTTGACGGTTCCCATTACCCGATTGAAGAAAACATTGAAAAAACCAAGGAAATTATCAACATCTGCCACAGCAAGGGCATTTCTGTAGAAGCAGAAGTCGGCTCTATCGGCGGTGAAGAAGACGGTGTTGTCGGCGGCGGCGAAGTTGCAGATCCGAAGGAATGCAAGATGATTGCTGATTTGGGCGTTGACATGCTGGCAGCCGGTATCGGCAATATCCACGGTAAATATCCGGCAAACTGGAAGGGCCTGAACTTTGAAGTACTTGCAAAAATTCAGGAACTTACCGGCACTATGCCTTTGGTACTCCACGGCGGTACCGGCATTCCGGAAAACATGATTAAGGAAGCCATTTCCCTTGGCGTTTCCAAAATCAATGTAAACACAGAATGCCAGCTTTATTTTGCAGAAGCTACCCGCAAATACATTGAAGCAGGCAAAGACCTTGAAGGCAAGGGCTTTGATCCGAGAAAGCTCCTCGCACCAGGTTTTGAAGCAATCAAACAGTGCGTTAAGGAAAAAATGGAACTGTTCGGCAGCATAAACAAGGCATAATTTAGTTGCTATATAAATTACCCCGCCCGACATGTTATCGGGCGGGGTTTGCTTTTGCTCGAACCGGACGCTTTATGGAATATAACCACAAATTTAATTTTCGTTTTCACTGTTACTTACAGCGCTGAAATATCCCTATCACTCCTTCTCGATAAAACACAATGCTATAATCATCACTGAAATAATCATTGACAAAATATTGTTTGCTTTCACATCTTAAATCCATCGCCACATAGGAGGCTTGACGCTGTGTCGTTTCAAGCTCATAAAGTTCTTCCCTCTGCGATAAATTTGCCAGCAAAAATGTTGAGGCAGAAACACTTGCATTATCAGGAATGAGAGATAACGCCTCGTCAATCATCTGCCGCTGTTCCGTGTCGTTCCAGTAACTTTCAACATAAAATGCTTTTCTGCCATAATCACCCGCAAAAATAATTACAGAACTAAGCACGGCGCATAAAAGAATTTTTCCGCGTTTTTTACCCAAATCCGCATAATTAACTGCCGCCAGACAGAAAAGGATTGCCCCGCTCCCAAATGCATATTGATAATGAACGTCATATTGATACGGATAATTTGTCATCAGGTTCACCAAAACAAATGGAATCAGCAAAATGAGCCTTGCAGGGGATTTCGTCACTACCGGCAAAAATGCAAGCGGGACAAGCATCTGTAAAATAAAAATCAACTTTTCCTGCGTAAATATTTGCTGTATGGTATAAATCGGGTTTTGTATCACAGCTTTCATCACGGTAAAAAGACCGCCGTTATCATAAATATAATTATCATACCTGCCTGACATAATGCCTTCCCCGTAAATTGACATCAATTTTGTAACCGTTATAAAATAAACAATAGAAAGAATAAGTACCGCACAATACCGCTTTTTGTTCTTCTGACTGACAATAAAGTAAAGTGCAATAACTGCAACATAAACCGCTGCGTCCTCTTTTACCAACAGGGTCAGCAGGGCAAAGAACAATGTTGGCAGCAAACGTTTTTTCTCAGAAAAATAGAAATACCACAAAATAAACGGTGTAAGAAAACAATTTTCATGTAAATACCAGAAACAACCGCCCAGAAACGATGGGTACAGCAGATAACAGCCTGCAAAAAACACGGTCGCAGTATTGGAAAACTTCAAATGCTTGCATAACAGCGCCAGCGGGACAACGCCACTGGCAACAACAACGCCCTGTGCAACAAGTAACGTACACGGTGACGGGATCAGCATATATACGGGCAAAAGCAGATAAAAGACAGGCGAAAAATGGACGGCGAAATGGCTCAATAAACCGTCACGTTCGCAGGTTGTAAGACATTCCCCAGTTTCTTTCATGTAGTAAAACATCTGAGAGAAAAGCCCAAAGTCAAAACAAGGCGTTCGATAATTTTTATAATATAAACAGCAAACCATTCCCGTAAATAAAGTAAACATAACTGCAAGCAGGCATATAAAAATCCATAATATCCGCTTGTCAAAACGGATGTTTATGCTGTTAAAATCCGAATACAAAACCACGGCGCAAAGCAGCAGACAAAGTCCAAAGGAAAACAGAACATTATAAAAAGCCGAAACTGCGCAGATAAAATAGAGTTCAGCAATGACAATCAGAAATATTGTTATAAAGGTATCGCTGTTTATCACACACAATAGCAGGAACAAAACCATCGTCAGGCACAAAAACAAAAAGAAATTTATGCCGGTATAATAGGAAAAATCAGTAAAAGACGCCTTAGAGCACAGAAAAAACAAAAAGGAAACCATTAGCCACGCCGCCAGCAAGCGGGGAATATATTGTTTTTGATTAAAACAGGCTATTCTTTCTGCCTGTTGCTTTATACCGGTTTTTATTATTTTTAACATTGCATCCTCCATTAACTACTTTTGTAGTTTATTATTGTTAATAACAGGGCGGTCACAGCCGCCCAATAAATGATTATAAAGTTTTTGCTGATAAAACTTATATTATATTTTCCGGCATCATTACTGTCGTTGACATCTGCGTTTCATACTTGTCTGCCGGCATGGTTGTAGTTACTGCGATGCCTGCATTGCTGCCGTCCATGCTTGTCTCTGACCCTGCTACAGAAAAAACGGTTCCGGAAAAAATGGTAAGCAAAAGAATCATCGCACAAAGAAACGTATATTTCCTCTTTTTCTGCGATGAAACTATCAGTTTCAGCCGATACTTCAAATTGTGTTTTCCATTAAAAAAATTGGTTGCTACCATAGGCACTGGAGATGTATTCCGTGCATTCTGTATTGTAACCGTTGACAAAATAGACTGGCAGTAGCCTTTTTTGGCGGACGCTTCTTCATCGGCTATTACTGCCTCATCGCAGGCGAATTCACATTCTTGTTCTGTAACGCGGGCAATCATCGGCATCAATGGGTTAAACCAGTGCACAGCCCTGCAAATCAACAGTATGAGCTTATACACCAAATCATGCCGTTGGAAATGAATCAGCTCATGCTTGATAATGAATCTTAATTCTGTATCAGAATAATTCCGTTCAGGCAGCAAAATGACCGGTGTTCGGAACCCTGTCATCATGGGCGCCGCAATTTCTGCCAGCATTACGGTTTTTACATCGGCAATACCCATTTGTTCCGCAATGCTCTCTGCAATATGTTTTATCTTTGAATTGCAGGGCCGACTCAGTCTGTTCCTATATCTTTTAAACTGATACTGCCGATAAATACAAAAAACAGAAAATATCATGACGCCTAAAATCCATAAGAAAAATAGCAGTACCGGAATTTGAAAGAAAATAGGGGAAACGTCTGAAACCGGTAGTTCTTGCAAAGGAACGTCCTGCTCAGGTAAAACGATTTCAGCCATTGGTTCTCCAAAACAAGGTTTAAAAGGAGTCAAAAAACCGATGAAAAGAAAAATCCACAGATAATACCTGCGCTTTGCCGACCATTTATTTCTCAGTATCCGCGACATGGCAATATATAAAACAGAAATACAAGACATAACTGCGGAACAAATTCCAAGAGTTAACATAAATCTTTCCATACGCCACCTACATTTTTTCTATCCATTCTTTCAGCTCTTGAATTTCGTCATCGGATATTCTCTCACCATCATACAGCGCTTTGACCAGCCCGCTGAAAGACCCGCCTGCAAACCTTTTCCTAAAGCTTTCTTTTTCAATTTCCAGATACTCCTGCTCTGAAACAACGGTAAAATAACTGCGTTCCTTATTATTTTTCTCAGAACGAAGGAAACCTTTTTTTTCAAGCCTGACAAGCATGGTTAAAACCGTTTGCTGTTTCCAGTCTTTCTCCGGCAGGGCAAGTCGCAGTTGTTCTGTCAGCACAGGAGATGTCACAGGTTCTTCCGTATGCCAAATCGCTTTCATAATTTCAAATTCTGCATCAGGCAGTTTTTTCAGCGGCATTGCACCATCCCTTTCCTTTTACTACATTTGTATTTTACTACAAATGTAGTTATTGGTCAAGGATTGTTCTTTGTCATTTTCCAATATTTTTTAAATAAGCGTTCATTCATTGCTG
This sequence comes from uncultured Eubacteriales bacterium, assembly GCA_934546985.1. Taxonomy (GTDB): domain Bacteria; phylum Bacillota; class Clostridia; order Oscillospirales; family Acutalibacteraceae; genus CAKTEE01. Next base: position 203,177 of record CAKTEE010000003.1, read on the forward strand.
TTTTTCCTATCCCAAAACTTACTTCACCTAAACAGCACTGTTTGAAAGAAATGATATTTTATCCTACATTATGATTTTAAAATTATTATTGCATAAAAAACCGGGCGGCAAAATACTGAAGTAGTCAAGAGATAGTAGACAAAAAAAGCCGGGGAGTTAAGCCGTCTGTTCCAATCGAAAGGGGACAGGCGGCTTTTTGCCGAGGAAACGCATGGGACGGAGATAGTTGAAATAATAGATAGTCTGAGCAATAACGGCGGATAGATCATCACGTAGCCAATAGCGAAAATGAGAACGCAAAACGATTTTGAATCTGGCAAAGAAGTTTTCCATGACAGCATTGTCACGTAACGTACCGACCCTTGACATGCTCTGAACAACACTGTATTCTTTGAGCAGGGATGGTATCCCGCAGAAGAGTACTGAACCCCCTGATCGCTGTGCAAAAGGAGAACAGGGCGTCCTGTACTCTTTGCTTTTTCCAGTTTTTCTTCCTTGCTGTGGAATGTATATTCCTTTCACATCTTTTCACCGCCTTTTTCTTATTATACAACAAAAGATAGGAGACACTCTTTTTCGTGTCTCCTATCTTTATATCACTTCAGCAAAATACCGTCCGGTTTTTATATTATCACACTATGCAAAATTATGCATGGTTTTGTTCATCTAATGCTGCACGAATAAAATCTGTAAACAACGGATGCGCATGGTTTGGTCTGGACGCATACTGCGGGTCAAACTGAATTCCGATAAACCATGGATGCTCTTTTAATTCCACAGCTTCTGTCAGCAACCCATCAGGAGACACTGCGGACTGAACCAGCCCTGCTTCAACCAGCGCCGGCATATAATCCCGATTGACTTCATAAAGGCAATGATGGCGTTCATATACTAAACCGTCCTGATAAATATCGCGAATCCGGCTGCCTTTAAGAAGCTTGCACGGTGCAAGGCCTTTGCGGATTTTTGCAATCTCGCTTTCTTTATTTTCTATCGTCATGTCAATCAACGGTGTTTCACACGGACCGTATTCAGCAGATCCGGCATTCGGCAAACCTGCAATATTACGGGCATAATCTACCAGCGCGCCATGCATGCCAAGGCAAATGCCAAAATACGGCACCTGATTGGTACGTGCATAATTCGCAGCAATAACATATCCTTCTAAATCTTTTTCACCGAAACTGCCTTCAGCAACAATACCGTCACAGCCGGCAAACACCTCTGCGGCAGGTTTTGTTTTTAAATCATCAGAACAAATCCACTCAATCTCCACTTTTGCGTCATTGGCAATTCCCGCATGGGTCAATGCTTCTGCAAGAGAAAGGTATGCGTCACGCAGTTCCACATAAAGGCCTACAAGGCCGATTTTTACCTTTTTAAAAGAGTTTTTCTGCCGGTTCACCATTTGAATCCAGCCGGAAAGGTTTGGCGTACGGTTTTCCAAATGCAGATGATGACAGACGGAAGCCGCAAGCCCTTCTTCCTCCAGCAGCAGCGGCACTTCATAAAGGGACGGCGCTGTGAGGTTTTCAATAACATCCTGCGGGCGCACGTTGCAGAATAACGCAATTTTTTCTCGGATATCCTGCGGAATCGGCATTTCACTGCGGCAAACCAAAACCTGCGGCTGAATACCGAAGCTAAGCAGTTCTTTTACGCTTTGCTGGGTCGGTTTTGATTTCAGCTCGCCGGAACTGGGAATATAAGGTAAAAGGGTAACGTGTACATAAGCGACGTTTTCCCTGCCAACCTCTGTTGCCACCTGACGGATTGCCTCAATAAAAGGCAGACTTTCAATATCGCCGACAGTTCCGCCGATTTCCGTAATAACAACGTCCGTATCGTGAGAACGTCCGACACGGTAAGCCCGTTCCTTAATCTCATTCGTCACATGAGGGATAACTTGTACAGTTCCTCCGCCGTATTCCCCTTTGCGTTCCTTATTTAAAATATTCCAATAAATTTTGCCTGCCGTTACATTGGAGTTGACTGACAGGTTTTCATCAACAAAACGTTCATAGTGCCCAATGTCAAGGTCGCCTTCCAATCCGTCGTCCGTAACAAAAACCTCGCCGTGCTGTAACGGGCTCATCATTCCGGGGTCGATGTTAATATAAGGGTCAAACTTCTGAATCGTAACACGGTAGCCGCGCGCTTTCAAAAGCCGCCCCAACGACGCCGCTGTAATGCCCTTGCCCAGACCGGACACAACGCCTCCTGTTACAAACACATACTTTGCAGACATAACACTTCTCCTTATCTTTTCTTTTTTCAGCAAATTACTTTATTTATTTTACTATTATCCGCGGTCGGGGTCAAGCAAAACAGTTGCAAAAGGGCAGGAAAAAATGTATCATTATTATCATAGAACTTTTGGGAGGCGTTCATTATGAAAAGACTAATATCTTTGCTGTTATGCTTAACCTTCTGTATGGCTTTTGCCGCCTGCGGGCAGGAAAATACAGAACCGCCAAGAACCATTTATGTAGGCAAAATATGTCTTACCCTGCCGTCAGGCTGGATAGAAACTATGGAATCCGACCAGATGACGTTTACTTTTAAAGACAGCGGCAACAAAGCTATGGGTAAATTGGTCATTGGTTCCCAAGCAGTAGAAGCACCTGCCGCAGTTACTGATTTTAAAGAAGCACAGCCGGCAAAAAATGGTGAAGGATTCCAGCAGGCTATTCAAATCATTACGGGAACAGCGCAGGACGGTTCCTCTGTAACTGAGTACCATTTAATTCATCAGAAACGCGACTATGTATTTATATTCACATCCGGAGCGGAAGAAACCGTAATCCGGCAGATACTGGATTCTATTGAACTGCAATAATAAAAAGCTGCCCCCGGCGTTTTTGCACTGCCGGGGCATTTTGTCTGATTGCAGAACTGGAAAAAGCTTACATTATATGTGCAGAATATGGGCTGTTTTACAGCGCTGCGAAACGGAGGGGGATTATGTTACGCAATACCGGCACAAAAAAATATATCATCGTTGCGACCTATTCTATTCTATTGTTTTTGGGTATTTCCAATATTGATAAGGTCTGGCAGGCTGTCCAGTTCGTTATGGGCCTGCTGACACCCATTATCATCGGCTTATGCATTGCTTTCGTACTGAATTTGCTGATGAAATTTTATGAAAACCATATTTTGAAAAAAATGGGGACAAAACGTCCGCGCTTACTGCGATTTAAACGCATGGTAAGCATGCTGATGACTTATTTAAGCGTAATTGCAGTCTTTACTGCCATCCTGTTTTTCATTATTCCGCAGATTTCTAAAAGCGCGTCTACATTTATTGTGAATGCACCCGGCTATATCACTAATTTTCAGGAATGGACGCAGGAAATGGCAGTTAAGTTTAACCTGAGCAGTGATATGTGGGAACAAATTCTTAAAAACTGGGAACAAATTTCCGCCGCGTTTACCACTTTCCTGTCCGACAGTATGATGAATATTCTGAATTTCACGTTAAATTTCACAAGCAGTGTATTAAATTTTTTCATCGGGCTGATATTCTCTATTTATATGTTGTATTCAAAAGAAAAACTGCTGGGAATTTTAAAGAAAATGGTATATGCATTTATCAAGCCCTCCTATGCCGGCAAGGTAATAGAAATTTGTTCCCAAACAAACGAAGTATTCGGCCGTTTTATCGGCGGACAGTTGACAGAAGCATTTATCCTCGGCTTTTTATGCTTTATTGGCGCCGCTATTCTGCAAATCCCATATGCTCCGCTTGCGGCCGTATTAATGGGCGTTACCAGTGTGCTCCCTATCGTCGGCGCATACATCGGGACCATTACTTCCGGGCTGATTATTTTCATGGAAGACCCTTTCAAGGCGCTGATTTTTGTTATCTTTATTCTTTGCCTGCAGCAATTTGAGGGGAATGTTATCTATCCAAAGGTTGTCGGCAGCGCCATTGGCCTGAATGGATTCTGGGTATTTTCCGCAATTATCATTGGCGGCGGATTATTCGGTATTATGGGCGTTTTAATCAGCGTTCCCCTTACCGCACTGGCCTACACGCTGATGCGTACCTTTGTACATAAACGCCTGAAAGAAAACGGGCTGCCGGAACTGGTAACAGTCAGCGCACCGCCCGGCGTAAAAGAAGCGGAAAAAGCGCGTCAGGAAGCCAAACAGCAAAAAAGGGAATATAAGGAACAAAAGAAAAATTCAAAACTGAAAGATATCACTAGGGAAAAATAAAAAACTTTACCGCGTAAAATAAAATATGTATAATTCAAACAGGGCTATTCAGGAGAATCATCGCTTTCTTCTGAACAGCCCTGTAACTTTATCATTTTTAAATAAGATTGAGAAATTAAGCAATTGCACAGGCAGTTTATTACAATTTATATTATTTCGGGGGCGGATTATTAAAAAATTTGGCAGATATTTATTTTAATTGCAAAGTTATTTGAACTCTTTAGTTTTTTGTTGATTTTTATTTGCATTGTGATACAATGAAGTTAATGAAACAATAAACGACATTTTTGGACAGAAAGAGGGCAATCAAATGCACAAAAAAATTGTCAGCATTCTTTTGTGTGCCGTTATGCTATTTTCGATTTGTATCGCAGGCATGACAGCAAGCGCAACACATTATCCTTCTCCCGGCATGGTTTCCGGTTATACAATGGGCGACACTTTAACTGTAAACGGAATAAAATATGAATGTATAACTTGGTGGACAACCACTGAACCTCCGGGGGTATCCTGGAAAGAACTTGGCCCCGATGATACCAGCGGTGATAAAAACCAAAACACAGCCCAAAAGAGTATCACTATTAACGTTTTACCTACAGATGATAAAATATATATGGGCTATGGAACTTTAAAAGATGTTCTTTTAGATCCCAGCGGCAATAAACTGCGTAATTATATCCCCTGTGATAAAATTATTCTAAAAGAAGGGGAACCTATTATATTATATATGACTGCACAAATCCCAGGAAAATGGTATTTAGATATTTACGATGATTGTGTACTATTAGAATTAACAAGCAATGGTTTGGAAGTCACCGGTGCTTCTTACGATTGGCGTGGGATAACCAAAAAGGAAATAAATAATTATAAATTAGCACAAAAATTTAATTCAAACAACCAGGTTATTTCTGCTCAGATTAGTTATCAGCCGAATTCAGTCACACTTTTTGATTTAAAAGGAGATGCTATAGGCTATTGCGGCGACTATTATGAACTTCAAAGCAATTTCTTTTATTATGTTGATTATAATGAAATTGAATGGACATCTTCTAACAATAACATTATTGCTATCGCTTCTGTAGGGCAAAAAAAATACCTGCAATACCGGCATCCCGGTAAAGCTACCTTAACTGCTACTACACAAAATGGCAAGACACAATCTATTGATATCACAGTAAGTGTGGATATGACACTTCAAGTTGGCACAACTCAAGTACATATTGGCATTAACTCTAACAATGGGTATCTGATTACTTATCCTTCCTATAATAGCTATCCGGTGCAATATATGAAAAATAATATTGGCACTTATACCGCCATTGCACCAGTCAGGTTTATTGGAGAATCCATTGGTTACACAGTAGACTATATTGAAGAAACAAAAGATGTCAAACTCACAGATAATATTGATGGGCATTATATTTGTATGCGTGTAGGTGAAACTGAGATTACTTCTTATTCCAAACAAGGTATACTAATAGATAAATTTCATTTGCCTACCTCTGTCACCTTGATAAATGGTGTTACTTTTGCGCCACTTCGTACAATATCTGAATATTCTGGTCTCCATTGTCAATTTTTCAGCGACAAGTATGGTGATTTTATTATTCTGGATGATTATGAAAAACCTCTAAGTGAAAATGAATGTGCTATTAGAATCGGAATAATAGAATTTCCGCCTCCTTGTGTACATAAAGATTATTTATAAATTTATCCTTTTAAATATCAAATTTTTTTACCTATTCATCAACAACCCCCGCAGGTTTTCAAACAAACCTGCGGGGGTATGTTTATGCGGTAAACTATTGATTACTACTCAACAGACTTCAGACTTTCGACCATTTTCACCTTTTTCAGGTGGAAGTGCATAACAAAGTTAACGATAACGGAGAACAGAATTGTAATCAGCGCAGCCCAAACAAAGCTCATTGGGTTGATGGTGCGCAGGAACATTACCATTTCCACCTCAGCGGTGGTTATTACGTAGTTTTCCAGGAATACACCGAAGATTAACCCAAACAGGATACCCATAAGCGTCAACAGAATATTCTCACGGTAAATATAAGCGGAAACTTCTTTATCATAAAAACCAAGGACTTTAATAGTAGCAATTTCCCGAATGCGCTCATTAATGTTAATATTTGTCAGGTTATACAGCACTACGAAAGCCAATGCACCTGCGGAAATAATCAGGATAACAATAACCGCATCCAAGCTTTTCATAATATCTGCAAAATTTTCACTGATTGCATCAATAAACGCAAACCCAAGAATTTCATCATGCGTCAGCAATTCTTCTGCAAGAACGTCTTCTGTCTGCTGGGATTTATCATTCAGCGTTATCATCATGGTGGTGTATTCCGGCGCTGTGCTAAAGGTTTTCTCATACAGCGCTGGGGTCATGTAAATATAATGCTGAATATAATTTTCTGTTACCGCGGCAATTTTCACGCGCACAGGGTTTGCTTCGTCTTTTTCAATAATCAGTTCATCACCGGCACGCAGGCCTAAGGAAGAAGCAAACTTTTCTGTAATAATTACACCGTCGTCTGCTAAAGTATACGGCTCACCGGAACGGCGATCCCGCAGACTGATAAACTGCGCAAGAACCTCCGAACTTTCCGGCACGAATAAATCCGCTTCCATTTTTTGCTTTTCCGTTCCGGCGCTGTAGCTTTTGGACGCCGCAGTCATGCTGTTGGAAATACGGGAATCTATCAGGATGAAATCCAGTTTTTCCTCTTTATTTTCCTGAGTAATACCGTCATTCAGCATAATCTGCATATCATAACTGCTGATATCTTTGAACTGCTTATCAATCATGCCGGCAATAGCATTTTTCAGCCCGAAACCGGTTAAAAGCAAGGCGGTACAGCCGGCAATACCAATCACCGTCATCAGGAACCGTTGTTTATATCGGAAAATATTCCGCGCTGTAACCTTTTGAGTGAATTTTAAATGCTTCCAAATGAACGGAATCCGTTCCAATAGAATGCGTTTGCCGGATTTCGGCGCTTTGGGCCGCATTAACTGCGCAGGGTCTGAAAGCATTACTTTCCAACAGACGCCCACTGCTGCAAGTACTGTGCAGAGCAGTGCGGCAATGATACCAATCAATGCATAGTTCCAATGGAAAGGCGTTAAGGTTTTCACAGGGAAAATATACATAATTTTATACGCATTCACAATAACCATGGGGAATAACTGGAATCCCACAAGCAAACCGAAAATACTTCCGCCCAAGCCAGCCGCCGCGGCATAAACCAGATACTTGCGGATAATCTTGCCTTTTCCGTAGCCAAGGGCTTTTAAAGTACCAATCTGTGTGCGGTCTTCTTCTACCATACGGGTCATCGTTGTCAGGCAAACCAGCGCGGCAACGACAAAGAAGAAAACAGGGAACACTTTTGCTATTGCGGCAATACGGTTAGTATTTTCGCCGTAACCGGAATAACCGGGGATTGCGGAACGGTCCATAATATACCATGTAGGGATTTCCAGTTCCGCAAGCTCTTTTTCCCCTTCCGCAATTTGTTCACGCGCATCGTCGAGCTCTTTTTCCGCATCTGTCTTTTTTTCATTGAATTCTTTTTCAGAATCTTCCAACTGTTCCTTTGCATCAGCCAGTTGGCCTTTTGCATCACCAAGCTGTGCCTGCCCTTTTGACTGCGCGCTTTTCAGTTCATTCGTTTTTTGGCTGAGGAGCGCGGAAGAACTATCCAGCTTTTTTTTCGCTTCTTCCAGTTTTTCCTGTGCATCCTTTAACTGCTGTTCTTTTTCATTCAGCAATGTTTCTGCTTCGGCCAACTGTTTTTTTCCGTCAATGACCTGCTGATTTTTTTCTTCCCATTGTTTTTCACCATCAGCAAGCTGTTTGTTTGCTTCATCCAACTGTATCTGCAATTCTTCCGTCTGCGCTAAAATTTCATTATAATTGTCTTTGAACTTCTGATAAGCGTTCGCTACGGTTACGGATGTGGAAATACCGTATTCTTTCAAAAACGCACGCAAACCCGCCACTTCATCAGGATAAGTTGTTTCCAGAATCTCCAGCAGTTTCTCTAAAGAAGCATCTCCATATTTATCCACATACGGATCCAACTTATCCAGATTACTGCCCGCCTGTACCAACAGCTTTTTGGCGGTGTTATACAGCTTTTGCAAAGTTTCCAACTGCCTGCGGGATTCTTCCAACTGCTGTTTTGCCTCTTTCAGTTGTGCTTCGCCATCCGCAAGCTCCTGCTTTTTCTGCGCAAGCTGTTCCCGCGCGGCGGGGATTTCTTTATCCGCAAGGGCTTTTGCTTCCAGATATGCCTGATACTGTTGGTTAAACTCTTTTTCACCGGCGGTAAGCTCCGCTTTGCCGCTGTTAATTTGTTTCCATGCATCCTGCATTTTTTTCTGGAATTCTGCTTCCTGAGCATTTAGTTTCTGCTCGTTTTCCTCAATTTCACTGCGTGCGTCCTCCAGCTTTTGCTGTGCATCAGAAAGTTCTTTTTCCCCATCGGCAACCTTTTTGCGCGCGTCAATCAGGGCGGCTTCCGCTTCATCAAGAATTTCCGTATAACGCAGAGTTTCCCTGTCATCAGAGATAGCGTCAATGGCATCTTTCACCTTATCTACAGTTTCCTTGTACGCATCAGCATAGCTGGAAAGCTCCCGCGCTCCCGCTACGGAAAGGTAAAGCTCAGGATAGGCTTCAATTACAAAATCTTCCGCAGGAATCAGAATATAACTGTCAACAGAGCCGTTGCCTATAGATGTATTGCCGCGTTCAAAAGATATATAATAAGGGCTGTTTACCACACCAACAACGGTATATGTATTTGTTTTCAAAGTATCGAACAAATCACCGCTGTCCGCCCGCAGAGTGATGGTACTGCCGATTTTATAGCCGTTATCTCCGCCGAAAGCGCCGGATTCAATGACGCATTCCCCTGATTTTTCAGGAAATCTGCCTTCCACCAACACCGGACGGTTTAAATAATCCTCATCATCTCCATTGCCTGCGTTTGCTTTGGCAATATCCAGCGAATGAACCCTTACAATAGATTGTGAACCTTCGGATTCATTGATAACATCCGTAAAATAGGAAGGCATTACGCCCCGCACACCTTCAATATTTCTGACCGCCTGAATATCTTCCTCTGAAAAGCCGAGGGTAGAAACCAGACGAATATCCATAAGGTTTTGCTTGTCAAAATAAGAATCTCCTGTCAGCTTCATATCCGGGCTGGCGGCCTGCAAGCCTGCATAAAAGCCAACGCCGAGGGCGATGATAATGAAAATCGAAATAAACCGGTTACGTGTGGATTTTATCGAACGCAGCGTGTCCTTCCATAAGGCTTTGCGTTTTTTCATATTACCACTCAATCCTTTCTACCGGCATCGGCGATTCATTGAGTATCATTTCTGAAACTTTCCCGTTTTTCATTTTAATCACCCTGTCCGCCATCGGGGTAAGGGCAGAGTTATGCGTAATGACGATGACCGTCATACCGGTACGGCGGCAGGTATCCTGCAATAATTTCAGAATTGCCTTGCCGGTGTTATAATCCAGCGCGCCCGTTGGTTCATCACAAAGCAGAAGTTTTGGATTCTTCGCAAGGGCGCGGGCAATGGCAACGCGCTGTTGTTCGCCGCCGGAAAGCTGTGCGGGGAAATTATCGAGCCGTTCACCCAAACCGACTTCACGCAGAATATCCGCCGCATCCAGCGGATTTTTACATATCTGATTGGCAAGCTCCACGTTTTCCTTTGCCGTCAGGTTCTGCACCAGATTATAAAACTGGAACACAAAGCCAATATCATCCCGCCGGTATTGGGTCAACTGCTTTGCAGTGTATTTACTGATATCCCGCCCGTCAACCACAATGGAACCTCCGTCGGATTGGTCCATTCCGCCGAGGATATTTAAAACCGTGGTTTTGCCTGCGCCGCTGGGACCAACCACAATCACAAACTCGCCCTTTTCTACGGGAAAGCTGATGCCATCCGCCGCAAGAACGGTGATTTCTCCGGTCACATACTTTTTCACAACATCTTTCAGTTCAATGTAACTCATACGCCCACCTCATTATATACTCACAATTTCAAGATTTTCCTGCAAAAGCTGTAAACTGTTTTTTGGCAAACCAAACGCCTGCTCTGCTAAGGCAAGCAAAACTTCCGTATCGGTCACGCCGTTTTCTACCAAATCCCAAAGCCCGGTAATCACCAGTCGGTGCATCAATTCAGGGTAACGCAGTTTAACAAATCCGGCTTTTACACCCTGCATGAGCAGGTCTTTGGTGTAGATAATCATCTGCTGAATCACACGCTGATGAATTTTTGCTTTCAGCCCGTTTTCCAGTGTGGTATAGCCCAATTTTACACATAATGTTTGATAAGTACTCCGAAAAGTGATAACAAATTCCCGTATATACGCATAAAAATTATCTGCGGGACGTTTGGTTAATTCCTGTAAATTTTTATCACATTCATCCAGCAGAGAATCTACTACCTCGGCAATTACTTCTTCTTTCGATTTAAAATAGTAGTAAAAAAGCCCCTGAGCCACACCGATATTTTTTACAATCTGGCTGACGGATGTTTTTTCTACTCCATTTGCCACAAACAATTCTTTCGCAGAACGTATAATTTCCAGCTTACGTTCATCCGGTGATTTTATACTCCTCAAAACAAAATCTCTCCTATTCTCTTAAATCAACCTTATTATATAACTGACTGACTGTCAATCAGTTAACAGATTGTAAAGTTTTATTGGCTAATTTATAAAATAGCGGCGAAAAATGCCGCCTGATAAATTTCTTTTACAGAATTATTATCTTTTTTTGCTATGCAAAAAGACAAGAGAAAACGGTCTGCACTTGAACAACGTGCAGACCGTTTTGCTGTCAATTTTCCCTTCTTCAAAACATTAGCATTTGTTTTGCACAGGCAAGAGTAAGGGTTGTTGAAAAATCAAGAATTATCATCAAAATGTATGGATTCTAAAAGCAAATTCATTCCAAACTTAAAACCAAATAGAAAGTGACCATCGCTACTCATTTGCAGTACATCGTTTTGAATATCAGAAATGATATTGTATTGACTCTGCTGTTCCGGCGTAAGTAACGCCTGAAACTCTTCTTCTTTCTTTTCAAGAGCATTGAGCCTTTCCCTATAATCATCGGGAAACATGCGGAACATGATATCTGCATAATCACTGGTTAATAAAAGATTAAGAAATTTATTTTTCACGTATATCCTCTTCTTCCATACAGTTTAGGGCAAATTCACAACACTGTTTTATCAAATTACCTATTGAAATGTGATTTTTCTGTGAAATTTTAATTATTTTTTTATAAAGAATAATTGGAAAATAACGAATTTTAATTTCCATATAAGATTCTTCAGGAATAAACAGGTTATTGCTTTTAGTTTGCATGAATGTATTCTCCTTTATTGTGATATTGAATTATGAATGAAATTAATATGAACCATAATAATAAAAAAACAGAAATGATTCGCCTTACGGCGGCGGGACGTTGGAAACGCCCCGCAATGCTTCACGAAATGGGATGTGAAGCATTTTTAACAAAAAGACAGAGAGGAATTATATAAAGCGGGAATACCCAGCAGGTGATGGTTTAGTAAATTTTGGTTTTTATTCGCCTTACGGCGGCGGGGCGTTGGATTACGCCCCGCAATGCTTCGAAAAATAGAACACGAAGCATTTTCATGACAAAACGACAAAAAACTCAATACAAAACGGGAATATCCCGCAGAAGATAGCAATGTAGTTTTCAATTTATAAAAAAAATGAGAATTTTATTTATTTTTTAAAATAGTATTTTAAATTTTTGACCCAATATGGTGCTTATATATGTAACCAAAATGGTTACATATATAATCTATTTGAGGGATAACTATGAGATATAAAAGAATTAAAGATTTAAGAATTGACAAAGATTTAAAACAAATAGATATAGCTAAACAACTAAATATTGGAAGAATGACTTATTGTCATTATGAACTTGGCGACAGGGATATACCAACACAAATTTTATGTGACCTTGCAGATTATTACAATGTTTCTACCGATTATCTTTTAGGTCGCACAGACATCCCTAAACCATATCCAAAAAACAAAAAATGAATTGTATAAAAATTGTCTTATCAGTAGGACAATATTCTTTTAATAATAAGATACAATAAATTTGTCCAATAGTCAAGACAAAGAGGAAATTTTATGAAAAGAATTACTGCACAACCTGAATTAAACATTATTGGAAAAAATATTAAATTAGCACGGGAAAATGCAAATTTATCGCAACAAGAGTTGGCTGATAAATTGGAATTAATTGCCGTATATATTTGCCGTGGTTCTATTTCCAGACTTGAATCCGGTCAACGTTCAGTAACTGATATAGAAATCCGCGCCTTAGCAAAAATTTTAAAAGTTTCACCAAATGAATTGTTTAATTGGGATGAAGAATAGATATATCACATTATATAAACATAAGTTGCTGAAATAAAAAAATTCTTTTGTAAACAATCATAATATTATTTACAAACAACTTAAATTTCAGCGTATAAAAGCTAATTTAACACAAGGGGAATTAGCTGCTAAAATGCAAATTATGGGTATAAACGTGGATCAACAAACAGTTAGCAGGATTGAAAGAAATGAACGCATCGTCACTGATTATGAATTGGCTTGTCTTTGTCAGATTTTACATGTTTCGGAACAAGATTTACTTCAAGATTTTGAAAAAAAACAAAAGGAATTACAACAATCTTAAAACCTTGTTCCAATTTAAAAAATATTATTTTGAAATTCTTCTATAATGGGACAAATAAAAACGCATGCCGATTTCTGTGCATCTGGCACAACGGTATGCATTTTGTTTTATGTTAACCAGAGCGTAAACAAAGTATCTTGTGTCACAAGATAAACCACAAAGTGATTGACAAACCCTTGTGTGTCTGATATGATGTTACCTGTAGAGGACAGCAAACGGGTGGTTAGCTCACCATTCTCTGATTTTTTGGTCAGGGAAGGAGGTGAGGCACGTGGAATACTTAGTTTTATTGGTAGTAATACTGGTACTTATTAAGGATTCTGATTTTAGTGCAAAAAAATAACCGCCCCCAGCCAAAGGTCGCGGTTATTTATGCGATACTTGGGCTAGCCACTTTGTGGTGCTGCCCTCTATGTTTATTATAGCAAAAAATCTCATATTGTCAACAGTCAGCAAGCTCGCAGATAAAACCGCAGGCCTGTTTTTATATGAAAAACCTTTATCCAAAAGCACAACCGCTCTAAAAAAACTATTTATTTTATATTAACCAGAGCATAAACAAAGTATCTTGTACCATAAGATAAACCACAAAGTGATTGACAAGCCCTTGTGTATCTGATATGATATTATTTGTAGAGGACAGCAAACGGGTGGTTAGCTCACCATTCCTTGATTTTTTGGTCAGGGAAGGAGGTGAGGCACGTGGAATACTTAGTTTTATTGGTAGTAATACTGGTACTTATTAAGGATTCTGATTTTAGTGCAAAAAAATAAGCCACCCTCCGCCAAAAGGTAGTGGCTTATTTTGCAACTAACTTTGGGCTAACCACTTTGTGGTGCTGCCCTCTATGTTTATTATAGCAGAAAATCCGATATTGTCAACAGCCGGCAAGTTTGCTAATAAAATGCAACTTGCTTTTTTATTAAAAAACACATATCATTGAAAGAACAACCACTCTTAAAACTATAATATATGTTTATTTTATATGAAATAGGATTGACCAAATTCGTCTATCTATCGTTAATTATATCTTTCGCTTTAAATTTACTCCTCATTTATTGTTAAATTATCAAACAGCTATTTATTTTATATCCGTCTATTTTTAAACGTTGATTTCACTATGCTTATCATCATCCATACCCAGCAATTTATCAACAGCGCTTTGCATTTCTATCTTATGACGGTAGCGAAATATCAGTTCTTTTTCATGCTCAGTGAACTCTTCTTCTTTTAAATGCACATCTAACAACATATCCGGTGATACTTTTAACGCATAGCAAATTTTTACAAGCAATTCCACATCTGGATTGTTAATTCCTTTCTCCCAATTCGAAATTCTTGTATTACTCACGCCAATCAGTCTGCCGAGATCCTTCTGGCTCAAATTGCATTTTTCTCGGTAAGACCGAATGCGGGAACCTACTGTATTTTTCATATTTGTTTCTCCTTATTTCATGATGTCATAACACACAATAACAAATATAAAAATCACGAAATACTGGAATACTGATTGACATTCCAGTATTTCTGTGCTATTATTGTGATAATTTAAGAATTTCTGGAAAAGAAGGAAGAATTATGTGTGTTTATCAGAAAGTTCGTAATTATATTATGGAACATCAATTAAAACAGGCTTTTGTGGCTCAGAAAGCAGGTATCCCAATAGAAAAATTTAATGCAATGTTAGATGGCAGACAACGAATGTACGCCGACGATTTAAGAAATATCTGTAATGCGTTGAACGTTAGTGCAGATATTTTCATTGATACAACAGCGCTTCAAAATTCTGACTTTAGTGAAACGAAAAAATACAGTGTTAAAAATATCAAATAAATCACATAATTTAAAGGTTATTACTCACTCAACTTTCATTATATTTCATAATTTTTCTTATCCTCTTATAATGCAATTATATCCTGAAAATCTCGAAAGTCAAGCGCAAGATACCAGTAATTCTGAATTATTTGTTTAAAATTTGCACTTTTTCGTGCAAATTATGTTCAATTCTACAAAAATTAGTATTAATAAATTTACATAAATCTTTAAGAATATTGCTGAGTACCGGTATGGAGGGCTACTTAATGGAAAATAAAAGCTCCG
This sequence comes from uncultured Eubacteriales bacterium, assembly GCA_934546985.1. Taxonomy (GTDB): domain Bacteria; phylum Bacillota; class Clostridia; order Oscillospirales; family Acutalibacteraceae; genus CAKTEE01. Next base: position 218,288 of record CAKTEE010000003.1, read on the forward strand.
GTGTATTCCATAAAAAAATGGTTGAAGCTGTCAGCGAAATTCTGCCGCAGGATTATACAGAAAAAGTTATAGCTTTAATCGCCAAAGAAGAAACCGTTTCATCTCTTTTACCACCTAACGTCCGTGACCTTTTTGAAGATATGGAAGAAACGGCATATGAACTGCAAAATATACAGAACATCAGCTATTTTTCCGCCGGTTTTAAAATGGGTATCGATACCATACTGAAAAAAATCCTTTCCGATTAATTTTCAACTATTCTTTTTTGAAATGTTAAAAAATTTGCCTGTCTTTAAATTTTATGGACAGGCATTTTGTTTTGTACAAAAAAGAACATACCTCCGCCTTTATTCCCGTATATTTATAAAAACCAGAAAATTTGCGGATTGGGGTTTCTTTTAATGTATTATACCTGTATCATCAGAAAAAAAGTTTGGCTTCGCTTTGGCGCCCTATTGATTGCAATAGTACTTTTTGCGCAAGGGCTTGCTGTTATTCAGCAAAATTTTATTTTTGCCGGCGACGCTGAAAAGGAAATCACAGTGCCTATTCTTATGTACCACAGTATTTTTGACAATGCCCATGCCGGGGAAGCTTACGTTATCTCTACACAGTTATTCCGTCAGGATATGCTTTATTTAAAAGAAAACGGATATACTTCTATTTTTATTGCTGATTTAGTTAATTATGTTTATGAAGGCACATCTTTGCCGGAAAAGCCTGTGATTATTACTTTTGACGATGGTTTTCTAAATAATCTTGTAAACGCTTTGCCCATTCTGAAAGAATTAGATATGAAAGCTGTTATTTCTGTTATCGGTATAAATTCAGAGAATCACAGCAAAACTATTGACACAAATCTCTCTTATGCACATTTGACATGGAATGACATCAAAACCCTTTCTGATTCAGGGAATATTGAAATCGGCAATCATACTTACGATATGCACAAAAACGGAGAACGCAAAGGATGCAGAAAAAAGGCAGGGGAATCAACAGAACAATATCAGGCGGCGCTTCGCGATGATTTGGCCAAATTGCAGAAGGTACTGAAAGACAATGCAGATGTTATCCCCAAGGTAATTGCATATCCTTTTGGTTTTTATAGTAAAGAAGGTTTGCCGGTAATTGAAGAATTAGGTTTCAAAGCCGCACTGACATGTGAAGAAAAAGTGAATTATATTTCATCCAATGATCCGGAAAAACTGTTTGCACTTGGACGGTTTAACCGTTCCGGTAATACTTCCACTGAAGTATTCATGAAGAAACTTATGCCGGAAAAAAAAGGCACTGCTTGAGCAGTACCCTTTCCTAATTTAATTTGCTTTTAAAATAGACGCGGGGTCAATTTGTTTTTTGTCAATGGTTACTTCCAGATGTAAATGATATTGTTCCACACTTTCCACCGGAATTTCTCCAACCGTACCAATCGTTTGTCCCATTGTCAGGGAAGTATCTTTTTTTACCGGCGGATTCTTTGATAATCCGCAGTATTTTACAATAACTCCATTTCCATGGTTAACTTCTACAATAACGCCCATCAAACTGTCTTCATAAACATCCAACACAATACCGTCTGTAATTGCCTTTACAGGGTCTCCTTTTTCTGCTTTAAAATCCGTTCCATTGTGTACGCGCCAATCATTCATTGTTTCAGAATAAACCAATTCCCCATTGCTGTATGCTTTTGTTACGCCGTTTCCAATCGGCGCCATGTAATAGCTTTCATAGGGTTTACCTGCTGCGGCATCCAATGCCTCAGAGGAAAGGGTAGTTTGCACGTTTGATTTTGTTGTTGCTGATGAAGTTTTTGTTGTCGTTTTTGTTTCTGTTTTACTTTTCGCTGTTGTTAATTCTGCTGTTGTCGTTTCTTTTTCAACACCGCTGACATTAACGCCCGCTTTCTTTTCACCTTCGCTGTTGTTTACTACAGTAGTGGAAATAATACGCTCTGTTGGGGGCGTTGTCATTTTCTTTATACCTACCCAGCCAGCAACACCGACACTTAGTACGCAAACGGCTAAAACCATATAGTAACCATATTTCCGAAAAAAATTGTGCTTTCCCGATTCTTTAAACATTGATGATTTTTTCACTTCATGAACACCTCCAATGCTATTTTGACCATACCTGCGCACATTTATACGCCAAATTATGCTAAACCGGCCAAAGAAAATATGTTAATATAATGTTTACGTTCAATTAATAAAAATACACATAATCCAAAATAGAATAAAATCTGTACTCCTAAAAAGGCGCCGCACTCTTTTTGGGGAATATATGCAATTACCCTCCTCAAAAAAAAACTTCAGATTTAATATTTTTTTGAAAAGGGGCAAACGAAAAAGCCGAAAATCATTTTTACATGGTTTCCGGCTTTTTTGTATTTTATTGCTTATTCAAGAATCATTTCCATTATTTATTTTCCACCCATTTAAAACCTATCATAGAATATTCTATCGCTGTCGTGCCTGCAAGCTCGCTTTCTACATTCATCAGTTCATAAAACAGTTCTTTTTCTTTTCCCGTCAAGATTTGGTTTAATTTTTCTTCAAATTTGCAAAGCTTACCCTATGCACGTGTATATTCCTCTTTTTCCTAAAATCTGCTTTCATTTAACTTTATTTCATCAAAAAAACCTTTTAATTACACTTTCCATATGCCGTCATCTCCCGTCGATGAATCATCTTAGCTGTCTTTTTATTAAATATCAGCAAGAATTTGTCTATATATCTGATGATTGAATATATTTCAATTATCATAGGCAAAAGCCATCGAAAATCTGCTAAAATTTCCGATGGCTTACTTTTTTATTCTTCTGTTACTTTTTCAATTTCAGGCGTTTCTTCTATTGATCCTGTCTCGTTTAACGGTTCTTCTTCATTTTCTTCCTCATGCTCGGCACGAGAAAGAGTTACAACTTTTTCATCTTCGGGAACCTTCATAACAATAACGCCTTTGGATGGACGTGAGAATTTACTAATTTCAGAAACAGGGATGCGGATGATAATACCATTGGATGATATTAAGATTACATCATCTTCGTCATCCACTACTTTAATTGCGGCAACATCGCCGTATTCCTGCGTACGGTAATTAATCAAGCCTTTGCCGCCCCTGCTCTGTACGCGGTAATCTGTCAGCTCACTACGGCGGCCATAGCCTGTTTCGCTTACCGTCAGCAGTGTGCCGCCGTCTCTGGCAACACTCATGCCGATTACTTCATCGCCTTCATCAAGTTGAATAGCTTTTACGCCGCGTGCGGTTCTGCCCATTGCCCGCGCATCGTTTTCATTAAAACGGATGGCCATGCCTTTGCGGGTTGCAACAATTAAATCATCATTGCCATCTGTCAGGCGTACCCATGCAAGTTCATCGCCTTCATCTAAATCTATAGCAATAACGCCGCCTTTGCGCGCGGTATTGTATGCGCCAAGGTCCGTACGTTTAATTACGCCGCGGCGTGTAACCATGCAGAGATATTTGCCTTCCTCAAATGCGGCAACCTTAATCATAGCGGTTACTTTCTCAGTTTGTTCCACCGGAAGTATATTGATAATGTTCATACCCTTTGAGGTTCTGCTTCCTTCCGGCACCTCATAAGCCTTCAGACGATAAACACGCCCGGTATTGGTAAAGAACATAATATAATCATGGGTAGAACAGGTAAACATCGTTTCTGTATAGTCCGCCTCGCGGTAGGTTGCGCCTGTAACGCCTCGTCCTCCGCGCCTCTGGGTATGATATGCATCTACCGGCTGGCGCTTAATATAACCAAGCGTTGATAGGGTAACAACGCAAGTTTCTTCGGTAATTAAATCTTCAATATCCACTTCACCGCTGACGGAAAGAATTTCTGTCCGGCGTTCATCTGAATATTTATTTGCGAGAACAAGAGCTTCTTCTTTCACAATAGAAAGCACCCGTTCTTCATGAGCAAGAATATCCAAATACTCTGCAATTTTTTCACGCAGCATGGCAAGCTCTTCCTCAAGCTTCTGGCGTTCCAAACCGGTTAACTGCCCCAAACGCATAGCAACAATCGCTGCCGCCTGTACCTCATCCAATCCAAAACGCTCCATTAAAGATTCTTTACCTTCTGCAATGGATTTGGATGCACGTAAAATGGCGATTACTTCATCAATAAAATCAAGGGCTATCATCAAACCGTCCAGAATATGAGCACGATCCTGCGCTTTTTTCAAATCATAGCGCGTTCTGCGGGTAATAATTTCACACTGAAAATTAATATAATGCTGGAGCATTTCTTTCAGGGAAAGGACACGGGGCTGTTTATCCACCAATGCAATCATAATCACGCCAAAGGTGGTTTGCATTTGTGTAAAAGTAAATAGGTGATTCAAAACAATCTGCGGATTGGCATCCCTTTTTAAATCAATTTGAATATGCATACCTTTACGGTCAGAATGGTCGTTGATACTGGAAATACCTTCAATCCGTTTATCTTTCACTAAATCTGAAATTGTTTCAATTAGCTTTGCCTTATTGACCTGATAGGGCAATTCTGTAACCACAATAGAACAGCGCCCGTTCGAGTTTTCTACTACTTCCGTCCGTGCCCGTACAGTTACCCTTCCGCGTCCTGTAGCATAGGCGGCGCGGATTCCCTTTTTTCCCATAATAATACCGCTGGTTGGAAAATCCGGACCTTTGATATGGGTCATCAATTCATCAAGGCTGATGTCCGGATTATCAATCATCGCGCACATACCGTTGATAACTTCTTTTAAATTATGGGGCGGGATATTGGTAGCCATACCAACGGCAATACCTGTAGAACCATTCACCAAAAGGTTTGGGAAACGGGTAGGCAGGACAACCGGCTCTTTCAGACGGTCATCGTAGTTGGATTCAAAATTAACGGTTTCTTTATCAATATCCGACAGCATTTCCAGGGAAATCTTACTCATTCGCGCTTCTGTATAACGGTAAGCCGCCGGCGGGTCTCCGTCCACGGAACCGAAGTTACCATGGCCATCTACCAACATATAGCGCATAGAAAAATCCTGTGCCAGACGAACCAACGCGTCATACACAGACGCATCGCCGTGAGGATGATAACGTCCCAAAACGGAACCTACCGTATCCGCGCACTTGCGGTATGGTTTTTCTGGCCATAGGCTGTTTTCATACATGGTATACAGGATTCGCCTATGCACAGGCTTTAAACCGTCCCGTACATCCGGCAGAGCACGCCCGACAATGACAGACATGGAATAATCCAGATAGGATCGTTTCATTTTATCGTCAATATCAACATCCTTAATCTGCTGGTTTTGGAAAATCTGGTCATCAGCATTCATTCTTTCGTCACCCTTATCCATATCTCAAACCGCCTGCCTGTGCATAACAGTTTGATTCCTTATTTTTTCAACACCTACTAAATATCAAGGTTATCCACATATTTTGCGTTCTTTTCAATAAAATCACGCCGCGGCTCTACCTTATCGCCCATGAGGATAGAGAACGTTTCATCTGCCTTAAGGGCATCCTCTACTGTAACCCTGAGCATAATACGTTTTTCCGGATTCATGGTTGTCTCCCAAAGCTGATCCTTATCCATTTCACCAAGACCTTTATAACGCTGGACTTCACAGCTTCCGTTCAGCTCGTCAATATACTGGTCCCGTTCTTTTTCCGTATAAGCGTAAAAGTGTTTTTTCCCCTTTGCCACGCGGAACAGCGGCGGCTGGGCGATATAAATATGTCCCTGTTCTACCAACGGGCGCATATAACGGAAGAAAAACGTTAAAAGCAGTGTGCAGATATGGGCGCCGTCCACGTCCGCATCGGCCATAATAATAATTTTATCATAACGGAGTTTTTCAATATCAAATTCATCGCCAATGCCTGTACCCAAAGCAATAACTACCGGCATAAGCTTTTCATTGCCGTATACTTTATCCAATCTTGCTTTTTCAACATTCAGCATTTTGCCCCACAAAGGAAGAATTGCCTGGAACCGCCGGTCACGCCCGTTTTTGGCGGAACCTCCCGCAGAATCGCCCTCGACGATATAAAGCTCAGTAAACTCTGCATTTTTTTCAATGCAGTCTGCAAGCTTACCCGGCAGAGAATTGCTTTCCATTGCTGATTTCTTACGCGCCAAATCCCTTGCACGCCTTGCCGCTTCCCTTGCACGGGACGCTTCCAGCGCTTTATTGAAGATTGCTTTTGCAACTGCCGGATTTTCTTCAAAATAAGTCATCAGCCGTTCATAAGTCATAGAAGAAACAAGCTGTGCCATATCCGTATTGCCAAGCTTTGCTTTCGTCTGCCCTTCAAACTGAGCGTCTTTTAATTTGACGCTGATAACGCAGGTGATTCCCTCGCGCACATCGTCGCCGGTTAAATTTTTATCCCCTTCCTTGAGGATATTATACTTTCTGCCATAATCGTTAAACACACGGGTCAGCGCAGTTTTAAAGCCGGTTTCATGCGTACCGCCGTCTGTGGTATGAATATTATTTGCAAAGCTAACCAAAGTTTCATTGTAGCTTTCGTTATACATAAATGCAACTTCAGCGCTTCTGTCAGAATCAGAGGTTGAAATATAAATTGGTTGAGGATGCAAAGGCGACATTCCTCTGCTTTCGTTAATAAATTCAACGAAACTGCGGATACCGCCGTGATAGCAAAGCTCCTCACTGAGCACGTTTTCCGGGTCACGGCTGTCTGTCAATACAATACGAAGCCCTGCATTCAAAAATGCCTGTTCACGCAGGCGGCGCAAAAGGACTTCATATTCATATACATCTGTTTCCGTAAAAATTTGGTCATCTGCTTTAAATGTAATTTTTGTACCGGTTTCACTGGTATCTCCGATAATTTCCAGCGGCGTCATTATCTGCCCGCGTTCAAACCTTTGCTTATAGATATGCCCATTTTGCGAAACTTCAACCTCAAACCATTCTGAAAGGGCATTAACGGCAGAAGAACCTACCCCATGCAGACCGCCCGAAATTTTATAACCGCTGCCGCCGAATTTACCGCCCGCATGCAGTACGGTTAAAACAAGGGTAACGGAAGGGATGCCCTTCTGTTCGTTCATTCCTACCGGAATACCGCGCCCGTTATCCTTTACACAAATAACATTGCCGGGCAAAATATCAACCGTAATATCTGTACAGAAACCGGCGAGGGCCTCGTCAATCGAGTTATCCACAATTTCATACACCAGATGATGCAATCCTTTCGGACCTGTGGAACCGATATACATGCCCGGACGTTTTCTGACAGCCTCCAGCCCTTCCAATACCTGAATGGCAGACGCGTCATAAGCTTCTTCCACACTGGTATCTATGATGTTATTTTCCTGATTTTCAAAATTGTCCAAGGCTTTGACCTCCAATTTCATATTCATTCGCCGAACCGGCGCGTTCATTTATACAAACGTCCGCCTGTTACGGGCGGCGCGGTACTATCCTTTCAGAATTTCCTTAACGTTGGAAATACTCTCAATATATGCTGTGCGTTTGAGCAAGGTAGAAGATGAAATTTGAGAAATATACACTATTTTTTTATCTTTCTTTTCAGGGTCCGCGCATACAACAAAGGACTTCGGCAGTTCATAAGAAACATTTACAACTTCTCTATTATCCTCTGCTTTTTTCAGATAGTCCCTCGTCGATTTGCCGATAGTTGCGGTTTCCAAATCAAAAATACCAATAATATCATCAAATGTAACCACTGTGTCCTGCCCCAAATGCAAATACATATCCTCGCCTCACTTTGGTTGTAAAATCCCATTCGACATGGAAAAAGCTTTTCCCCCGCCGCGCAGAGCAGGCGTAGGTTCGCAGCAGGTAATAAAAACCTGGCTCCCTCTGATATGATTAAGAACATAATCCTGCCTGCTGGAATCCAATTCACTCATAACATCATCCAATAAAATAACAGGCGGTTCTCCTGCTGATTTTTCAAGTAGCGCCGCTTCCCCCAGCTTCATTGCCAGCACACAGGAGCGCTGCTGCCCCTGCGAACCATAAGTTCTTGCAGATATTCCGTTAATATCTATCACTAAATCATCTCTATGCGGCCCGCAGGACGTAACCCCTGATGCAATATCCCGTACACGCGCATGTTTGAAAGCTTCCTGTAAACATTGAGCAGTTCCTTCCCGCGCAGTGTTTTGCATATTTTCTACACTTGCCTGATAGCTGATATGGAATTGTTCCCTCGACGATGACAGGCCCTCATAAATTTCTGCACAAACCGGCGCCAGTGTGCTGATATAATTCAGCCGGTGCGCTAAAATTGCCGCCCCAAGACGTGAAAGCCTATCTTCCCATACATCAAGCAAATCATATAATTCACTGTGAAACTGTAAATCTTTCAGCAATGCATTGCGCTGAAGCAGTGCGCGCTTATAATCTGCAAGAAAACCGGCATAACGGGGTTTAATCTGACAAATGGCGGCGTCAAGAAAATTACGTCGAACTTGCGGCCCGTCTTTTACTAAAGAAAGATGAACAGGTGAAAATACTACGGCGCAAAAATTCCCTGCCAGCCGTGCCGCAGAAGCAAGTCCTATTCCATTCAGCACAGCCATACGTTTTTTTTCAATCTTAATTTCCGCAGACTGTTCCCTTTGCGCTCCATAGAAATTCAGACCGAGCGTGCATTTCTCCTCCCCAAACGCTGTCAGCTCGCTGTCTTTTGCACCCCGAAAGCTTTTGCCTCCGGTAAACAGCCAAATTGCTTCAATCAGGTTGGTTTTTCCCTGCGCATTTTCTCCGTAAATGATATTAACCTGCCCGCAGGGCAAAAAGCTTAATTTTTTAAGATTCCGGAAATTTTCTGCTTCCAGCTCGCTGACAATCATCTTGCGCGTACCAAATATTTGATTCCCTGATATTCCGCCATATCCCCATCACGCATTTTCTTGCCGCGCATGGTGCAAACATTCCCGTTTACTTTAACTTCCCCATCCTGAATCGGGTACTTTGCCTGGCCGCCGGTAACAACGCCGCCGCCAAGCTTTAACAGGGAGTCTAAACGGATAAAATCGGAATCAATTTCTACAATTTCCATACCCTCGTTTTGTTTCTCATTCATTCGTTTTACCACTGCCTTACCCCGTTTTAAAACGGTTGTTATTCGCTTTTGAGCCGAACCGGAAGTACTAAGAACAGAAAACTTTCCCCTTCCGGCGGCAGTATTTTCATCGGCGACAAAGCGCCGTTGAGTTCAATACGCAGTTCATCTGTATCCGCCGCATGCAATGCATCCAAAAAATACCGATTATTAAAGCCGATTTCTACCCGAGCGCCTTCAATATTTGCATCAATCTGATCCATCGCTTTGCCTATAGATGTAATGCAGGAGGTTTTAATAGAATCCTCTGAAAAAATACAGCGCAGAGGGCTTTTGAGCCGATCTGTAATAATCAGGGAAGTGCGGTCAACCATATCCGTCAGTTTCCTGGTATTTACTCTCGCTGTTGTAGTTGAAGACGCGGGCACCGCTGCACGGTAATCTAAAAATTCACCGTCTAATAGGCGGGATATTACGTTGTAATTTTCAATTTTAAAGATAATATGGCGTTTGCCAACGCCTATTTCTATATTTTCTTCCGTTTCGCTTAATAATTTGGTAACTTCATTTAAAGTTTTCGCAGGTACCACAAAGGAGATGAAATCCCCTTGATAAATAATCGTTTCTGTACGCATTGCAAGGCGGTAACCGTCTACAGCAACCAGACGTATCTGATTTTCCGTCAGCTCAAATTTAATACCCGTGTGCACCGGTTTTGCATCACTGGTAGAAACTGCAAAAATAGTCTGGCGAATCATGTCCTTTAAGAGGCTTTGTGAAATAATCAGCGGATTGTCCACTTCAATAGCAGGTAATTCCGGATATTCATCTGCAGAGATACCAATCAGGGAATATTCTGCCTGACCGCTGCAAATAACAGCCATTTGGCGTTCATCTGTTTCAATGGTAACAGTTTCATCCGGCAAACGACGTAAAATATCACAGAAAAGCTTTGCGCCTAAAATGATGCTGCCGGATTCTTCAACACGGACGTTCAGCGACGTATGAATACCTACCTCAAGGTCATATCCGGTAACGGAAAGTACGCCGGAACCTGCATTAAGCAAAATACCTTCAATCGCAGGAATTGTGGATTTTGTAGATACTGCCCGCTGAACATTTAAACAAGCTTCTGATAATTGCTGGGTGTTACAGATGATTTTCATTTTTTTCCTCCGTTAACAAAAGATAGGAAAGATTAATTACAGTAATAGTATTAGGGGCTGTTCAAACTGTGCAAAAACTGCGGTTTGCCGATGGGACAAGGGTTTTGGGACAATCCCTTTTGTTGAGCCGCAGTTTGCGTGCTGTTTGAAAACACAGGGTAATTTTACTTCTCCACACCCGCAGTGGACAAGCATATGTGGAAAGTGGAAAAAACTGTGGAAAAAGTTGAAAGTTATGTAAACTTGAGAAACCGGCGTTTCCACAGAAAATGTTAAAAGGTGCAAAATGCACGGTTAATTATTTATCGCGGATATTTTTAATAATATCATTCACAGCGGCACGGGTTTTGCTGTCTTTCTGCATCAATTTTTCTACCTGATTCAGAGCATAAATAACAGTAGAATGGTCCCTGCCGCCGAATTCAGCGCCAATGGATTCCATAGGCATAGCGGTAATTTCACGCACAACGTACATAGAAATTTGTCTTGCCTTTGAAATGTTGGAAGAACGTTTATTGGAACGGATGTCATCCGTGCTTACATTAAAAGTACGGCTGACCTCCATAATAATTTTTTCAACAGTAATTGGTGTCGGCTGATTATCACTGAGAATATCGCGGATGGCATTCTGTGCAAGAATAATGGAAGGGGTATGGCCGATACCGCTGTATGCCTTGATTTTTTTGACAGTACCCTCCAGCTGGCGGATATTGGTTTTGAGTTTTTCTGCAATATATTCCACAACATCGTTGGGGATATCAATATCCAAAAGCTGAGCTTTGCGCTTGAGGATGGCAACGCGCGTTTCAAAATCAGGCGGCTGGATATCCGTAAGCAATCCCCACTCAAAACGGGTGCGGAGCCTGTCCTCAAGGGTTTGGATTTCTTTCGGCGGCCGGTCAGAGGTCAGAACGATCTGTTTGCCGTCCTGATAAAGGCTGTTGAAGGTATGGAAAAACTCTTCCTGCGTTTGAATTTTGCCGGCAATAAATTGAATATCGTCTACCAGTAAAACATCGCAGTTTCGGTATTTATTATGAAATTCGGCGGTATTTTTTGCTGCTATGTAATTAATCAGCTCGTTGGTAAAATCTTCGCCGCGGGTATAAAGGATGCGGACATTATGATTTTTTTCTTTAATTTCATGGCAGATAGCATTAAGAAGATGAGTTTTGCCAAGGCCGGAGTTTCCATAGATAAAAAGCGGATTATAAATGCCGGCAGGTTTTGCCGCAACTGCTTGGGCGGCGGCATAAGCAAGGTTATTGGAGGAACCGACGATAAAAGTATTGAAAGTGTAATCGTAATCAGGGCCCTGTACAGGTAAAGATACTGTTTCTTTCTGATTTTCTTCCCCTTCGGGAATATAGCCTTCTTCTCCGGTAACAACTTTCAAGCTCATGGGAAATCCAACGGTGTTTTCAAAGGCTTCGCCAATCAGCCCGCTGTACATGGATGAAATAATTTTGCGCTGAAAGTTGGCACGAACAAAGACTACGGCTTCGTTATTTTCCATTTTTACAGGCTGGATTTCACTGATCCATGTATTAAACGCCACTTCGGATACTTTTGATCTGCAGTATTCCCGGACGAGCTCCCAAACTTCCTTGAAGGATTCCATCGTCACAACTCCTCTAACTTTCAGGGATTTTCCTGATTCTATAAAAATATAATGAAAAACAGACCCGGACAGCGCAGGCGGACAGGGCTGTGTTTGATATAAAAAGCTGACATTTTGGATTGGAGCGCAGTAAATATGCGCATGAACCTATTATTCTTTATTGTAGCATATTTAAAAAATTTTTTCAATTCCAAACCGTCAGGAAAATCATATGGAAAGGGTTTGCTGCTGCAGTACAGGCTCTACTTGAAAAAAAGGCGGAAAAAAGAAGGTTTTTTCTATGGTTTTACGAGATTTTACGGTTGACAATTCACCGGATATTGTTATATAATCTTATCTTGCAAGGTTACGCCTCGAAAGGAGGGTGTCAGTATGAAAAGAACCTATCAGCCGAAAAAAATCCATGCTCAGAAAGAACACGGCTTCCGTAAAAGAATGGCGACAAGAAACGGCCGCAAAGTGTTGGCCCGCCGCCGTGCCAAGGGCAGAAAAGTCCTCTCTTATTAATTGAAGGCGCACCCGCGCCGGGCAGAGATACGGCACGAGCTTCTGTTGATAGAAGGTTTTCCATTGGCAAAAATAATAACGTTGAAACAGAACAGGGATTTTCGCCGCCTTTATGCAAGGGGAAAATCATTTGCCAATCCTGCGCTGGTTACTTATGTGTATAAGAACCGCGCGGGTAATTGCCGTATTGGCATAACTACGAGTAAAAAAATTGGAAATGCAGTGGTGCGCAACAGAGCGCGCCGTGTGATTCGGGCAGCCTATGCCGGGCTTGCTCCGCAGATTTCGGGGAATTGGGATATTGTTTTTGTTGCGCGCGCCAGAACATATAAACTTAAAAGCCATGAAATTGAAAGCGTTATGCGCAAACATCTTACTGCGGCCGGTGTGTTGAAGTGAAATTTATATTAATGGGCGTTATCCGTTTTTATCAAAAGTGCATTTCTCCTTTTTTCCCGCCTTCCTGCAGGTTCCGGCCGACCTGCTCTCAGTATGCGCTGGAGGCTATTAAGATTCATGGAGCAATGAAAGGGAGTTGGTTTGCCTTAAAACGGCTGCTGAAATGCCATCCCTATCATCCGGGCGGCTATGATCCGGTGCCGCCGAAGAAAAAGAAGTAAATAAACCGTGACGGAGGATTTTTTACTTGAGTGAAATACTGAACATACTTTTGTATCAGCCCATTGCATGGCTGATGAATTTAGTCTACAATATTTTCGGTAATTACGGTGTTTCTATTTTTATCATCACTTTAATCGTTCGTATTATTCTTTTGCCGCCGGCAATTAAACAGCAGCGCAGCATGGCGAAAAGTACCAGAATGCAGTCAAAGATTGCAAAAATCCAAAAAAAGTACGCGACGAATAAAATAAAGATGAATGAGGAAATACAGGCTTTGTATGAACGCGAGGGTCTGAATCCCATGGCCAGTATGGGATGCCTTCCATTATTAATTCAGTTGCCGGTTATGGTCGCATTATATAATGTTATTTACAGACCCCTTACTTATGTTGCGCATTTATCTGCGGATGTGATTACAGCCGCGGGGGAAGCTTTGAAAAACCTCGGTATTGTTGCAGCTTCCAATGTCAACGGCATTGAAATGATTATTATTAACCACCATGATAAAATTGCCGGTCAGGTACCCGGTCTTGCAAATGTAGATTTCGAACAACTCAGAAGAGGATTTACTGTGTTTGGACTTGACCTGACTCAGTCGCCAGATATCAATCATCCCGCGTTGATTTGGATTGTGCCTATTGCGGCGGGGCTTGCTTCTTTTTTGATGTCCTGGATTACTACGCGCCAGCAAAAGAAAAATAATCCGGGAATGTCAAACGTTGCAATGACCGGATGTATGAATGCAGGTATACCTTTATTTTCTCTGTATATAGGCTTTCAAGTACCGGGCGGCGTTGGTTTTTACTGGCTTTGTTCCAGTGTGATCGGTATTATGCAGCAGCTTGTAATGAATAAATTTTACAGCCCCAGAAAAGTTGCGGCGGAACTGCTGATTGATGAAACGATTGAAAGACGTTCAAAAGAAGAATATAACAAAAATAAGCTGATGAAAAAAATTGATGAAAAGTAAATTATTTTTTCTACAGCCTTTCATAATTTTGAGGTGGAAAGAAAATGATTCATGAGCAGATTGCAACAGGGACAACAGTAGACGCCGCTTTTGAAGAAGCCCTGCGGCTTCTAAATGCCCCTGAGGACGCGGAAATAAAAAAGGAAATCCTTGAAATGCCGGTAAAGAAAACGTTCGGCCTGTTTGGAGGCGCACCGGCAAAGGTTAAGGTTTCTTATGAAGAATCTGCCGCAAGCACTGCATTTACATATTTTAAAACGATTTTAAAATATATGGGATTTGAAGATGCGGCAGTAACCTGTGAAGAAACAGAGCAAGGTATGGAAATTAACGTTGAATGCGAAGATTACGGCGTTTTAATCGGAAGACGCGGAGAGACCCTTGATGCAATTCAGTATTTGACGGGTCTTGTTGCTAACAGAGCCGGAGATAATTATTACCGCGTATCCATCAATGCGGGTAATTATCGTGAAAAACGTTCCAGAACACTGGAATCGTTAGCAATCCGTACAGCAACGCAGGTACAGCGCAATGGCAGGAGTGTAACGCTTGACCCGATGAATCCTTATGAACGCAGAATTATACATACCGCTGTGCAGAAGATTAAGGGGACAACTTCTCATTCTGTCGGCGAAGAAAATAACCGCTGTGTTGTAATCTCCCTTGAAGAAGGTTTTAAACCGTTAGGTGAAAACCGCGGATATCGCGGAAAAGGCGGTTACCGCGGTAATCGATCTGGTGATTATAAGCGGGGAGGCATCAATAATAGACCGTATAATAACCGTGCGCGACAAAATAATTATCAGAATAGATCACAGCAAAACGGAGATGTTTTGACACAGACACAGACGGAAGCGGCAAAACCGCAGGAACAAAAAAAGGACCTTGGTTCAGCGCCGCTTTACGGACGCATTGATAAGTAAAGTTGATACATGAAAAAGCTTTTTGGTGTATTGCTTGAAAGTGAAGAAAAAAGGCGGTTTCAGCAATGAAATCGCCTTTTCTATTTTTTTTACATTATAATTGCAGTTGAACATTTTTGATATTGCAAGGGATAGTAAAAGATAGGAATAAGATGGGTTAATGAAAGTCCAAAACGTAAAGAAAAGTAAATCAGAATAATGCATGATAGTGATAATATTAAAATGAAGTGTTTTCAAATAAAAAAACAGCGAGTAATATTTTTATGTATATTTTAAAAGTAAATGGGTTGAATTTACAGAATGTTTCATGTGAAACATCAGCAGGGAGGTTGTATTATGTCTTCTACTATCGCCGCTATTGCAACGGCACAGGCCGCGGCCGGAATCGGAGTTATCCGTATTTCAGGACCGGATGCACGAAAAATTGCTTCAACAGTTTTTAAAAAAATGCGCGGAACAGGGATAATGGAATCCGCCGGCTATACCGGTGCATATGGAAAAATTATTGAAAATGGACAAGTGCTTGATGAAGCTGTTGCATTTGTTTTTGCTGCACCGCATAGTTATACGGGAGAGGATATAGTAGAGTTTTCTTGCCATGGCGGTATGTTTATCCTGCAAAAAGTACTTCGTGCAGTCTATAAAGCAGGCGCTGTTCCTGCGGAAGCGGGAGAATTTACAAAGCGAGCTTTTTTAAATGGAAAGATTGATTTAACACAAGCAGAAGGTATTCAAAATATAATCGGCGCTAACGGAGAACAGGCGGCGCGTGCCGCAATTGCTGTTCGGGAAGGGGCAATGAGCAGGCAAATTGCAGAAATTAAAGAAAAGTTACTTTTTTGTGCGGCACATATGTCTGTTTGGGCAGATTATCCTGATGAAGATATTGAAACACTGGAAACAGAGAAATTGAAGCAACAGCTAAAAACAGCTAATGTTATATTACAGGAAAAAATTAGTCAGTTTGATGCAGGTAAAGCATTGCGTGAAGGTGTGCAGACGGTTATTGTCGGCAGGCCGAATGTAGGGAAATCTACATTGATGAATCTTCTTTCCGGTACAGAACGTTCTATAGTAACTCCGATTGCCGGTACAACGCGGGATATTGTTGAAGAAACTGTCCGGCTGGGAGATATTGTACTGCATATTTCAGATACGGCAGGACTGCGCAGAACAGACGATATGATTGAGAGTATCGGCGTTGACCGTGCAAAAGAAAAAATAAAAGAAGCCGCTCTGATATTGGCAGTGTTTGATTGCTCTCAGCCGTTGGAAGAACAGGATTTTGAATTGCTTCATATGCTAACAGGACGGGACGCAATTGCAGTAGTCAACAAAACAGATTTAGAAGAATGGAAAATTGACATAGAGCAGTTACAATTGTTGATTTCTCATGTTGTGTTGGTTTCCGCTTCTACAGGAGAGGGTTATCAAAAGTTGGAGGAAAAAGTTTCTGAAATCATTGGGACAAGCAAACTTGATCCATCTGCGGGAATACTTGCAAGCGAACGTCAGCGAAATTGCTGTGTCAGGGCGACAGGTGCATTACAAGAAGCGATTATCGCTTTAGAATCAGGGATGACGCTGGATGCAGTGAATGTTTGTACAGACGAAGCTTTAGCAGCTTTGATGGAACTGACAGGGGAAAAGGTAACGGAAGCAGTCAGTAATGAAGTATTTTCTAAATTCTGTGTAGGAAAATAAAGTAATTATAAAAAATGAAATTTCAGGCCGATAAAAAATATAGAAGGATATCGTGCTATTCATTTTGTTTTCAACAGTTAGGGGAGGATATTGTGGAATTCTTAGCTGGAAAATATGACGTGGCAGTCATTGGTGCAGGACATGCAGGGATTGAAGCAGCATTGGCCGCCGCGCGGCTTGGTGCAAAAACAGTTGTTTTTACAATTAATTTAGATTGGGTTGGCAATATGGCATGCAATCCATCCATTGGCGGCACATCAAAAGGCCATCTTGTGCGGGAAATTGATGCATTGGGTGGTGAAATGGGGAAAGCAGCAGATGCAACCCTGATACAAAGCCGAATGCTGAATGTTGGGAAAGGTCCGGCAGTACATAGCCTGCGTGCGCAGATTGATCGGAAAGACTATAGCCGCTATATGAAACATGCTTTAGAAAAACAGAAAAATCTTGATGTGCGCCAGGGCGAAATTATGGATTTACAGCAAACAACAGGAGGATGGCAACTTGTAACCCGTTTAGAAGCAGTATATGAGGCAAAAACTGTAATTCTTGCGACAGGAACATTTTTGGGAGGTCGCGTTTATGTTGGCGATGTTTCTTATGAAAGCGGACCTGACGGAATGTTTCCTTCTAATGCTCTTTCAGAGGCATTGCAACAACTGGGTATTCCAACACGCAGGTTTAAAACGGGTACGCCTTCCAGAATTCACAGGCGCAGTGTAGATTTTTCTGTTTTAGAGGAACAGCCGGGAGATGAAAAAACCGTACCGTTTTCCTTTGATACGCCTAATTCGCCGAAAAATAAAGCAGTTTGCCACATTACTTATACCGGCGCGGAGACAAAACAAATTATTTTAGATAATCTTTCCCGTTCTCCCTTATACGGCGGAAAAATAGAGGGAGTTGGACCTCGGTATTGTCCAAGCATTGAAGATAAGATTGTGCGTTTTGCTGAAAAAGAACGTCACCAAATATTTATTGAACCTTGCGGTATGGATACGGAGGAACTTTATTTACAGGGATTATCATCTTCTTTACCGGAAGATGTACAGCTTGCAGTAATTCATAGCATTACAGGGCTGGAAAAAGCGGAAGTAATGCGTACAGCTTATGCGATTGAATATGATTGCGTCGACCCGCTGGCATTGAAACCGTCCTTAGAATTTCTTGATTTTGCTGGACTTTATGGCGCAGGACAGTTTAATGGTTCCAGCGGATATGAAGAAGCCGCCGCACAAGGGCTGGTTGCTGGAATCAATGCGGCGCGGGCGGTTCAGGGAAAAGAACCATTGATTCTTGACCGTGCAAGTTCCTATATTGGTACGTTGATTGACGATTTAGTAACAAAGGGTTGTTCAGACCCTTACCGCATGATGACTTCACGTTCTGAATACCGTTTGATTCTGCGGCAGGATAATGCAGATGTACGGCTAACGCCAATTGGTTATAAAATAGGGTTAGTGTCGGAAGAAAAATATCGGCGGTTGTTGGAAAAACAGCAGTTATGTGAAGAAGAACGGAAAAGAATAGAAAAAGCAGTAATTGCACCTGGAGAGGAAATTAATGCACTTTTAGTTTCACGTGAAACAGCGGCTTTAAAAACCGGTGTTAAACTGATTGATTTGATTCGCCGGCCGCAGTTAAATTATGAAGTATTGACGCCTTTTGATAAAACGCGCCCTGATTTGGATTCTTCTGTTTTTGAACGGGTAGAAATTTCCGTAAAATATGAAGGTTATATCAAACGCCAGCAGGCGCAAATTGATGAAATGCGCCGTTTGGAAGTAAAAAAACTTGGCCCTGCTATGGATTATGCGGCAATTACCGGACTGCGTAAGGAAGCACAGGAAAAGCTTGCAAAAATCCGTCCGGATAATATCGGACAAGCTTCGCGTATTTCAGGTGTCAGTCCGGCAGATATTTCTGTATTATTGATTTATTTAAGCCAACAAGAACGCAAAAAACAGAGAGGGGAGGAAAATAATGAGTATCATCAGTGAATTTTTAGTAAAAGAACAAAAAACGGTAGGGATAGAATTTACGCCTCATATGCTGGAACAATTTGAAACTTATGCGCGGCTTTTGGCAGAATGGAACGAAAAAATGAACTTGACTGCGATTATAAAACCGGAAGAAATTGCGGCAAAACATTTTCTGGATAGTTTAATGATTATGAAATATCAAATGTTTAAAGCAGGCGACCGATTGGCTGATATAGGTACAGGAGCAGGATTTCCGGGTATTCCGCTGTTAATTGTCTGCCCAGAACTAAAACTAACGCTAATTGATAGCCTGAATAAAAGGCTGATATTTCTGGAACATGTATTGAAAACAGTGGGACTTCAGGCAGAACTGGTACATGCGCGGGGTGAAGAGGCAGGACGAAAAAAGGAATATCGCCAAAAATTTGATTTTACGATAGCACGCGCGGTATCTCATTTGAGGGAACTGTCGGAATATACCTTGCCACTTTTAAAAAATGGCGGAAAACTTATCAGTATGAAAGGACCGCAGCCGGCGCAGGAAATTGAAGAAGCAAAAAAAGCAATTCATTTGCTTGGCGGCGAATTGCAGACTGTTGAGACCTATTTTGTGCCGAATGCGGGGGAACGCTCTCTGATTTTCGTAAAAAAAATATCGCAAACTCCGCCAATATATCCACGTCCTTCTGCGAAAATAGCGAAATTTCCTTTGAAATAATGTTTGAAGAATGCGAATGCTGTAATTTTATTTGGATGGAAATATCTGGAAATTTCCCGTCGGACCTGTTATGCTGTATTTGGAAGAAAAAAGACAAGCTCTTCCGGATAATAAAAAGCAGGTCTTTTTTACCTGCTGGAAAGGCGGACAAAAGTGTTTACAACGCAGACAAAAGTAAAGGCTGGCGGACAAATTTTATTAATCCCGCCTGACCTGATTTATCCGAACCCAAACCAACCACGCAGGGATTTTAATATGGACGAGCTCCATTCTCTTGCGGATAGCATCCGTGTCAGTGGAATTTTACAGCCAATTACCGTTAGGCAGGGGGAAAACGGTTTATATGAATTGGTTGCAGGGGAGCGCAGACTTCGTGCCGCCCGCATTGCAGGCGTGCCGCGGATTCCATGTATTGAAATCCGTGTATGTAATGATGAATCGGCTGTTCTTGCTCTAATCGAAAACATTCAGCGTTCCAACCTTAGTTATTTTGAAGAAGCAGAAGGCATTGCACAGCTAATGGCACAGCTTGGTGCCAATCAGGATGAAGTTGCCCGCCGGCTGGGTAAAGCACAGTCCACTTTGAGCAACAAACTGCGGCTGTTGAAACTTTCTCCGGAACTGCGCAGGCAAATTGCAGAAGCCGGTTTAACAGAACGCCATGCGCGTGCATTGTTAAAACTGGAAGATTCTAAAATGCAAAAACAAGCCTTGCATGAAATTATCACTAAGCGGCTGAATGTATCAGATACAGATAAGCTGATTGAACAGATGAATCGGCCACAGAAAAAGAAAAAAGGTAAGCCAATGCTGGTACTGAAAGATATCCGTATTTTTATGAATACAATCAGCCATGCGGTAGATACAATGAAGCGTGCAGGGATTGCCGCTGTATCGGAGAAAAATGAAACTGATGATTATATAGAATATCATGTTAGAATTCAAAAGACAGGGGAAATACAAAAAACTCCTGCTTAAAATGCTTACAAGTTGCTTTCACATAATACCCTCATATCCACGGAAAAGGCAGGTTTGGGAAATTCCCAATAACCTGCCTTTTTCGTATTATAAAGTAAAATATAAAATGTTTCATGTTTCACGTGAAACATGGTGATAAACTTTTTTCTTGAAGTTTGTATAGATATTATTTTCAAAGTTTTTACTATATTATTGCTGCCTTAAAAATTGCGCACCATTTAAAGCATGAAAAAAAGAAAAGATATTTTATTTTTTTCGGAATGGCGCAATAAAAAATAAAATCATCAAAATAAAATAAACAAAGTAAATGCTCCAGGTTATTGTATTACTCCATGGGAAGCTTGCTTCGGGATGAGAAAATGTAAGGAAAAGAAAAATCACAGCGGCTAAAAGCATAGCAAGTGCAAGAATTCTTGAGGTTTTCTTTGTCATAACAATAAGCACCTCTTTAATATTTTTAATTTATTATATCATAGTTTTGATTAAGTTAAAAAACTATAATCAGACATTCAAGAAAGAATTAACCCTTTTTTTTATGAAACAGATATGGTATAATTTTTTAGAACAGGAGGATGTTTATGGCAAAAATAGTGGCTATTGTTAACCAGAAAGGCGGCGTTGGGAAAACCACCTCAGCGGTAAACCTGGCGGCGGCTGTTGGTGCAAAAGGAATGCGCACATTGCTGGTAGACATCGATCCGCAGGGAAATGCCACCAGCGGAACCGGCATTGATAAACGTAATATTGAAAAAACAACTTACGACCTGCTGATTAACGGCGAAAGCGTGCAGGCGGTGCTTCAGCATACGCAGTTTGAAAATTTGGATTTGCTGCCTGCAAACATTAACCTTGCAGGTGCGGAGTTAGAGCTTGCAGATATTGACAGACGGGAACTGAGGTTAAAAAATGCCCTTGCGGCGGTTTCTGATGATTATGATTTTATTTTTATGGATTGCCCGCCCTCTCTGGGGCTAATTATTGTGGTTGCTCTTGCGGCGGCGGATACAATTATTGTCCCAATTCAGTGTGAATTTTACGCATTAGAGGGGTTGTCACAGCTTATGGCAACCGTAAGGCAGATTAAAAGAAAATATAATGAACATTTGGATATTGAAGGCGTACTGCTGACCATGTATGACGGCAGGCTGAATTTAACACAACAAGTAGTGCAGGAGATTAAACGATTTTTTCCGCGCAAGGTTTACAGTACGGTTATCCCCCGCAACGTGCGCCTTTCAGAAGCCCCCAGTTTTGGTCAGCCGGTGATGTATTTTGACCGAAGCTCCAAAGGCAGTGCGGCTTATGAAGAACTTGCGGCGGAATTTTTAAAACAGAATGGGAAGTGAAAGTAATGGCGGCAAAAAAAGGTGGGCTTGGCAAAGGGCTGGACGCGCTGTTTGCAGATAATGCAACCGAAGATGCGCAGGGTGCAGTTAAACTGAGAGTATCGGAAATTGAACCGAATAAAGCGCAGCCGCGCAAAACCTTTGATGAAAAAGCGCTGACGGATTTAGCGGAAAGCATTGCACAGCATGGCGTTTTACAGCCATTGCTTGTGCGTCCTCTGCCGAACGGAGGATACCAGCTGGTTGCCGGAGAACGGCGCTGGCGTGCATCCCGTATGGCAGGGCTGACGGAAGTTCCTGTTATCATTCGTGAGCTAACGGATAAGGAAACTATGGAACTTGCGCTGATTGAAAATTTGCAGCGTGAGGATTTGAATCCGATTGAAGAAGCGGAAGGTCTTCAACTTTTAATGGAAAATTATGGGCTTACACAGGAAGAAGCTTCTAAACGTGTTGGACGTTCCCGTCCTGCGGTAGCAAATTCCCTGCGTTTATTAAACCTTCCGGAACCGGTGCAGGAAATGACCCGTATGGGACGTATCTCTGCCGGACATGCCCGCGCATTGCTTGCATTTGAAGATATGGACAAGCTAATTGAAACCGCTCGCATGGTTGCAACACAGGATATTTCAGTACGTGAGGTGGAACGGCTTTCAAAAAAAGCGGTGCAGGAACCGTCCAAGCATGTAAAAAAAGAAGAAAGACGTGCATCCTATTATACAGAGGTTGAGCTTGCCCTGACGGAAACCCTCGGACGAAAGGTCAAAGTAAGTGGAGGTAAAGGCAAGGGAACGCTTGAAATTGAATTTTACAGTATGGAAGACTTGGCAGATTTGGCAAACCGACTTGGTGCAGAAGAATAGTATTGGAGTGGAAGAAAATGTTGGATATCAAAGTAATCAGAAATAATCCGGATATGGTAAAAGCGGCGATGCGCAGCCGGAATAAAAATATGGACGCGCAGATTGATGAAATTCTGCAAATTGACCAGAAACGCAGGGAAGTTATGGGTAAAGCGGATGCTATGCGTGCAGAACAGAATGCAGACAGCAAGAAAATTCCGCAGATAAAAAAAGAGGGCGGAGATGCCGCTCCGATTCTTGCCCGCATGAATGAATTAAAAGAAGCATTAAAAAAAGCAGGTGCAGAATTATCTGAATTAGAAAAACAGCAATATGATTTGGTTATGGGGTTTCCGAATATCCCGAATCCTGAAATTCCCATAGGCAAAGATGACAGTGATAATGTAGAGGTGCGCCGCTGGGGTGAACCGCGTAATTTTGATTTTGAAGCGAAAGCACATTGGGATATCGGTGCAGATTTGGGGATTCTTGACCCAGAAACGGCCGCAAAAGTTACCGGTGCGCGTTTTCATTTCTATAAAGGTTTTGGCGCACGTCTGGAACGTGCGATTATGAACTTTTATCTTGATACCCATACCGCAAACGGTTACACAGAAGTGTTTCCGCCGTTTATGGTAAACCGCGCGTCTATGACAGGCACCGGACAGCTTCCAAAATTTGAAGAGGATGCATTTAAGCTTGCCAATGAGGATTATTTTCTGATTCCAACAGCGGAAGTACCTGTTACCAATATGTACCGCGATGAAATTCTGGACGGAAAACAACTCCCATTAAAATACTGCGCTTATTCCGCTTGTTTCCGCGCAGAAGCGGGCAGTGCGGGACGCGATACCCGCGGTTTAATCCGCCAGCATCAGTTTAATAAAGTAGAATTGGTAAAATTCTGCCGTCCGGAAGATTCTTATCAGGAACTGGAAAAACTGACGAATGACGCTGAACGGGTATTACAGTTGCTTGGCCTGCCGTACCGCGTAGTTTGCCTTTGTACTGGTGATATTGGGTTTTCTTCTGCCAAAACTTATGATATTGAGGTTTGGATGCCTTCTTATAACCGTTATGTAGAGATTTCTTCTTGCTCAAATTTTGAAGATTTCCAAGCGCGCCGTGCGTCTATCCGCTATAAAATGGAGATACGCGATAAAGCGCAGTTGGTTCATACGCTGAATGGTTCCGGAGTAGCATTGGGTCGTACCACAGCGGCAATTCTTGAAAATTTCCAAAATGCTGACGGTACGGTTACCATTCCCGAAGTTCTGCGCCCATATATGGGTACGGACCATATCGGTTAATATGGTTTTGGAGGGAAGGTCGATGCCGGAAAATCTTAGTTTCCCGCAGGAAGCATGCTGGGATACGACTGTTGCAACCTATGATGCAGATAAAAACCGCCGCCTGAAGCTGTCGTCTCAAATGAAAATGCAGCAGGAGGTTGGGGAAATCCATTTGGAAAACTGCGGCTTGCCTTATGCGGTATTATATGAAAAGGGAATTGTATTTGTTTTAACACGTTCCCGCGCAGTTATTTACCGCCAGCCGGAGTTAGAAGAAAAGGTGCATATTACCACTTGGGAAAGAGAATGCAAAGGCGTACAGTTTTTCCGTTGTTATCGGTTTACAGATGCCGAGGGGAACATATTGATTGATTCCTGTTCTGCATTTGCCATGGTTGACCCTGCAAGCCATAAGCTTTTGCGGCCGAAAGTATTCCATGAGCTTTGTAATGTGGAAAACAGGGATAAGGAAACCACATGCCCCAGTACGGAAAAAATAACCTTGCCAGAGATAATGACGCCAGCCGGCACAAGGTTGGTGCGATATTCCGATATTGACTATAACGGTCATTTAAACAATACCGTTTATGCCGATTTGCTTTGTGATTTTGTCCCCGGCGGGATGAACGGCAGACAAGTTAGAGAATTTGCGCTTCAGTATGTCAGTGAAGCTGTAGAAGGTGATGAACTGGAAATATCTGTGTTGGGTAATGATAATGCCTTTTATTTTTGCGGGAATCATACAAGAGGACGCTGTTTTGACGGATACCTGCGTTTTACAGAATAGCAGGGAAAAGCCGAAGGGAGAATGAAAGTTATGGGTTATTCGCTCCGGCCATGGCAGACAGAGGATACGGCAGCGCTGCATAAACTGAAATCTTACGCTTATACTGCGGCAAGTATGGAAAAAAGCAGTAAGGTGTATCCATATGCAGTGGAAAAGGAAGGGCAGACCGTTGGTCTTGCCGCCGCCAGTGTACAGGATACGGGTGGGGAGTTATTTCTTTGCCTGTTGCCCCCAGTGGAAGAAACCGATGAAATTGCGGAATTTATTAGGGAACTTTGTGAAATTCAATTTCAACAAGGTGTTGAAAAAGTATATGCGCAGGTACTTTCTGTTTGTGAAGCAGAAATTGATGCA
The DNA here is from genome assembly GCA_934546985.1 of uncultured Eubacteriales bacterium. GTDB lineage: Bacteria > Bacillota > Clostridia > Oscillospirales > Acutalibacteraceae > CAKTEE01. The sequence continues at coordinate 243,156 of CAKTEE010000003.1, forward strand.
TTAGAAGCAGCAGGTTTTCAGTCTCAGGGTATTCTGCGGCAAACTTTGCCTGACGGAAAAAAGATTGTGGATTTTTGCGTTTATGTGCTTGCGCGCCCGTAATTAAAATATTTGAAACCGCTGATTTTTAGTTGAGAGTACTGTTTCCTTCTAAAAATCAGCGGTTTATTTTTAATTATTTTAAAAATATATTATTGGTAAAAGTTGATAAAATTACAGATTATAGTTAAACTAATATTGTAGATAAATGTTTTCCGGCAAGCTAATAATATGGTAGAAAGAAAAATGAAAGCATTCGGCAAAGTATGTTTGTTATCTTGAACGGAAACATTTTTATATGGTTTTCTGCTCTCTTAGCTGAATGAAAGAAGTAATTTTTATGCATACTAAAAATAAAAGGAGTGTATAATTATGGATTTCTTTCCTGAAAAAGTGCGAGTAGTTCAGTTCGGATGCGGTAAAATGGCAAAATATATCCTGCGCTATCTGTATGAGAAAGGTGCGGAAATTGTTGGCGCCATTGACGTTGACCCTGCGGTTGTAGGCATGGATGTTGGTGATTTTGCAGGCATCGGACAAAAACTGAATGTGAAAATCAGCAGTGACGCGGATGCAGTTTTAGATTCCTGTGATGCAAACGTAGCAATTCTGACCCTGTTCAGTTATATGACGGATATGGAAACCTTTTTTGAAAAATGCGCGGTGCGCGGCATCAATGCCATATCCACGTGTGAAGAGGCAATTTATCCATGGACTACAGCGCCGCAGATTACAAATCGTCTGGACCGTATTGCAAAAGAAACCGGCTGTACCCTTGCAGGCAGCGGCATGCAGGATATTTTCTGGTCAAATTTAATTACCGTTGTCAGCGGCGGCGTACACAGGATTGATAAAATTCAGGGCGCTACCAGCTACAATGTTGAAGATTACGGACTTGCCCTTGCTAAAGCGCATGGCGCAGGGCTGACTCCAGAACAGTTTGAAGCGGAAATTGCCCATGCGGAAAGCTTACCGGCTTATGTATGGAATTCTAATGAGGCGCTGGCTTCCCGTTTCGGCTGGACGGTCAGAAATATTATCCAGCGTTCCATTCCTGTTTTTTACCATGAGGATTTGTATTCGGAAACGCTCGGAGCAATTATTCCAAAAGGAAACGCCATTGGTATGTCTGCGGTTGTTACCCTGGAAACCCAGCAGGGACCGGTGATTGAAACGCAGTGTATCGGCAAGGTTTATGCAAAAGGCGACGGCGATTTATGCGAATGGAAAATTACCGGTGAACCGAATGTGGAATTCAGCGTAAGCAAACCGGCTACCGTAGAGCACACCTGTGCTACGGTTGTTAACCGAATCCCAACTTTGCTGACGGCACAGCCGGGTTTCACCACGGTGGAGAAGATGCCGCCTGCGGAATACCTGACTTATCCCATGCAGTTTTATTTTTAATTTCAATGTCAATGATAAACCGGAGCTTTCCTGTATTGGAGAAGCTCCGGTTTTTTGAATAGACAGGTATTTATAAGAATAAACTATAATATGCAGGCAGAGGGATATTATTGTTTGCATATATCATGGTCTGTATTTTTCTTTTTCCCTCGTTTATAAAAAAACGGAGGATGAGAAACAGGAAAAAGCATTGGAAAATCTTTTGCCTGCAAATGTTTGATTTTAACGCGGAAACGTCCCTCAGAGCGGGGAAATAAAAAAAGATGACATAAGCCCTGCCATTGCTGAAAGGGGTTCTGTTCGCATGTAATGCCTTGGAGCCAAGGTTTGGCGAACGTAACCTGTAAAATTAATAGTCTTCGGTAACTGACGCTGGACAGATAATGCGCAGAAACGCCGGCATCATGACCGGCATTCCACCGCTGAATAGAAAAAAGCATACAGTACATAAAAGGGATAGTAAGAATCAGGCAGGGAAACGCCGCCTGCTTTTTCAGAAAAATAATAAGCAGGACTGCCGCCGCCAGCAACCCGCCGGACCACCATAAGGCAGGGGCAAGGTAACGCATGCGCGCATCCTTCGGCGGGCGAATGGTTATGGGTTCCTCTATAATTTCCGGCAAAACGTCCGCGCAGATTTTCAGGGCGCAGGCAGGAGGCTCCGCAGGCACCAGCAATGCTAATTCCCCCTGTTCTTTGCCGTAACCGGCGCAGTCCAGCAAAACCTGCGTCATGCCAAGTAACCGCATAGAAGGCGTTTGCTGAAGAATGCGTGCATTTACCATTGGTACGGAAATAATGGAATATCGGCGTACAAGGAAGCCTTTGCGTGTAATAAGGCAGTTTCCGGCGCGGCCCAAATGAAAATTCATCTGGCGCATTGCAAGGAACAGAAAGCTGACCAGCCAGCCGGCAGCAATTAAATAGGCAATTCCGGCAAAAATCGGCGGGATATACTGTCCTAAAACAGTTTGCGCGGTGGATACAGTCCCGTAAACCTTATCCTTAAACCCATTGCCTAAAAACTGCCCTCCGGTTTTTATTGCCGCCGAAAGCAAAAGAAGCCCGGGTGCAGAACGGGAAAATGCAAGTGCGCCTGCGGCGGTTTTCCACGTGGGCGCGCGGTATTTCCAATTAATTTTTGTTCCGCAGAAATAATGCAGAATTTGAACTGCATCTTTTTTCCAAACAGTAAAATGAAAATCTGGATGTTTCCCGCTGCCGGATTCTGTATCTATGCGGATTTGAAACGCGCGCAAAAGAGTAAGGAAAACACCAGTGTCAATATCTGCGGTGGATACTTTGGCTTTTAAAAGTACTTTTTCTCGCCGCAGAAAAATTCCCTTGCGAAGGATAATTTTATCTGCTGTGAATTGGTATTGAAAGCAAAACCATTTCCAAATACTGCCTGCCAAAAGTATAACTATTGGCGCTGTGTTATAAAAAGTGAATTCCAGTGTTCCGGAGAAAAGCCCTTGAAAAAAGGGAAGTAAAATGATAAACCAAAACCGCCAAAGCTGTTTCAGAATGTAAATAGGATGTATGTGTTTCATTCTGTTACTCCAATGCAGTGCTGATTGAGTGTACCTGACGGCGCGTCAGCCCGTCCATAATTAGCATTAGCCTGCCGCCCCGCAGAATGATACTGCAAAAACCAAAAACACGGCTTAGAGGAGATTCAACACGAATGAGCAGCATAGCGGAAATTAACGGTATCACTGTAGTACGGCGGAAAAATACACCACGGATAAAAATCAGCTTGCCTTTGTGCAATGCATAGCGGCGGGTGCGGGAATAAATCCAAAAATAAAGGGCAAGCAAAAGATAAACTGAAATCAAAATTATAAGTATCAGTTTTCCGGCAAAAGCGTTGTATTTTAACAGATACCAGCCACCGTATATGGGCAAGATAAAGGCAATGGTCAATCGCACCAGCCAAAGCGCTGGCAGTTGTACGGAAAATTTCAGATAGTTCACAACATACCGCCTTTCTGCATTTCGCTGTTGCTTTCCTTCAAGAGGATTGTTAAAATAATTTTATTCTTAAATAATAAAGGAGGCTTTCCCATGGACGATAAAAAAACATTTATTATGCTTAAGCCCGACGCTGTACGCCGCGGGCTGGTGTATAAGGCATTGTCCTATTTTCTGAATAACGGTTTTTCTATTCAGGCAATGGATATTCTGACCGCACAGGAAGAGATTGTAAAACAGCATTATGCTGAGGTAATCGAAAAATTCGGTCCGGATTTTGAAGCCAAAATGCTCCGTTATGTTGCGGGAAATCAGGTAGTGCCTATGGTGCTTTACCGTGAACAGGGGGAGGCGGTTGCCTGCGCGCGCAGAATTCTGGGCGCTACCGATCCTTCCAAAGCAGAGAAAGGAACTGTCCGCGGTGATTTGGGGATTGACAGCTATGAAAAGTGCAATGCAGAAAACCGTTCCTGTGAAAATCTCGTCCATGCTTCCGATAGTTGGGAAAATGTTAAGAGAGAAATTGCCCTTTGGCTGCCAGATTATCAATTTTAGAAGGAAAGCCGGATGCATCCTGAGGCATCCGGCTGATTTCATGTTTGCCGCAGATAGGCTTATTTACAAAATAAATGCTTGCCGATGCGTTTGATGACAGGGCGGCTGCGAATCCATTGATTGCTGGTTTTATCCGGATTGTAATAATAAATTGCGCCGCCGCTGGGGTCCCAGCCGTTAATGGCGTCCTGCGCTGCTTTTTTTGCACTGTCTTTTATCGGCTGCGACCAGTTGCTGTCCGTTACAGCGCTGAATGCACCTGGCTGGTAGACAACACCCGCAATAGTATCAGGAAAAGAAGGGCTGCTGACACGGTTAAGCACGCATGCGCCGACTGCGACCTGCCCTTCGTAAGATTCTCCACGCGCCTCGGCGGAAATAACTTTTGCAAGCAGGTTTACGTCACTGGAACTGTATTTGCCTGTGCCGGAGCCTCCGCCGGAACCGCTGGAACTGCTTCCGCCCCCCAAACCCAAATACGTTAGAGTTTTGGGTCCGGCAATGCCGTCCTGCGTCAGCCCGGTCTGTTTTTGGAAAGCTTTTACTGCACTTTGCGTACCTTTGCCGTAAATGCCGTCTACTGCGCCATTATACAGCCCAAGAGATTTTAGCTTTTTTTGAATATTGCGTACCTCATCTCCTCTGGAACCATAGGAGGACAAAACTTGAATAATACCGCCGGAAGTACGTGTATCAAATGTAGACTGTGCGCCAAACAGAATCATGATATTCAGTACAAGAATCAGTGTTGTCTGCAAAATACGGGCGCGTCTTTTTTTATGGTTTACTGCCTGTGTCTTCATATTGCGTGACTCTCCTTTCATACTCCTATTTTTTCCCCTGAATAGCAATTTAATAGTTTTTTGCCTTTCCAATATATGGAAATACGACAAAACACAAGGAAGGGTTGTAAGAAGGGAAAAAAAGTAGTTGACAAAGGGGGAAAGAGGTGGTAAGATAAATAGGCACTCGCGGGGAGGACAAGAACTTCCGAAAG
>CAKTEE010000004.1 GCA_934546985.1 uncultured Eubacteriales bacterium
AGTTGTTATCTTTCGTATAAAAACCGATTTCCGCACCCGGACCAACGTTCATGTAGTTTCCTTTCCATGCCCAAACTGCATGTGATTGCCCATCTTCTAAAGTAAAATTAAGTTTTGTCCTGTCCATACTTGTGGCAATATTAAAAACGAAATCATAAAAATCATTGTATCCGCCTATCTGCTGCCATTGGTAGACAGGGTCAGAATGGAGCGCCAGTTGCTTATTATCATACCTGAACATTAATGCAAGTGAACCAATATTTGCAAGAGCAGTTAACGTAAAATCTGTAATTTCAAAATGAGGAAAAACTGCCTCATAATACTGCTTTAAAAACGCATCCGTATTCTCCAAAACATCAGCGTAACCGGTAGCTATGTTGTCGCCGGTGCACTGCATACGGAACTGCTCATCCCAAACAGCCTTTGCACCGACAGGCCCATCATATTTAAATGGATGTGGATCTTTCGGTACTACTTTGATAAGTTGACCGTTGTTCCCCACCATATGTCTTGCCCCATCGTGCATTCCATCGCCGTCAGAGTCCTTTTTACCGGGATTGGATTTGACTGGTAAAACACGCACATTTAACATAGAGCGGCTTTTCGAATCCAAACCAGCAAGGTTGATGTTATGGTAAGCCAAATACTCCCTGTAAGTTGGTAATCGTGTAATTATATCCCCATCATTATAAGGCACGCCCGCCAACCACTCAAGCGCATCCTGGTCAACTTCCTCCCAATCTGTCAATCCATCGCCGTCTGTATCCATTGTACCATTCTTAGTAAGGGGTTCATAGAGTTTAAGTTCAGATAAATCATGCGCGCTTATATAGGTACATTCCGGCTCTTGATCCCATGTATGTTGATAGATAAGTTCTACAAAACCGGGATATTCTATTCCATCCTGTTCCCCTTTTATGTCGAACGCCAAGGCATTCCAGCCATAAGCTCCGGTGATATTGCAGAAGGTTTGATAAGAAGAAAGATGCGAGGTCGGTGTAGAAATCAATGGCATAATCTCCATAGCTTTCAGTTTATTTGCCACATCTTCCAGCGTTTTCCCACAGTTGTTGTTGCCCGCAACAATTTCATTATTAGTGATTAAAACAACAAATTTAGGGACGTTCTCCCTAAATGGAAGCTCCATAATTGTTTCAAGCGTATCAAGGTGCCTCCCACCTTCCGGTGCATTCCCTATCTCTGAAAGAATCTGTATAATTTGAGAAGATGTATTTACCCATTCCGAACCGTTCAATTTATGAACAACACAATCGGAAGTCCCTCCAAAAGATACAATGCATACATTCGCTGTAATCCCTTTTTCAGCATGCAATCTTTTCACTGTCCTGACCACGCTTAACTTTAAATGCTCAAGTGCTGTACCCTGAAGCATGGTACGTGTATCGTAATATTTACTGGATGTATCAGTCCAGATTCCGCCAATAGAGGGAAAAATCCCAGTACTCTGCCTCACATTAATAGCAAAAACCAAATCAATCTGCCTGTTATACTGTGATGGATCAATAGCCGAAGAATTAACAAAACTTCTGGAATCTTTTTTCATGGCATTTTCGATTTGCTGGCTGACAACACTGTCAAAGCGTGCGCAAAGCTCATCTTCAGAAACTGCCTGTACAGCACCCATCACCGAAAGCACTTCACTGCCGAATGCAGCCTGATCCTGTTCAGGTGTTTCCAGGTCAGTACCTCCGCCCTCAGGCACAACGCCCAACGTGTACATCCACAAATCTAAATCAATCATCATATAAGCGCCGGTTTTGGTTACTGTAGCGGTAAGGGTATTATTTACTGTATCATAAGATGTTTCAATAGGACAAAGTGAACTTGTAGTTTCATCAAAATAGAATATTTGAAAACGATGGATACCCTCTAATTCAGGGTTGTTATAAAATCCCGTTGCTTCGCCGACAGCATCAATATCAAGGGCAAAAGTAATTGTCATTTCTTCAAATTTCAGGTTTCCATCGTAATCCAACTCAACAGGTTTTCCCAAAATTGCGCTGTTTGTACAGGACAGACTTTCATTTACACTAAGGGAAGTATTTGCATGCCCCGCAGACTGAATATCAATTTGCATCTCATAAAGATTATCAGCGTTGATTTCTTCGAGTTTTGCAGAACTAATCGTTTGTGTAAATATATACTGACTGTCATGCACATCAAAAGTCTGTGAATTTAATGGGTTAAGTCCCATTGCAATTTCATCGCCATCATTGATAAAATCAGCATCGCAATCAGGGTTCCATGGGTCTGTGTTATATGTATTTACCTCATCATAATCCGTCAATCCGTCATCATCTGAATCTTCTTTTAAAGGGTCCGTTCCTAAATTGAACTCCTGAAGATTCGTCAAACCATCTCCGTCAATATCTTCAGCGCCATCAGGAACGTTATTCCCATCCGTATCCTGTGCAAGAGGGTTTGTTTTAAGAGATCGAATTTCATATCCATCAGGCAATTCGTCACCATCTGTATCAGGATTTAACGGATCCATTCCAAAAATTCTTTCTATAATATCCGGAACTCCGTCATAGTCACTGTCGATGTTTTCATCCCAGAATTTGATTAACCCTTCAAAATCATCGGATGTCATTGGGTCTTCAGAAATCAAAACATAACCTTTATCGTCCCAATAAACATAAAAGCCCATTGCTTCCAGCAGAGAACGTACCGGCACATGGGTAACACCCTCTATAATGGTAGTCGGCGCAGTTGCCGTTCCGCTTGCCAGAAGGTTTCCCTCTAAGTCATACTTATACATTTCCGTTGTTCCGGTAACCAGTTCAAACTTTACCCCGTTTGCGGTGTCCGTAATGGTGGAATTATTAGTCTGTTCATTGTAGCCCACTTCAAACCCGAGGCACTCGCAAACAAAGCGCAAGGGCAGAAGCGTCGAGCCATTCACCATAATGAGTTTGGAAACATACCCGCTGCCATAGGCCAGCGTTGGAATCATACTTCCGTTTAAATAGGCCTGAGTTTCATTCAGCTTGAGCATCATGACTTTGCCGGTATTCTCCTCAGAAACTGCCGCTGTATTTTGCATTCCGCCTACGGAATTCTGCGCCACAGAAGAGTCCGCTGCAACCGCTGTCATAGACAGCATCAGGCATAATACCAGCATTACTGCAATCACGCGGTTCCAAATTTTTTTCATTCTGTCATTCCTCCGTTTGTCCTTATTTTTTGTAATGGCCGATGGCAATTTTGCTTTTTTCACCTCTCGCCCTTTCATTTTAGATTGCAAAAAAGCATCACATAATTTATTATACATTACAAGCAAATAATTTTCAATATTTTATACAAAAATTAGTTTTAATCTTATAATATAAATTGAAATTTAATAATAATTATTAAAAAAGCGAATATCATTAAATAAAATACAGCAAATTATATATTGATTTATTTTTTAACCCTGTTTTCGTCCGGAAAAATATATCACGCAGTAATTTCTAACAATCAGACATTTATTATATCCACAAACCAAAAATCCGGCAGATACCTGCCGGATTTTTTCTTCTATTATATAATTACCGCATGGTTAAATTCTTTAAATGCAAGGTAAGCCATATAAACATCCAGTTTTGATACAATTTCAAACGGCGCGTGCATGGAAAGCACCGGAACGCCTAAATCTATTACGTCAACATCCAGGTTAGCAATAAACTGCGCCACCGTTCCGCCGCCGCCTAAATCAACTTTGCCAAGCTCGCCTGTCTGCCAAACAACTTTGCTGGCGTCAAGGAACGCTCGAATCCGTCCCATAAACTCCGCCGAAGCGTCAGATGTGCCGGACTTGCCGCGGGAACCGGTATATTTGGTAATAACAACGCCTTTGTTCAGGAACGCCGCATTTTTCCGTTCAAGTACATCTGGAAAAGATGGGTCAAATGCCGCATTTACATCTGCTGACAGGCAGATAGATTTACTTAGGACATCCCTGCCTTCTACGCCGCCCAAACGCGCAAGGTCACAGATGAAATAATTCAGGTATGCAGAGTTCAACCCTGTATTGCCATCACTGCCGGTTTCTTCTTTATCTGCAAGTACAGTAACACAAGTATGATTTGGAGTCTGGCAGCTCAGCGCTGCCATTGCGGCTGTATATGCACACACGCGGTCATCATGACCATAAGCGCCAATCATACTGCGGTCAAAACCAATATCACAGGCATGGAATGCCGGAACTGCCTCTAACTCGGCAGAAAGGAAATCTTCTTCCACAATCCCGTATTTTTCATTTAGGATAGCCATAATGTTAAGCTTTACCAGTTCACTTTCCTTATCATCACGGAAAGGACGGCTGCCAATCAAAATATTCAGTTCTTCTCCACGGATAGCTTCATTCAGTGTGCGTTTCATCTGTTCACCTGCCAAATGGGGCAACAGGTCGGTGACACAGAATTTCGGGTCATCTTCATCTTCACCAATCACCACGTTAATGGTAGACCCATCTTTTTTTGCAATACAGCCATGCAATGCAAGGGGGATTGCCGTCCACTGATACTTTTTAATTCCGCCGTAATAATGCGTCTTAAAAAGCGCGAGTTCGCTGTCTTCATATAACGGATTCGGCTTTAAATCCAAGCGCGGGGAATCAATATGTGCCGCATTAATGCGAACGCCTTCTTCAATCGGCAGTTTGCCGATAACCGCAAGGATAATCGCCTTACCGCGGTTAATACGATAAACCTTATCGCCGGGATGATACTGCTTTTGTTTGTTAAATTCGGTAAAACCTGCCGCTTCCGCTTTTTCCTGAAAAAATACTACCGCTTCACGTTCTGTTTTTACTTTATTTAAAAATTCTTTATATCCCTGACAGAACTTATCCGCGGCTTCTACTTCATCCTCTGAGGTTTTAAAAACAGCATGTTTCCACCCCATCAGCAAACGCTCTTTTGCTTCCTTCGCTGTGCTTTTCTCTGTTGCTTCCATGATAATACCTCCCGTATTTTATAATAGCTGATAAAGCTCCTGATATCTCTTTTGTTTCTTTATTACACTATCCACATACTTTGCCGTTTCCTTGTATGGGATATTTTTCAATATATGCCCGTCGCTGGAATAACGCTCATCTGTCAGCCATCCCGCAACACGGGTCCGCCCTGCGTGATATGCCGCAATTGCCGCCGGAATATTAGAAAACTCATCCAAATTCAGTTTAAGCAGTAAACAACCGTACTTCACCGCCACATCCGGTTCATAAAGCCGATTATCATCCAGTTTTTCTCCTGTTTTGGTCTGTAACCACTGGAACGTTTCCGGCGTTAACTGCATCAGCCCCATTGCCCCCGCTTTGCTGTAAGCGTCAGGGTCAAAACTGCTTTCCGAGTTAATTACAGCATATACCAGCGATTCCTGCAATCCATATTCCTGCGCGTAACGTTTTACCAAATCATCATACTTCATTGGGTACAGCAACAGCCTGACGCCAAAATGGACGCCGGCAGTTAAAATACCAATTAAAACTATGATTGCCAAAAGGACGGAGAGTATTCTTCCGCGTTTCTTTCGGACACTGACTACCCTATAACCCATTGCGCGCCTCCTCTACCTTTTTCAGCAAAAGGTTGATTTTCCGCGCCGTCAACGTTTTATCGTCATTAACAATGGAAAAATTGCATTTACGTACATAATATTCCTCCGGCTTCTGCGCGGACATCCGCAGCCGAACCTGTTCTTCTGATATTCCGTCCCGCTCCATAATCCGGTGCAGACGTATTTCTTCTCCGGCAATAACGCAAACAATAAAATCACACAATGCATCCGCCCCTGCTTCAAACAGCGTTGGCGCATCCAGCACTGCTATGGTATTGCCTGCCTGTACAAACCCTGCAAGTCGATTTTTTATTACTTTTAAAATCGCCGGATGGGTAATACGGTTCAAAAGCTTTGTTTGATTGTTATCAGCAAAAGCACGGCTGCCTAAACGTCTGCGGTCAAGCGTGCCGTCCGGCAAAAGAATATCCTGCCCAAAAGCATCGGCAAGCTCCTTTAAAACAGGGGAGCCTCTTTCCGTAACTTCCCGCGCTGCAATATCACAGTCCAGCACAGGGATTCCTCGTTCCCGCAGCGCTTGTGCAACCGTACTTTTGCCTGCACCGGTAGGCCCCGTCAGCCCAATAACAAACAGCCTGCTCATAGCTCTGCCACCTCAAATCCTGCCGCTCTCAGCAGGCGGTTCAGCACTGCCATCCCAACGCCGCCGCTTTCCGGATAACGGGCGTAGGCAATTGGCTTTCCAAGTGAATCCAGCCGCCTTAACGCTTCAAATAAACCATGTGCCTGAGATTCCGCATTTCCCTGTTTGCCATAGGAAACACAAGGCACATGAAGCAACGCCTGCTCTCCCTCAAAACAAAGGGCAGCACAGTCATTACGCCCATTCACATAATCACAGAACTGTTCCGCCGTGCCTTTGAGAAGGACTACTTTAGTTTCCGGCGCATAATGCCTATATTTCATTCCAGGAGATGCGGCCTGCTGCCCTGCTTTCAAAGCTTCAAAAATAGCAGGGTGTACTTCCACATGTCCCAGTACTGCTTCCAGCTGTTCCAATGTAATCCCGCCCGGGCGAAGCAGGCACGGAGGATTTTGAGCAACGGTAATGACAGTGGATTCTACCCCTACGCCGCAGTCGCCGCCGTCAACAACTGCATCAATCCGTCCCTCCATATCGCTGAACACGCGCGCAGCATTGGTCGGACTTGGACTGCCGGAAAGATTTGCTGACGGCGCTGCAAGCGGAACCCCTGCCGCACGAATAATTGCTCTTGCCGCCGGGTGACTTGGCATACGGATTCCCACCGTATCCAATCCTGCGCTGACTTCATCGGGAATCAACGCAGATTTTTTCACAATAATCGTCAGCGGCCCCGGCCAGTATGCCTGCGCCAGCGCATAGGCCTGCGGCGGGAAATCCGCTGTCAACGAAGGAATCTCTTCCATTGACGCCACATGGACAATCAGCGGATTATCCTGCGGCCTGCCTTTCGCTTTAAATATACCGGCTACCGCCGTACCGTTCAGCGCATTTGCGGCAAGTCCGTAAACCGTCTCTGTGGGTATGGCGACCAGTCCGCCGCGGCGCAGGATTTTTCCCGCCGTTTGTACTGCCTCCCTATCCTCCGGTGATATAACCTTTAACATCCTGGTTTTCATGGGTTTCATCTCCATAACGCAGAAAGATTATTCTTCCCCTTCGCTTTTGAGCTTCTCTGCCGTATCCGCAGTGATTAACGCATCAATAATTTCATCAATATCACCGTTCAGGTTCTGTTCCAGATGGTACAGCGTCAATCCAATACGATGATCTGTCACCCTGCTCTGCGGATAATTATAGGTACGAATACGCTCACTGCGGTCGCCTGTGCCAACCTGAGATTTTCTTTGGCTGGCAATTTCCGCCTGCTGTTTTTCCATTTCCGCTTCTAATAAGCGGGAACGCAGGATTTTCATCGCGCGGTCTTTATTTTTATACTGGCTGCGTTCGTCCTGACATTCCACTACAACCCCTGTGGGCAGATGGGTAATACGGATTGCAGACTCGGTTTTATTTACGTGCTGTCCGCCTGCACCGCCGGAACGGTAGGTATCAATCTGCAAATCCGTGGGATTAATCTGGAAATCCACTTCCTCCGCCTCCGGCAAAACCGCCACGGTTACAGTAGAAGTATGAATACGCCCGGCCGCTTCCGTTTCCGGTACACGCTGCACACGGTGCACGCCGCTTTCAAATTTTAAACGGGAATAGGCGCCCTCGCCTTCAATCATAAAGCTAACTTCTTTAAAGCCTCCCAGCTCCGTCGGGTTTGCACTGAGTATTTCACTTTTCCACCCCCGCCGCTCTGCATACATGGTATACATCCGGTAAAGGCTGTTGGCAAACAGGGCTGCCTCTTCCCCGCCCGCACCGCCGCGGATCTCCACAATAACGTTTTTATCATCATTCGGGTCGCGGGGCAATAGTTCAATTTTCAGCTTTCCGGTCAAATCTTCTATTTTCTCCCTTGCGTCACGGAGTTCTTCCTCCACCATTGCATGAAAGTCAGCATCCATACCGCCCGCGTCAAGCAATGCTTTTGCTTCTTCCTCCGCCTGTTTCGCGGCAGTATATTCACGGTACAGTTCCACTACAGGGGTTAGGTGCTTTACCTCCCGCATTAGTTTCGTATATTCTTCCTGATTGGAAACCACCTCCGGGTCATAAAGCCGTTCGGAAATTTCCGTAAATCTTTTCTCAACATCTTTCAGACGGTCAAACATTTCAAAGCAATCCTTTCCAAACTATTATTCTTTATCCCTGCCTGCCGCCCGCTACTTTTCATCACCGGTCTCGCCACGCTGTTCACGGATAATTTTACGTATATTCTTTTCCGCTTTTACCCGCGGAACCATTACCTCATGCCCGCAGCCGAGGCAGCGGATACGGAAATCCATTCCAGACCGCAGGACAAGGAACCTCGTATTCCCGCAGGGATGTTTCTTTTTCATTTCCAGAATATCCCCGATTTGTACGTCCATAAAGGCTGCCTCCTTTCCTCTTTTTATATACTAATGTTATATTATACCATATTCTGTGTAAAATCAAAATATGTAATTCCAAAGTTTCACTGAAAAATGGCTGCAGATAATTTTTTTACGGTTTCTTTATTAAAAAAAGTAAAAAAGATTGAATCTTTCGCGTTAATCAGTTACTCTATAAAGTATAGTTGCACCGCACAGCACTCATCACTATAATAAATGAGGGATTGGATGGAAAAATTAAAACAGAATTTTAGAAATAGTCCATGGTACTGGCTTTTTCCGCGTCTTTTATCCTGCTGGCTTCTCGCCAGTACGGTTACCATTATTGCCATTCCGCAAAGCTTAAATAACTTGGATTTTGTCAAGGACGCAAATCTGCTTCTATTTGCAGGCACCTTTGTACTCCTTTTTCTTACAATTACACTGATTCACAGTCTTACACACAATCCGCTGACGGATAATCGGTTTCTTCTGGGCAGTTCCTGCGCTTTTGTGTTTGCTACTGTATTCTGGAAATCCGCCATTGTCGGCGGTCAGGATTTTTACTATACTCTCGGCGTTCTGTTAATACTGGCATTTATCGGCTATTATGTATCAGAACGCGGCGGCATTTTAGGGCGTTCGGTACACTTGCGCCTTTCCGCAGCAAAAAAGCTGATTCTCATTTTTGCTATTCTTTACACCATCTATGTAGGCGGCCTGACCGCCCTAAGGTATCTCACCTACCATTCGCCAACCTTTGATTTCTCCATTTTTTGCCAGATGTTTTACAACATGAAAGAAAGCTTTTTACCCGTTACTACTTGTGAACGGGATATGTTTCTTTCCCATTTTGCTGTGCATATCTCTCCGATTTATTATCTGCTCCTGCCGTTTTACTTTATCTTCCCCAGCCCTGTCTGTCTGCAAATCATGCAGGCGGTAGTTCTTGCCAGCGGCGTCATCCCCCTTTACCTTCTTGCAAAAAAGCTGGGTTTTTCCCCTGCACGTATTGCTATATTCTGCGCACTGTATTGCGCAAGCCCTTCTATCATCAGCGGATGTTTTTATGATATTCACGAGAACATGTTCCTTGCGCCGCTGATTTTATGGCTTTTTTATTTTTTTGAAACCAAACGGTGGACGGGCGTTTATATTTTTGCCTTGCTCACCCTGATGGTAAAAGAGGATGCAGCGCTGTATATTGCATGCATCGGGCTGTATTTTATTTTATCCAATAAAAGCATTAAGCACGGCATCATTGTTTTTGGTTTAGCCGTTATTTATTTCTGCACCGCCCTCTATCTGCTGAATACCTTTGGTTTAGGCGCTATGGTATCCCGCTTTGGCAATCTTTTGCCAACAGGTGAATCCGGACTGTTCAGTGTTGCCAAATCTATTCTGATCAACCCCGCGTATACTATTCAGCAGATTTTCACTTCTGAAAAACTCCAGTTTGTCCTTCTTTTGATTTTGCCTCTCGGCGTACTCCCTCTGCTGAACAAAAAAACCGCACAGCTGGTTCTTTTGATTCCCATTGCCGTTATTAACTTATTGCCCGATTATCCTTATCAATATGATATTAACTTTCAATATCACTTTGGTGTTACAGCCATATTCTTCTACCTTTCCCTGTGCAATTTAAAGGAATTCTCTCCTAAAACCGGAAAAAGAATCCTTTCCTTTGCACTGGCCTGTGCAGTTATTTTTTCTGTTTATCAAACCGGCGGGCGGCTTTCCTACGTTACGGACTATATTCGGAATTTTGAGGACTACCGAACTATTTCCGAGCTTCTCGAAACAATACCGCAGGAAGCAAGCATACAGGCAAGCCCGTTTTTCACTGCAAAGCTTTCTTCCCGTGCAGAGGTTTATGAGCTTCCGTCCAAAAATGAAACGGAATATATAGCGATTGATTTGCGGCCCGGATTTTATTACGAATCGTATCAGGAGGCTCACCAGCAATATCTAAACAGCGGTTATGAAAGTATCTGCCGTAAAGATGGACTTGTGGATATTTTGAAGAAAACCGCACAATAATAAAGAACACGCTTTAAAATATACTTTCTTTCGAAAATATATCTGCTCTCCCACCGGTCAAAAACTATCGACAAAACCAGAGGCTTGAATATATCCTGAAAAAGTAATTCAATCCATACCCCTAAAGGAGTTCCGAAAAGATCTGCCAACTGCATTGTTTTTTCGTGCAATCCCTGAAGGGGCTTTTTTATGCCTCGATATTCCTGCTACCTGCAAACGGATCTATAAACTCTTTCCAGTTTATCTGATCCGCATCTTGTCCTCTTCCAACCGATGTATAATGCACCCATGTATCTGCTTTTTATTCCTACCTACTGTATCCATATAGTACCTCTTTACCCAAAAGTGTTGATTTCCATACTTATACTTCAATTTATGCGCCTATCGAAAATCACCAGACTACTTGTCCCTTTGAAATAACCTACAAATTGTAATACACTATATTAGGACAGTAACCTTATGAGCATATGTATGTGATTCATGTTGCATTTGCTTTTACAGTTTTGCTCACTTTTGTTAGCACAGCATCCTGAGTATTTTTCCTATATTTATTCTCAAACTGTTTATGCCTTTCTGTATCGCAGAAAAGACTTCTTCAATATTTTCATTTGGTTAACAAACTTTCGCTTTGTTTATTTGAAGGTTTCTTTTTTATCCACAGCTTATGTTTTTCATTCTTTCCGGCTTTTCCAGTGGCTGCCTTTTATAACTCAAAAGCAGATATACCATAGTCTCGGGTATATCTGCTTTGTTTTTTCATTTTTATTACTCCATTTGCTTTCCCAAAAATGCGGCGGCAACGGACGCCAATTTTACTTCGCTTTCTGTTGGCATTGTACCGTTTTCCCCCATCATCAATACTACTGCACCAGCCACATCACCAGACGCAATAATTGGATACATAACAGCCGCCGCACGGTCAACACCTTCTACAGGCATTAAATTTGTCCCATTAGACGCCCGATAAATACCGCGCTGTTCCATAATGTCTTCCATCGTCGAAGAAATTCTGCGTTCTAAAACTTCCCTGCGGGAAATACCGGCAGCAGCAATGACCTGATCACGATCACAAATCATCACCGGCATATTTGCACCTTTATGCAAAACTTCTGCATATTGATTAGCAAAAGGAGATAACTCTCCAATCGGTGAATATTTCTTAAAAATCACTTCACCATCGCTATCCGTATAAATTTCAAGCGGATCGCCTTCTCTTATGCGCATTGTCCTGCGGATTTCTTTTGGAATAACTACACGTCCCAAATCATCAATTCTTCTTACAATTCCAGTAGCTTTCATATCTAAACCTCCATAATATCTTCATTTACAGGATATTTCCATTAAAAATATTATCTGTAAAATGGTGGGATATATGCGGAGGAATTGTGCTGGAATCATTTAAATTTTATGGAAAAATCTTTCATTTATTTTATTCTTTTTTGATTTTATGATTTCTTTTTCAAAATCAAAGTATACTTTAAATTATTATAAAAAAACTTGAATACAGATGCAGCAGCAACACTCCGTAATTTAAAATATTTTAGCACAGGCACACATGCCACAAACTTTACAAGCGTTTTTCCGAACACCAGCATGAAAGCATTTTTCGCCATTTACAAAAACAGGCTCGCGGAAATTCCGCAAGCCTGTTTTATGGTTTGATTTTATTGCTAAATGCCAATATAAGTTTATCACAATTTACAGCATTTGCCTGCTGTCTTTCAAAAGTACGTCATGTGCGCCGCCTTCTACAATGCTGGTAGAAGAAACGAGCGTGATTTTTGCATTCTTCTGCAAATCAGGTATAGTAAGGCAACCGCAGTTGCACATAGTAGAACGCACCTTGCTAAGTGAAAGACCAACGTTATCTTTCAGACTTCCGGCATAAGGGACAAAAGAATCTACGCCTTCTTCAAACGACAGCTTACTGTCGCCGCCTAAATCATATCTCTGCCAATTTCGTGCTCTGGCACTCCCCTCACCCCAATATTCTTTCATATAACTGCCATTGATATTTACTTTTTTCGTGGGGCTCTCATCAAAACGTGCAAAATATCTGCCTAACATAAGAAAATCTGCACCCATAGCAAGGGCAAGCGTGATATGATAATCATGCACAATACCGCCGTCGGAACAAATCGGCACGTACACACCGGTTTCCTTAAAATATTCATCCCTTGCTTTTGCAACCTCAATCAGTGCAGTTGCCTGCCCCCTGCCGATACCTTTCTGCTCACGAGTAATACAAATTGCACCGCCGCCGATACCAACTTTTACAAAATCTGCGCCGGCTTCTGCAAGGAAACGGAAACCTTCCCCATCAACTACATTTCCCGCACCAACTTTTACTTTATCACCATAGGTCTCTCTAACATAAGTAAGAACGATTTTCTGCCATTCGGAATAGCCCTCGGAACTGTCAATACAAAGCACATCTGCCCCAGCTTCCAGCAGGGCAGGAATCCTCTGAGCATAATCCCTTGTGTTGATGCCTGCACCTACCATATAGCGCTTAGAACTGTCAATCAATTCATTTTCGTTTGTTTTATGGGAATTATAATCTTTACGGAACACAAGGGAAACCAGCCTTTGATCGGCGTCAATAATCGGCAGGCTGTTTAATTTGTGTTCCCAAATAATATCATTCGCTTCTTTTAAGGTAGTATTTTCATCAGCATAAATCAGGTTTTCAAAGGCAGTCATAAAATCTTTTACTTTCGTATCCAAAGGCATACGGCTGATGCGGTAGTCCCTGCTGGTTACTATACCCAAAAGTTTGCCGTTTGCACTTGCATCATCTGTCACCGCAACAGTAGAATGGCCTGTTTTCTCTTTGAGTTCCAGCACATCTTTCAGCGTGGCTTCGGGCGAAATATTTGCATCACTGATAACAAAACCTGCGCGGTAACCTTTTACGCGGGCAACCATTTGCGCCTGGCTTTCTATGGATTGTGAACCGTAAATGAAAGACAGTCCGCCCTCCTTCGCCAGTGCAATAGCCATATTATCATCGGAAACAGACTGCATAATGGCAGAAGTCATTGGAATATTTAAAGAAACCGCAGGTTTTTCCCCTTTTGAAAATTTCACCAATGGTGTTTTCAGTTTAACATTAGCCGGAATACATTCTGAGGAAGAATAACCCGGAATCAATAAGTATTCTCCAAATGTACGTGAAGGCTCATTCATATAGATTGCCATAATACAACCGCTCCTTGCTTTTTTATAAATTTCTTGTCTTTATATTATCCGATCATCCGGAATATAAGCAAAATAATATGATAAACCGGAAATCCATACATTTTCTGTGGATTTCCGGTTTGCAACAATTCAAACATCTAAAAACAGCAGTTAATTATTATCGTCATTATCCCGCTCTGCCGGAGGTTTAGATTCCGGACGGGTTCTGGCGGCAGGATTTTTGGGGTTAGTCATATCTCTCAGGGTAGAAGTAAACGGAAAATCCTCTGGGGCAGGTGTTTTTACCTGTGGACGTGGTTGCCTCATACCTGTCGGAGCTGTACGCGACGGTGGAACCCTATTCGCTTGCTGTCCCCCTGCTTGCCTTGTGCCTGCAGGATTCTGCCGGTTCACGGGCGGCTGTGTCCTGCCGGAAACCGGTGGTCTGCTGCGCACTGCCTGCCCGGAACCCGCCGGAGCAGACGAACGGCCATTCTGACGTTTTGCGGGCGCTCCCGCTTTCGCATGTGCAGGCTGCATTTGTTTATCTTCATCGTAATAATACAGCAAAACATGCCCAATCGCAAGCTTAATTATAGAAATAATACCAATCAGCAAGGTAATCAGCATCAGCGGAACCTGATGAGCGGCAAGGCCATAAATCAAAGTAATAACAAGCGCCGCACCCATAATGATAAAGCGGATTGTATTATTTATGTAAACATCAAGCAGTACACACATACGGAAAACAAAATAAATACCAAACACAACGGAAAGAATCGAAACAATACCAATAAACATAATACCGATTCCAATAACAATCAGTGCAAGCAGCTGATTATCTACCGAATTAAAAATATCGTTAAATTTCATCTGCTCGTAATATCCCGTGGCAAATTGCAAAATGGAGCTTAAATCAAAAAGCTTTCCGTCCGTCTGCGGCGTAACAGTGGCGTAAACAACATCTTTAATATGAGCACAGGTACGCAGTGCGACGATTGCCATAACGCCGCTGAAAATATCAAGGCCAAGCTTGCGTTGATATTCCCTCGGGTCACACCAGCCAAAGGCAAGAAATACTCCTGCCAAAACTGCCATCCAACATCCTGTCAGGACGAAGCTGAGCAATGGATAATCCACATTCATCTGTTAAAACCCTCCATTATTCCCCAAGAATTATCTTGCTTTTCCGCAAAAAATGATAGAATAACCCAATATAAAAAATGAAAACATTTTTTTCATTATATCCTTTCTTCAGAAATAATTCAAGATGTTTTTAGAATAAGTGAGGCAAACGGGGCAAAATAAACCTGTAAATCTTACTAAGGAGGGTTATTTATGACACCTACAGGAAAAGAATATGAAAAAATGGTGCAAAAAGCATCCCCAAACAGTCCTATTGTAAAGGATACCCTGCTCGCATTCCTTGTGGGCGGCCTGATTTGTACACTGGGTCAGTTACTGAATACATTATATACGTCCACCGGGATGGGGGAAGAAAATGTAAAAGCCGCTGTACCGATTACTTTAATTTTACTGAGTACCATTTTAACTGCATTTGGAATTTATGATAAAATCGCTCAATTTGCCGGTGCGGGAACCATCGTACCTATTACAGGTTTTGCAAACTCCGTGGTATCGCCCGCAATGGAATTCAAAAGTGAAGGGCAGGTTCTCGGCACCAGTGCAAAAATGTTTAGCATTGCCGGACCTGTTATTGTGTTCGGCGTTGGTACGGCATTCTTGTACGGGCTGATTATCTGGATTTTTAAATTATATTAAGGAGGGACGCTGAATGATTGAACGTGCAGGCAGATATACCCTGCGTATGACGCAAGGTCCTGTCATTACCGGTTATGCGGGCGTTGCCGGAAAAAAAGAAGGGGAAGGCCCCCTTGCTGAGGATTTTGATTTTATCTTTGAAGATACCTCGGTTGGTGAAAAATCATGGGAAAAAGCGGAAAGCACTCTGCTCCGGGAAGCAGTTTCCCGCGCAATGGACAAAGCGGGAAAAAGCCCGTCGGATTTGGATTTCTTGCTGGCAGGCGACCTGCTGAACCAGTGCATTGGCACAACTTTTGGGCTTCGCAAATTTAATATTCCCTTTATGGGAATGTATGGCGCATGCTCTACTATGGCGCTGACTCTTTCCATGGCGGCAATTTTAACAGAATCCGGCGCGGCAAATGTCTGCGGCGCCGCAACCTCTTCCCATTTCTGTTCCGCAGAACGTCAGTTCCGCTTTCCGCTGGAATATGGCGGTCAGCGCACTCCTACGGCGCAGTGGACGGTAACAGGCGCAGGATGTTCTATTTTAGAGCCAACAGGCAGCGGACCGAAAATCTCCGCAGTATCTATCGGACGTATCTGCGACCTTGGCATTAAAGACGCCAATAACATGGGTGCGGCAATGGCGCCTGCCGCCGCAGAAACCATTTCCAGCTTTTTAGAGGATACAGGAACAAAGCCTTCAGATTACGATTTAATCCTCACAGGGGATTTGGGCTTTGTCGGTGCAGAACTGCTCACACGCCTGCTTGCAGAAGAAAATATCGATATCTCTCAAGTGCATGATGACTGCGGCATGATGATTTATGACCGAGAAGGACAAGATGTCCATGCAGGCGGTTCCGGCTGCGGATGCTCCGGCTCTGTATTAAACACCAATATACTCAAGCGTATTGAAAATCAAGAACTAAAAAACGTGCTGTTTGTAGGCACAGGCGCACTCATGTCCCCTACCTCCGCCCAACAGGGCGAATCTATCCCCGGTATTGCCCACGCAGTGCTTATCACAAATAATTAGCGGTTATTTTTAAGAAATATTCTTTTTTCTTCAAAAAGAAAAGATTGCAATTATTCCACCGGGTAGTATAATAAAGGCATAGTACTTTTACAGAAATGGACGTGAGTGAAATGATATTAAAAAATGCAATGATTTATAATGACGATTTCGATCTGGTGAAAGCGGATATCCGCACAGATGGAGAAAAAATCTTGTCGATCGGCGACAGTTCTCTTTGGGAAACCACCGCTGATGAAAAAGTTTATGATCTTTCCGGTCATACCATTATGCCCGGTATGATTGATATGCATATCCATGGCTGTGCCGGCTGTGATACCGGAGATGCAACGCCTGAAGCACTGGAAACCATGTCCGCACATTTGGTAAAGCACGGCGTTACTTCTTTCTGCCCTACTTCTATGACGCTTTCCGAAGAACAGCTCACTAAAATTTTCGCAAACGTTGCTGATTGTATGGATAAAGTCAGCGGCGCATATATTCAGGGCATCAATATGGAAGGCCCCTATATTTCTATGAGCAAAAAGGGCGCACAGAACGCCAGCTATGTTCGCAACCCTGATAAAGACGAATTCATGCGCCTTTACAATGGCTGCGGCGGCATTATCTCCGTTGTGGATATTGCACCGGAATGCGACGGCGCTGATGAATTTATTGAAGCTGTTAACCCTATCTGCCCCGTTTCCATTGCTCATACCAGCGCGAATTATGACGAGGCAATGCACGCCTTTGAAAAGGGTATTACCCACTGCACCCACCTATATAACGCTATGGCCGGTTTAACACACCGCGGACCGGGTGTTGTCGGGGCGGTATTTGATAACGGCAATGTTGCGGCAGAACTGATCTGTGATGGATTCCATATTCATCCGGCAGCGCTTCGTATTGCATTTAAGCAGTTGGGTGAAAACAAAACTGTTATTATCAGCGACTCCATGATGGCGGCAGGCTACAAAGACGGTGAATACGATTTGGGCGGCCAGACTGTTTATGTCCGTGACGGCAAAGCCCTGCTGGCAGACGGCACGATCGCCGCAAGCACGTCCAACGTTCATCAGGAACTGAAAAACGTCATTCAGTTTGGTATCCCCGTAAAACAGGCAATCAAATCCTGTACCATCAATCCTGCGCGTGAAATCCGTGTGGATGATAAAACCGGCAGTATTAAAGAAGGCAAACTTGCCGACCTTGTGGTTTTAGACCCGAACTATGAAATCAAAATGGTAGTCGTAAAAGGCAAGGTAGCCGTGGAAAACTAACGGTTTGTGCCGACAACGGCAGCAGCCTCCGCGGCCAGCAGAGCTTACGCGGGGGCTTTTTTCTTCCTTTTCCGGCGGGGAGAATCTTTTGGAATTTTCTTGACTTTATCCGGTGTTTTTCCTATAATTTAATTGTAAAAGATTGTATAATTACTGGAGGTGCAAAAATAATGACGAAAAAGGTAATTGGTTTTATTTTCGCAATCGTAGGTTTTGCAGCATTTATCGGCGCGGCGGCTTATGCGGTTACGTCATACCTGAACAAGAAGAAATGCTGTCAGTGTGATGAGGTGTATGATAACTATGTAGAATGCTGCTGTGAACCTGATGAACTCACTCAGGCACAGGCAGACGCGGTTGAACAAGAAATTAAAGAGGATTTGGATGATATTGCACCCGCACCTGTGGATGATAAAATCGACGATTAACCACCTATAAATTGGAATGGCTAAAATTTTGTAAGAATTTTATATAACTCTGTTATTATGTGCAGGCGGACATAAATGTCCGCCTGCATTTATCATATATTCCCGTTTGATGTCATGTTATTTTCTTTTGTAAAATGTTATTCTTCAATAGGAAAGGAGGCAAATACTTTTGAACCAGATAAAAACAGGGAAATTTCTTAAAGAAATGCGTCAGCAGGAAGGAATCACACAAGAACAATTCGCTGAATTTTTAGGTGTTTCCAATCGGAGTGTTTCACGATGGGAAAACGGCGTTAATCTACCTGAGCTCGATTTATTGATTGAAATTTCCAAACATTTTAACGTCAGCATGGAAGAACTGCTGGATGGAGAAAGGAAAAGTGAAAGTATGGATAAAAAAACAGAGGGAACATTGCTAAAAGTTGCAGACTACAATAACGAGGAGAAAAAGATTTTTTCCAAACGGCTTTGTATTTTATTTTGCATTGCTTTCATAGCGCTTACCGTCTATCTGATTTTAGAAAGCCAAGGTCTGACTGAAATTGAATTATACGATACGATAGCAAGTTGTATGCTCGGCTTTGTTGCAGGGATAATTATTGTCGGGATTTTATATACCAGCGGGAAATTAATGAAGATAAAAGCATTTAAACAAAGATTGCTCCGCCGAAAAAAATAAGTTTCCATTTTATACAGATTGATAAACATTCATCTAAAATAAAAAACACGCCGTAAATAATTCCTTAATCAAATGAATTTGTATGCACAGATTATCTAATTAAAAACAGACAGTTATAAAGGCCCATAAAACGAGTTTAATCCGCACAAATTTGTCAAGATATTCAAAAATATCATATAAAACCGACTATTTATTCAACTACTATAATAAGCAAAGCATAAATTTCACACAGGTTTGTATACAATTTGTTAACGCATTTTATTGAAATATACAAACTTTATATTTTCACATTCCAAATATTGACACAAACCGATAGAACATGGTACACTAATTATGCAATAAACATATTCCTACATCATTGTAAAATCAAAACACAGCTATAGCAACCATACTGTAATGAACATTCCCATGCATCGTTATACTTACTTTTTACAGCCTCCTCTTTGACTCTCCACAAATACAAACCGCCTTCCATAGAAAATGGAAGGCGGTTTGTATTTGTATCAACACTTTTTCTGTCTAATCATATAGCTTTACTTCGGAAAAATGAAGAAAAAACATAAAACTTTTTTCTGTTTTAAAAAGTAAAACATAAACGCGTATAAAATCATAGGATTTAGAAATAAAAGGATGATTATGAAAACTCAGATTCAAAAAAATTGAGAATCAATAAAAAATCCTCTTTAAAATAAAATTGATTCCACCTGAAAAATAAATTTAAAGCACGACTGATACCATCTTCTCTGCGCTCAAAACTTTTTGTCATTGTTTATATCAATACAGTTGACACATTCCCTAATCTTTTTCTATTTCTTTTTTATCATATAAGATACAACCGCACAAGGTTGGATGATCAACCACCAGCGTTGGATTTCGTTCTCCAATCAGCAGAAACAAAATTGTTAAATCTCCACCGGCCGACGCAAACATAATAAGCCCCAGTATCATCAACCATTGACAGCCCACCATATAAGCAATAACATAGGGAAGGACCGCCGTCATCAGGCACGGCATAATAATACCCAGCCGGTATTGGTTCAATGTTAACACTTCCATACAATGGCAATAAGGCGACAGCGCTTCCTTTGCAAAACCAAAACGCACGCCTTTCCATCGTTCATCACAAAAAAACTGCCACGTAAATCCATGAAAAAACTCATGCACTACAATTCCAATTACTATCCCTGCCAGTAAAAGCAGCATTCCCCAAAAAGGCAGAGTAATCCCCCATCCCCAACGCAGAGCATAAATAACATATCCAACTGCGGCCACCGGCAATGTGAGCAATGCATAAAGGTTTGCCTTTAACATAGATATGGTTTTATCCCGTGGAAAAAAGCCTCTTTGTTCTAATGTTTCTTTTGTCATCCCCTATTGCCCTCCCTATCATATAAAAAGCGCATCGCCTGCTTTCCGGCGATGCGCTTTTGCATGCTGAAAGCTTTATGCAACAGCAAGTTTATTTCGCATATTCAATCGCTCTGTTTTCACGGATAATATGTACCTTGATTTGGCCTGGATATTCCATTTCATCCTCAATTTTCTTGGCAATATCCCTTGCAATCAGAACCATTTTATCATCTGTTACAATTTCAGGCTTTACAAGAATACGAATCTCGCGCCCTGCCTGAATTGCATAAGAACGTTCCACACCATCAAAGGAACATGCAATTTCCTCCAGTTTTTCCAGACGCTTGATATAATTTTCAATATTTTCACGCCGTGCCCCGGGGCGTGCTGCAGAAACAGCGTCAGCCGCCTGCACCAGACATGCTACAATAGATTTTGCTTCTATATCACCGTGATGGGCATGGATTGCATGAATAACCTGTTCGTTCTCCTTGTACTTGCGTGCGTATTCAACGCCGATATCTACATGGGAACCTTCAATTTCATGGTCAAGGGATTTACCAATATCATGCAGTAAACCAGCACGGCGGGCAAGCTTTTCATCTGCGCCCAGCTCTGCGGCCATCAATCCTGCAAGATAGGAAACCTCTAATGAATGCTTGAGCACATTCTGTCCATAGCTTGTGCGGTAACGCAGACGACCCAACAGCTTAATAAGTTCAGGATGAATTCCATTAACGCCGGCATCAATTACTGCTCGTTCACCCTCCTGCTTAATGGTAATATCTACCTCGCGGCGGGCTTTTTCCACCATTTCTTCAATACGGGCAGGGTGAATGCGTCCGTCAGCAATCAATTTTTCAAGTGCAAGCCTTGCCACCTCGCGGCGTACCGGGTCAAAACAGGAAAGGGTGATTGCTTCCGGTGTGTCATCAATAATCAGGTCAACGCCTGTCATTGTTTCCAAAGTCCTGATATTGCGTCCTTCACGGCCAATAATCCGGCCTTTCATTTCATCATTGGGCAGCGCGACAACGGAAACTGTTGCTTCTGCAACATGGTCTGCGGCGCAGCGCTGAATTGCAGTGGAAATAATATCCCGTGCTTTGCTGTCCGCTTCATCGCGCGTGCGCTGTTCAAATTCCATTATCTTAATGGCTTTTTCATGCACCAGCTCATTTTCAAGGTTATGCAGCAGATAATCTTTCGCCTGCTCTTTGGTATAGCCTGAGATCCGTTCGAGCATCTCGAACTGGGTTTTCTTAATATCTTCGGCTTCTTTTAACCGTTCTTCCGCGGCTTTGATTTTCTTGTTCAGAGTTTCATCCTTCGCATCCAGGTTTTCAATTTTGCGGTCCAGCGTTTCTTCCTTTTGCTGAACCCTGCGTTCCTGACGGGTTACTTCGTTCCGCCGTTCGCGGATTTCCTTATCTGCTTCCGTACGCAGACGGTGAATTTCATCCTTTGCTTCCAGAATTGTCTCTTTTTTCTTAGTCTCTGCTTCTGCAATCGCATTGTTGACGATACGGGTGGCTTCCTGGTTGGCAGAACCGATTTCAGCTTCTGCAACCTTGCGCCTGTGTATACCGCCTAAAATAAATCCAATAACACCTGCAATAGCTGCTGCGAGTACAATTAAGATAACTGCAACGAATATAGGCAAATTAATTGGCACCTCCTTGTTTCAAATTTTTCAAAGTTCAAATTAAAACTTAAATGCCGTACTTTCACACAGCAATAATGCACATTAATGCATTATATAAAATCATTTTATAACTATTTGGTGCTTCTGTCAAGAAATTTGTAGGCGGGCAAAGTGTTTTTTCTATTGGTTTGTCAAAAAATAGCTGAGTTTTTTATTCATTTTTATATTGTCAATTGCTGATTTCACGATATTTTCTTTCCCGCTCTGTCAATCTTTCAGAACCCTGTTCAAGATTGGTGTCGCTAAAGATGGTAAACTCAGTTTCCCCGTCAATATAGATAAAAAAGGACTATTTCTATCGAAACAGTCCTTTTGACAAATTATAAAGATGAGTGACGCTTTTTATTGAAAAACCAAGCTAAAACAACACAGATTATCATTCCGATCCCATATGGGATACACAATAAAAAAGCAACATTTGCCGGGGCGCTCCAAGCCTTGTACCATCCTCCCCATTGCATGGCACAGTAATTATAAGCAACTGCAGCACACATGATATTTGAAAGCAAAATCGCAAGAGCACCAAAAAGATAGGCCAGGCGCTTATATTTTTTCATTGCAAATACCTCCTGAATTTATTTCTTTTTGAGAATCAGAACAATTCCCAATATCATTAGCAGCACAAACAGAGCAGCGAGTATTCCAGTTCCGTTCAGAATAATCATCGACGATTCATTTATCCGGTTGATAGACGATGGGTGTATAGCCGTTAAGATGCCGAACAGGATAAGGCAAACAGCGCCTATGAAACAAAGACAAATGCCAATTTTGCTTTCTGCTGTTTTACGGGGAACTGAAGTTCTTTTTTCTTTTATAGCATCATCGGAAGTGTTTATAGGCTGATCTCCGGTAAGTTCATCTATTGTAATTTGAAAACATTCACTTAAAGCCTTGAGTTTATCTAACTCCGGAGTCGACAGCCCTCCTTCCCATTTTGATATTGCTTGTCTTGAAACTCCAATTTTTTCTGCAAGCTGTTCCTGTGAAAGCCCGTTCTTCCGCCTGAGTGTATATATTTTTTCAGACAACATCTACTTTACCTCCTTGCCAAAACTATACTGCAATTTTCCGTGTCACTCTATCAACTTTGGTTGAAATATCCGCAACCAGTGGTTGCATACCTTAATATATCAAAAAATTTTTATCTTTTTATCATATACTACTTTCCTGATTCTTACAAGGTTCAGTAAAAACGACGAAGCTTTAACCAACCACACTAAACAGAAACTCTTTCAGCGGCAGGTTGACAAAGTGTTTTTTCAGTGATAATATTTAGGTTGTATATAGCATATACGAAAGCGTTGAAGGGAAGATACAGCCCCGATATGGTTTTTACAGAGAGCGCCCGTCCCCGGCTGAAAGCGGGCAAAAAAATCACGGCTGTTAACCACCCCTGAGCGTGCGCCGGCAGCAAGGCGCGCCGTTTCAGCCACGTTACGGTCTGCAAATGAGCGGCGGGAGAATTCCCGCAATCTGGGTGGAACCGTGGAGCACTATGCTTCATCCCTGTTATAAATAGGGATGAGGCTTTTTTTTATTTTTGCCGCGTCCCAAATTAGGAAAGGAACGATAAAAATGATTCAAATCACCTTGAAAGGCGGCGAAATCCGCCAGTTTGAATCCGGCGTCACCGCCGGTGAAGTTGCCAAAAGCCTTGGCGCAGGTCTTTACAAAGCCGCATGCGCATGTAAAATCAACGGCGAAACCAAAGATTTGCGCACGCCGCTTACACAGGACTGCGAACTTGCCATTTTGACTTTTGACGATCCGGACGGAAAACGTGCATTCCGTCATACTGCATCCCATATTCTCGCGCAGGCGGTAAAACGCTTGTATCCAAATGTAAAGCTGACAATCGGCCCTTCTATTGAAAACGGATTCTATTATGATTTTGACAGCGATACCCCTTTTACTACAGAGGATTTGACAAAACTGGAAGCGGAAATGAAAAAAATTGTAAAAGAAGCTCTTCCTCTGGAACAGTTTGAACTTTCCCCTGAAGAAGCCATTAAGCTCATGGAAGAAAAAAACGAACCTTATAAAATTGAACTGATTCAGGAACATGCCGGCAAAGGCGAGCCGATCTCTTTCTACCGTCAAGGAGAATTTGTAGAACTGTGTGCCGGTCCTCATGTACCGGATACCGGACGTATCAAGGCTTTCAGACTGACCTCCTGCACCGGCGCTTACTGGCGCGGCGATTCCAATAATAAAATGCTCCAGCGTATTTACGGCACAGCCTTTACAAAGGCCTCCGACATGGAAGCTTATTTGACTGCAGTAGAGGAAGCAAAAAAACGAGACCATAACCTGCTGGGACGTCAGCTTGGATTCTTCACCACTTCTGAGCTTGTAGGTCAGGGATTGCCGCTGCTGATGCCCAAGGGGGCGCGTGTCATTCAACTCCTGCAAAGATTTGTAGAAGATGAAGAAGAACGCCGCGGTTATGTTCTGACAAAAACCCCATACCTTGCCAAGAGCGACCTTTATAAGGTTTCCGGTCACTGGGATCATTATAAAGACGGCATGTTTGTACTGGGCGACGAAGAAAAGGACAACGAAGTTTTTGCTCTGCGCCCAATGACCTGCCCGTTCCAGTATCTGGTTTATAATGCGCAAATGCATTCCTACAAGGATTTGCCTATCCGCTATGGCGAAACATCTACCCTATTCCGCAATGAGGCCTCCGGTGAAATGCACGGACTCATCCGTGTACGCCAGTTTACCCTTTCCGAAGGGCATTTAATTCTGCGCCATGACCAGCTCATGGATGAATTTGCCGGTGTACTCGATTTAATTCACTATATGACCCGTACACTGGGCATTGATGAAGATTTGAGTTACCGCTTCTCCCGCCGTGACCCCAATAATAAAGAAAAATACATTGATAATGACGAAGTTTGGAATCAGACGGAAGCACAAATGAAAACCATTCTTGACAGGCTGGGCATTGACTACGTGGAAGCGCTGGACGAAGCCGCCTTCTACGGGCCGAAACTGGATATTCAAGCGAAAAATGTTCACGGAAAAGAGGATACCCTGATTACTGTCCAGATTGATCCATTCCTTGCAGAACAGTTCGATATGACCTATGTAGACGCGGACGGTAAAAAGAAACGCCCGTATATCATTCACCGGTCTTCCATCGGATGTTATGAACGCACTCTTGCAATTTTAATTGAAAAATATGCCGGAGCTATGCCTATGTGGCTTGCACCGGAACAAGTCCGCATTCTGCCGATTGCGGAACGCCACCACGAAAAAGCTGCTGAAATCCTTGCAAAACTGAAAACCGCCGGCATCCGTGCAGAGGCAGATACCCGCAGTGAAAAAATCGGCTTTAAAATCCGTGAAGCACAGCTTGAAAAAATCCCGTACATGCTGGTTGTCGGAGACAAAGAAGCAGAAACCAACACTGTTTCCGTCCGTTCTCGCAAAGACGGGGATAAAGGATGCGTCAGCATAGACGATTTCCTCGCTTCCGCATTGACCGAAATTGCAACCAAGGCAAGATAAAGGTTCCGTTGCACTGAATGCAACCCCAAAGAAACACATACAATAGATGGCAAATATATCCCTCTGTTATAAAACAGGGGGATATATTTCAATAAAAACGCACAACATTTTTCCTGTCTCCCTTGACGGAGCTGTTCAGGGTTGTTATACTCAAATTACAAAATCAGGCTAAGGGGGCGGAAACGATAAGAAAAAAACGTATCCACTTACTTCTCTGTGTTACTATCCTTCTCTATTCTTTTTCAGGCTGCGGACATTATCTGCCCTACATGCCTACCGCAGCATTGTTTCCTTCATTAGAATATAAAGAAGAAACCACCGCGCCTCCCGAAACTACTACAGAGGAAACCACTGCCGGTTCCCGTTTAAAAAACGGTGTATATACCTGCACCCTGTATTCCCTTACCATTCCAGCGGGCTGGTCCTGCAACGGTTATGATTCATCTGTAGAAATTGAGGCGCCTGAGGCAATTAACAATATCATACCAAACATCAGCGTAACCGTCGGACCATGCGACGGAGATTTTTCTAAAATAACCTTTGACGATATGAAAGAAAATTTTGGCACACTCTTAAAAGATATTGAAAAAATTTCTTTCGGAATCAAAACCATTGGGGAAAACGAATACTTGATTGTTGAATTTTCTTACACTGTTTTGGGAATGCAGCAATTTGTCTCCCAAGCAATCGTTCATATCGGTAATCAGGATCTTACTTTCACTCTGGTACGCGATTCTCTGATGACCGCCTCCACAGAATTTCAGAATTTACTGGAAAGCCTCGAAATCAACCCTCTGGCACAACAGTCATAACTTCATTTGAAAGACAGCTTTGTATAACAGAAAGGACGTTTTAATGAATGATGAAGAAAAAATCTCTTGCGCTGCTTATCCTATGCGCCATGCTTATTGGTTCCATCCTCCCATCCTATTTTCTTTTCGTCCGCGAACATGTTTATTATCAGGATGATTACGCAATCAAAGTCCCCGGCGGCTGGATTCCTTCCGTACATAATGACATTCTGGTTCTACGTCCACGTTTCGCCGTTCATCCTGCCAAACCTTCTATTCTGCTTGACAAATTAACGTCTGACGTTCCCATATCATTGCAGTCATTCAACTTTACCGAATGTGTCGAAAAGCAATTTGCACGGATGTTTCAGGAATATGAAACCATTTACTGGGGATTTCGGGATATCGGCGACAAGGATTACGTCTTGCTTGAATTTACCTGCCGTTTTCGGGGCGTCAGCCTTTCCGCCTGTACGGTTTTTTACCAAACTTCTGATAACGATATTTATATAATTGCATTGCTGAATGATTCTACAGAAAACAATCAAAAAGAATTTTACCGCGTCGTAGAAAGTTTTCGAAAAAAAATCCCTGCATAACATAACCGCCTTAATTTATCTGTATCTAAGGCATAACAGGTTTGCAGGTTTTGTCGTTCTTGGAAATGTTTATCATCGTTATAAATATTGACAATACATATCTGTCGTGGTATAATCCGTAAGAATTCTTAATGTAAAAGGAGAACTATCATGAAAAAACAAATATTCGCAATTTTAATGTCCGCTGCACTTTTAGCCGGTGTTTTTACAGGCTGCGGCAACAGCTCTACCGGTGACACTACCACCACTACCGGTGCCGAAACTACAACTGCAACTGAAACTACAACACAGACTACCACTGCAAATGATGAAACTACCACAGCCTCTAATGTAAAAGACGGCGTTTATTCAACCAAATCATATTCCATTTCCGTACCGGAAGGCTGGACCTGTGATGGCAACGACTCCATGGTTATGATGCTTCCGTCAAAAGATATGTCAAAAGCAGATGCCAGTATCAATATTATTTCTATCTCCGGCGGCGCTGAAATTTATGATTTAAAATATGACGATTTCAAAGCCAGCATGGACAAAAGCTTGGGCGCTGAAATTGAGAAAAAATCTTTCGGCATTCAAAACTTCGGTGAAAATAAAGCGTTGTTTTCCGAATTTTCCGCAGAAGTTCAAGGACAGAAAATGTATATGTCTGCAGCGTATGTTCTGGTGAATGACACGATTGTTACTTTAACTCTAACCGAGCAGGAAGAAAATAAATATGACGATGTTTTCAAGACTATCTTGGAAAGCGTAAAAGCAACTGCATAGTTAAAAACTCAGCAAAGCCGCCTTTAAAAGGGCGGCTTTTTTCTTTTATTCACTTAAAAGAGAAAATGAAAAGGCATAGAAAATAACGTCTTTAAAACGAAATTTTTCGCACGATTACGCTTCACTTTTTCTTTTACAAATTCATTCCCATAATTTGCAATCATTTTCCTCTTTCTACTCCTCAAAAAATTTTCGTAAAATAAGCAGGGTATTTTTTGGCAAATTATGAACTTTTTGTTATACTTCCAGTAAAAACATCCTTGTAACGCATATTCTTTCATATCTGCACTTACAATTAATTACAACGCGAGAAAATTTTATTTCTTCCTGTTTTCTTTTATTTTTAATAACAGGAAAATGTTTCTGCATTGCTGAAACTGTTTTTTTGCTTTTCTTCTTGATGTTTCTATAGAATATAGATATACTGGTAATATTGTTGAATTTTGTCGTAAATGAAGAATTTGATTATTCACATATGAACGAGTACGGCAAAATTTAATTGAGGAGGGTATATGATTGAAAACAACAATTGAATCGGAAACTTCTGTCATACCAGCAGATAAAGATACTTTGCAGGAAAAACCGGTGATAGAAAGCGTAAAACCGAAAACTTTGCCGGAGACAAAAAAATTTGCGGAAGGAATTTGTTATTCCAAGTTATTTTGGGTGTTCCTAATTGGTTGTTTTGGCGGCGTGGTTATTGAAATGTTTTGGTGTATTTTAACACGCTATCCGCTGGAAAACCGCTCTGGCTTGATATATGGGCCTTTTAACCCCGTATATGGGTTCGGCGCAGTTCTCTTAACAGTGGCGCTTTACAAAATCAAATCAAAAACGCTGGTATTCATTTGTGGAACTATTCTTGGAGGTGCTTTTGAATATCTTTGCAGTTTATTTCAGGAAATTGCATTTCACAGCGTTTCGTGGGAATATAGCGAAACCCCTGCAAACCTGAACGGGCGCACCAATATTGCATTTTCTATTATGTGGGGCCTTTTGGGGCTGGTTTGGATTAAATCGGTATACCCATGCTTGTCTCGCTGGATTGAGCGCATCCCTCAAAAAGCCGGTAAAATTTTGACAATCGTACTAACAGTTTTTATGTGTTTTAACATGCTGATTTCTGCCGCGGCAGTTACACGACAGGCACAGCGGCTGGAAGGTGTGCCTGCAACTAATTCCATCACACAGTTTCTTGACCGGCATTATACAGACGAACGGCTGAAAAAAGTTTATCCCAACATGCGTTTTGTTGCAAATGATAAAAAACCAATCACAATAGCACAGCCGGACAAAAAAAATTAAAAATTTTGCAATTTTTTTCAAAAACCTATTGACAAAACCTGTCCTGACT
This sequence comes from uncultured Eubacteriales bacterium, assembly GCA_934546985.1. Lineage (GTDB taxonomy): Bacteria > Bacillota > Clostridia > Oscillospirales > Acutalibacteraceae > CAKTEE01. The sequence goes on from CAKTEE010000004.1 coordinate 28,999, forward strand.
TGTATAATGGAAAAGCTTCGTGGTTGAGGCCTTTCTATGGCGGCATAGCTCAGTTGGCTAGAGCATTCGGTTCATACCCGAAGTGTCGTTGGTTCAAATCCAATTGCCGCTACCAATTTGCCTTTGGCGGTGTATGCGGCTAAAAGGCAAATTTGCGGCCCGGTGGTCAAGCGGTTAAGACACCGCCCTTTCACGGCGGTAACACGAGTTCGATTCTCGTCCGGGTCACCAAAAATAAAACCCACAGGAATTTATATCCTGTGGGTTTTATTTTTTATAATTTTAATTAAGCTATTGTTTTAATTTTTTATCAGTTTATCTTCATTTAGATTTCCATCTTTCAGCAATAGCATATTTGCATTATCGTCATGGCCATATATTTTTTTATTGGGAATACAAATCTCCTGCTTATGTAGCAATCTATTAAAAAAATTTTATGATCTACCATACTGTCAAATTTATATTTATTTAATTTTTCTGCCAGGCAATTCATTTCATAAAACTCATTATTCAACCCGCTTTACTTTATAACTCGGCGAAAAAATCTATTCATTTGGATTAATTATTTCATTTTTCAGGAAAATATATTTTAACTTGCATAAGAAATATTCATGCGATTGGTAAAACTCCTTTTTTTCGGCTTCATCCATATTTTCAATTTATCTTATCCAACATACCCAAAGAAAATATAAAAACTTATACAACAATATCATTCCTCTTTTAAGAAGCATAACGCAAAGGCAGATAAACAAAATATCACGTTATCTGCCTTTTTTGCACCATGCTAACATTAAATTACAAGCAATAACCGTAAATATTCTCCAGCTAAGCCGGAAACATGAATGTCATTAAAAATGCATGTACCTACAAGCATTTAAAGAGACACTGAAAGTTTCCTCTTGAAGCTAAAGCTTTTTTGAAACACCTCTCCCGGTAAAACTGAGAGTTTTTATAACAATAAAAACAGAGCCTCGGCATTATTGAGAAAATTGCCCTGGCTCTGTATTCTATCTGTTATTTATTTGGCTCACTTCACCAATAAGCCCCTTTTACATCAACGGGGCAAATACACGCAGAATCGCCTGCAGCAAACGTTTTACACGATTGGCATGTTTATAATCCGCAGGGGTAATACGCTGACAAACCTCTAACGTCTTTAGATAATCTTCCTTAATGCGTGCAATGGAATCCGTACGGTAAAGCCAAACGCCGCATTCAAAGTGAAGATATAAACTTCGGTAATCCATATTGATTGTACCCACAGCAGCATATTCATCATCAACAACAAAAGTTTTTGCATGAACAAAACCAGGTGTATATTCAAAAATTTTAACACCTGCTTCAATCAACTGAGGGTAATACGCCTGCGTTACCATATGAACATACCATTTATCCGCAATATGCGGCGTAACAATACGTACGTCAACACCGCTTTTTGCTGCGGTGCATAATGCAACTGTCAGTTCATTATCAATAATTAAATAAGGGGTATTGATGTAAATATAATTTTTCGCTTTGTTAATCAAATTCAGGTAAACAGTTTCACCAATATCCTCATCATCCAGCGGGCTGTCCCCATAAGGCAGGACAAATCCCCCGCAGTTGCGATAAGCTTTCATTTTTTGCGGCTCAGGACGATATTTTTCAAAGTCATCCCCGCATTTTGAGGAATAACCCCAGATTTGCAGAAACATCATCGTCAAGTTCCAGACCGCAGGACCTTTCAGCATCAGTGCCGCATCCTTCCAGTGCCCATGTTTTTCATAAACATTAATATACTCATCTGCAAGGTTAATACCTCCCGTAAAGCCTACGCTGCCGTCAATCACCACTATTTTCCGATGGTCACGATTATTCAGCAAAGCCGTGAGCTCCGGCCGGAACGGATTAAAAACTTCGCATTTGATTCCCATAGCGCGCAATTTATTCGCATACTTATACGGCAGAGTCATCAGGCACCCCATGTCGTCATACATCACACGGACTTCTACCCCTTGTTTTACCTTACGCGCCAATATCTCCAGAATGGTATTCCACATGACGCCTTCCTGAATGATAAAATATTCCAAAAAAATAAAACGTTCCGCTTTTTCCAGTTCTTCTTTCAGGCGTTCAAATTTCGCTTCGCCCGAAGGGAAATATTCCGTATACGTGTCTTTATAAACCGGAAACAACGAGGCGCTCGCAATATATTTCACCTGATTGATGGCGTCTTTATTTTCAAACTGAAGTTCCTCAAGCGTTTGCGAGTCCTGTTTCAACAACGGAATAGTGGTTTCATACACTTCACGTACCTTTTTACGCATGCGCTTGGTCATCCGCTTGCCGCCGAGCAATACATAAAACAGCCCGCCGAACACAGGAAATAAAAGAATAGGGATTGCCCATGCCAGTTTATAGGACGGATTGTCCCGCGTATTAATAAGCCAGAGTACAACAATGATACTTAAAGCCCAGAACCCTACATAAAAATAGAAGAAATACTGGCTCAGTTTCCATACGCCGAAAACCAGAATGCAAACCTGCAACGCCAACAGCAGCCCAACCAGCCCCAAACGGCTGAAAATAATACGGGCAAATTTCCTCAAGACTATCACATCCTTCCCATCATGAGGTTTCGGCAAAATTCTTCTCAATAAGTATAACATAACTATTTTATTGGTACAATCATCTTTCTTCGGCATGGCAAAACTTGTTCATGAAGCGTGAAAATGCACATTTTTGTATGCATGCAAAAAAAGTTGATAAATTGTAAAAATAATGATTGACAATCGGTTTTGAATAGTATATGATATTTGATGTTTTGAAAGTTTAGTTTTGCCTTACTTTAAGTTTATTATTGCTTTGTAAGGTTTTCGAACGCTTGCAATGCCTGTCTTTTGAAAGGCACTGTAAGTTATATTTTTTTGCTTTAAAGTTTAGTTTTTCTAAACTTTAAAGTTATTTAACTTATATTTTACAGTAATGATTTATTTAACTTGGAATATAAGTTTACTAATAGAAAACAGAAGGGAGGTGCCCGATGAATGGAACAATCACAAATGCCTTTGTTGGATGCCATGACAGCAATGAAGGACCGGAACCTGACGCCGTTTGATGTTCCCGGCCACAAGCGTACGGGAGGAGTGGCACAGCTTGCGCATTTTATCGGAAAAAAAGCGCTGGCTTTCGATGTAAACTCCATGCCAATGCTGGATAATCTGAATTATCCAACAGGAGTAATCGCACAGGCGCAGGCGCTTATGGCAGACGCATACGGCGCAGACCATGCATTTTTCACTGTCAACGGGACCACCTCTGCTGTGCATGCCATGCTGATGAGCGTCTGTTCTCCGGGAGATGAAATCCTCCTGCCGCGCAACGTCCACAAAAGCGCGATAAATGCACTAATTATGTGCGACGCCATGCCCGTATATATGCAGGCGCAGGTCAGTAATAAATTAAAATTCGCCACAGGCGTTACGCTGGAAACCGTAAAACAATCCATTGCGGAACACCCACGGGCAAAAGCCATTTTTCTGATTAACCCTACTTATTACGGCATTTGCTCCCAGCTTGCAGAAATTACAGAATATGCCCATAGCAAAGGACTGACGGTGCTGGTAGATGAAGCCCACGGCGCACATTTCGCTTTCAGCGATTCCCTGCCCGTACATGCAATGGCGTGCGGCGCCGATATGGTAGCTGTAAGTATCCATAAAACAGGCGGCGCGCTTACCCAATCCTCTGTTTTGCTGATGAAAGAGGGGCGCGTGCAAAAATCTGCCGTTCAGGCGACCCTAAACCTTTTGCAGACTACCAGCGCTTCTTACTTGTTAATGACCAGCCTTGATATTGCCCGCCACCATATGGTTCAAGGCGGCAAAGCCATGCTCGACCGCATCACCGTCTGCGCACAGCAGGCGCGGGAACGCATCAATACCATTGACGGGCTTTATGCCTACGGCAAAGAATTGATTGGAACACCGGGCATTTATGATTTTGACGAAACAAAGCTTGGAGTGAACGTTGCCGGATTGGGACTGACTGGGTATGAAGTCTATGACCTTTTGCTGGAAGACTGCAATATTCAAATGGAGCTTGCCGATACCCACAACGTGCTTGCTATCGTCAGTATGGGCGATAACGACCAGAGCTTGAATAAGTTGGTTTCCGCCCTGAAGCATATCGCATTTCGCTACCGGCGTCAGCGGCGGGAGGAAATCCCCGCAGTGCCGTTAAAAAATCCTCTGGTACGCATAACACCCCGCACGGCATATTATGCCGAAAAAACGCGAGTCCCGCTGCCAGAAGCCGCCGGCCGCATTTGCGCCGAGTCGGTTATGGTTTATCCGCCGGGCATCCCCATTCTTGCACCCGGGGAAGAAATCACACAGGAAATTACCGAATATTTGGCTTTTTTAAAAAATCAGAACGCGAAGCTCACAGACATGAGCGACCCGTCCCTGAATACAATTAAAGTAATTGCTTAGGAGGTTGTCAGAATGAATATGAACGCACTTGGCAGGCACATTATCGTAGAGTATTACAACTGTAATGAGGATATTTTAAAAGATCCGGATTTAATTTCCGAATATATGCAGACTGCCGCCGTAAAATCAAAGGCAACGATTGTAGAAAGCGTCTTTCATCATTTCAACCCGTGGGGGGTCAGCGGCGCAGTGATTATTTCTGAAAGTCATCTTGCTATTCACACATGGCCGGAATTCGGCTTTGCGGCAGTTGATTTGTTCACCTGCGGCGATATTGACCCGTGGAAAGGTTTTGATTATCTGGAACAAGTATTTGAGGCGCAGCGCAGTGAATCTATTGAAATGCCCCGAGGCATGACGGAAAAAATCCGTAAATATTACCCCGCCGACTTAGGAGAAATTGTATATAAACAGGAAACTGCGGTTTAAGTTAAAACACAGGAGGAAATTATGGAACTTTGGTATACAGAAGAGTGGACGAAAAACGTACGTTTTTCCATTAAAGTAAAGGAACAGCTTTACACCGCAAAAAGTGATTTCCAGCAAATTGATGTTTTTGACAGTGATGAAATGGGTAAATTCTTTACCCTTGACGGGCTGATGATGGTTGCAGAAAAAGATGAATTTATTTACCATGATATGATTGTACACCCCGCGATGTGTGTAAACCCTAATATCAAAAAAGTGCTTGTTATCGGCGCCGGCGACGGCGGCACTGTCCGTGAACTGACCCGCTATCAGAGCATTGAGCATATTGACATGGTGGAAATTGATGAACTGGTGGTCCGCACCTGCCAGAAATACTTCCCTGTTACCGCATGTAAGCTGACCGACCCGCGGGTTTCCCTGATTTTTGATGATGGGCTGAAATTTGTTACCGACGCACCGGACGGAGCATATGATTTAATTATTGTAGACTCTACCGACCCTATCGGTCCGGGCGAAGGCTTATTTACTACGGCGTTCTATTCTAACTGCTGCCGTGCTTTGGGCGAGGATGGTATTTTAATTAACCAAAATGAAAGCCCCTATTTTGACGATGACGCAAAGGAAATGCGCCGCGCATACAAAAAGATTCAATCTGTATTCCCCATTGCCCGCACCTATCAGGCACACATTCCCACGTATCCATCCGGACACTGGCTGTTCGGTTTCGCTTCTAAAAAATATGACCCGATTACGGACGCGAAAACACAGCAGTGGGAACAATTAGGGCTGAAAACAAAATATTACAACACAGAGCTTCATAAAGGGGCGTTCGCCCTGCCGAATTACGTGCGGGAGCTGTTGGAACATGAATAATTTTCCGCGCATTGCATTCAATGACTGCACCTTTGAAGAAGCGCAAATCGTTATTTTCGGCGCGCCCTTTGACGGTACGGTTTGCTTCCGTCCGGGCGCACGGTTCGGCCCACAGGCAATCCGCGATGACTTTTTGCAGTTGGAAAGTTTCAGCCCGCTTTTGGATTTGGATATGGAAGACAGTGCGGTTTATGACAGCGGGGATTTGGAAATCCCCCGCGGCAGTACGGAAACTGCACTGGAACTGGTTGCCAAAGAAACCCGCCGGATTTTAGAAGCAGGAAAAATCCCTTTTATGCTGGGCGGCGAGCACCTTGTCACACTGGGCGCGGCACGGGCAGTCACTGAAAAATACAGCGACGTTGTATTCCTTCATTTAGACGCTCACACGGATTTGCGGGAAGAACTAACCGGACAAACGCTTTCTCATGCTACCGTCCTGCGCCGTGTTTGGGATTTGGTTGGAGACGGGCGCATTTATCAGTTTGGCATCCGTTCCGGACTGCGGGAGGAATTCCGCTGGGCAGAGGATGGGCATACCTTTTTACATAAATTTGATTTGGCGGGTATCGAACAGCTACCGTCTGCTTTAAAAAACACACCGGTTTATGTTACCGTGGATTTGGATGTTCTTGACCCTTCTTTAATGCACGGTACAGGTACGCCGGAAGCCGGCGGAATAACCTACCGTGAACTGGAACAGCTTTTTATAACCATGCGCGCGCTGAATATTATTGGATGTGATATTGTCGAGCTTGCACCTCACTACGATGCAAGCGGGGTATCCACTGCGGCGGCATGCAAAACGCTTCGGGAAATGCTTCTTGCGGCAGAAAAATAAAATGAGGTTTATATACAATGAACCCCTGAACAGTAAGCAGTACATGCTATTGTTCAGGGGTTCATTGATTGGACAAAAGAAGCTGTCGGTATAATTTGTTATATGTATTTGTCTCAGGCAAAATCCGATGCAAGGGTGCTGTAAAGGCAATGGATGCCCCTGCGGATAACATCGGAGCGTGAGGTTTTTAAAAGTTTGCGGCAAAATGTTAGCTTATCCATGGTGTCTTTATCCGCACGTGCTTTGAGTTCATATTCCAGCGGCTTTTCCGGATGCGGGCCGGGTTTTCTGCGTTCTGTCACATTATCGTCTCCTTTCGCTGATATGAGACTATTTTATAGCCCTGTCTGCTTGCTGTCAATATACTTCGAGAAATTACCACACGTGAAATAGTGTGTAGTGTAATTCATGCATAAAAGAATCGAGGAAACAATGAAAAATCACACCACACCTATCCCAACGCGAGGCGTATATCGTCTATTTCATAAAATATTATGAAATGAACTACCTGAAAATAAGGCTCTGTTTATCTAACAGCGCATTGATTCGTTCGTCAATCCGAATCTGATTTTCCAGCGAAAGCTCACGGTATCTTGTAATAATATTTACTTCTTTTAATGTAAATTTTTTTGAAGAATATCTATTTTTATCATCGGATAAACCTAAAAGATAATCCACGCTGCAATTAAAAATCTCTGCAATTTTAATAAGTGTAGAAATACTTGGTTCTGTTATTCCTTTTTCATATTTGGAAACGGCGCTCGCTTTTAAATTCAGCCGTTCTGCCAGCCCATACTGCGTCATATCGCTGTCTACCCGTAAATCGTACAATCTTTTCTTCAGAACCATATCAAAACCGTCTCTTATATTCTTATAATTATCGACATAATTATAGCAAACTTGAAACCTGTTTTTTTTAATCTGTCCTTTCCAGAAATAATATCGTGTATTTTTCTTGTTAAGACAGAAAACCTTTCCAATCAAGACATCAGCGTATATGCCTGTTATAAAAAAACAAGGAAAAAGGATTGTTCACCTTTTCCCTTGCTTTTTTATTTCTTCATCTGCTTTGGTACGGTCAGCGTAAACACGGTTCCCTGTCCCAAGTTGGATGCGACCTCAACTTTAAACCCCATAGAACGGCTCAGGGATTTTAAAATCGAAAGTCCAATTCCGCTTCCGCTGATGTTTTTTCCCCGCACGGTACTGCTTCGGTAAAAACGGTCAAAAATTCGTTTTAAATCCTCCCCGTCCATGCCGATTCCGGTATCAGCTACACGGATGACAATATTCTTCCGTGCCTCCTGCATATGCAGGGAAATATGATCCCCTTCGCCGGTATATTTAAAAGCGTTATCCAGCAAAATTAAAAGCGCCTGCTTCATCCGTCCGAAATCCCAGAAAACCTCTGCCGAATGTTCCGGAAGAAGAATAGTAAATCTTTTCTCCTGTGATTGTGCCAACACAGTAAAAAATTCGCGGATTTCATTCTCCAGTTTTTCCAGCGGGAAATGTTCCGGCATCAGGCGGTCGTCAATATCTTCTTTAGAAAGGGTCAGCAGGTTTTTATTCATGCGCTCCATACTGACAACCTCGCTCATAATTTGCGATATATCCTCGTAATGATCCTCTACCTTATCAAAAGGATGTGTGGCAAGAAGCTCCGTTTTTCCTTTAATAACAGCAAGGGGCGTGCGCATTTCATGGGAAGCATCCTGCACAAAAAACACCTGCTTAGCATAGGATTCTCTCACCGGGTCAAGAGCTTTCTTCGAGAGGAAACGCGCCATTCCATAACACACTGCAAGCAGAAGCAGAAAACCTGCGGCAAGCACCAGCACCAGCCTCCGCATTGCGTCAATTTCTGAATCTACGTTCGTCACCACGCCAATGCGGTAATTTCCGTCCGTCAAACCCTTGCCGCGGAACTGCGCACCGTTATAGGAAAATCCGGTAATTTTCTCATTGTTTAAAATCAGGGAAAGAACTTCTTCTTCATCCAGATATGGGTTCGGACTAAGGTAAACAACGGTATCCTCCGCAATCAAAAAGAAGATGACTCTGCGATCCTGTTCGTCAGGCGGTTGTTTTATATCCATAACCGGCGGAAATCCATCACTTCGAGGAACCATATGGAAGCCTGTCCATCCATTTTGCCGCTGTATCATATCCCATGCCATATGCTCCTGCCGTTCAAGATTTTGATCCACCTTTGAGAATAAGGTCATACTGTAAAACAACAGGGTAATTACTGTAAAAATCAGCATACAGAAAACGACCGCCGCCATACTGACAGCAACAAAACGTTTTTGTGCGGCGGCAAATATCCGGTTGTTGATTCCTATCTGCGCATCTTTTTTCAATATACAGGGACCTCCTTTGCGGCTTCTTTCCTCCGATTATTTATTATCAAAAAAATAGCCCATGCCTCGTTTGGTGATAATATATTTATCATAGCCGTAAGGGGCGAGCTTTTTACGCAGATAGCTGACGTATACCTCCACAATAGATTCGCCCGCTTCACTGTCAAAACCGCAGATACGGGAAAAAATCTGCTCCTTAAACAACAGGACTCCTTGATTCAGCATAAAATATTCCAGCAGGCGAAATTGCTTTTCCGGCAGTTCAATCTCCCGCTCGCCGTCTTCTGTACGAATTAGGCATGTCTGTTTTTTTACATCAATGGAAAGGTCACGGAAAGTAATACGGCTGTGTGCTTCTATTTTTCCGGCATTGCGCAGGACGGCGTAAATCCGCGCTTTCAGCTCTTCCATAAAAAAAGGTTTGGTCACATAATCGCTTGCGCCAATATCAAACGCACGCAGTTTATCCCCAATTTCTTCTTTTGCTGTCAGAATAATCACACAGGTATTTTTGCTGTCCTGCCGAATTTCCCGCAGAACGGTCATTCCGTCCACCCCGGGGAGCATTAAATCAAGGATAACAAGGTCAAAATCCTGCGCGTTCAGATAGGCCAGCGCATCCGATCCGTTATTGACAGGGGTAATTTTAAAATCCGCAGACAAATATGAGATAATGTTTTCGCTTAACTTTTCATTATCTTCCACCAACAGCAGTTCAATCACGCCGCACGCCTCCTTTTTTCTCTTATGATACGATAATTACCTTAACGCCGCCTTAATAGCAGAATTTTAAAAATATTATAGCATACTCCCGTGATGTGATAAACCCTGCAAATAGAAAAGCGGCACAGCCAGCGCTGTACCGCAAAACAGACGGGTACCGCCTGTTTTTTTATTTGATTTTTAATCTGTATAGAGATTAGAAACTTTCATATTTATATATTATCCTACTGAAGCCGTTCTACATAAGGTTCCTGCACACTTTCCTCCGGTTGAGGGTTTTGTTTTGCCGCCTGTCGGTCTAACTTCCGCATTTCATAAATAATGAAACCTCCTGCAATCAGCGCAGAGGTAATATCTGCTACAGGTCCGGCATAAAGAATTCCATCCAGTCCCCAGAACAGCGGGAATATCAACACCAACGGAACCAGAAGCAAAATTTGGCGGGACATGGCAAGCATGGTTGCTTTCAGCGGCTGACCTGTTGCCTGAAAGTAATTGGAAGAAATAATCTGGAATCCGGCAACAAAAACACCGAACAGGAAAATACGAGTACATTTAATCGTAAATTCATTAAATTCCGGCGTACTGCGTCCAAAGGCAAGCAAAATAACCTCAGGAAAAAGCTGCATTACCAACCAGCCGAGCACAGAAAACACGCTTGCAGACGCTACCGTGAGAAGATAGGTTTTCTTCACCCTGTCAGGGCGGCCTGTCCCTTTATTATAACCCAGTATTGGCTGGGCGCCCATACTAAGCCCTAAAATCACACCGATAATCAGCGTATTCGCTTTCATAACATTCCCTATGACAGACAGAGCAACCGGACCGCCTGTAGGGCTAAGGTCGCCGTAATACCCCGCAGAGTTATTGATAACAATCTGCACAATGGTCAGCGCCAGCTGCGTCATGCAGTTGGAAACACCTAACGCCATAAACCAGCGCATCAGTCGCCAGTTCGGGCGCAGATTTTCTTTTTTTATGCGCATATTACTGCGGGTCAGGAAATAGACAAGCCCCATTACAAACACAATAAACTGCGAAAAAATCGTTGCAATTGCGGCGCCCTGCACACCCATTTCCACAACAAATATCAATACAGGGTCAAGAACAAAGTTAATGCCCGCACCCACAAGCATCGAAACCATGGAAAGGTTTGGGTTGCCGTCTGTCCTCGCCATATTGGTCAAGCAAGTTCCTACAGAAAGAAAAGGCACGCCCAGCAAAATAATCTGCGTATAATCCTTAGCATACGGCAATACATCAGGTAAAGCTCCAAACGCTTTGAGCATCGGCTCAAGAAAAATCAACGCCGCAATGCTGAAAACCACGCTTAAAACAGTGCTTGCTGTAATCACATTGCCTAAGATTTGTTCTGCACACTTGTCCTTTTTCTCACCAAGCTTAATGGAGGCAAGGGCCGCGCCGCCCGCGCCTACCAACAGAGCAAGGGACATTGCAATGGTAGTTACAGGGAAAGCGGCTGTTGTTGCCGCCGTACCCAAGTGTCCTACTTTCTGCCCGATGAATATTTGGTCTACCACATTATATAATGAATTGACCACCATTGCAATAATCGTCGGCAGTGCAAAACGCGCAAGCAAACCGCCAATGGGTGCAGTACCTAATATTTTATTGTCAATCGTTCCTCCAGTTGATTTCGCCATAAAAAACCTCCATTTTCTACCAAACGGTTAAAAGGCCTCCCCCATCTGCACAGAGGAGACCGCTGTTTCCGCCATGTTTTCAACATAACAAACGTGTATCTTACACCAGCTTCATGGATATATCAAAGGCATCCACAGAATGGGTTAACGCACCAATCGAAATAATATCCACACCTGTAAGGGCAACATCGCGCAGGGTTTCTGCAGTAATACCGCCGGACGCTTCCAATTTTGCCTTACCGCCGACGATTTCCACCGCCTTGCGCATGGTATCGCAATCCATATTATCCAGCATAATAATCTCTGCACCTGCCGCCAAAGCTTCGCGCACTTCCTCTAAATTTCTTGTTTCCACTTCAATTTTTACCATATGCCCCAGCTTACCGCGCAGGGTATTGATTGCGTTAGTAATTCCTCCGCCTGCATCAATATGATTATCTTTCAGCATCGCGCCGTCAGAAAGGTTATACCTATGGTTTTTGCCTCCTCCGCAAACTACTGCATATTTTTGCAGTGCGCGCATTCCAGGCAGGGTTTTGCGCGTATCGGTAATGGAAGCATTTGTCCCTTCCACCAGACGCACTGCCTGCGCCGTCTGCGTGGCAATACCGGACATGTGCTGAATCAGATTGAGCGCGGTACGTTCGCCCTTTAAAAGCATTTTTGTTTTACCGTGAAGCAGGGCAATAACATCGCCTTTTTTCAGTGTGTCCCCATCTTTTTTATAAGTTTCCGCATGGAAAGAGGCATCCAAAAGCTCAAACACACGCAAAGCAATATCCAGTCCGCAGAGTACGCCGTCCGCCTTTGCCAGAAACCGTGCAGTGCCTTCTGCTTCGTCAGGAATCAGGTAATCAGTAGAAACATCGATATAATTAATATCCTCACGGATTGCAGATTGAATCAGGTCGTCTATGTAAAAAGCAGGAAGAATCATTTTTCATTTACCTCGCTTAAAATAATATAGGCAACGGTAGCAAGACTTAAAGCCTCGCAGTAATCGGGGGTAACGGCAAATTTCCCGTTTTTCAGCCGCTTGAGAATTTCTGAAATCCGCTGTAAACCACCCTGCACCGCATCATAATCCGGTATAACGAAATAGGCGTTCTGCATGATTTCACGGATTTCAGTACGCATACCATGCGGCAGGGGCGCGCCGGCATAATCCTCATGATAAGCATATGGCTGAACCTTGGCATAACCCATATCCAGTTCATAGCTGATACTTTGCGCCGCACGGCGGCCAAATACCAGCGCTTCCAACAGAGAATTGCTTGCAAGACGATTTTTGCCGTGTACGCCTGTGCAGGAACATTCGCCGCAGGCATACAGCCGGTAAATACGGGTGCGGCTCTCCAAATCCACCGCAATCCCGCCCATCAGGTAATGCTGGCAGGGAAAAATCGGAATGAAATCCTTCGCCATATCAATGCCTTCCTCCAGGCATTTTGCGGAAATTGCAGGGAAACGGTTATAAATAAACTCCCTGCCCTTATGGGTAATATCCAAATAAAAACGGTCGCTTCCGGTCCGGCGGGATTCCAGCATAATCGCTTTGGATACCACATCTCGGGGCGCAAGCTCGCCGCGCTCATCATACTTGTGCATAAACCGTTCATGATTGCAGTTGAGCAGATAGGCACCCTCACCGCGCACTGCTTCGGAAATCAAAAACCGCTCCCGCTCCGCTTCTGCGGCAAATGCGGTGGGGTGGAACTGAACATAACTCAGGTTTTTTATTTGTGCACCCATTTCGTAAGCCAGACGAATGCCATCGCCTGTAGCAATCGCGGAATTGGTGGTGTAGCTGTAGACACGCCCGATGCCGCCTGTGGCAAGAATGCAATAGCTTGCAAATACAACATCGGGCTTTTCGCCGCACAGCAAATCAAGCCGGAACCCATGCTTAATGCGTTCCATACTGCACACCATGGTGTTTTCCATAATATCAATATTTTCCTTCGTCCGAACCTGATGCTGGAGCTTTTCTACAATTTCAAACCCCGTCTGATCCTTATGATGGACGATACGGCGGCGGGAATGTCCGCCCTCCAGAGTTTTCAGCGGCTGCCCGTCTGCGCCTTCGTCAAACTCCACGCCCATACTCATAATTTTGCGTACATCGTCAGGGCCTTCCGTCACTAACACGCGTACCGCGTCAATATTGTTTTCATATCCGCCGGCAATCAGCGTATCTGCAATATGCAGGCGAAAATCATCATCTGTCCGGTCAAGCACTGCGGCAACGCCGCCCTGTGCAAGGGAACTGTTCGACAGCATAATATCACGCTTTGTCAGAATCAGCACCTTAACCTTTTTATCAAATTGCAGCGCGGCGTAAAGCCCCGCAACACCACCGCCGACAATTACCACGTCATAGCTTTGCTGCAATTCCATCAGCCCCCATATTTCAGCATATTATCTATGCTTCTTTTCGCTTTCGAGCGCAAAGGCTCATCTACAACAATCTGTACGCCGCCGCGGCCGGTCAGCGTATCATAAACGTGCTGGAGGGTGGTTTTTTTCATATTCACACAAGTCAACTTTTCAGGATTGATTTGTATAAAATTCCTTTCAGGGTGCTCCCGTTTCAAATATTCGCAGACATTACGCTCCGTGCCGATGATAACATCATCCTTCACGCACAGGCAATAATCAATAATTGCACTGGTAGAACCCACCATATCCGCCAGCTCCACAACCTCTGCAGGGCATTCGGGATGCACGGCAATTTTCGCAAAGGGACTCTGTGCTTTTGCAATCTGAACATCCATAACATTCAGCCTGTTATGGACCACACAATAACCGTCCCATAAAATAATATTTTTTTCCGGCAGTTGCTGCGCCACCCATCCGCCCAGATTTTTATCGGGAATAAACAAAATATCCCGCTGGGGCAGTGCGGAAATAATTTTAACTGCGCTGGAAGAGGTTACGCATACATCGCATTCCGCTTTCAGCTCCGCAGTCGTATTGATATACGCTACCACACAAACATTCGGATTCTCCTTACGAAATTCACGCACACGTTCCGGTGAAATCTGCTCTGCCATCGGGCAGGTTGCATTCGGCGCGGGCAGAAATACCTGCTTTTCCGGCGAAAGGATATTCGCCGTTTCCGCCATAAAGCGCACGCCGCACAACAGAATACGTTTCTGCTCACACTGCTGGGCTTTGACAGACAGGGCGTAGGAATCCCCGCTGAAATCCGCAATATCAATAATATCCGGTTCCTGATAGGTATGCGCAAGAATCATTGTACCGGACTTTTTCTTTTCCTCCAAGATCGCTGCTTTCAGCTGCTGCGTATCCATCGACAAAAACTCCCTATAATATAGTTATTTTTTATTTTACCACATTCTCATAAGTAATAAAAGTATAATATTGAACAAGCTTTTCTCTGATTGCTTGCTAATTTTAAAAAAAAACGGTAAAATACGCATAGCGGCCGACGCTGTGCCGTCCCTGCCCCCGCAAAGCGTACAAAACAAATCATAATAAACCATCGAAAGGGGAATCTTTATGACCAGCCCTTATCAAATAATTGATGAAAAAAACTGGAAACGGGCGGCGCATTGCGCGGTATTCAGAAACAGCTTAGAACCAGCCTTTTGCGTCACATTCGAACTGGATATCACCAATTTTCTGTATAGAATAAAAGAAGAGAACTATTCTTTTACCATGGCAATGATTTATGCCGTTTCAAAATGCGCAAATGAAATTGAAGAATTCCGTTACCGTTTTATCGACGGTCAAGTTGCCCTGTTTGATAAGATTAATACCGCGTTTACTTATCTTGACAAAGAAACGGAGCTTTTCAAAGTTGTAAATGTACCCATGTGCGACACCTTGGAGGAATACGTTCCTCTTGCTGTGAAAACAGCGCAGGAGCAAAAAGAATATTTTACCGGACCTTTGGGCAACGATGTGTTTCAGTTTTCCCCTATGCCATGGGTATCGTATACTCACATTTCGCATACCAACTCCGGAAAAAAAGACAATGCAACTCCTTTGTTCGACTGGGGAAAATTTTTTGAAAGGGATGAAAAGATAATTCTTCCTTTTTCCGTACAGGCCCACCATTCTTTTGTGGATGGACTGCATATTGGAAAATTGTATGAATCCATACAAAAATATCTAAACGAATTTTGAATTTGCAATGATACAGGAGATACGAATAAAATGGGCATATAATAACGAAAAGCAATACAAACCAGATGAATAAACAAACACACAAACGAGGTGTATTTATGGAATATTTTGAAAACCGACAGGAAGCAGAACGCGCGCTGCTGGTCAGTTTAGATACCGGCGAATTTGACGCGGAAGCATCCATCAGCGAATTAGCAGAACTTGCAAAAACCGCCGGCGCACAGGTCATCGGCAGTATGATACAGAATCGTGACACACCTAACAGCGCCACATTTATCGGCACTGGCAAACTGGAAGAAGTTCGGGATTTTTGCGGCAAAAATGAAATTGACCTTCTGATTTTTGACAGCGAGCTTTCCCCTATTCAACAGCGCAACATCGAGCGGGAAACGGACGTACGCACCATCGACCGCACTTCCCTGATTCTTGATATTTTTGCCGCCCACGCCCGCTCCAGCGAGGGTAAAATTCAGGTTGAACTGGCACAGTTAAAATATATGCTTCCGCGTCTGACCGGCAAGGGAACGGAACTTTCCCGTCTGGGCGGCGGCATCGGCACCCGGGGTCCCGGTGAAAGCAAGCTGGAAAGCGACAAACGTCATATCCGCCGCCGGATTGCCGCGCTGGAAGAACAGTTGAAAAACATTGAAAAGCGGCGTATCAGCCAACGCGCCCGCCGAAAAAAAGACGGTGTGGAAACTGTTGCCATTGTCGGCTATACAAACGCAGGAAAATCCACCCTGATGAACACACTGACGCAGGCAGGCGTGCTTGCCCAAGATAAACTGTTTGCAACCCTTGACCCCACCGCCCGTGCTTTAACCCTGCCCGACGGGCGCAAAATTATGCTCATTGATACGGTTGGGCTTATCCGACGTCTGCCCCATAAACTGGTAGAAGCTTTTAAATCTACGCTGGAAGAAGCGGCAAGCGCGGATGTTATTTTAAATGTCTGCGATGCGTCCAGCCCTGAAGCGGCAGAACATCTCACAGTAACGGCAAAACTGTTGGAAGATTTGGAATGCACCGGCAAACCTATTATTTGTGTTATGAACAAATGCGATTTGATTTCTGATATTTTCAATATTCCGTCCATTGGCGCAAGCGTACGAATCTCTGCAAAAACCGGCGAAGGGCTCCCTGGTCTGCTGGATACTGTAGCCGCCGCACTCCCCCCCACCCGCCGGAAATTCAGTCTGCTGATTCCTTTTTCTGACGGCGCACAGGCTGCTCTTCTCCGCAGGGAAGGACAGGTGGAACAGGAAGAATACCGCGCAGACGGACTTTATATGGAGGTTGTGCTGGACGTCCGCTATTTTTCAGATATTATCAAGCAATACGCCGTGAAAGAGTAGCAGGGGTATTGGCAACATCATAAAATAATTCTATGTAAAGCAACGGTACAGCCATTCACTGTTCCGTTGCTATTTTTCACAGTACTTTTTAGAAACATCAGGTATAAATTCCAGATACATTGCCGGAAGACCAAAAACAATATTTTTGTTCCAGCGAAAATATTGTTATATATTGACATCCACAAGGAATATGATATAATATAAGCAAACATATCAACAGATAATCATATGTTTAATTATTAATTCATTGAAAGGGGTGGCTTTTTATGAAAAAAACTTACGGTATTGAAGTTGACTGCGCAAATTGCGCTGCTAAAATGGAAGAAGCTGCAAAAAATACTGATGGGGTTACAAATGCAACAGTTGCCTTTATGACTCAGAAAATGAACGTTGAATTTGCAGACGGAGCGGATGAAACAGCCGTTATGAAAGCTGTGCTTAAAAATTGCAAAAAGATTGAAGACGATTGTGAAATCTTTTTTTAAGGGTGATGCTGTATGAATCATAAGCAAAAAAAGGTATTTGTAAGAATTGTGATTTCTGCAATACTTGTTGCGGCAGTTATTGTTTTAAACAGGTTTATTGAGTTAAATACTTATGTTTTGCCTGTGCTTTATCTAATCCCTTATTTCATCATCGGCTATGATATTTTAAAAAAGGCGGTTAAAGGACTTTTTAAAGGGCAGGTTTTTGATGAGAACTTTCTTATGGCTGTTGCCACTGTCGGTGCCGTTTGTCTTGGTGAATACGCTGAAGGCGTTGCCGTAATGCTTTTTTATCAAATAGGCGAGCTGTTCCAGAGCATAGCCGTGGGAAAAAGCAGGCGGAACATCACCGCCCTTATGGATATCCGGCCCGATTATGCAAACATTGAATCAGACGGTAAAATAAAAAAAGTTGACCCTGATGATGTTTCCATAGGAACAGAAATTATTGTCAACCCCGGTGAAAAAATCCCTATTGACGGAATCATTATCAACGGCGAAACCACGCTCAACACCAGTGCATTAACGGGAGAAAGTATTCCCCGGGATGCAAAACCAGGCGATGAAATTATCAGCGGCTGCATTAATATGACCGGCGTTATTAAAATAAAAACCACCAAAAAATTCGGTGATTCCACTGTTTCCAAAATACTTGATTTAGTTGAAAATTCAAGCATGAAAAAATCAAGGTCCGAAAATTTTATAACAAAGTTTGCGAAGTATTACACACCTACCGTTTGTATAAGCGCATTAGCGCTTGCAATTCTTCCGCCTGTTATCAGGCTGATTACAGGCAATGAGGCTATGTGGAGCGAATGGATTATCCGCGCATTGACATTTCTTGTAATCAGCTGTCCCTGTGCGCTGGTTATTTCAATTCCCCTCTCCTTTTTCGCAGGTATCGGCTGTGCCTCAAGCAGCGGCATTTTAGTTAAAGGCTCCAACCACCTGGAAGCATTATCAAACACGAAATACGTTGTCTTTGACAAAACAGGAACCTTAACAAAGGGCACATTTGAAGTAACGGGAGTTTACCCATCGGACGGTTTCGATAACAACAGCTTAATCAGATATGCCGCCATTGCAGAAAGCGCGTCAAGCCATCCCATAAGCGTAAGCATAAAAAAGGTTTACGGCAGGGACATTCAGCCAGACGAAGCAGGGGATATCAAAGAAATCGCGGGGTACGGCGTATCTGCTGTTGTTGACGGTAAAAAAGTATTTGCCGGCAATCAAAAACTAATGATTAAAGAAGGATTTCATGTTACCGGCATGCATGACGAAGGTACAGTTGTCTACATGGCAGTTGACGGAAAATATGCAGGCTGTATCGTAATTTCTGATGTGATAAAAGAAAACTCTGCCATAGCTTTAGAAGAACTGAAAGCAAACGGAGTAAAGAAAACAGTTATGCTGACAGGAGATTCAAATGCAGCGGCAAAAAAAGCTGCAGAAAAAATCAAAATTGACGAGGTTTATTCAGAACTCCTGCCTGCCGATAAAGTAAGTCAGGTTGAAAGGCTTCTTCAGGAAAAAGGAAACAGAGAAATCCTCGCCTTTGTCGGCGATGGTATTAATGACGCTCCTGTCTTATCCCGTGCCGATATCGGCATTGCTATGGGCGCCCTTGGCTCAGACGCGGCTATTGAGGCGGCAGATATCGTCCTTATGGATGACGACCCAATTAAAATTTCAAAAGCAATCAGGATTTCAAGGAAATGCCTGAGAATTGTAAAGGAAAACATCGTTATCGCATTAGGAATCAAAGCCATATGTCTGATACTCGGCGCATTAGGTATTGCCAATATGTGGTTTGCTATCTTTGCCGATGTCGGCGTTATGATAATTGCAGTGCTCAACGCGATTCGTGCCCTTAAAATAAAAGAATAGTCTGAACGACCCATTACAGCCTCTCTTTGACAGGGAGGTTGTTTCGCTGTATAATAAAATAAAAGTTTGTGAGGTGATTAGGATGGAGCAAAAATTGAATTGCGGCTGCGGAGAAATACACCAGCAGTTATTAAAAATTGTTGAAGAAAAACTGCCGGATGAAAATGAACTTTATGATTTGGCTGAACTTTTTAAAGTATTTGGCGATTCAACAAGAATCAGAATACTTTTTGTGCTTTTTGAATGTGAAGTTTGCGTTTGTGATTTGGCACAGGCACTGAACATGACACAGTCGGCAGTTTCACATCACCTCAAGATATTAAAACAAAACAAACTCGTCAAAAACAGGCGGGAAGGCAAATCTATCTTTTATGCACTTGCAGATGATCATGTAAGAACAATTATAAAACAGGGGCTTGACCATATAGAAGAATAATCTATTTCATTACGGAAGCCTCCTTATTGGGTTACAGCCTGTTGGAAAAACAGTATACTGCTTAATCTCCATGACAGATTCAGAATATGTGACATTTTTTATTGCAACGCAATTTTCAACTATCCCCTTTTTTATAATACATAAAAGGAGTACTCGTATTGATTAAGGAAATTGAAAATAGAAGAAGTATCCGCAAATATACAAAAACTGCCATTCCCGAACAAGATATTCTTGAAATAATTGCGGCCGCTGTCAAAGCGCCCTCTGCCAAAAACAGACAACCATGGAAGTTTATTGTAATTCAGGGACAGGCAAAAACGCAAATGCTGGAAGCTTTTCGCAATGGTATCCAAAGAGAAGAAAGCGGCACGGCGCTTTTACCGAACAGTCGGCAGCATATCGCCGCTGCAAAACATACCGTTGACATTATAGAACAGGCTCCCGTTACAATTTTCATTATTAATACTGAAGGCGCGGGAATTTTTACCTCCCGCACGCCGGAAGAACAGATTTATGAACTTTCCAATATTCAATCTATTAGTGCGGCAATCCAGAATATGCTAATTACTGCAGAGGAAAAAGGGCTGGGAAGCCTGTGGATTTGCGACATTTTCTTTGCCTATGAAGAACTATGCCAGTGGGTAAACACCGATGGCGAACTTATCGCCGCAGTTGCACTGGGCGTTCCCGCGGAAACACCTGCCGCCCGCCCCCGCAAAACGCTCAACGATGTTGTAGTCTGGAAAAAATAAGGGTTGTGCACAGCAATAAACAAAACCTTTCCTAACAAAAATAATTATTTGCAGACAAACCCATTGCACACGCGCAGCAGTGCAATGGGTTTATTTTTTATGTTTTATTAATATATTGCAGGATTACGTCAATCTTCTCACGGGGAATTGATGTTATTGACAGATTGGAATTGTAAGGAATAATATTTTTTAACCATGCTACATCATATAAAACGCCGTATTTATATCCCGTTTTACGATAAATTCTTAGACGATGAAAATCCAGATGTTTGCAAAAACTTTTTCCTTTTATAGAGGGATATTGCTCCACCGTATACCGCTATCGGCATCTTCTTTTAAAATAGGATTTGCTCACAAGAGCATAGCGTTTTGCATTTACAGTATCAATACCCAGACAAGCTATAAACTTTTCATTCCATATCTTGTGCAAAAGTCCTGTAGTTATATTATTTCACTCTGCAAAATCAATTTGTAACACTTTTGCAATCTTTATTTCTAATTTAGAATTTTAAATGCAGATTTTATATGCATTTCACAAACTAAGTTTATATCATCAAATTGATACATTACTTTGTCAAAAGTAAAAAAAATACATGAAAAATAACAATATTATGAATAAAATATGACGATTTAGTGAATTTATTTTTCTCATATTTCTGTCGCTGTAATTCCGCATTTTGCATTTTGATGAATTTATAGCAAAAATATGCAATTAACACCATTTTTATACATCTATTTTACTTGATTAATGGTTACAAAAGTGTTACAATAATTACATTCTTTTTGCAGATATTTCATCCATAACAAAAATATGGAAATAAAATTAGGTTCCACCTAAGAAGGAGAGCTGATTTCATATGTCTCATTCCGTTAAAAAAATTACTTCCCTGCTGTTAAGCGTAATTATGCTCAGCGCAGTTATTTTTTGTATTCCAACCGCAAGCGCTGCAGATACATACACAGCGCAAAGCGCGATCCTGAAAGTTGCAGTTAATGAGTTAGGCTATGCAGAAAGCGGCATTGACAATACCAAATACGGTGAATGGTTTGGCGCACAAACCGCATGGTGCTGTATTTTTATTTCATGGTGTGCAAATGAAACGGACCTTCGTTTTGGTACGAATATGTACGGAAACATTTTCCCAAAAACAGGCACCTGTACAAATAGTATGCAGTGGTTCCAGAGAAGGGGCGAATTTCAAAGCCGTTCCTCCGGTTATGTCCCCAAAGCCGGCGACCTGATTTATTTTAACTGGAACGGCGGCAGCAACGCACAGCATATCGGCATTGTCGAAGGTACTTCTACCCAAAACGGTGTTACCAACGTTGACCAACTCAGCGGTAATTTCGGCAATGCAGTAAAACGTTATTCCTATAAGCTCTCCGATACCCGTATTCTGGGCTACGCTACCCCAAACTACGCATCTCAGGGCAACGGGTTAGTAGATAACGGCAACGGCTGGAGTTCTAATGAAAAAGATCCTGATGACGGTATTATTGCTTTCAGCGGCAACGGTACTACCACAGATAACCTGAATGTTCGTAAAGGTCCGTCTACAGGTTACAGCAAGCTGGGCACAGTGCCAAAAGGTTCTTCTGTAGCAATTATCGGTAAATTCAGCAACGGCTGGTATAAAATCAATTACGGCAACGGCGTTGGCTATGTTTGCGGCGATTATGTAAAACTCAGTGATAGCCCCGTAACAACTACCGCGGCTTCAACTACAACTACTACAAATATAGACAATAGCAACGTAACTGACATGAATGCAATTGGACAAACCACAGACAACCTCAATGTCCGTACCGGTCCGGCTACTTCTTACAAAATTCTCGGTACTGCGCTAAAAGGTTCTGATTTGACAGTTACCGGTAAAGTTTCCGGTTCCCCTGATTGGTACCGTGTAAACTATAAAGGTAACATCGGCTATGTTTGCGGGACTTATTTAAAACTTTCTTCTACACCGAACACAACCACTATCACAACAACAAAAACTACAACAACGACCACAACACAAGTTACTACCACCACACAAACCAATAAAGAAAATCTTAATGGAAGCGGCACTACCACTGCAAACCTGAATATGCGCACCGGCCCTTCTACCTCTTATAGCCGTATTCTGGTAATCCCCTCCGGTACACAAGTACAAATTACCGATAAAACTATAATCGGTTCTACTACTTGGTATAAAATAACCTATAAAGATTATACCGGTTATGTTTCCGGCGATTACCTTTCCAACCTGAAATTTAGTGACAACAACACAGAAACTCCGGTCGGCAAAACAGGTATAACCACTGATTACCTGAATGTACGTACTGGTCCTGGTACCTCTTATTCCAAACTTGCTGTATTAAGCAAAGGTACCAAAGTAAATATTTTGAATGAAACAAACGGTTGGTATCATATAGCGTATAACACTGGTTCTGCATATGTCTGTGCAGACTATGTAAAATAACTAAAATAAAATTTCACATAATTAAAACTACGCCTAAAGGATGCGGCGTAAGCTTCATCCCTAAAAATACAATAATATCAGCAGCGTCTAAAGACGCATCACGAGAAACGCCAATATGAAATTGGCGTTTCTTTTGCATTGCAAATAATCCACAAATTATACTTGTGAAGAAAGAAAAAACAGAAGCGTTGATGATACAATATACATAAAGGAATTTGCAAAAAGCTACACTGTAAAACAATGCAATTTTATTACAAAAGTTATTCACAAAGGCTTCCAAGGGCACAAATCATTCACACAGATAACGCTTATAATCATTTTATTCGCATGAAGAAAATTTACATCATACTGACCCAGAAAAAAGAAATAATTTGCTGAAACAATACATTAAGTTCAACAATATGCTTCTCGTATTTGGATCATTCACACCATTTCTTGGCAAGTTCTTTTTTGCGTCCCTTACTCGACTTATCAAACTGTTTTTTAGATGCCTGCACAAAGAATAGAACACACCGCAAACTTTCAATCACTAAGGTAAACAAACTTTTCTCTGATATAGTACACAATACAGTTTGCTGTACTTTTGCACTAACTGGAGCAGAAGAAATATACACATGATCCAAACATGTCTCTACTTCTGTTATTTTTATCTTTTTCCAGCCGCATAGCATTTCCAAGATTTCTTCCTGCCTCTTTGCATTTTTCTCCATAAAATACTTTACTACGATATTGGAGGCCAAAAACTACGTGATATTTGTAATTCCAACTCGTATGAAACAAACGATTTACAATATTTATTTTAAATGATTTCTCCTTTTTTGATGCAGTTACAGGACTTCAAGTTTATTCTACAATAAAAGAAGTTCTTTTTCTACAGTATCAACATAAGCCTTCTTTGAACCGCTCGTCCAGCGCTTGGTTTTCTATATATAATAAATGCCGGAGAAAATCTCCGGCGTTGTACTTTTATTCATTTGTTACTGCAACAACACATTGTCCATCCCTTGGGTTCTCCATTGGGGCAACCGCAACGAATATTTTTTCATCAGAACGAGGTAAATCCCGCAGAGTAAACGTAAATTCCACCGGACTGTCCTTAACAATCTCAACCTCGCTCATCTTTGCGCACAGCCCTTTTTGCTGGTTTGCAAAGTTAACAATGGCAAATGGATGAACATCCTCTTTCTGTTCCCCTTCATAAGTGCGGTATTTTACTTTTACATGGGATGAGCGATACCCCAAACCACGCACACCTCTGTCTACTGCATCGCCGAAAAGAAATAAAGAAATACCCGTAGAAGAGCCTGAGCAGTTTTGGAATACCGCACGGTACTCTTTCATTGTACTGATTGACTCATCATACTCTACCGTTTCCATCAGAGGCATGGTAATATCCCCGTTGCGAACAATATCCTGTGTACTCTTGCTGTAACAGCGGACGGTTACAGAATATCCGTCAATATCAAACTTCCGGTTATTCTTATACTTCTGATCAAACAGGCGGTAACCACAGGTGACTAATGTACTGTTGATATGGAAAAGCTGTGCAAACGCCGACAGCTTATCTTCGGGATATTGGTAAGCGGCACGCCAGACCTTAGGAAGCTTTACTCTGTTCTCAGGGTGGCTCACTAAAGATTCCAGCTTCGCAAAAGGATTTGCGCCGAACTGGAACCTGCCAAGAAAATCCTTTTTGCCTGCTGATTCCTCAGATATTAAAACATTATTTTCCGGCTTATGCGCATCGCTGAAAGCAAAATTTGCCTGCGCACCGTCATAAACCGATGCAATCGCTACCGGCAGAACTAAAATATGAGAGTAACGCTCAGCGCATCTGACAAGCTCACTGGCTCCTAAATCCTCACAAACATCTTCATATATCGTAACCCACGGTTCACCTTTTTTATAAAATATAAATAAATTTACATCCGACGCCGCATTTTCAGGAACCCTCCAGTAACCGGTATCGTAGAAATAATCATCGATGCGCTGAATAATTTTTTCCTCCGGTACCGCTTTAACATTGTACGCCTGGATATTCGTAAAAGAACTGCTCATCACCGCATCCCTCGCTTCATATGTAGTAGTAATATTATTATACACTATTCTGGGAAAAGAATCATTAGATTTTTCAAAATATAAAATATTTTTTAGTAATATCAACCCAATTCCATTATATACGTCCTCCTCTGCACATGAAAAATGTCACTTGTATTTTACAGGCGCATCAATTATAATAAATAGCAGGGTTCGTGCGAACGCAATAAAGGTTCGTAGATACATCCGTTCTTCGGCGGAAATTATCACACAGGAAGTGACTTTATGGGCAAAAACAATTATATTCCCGGGACAACCGTCCTTTATAAAGAAGAGGAAAACACAAAACCGGCTTCTGTTCTGGAACCGATTTTTGCTGTCACAAAGGGGCTAAGCCTTGCCCAAGTCCGAGAGCTTACTGGTTTGGAATCCTCTACCATACAGAACTGGGTAAAACGCGGCTGGGTATCTAACCCCCATGGTAAACGCTATAATGAAATACAGGTTTCCCGCATTTTAATTATCAATATCCTGCGGGACTGCCTGCGGCTGGAATCCATCGCCCAGCTTATGGGATATCTAAACGGTTCTGTAGAAGACCGTTCGGACGATATTATCCCCGAAAATGAACTCTATTATATCCTATGCGCTTTAATCGCAGAACTGAACAAGCGGGGCTGTTATTCCCGCCAAGTGATTCGTGAACTGGTTGATAAGGAAACGGAATCCTACGCGGGGCCTTTGCCCGATTCCCGCGACCACCTGCGCCGGGGGCTGGAAATTATGCTTCTGGCATACGCTTCCTCACGGCTCAAGCATGATGCGGAAGAACAGCTCAGCACCATCATTGACGCTATCATTACTGCCTGAATCCGGCTACCAGTTTAAATCAATCTGGTTTCTTTCGTTATAGAGTGTCCGATAGCCTAAGTTTAGGGCACAAAAAACACTCAGGCACACAGCGGTGCAGATCACAATCATAATCGCAATCTGATACATAATTGCGGTTGTAGGTACTGTACCGGAAAGGATTTGCCCGGTCATCATTCCTGGCAGAAAAATAATTCCCATACCGAGCATGGAATTAATGGTAGGAAGCAATGCCGTTTCCAAGGCATTGCTGACAAAAGGCTTTAATATATCCTGCGGATTGACACCCAAATATAACAGGGTGTCAATTTTTTTGCGCTGGTCGCGAATAGTATCCCGAAAAGTTTTCAATGCCAATGTCATTCCGGTCATAGCATTTCCAATTACCATACCGGAAAGAGGAATGGTATACTGCGCGTCAAAAATACTTTTGCGTACAATAATGCAAACAAAATAAGCCAATATAACAAGTCCCGGCAGTGCAAGAGAACATGCGACGGCAATTTTAAATTCCGTATTCATCCATTTCTGTCCGGACAGAACACGGTGAATGGAAAAACTCACCGTAGCCGCCAGAAAAAGGATAGTAAACCACGGATTGGGATGCTCAAAAATAAAAGTAAGCAGATAACCGACAAGTACCAATTGTACTGTCATGCGGACGCTGGCAATCAGCAAGATTTTCATTTTATCTACTTTCGCATACTTCATAACTATCAAAACTGCAATCAGCAGTAAATAAACCAAAGAAAACTCAAAAAGCCCGATGTTTACCGCGCCGTTCATCCTTTCACCCGCCTTTTCAGCACCACTGTATTTTCTGAAAACTCCTGCACCAATTCTTTGGAATGGCTGACAATTACCGTATTTATCCCCCGCTCCCTGCAATAGGCAATGATATTGTTCATTACTATCCGTTCCGTTACCGCATCCAGTGCAGACGTTGGCTCGTCCAACAAAACTGTCTCCGGCAGAAAAGACAAAAACACAGCGAGATAAAGTCTCTGGCGTTCCCCGCCGGACATGGTGGCTGTATCCTTATCTAAAGGAAAACATAAACCGCACACTTCCAGAATTTCTTTTATTTTATCTTCTGTTGGACAAAACAAACGGCGGTAATGATAAAACGTTTCAAAATTTGCGCGGATATCCCCGTCAAACAAATAAACCTCCTGTGATATCAAGGAAACATTCTTGCGCAGGGCAATCGTATCCATGTGTGCTACATCCTGTCCGCGGTAAAAAATACGACCACTCTGGGGGGTAATAATTCCATTGCACATTTTTAATAATGTGCTTTTTCCGCTTCCGCTTTCTCCTGTCAAAAAAGTTACTTTCTCCATGGGAATCTGGATATCCTCGTAATCAATTATTCCGTTAAAATTTAAATCTTGTGTTGCAAACAGCGTTTCCATGACCTTCACCGGTCCTTCCCCAACAAAAAATCAGAATATTTACCGTAATAGTGGTATTCCCTTACATAACAATTTCATGCCTACAGGCTAATTGCCAATTTTAAGAACTAATATTCACAATATATTGTCAGTTATATTTCTGCCTGAATTGCCCATAAAATAACAAAAATTTACGATATTTTTGCAAACAAATGTTTGCTTTATGTGTGAATGTATGATATAATATAAAAAACGACCGCTGCCGTCAGGAGGCATAGTAATGAAAAAGCTTACAGAAACACAACAAAAAGTATATGATTTCCTACAGGAACGCGCACAGGAAGGCATCCCGCCCTCCGTCCGTGAAATCGGCGCCGCTGTTGGTTTAAAATCCACATCTTCCGTCCACAATGTTCTGAAAGCGCTGGAGAACGCAGGCTATATCTCCCGCGACCCCTTACTGAAACGGTGCATTCGTATTGAGGGCACCAACAGTGCCAACGATCCGTTTATTCACGTCCCGCTGGTGGGCACGGTTACTGCCGGTATGCCTATC
The DNA here is from genome assembly GCA_934546985.1 of uncultured Eubacteriales bacterium. Taxonomy (GTDB): domain Bacteria; phylum Bacillota; class Clostridia; order Oscillospirales; family Acutalibacteraceae; genus CAKTEE01. Next base: position 56,753 of record CAKTEE010000004.1, read on the forward strand.
CTTGCCGTGGAACAGATTGAAGGGTACATTCCCTATGGCGGGCGCGTATCCCGCGACAAACCGCTGTTTGCCCTGCGCGTCAAGGGCGAAAGCATGATAAACGCCGCTATTTTGGACGGGGATATTGTAATTGCGGAAAAAACCCCTGCCGCCAGAAACGGTGAAATCGTCGTTGCCCTGATTGAGGATGAAGCAACCGTAAAACGTTTTTTTGCAGAAGACGGGCATATCCGCCTTCAACCAGAAAACGACGCTTATGAGCCCATTATCTGTCAGGAATGCATGATTCTCGGCAAGGTTGTTTCAGTCATCCGTTATTACTAACCAACCTGCTTTCCGCTTCTATTTCGGCTCATTTTTAACACCGGCTCGCTGCCGTAACTTCGGCGGGCCGGATTTTTTATCCGCATTTTATGTCAGCTTTGGTCAAGCTCTAAAGCATACGCTTCCATTTGCTTTTTATTTTTAGGAAACACACAGTTTTCCGCACGGTCAAGCACTTTCTGCCGATACATTTCCGTCATCTTCTCTGCATCCGGCGTTTGCAATTTTTCTGCCCTGAGCCATTGGCGGTACTGCTGGTAATCCATATAACCATCTGCCGCTTCCCAGTATATATCAAATTCCCCGCCGTATAAGCTGTAAAGCATCAGGTAATCCCGCAATTCCCCATATTGCTTATCATAGTAATATCTGTCACAGCCGCGAACTTTATCCGCCATATTCCCACGATCTTCATTATAATCTGCGACTTCTTCCAATACGGAAACGCCAATACCAAAAAGGATGATACCTATTATTAGGGCAATTACTATTTTTATTAAAATTTTAAAAACCGAAGGCGCTTTGCTATTATTCATTGCCATGCCCTCCGTTCTTTTATCCGGCGAATCAACACATCTATTTCATCACTTTTTATATAACCGTCTGCTGATGTAATGTGCGCCAGTTCTTCCTCCGTCATGCCAAGCGTTCCGCGCCAAAAAGCCATGATTTCGTTTTGGTACGTGTTTATCTGCTCTCGGTTTCTATCGTCCGGCTCAGAATAAATACCGACATGCATCATATAAACATCGATGGAATCCCGCAGGGCATATTCCAAATGGTAGTCATCTTCCATTTGTCTGCCGCTGTCCATTGCAAGAAAACTCAGCTTATGATTCATATAGTTTTCATACTCGCGTGCCAGCAAAACAGCTTGGCTATAGACGTATTGTTCCTCACCGAACATATCATATTGATGCATGCAGTCATATAATTTCCCATATTCGCCGTCTGCATAATATGCATCCATTGTTTTCTGAATTTCCCCTATATTCGCCTGCTTATTCCAGCTGCTAAAAGCCGCCTGAATACCGAAAAAAGCAAATATCCCAATAAAATACAGAAGAAACAGCGCCGCTCCGACAACAAGGGTTCTGTTTACAACACGATTTACTATATAAACGGAACCTTTTCTGCCGATCTGTCTGCGCGTTCTTTCATACTCCAGTTCCGCTTGACTGCGCTGAGCCATCCATATCCTGCCGATAAGATTTCCCGTATCGCAGTACGGGCATTTTAATTCACGCGCCCGGTAATCTGCCCCGCAGTTTTTACATTTCATCGTGCTTTTTCCTCCAGCCTCTTTGCAGACAGTTCCGCAAGCTCCGTGTAATCTGAGGTATTTTCCTCATATCTCAGCACAGCGGCGTTAATTTCTTCTTCCGTCAGCATCATATCATTTATTAACGCGTCCGTCAGGGTTCTTTTAATGTATAAAAGCCCATCGCTTTCATCATACAGGAACTGCGCCGTTTCGTATTCATGGATTTCCGCTAATATTTTAAAAGCGTCATCCAGATCGTTAGCGATGTATTCTGCGTTGAAGTTGTGACTTTTGGCATCATATGCAAGCTGATTGATTAAGTAACCCATACGCCTATACAAATAGTCAACGCGCTTGTATTTTTCAAATGTCGCGCCATAGGCATGCTCCAACCCTCTGTAATACTCGCCCATTGCCGCATAATCCCCTGCCTGATAAAAAGCTTCCAGCATCTCTAACTCTTCCTGCTGATTTTTCAGCGCATTTTCAGCCGTTGTTTTTGACACTGCAAACGTACCGATTAAAATAATAATAAACAGCAAAACCAAAGCAACGGCGGCAATCAGCACCAAATGCCCTGCTTTTTTTGCGGCTTTTTCCGGTTTCTGCTTAACTTCTTCCGCCTTGTTTTGGTAAAACATCACCTGATTTTTCTGTTCCCTAACCGCAGCCTCCATATTTTCAGCTCCGCAATGAGGGCAGACATGCAGTGCATCGTCATATTCTGCTCCGCAATTTTGGCAATCCATAGGCATCCCTTTCTGAAACGGAGTAAATTATCTAAAACCGTTTTCTTCCCATTCAATTCTTAACTTATAAAAATAATTTTATCATTTATAAAAAGGGAATGCAACTTTCAGAATTGTCCTTATATATAACGCAAAGCGGCCGCCCCTCCGGCTGACCGGAAAGCTGACCGCTTTGCACCCTCATTATTTAAAAATACCCTTTCCTCATTCCGGCGAAAATTCCCGCCGGCGACTTTATAGAATCCCAAGAGAGCATTTGTCAAGGGGGATTTCACCATAAAGATGAAATTCCCCCGTTAAACTGGAAGTTATAAATTAACCATCTATTGAAAAATTCTGTAAATCTTGAAATTCATCATCCATAAACTCAAATGTAAATATATGCGTATCATCAAACGACTGCTCAAAATAATTTACCTGCCCATTGTCACAATCAATAACGGGCTTTCCCAGTTTCTTTTTAACTTCGTCTATGCTGAAATCTCCAAAAACCTCTATAATATCGGGCATCATAAGTCCTATGATAAAGTCTAATTGCGCATGATACTTTTCGGATATTGCTTCTACCCGTTCCATGTAATCTCCTTCAGGTTCTTCATCCCAAGCAAAGATCAGCCCATTGTACTCAAATACAAACTGCTCCAAATCTTCATCAAACTTCATTGTCGTTTCCCCTTTCAAACAGCGATTTGTTGAATTAACACGAGCCAAGTATACCATCAATGCAGACAGCTTTCAACCCTTATTTATAGCTGCTGGTAGTAGTAGCAAGCAATGCCCCGGTATATACCCGGCGCAGCTTGTTGGGGGACGATGGCCCCCAAGTCCCCAGTGCATCGGCGCAGCTCCGCCCGATGCACAAGCCGCCGATGGCGTCTGCTGGCCTGTCCATACTGGGCAGGGAAGGGACGTCCGGCGGGCCGCCCCTCGGAGAGCGCACGACTGTCGGAGGCAGTACCACCGCCCGCTTGCGGGTGATGAGTAAGTGCGCTCTTCAAGAGGGCCGGCAAAGAGAACGGAGCGCCCAGGCCATTCCCGGACAATCCCGCTTTGGTTCTTTCCTGCTGGTCAATCACCGTCCCTCCGATCTACGTCATTCTGCCACAAACGAACCGCAGTCAATGTAATGTAGTGGTCTGGTGAAACCACCCTTTATACATTACATCCCAATAACATTTCCTATGGGGAATCCTCTGTTCTGCTTCATCTGATGTTTTTTCCATCAGCAAAAGGAATATCCCTTAACTGTATTCAGCCCCTGTTAATAATATTTTTGGAACCAAAATAAGTGGCAAGGAAATAAACGCCGTAAACCGCCAGAAGCACCAAGGTTGTCAATATTGCAGGAAGGACAATATTAGACGCACCAAAAATAACCACTACTGTATTCGCCACATAAAGCCCCACGATACTGTGGATAACAGCAAGGAACAACGGCATCAGGAAATAAATCAGAATTTGCAGGCACAGCGCATGATTCAGCATTTTGCTTTCAGCGCCGATATTACGCAGTATTCTGTACCGTTTCGCATTATCAGCAGCTTCTGATAACTGCTGGATGGCCAAAACTGCCACGCTGGTAATTAGGAACACAAGACCAATATAAATCCCCATATATACCACCATGGTGGAAAGACCGGCGCTTTGCATTCTGGTTTCTTCCTTGGTATACATTTGGAAATGGGTCAGATCATTTTTATCCTGAAAGTTATATTTATTAAAAACCTTTTTTGACGCTTCATCAAAACGTTCTTCAAATGTTTCGCCGGTAATACCGTCTTTCAAATCAAAACAAATACCCTGCGCCACAGGCTGAAGTCCCGCGTTTTGAATTGCAGAATCGGGCACCAGTATGGTTATCATATTCAATGCCATAGGGGTTGTTTCATAGGATTCATCAATTGCCTTATCCTGCCCCGCAGTATACTCTGTTCCGTCAAAGGTCAGGGTCCGTCCCCTGTCAATAAACTCCTGCAGCAGGGGAAAAGTCATTTGATAGTTACCCACCAGATAATAATGTTCTCCGTCTGCATGTATGGTATCGCGCCCTGCGCCCTCCATTAACTTATTGTAGTCGGAAATTGTCATGACCGGTGGATTAAAATCCTCTATGGTAATGCTTTGTTCTATCTGTTGTTTTAAATCAGGGTTATCTGTATCGCCTACCATGGACAGAAAACCGAAAGGCGCTTCATAAAGCTGATATTCCACAGATTTTTTCGCCGTTTTAGAAATATCCAGCCCTAATTCATTCAGTACAGTCTGTTTATCAAGTCCCTGTATACCGATACTGACATCATAAGGCGTGATTTGATATACACTCTGATTAATACTGCGGTTGATGCTGAAACCCGTGGCAAGCATACCGATGGTAACAAAAAGCATTAAGCAAATGGTTCCCATAGAAACAAAGGTGGTATTGATTTTGCTGTTAATCTGCCGCAGGACAAACATATTCAGGTTTTTAAAATAAAGCTTTTTGTTGCTCTGCACGATTTTCAGGAGGAAACCGGACAGGGACATGAAGAACAGCATCGTCCCTAAAAAGCCCAGAATCAGTGAAAGGATAAATTCTTCATCTATCACAAACAGCTTGTTGTGCAGAATCAGGAGATACGCTGTAACAAGACAGGCAACGGAAAGCAAAAAAATCACAACGGATACATAAATATTTTTTGTTTTCAATTCCTGATTCTTTTTTTCGCCGTAGATTAAATCAATCAGTTTATAACGGGAAACATTCACCGAGTTAAAAAACATAACCAACACAAACATGATGCCGAAATAAAGAATCGTCTTTATCATGGAAGATGAGGAAAAAACAAATGAAAACCGCGTCATATTCACTGCAAACAGATTTGCCGTGATAATGGCAAGCCCTTGCGAGAGAAATACGCCGATAATAATGCCCACGGCAAGGGAAGTAATACCGATGACAAATGTTTCTAAAAACAGAATTGAGGAAACTTTGCCTTTGCCCATACCCAGGCACATATAAAGTCCCAGTTCTTTTTTCCGCCGCTTAATCAGGAACCCATTGGCATAAATAATCAAAAAGCCAAGGACAAATGCAATAAATACGGATGCACCAGAAATTACATTGGACAGCAATTTCACATATCCGCGTTGATTCTGGTTCAGTTCCAGCATAATAGACTGGTCGGCAATGGAATTAAACACATAGAAAATACAAACGGAAATCGTTAGCGTCAGAAAATAAATGGTATAATCTTTCACGCTTTTCCTTACATTTTTAATCGCAAGCTTAGAGTACATTATTGCTGTCACCTCCAAGCAGGGTTACGACTTCAATAATCCTGTTAAAGAACTGTTTTCTTGTATCGCCGCCGCGCACAAGCTCGTTAAAAATTTTGCCGTCTTTAATAAACAGAATGCGGTGGGCATAGCTTGCAGTAAACGCATCATGGGTTACCATGATAATCGTTGCCTGCAAATCCTGATTCAGCCGCTCAAAGCTTTCCAGCAAAACGCGGGAAGATTTGGAATCCAGCGCGCCGGTCGGCTCATCGGCAAGCACAAGGGAGGGATTGGTAACAATCGCCCTTGCAGAGGCAACACGCTGTTTTTGCCCGCCGGAAATCTGATATGGATATTTGTTTAAAATATCATCAATTCCCAGCGTCCGCGCAACATCGCGCACACGTACGTCAATATCACGATGTGGGGTTTTTAATATCGTCAGCGCAAGGGCGATATTTTCATAGGCAGTCAACGTATCCAGCAGGTTAAAATCCTGAAAGATAAAACCCAGTTCCTCCCGGCGGAAACGGGAAAGCTGTTTTGCATTCAGAGCGGTGATGTCCTTATCCTGCACATAAATACCGCCGCTGGTCACTTTGTCAATTGTGGAAATACAGTTCAGCAGCGTAGTTTTACCGCTTCCCGACGGACCCATAATACCCACAAACTCTCCTTTTTCCACGCGCAGACTGATTCCGTCAATGGCTTTTGTAACATTGCCGCGGCTCCCATAATATTTTTCAATATTATTGACTTTTAATACGGTATTCATAAGATCCCTCTTCCATTTCTTATTTGATTTCTGTTATAATTGTAACGCAAGCTATTCGCGGACGCCATCGTTTTGGCTTACGTTTTCCTTACAATTTTGTAAGGTTCCCGCATGATGAATGTAAGAAACGGCATAATAACGGCAGAACAAAGACGTAATTCCGCAAACATTACAATCAGGAAATGAGGCGTATGAAAATGTATCGCAAATTTTACCGCAGGGCACTAAGCGCCGCCATGTCAGCGCTGATTCTTCTTTCCTGCTTCAGCGGATGTTCTCCGCAGAATGAAGAAGACCCGACCCTTCCCGCAACGACCGCTGGAACTACCGCAGAGGCAACCACACAGGCGGCGACCACTGAGGCTGTTACCACACCTGCTGTTGACATGACAGGTAAAAATCCGCTCACTGGACTTGCCGCGCCAACCCTTACTGAGGTTTATCGCCGCCCGCTGGCCGTTATGATCAGCAACGCTGGCAAGGCACGCCCGCAGTGGGGGCTTTCCAAACCGGATATTGTTTTTGAAGGCTTGATTGAAGCCGGAGAAACCCGTATGATGGGCTTGTTCTCCGATTGGGAAAGCCTGCCTCAAATTGGTCCGCTCCGCAGTACCAGGCATGACTTTGTAGAACTGGCACAGGGCTTTGACGCGGCGCTGATTCATTGCGGCGGCAGTTACCTTGCCTATGAATACATTAAAGCAAACAATTTAAAAACACTGGACGGCACAAAATATGACGGAAAATATTTTTTGCGTGACCAACAGCGCCGGACGGAACGCGGTCTGGAACACAGCATGTACACCACCTCGGAGCTTACGCTGAAAGGCATAAAAGCATTGGGCATGGCGGAGGAAATTCAGGTTTCTTATCAATACCCTCTTGCATTTGCGCCTGAGGACGCCCCGCAAAGCCTTTCCGGCGGCGCCTGCAATCAAATGGAAATGTCTTTTTCCAGTATTTCCAATGCAAAATTTGTTTATCAACCGACAGCCAAAAAGTATGTAAAATCATGGAAAGACAAGGTTATGACAGACGGAACAACGGGTGATGAAATCTCCTATACCAACGTTATTCTTCTATACACCACCGTAAATACAATAGATGACGACGACAAACACATGGAAATGGAACTAACCTCCGGTGAAGGCATTTATATCAGCAACGGGACTTACGCCAACATCCACTGGGAAAAGGGGACGGGCACACAGCCGCTGAAACTGCTGGATGCACAGAGTACTGGCAAACTCACCCTTAACGCAGGCAACACCTATATTGGCATTGTACCAAAAGAACGCAAAGAGAAAACCGTTATTTCATAATGGCAAAAACCGCCCGTACAGATTTTGTACGGACGGTTTTTTATGAAGCTGTTTTTGTCACAGCACACTGCTTCTATTCTTAGATTCGCCAATTACTGCACCCGATTTTTAAAACCTTAAAATAATAAGTTTCATTTTCTCTTGCATTTGTCTGGTTTCTACCAAGCAATGCCGAATTTTTCAGGAAATATCAGTTTAACCTTATCATTATCATTCCAAAAAGAAAGGAAAAATCTGACGTTATCCCTATCATTATATATCCATTAAAAACAATCACAGTTGCAGCGATTGTTTGCGTACACAATTAATTTATACACAGTTTTCAGGTATATGATAAAATGAACCCCCGGCAATGCTTGCTTTTTTAAGAAAGCTGCTCACACGCCGAACAGGAATGATCTGCCACCGCATGATCCGCTACCACTGATTCATACAATCGGTAACCGCCGGAAAGGTTATAGCAATTAAACCCATAGCCCGTCAGAAGCCGGCAGGCAATATAACTCCGCAATCCGCTGTGGCAATGAACATAAATCGGCTTACTTTTGTCCAGCTCATGAATATGCCCGCGCAGTTCATCCAACGGGATATGGATAAACCCTTCAATATAACCTGCGGCACGTTCTTCATCTGTACGAACATCCAGTAAGGTTACACTTCCGTCCCTCGGCAGTCCTGCAACATCATGCCAGTGGAAATTTTTAACTTTCCCTGTTAATGTATTTTCTATAACAAAGCCTGCCATATTCACCGGATCTTTTGCAGAAGAATACGGCGGTGCATAGCAAAGTTCCAACTGCGCTAAATCATATGCCGTCATCTTTCCGCGGATTGCAACGGCAAACACATCACAGCGTTTATCTACACCATCAAAACCAAAAAGCTGTGCACCGAGGATACGTCCGGTGCTTTTTTCATATACCGTCTTAACCGACATATTCTTGCCGCCGGGATAATAACCGGCATGAGACGGGGAATAAGTGAAAATTTTATCATAATCCATCCCCGCTGTTTTTGCCGCATTTTCACTTAATCCGGTAAAAGCCAAAGTCATATCAAAAATTTTCATCACAGAAGAACCCTGCGTGCCGATATATCTGCTCCCTAATCCGCAGATATTATCAGCGGCAATACGTCCCTGCCGGTTCGCAGGCCCTGCCATGGGAATATAACCTTTTTGACCGGTGACAAAATTTGTGATTTCCACTGCATCGCCCACAGCATAAATATCGGAATCAGAAGTCAGCATTTGCTCATCAGTAACAATTGCGCCAAAACTGTTGCATGTCAACCCCGCATTTTGTGCAAGCTCAGTGTCCGGACGTCCTCCCGCCGTAAACACGACCATATCTGCCGTTAAGGTACACTTTGTTGTTTCAATACAGAGAGGCTCTCCTTCCTCCCCGCGGATACTTTGAACTCCTTGATTCAAGTACAATTCTACTCCGTTGTGTTGCATACAACGGTGCAGTTCACTTGCCATATCCTGATCAATCTGCACAATCAAATGTGCCGCAATATCTACTACAGCAACCGCAAGACCAGCGGCACGCAGATTTTCCGCCATTTCCACTCCGCTGAACCCTCCGCCGATAACCACGGCGCGGGAAGGCTTCTTTTCTTCAATAAAATTACGCATTTTCAGGGTATCGGGAATATCCCGCAAAGTAAATACGCGGGGATTGTCAATACCGGCAATCGGCGGACGCACTAATTTCGTGCCTGTGGCAAGAATCAGCTTATCGTAGCTTTCTGTATAAACCTCGCCTGTACGGACATTTTTTACAGTTACTGTCTTTTCTTCTTTATTCACCGCCGTGACTTCGCTTAGCACGCGCACATCCACACGAAACCTGCGATAAAAGCTTTCCGGTGTTTGCAGGAGCAATGCAGATTTTTTCTGTATCGTTCCTCCCACATAATAAGGCATGCCACAGTTCGCAAAGGAGATATATTCCCCGCGCTCAAACATGACGATTTCTGCCTGCTCATCCAATCTACGCAGACGCGCCGCCGCAGAAGCACCGCCTGCTACACCGCCGACAATTACTGTTTTCATAGCAAATCCCCCTGTCCGTTTCATCCTGTGATTTTTTTATTTGTTCTATCAGTTTAGCATATCCCATCGAAAAAGTAAAATCAATTCTTTTTCCGCACAGCTCTCTGACGATAAAAAAGCCGGAACTATAACAGTTCCGACTTTCATTATTTTTCTAATTTCAGTTTATCCAGCTTAACGGAAAAGAACACCCATGCAAAAAGAGCAAGAAGCAACAGTGGTATGTAATACCTTCCCGTAAAATATATCTCTCCATACCACGGGAATTCCATATTCTGCGCCAGATAATTCAGCGCCATATTCCAACCGACATGCATAAAAGCAATAATCCCCAAAAATATGAGAATCATAAGGCTGGCCCGTCTGCCTTTCTCCAAAAAAGCCTGATCCATCCTGCACCTCCTGCTTGTTCTCCTGAATATATCCCTTTCTTTCATTTCAGCAAAAAACTGTATGCAAATTGCACCCATACAGGGTGCTGTCAAGTTTTCGGGGATTGAAATCCTTCTCCCAAAATTTCACCAACTTCTGTAATCATCATAAATGCATTTGGGTCAAAACGGCGTACCAATGCCCGCAAACGATAAAGCTCATTCCTGCGCACAGCGCACATAAGCACATCCTTATCACCGCCGGTATAACCACCCTTACCGGGTAAAACGGTGATTCCCCGCTCCATAGATTTTGTCACTGCTTCTGCAATTTCACCGCCTTTATCGGTGATAACCATCATCAATTTGCCGTTGCCGGTGCCATAAAGCACAGTATCAATAACTTTAGAACTGACAAAAATCAGGATGGATGCATAAAGCACACTATCCAAACTGCGAAATACCAATCCACCGAGTATTACAACCAACATATCCACGCCTAAAATCAGCCGCCCAAAGGATAGATAAGGCCATTTTAACTGAAGTAGTCGTGCAAGGATATCCGTGCCCCCTGTGGTCGCTCCCCTCAGAAAAACCAGCACCAGCCCGCCGCCGGCAAGCAACCCGCCAAAAATAGCGGAAAGCAGTTTATCCTCTGTGTAAGCGGGCAGAAAGGGTTTTAAAACATCCACAAATACAGAAACCAACACCGTCGCCATAAGTGTACGCAGTATCATATATCTGCCAAGCTTGATAAAACCGATAATCAACAAAGGTACATTGAGTATAAACATCATGATACCAACCGGCGCGGCAGTCAGGTGCTCAATAATAATAGCAAGACCTGTTACACCGCCTGGGGCAAATTGGTTTGGTGATGTGAACATGTTAACAGAAATTGCATACAGCACCGCCCCTGCCGTCATAAACAATAAATCAATGAATATTATCTTCAAAGGAAGTTTTTTATATTCACGTTTATCTTTTATTTTTTTTGTTTTTTGGGTTTTATTACGAGCCATTGCCGGTTCTCCCTTCTATTCAAACGGGAGGTTATAGATGTGCCTCACCATCTGCTATCAGGCTGAAAACCTCACGCAAGCGTTTGGTTTCCCCCTTTAAGTACCAGTAACCAAACAATGCCTCCAAGCCAGTTGCATAGTGGTAATCACTTTCCGACTGGTTTTTTGGCGTATGTCCTGTACGCGCATTCCTGCCGCGCTTAAACACCGCTTCCTCCGCTTCCTTCAGCTCAGGCAGAATCCTCCGTGCCGCCGCGGCTTGGGCATCCGCTCTTACCTGTGCAACACTGAGCTTATGCAAATCGTTCACCGGTCGGTTAGCCAAGCAAACCAGCCGTTCCCGCACCAACAGTTCAAACACGCAATCGCCTACGTAAGCCAGCGTCAGCGGGCTCATCGTTCTGATATCGCATTCCATATCCTTTAAAAATCTATCCATGTCTGATTATCCTTTTAACTTTTACGGTACATATTCAAACTCAATATCATAAATACTGACGATGTCGCCCTCCTGTATTCCCCGTTCCACAAGGGCGTCAAACACACCTGCCTCCTGAAGAGAACGCTGCATATATTGCAGTGATTCGTAATCCTCCAAATTGACATTGCTTAAAATACGGGCAATCCATTCGCCTTCTACCATATAAACGCCATCCTGCACCTGAACGGTGAATTCCCGTTTTTTCGGCGCCATCAGTTCCTCCAGCGGGACTGGTTCCGCTTCATACTCACGGATTGGCGGCAATGCGGCAAGCTTTGCCGCAATGGCATTGACAATCTCCTGCGTACCTTCGGCAATTGGGGCTATCATTTCATAATAATCATAGCCTTTGCCTATAATATATTCTCTTAATCTGGCAAGGTGTTCTTCTTCTGCCAAATCAATTTTATTTGCCACCACTATTTGCGGGCGTTTTGCAAGCTCCGCGTCAAAAACTGCAAGCTCACGGTTAATTGTTTCAAAATCTTCTATTGGGTCACGTCCTTCACTGCCTGCCGCGTCCAGCACATGAACCAGCATGCGGCATCGGTCTACATGACGCAGAAACTCATGACCCAACCCTACGCCTTCCCCTGCGCCTTCAATCAGACCGGGGATATCCGCCATGACAAAAGAAGAACCTTCCGCCACACGGACTACGCCCAACACCGGAGTAAGGGTAGTAAAATGATAATTTGCAATTTTAGGCTTTGCTTCGCTCACTACGGAAACCAACGTAGATTTCCCAACATTCGGAAAACCGATCAGCCCCACATCCGCAAGGAGCTTCAGTTCTAAAATTACCTCACGGCTTTCACCCGGCATACCGCCCTTCGCAAAACGGGGGCACTGGCGGGTTGGTGTAGCAAAATGGGCGTTTCCCCAACCGCCGCGCCCGCCTTTGGCGGCAATAAAACGTTCCATACTGGACATATCCGCCATTACACGGCCAGTCTCTGCATCTTTAATAATCGTTCCGCGGGGCACGCGTACAACCAAATCTTCCGCCGCCTTGCCAAAGCGCCGCCCGCCGTCTCCGTCCTTGCCTGCTTCCGCAGCATATTTACGCTTATAACGGAAATCTGCAAGGGTAGATATATTATCATCCACCTCAAAAACAATATTGCCGCCGCGACCGCCGTCACCGCCATCAGGGCCACCCGCTGCAACATACTTTTCACGATGGAATGCAACTTTACCGTTGCCGCCGCTGCCTGCTTTGATTAAAATTTTCGCGTAATCAATAAAAATACTCATACTTTTATAAATCCTTACTCTTTCGTGTTCCCGCAAAGGCGGGCACCTATCCTGCGCCCAAAGGCACGCTGTCTGCTACTATTATACACGATAACTGCCGTTTTTAAAACATTGTTTTCCATAATTGCTGAAAACAATATCTTTCAAAAAGCTTTTCGTATATTTCTGCTGGTTCCTGCCTCCATAGATGAATAAATCTTAAAAGAAAAGAATTCGGTACTTTTAATTTTTCCATAGTATAATGTCTATAAAGTAAATATCATATCAAAATATATTAAAGCTTTAATAACAAAAGAGGTTTGGGGTAAATACTTTGATTGCTCACGAAATAGTTATTGCAAAAATGCTGTGCAGCATGCTAATGCCAGCCACCGTTGCTATTTATAATGAAACGTCTGACATAAAAGAAAATGCCGTGGCAGATGTTTTTTGCTGTATTCAAACCGGCAATTCATCTGCTAATAAAATCCCTTGCCAACAGATAACGATGTCAAACTAATATTTTTTCTATTACTAGGTTTCTTTCTGCTTGTTTTTCGCTTTTCTTTTCTGAAATGCTGTAAGCCCAACCGCAGTGACAGCGGCAAGTATAAAACCTAAAAATAAACAGATAAAAATAATGGGCAACATAAATTCTCTACTCAAGGAACTTTCTGGAAAAATAAGAGAATAACATTTCCCTAAAAAACCGCTGTATAAATAAATAAGAAACGTAATAATTCCTGATGTAATCGACAAAGCCCATGATGTGAGCATTTCCTGATACGTTTTGCCTGCCAGTAATATACCTGTAACCAAATTGGTAACAACGGAAGCAACTATAATGATGAATTTAAAATCAAGATTTAATACCCAAAGTAAAATATCTGTCCCATATCCAAATGATACAAAAAAGATCCCTGCAAGAATTCCTCTAATCATTGCATATTTCAATAATGTCAACCCCTATTGATGTAAAATTTCGACTCTCCCCTTTTCAACATAAAACTCTTTTGAGTTTTCAACAAACGTTGAAAGTTTTGTGGAGAACTAAATTCCGTCTATTTTTTGTTAAAACAAAAACGGCGTTCCGCAGTATTTGCGGAACGCCACTGTTACCTTATGAAAGTTTTCCGCAGCAACTTACTGCTCTACAGGATAAACGCTAACCTGTTTGCGGTCTTTACCCATACGCTCAAATTTAACTTTACCGTCAACCAAAGCGAACAGGGTATCATCAGAACCCTTGCCAACGTTCTGACCTGGGTGAATATGTGTGCCGCGCTGACGAACGAGGATATTGCCGCCGAGAACGAACTGACCGTCCGCACGCTTTACGCCGAGACGCTTAGCTTCAGAGTCACGGCCGTTCTTTGTAGAACCAACGCCCTTTTTATGAGCGAAAAGCTGAATGTTTATTTTAAGCATTTGCTTACACCTCCGTAAATAATCTTGAGATTTTCAGGATATTGTTTTGCCAGCTGGCGCATATGCAGTTCCAGCCCCCTGAGCACCGTTCGGCATTCTGCCATACAGTTCTGAGAAACCTGAAAACGGAAATAGCCGCCGCTGACGGTTACACTGCAGGGAATCCCAATAACATCTGTAATGGTATTCGCAGCCATATAGGCGGCGGAAGAAACAGCCGCGCAAACCGGATCACTCCCATAAGCGCCTGCACCCGCATGCCCTTTCATAAGAAAGCCTGCGATATTCCCCTGCGCAGTAAAAAAGGTGATTTTCACCATTTGTTTATGCGTTGATTGCCTGGATCTCAACCTTGGTGTAAGGCTGCCTATGACCCATCTTCCTCTGCTTGCCCTTTTTAGGCTTGTAGGTGAAAACAGTGATTTTCTTTGATTTGCCGTTTTTGAGAACCTTAGCGGTTACAGTCGCGCCTTTTACATAAGGTGCACCAACCTTCAGGCTGTCATCTGCATTGACGGCAATAACCTTATCAAAGGTAATCTCAGCATCAGCCTGCTCATTGATTTTCTCAACAAAGAGGACATCGCCCTGCTGTACCTTATACTGCTTGCCGCCGGTTTCAATAATTGCGTACATTTATCGTACCTGCCTTTTTTAGACTCGCTACTGTCAGGTGTGGCTTGCCACTTTACAACCCGCAGTATGCGGCAACTGTCATTATAACATGCCCCAAGCGGCCTGTCAACAATAAAAGCCTTTATTTTACAGGCATTTCAAGCAGTTCAGACTAAAGTTCAATCTCATAATTCATAATTTTCTTAATTGCGCTGGCACGGCAGTTGACTTGCAGTTTTTGAAAGATGTTATACATCATTTTTTTCACAGTTCCAATTTTAACGCCCATGTTATACGCAATCTCCTTATTGCTCTGGCAGTTTATAAGGTAAGAAATCATTTCTTTTTCTCTGGGTGTAAAATCAACCTTTTCTTCCTGAGGATTCAGATTTTTGCAGATTGTCTGAAGCCCCTTTTGATATTGCTGGCTAAGCTCCAGAATTGCATCTATAAACGCTGCATCAATTTCATGGTCTTTTTTGAGCAGGTTTAAAAGCTCCATTATATTTTCACAGTTCAGCACGAACGGAATAATAATCCGGTCAGGCTGCGCCAGTTCCAGCGCGGCGCGCAAGTATGCTTTTCCAAAATCCGCCGTATACAGATGCATATTGGCAATTGCTTCAAAAATATTGGTATAAATCAACCCAATAATTTTATAATTACGAATAAAATGAGATTTTGTTTTCTGGCAAAGGAAAATAACTTCCTGCCAATTCTGCAAAGATACGGAAATATTCGCCATAGTCAGGTATTTCCATACCAATTCCCGACATGCTGGTTTTTTTACAGGGGCTTCTTCCTCTGGTTTCCACTCTGCTAAATTATGAAAATCCCCTAAGGCGGCATTGACAATGTTACTGCACATATGATAAAGCTGAATGAAATCATAATTTCTGCCCGTCATCAGCACTTGATGCTGAAGCTGCATCAGACTTTGTATTTTTTCATGGGAGCCGTCAAATATCAGCTTGCGGATTAAGAAATACACACATCGCAGGGCAATAGGCGCCTGCCCCAAGGTTTGTGCTTTTTGCAAAGCAACATAAAGCAGTTTCTCTGCATCCTTAAGTTCACCGCGCCACCAATGGAATTCCGCTCGACAAAGCTCTGATGCACCGCAGCCGTAAGAACCGGTCAGGCGAAAAAGCCTTTTACTAATTTCTTCACATATATTCACTGTTTTACGCAGTTCTCCCCGTTCCTCGTGAGCAATACCAAGCAGACTGATACACTCTAATGCGACGGAAGCGCTTCTTCCTGCAATTTCAGAGCCTTTGGGGAGCAGTTCATCGGCAACCCGCAGGCTTTCCAACGCTTTACGGGGCTGAAAAGCATAACATATCGCTTCCACCATATATATTTCCCCGCGCAGATGTCCATCTCCATCGTTGCGGGACAGCCATGATTCCTTATACAAATCCATAGCATCTAAAATCAGCATTTGCGCCAGCTCAAACCGGTTATCTGTTGCCAGAAACAGAATAAAACGCAAATATGTAACATAATACATTGTTTTCAAATCCTGATCCAGCGTAGAAAAATACCGAATCAAGTCTTCCATTTCTACTTCTTTCCAAACGTCAAAAGGCTTATCTTTCAAAAATTTTACAATATCCTCATTGGCGCCGGCTTGATACAGCATTTCCAGTCCCCGTACATGGGATTCGTGATAAAGCATATATTCCCCTGCCCGCTTATTTAACCTTGCAGTTTCCTCACGGTTGCCTGCCATCAGTCTGCGGTACAGAAACGCCCGGAGAACCGGATGCATTAAATAGATGTGTAGTTTTTGGTTGTATTTAATAAAGCTGTTTTGTCCAACCAGTTTTTTCAAAATACTTTCGGCGTTTTCATTACCGGTAATATATGCCGCGGCATCGGCTGTGCAGTCTTCTACAGCAGAAAGCATTTTCAGAAACGCGCGGATTTTCTCATCATACTGAGCGTACATAGTAGCTTCCACCAGGTTTTCCAAATTGCCGGGAATATTGATTTCACCAGTTTGCTGATAATTAAGCATCATTAAATAAATGGCGGTAATCCAGCCTTGAGAATAAAGATAAAATTTATTTGCCTGTTCCTCTGTAATTTCGCAGCCGTTAAAACAGAAAAAATCTTGAATTTCCTTTGCAGAAAATTCAAATTCCTGCGCATGCACAACCCCCATAATTTTGCTGACGGAACACTCCAAAAAATTGCCTGGAACAGAACTCCTCGTAAGGATAAAAAGATGCATTCCCTCAATTTGCTCCTGCGCAATGAATTGGATAAAATTATGGATATGTGGATTGTGGATATACTGATAATTATCAAAAACAATGTACCTTTCCTGAGATGCAAATTCGCTTTTCAGAAACAAATCAAAAAATCCGGCAAGCTTGTCAGCAGTAGAGGGAAAACCATAAAGCGAGAGAGCTTCAGCAAGCATTTTATCGGTCTTGCCCAATTCACGCAGCATTTTCCCCCAGAAATATTTTAATGAATTATCACCTTGGTTAAGTACCAGCCAACAGGTCAGTCTTTTTTTGCCTAAAAGATAATTTTTCAGCAAAGCAGTTTTCCCATAACCCATCGGGGCAGTAATGGCGGTGAGCGGATATTGCAGCATGGATTCAATGGTTATTTCGGCATTTTTCCTTGGGAAATATAGTGGAGACGGTTCGTTCGATTTTATTGACTCCATTGTTTTTTACCTCCAGATAAAAACATATCTTAGAATTGGAATAAAAAAATTTTATATCGTATCAACTATTTCTATGATTTTTCTGAAAAACAAACAAAAAATACAGATATAATGCCTTATATTCACTGGGTTAGCCGGGTGGGTAAACCCCAAGTAAACCAAAGTGGTATTTTATTGCATATATAGTTCCGCTATAATGTGGGTGTTAAAGAATCAGAAAGAAGCGAGGGAACAATATGTATGGTAATAAATTGCTGAAGCAAATTAGCAGCATACAAAATGTAGAAGAAACTGTCCTTTATTTTTTAACCCAAGACGAAGCATATATTGTGGATTGCGGGTGGGTTACAACGTATGGTATCAGTATCCATCGTTACCTTTCTGATACGCTTACCGATAGTTATGTAATTTCCGATTTTTCCACAAAGTTTGATGTTACATGGAGCTTGATGCAAAAACTCTGGCGAAACAGTGTAAAGCCATCGCAGGCAGAAGAGATTATACATGACCACTTGGTATAGTGTACTCTACTCTCTATCCGCTTGCAAGTTTTTTCGTCGAAAACCTACTAAATAACGATAATTTGTATACATTCACAAACAAATAGTATTATACGGCAAAGTTTATTCTAAATATGTATAATCATGTCGAACTTCAAATAACTTGTGGTACATAACCCGTCTGTTTACAGTGCAGACGGATTCTCTCGTGCTTGCCGTCCGCCCTCTTGACATTCGTGCGCGGCGAATTGTTAAAATATAAACAAAAGTGCTGTTGTAAAGCAACACTGTGTAAGCTGCCCGCGCATAGCAAGATACATACGGGAATGCACGGAATAAGGGATAGCGTATCTATGGAAAGACCGAAAAAGAGGCGTTAAAAACGCCGCTGCTTAGTGCCAAACACAGCACTTCAAGCACTCTTATTGTTTTTTAGCCTGCGTTATCATTGCGGCGGCAAAACCGCAAATGATGCAGGCTGGGTTGGCGGTCAATGCCGGATAACTGAAAAATTTGCATGAAATAATAGCAATCTATTGCTTTTATTTTTTATGTATTTTGTCGAATTTTGTCTTATTAGTGTATATCCGCCTCCTGCTTTATAAAATTGAAGCACTTCTGTTCCAGTATATCACTAATGCGCTGAAAAATCCAGACAAAAAACGTGATTAAAGCACTTTATTTTTTAAAATAGCTGAATTTTAAACAAAAAGCCGGTACAGCAATGCTGTACCGGCAAATAAATGTGTAATTTTAATTAGGAACGGTAATGTTAATGAAATACTGTGATGCATTATCAATCGTTAGGTAATAGGTCTGGCCTTGGGTCAGTTCTTGTTCAAAAAGAACGGTATAACCAGCCATTCCCACCTTGCTTGGGCAGGTAACAATGGTTTGCATGGAAGCATCATAGATTGTTACCGTATGCCGGGACGCAGGAGAAGTTTGGAATGTATAAGTGCCTGTAGCAGGTGCGGTGAATTTAAACATGTCTATATCGTCAGCAGAATTGATCCAGCCGCCGATAGTGTTCGTGCCCTCCGCCAGTGTTATTTCATGGGCGTCAGCAAAAGTATTGCCGTAATCATCCATGGTAAACTGAATGGTATAAGCACCGGTGCCGCCCTGACTGCCCTGAGTGAGTTTCAAATAATAAGTATGTCCTTCCGTTAAAGAGACAATCATTTTAAAATTGCCGTTTTCGCCGGAATTATCATCTTCTGCAATCTGCACACCAGCTTCATAAAGCCATGCTTTCATATCCGGCGTGCTGTTGATGGATTCTATGGTATAAGTGCCCGTCATGGGCGTGGTGAATTGAATCATATCAATATCGCCCGCATATTCCAAATTACCGTTGAACGTTTTTATTCCGATTGGAGAAAATCCCCACGGGTATGCTGTATCAAAGGTATTGCCGTAATCATCAGGAATGGTAATACTGATACGGTATTGTGACGCTTTATCTATCAACAGGTAATAAGTTTGGCCCTGCGTAAAGCTCTGTTCAAAAGAAACAGCGTGGCCAGCCATACCTCCTGTGCTTGGGCAGGCAATTACTGTCTGCATAGAAGCATTATAGATAGTTACCGTATGCTGAGATGCGGGAGATGTACGAATCTTATAGGTGCCTGTTACCGGTGCAGTGAACTTGAACATATCCACATCGCCGGAAAAATTGGTGTAACCGTCAATTGCATTTTCTCCGACTGTCAGCGTTACTTCCTGAGCAGTCGCGAAAGTATCGCCATAATCGTCCATAAAAACGTTGATTGTGTAACTGCCTGTGCCGCTCTGGTCGCAATGGCTGACTTTCAGGTAATAGGTTTGTCCTTCCGTCAACGGAACTACAATTTTAAAATTTCCGTTTCCGCCGGAATTATCATCCACTGCAATCTGCGTCAGGGAAGCATCATAAAGCCACGCTTTTACATCCAGTGTAATATCAGAAGAATAAAGAGTACACGTGCCTGTCATCGGCGCAGTAAACTGATATATGTTAATGTCAGCCGCATAATCTAAAGAGCCGCTTACGGATCTTACCCCAACAGGGCCAAAGCCCCACTGGTAAGCGGTTGCAAAGGAATCACCGTCATTGCCGGAGGATGACGTTTGGTTCAGTTGGGAAGCACCTGCACTGCACCCAAACGCAGCCATAACTGCAAGGGATGTAAATACCGCCGTTAATCTGAGCCTTGTTTTTCTAAAAGAATTTCTTTTTTCCATTGTCTTTCCTCCTGTTCGTTTTCAACATCATGCTGTTTCGGCTAAGTCAGCTAAAAGTAGAATAAATAAATCACCTCCATATATAGATTCAGGTCACGTGTCCTTGTTTAAATTATACTCCTTTTTGTGTAAAATGCAACATAGTTTTTCATATTTTTAAAATTTTTTCACCATTTACTATATTTATAAAAAATCAACTGCACAATAGCAGTTAAAATTATACGCAAAAAGCCACATTAACCGAAACAGGTTAGCTGCGGCTTTTCCGCTTCGGAGAAAAGACAAAATTCTATTTGAAATACTTGTAATCTTTGTCAGCTGAATCAATCAGCAGGGCGGTGATAAATCCCGCATCGAAATAGCCGTTGTTCTGCACCACTTGCAAGCCGACGGTGTTTAGTTTCAGCCGGCGAAATGCCTCTTTTGCCTCCGGCGGCAGGGTTGAAAGAAATGCCTCCTCCTGCTCCAGCAAATCCATCACTTGCTGAGGATAATCTTCCGGCAGGCATTTTGCAATGATGAAAGGAATTGTTGTATCAAACTTACTGTTTTTCTGGTTCATTGTTTGCTCCGTTTTTCTGATGATTTTGATTTTCAGAGGCGGCGGATTTCTTCTCCGGCGCTTTTTTCACTGCGATTCCCCTCCATGTTTTTTAGTGTAATTTCACAGCACTGTATGATAAAGGCGGAGATAGGGACATGGCGTTCCTGTGAAACAAGCTTTATTTCTTGATAAAGCTTTGTGGGGAAATGGCGAAACTCTAATGCGACGTACGGTTCCTGCAAAATAGATTGTGTGCTGTTCTCTGTGCTTTCGGGGCTTTTCGGATATGGCGCGGGGTAGTCTATCACGCCTATTAAATAATTGGGGTCAACATCAAGATACAACGCGATTTGCCCGAGAAAATTGATTGGCAAAAAGCGTTCGCCTTTTTCATATCTTGCATAAGCCGGTTGAGCTACATAGAGCAGACGCGCCATTGTTTTCTGCGTAACGTTCCTGATTTTCCGCATATACTTGATACGCTGACCGAGAAGCTCCGTTCCCAACCCATTCATTCAGATTCCCCTCCCATGCTTTTCAGGGCAAATTCACAGCACTGCACGATGAGAGAGGGAACAGAAACATGATACTGCTGTGATACGGCTTTGATTTTTTTGTAAAGGGTGGTGGAAAACCGTCAAAGCGTTAATTCAGCGTATGGCTCCTGCGGGATAAATTTGGAGTTAATTTTCACAATTTATGCCCTCCTGTTATTTTACATATTATTTTTAGCGTTAATAACGATAAAACGGAATATAATGTGTGAAATATAGCATAATAGTAAATGGTGATATTATGCAATTCGATAATATAAAGGATTTGCGTACAGATGCTGGTATGACACAAGAAGTATTGAGTAGCAAATTAAATATTGCACAAAATACATATTCACAATATGAAAGAGGAGAGTCAGAATGGACAGCAAGTTACCTCTTGAAGCTTCATGAAATTTTTGACGTAAGTGTTGATTATTTATTAGGTGTAAAAGACCGAGATTATATTGATAAAGGAAAACTTGACAATGTGACAAAAGAACTAATTGAAAATATTATGATGCTAAGTGACGAAGAAAAACAAAAGGTTTTAAAATTCATTGCCTATATGAAAAACAACACAAAGTAAAGCGGTAATCCGAAAAATGGGATTACTGCTTTTTGAATTTAATCAACAAATCATCCTTATTATATAACGATTCCAGAAATATGTCAATAATTTTCCAGAATATAGCTGGTGTGAAGGCATTATTTTATATCATATACTTTTCACTAAAGGAATGATTTAATATGAACAATTTAGCTATTGGAAATAGAATACGAATTTCACGGCAAGCCAGACAGTTAACGATTGATAAATTATCAGAACGTTGCGGCATAACAGAAAAACATCTGGGAAATATAGAGCGCGGCGATGACAGTCCCTCATTAAAAGCACTCATAAATATTGCAAATGAACTTGATGTCAGCATGGATTACCTTTTAGGTGATGACCTTAAGTATAATTTGCTTTCACAACGGGTCAGCGAAGGCGATATGCGTGATAACCTGCTTCAGCAAATCAACACCCTAAGCCTGAAAAAGCAGGAAAGCGTGGCAAAATTCATCAACATTATTAAAGAATATAAAGATTAAACCCTTTGCAAAACTAAACGCACGTTTTGCAGAGGGTTTTGTTTTGATATAAACAATAAGCATAAAAAACAAGCAGGCAATTTGCCAACAATAAAAAAACATACACCGCAAAGAGCACAACTGCCTCCAAAGCGGTGTATGTTTTATGTTAACCAAAGTATAAACAAAACATCTCGTACCACAGGATAAATCACAAAGTGATTGACAAGCCCTTGTGTATCTGGTATCATATTATCCGTAGAGGACAGCAAACGGGTGGTTAGCTCACCATTCCTTGATTTTTCGGTCAGGGAAGGAGGTGAGGCACGTGGAATATTTAGTTTTATTAATTGTTATATTAGTACTTATTAAGGATTCTGATTTTAGTGCAAAAAAATAAGCCACCCCAGTCCAAAGGATGTGGCTTACTTTTTGTAAGAATACTTTTGGGCTAACCACTTTGTGGTGCTGCCCTCTATGTTTATTATAGCAGAAAATTTGATATTGTCAACAATCAGTAAGCTTGCGGGTAAAACTGCGAGCTTATTTTTTTGATATAAACAATAAACAGGCAAGAAAACAAGCAGGCAATTTGCCAACAATAAAAAACATACACCGCAAAGAGCACAACTGCCCCCAAAGCGGTATATGTTTTATGTTAACCAAAGCATAAACGAAACATCTTGTACCACAAGATAAACCACAAAGTGATTGACAGGCTCTTGTGTATCTGGTATCATATTATCCGTAGAGGACAGCAAACGGGTGGTTAGCTCACCATTCCTTGATTTTTCGGTCAGGGAAGGAGGTGAGGCACGTGGAATATTTAGTTTTATTAATTGTTATATTAGTACTTATTAAGGATTCTGATTTTAGTGCAAAAAAATAACCGCCCTCGTCCAAAGGTTGCGGTTATTTTAACTGATAGCATTTGGGCTAACCACTTTGTGGTGCTGCCCTCTATGTTTATTATAGCAGAAAATCTGATATTGTCAACAGTCAGCAAGCTTGTGGGTAAAACTGCGAGCTTTTTTACATAATAAAAAACATCAACCCCAAAAGTCAATCTTTATCAAAACTATGCAAAGAGCCCTTCCTGACAAAAACAATCAGGAAGGGCCTTTTTCATACATCTAATCCATTACTTCAACCGATTCTTCCGGCTGTGACGGTTCCGGCGGAACCGTTGGCTTTTCTGTTGGATTCTCTATAGGTTCGGGTTCCGATGTTGGCGGTTCCGTTGAAGGTTCTGTAATTGGATCGGTAATAGGTTTTGATGTTATTGGCTTGGTAGTTGTAATTGTAGGTTTCGATGTCGTCGGATCTGTTGTACGCGGCGCTGTTGTAACCGGCCGCGTCGCAGCAACCGTAGTCGTAGTATTTGGTGCAGTTGTTATTTCCAAAGCAGTCGTTGTCTCCGGCGCGGTGGTCGTTGTTGTCGGCTGTTCGCCTGTGCCCGGAATCCAACCACCCGTACTAAACGGATTCATAATCCCCTTTTTATTATAATACGCCTGGGGATAACGAGGATTTGGATTCGTTTGCACCCCGGAGACATCTACCGCGGCATCTTCACCATCGCGAACCATACGGGCAACGACAATTAACCGCGCATTATTAAATTCATAGTTGCAGGTCTGCAATGTCAGAAGCTTATCTCCATATGTAACATCCACATTGGTCGAAAAGAAAGAACGTTCTTTTACTCCCTGCAAATATTCGTTAAAATCAGCTTCATCCAAAAAGTTTTTCACTGTGTAATCAAAATAATATCCGTTGTCGTCCTTTGCTTCGCTGTTCGTTATGAACGCACCGATGACCTTCCACTGATGACGTTCATAAATCGTATTAAATGTAACCACCGGGTGCTTTTGATACCCTTCTAATGTACGGTAAACATCTAATCCGCTGAACACTGTTCCATTATTCATATGATGTCCGTAAACTACAGTATTTTCGCCCAATGGCTGAACGGCACAATTGAAATCCATAAACGGCACACCGTAACGCGTTTGGTTTTTATAATAGTCATGAGAAAGATAATATTGATTATCCTGTGCCTTTGCAATCGGATAATCTACAAGGGTATCAGGAATGGTTACCCAACCTGTAATTTCCTGATTATTTGCATATAACAATGCGAACTCAGGCAAAATCCCCTCAGGCAGAGCTTTGCCCAGAATGGTTTCCGCCTGTTTTATTTTTTCTTCATCAGAACCATTGTGATACAGCGCAGCAACCTGTTGATCTGTCTTTCCTGCTTTCCAGTCCTCATATAAAGTCGGAATCAGAATACTGCCGGACACTATCAGTGTTATAAAAGCAACAATAAAAATAATCTTTCGGATGATTTCCCCAATACCGTCCCCTTTCCATGGGATAAAGAAACGTAGAAAACGAATCATCCAATTTTGTCTTTTCACCTGCCGTCTGCTGTCATCATAATCAGGTTCTTCTTCCTCATAGGATGGTATTTCAAAATCCAATTCGTCACGATAGCGGTCTTGCAGCGCTGCGGTGCCGTCTGTGAAATTTGGAATTATATATTCATCATTCTCAGGTAAAAAACCATCTTCTACAGTTTCCCCGTCCTCACTATAAACAGGTTCTGCATCATAATTTTCCGGCAGGCGGAACTGGGAAGCATACTGCTGCCTATCCGTTTGTTCCTGCGCAGTTACATCAATTTCCTGCGTATCTTCCAAATCGTGCGGTTTTGCCTCATTCCGAAAATGCAGAGATGAATTTTTTCTATTTTTAGCAGCATGTCCCGGCCTGATAAACTCTTCATCCACCGGAATATCATTAACCGCATCAGTTGAAATAGACTGTACTCCGTACTTTGCTATAATCTCTTCCACACTTTTACGTCTTTTTTCATTCGGCATCCTGTTTCATCTCCTTTTTATAAATTCTCGTCCGCAGGAACCTCAGGATATTTGCTGAGATACCGGCGCAGCATATCCAGCGCGTTGGAAGAGGTAACATAGCGGTTATACTCTCTATCCCTGCTCTCTGATCTCCCTGTACGTATTTCACGCACCCATACCTTATTTTTATCACATACCGCGGCATAAGCAAGCCCTACCGGCTTCTGTTCCGTTCCGCCGTCCGGTCCTGCAATTCCGGTAATGCCAACGCCAATATCCGCTTGCCCTGCACGCATGGCGCCCCGCGCCATTGCCACAGCTGTTTGGGGGCTGACTGCACCATGCTGTTCTAAAATATCCGCCGGAACGGAAAGATATTTTTGCTTGATTTCATTGGAATAAGAAACAATTCCATATTCAAATACGCTGGAGGAGCCCGAGATTTCTGTCAGCCGTTTGCATAGCAAGCCGGCGGTACAGGATTCCGCTGCCGCCACATGCAGTTTATGCTTTGCTAAAAGCTCCACAACCTTTGCCTGCAAACTTCCACAGTCAATGCCATATACTGCGTCGCCAAGGCGGTTTAAAATATCTTCTATTACGGGCTTGGCCAATGCTTCGCACTCCTGCTCACTTTCACCGGCGGCAGTTACCCTCAGCAGGGATTCTCCATTCTTTGCATACGGGGCAACAGTTGGGTTCTGCATATCCAGCAAATCCTTTACCCTTGAAGCCATGCTGGCCTCTCCGATTCCGCAAACATGAATATTATGAGAAATAAATTTCATCTTCGTAAATTTCATGAGATATGGCTTTACATGATTCAAATACATGGGTTCCAATTCACTGGGCGGTCCCGGAAGCATAATCGCAATTTTTCCATCTGCCTCCACCGCACAACCCGGCGCCGTACCATAATCATTATGAAAAACAACACCGTCTTTCGGCAGCATTGCCTGTTTCATATTTGTATCATCCATGCCTTTGCCCATACGGCTAAAATATTCTTCGATATGCCGTACAGATTCTTCATGGGTGACGAGTTCCGCCCCCATAACGGCACAGGTTACTTCTTTTGTCAAATCATCTTTTGTCGGCCCCAACCCTCCGGTTGTAATAACAATGTCACTGCGTGACAACGCTCCTTTTACAGCTTCGGCAAGCCGCTCCTCGTTGTCCCCAACGGTTGACTGGTAATAAACAGAAATACCAATTGCTGCCAGTTCACGGGCAAGGAACTGTGCGTCAGTATTGACAATATCGCCAAGCAGCAGTTCCGTTCCAACAGAAATAATTTCACAATTCATGGAAAAGTCTCCTATTACAAAGAATTTTATCCGATGATTTCAAAACGTGTATTTTGTACCGCTTCTTCCACCAAAGCGTCGATATCCAGTATGGATTCTGCTTTTACGACCATCTCCAGTGACGGCCTTGTCCGCGGATGCTTCGGCGTAAAGACAGTACAGCAATCCTCGTATGGCTGGATAGAGGTTTCAAACGCCCCTATATTTCTGGAAATTGCAACAATTTCTTCTTTATCCATGCCGATACAAGGCCGGAATACCGGCATATCACATGCCGCGTCCGTACAGGCAATCGCACCAATGGTCTGACTCGCCACCTGCCCAACGCTTTCACCCGTAATCAGCGCCCCACAGCCTTGCCTAACGGCAATTTTTTCTGAAATACGCATCATAAACCGGCGCATGATAATGGTAAAAAGCTCTTCCGGACAATTTTGCCCAATTAGTTCCTGAATATGTGTAAACGGAACAATAAACAATGCCATCCGCCCGCTGTAACGGGAAACAATCTGCATCAGTTCCTTTACCTTTAATTCCGCACGCTCGCTGGTATAAGGCGGGCTTGCAAAATGGACGCCGGTAATCTCAAGCCCCCGTTTTGCCATCATCCAACCCGCTACAGGGCTGTCAATTCCACCGGAAACCAGCAATGCGGCTTTACCGCCTGTCCCTACCGGCATACCGCCGGCGCCGCGTACTTGCCCCGCATGGATATACGCCGCCTTATCACGAACCTCCACCATAACAACATCATCAGGATTTTTAACATCTACTGTCAGATGGGGGAATTTTTGCAGCAAATACCCGCCCAGCTCGCGGCAGATTTCCGGCGATTTCAGCGGAAACCTTTTATCGGAACGTTTTGCCTCTACTTTAAAAGTTTTAATTTCTTCAAGCTGCGGTGCAAGGTATTGTGCAGAACTGATAAGAATCTGTTCCATATCCTTGGGGACTGCGGCAGCTCGGGAAAGCCCTGCAATACCGAAAACTCTTGTCAGCCGCTGTACTGCCTCTTCCATATCCACTTCCCCTTCCGGCGGAACAACCATAATTGTGGACTGGGATTTCTGAAACACAAACTTCCCCAGCGAGGCAAGGCGGCGTTTCATATTTTTAATCAATACATCTTCAAAAGTGGAACGGTTCAGCCCTTTTAGGGCAAGCTCCCCGTTCTTTACCAGTATAATTTCATTCATTACGTTATCTCCTGCTCCTGACCAGACGTTCCATGCCTGATTCCAGCAGGGTAACGAAAAGGTCGATTTCTTCTTTTGTCGTATATCTGGAAAAACTCACGCGCAGTGCACTGTCAATCCGGTGGTTATCCAACCCCATTGCGGCAAGGACATGGCTTTTTTGCCCTTTTGCACAAGCGGAACCGCTGGAAACATAAACGCCGCCCGCAGACAGATGATGAAGCATAACCTCCGAGCGAATACCTATGCAGGAAAGGTTCAGTAGATACGGTAAACCTTCCGGTGGGGAATTTATAATAACACCTTGCACCTGCGCAAGCTTGTCCCATGCGTATTGCCGCAGAGATTTCATTTTTTCAAGCTGTTCCAAAGGTTCGGGCAATGCCTCTGCCGCCGCGCCAAACCCTGCAATTAAAGGCGTGCTTTCCGTCCCCGGCCGCATTTCCCGCTCCTGCCCGCCGCCAAAGGTACGAGGTAAAATACGGACGCCATTTTTCATAAACAGTGCGCCAACCCCTTTAGGGCCGTGGATTTTATGGGCGCTGACCGTCATCAGGTCCACCCCTGTTTTTTTTACATTGATTGGAAGCTTGCCAAATGCCTGCACTGCATCGCAGTGAAACAAAGCCGGAGCACCGCTTCGCCTGATGATACGCTGAACTTCCTCCAACGGTTGAATCGCACCGGTCTCATTATTTACAAGCATAAGGCTGACAAGTACCGTCTTATCATCCAGCGCCTTTTCCAGTTCTTCCATACGGACACAGCCGCTTATATCCGGTTTCAGCCGGATAACCTCCCAGCCATTTTCCTCCAATTTATGTATAGGCGCAAGAACGGAAGAATGCTCCATAGCAGAGGTAATGATTTTATTTCCCATACGCCTGCGGGCAGAAGCCGTACCAAAAATTGCAATGTTGTTTGCTTCTGTTCCGCCGGATGTAAAAATGATTTCTTTTGCTTCCGCACCCAGTTTTTGGGCAACGGTTCCCCTTGCCTGTTCAACAGCAAGCTGTGCTTGCAAGCCCTTGCTGTGGAGGGAGGAAGGATTTCCATAATTCACCGTCAGTATTTCCAGCATCCTGTCCACCGCTTCACGGCACGGACGGGTAGTCGCACTGTTATCAAGATAAGCTTCTATTACACTTTTTCCTTCCATTCAACCGCTCCTCAAAGCATTTGCTTCACTGCACAAAATTACCATAATTATTATTAAGTATACATCATAATGCACTTTGGTGCAACGGCAAAGCTTGAAAAATAAAGGGTTTTCTTTCGCTCCAATCTATATAAACCGCTCGTTTTTCCGCTGTTTTCAGCCTGATTCTCTCAAATACCCTATCAGGTTTTACAGAAAATTCTTCTCGCAGTGTACTATCAGAAAAAAATAAATATTACGCTATAAAAAAGCACACCATTTGGGGCACCCTCCATAAGGAAGGTGCCCCAAGGCTTTCATTAGCTGGAATTTTTACAAGTTATCTCTTCGCCGGAGCACCGCCGCCCCTCATACCTGCGGCAACCTTAATGGCGGAGAAGTCTGCACGGTTAAATTTACGGACGCACAGCACAAAGAAAAAGGCACCAATCAAAACGGTAATAGCCAGTCCCATCAACGGCGTGATGACAAATCCACCAATAGAGAACGCCATGCCCTGTTCAACCAATTCCTTTGTGGTCAGCGTGTGCGCCCCCAAAGCGATATAACGGAAAATCGAGGTCGTATAAGTCAGAGGATTCAGGTAGACGATGGGCAAAAGAAAGCCGGGTATGATAGTGGTAGGGATATATGCGCCGGAAACAAAGGTCAGGGGCATCATAATCATGGAACTGAGGGTCTGAAAGGCGGGAGAGTTGCGGGAAACTGTAGCCAAAAACAGACCGATGGCGCTGAATGCCATAGCGGAAACCAACATTACCGCAGTCAGAAGCAGGATTTGCAGGATGCCCACCCGCAGTCCAAGCACAATGCCGCAGATCATAGTAACAATGCCTTGCAGCGTGGCGATGACTGCCCCTGACAGAATGTGCCCCATGGAAATTTGCATCCGTGCGATGGGCGCAACCAAAACCTCTTTCATATAGCCGCTGGAAATGTCGGACAGGATATCGGAGGAATTATTTACGCTAACCTGAAACACGCTCATAATTATCACGCCTGAAATCAGGTAAGGCATGGGCGCATCAAGACCGTTCATAGAAGATTTCATCAAAAACGAAAACATCACCAGCATAAACATGGACATAAAGAGCGATCCAAATACCCGTCCCTTACTCCTGATATAATTCAGTAAATTTCTTTGTAGAATTGCTGTAATTGGGTTCATCCTTCTCGAATCTCCTTTCCCGTAATTGCCAAAAACACTTCGTTCAGCGTCCCGTTTTTTACTTCAAAGTCTGTAATTATGGTTCTGTGTGCGGATAAAATTTCCAATGCGGCAGGCGCTTTCTTTGTATGGAAAACCAGTTTGTTCCCATCTTTCCGATAGGAAACCTCCCGTTCCTGCAATGTGGCTTCCAACGGTTCGGTCTGTGTGCAGACAACATCAACCTCCGCGCCCGTATATTGGTGTTTTAAATTCACCGGCGTATCTTGGGCAACGATTTTTCCGTGATCCATAATGACGATTTTTGCGCAGACTTCCGCCTCGTCCATATAGTGGGTGGTAAGAAAGATCGTCATATTTTTTTGCTTTTGGAGGCGCTGAATATATTCCCACACATTAGCTCTGGTCTGCGGATCCAGACCTGTAGTGGGTTCGTCCAAAAATAAAACCTTGGGGTCGTGTACCAGCCCTCTTGCAATCTCCGCCCGCCGTTTCATGCCGCCGGACAGACTGCCCACCGCCGCCCGTCTCCATTCCGTAAGCTCTACCAGATCAAGGGCAAAGTCGATGCGCTCCCGCACCTCGTTTTTCGGCACCTTGTAGAAGCTGCAATGGTATTTTAGGTTTTCCTCTACGGTCATTTGGGCGTCGAGAGTGGAATCCTGAAAAACTATCCCGATGTCTTTGCGCACTAAACTGCGTTCTTCGCAAACATCATGGCCGTTGATTGTCAGAGTGCCCTCTGTTTTGTCAAGGATCGTACATAGGGTATTGATAGTCGTGCTTTTGCCTGCACCGTTGGGGCCGAGGAAAGCAAAAATACTGCCCTCGTCTACGGTGAAGGAAATATCATCCACCGCTATAAAATCCCCGTACTTTTTAGAGAAATGCTCCACTTGTAT
The DNA here is from genome assembly GCA_934546985.1 of uncultured Eubacteriales bacterium. GTDB lineage: Bacteria > Bacillota > Clostridia > Oscillospirales > Acutalibacteraceae > CAKTEE01. The sequence goes on from CAKTEE010000004.1 coordinate 87,822, forward strand.
GATTGGGTTCATGTTGTTACCTCCTAAAAAATGAAGTCCTATGCGAATTGCTCGCATAGGACTTATCCCTATAGTAATCTATAGCGCCTCAGCTATTTTGTTGTTCCGACCTGCATTTTATCAAAGCCCATCACCTCCAAATATCGCCCAGTTCTATCAATCTGGCTTGTATGCGGACATAGGCTTTTGCATCCTCTTCTCCTAAAGCTTCCAGCATTTTTTCCACTGAATGAATCATTCCGGTTCGGCGCTCTTCGACCAAAGCTATGCCCTTTTCTGTCAGGCAGACAATGACCTGTCGGCTGTCTGAGGGATCAGGGGTTCGTGTAATCATGTCCTGTCCCTCCAAAGATTTCAGCATGGCTGCTACTCTGGCCGTGGTCAGCATAAGCGCCTTACTCATATCTTTAGGATATGCCCGGTTTCCGTTTGCCGCCAAATAATTTAACGCTAAAATCTCGCCCCTTGCAATTTGGGACATGGTCCGCTCCATCTTAATTTGCGGTGCAGAGGCGCGCATATCAATGAGTTGTATCGCTAATTCAGTGTAGTCCATGTGTCGCCTGTACCTTTCAAAATTACTAACTCTATTAGGGATTATAGCACGGATTTTTGCCGCTGTCAATGAGGTTAGAAAAAATCATCGAAAATTTCAATGTAAAGATTGTCATAGTAGACCAATGTTCGCTTGCAGATGCCTTGCCTTCTTCAATGTGTTTAGAATATGCTTGAAATCATTTGATTTATGGAATATAAAGATGATAACCATAAATAAAAATCAGCAGGGTTATAAAATATCATCCCTGCTGATTTTAACCTTTACCTATAAATCAAGTCAACCTTTACAAATTCCATTGCTCTGTTTAAAATGTTATTCCCAGCACCTACACACGCCATTTGATTGTTGGCTTTGAATTGCGCTGTCACACCCTCACGCTCTACTATCTGCTTAACTAACCGAGAAAACATTTTCTCTATCTGCTCGTCAATGTCGGAAAAGTATCTGTTCAATGTACCGCTTGTGATCAGAGTAGTGTAAATCACTTTTTATGCTCTTTCAGATAACGTCTGTGCCGCTGTCCCCATACCCCGATGGGCTTTGTTTCTTTTTCGGCAAGTAATGCAAGGTCAGATAAATAATAATCGCCTTGCAATGTATAACTGATACCTGCTTTTTCGTTGATGTAATGCTGTTTCACTTTGTAATCTTCCAATATGATTGATTTTACCTACAATTCAACCATTCTGACCGATTACAAAAACCAAAGTGAGACAACTTCCTTACGGAGTGTCTCCCTTCCGACATGCTTTATCATAAACAATTGAACGTTATGTGCAGATTAACTATTCATAATATATCTGTTTTTGTAAGCAAGGGATTTCTCCAAATAGCATAAAACAAAAAAGCCGCTGATTACACAGCGGCTCTTCTTTTATTCAGGTTTTACCATAAACAATACACCCAACGTATTTGGGCCGCAATGGGATGTAATGGTACAGCCCGCACGGGTAACCAAAATCTCCTTGAAATTACAGCATTCACAAATGACTGCTTTAACACGGTTAATGATATCTTCCGAAATTCCTGAATGCGTAATAAATACACGGCTTAAATCAATATCATCTCTTCCGGCAAGCTTATCTCTTGTGTACTGCTCCAGTACCATATCTAATTTACCGCGGTATTTTTTGCCGACAATCATTTTTCCATCCACTACTTCAATACAGGGCTTTAATTTCAGCAGGTTGGCACCCAAAGCGGCAACGCCGGAACAGCGTCCGCCTTTATGCAAAAATTCCAGTGTATCAAGCACAAAGCTCGCACGGGAAAGGGGAATCATTTTTTTCAGTTCTTCCACAATTGCAGGCGCTTCCATGCCACTGTCGCGCATTTCACATGCACGAACAACAATCAGTCCGATTCCGGTGGAAAGATTCAGGGAATCTACTGGATAAACATCTTCTAATTCCTGTGCGGCAAGCAACGCATTATTATGGGTAACAGATAAGCCCGTGCTCAGGTTGATATGCACAACTGCATATCCCTGTTTTGTAAACCCCTCAAAAAAATCCTTATATTCCCCAGGGCTGACGGCAGATGTTTTTGGAAGCTTCTTTTTTTCACGATACTGCGCGTAAATATCATCTGGCGTAATATCCACACCATCACGATACACCCTATCATCTAAGGTAATGGCAAGAGGATAGCTTGTTACATGATATTTTTTTAACATTTCAGAAGAGAAATCAAACGTGCTGTCCGCAGTAATAACAACTGGTTTTCCCATTTTATACCACCCTTATTTTTCAGTTCCCTGCACCGAAAACCCTGCATTTCCCGAATAAAACCGCAATACGGCGGTCGGTGCAGGCGGGAAACGCCCATATAGTTATTATGATAACATCTTCCTATAAAAAATACAAGAAAAAGAAGTTCCTGCCAATTAAGACTGTCCCTGTATCCCTTGTCAATCTACAAAAAAACAGATATAATCATACAGTACCGCTGTAATATGGCGGAATCAACTGACTACGGGGGTACGGTTTATGAATGAAAAAACAAGGAACAGCATACTGGGAGGTTTGCATGATGGAATCCCCATTGCTTTGGGGTACTTTTCCGTTTCTTTTGCTTTTGGCATTCTTGTTGTTAATTCCGGTTTGCCTGTTTGGGCTGCACTGATGATTTCCATGACAAACCTGACCTCTGCGGGGCAATTTGCAGGGTTAAATTCCATTCTTGCCGGCGCCCCGCTGATAGAAGTCGCCATTGCACAGTTTGTCATTAACATCCGCTATGCCCTCATGTCGCTTTCCTTAGGGCAAAAACTTGACAATACCGTTACAGGGTTTCAACGATGGCTCATTGGTTTTGGCATAACAGATGAAATATTCGGCGTAGCTTCCCAAAAAGGCAGCGGCTTAAAAACGCCCTATATGTTCGGGCTGATTATCGGGCCCTATCTGGGCTGGGCCGCCGGAACTTTTACAGGGGCTTATGCAAGTTATCTTCTTCCCCAGTCACTGCGTGACGCATTGGGTATCGCGCTATATGGTATGTTTCTTGCTATTATTATTCCACAGGCAAAACGTGGTACAAAATTTGCGTTTGTCATTGCTACCTCTATTCTGTTAAGCTGTTGTTTCCAGTGGATTCCTGTACTTAACAGTCTTGCCTCCGGTTGGGCAGTAATTATCTGCGCGGTAGTTGCCGCGGCTATCGGTGCACTATTATTTCCTATTACTGAACCACAGGAGGAACGGCCATGAATACTGTTTATATTATCTCCGCTATCCTGACTATGGCTGTTGTTACCTATTTGATACGTGCTTTGCCGCTGGCAGTTTTTCGTAAAAAAATAGAGAATTTATATATAAAATCATTTTTAGAATACATTCCTTATGCCGTACTTGCAGCAATGACCTTTCCGCAAATTCTATATTCTGCCGGTCCGACTGCCGCCGGCATTACCGGGCTTATCGTTGCACTTATTCTTGCTTACCAAGAAAAAAGCTTGCTGACAGTTGCCGCAGGTGCATCTATTGCCGCATTTTTAGCGGGTCAAGTAATAAAGTTTATCAGCTAAGCATTTAAAATAATTCCGATTTAGATATTAAAAAACCCTATGTTTCCTTATATTTATCGGCTAAATTGAAACAAACGCATACAAAATATCATTTTTCAAAACAGAAACGCTCCTGATATATCTCATTTTTATTAAGGAAATTATTATTGATTGAATCTCTAATTTGATTTCACACATAACAAAAAGCCGGACAAATGTCCGGCCTCTTGTCTATTGGGAAAAAATCAAAGGGAGGAGAAAGTAAGTTTAGTTCTTCTCATCAGGAGAGATGTTCCACAATCCCAGACGGAAGAGAAGCGCGTCATCCTCTGCATTTTCACAGCGGATGGTCGCATTGGCGATAGTACCGCCCTTAATTAAAGATGCAAGGCCCATAATCTGGCACAAAGTGCTTTTCAGGTTCAGCTTGTCGCCTTCATCGGTTTCAAGCCAAACAGCATCTTTACATTGGTTCAGGGTTGAAACAAATTTTTCAACATCAATATCTTTCAATTCAATTGTTCTTTTCATCAGTTCAGACATCATTCATACCTCCATTTCATTACTTAGGCGTTTTCAGCCTCTTGTTGAACTCTCTTTCTATAAAAACATTCCGGAAAAGGAATGAGGGATTGCAACCGGGGCATCTATTGCTTTTATTCTTTTCTTACAGTTTTATTTTACCATTAGCAATAGCAAAAGTCAACAATAATACCCCCTAATGTTTGGTAACCCCAACGATATGTTTTGTTATAATTGACTAAAATCCTCCCTTTGATTGTACAATATGAACAAAACAAAGATTTCCTTAACCGTATCTGTTTTTTACCCACATATTCCTGCAACACCCTTGCAGGCAATGAAAAAAAATGGTACAATACTATTATATTCATAGTATTGTGATAGGAGTGTTTCCATTTTGAAAATCTCAACCAAAGGACGTTATGGACTGCGGCTTATGCTTGACCTTGCCATCCATTACGGGGAAGGCCCTATCCCTCTGAAAGAAATTGCAGAACGCCAAAATATTTCAGAAAAATATTTGGAGCAAATTATCATGCAGCTAAACCGCTCTGGTATGGTACACTCTACCCGGGGTTCGCAAGGCGGTTACTCTTTGGCAAATCTGCCTGAAAAAATTACAGTAGGCATGGTTCTGCGTGTGATGGAAGGTTCCCTTGCCCCTGTAGACTGTCTGACGGGCAACGCCCCTGCCTGCGGCCGGCAGGAATCCTGTATTACCCTGCACGTTTGGAAAAAATTAATGACCGCCATTGAAGATGCGGTAGACAACATTACACTGGACGATTTAATTAAGGAATATCGCGACCAACAGCTTCCCATCGATTTTTGTATTTAACCGCTTTATATTTGATATAAAAAATCCCCTGTTATGTAATTTCAGTAATGAAACCGTAACAGGGGATTTTTGCATACACAAAACAAAATAATAGCAAAAATCAGGACATTAAAATTTTCATAGAGCCATTGTTATAGCAATATTGACCTTCCTGCGGGTCATTATCAATAATAACATAACCCATAAAATCATTATACTCATCTGCGCACGCTTTATCTGCCAGAAAAGCTTTTGCTCCCTCAGCATAATCAGGTGCACATCCTGCAGCGTAATATTCCGATGCAAGCAGACTTTCAACTAAAATTTCTGGTTTTTTATATGCTTTTTTCAATTGCAGCACCAACTTTCTTTTATGATGCACGGATGGACATAAGAGGATATATCAATATCCTCTTGTCCATTATACCAATACTAAAATAAAATTGCAATATTATCTATGGTATTTCATCCGTGTTTATTCCGCCAAAATTGGCTTCCAGTAATCCGGCATGCAATCCGGGGCAGTATTATTATCTCTGGCGGCATGGGCTGTAATGCATTCATAGTTTATGCCGTTGTAAGAAACAATGTCGCCAATATTATATGCCGTAAGAACTGTCCATACATTTTCATCGGTGCCGGAAGATAAAATCTGTGCAACCTTTTCTGAAATCTGGCTGCGGAGCTCTTCCTGCTCCGTTACTGCCTGAGAACCGGAAACTGCTGAACTTGTGTCTTCCATGAAGGAAACTAACTCACCGAGACCTGCCGCTTCAACTGCATCCTGCATATAGCGGGTATACGCACCTCTGGATGCAACCAGAAGAATCTTCGCATTCGGGCTAAGGCTATGCACTGTGTTGAGCAGGCTTTCCATCGCCGCAATCAATTCGATCGTGCGGTCTCCTTCTGTCATGGAATCATTGATAGAAATTACAACCAAATCCGATTGGTCGTTTTCCAATACCAATGATTTTACTGCATCTTCAAGCAGGGTATAACCATCTTTTTTTGTCAGGCTATAGCCGCTGGAAGCAACTACTGTCGGGAGTACACCGGAGCTTCTGATTAAATCATAAGCCGCCGCATTATTAATATTGGTAATCTTACTGCCGGCATCCGGTACACCCAGTACTGCAGAACCATTGCCTAACAGCATTGCTTTGGATTTACTGTTCAATACCGCATTTGCAGCCTGAACCTTATTAACCAAAGTGATCGTGCCGTTTGCATCATCATAGGTAAAATCATAATCTGCATTACCTGCGGTAAATTTCATGTAAATAGAAGCAGTTGCAGCTTCAAATGCACATTCAAAAGCACCTGCGGTATATGTCACCTGACCATCAGCAGAAACCGTAATTTGTACGGCCGGGCCGTTTACACCATATCCAAAGGTAGTCATGCAATATCCATAGTAATAAACGCCTGCTTCTGTAATTGTCTTCTGGTTGCTTGCATGAAGCGCTGCCTCCGGAGTTGCACCGTTTGCTTCAAACCAACCGCCGTACAAAAGCCATCCGCTGGATTCATTTTGCGCCGGAGTAATCGTAACCGGCAAGCCGCTGGAAGAACCAGCCTCTACATGTACCGTAAGCTGAGCTGTCTTTCCACCGTCTTCTGTCGTAACTGTAATTACAGTATCACCTTCTGCCAGTGCTGTAACCAAACCGTTATCAGAAACGGATGCAATGCCTGCCTGAGAAGATGACCATGTAACAGCCTGATTTGAAGCATTGCTCGGAGTAATAACAGCTTCAAGCTGCATAGTTCTGTTAACCTGAAGGTTTACCGTACCGCTGACAGCCACGCCATCCTTGCGCAGTGTAACATCTGTAACAGGAACATTTGCACCGGCTTCTGTTACTGTAACCTGAACCTGAGCAGTATATCCGCCGTCAACGGTTCTAACAGTAATCACAGCATTGCCTGTGTCAACAGGGGTAATCACTCCGTTTTCAACAGTGGCTACATTAACATTGCTGCTTTCCCATGTAACCTGCTGGTTTGTTGCATTTGCCGGCTGTACCGTTGCATTTACAGTAAAGCTATTCGGGGTAAATCCATTATTGTCCTTAACAAAGGCAGCTTCACTTGCATCAACCGTTACGCCAGTAACCGGCCGTGAATTGACTGTAATTGTTGCAGTACCTTTTACGCCGTTTGCCGCTTCCGCAGTAATGGTTGCCGTACCTGCACTGATTGCAGTCACCTTACCGTTCTGGTCTACAACTGCAATATTATTATTATCGCTGGACCATGTAACAGAAGGATTGAAGAGGTTATCCGGCATATAAACCGGTACTAAAGTAACTGTTTCATCAACGTACAGGCTCTGGTTTGTTAAACCAATGGCTGTAATTTCAGCATCTGTCACCGTAACTGTTACTGTTGCAGTCTTTGTTTCGTCTGCAGCAGATTTTACAGTAATGGTTGCTGTACCTACGCCAACTGCTGTAACAAGACCGTTTTCATTTACAGTTACAACATTCTGGTTGTCACTGGACCATACGACTGCTTTATTACCGGCGTCTTCCGGCAATACAGTAGCGGTCAGTTGCTGTGTACCCTTACCTATAAATGAGAGACTATTGGTATCCAACGTTATGCTGTCTACCGGAACCTCAGGCGTTACGCCTTCTGTCCACTGGAGAATATAGGAACCATCCGCCTGTTGTACAATCTTAGCATAAGTGGTACCGGCTGCTTCCATAACAGGTGCAGCATTCCAGCTTGTACTGATGCAACGGACATCTCTAACAGAAATTACACCTGTATTTGAAACCGCGATTTCTGCAAATTTGGCATAACCTTCATATGATTTGTAATAATCATTTTCAGTACCAAATACAAAGTAATGAGTTCCCGGAGCCAAATCTTTTATCATAGAATCAGAAATATTGCTAAGACTTGCGCCATCTCCGGTTTCAACCCAAGCGCCCTTTGTCCATTCACCTGCTGTTACCGGCTTCACAGATACTGTACCGGAGAAGTTAATAACTTCAATGGTAAAGGTGGCGCTTACCTCCGGATTCGCAGCGGAGGTTGCAGTAATCACTGCAGTACCAACGCTGATACCTGTTACCTTACCATTTTCATCGACAGTTGCAATATCATTATTGCTGCTGGACCATGTTAATGTTTTATCTGTTGCTTCCGCCGGGGTAACTTCTGCATTCAGAACAGTTGTCCCGTCTACTGAACCTGTCACATTGACCGGAATCTTAGCAGAGCCGGTAATGACAATGCCTGTAACCGGAATTTTATCCGCAACAATCAAGGTAACGGATGCAGATTTTGAAGAATCAAAGCTGGAAGTAGCTGTAATGGTTACCTCGCCTGCTTTCAGCGCTTTTACTACACCGTTTGCATCTACTTCAGCAATAGAATCATCACTGCTGCTCCAAAGCACATCTGTGCTCGCTCCGCCTACAGCGGTTACGGTTGCCTGAAGGGCTACTTCATCGCCAACAAAAACGGTATTGGACTGCGGCGGTGTAATGGTAACACCCGTCACACCTGCGCCTACAGGGCCAACATAAATCCATGCTCCAGTACCATCTCCTTCTTCTGATGTATCCAAAGAAGCGGTCGGAACTGTCTGTGTCCATTCTTTGCAATAGTAGTAACCATCTTCATAAATGACTAAATCTTTTGAGTTATAGTTCTCTTTAGAAGAATCATAAATCTGCGCTTGTGCAGTATCGTAAACGTAAACTTTAATTGTTTTATTCACTGTACTGCTCTGTGACCCTGCTGCCGCTGTGAACTCTACTATTTGTCTCGTATCATCTGCAACAGACAGGCTGTTTCCAGCAGTTACAAGAATCTTATTCGGATTCTCTGCATCAACGGTAATTTCTGCAACACCCGCTGCACCGCCGGACCAATATACACGTTGGTTCGTCGCATCAGAAGGCGTTACTGTACCGGTCAAAGCAACAGAACCACCCACCGGAATGTGACGTGTACCGCTTGCAGATACATCTACGCCTTTCGCAGCAACATAAGTAATTCTGGTTTTCAGTGTTCCAAGTACCTGATCGCCATACTTAACGTCAATATCAATTTCTCCGCCGTTGCCGGGATCGAAATCTTCTGACAGTGTAACTTCGATATTGCCATCAGCGTTAATTACTGCGCTAAGACCTGCTTTTGCACAAGAGAATGTCAAATCATCTTTTGCTTCTGCAAGGGTTCTGGTTTCAGTTTCATCATAGCCATCCGCACCATACAATACGGTAGACTGATTTGCCTGAATCACTACTGTTCCGCCAACTTTCAGTTCTGTACCTGTCGGTGCTGACAAGTTCATACTGATTGGGAAAAGCGGCGGTGTTGCTATCACGTTGAAATTCAATGATGCACTGAAATCACCATAAGATGCTGTTAATACAGCGCCTTCGCCAATTGCCAGCGGTGTTACTGTAAGAATGCCGCCCGCACCAATAGCAGATGTGGAAATAACATCCTGTGTGCCGGAAACTGCGGTATGGACGGTTACGCCCAAGGTTGACGGCAATACATATTCACCATTCTGCATTACAAGAACAGGGATAAAATTCTTACCTCTGCCATTGTTAAACATGCTAATGGTTTCGTTATTTTCACGATTCAAGAAACGGATGCCTGTAATCTTATCTATCTGTTCTCCATTATCACTGACAGTGACTTGTATTTCTGCTGTACGCGGGAAACCTTCTGTCTCAGAGGTTGCAACAATTGTAGTAGTACCTTCAATACTGCCGCCTTTGAGAGAAACCATACCGGTTTCCTGATCATACGCGCACTCTGCAAGCAAGTTGTTTCCGTCTTTCTCCTTAACGGAAATATTAATGCCGGCTTCTTTCGGCGTCTTAGTTTTTCCATCGCTGAAATTAATCAATACGCCAACCCTGCCGGTACCGTCAGTGCTGACCTGCATTGCAGTACGGTCAAAAGTAATGCCTGTAGCAATTGCCTGAACCGGATCGAAAGAAGCTGTATCACGTCCAAGTGATGAACCCTCTGTTACCTTAATTGTAGAAAGGGAAAGGATTGTACCCTTAGAAAGACCAACTTCTGAATCCAGTTCTTCACCGGATTTATAAATCTCAAAAACGCTGGACTGCGGAATCTCCGGCAGCAAATCAGATACATTATAATACATCTGTGTACTGGAACCAACGCTGATAGTTTTTTCTTTATACCAACCGTTGCCGGAACCATTTGCTGTTGCAGTCTCATTTTCTCCTTTTTCAGCGAAACGGCATCTAACCGTCATATTGGTAGCCGCATTGTTCAGGGATTTTGCTTCAATCTGCATAGTCAGAGGAATGCTGTCTGCAATCGCCTGTGATGACGGACTGTATTTAAATGTAACACCTGTACCGACAGATGTAACATACAGCTCGTTTTTCGGTCCATCCATGTTATAACGGTCAAGCTGAACGCCGCCTACAACATGCTCAATCTCATTGCCTTCATCATCATACAATGGAGGCGCACCTTCATCGTTACTGCCGACATAGTAATTTTCTACACCAAACAGTTTGATACGGTTACCGCCAATGTCTGCATTGTGGTTTGAATTTTCATTACGGAGCAAGTCACGCAATTCATAAATAACTGCATGTTTTTCCGCCTCTGTATAATAATCTTCTTTTGCCTGCGCATTTGCAGACAGAGGATTATAAATACGGATACCATCAATTACAACCACATTACCTGTAGACGGATAGGTTCTGGTTCCATCTACTGTAAGCTGAACAGTGTAATCTCCCCACTCAAGATTCTTAACGGAAATAACCGGAATCTGATAAAGGGCCTTGTTCGGAACTTCATAATAGTTACTTACCAGTATATCTTTCACAACCGTATCCGTGCCCTGTTTTGTTACCTGGCACTTGATAATACCGGAACGGTTATCTGTATAACTGATAATATCAAAACCTGTGCCTCTGAAATTAAAGGTTACTGTTGCTGCACCGTCTACGAAATCTTCCTTAATCGGCGCAATTTTTTCCGTCAGGTAATCACGATAGGTCTTTCCTTCATTGGCAGGATCTTTCTGATAATCTGCCCAAGAAGGCATTTCTTTCTCTGCACCACCGATTTGGTGAGCAGAACCAAAGCTGAATCCAAGGTCATCCTTATACTGGTTGTCATAACCGTAGTTATCGGTATCGGTTCCAGCAGAGGAATTATCATTGGACTGACTGCCATCGGTAGTAGGTTTCGCATTGCCTGTATTATCATCAGTAACTACACTCCAGTTACCGCCGTAAATAATTGCACTGTCAGCACTTTCACCTACGGTTGAAGAACTGAAATTATCTTCATAATAAACACTGGAGGCAGGTACTACCGTTACAGATGCATAACGGTTATAAGGTTCACCTACATCAGCCAGAGTATGCTGAGATTCATAAACAAATACATCCACATCATTGATAAACTTTGTAGGTGTATAGGTTACTGCATTTTTATCCGAAGATGAAGCACGCAGTTCACCGTAATTACCCCTGACTGGAGTCTGATTTGGGGTATCTGCAGCAGAAGCGGCAACTTCCTGGAAGGTAAGCGCTGACGGACGTGTACCCTGACCGTTGTTTGCATCTGCAAGGTTCGCACTTACATTCTGCGAATCCCAAGCCAAAGCTTTCAGGAACGGGTTTGAACCATCCGGATAACTATCATTGGATAATACATCCAGCGTAACAGGCAGACCGTAATCTACAACTACCCAGTCATTCTTAATGCTTGCATGCATAATAACATAAGTGGTGTTTGATGCCTGGAAAGTCTGCGTACCGCCTTCATCATGGCCGGAAGCGGTTACCGGTGTCTGGAACTTGCCGACATCCGGGAAAGTAGTTGTCGCAAAATCAATGCGTATTGTTTTTGACGTTACTGTACCGTCATCTGTTTTTCCGTTAATCTTACTCAGAAGTTCGGAAAGGGTTGTTGGCACGGAAGCACCGGTTTCATCAACTGTTTGAACAGTATAACTGCCCGGGTCTACCGGTGTGGTTTTCCACGGAGAACTCGAATCATTCGGATTCTCCCTCTCATAAACACCGTTAGGCGTAATTCTGATATTCAGCCTGTTGTCTACAACCTCAACGCCGTACAAATCGTTGCTATCGGGATTGCTGACAATATATTCATAATAAATCGGGGTATTAACAGGCTGGGAAACTGCTTCCTTAACAACGGCACTGGTACCTTTTTCAAATACAGGAGAAACCTGTGTATCGAATTTCGTGTTGCTGTCAGGATTATCGTTTACATAAGCGTTTACCTCAACATCAATCGCACCGCTCTTAATGGTTTTACCGGAGGTAAACAGGTGAAGCCTTGACATACCGCCGCCGTCGTCATAGTCGCCCGCGATAATATCAATGCGGTTTGCACCAGGCTGGAGCAAGTCGGAAATATCAAAGGTTGATTCACTGGTGTGTACATGCCAGTAAGCTGCGAACGCATAGTTCTGATTGTAAAGTTTTTCAGCTTCAGCCGGATCGCTCGGAGTCCAGCTTGTCCCGCCGTTATACTTAACCGGTGAAACAATACAATTTTCAGAACCGGTCGGTTCATTACAAGATGCTCCGTATGGAGTATTATTGTAATCATAACCGTTTTTGCGCATTAAAAGATTTGCTTCAGATGAAACAGCAGAATTATCTGTCCCTTTAATGGTATAGTCAGAATTTGCGCCTTCTGACAAGTCGTTGGTAGTAGCACGGTAAAGCGGCTTTCCGTTAACGAATACATCCATAGCGTCGTCACCGGCAACCAAAGACGCACCGTCCGCCAACGCAAGGTAAATCAAATCTTTATTCTGGAAGTCTTCTTCCGTCAAATAAAAATAACCGGAAAAACGGCGAACCGTAGTAGCAGCACGAAGGTTATAATAATCTGCTTCCGTATGTGTCAGCCATGTACACCATTCGCCCTGGTTGTTTTCATTACCCCAGCGTTTGAAACGGTCCTGATCTTTATAATGATAGATACCGTAACGAACATCATAGCTTTCTTCGGTTTCGCCGGCGCTGGTCTGCACCTTTACAGTCAGATGCTCCCAGTTGTTATAATCCTGAGCACCCGCACCTTCCGGAGAACCGATAACCGGCGGCTGTGTTGTTTTGCCTGTCCCAATATAACGGTAAAAACCGTGGTCAGAACCCTTTACAACATCACCGGTGCTGTATTCAGTGCCGTTGACATAGGTACCGCGGAATGACATATCCGTTATTGTTGGATACTGGGATTTCTGATAATCATACTCATATACCACACTTGGGGTAACCGTGGTATCAGTGAATGTCAGCTTGGTCAGAACGTCTGACCCCGCCGGGCGGAAACCGCCGTCCCAAACATATTTGACATCGTATTTCACGTTATCAAATTTAGCTTCGGCACTGTAAAGCTGCCAGATTGCATCCGCAGCCGCAGAGCCTGCTTCCAGCGCAAGGGCGTCCTTGCTGCTGAGCGCCTTGTCCGCATAAGCAATCTTCATGGAAGAGTATTTATAAGAATTGCTCTTCTCGGGAATGGATTGACCGGATGGATTATACTGTACATCATATGTATAGTTATTCGTCGTATCCGCCGGGTCATCCACCGCTGCAAGCAATTTGGAGAGTTCATATGTCTCGCCTGCACGCAGGGTCAGCACGGTTTCGTTTTCGTCAACGTCGCCGTAAGGCCCAGTCAATTCTCCTTCCATCCACTCTTTGCTTCGCGTCCAGTAGATCTTTATTTCGTCGAGAGACGATGTGTCGAAATCCCTCCCTCCGATGTTGATACCCGTGGCGCCCTGGGTATCAGCCGCGGCGGCAGTAAAACCTGCCGACAGCATGCTTAACAGCATAACTGCCGTGAGGAAGATGCTAAGGGTTTTTTTGGTTTTCCTCATATACACAACCTCTTTTCCATAAAATGGATAACCTTCAAACCGCCGTATTGAATTCGGCAGTTTTACATTTTTAATTATATAACATTTACAGGGGAAAATACAAGTATTTCTATATGCACAAATCATAAAAATTTACTTGATATATTTGCCATTTTTTGCTAAAATTACTTGAATTCACAAAATCAGTTGTATTGCTCACAGATAAAATTCCATTTTATTGAGCAAATACAGCAAAAAAATCAAGAAAAGGTGTATGGATACTTTTCCCGCAGGCTGCCCATAGCGGCTTCCATTTTTCGAGAATACAGCGCGTGATAAGAACGGTTATGCCATTCTTCATCCTGCGTGCGCTCTACAAAATAAAACACATGCGCGCCATATTCCGATTCAATTACTGTTTTGTCGCCCGCTTTACGTGCACTGTCAAAGCACCAGTCTTCCATCGCCTGCGGCTGACCGCCCAAATAAACATTCTGATACAATCCGCCGTTTTCTTTCTCTGCGCTGAGAGAAGAATTTTCTGCAACAAGCTGAATAAAATCCTTTTCTGTACTGAATTTTTCAAGCAAGCTGTCTGCTTTTTCCCTTGCAGCCTGCATGCTCCCAGCCTCTTTGCTGAGAATACTGATTTGGCGCACTGTTACCAATGGTTCTGACGACTTGCGGCGGCTTAAAAAATACAGCACATATACGCCCTTGCTGTCTTCAACCACAGTTTTGTCCCCGTTTTTCCGCCCAGCGTCAAACAGCCATTCCGCTGGCGCTTCATTTAAAGTTTGTTTCAAAACATTCTGGTTCAGCGTTGCGTTCCGGTCAGCAGCGGCTTGCTGATTTTCTTCCGGCACATATGCTTTGGCAAAGTTAATGAAACTTTCCTCTGTCGTTATTTTGCCGAGCATCTCCTGCCCCTTGGCAAGAACCTGTGCATTTGTCTCTGAATCCCCTTCCGTATATGGCAAAAATAAAGAACGGAAATTCACTTTGTCAAAATCCCCGGAATTACTGCCATACCATGCCGTCACTTCATCCTCTGAGGGAATCCACTGCGGTTCCAGCACAGAATTATAATAATCTTTTGCCGTATACATCCGCTCAAATACCGCTTGAAGGTCCTGCTGACGAATATCGGAGCCAAACATTTTTTTAATGTAATCATCCAGTGAAACTCCAGCCTCTTCACACTCAGAAAGCATCTGCGCCATAACAGCATCTGCCTCCTGTTTCCCTTTTTCCGATGGGAACTGCCAACCCTGTGCTTTTGCTTCATTCAGGCAAATAACGGTTTTCTGAATTTCTCTTGCCACAAGATAACGAAAATAATCATCAAAAGTAGGAAATTCCTCTACTCCCGTAGAAGCGTTGAGTGTGGAAATGCCTTCTTCTGTGGAAATATCAATACCGTTCTGCGTTAAATAATATACATAATAATAGTTGCATTCTGCATCACTGATACGCTCACCCGCAACAGTAAGCACAGTTTTTCCTCCGGTTTCTTCCTGTCTGCATCCGGCACACCCTGCCGCGGCTATTATCACCGCCAGCATCAATGCCACCGCACGGGAACATCTTTTATAAAATATCTTTCCTATTTTCCATTCCTCCTTTATTATCCTGCATGCATTCGTTCAAACAAAAAACTGCCGGACTAAGTACAAGCGTACAAAGCACCGGCAGTTCCTGTCTATTCTTCCAATAACCCGTTTGCACGCAGGCTGTCTAAAAATTCTGCAAGATCCGCCTGTGCCTGTGCCAGGGATACATCAAACTCCGCTGTCAAACTGTTCAGCAAAGTTTCCTGCTGTGTTTCCTGCTGTAAAAGCTCCCATAAGAACAGCGCTGTCTCATTTAATGTAATTATCCCATTAAAATCCACAACCCGTTCTCCTACGGGAATTACAATCCATTCCCCAACAATCTGGCGCGCCAGAAAACCTTCTTTTATCTTCATCTCTGATCATCTCCTGACATTGCCTTACTGTAATTATCATCATAACGCAAACTTGTATTTTCTGCAACTGTTTTTATTTGTATATTATTATTGAAGAATTTGAATCATTTTATTCCTGAGTGCATCCGCCATTTCTTTCTGCTGTTCCAATGCATTACTGCCGGAAACGCCTGTTACCGTATCCTCAAGAAAACTTATTATTTCTTCCATGCCGACAGTTTCTGCTGCATCCTGCATATAACGCATATAATCGCCTCTGGAACCTACCAGCAATATTTTTGCATTTGGCGAAAGTTCATGCACCGTTTGCAGCAGGCTTGCCATACTTTCAATCAATGCACCGGTACGTTCCTCCGTTGTCATAGTCCCGTTCAGGAAAATCACGGCTATATCTGACTGATCCTCCGCCGGCGTCATAGTACGGTAAGCATCCTCCAGCGTTGTATAACCTGCTTTCGGCACAAGACTGTAACCGTTGGATGCCGTAACCGTTGCCGCGTTTGCAATTTCTGCCGCTGCCATATAGGCCGCACTGGTAAAGTAATTACTCATTTCTCCGTTTTCCGGAATTGCGCCGGTTACAACACTGCTGTTGCCGACCAACGCAACCTGATATACAGGTTCACTATCTATTGCCGCCGGCGCTGTCATCATCATTTTCGGCACAGCATTCATTCTCGCAGTGCGGGAAACATCCCAGCCTATTGTATAATTGCCGGGAGAAGTTTCCGTCAGCACTGCATAATTCGTTGACAAGTCTGTAAACACAGCTGTACCGTTAGCATTGAATGAAGCATCTGATACCGTGATATTAAACTTATCGTCTACCACCAGTTTTGCAACGGTATCACTACGGTCTGCTCCCCCGCCGGTAGTAAATACATAATAATAAGTTCCCGGTTCTGTAATTGTTTTTGCTGTGTGGTTATCAACTTGCAGCCACCAGCAGGGATCTCCCTGTTTCATCCATTTTCCCTTGGTATAGGAACCAACAGTTACCGGTGTTATTGTTACCGAGGTCAACGCAGGCGCGCTTTCAACTGTAATCTCCAATCTTCCAATTACGCCGCTGCCATCATTTGCAGTTGCTGTGATTACCGTTGTACCCACTGCAACGCCTGTAACCAAACCAGTCTGGTCAACAACAGCCGCAAGCGGGTTAGAGGATGCCCAAGTAACGGTTTTATTCGCCGCACCAGTTGGCAACACCTTCGCTGTCAGCTGTAATTTCTTGCCTTCTATAACAGAAGTGCCGCCTTGAATTTCAATCGACGTAACCAGTTTCGGCGCGGAAACAGTAATAACCGCTTCATCATATTTTGACGGATCACCGACAGACGCGGCGCGAACGGTTGCCGTACCCTGGGCAATACCCGTTACTACGCCTGTTGCGGAATCTACGCTTGCACACGCTCCGCCGGAAACAACTGTCCATACCAGAGAAGTATCCGGCGTTCCAACAGTCCCAACCTGTGCTTCCAATGCTAAAGTACCGCCTGTGGAAACTTCCAAATCCTGTGTAGTAATTGTTACGCCAGTAACTTTATTCTCCACTGAACCAACCATAAGCCATGATTGATCGCCGTCCGAAGGCGTAGAGTTTGTCCAGTATTTCGGGAACCAATACTTATTCTCATGAATTACAATGGTATAGTTGTTCATGCCGCCCGTATAAGTTTCGCCGTTCACATACTGTTCTGCACAAGAAATATCATACACACTTAATGTACACTGTGCAGAAACACCGTTGGAGGAAGACGCCGTAATCGTTACTTCTTCCATCGTACGCGGGGCACTTGTTTCATTTACGGTAACAAGCCCGTTCTGATCAACGGATACCGTCTGCGGCTTATTAGAAGACCATTCCAAAACAGGGTTACTCGCATCTGCCGGGGATATAGTACCCGTTAACTGGAGCTGAACGCCGCCCGTTGCTACCACTGCGGAGGACGGCGCAACAGTAATACTGCTAACCAGAACCTCCGTTACCTTTACAGGAAATGTTGTCTCTATCCCCTCCGCATTTACTGTAATTGTTGCCTCACCTTGTGCAATTCCATTTACAACAATGCTGCTGCCGGATATTTCAACACTTGCTACCGCAGAATTGGAAGATACCGCGGTAAAACCTTCGCCCGGACGGGTAGAATCATCCTCAAGCACAAAAGAAACATTCACCGTACCAGATTTACCTTTATTCAAATCAAGCTGGTTTGGCGTAACGGCAATGGAAACAACCTCCAACGCAGTTACTGTTACAGGCACTGTGACGGTAATAGTCTTGCCGGAAACCGTCAGATAAGATATTGTAATATCTGTCTGTCCCTGCGCAATCCCTTCTATATGAATCGTCTGTCCGCTGACAGAAACTTCAGCAACCGCTGTATTTGCAGATTCTGCAGATAAAGTACCTCCGTCCGCAGGGATGGTATATTCCTCACCAGTGTTATAAACTACACCCATTGCCTGAACGGACTGCGATGCTTTTTCTTTAACATTCACACTGCCCATACTCAGCAAAAGTTCCGATGCCTCGCTCGGCCGATATTCCGCCACAACCGATACGGTCTGCTGTGCGGTATACTGCCCATTAGCAGCAGTTAGTACAGTTTCGCCCAAGGCAATACCCTTTACGGTGAAAACACCTGTTTCTGCATCAAAGGAAACCAATTCAGCAACACCTGTTCCGGAAATTGCCGCTTCCAATCCCGTAATATCAGCCATATTCGGCGATACCTTGGAACCATCTTCACGTCGCAGGAATACGCGTCCGGATTTTGTTTCACCCGGTTTTATCTGCAATAAAGACGGGGAAATTCCCACACCTGTAACCGCCGGTTCAAAAGCACTAATATCAGAAGAAAAATCAACACCTTGCGCTGTTTTAATTTTTCTAAGAGACAGGATATTGGTACCTGTTCCGCTGTCACCTGTCTTGATAACTGCAAAAGAAGCCTTTGCTGTTTTTGACGGAAGCAAATCCGTCAAATCATAATATTTCATCTCGCTGGAATCAATTTCAATGGTTTTTGATTTTTGATAACCGCCCTCAGCCTTGCAGGTAATAGTCAGCGCGCCTTTGCCGGAAGCATTGGAAACGCCGAGCTGCAGCATTACAGCGTTTTCCGGCGCCGTTACTTCTGTCGGGTCAAACAAGAATGCCACACCCTGATTCAGGGAACGCAGATAAACTTCATTTTTCGGGCCGTCCATTCCGTAACCCAAAGAACCGGAGGTATCATTTGCCGCACTGTATATACTGTTTACTACCTTCGCTTGTGCAGGTGATGCCAAAATCATATCCCGCATTTCATATTCCTGCGCATATTTTTCCGCTTCATCATACTGATCCACACTGCCGGCATCTCCCAGCGGGTTAATAATACGGATACCGTCAATCACCACAATATTACCTTTCGACGGATACGTGCGCGTTCCTACAGACGTAAATTTAACTTCATATTCCCCGTAAACCAACCCGTCCAGCGATACCAGCGGCACCTGATACAGGGCTTCGCCTGCTTTATCATAAACACCGCTGACCGTCATCTTTTTGCTGTATGTATTATTACCAATGCCTGTAACTTCACATTCCAGCACACCCGTTTTATCATCGCAGTAGCTAAGCAGTTCAAAGCCTGTCCCTTTAAACCGGAAAGTAAACGTCGCAGGGCTGGAAACCACACGTTTGCCATTCTCATCAATGGTGATATCGTAAGCATCGTTCATTGCGCCTGTGATGTACTGGATATATTCCAGATACGTCTTATTTTCATTGCCGGCTGCCTTTTTATAATCGGCAAAGCTGATATCAACCTGCTGTGCGCCGGCCTGATGATAAACGCCGCCGCTGAAGCCGCCTTCACTGCCAACCTCGCTCCATTTGCCTGTGTAGGCAATGGAATTCCCGTTGTTCAGCGCCTGGTCTACCTCTCCGGAAGAAACTTGAACGGCATTAAAATTATCCTCATAATATACACTGCTTGAAGGCAGAACTTCAACCCTGGCATATTTGGTCACATTTTCCCCGTTGACAACCGCCTCTGCTTTATAGACAAAACTGTCCACCTGATCCATAAAGCGGGTAGGGGTATAGGTAACCGTACCATCCTGATTAATGGAAAGGATACCGCAGTCGCCCTGCGCTGTCTTGCCAAAGCTGTTTAATGCATAATCCGTTTCATTTTCCAGTTTCGCTACGCCTGTGGGCGAGGTAAGCGATTGATTAGAGGGAACTGTATCATTCTCCAGAACAGAAAACGTATAAGGGGAGCCGCTTGGTACAACTGCTATGTCATCTTTCAGCACCGGTTCCATATCCGGCCACTGATAATCCTCACCGTTCAGGGTATTAAACACGGCATTACGCAGTTCACCGGCAGGCGTATCCATAGAATATGCCCAATAAAAGCCGCCGCCAAGGCCGGTTTCCTTTACCCACTGCATTTTTGCAGTATGAACCTCCGGAGAAACTTCCGCGTCAAAACCGGAAGTACGCACCGGAATCAGGCTCGGGCCGGAGCCGGTATAGAAAGGCAATCCCATATTCAGTTTATTTTTATTCTTTTCTCCAACAATGTCAATAAAGCTTTGGATATAATTTTTGCTTGCGCCAAAATCAGAACCCGGATAGTCATAGCACATAATATTGATATAATCCAGATTTTCTGCAGTTGCAAGGTCAATACTCCATGGCTGGCTTGCACCCGCGGCAATCGTAACCAACTTATCCGGCATGGCCGCACGCAGTTCCTGAATCAGGGCACGGAAATCCGAAACACAGGTGGCACAGCTTTCAATCGCGCCCCAACCGCCGTTGGTTGGATATTCCCAGTCAATGTCAATACCATCCAGTCCATATTCTGCTGTAATGTCCAAACAGCTTTGAATAAATTCCGCTCTACCCTGCGCTGTTTTTGCCATCCGACAGAAACCGCCGCTTTCCCATCCGCCGATAGAAAGCAATACTTTTAAATATGGGTTCTGCTTCTTCAGGTCAACCAGTGCACGCAAGTATGGTCTTCCATCCACAACGCGGTTCATTTCTTCAATACGACCCACCAACGTTACTTTATTGGTGGTCACCTCATTTGTAACTTTTTCATACTCCGGCAAGCGCTCCAGCATACCGAAAGCAAAGTTAATGTGTGTAACCTTCGTTACATCAATGCCGGAAGCAAGATACTCATCTGCAAGAGTCTTGCCGTCCTTCTCCCAGCGGAGCTGACCGTCGGCACACAGCCATGACCAGGTTTCGCTCGCCGGTACAGTTACATAAGCGATAGATTTATAAGGGGGCAGCCCCTCCGCTTCTTGCTGTGCCGCAAACGCCGCCGGAAACATCGCACTGATTGCAGGCAGCAGCAATAGCACTGCCATCAGAACCGAAATTGTTTTTTGCGTTCGTCTTTTCACTTTCATCATAATTCCGCCGCTCCTTTTTTACTTTGCCGTGACAATTTTATACTGTCTGTATTATATATTGGATAATTTTATTGTAACACAAATTCCCATGCGTGACAAGGGAATCCAATAATTCTTAACTCGTGATTTTTTTCTTCTCATCACCTGAAAATTCTGGACATCCCTTACATTTTTCCGAATTTCTTTTTGTGTTTTTTACTTATTTTTCTTTTTTCACTCAACGTGAAATAAATCAAGAAAAGGCGATTTCTGACGATGCCGCTCTGCCATACAAAAATATTACGGCTGCGAATCATTCTGATTTTAATACAATAAGTATAAAACCTGTGAATATCAAATATTATTTGTTTGTTTCTCTGTATAAAATCCCAAAAAGCAGCAGGGATGTATTGACCATAGAAAATACACATGATAGAATATGAAAGAAATATGAGGAAAACTGTATCGTTTCATCGAATAAAGACGCAGTTCTTTCCTTTGGCTGAACAATAGGAAGAACGCTTGGAGAGGGAAAACAAATGAATATTTATCAATGGGTACTTTGCTTTTTTATTTACGGCTGCGCAGGCTGGCTTATGGAAGAGCTGTTTTACGCTGCGGCAACAAGAAAAATTGTCAGCCGCGGTTTTCTCTATGGACCTATCTGCCCGATTTACGGCGCAGGTTCTTTGGCGATTATTTTGCTTTGCCAGTCTTTTTCCGACCATCCCCTGCTTTTGTTCCTGCTGGGTGTATTACTGACAACTGTTTTGGAATACCTTACCAGTTATTTGCTGGAAAAGTTTTTCCACACTCATTACTGGGATTATTCCGGTTTTATAATGAATATCAACGGGCGGGTCTGCATTCCCTTTTCTCTTGCATGGGGATTTTTAACCATCATTCTGGTTCTGGTAATTCATCCGGCGGTCAGTTCTGCCGTTATTGCTGCAACCCCATACGAAGCGATGCTTGCAGATTTGGTCCTGTGCTTTATTTTATTTTTAGATACTGCCATGAGCATCACAAGTCTTTTATCAAAACATGTCCTTGCGAAACAAAGCGGTTTTTTTCTGTCTTTCAGTTCTCTTTTTTCCCGCAGAAAAATTTTTGCGGCTGAGGAAAAAAATTCCCGTTTCATTTGCGCACTACAAACAAAATATGCGGAAATCGTTGCGCGCAGAGCATGGAATAATTATGTAACACAGCAGATTTCCTCTTCCTTCCCATTCCTTACCACTGAAAATTTTCATAAAAATGCAGAGGAACTGAAAGAACGGTTCTGCCGCATGCTGGGCAGGCAATAGCAATAATTTACATCCATTATTGCCAAAATCTGCTATTGACTTCATAAAAAGAAACTTCTATTCTGTATAGCAAGGGTTATTATATAATTACCCTTGCTGTTTTTATATCATCAGAATCAGCGTATATCTACAAGATATTTCATGTTTGAAATAGACAAAATAAAACAAAGGCTTAAGTGGATAATCTATGCCATCCGAGTACAGCAAAAAATTGGAAAAGCTATATGCCGGAGGAATAGGAATACGAAGCTGCAAAGTCAAAGAACTGTTAAATTTAAAATTGCCTACAAACCATGGGAGGTAAAAAAGATGGACATCTTAAAAAATTTAAACCACAGATTATCTGTTGAAGAGGGAGATGCATGTTACGGCGGAGAAGAAGATATTAAAAGGGTAGTAAACATGTCTCCAATACAATTACCGGATGATTACATTGAATTTTTAAAATGTATATCCGGAGGTGATAGTTTGGGTATATCATTTCCGGTAGATAGTAGCCGGCTTGAAATATGGATTTGGAGCGCCGGATTTACACTGGAAAAACGTGAAGAATTTTATGCGCCGTTTCTTGACAACTTTTTTAAGAATGTCTGGTTTATAGGGAATGATTTGGGTGATTTGGTTTATTTTTACGGTGAAGGAAAAGATGGATTCGGTATTTATTGCGTTGATGCCGGTGGTTTAGGTTTTCAGCATGCCGATAAAATAGCGGATACCCTTACAGATTTTCTTGTTAAGGGTATTGGGATTGACGTTGCTGTATGATGCAACAGGTAAGCAAAATTCTTTGATTCAGAACCAAAAGCGAACGTTTTTACAAGCAAAGCCAACGCAAGCTCAAAACCCGCGGAAATCAAAAGATATGAAATTGCAAATAATTACGCAGTCCGCTTGATAAGCTTTAACTTTCCAAGAATTGTTACGACTGTTACAATTTATAACAGGAGGGATTTTTATGGCTGGATTCAAACATGACCTAACGGAAGGCAGTGTAACAAAACAACTCATCCGTTTTTCCATGCCATTTCTGTTTTCCAATTTTTTACAAGCATTGTATAACCTTGTAGATATGCTTGTGGTCAGCGGCTTCAACGGAGATGTAGGAGTATCCGCCGTTTCTATCGGTGGGCAGATTACCATGTTGATTATGAATATTATTACCGGCCTTGCCACAGGGGTTACCGTCTTGGTTGCCCAGTATATCGGGGCAAAGCAGGATAACGACCGGCGGCAGACTACTGGGACCATGGCGGTGCTTTATCTGCTTATCGGCATTGGCATAACCGTTATTATGCTGATTGCAAACGGCCCGTTCCTTCGCCTGCTGCAAACGCCGGCTGACAGCTATGATTCGGCAAAGGCATATCTTGATATTTGCATCATCGGCACTGTTTTTATTTTCGGCTACAATGCGGTAAGCGCCGTTCTGCGCGGTATGGGTGATTCCAAACGCCCAATGTACTTTGTTATGATTGCAACAGTTGTTAACGTGATTCTCGACCTGTTGTTTGTCGGCCTGTTTCAGATGGGCGCAGCAGGCGCGGCGCTTGCAACTATTATCGCTCAGGCGCTCAGTTTTATTCTATCTGTCATTTACCTTATGAAACGGGATTTTTTCGCAGAATTTTCCCTGTCGGATTTCAAACTCAACGGTCATAAATGCATGCTCCTGCTGCGTATCGGGCTTCCCTCAGCGGCGCAGGGCGTACTGGTATCCATTTCTTTCCTGTTCCTGACCATGCTGGTCAATACGCTGGATAACCCTGTCATCGCCTCCGCATGCCAGGGGATTGGTTCGCGGGTCAATGGCTTCGCCATCCTGCCCGGCATTGCAATTGCCAGCGCGATTTCATCTATGGCTGGACAGAATATCGGGGCTCAGCGATATGACCGCGCGAAAAAAACCATGTGGGTCGGTTTTGGCCTGATTCAGGCAGTAACCATTGTTATTTTCATCTTCGTCCAGATTTTTGCAGAAGGCATCATGGGCGTTTTCTCCTCAACACCGGAAACCATTTCCGTTGGTGCAAATTATTTGCGTATCATTGCCGGAGACTTTGTCCTTTCCGGTATGGTATTCGCCCTGAATTCCCTTGCCATCGCGGCCGGGAAAACCAGCTTCGCTTTCTTCAACGCCATTTTAAGTTCAATCCTTACCCGCATCCCTCTTGCTTATCTTTTTGCCTCTGTATGGTGCTGGGGGATGTCAGGCATCGGCTGGGCAATTACCATTGCGCCCATCCCTTCTATCCTTTTTGGACTTTGGTATGTACACAGCGGCAAATGGAAAAATACCTCCGCCGCATTATAGGCGTACTGTAACATACCGTACTTTTCATTGATATATCATAACCCCGTCTGTGAAAATACAGACGGGGTTATGATATTTTAAAGCATATAAATTTGCTGCGAAAAACTGACATATAGAACTGCAAAAAACAAATACAAAGTAAATCATCTGATAAAAACCAAAAACGTTAATGAAGCAAACAGGTGGTGCGATTTTTACGAGCTCTGCTTTCATTGGATTGATATCAGCCTTGTTTCTCTTCTTAGTTCAAAATTACCGTTCCAACATTCAAATAAACCGCAAACAACAGCCATAACAAATACGGGAAAAGCAAATATGCCGCAGTGCGGTTGATTTGATAAAATTTTGAAACCGTAATCATCACCAGAACAAGCAGCAAAAGAACTACCGCCACGGATAACCCATACAGCCCAAACCGGAAAAATACAATGCTCCAGAGAAAATTAACAAAAAGCTGAACACCATAGAATAAAAGCGCGTTCTGCTTTTGCAGTTCTCCGCCGGAACGGGATTGATAAATAAGATAAGACACAATTCCCATTAATGCATACAAAATCGTCCACACTACAGGGAAAACCCAACCAGGCGGTGAAAGCGGCGGCAAGGCAAGCGTTTGATAAATTCCGGAGGAATTCCCCGCCAATGCCCCGGAAAGCACACCGACTGTTTCTGCTATAATAATACTGATTAACAAACCAACTGCGTTTTCTTTCTTCAATCTATCATCTCCCTTTGCTTTATCTTATGCCACGGGGAAATTCATTATGAATCCTGCAAAAGCAACAAAAAGAGCCAAGGATGCTTACTTAAAACAACAGGACGGTTATATATGATATAATAAAAATAAAAACAGAGGTAATAAATTTATGGACATCAGACCACTGAACTGCCGTGATGACAGACAGGCTGTCAGCCATGTTTATGAAGAAAGCTGGAAACACGCTTACAAAGGGATTATTCCGCAATCTTATCTTGACAGCATTCTCAAAGGGCATTGGTGCGATGCTGTTGACAATCAGGGCCGGCACACGCTTATTATGCTGGATAACAATAAAATCATCGGGACATCCTCTTACTGTGCATCGCGGTTGGAATACATGCAGGGGTATGGAGAAATTATTTCTATTTACCTTTTGCCGGAATGCTGCGGCAAAGGGTTCGGCAAACTGCTTTTACAGGAATCCGTCAGCGGGCTGAAACAGATGGGATATCAGAATATTTTCCTTTGGGTTTTGGAACAAAATTATACCGCCCGCCGGTTCTATGAGAAATTCGGCTTTCGGAAAAACGGCAGGATTCTGGAGGACAGCATCGGAGGAAAAAATCTACGGGAAATCCAATATGTCATACATTGCAATACCTTTGCCTAAAAGAAAAAACGGCTGAACTGCACACATTGCGCTGACGTTCCGCCGTTTTATCTTTGCCTGCTTTATTTACAGCATCTCATACCCGCTGATCAGAACCGGCATGTTCAGGATGTTCAGTTCCCGCTCCAGCAAAACTCCGTTGCGTTTGGGATAATTAAACCCATAGCTCGCCTTAATACATTGGGAAATAAACTGAACCGCACGATCCAGCGCCGCGGGGAGGCTGTCGCCCTGAAGCAAACTGCCGATAACAACGCTTGCAAAAATATCTCCTGTCCCCGGGTAAGACGCAGGGATATAACGGCAGCCGACTTTCCAGAACATTTCATTCTTACGGTCATATGCCGCAACATAAGTGTTCCTGCTTTCCGGCTCTCCCGGCACACTGGTAATAATCACAATTTCCGGACCGAGGGCAGAAAGCCCCTTCAGCCATTCTTTAATTTCATTATTGGTCGCGGCGGTATCCTGACAGGGCCTGTCCAATAAAAAACAAGCTTCTGTAAAATTAGGGGTAATGATGTCCGCTTTCGCTATCAGGCGTTTCATCTCCGGTATTATATCCTGCGTCATGGAGCTGTAAAGCGCACCGTTATCCCCCATCACCGGGTCAACTAAAGTAAGGTTATCTTTTTTGCCGAAATAATCAATAAAATCAGCGACAATAGAAATTTGCCGCGGCGAACCGAGAAAGCCAGAATAAATACAATCAAAATCCAGTCCAAGCTGTTTCCAATGGCTGATGTAATCTTCCATATATTCTGTCAGGTCAAGGAAGCTGTAGTGCTCAAAGCCGCCCGTATGGTTCGACAAAATCGCCGTAGGTACGGGACAGGTCTGAATCCCCATCGCTGAAAGGGTTGGTATAATTGCGCACAAAGACGACCTGCCAAAGCCGGAAAGGTCATGAAGCGCGGCTACTTTCTTTATTGTATTTGACATATTACTCCCCCCTGCTGTTCATACGGAATGTGGTAAACCCTTTATAATCAATCATCTCCACCCGTTTATCATTGGCAAGCCTTTCTAACATGCTTTCTGCATTTGCAGAAGCACGGGATTCCAGAAAACCCATAATTTCAAAACGGTTCATCGGATGACGGCGGATAATGCTCAAAATGGCTTCATAATCATCTGAAATATCACTGTAAAACCCGCCGGAAGTCAGCATATCAATGGAAATTCCGCCCAACAGTTCCGCCGCCCTGCGTATACGTTCCGGCGCAGGCGCGCATACATCCGCCTCTGCCGGCGGGCGTACCGGTGCGTTGATATACAGTCTGTCATATCGGATTTCCTTTAACATTTCCTTAAATTTATGCAGGGAGGCATCATCGTCATTTATACCTGCAACCAGCATAATTTCCGCCCAAATCTGCCCCTGAAATGTATGGCTGAAATCTGCAAGCCCCTGTGTTATTTCATTAAAATTCAGTCTGCCGTACGGACGGTCAATGTTTTTAAACGTCTGTTCATCTGCTGCGTCTATTGAAGGCAGGATA
Source organism: uncultured Eubacteriales bacterium (assembly GCA_934546985.1). Lineage (GTDB taxonomy): Bacteria > Bacillota > Clostridia > Oscillospirales > Acutalibacteraceae > CAKTEE01. The sequence goes on from CAKTEE010000004.1 coordinate 115,467, forward strand.
ATATCTGCCGCCATCAATTCAGAACGGACCTGCGCATCACTCATCAGCGCGCTGTTAGTAATAACCGCCACAGGTTTTTCTGTAAGCCGCTTGATACCCCTTAACAATTCGCCCAAACGAGAATATAAAGTCGGCTCCCCCTCTCCCACAACAGTTACCACATCAAACGGCACTTCATCCGCCAGCGCCTGCTGGAATTCCTGCAATATTTCATCCAGCAGAAAATATTCTTCCCGCCGATTTGTCATTTTGTCCGTCCTGCCAAGCTGGCAGTAAACACAGGAATAATTGCAGACCTTATGCGGCACTGGGCTGACGCCGAGAGAATTTCCAAGCCGCCGCGATGGCACAGGGCCGAACACATACTGATATTTTTCCATAAAATAATCTTCCTCCCGATCCCCGTGTCCACCGCGGGGCTAATAAAAGCTTTTTCTATTATAGCACGGGAATGCGTTGTTGGAACTGTTTTTGCCGGAAAAGTTTGAATTAAAAAAATCCCTGCACACATCCCATTGCAAACCTGCCGTTTCCATTGTACTATTAAAATAGAAAAAACGGAAAGGCGCTGTTTTTATGAGAATGATTATTCACGACTTTGACAATGCCCAGTGGCAAAGCATTGCACCTGCTGGCGAGGATACTATAATCGTCGCTCCTGCAAATGAGATTGCCCACTGTATCGGCTGTTTTGGCTGTTGGGTCAAAACTCCTGCTGCATGCGTCATACGTGACGCTTATGGAGATATGGGAGAAAATCTTGCAAAATGCAGTGAGGTTATGATAATCAGCAAATGCTGTTACGGCTCTTATAGTCCCTTCGTAAAAAACGTGCTCGACAGGAGCATTTCTTATGTTCATCCTTATTTTCAAATAAAAAACGGTGAAATGCACCATCGTGAAAGATACTCCAGCCATTTTGAACTTTCCGTCTGGTTTTATGGCGAAAACATAACCCAACGGGAAAAACAGACTGCTGAAAAACTGGTCAGATCCAATGCCGTCAACTTCAGTGCAAAAATAAAAACAGTTCGCTTTGCGCAGGATATTACAGAAATCGGAGGGAAACTGTCATGAAAACTATATTATTAAACGGCAGCCCGAAAACAAACAATCAAAGCGCAAGCGAGGCGCTTTTGGAGGAATTATGCTCTTTTCTTCCCCCAAAAGAAACTGCTCTTTTCGATGCTCATAAACCTATCCTTGATGACGATATACTCTATTCGATAGAACAAGCGCAGGCATTGGCGCTTGCCTTCCCTCTTTATGTAGACGGTATTCCCTCCCATCTTTTGCACTGTATGGAGCAGATACAGGATTATTTTAAAAACAAGGAACATTCATTGACTGTTTACGCCATTGTAAACTGTGGATTTTATGAAAGCCACCAAACTGCCATTGCCTTGGAAATTATCGCAAACTGGTGCGCCTGCTGTGGTTTTATTTGGGGACAAGGCGCGGGCATCGGCGGCGGTGGAATGATGCCTTTTTTACAGAACGTTCCTTCCGGGCACGGCCCCAGAAAAAATATATCAGCCGTATTAAAAACGCTGGCTGAAAACATTACAAAAACAAACATCGGAGAGCCCCTTTTTGCAGTACCGAATGTTCCGAGATTTCTTTATAAAATGAGCGCTGAAGCGGGCTGGCGGCAAACGGCGAAAGCAAACGGGCTAAAACGCAAAGCCCTGTTTACACGCAAATAAAAAATACTTGACACAATCCGGAGGTTATATCCATGGGAAAAGAACAGAAAACAAATGCCATGCGGATTTTGGATAAAGAAAAAATCCCATATCAAATTCACAACTACATCTGCACAGAATTTATTGACGGGATAACTGTTGCAAAAGCCTTGAACCAACCATTGGAACGGACTTTTAAAACGCTCACCGCACAGGGAAAAAGCAAAAACTATTATGTATTTGTCCTGCCCGTAGCAGAAGAGCTGGATTTAAAAAAGGCGGCGCATGCCGCCGATGAAAAATCCATGGAACTTTTGCATGTAAAGGATATTTTAGCAGTGACAGGCTATATTCGGGGCGGCTGTACTTCCATCGGCATGAAAAAACAATACCCTGTTTTTCTCCACCAAAGCGCGGCTGATTTTGACACAGTATTTATCAGCGGCGGCAGGCTGGGAACACAAATAGAACTTGCGCCGCAGGATTTATTAAAAGCCGCGCGAGGCGTATTGGCTGATATTATCCGGCAAGAGCAGGAATAAATAAGAATTTGCAAAGCCCGCCGAAAGGATCTGATTACCTTCCTGCGGGCTCTGCTGTGTTAAACATATTCAGAACAAAGTTACTTTTTGCCCTGTATTGCCTTACCAAGGTCCTCCCCGGCTTCGCCAATCCCATTGACAATATCGCCCACAGCGTTTGTCACGCCGCGCGCAGCATTGGAAAGACCTTCGCCTGCTGTTTCGGTAGTACCATTTGTTGTACCGTTTGCGGTTGTTCCTCCAACGGTTGTACCGGCCTCAGTAGTCGCCGGCATGGTTGTTGCCGCTGTTGTCGGCGCCGCAGTAGTTGTAGTGGTTGTTGTCGTATTGTTTGTAGTTGTAGTTTCAGAACTGTTGTTACGGGCACAGCCGGCAAACATCATCAATACGAATACAGCAACCGCCATAATCGAAACCAAAGTTTTTTTCATCGTTTGCTACACTCCTTTAATATATGAAACCATCTGGGTTCCATTTCTATTGTTTTACGAAATACTGTGTTTATACGCAATAATTATTTTGTAAGAACCCCGCCGTCTGTATAAAGCATGAGTAAAATCTGGCTTTCCTGACAAGTTTGGGTATTGATATAAACCAGAACTTCTTCTCCATTGGTGCCTTTGCAATGGAATTCGTAACACAATTCTTCTTTTCCGCTGGGCATGGGAACCAATGCTTTACGGTAATCTATTACTGATAAATAAGGACTGATGACTGCTTTCGCATTCTCAAACGTATATTTGGGCGATGGAAGCTCCCTTTTTGTGTGGTTCATCAAGAAACCGCGTGATTCAAAAGATAAAATTTCTCCTGTATCCAGCGCAACACCGACTTTGATTAAATCAGGGTATAATATAACATCGTCCTGCACAAAGGCAAAATTTACAACACATTCCCCGTCGGCAGTCATATAATAGCTTTCTTTCATGCTGGTGAAACCATTCTTTTCCAGATAAGACGCTGCTGTGCGCACTGCGTCCTCTTGGCTCATAACAATTTCTCCTACATTACGCGGATTGCGGAAATAGCATAACAAACCGCCGTTTTTCGTTATACTGATACTTACATCGCCTGCCATAAAGCCGTATGACGGCATAACACCGCCTTCATCTGTTGAATCAATCACATCTGCAATATCTGCACCAAGATATTTTGCAGCAATCGCACGGGCACTGTCTTTTGAAATTTCCGGCTGGCCCTGAATCATTTTTGGCTCCCGGTTCATCAGGTGGTCAGCAAACGGTCCATCATAAACCAAGGTTGGATAATCTACCATAGATTCTTCCACATCGGTCATTCCATCAGAAAGGTAATTCATACCGTCCGTCTGCACACTGGTCATTAATACATTCTCTGCTTTCTGGAATGAAAACAGCCCGTCATCCATTTGACTGCGCATTTGCGAAATATGATCCGCCAGCCCTGTGGATAACTGGGAAAGCTGAATCAGCTTTTGATGCTCATCTTCCGTTAGTACTTCACCATTTGTGGTTTTTTTAGATAAATAAAGAGAGTATTCGCCTACCTGCGATAAAAATTTATACGTATTTTCAAGCTGAAGCTCAGAAATCGGAAGCTGTCCGATGCTGCTCTTCGCTCCTGCAGATTCTCTCCACAGTGAAGTTGCAATTTCACTGACCATCGGCGACGTATTCGCATAAAGCCCTTTATTCAAGCTGACCTGAATATTATTAATATAATCATTCAAATCGCTCAGGGAACGCTGGTAACCGTTTTCCACCTGTAACCGGTAGTTTTCTGCCGCCGTATAATTCCGCACAGCATACACACCCAGCACAACAACCAATGCGGTTATATAACTGCCGATACGTATCCACCATCTGTGATGCGTCCTGGTATTCATTTGTATTTCATTCCTTTTCCTTTAACTTTTTCCTTTCTAATATAATTTTCTATTTCTATCAATTTATACAAGCACATACTGAAAATCTGAAACACAAAACGGAAAAATCCTCCTTATAAAACACAAAAAATAATAAGATTTAAAAATAATTTAAAAAAACAGTTGCAATTTGCTTGGACGTGTGCTAAAATGGATAGGCATTCAAAAAATGCATGCGCTTGTAGCTCAGCTGGATAGAGTGACTGGCTACGAACCAGTAGGTCAGGGGTTCGAGTCCCTTCAAGCGCGCCACGTAAAAAGCCTTGAAACCTTTGATTTATAAGGGTTTCGGGCTTTTTTGTTTTTTATAATATTTTTACACAAATGATTGTTTTATGCATTCTTGGGGTTTATTGTTTCAAAACCACATATAGAAAAGGCTGTATGAATCCTGATTTTCGGTAACATACAGCCTTATTTTTTAACCCGTTTTACTTTTATTGAGCGGGTTTAAAAGGTTTTCAAGCGTATCTGCCGCCGCTTGGTCGGCTGATTGTATCGCATGTATGTAAATTCTTCCTATAGTTGTACTGTTGGCATGTCCTAAACGGTTAGCCACTGTAGCAATGTCTACACCTCCGGCAATTTGCAAAGTGGCATTGGTATGCCGCAGGGAATGAATGCTAATATCCGGTAGCCCGCTTCGGCTTATAAAGTCATGAAACCAACTTGTCAGGGAATCGGGGTGCATGGGCGTTCCGTCCCACTTTGTAAACAACCTATCGGTATTATGCCATTTATCGCCCATTTGAAGCCGTTGTTCTGTTTGATATATTTGATAATCCCGCAACATATCAAAAGCGATTGAGGGAACTTTTATGCTCCTGCATGATGTTTTATTTTTGGTTTCATCCTCAAATATTCCCCGCTTCGGCAAATACATAGAAGAACGCCGAACAGTAATTACACGATTATTCCAGTCAATGTCTTTCCATTCCAATCCCATTAGTTCACCGCGCCGAAATCCAGTATATAGCAAAAGTTTAACTGCTGTCTTGTAGCGCATATCTTCCGTTTCAATCAGTTCCAGAAGTTTTCCGGTTTCCTGTTCATCCAGATAGCGGGGTTCTTGCTTTTCCAGTCGCGGCGGCTTTACCCGCTCGCATGGATTAGAAAATATTACTTGCCACTGGACCGCAACACTCAGGATAGAAGATATAAGCCTATGATAATGCAATACCGTCTTAGTTGACAGCGTTTTATTATCATCTACCGGAGTAAATATCAAGCCTTTATCCCTGCCCAGTGCCGCCGCTATCTTTTGCGCGCTGAGGCTTGACACATTCTTTCCCTTGATGATTGAATCAATCGTGGCAATGGAAATCCCTGCACTTTGACTGAAAGCAGTTTTTGTTAATTTCTTCTCTGATAACAAAGCCATTAAGTCAATACTGCATTTATACTTTGTATCTTCCCTTATGCCCGGTTCACATAGATTCTCATAGAATGCGGACAAATGATGCGGGCGAAGCTTGTCAAGCTTTATATTGCCAATAGCGGCATTAATACGCGGTATGAATGTTTTATATACAGCTACCGTCTTAGGGCGCAGCTGTAATTCTGCATACTCTTTCATCCATTTATCCGCAAATTCAGCGAATCTTATAGAACTATCAAGAATCTGCCCGCTCTGGCACTGTTCTTCAAACTTAACCTTTTCCCGCTCCAACTGCTTTTCTATTTGTTTCTGTGTCATTCCATGAGCGGGCGTATAGGTTTTAGTTTTCCTTATTTGCTTGCCGTTTATATCATAACCGCAGGAAACTGTTATACGGTAAGAATCCCCGCGCTTCTCAACGGTCGCCATTTATAACACCTTCTTTTCCTTGACTGCCTTTAACCATTCTAAATAATCAGCTTCACTTTTCACGCCGTTTTTAACATCAGATTTCCATTTCTTAGATTCTGTTTTAAATTTTTCAAAAGAAGCACTGTAGTCTTTTATAGTTGGATTTCTTTTAGCAAGCATTTGTTTTGACATATATATTTTTCGATATAGCCCTGCCGTTTCATTTTCTTTTAATGCCGTTTTCCATGCTTGCCGTGCTCCATATTCTTTACATGTTTTTGATTCATCCTGTGGAGCTCTCCGGTCGCAGTATAAAGTATCAGAACGATTTTGAGGAACAAAATATTTACCGCAGTTTTTGCACTTTTTTATTAGAATATCATGTGTATAACATTGCTCCAAAGAAGCGAAAAGTAAGTGTTCAGGACAATTAATCCGAAGTGAAAAATTGGGAAATTCGTTAAGAAAATTTTCTTCGTTTTCGTAAAAATCGGTATAGCCTGGCAAGTATTGTTTTAAACAAGAAGCATCAAAATCTAAAGAAAAAATATCTGTTACATCTATATCTTCTGACGTTTCATCTAATGAAGTTTCATACGAATCTCTGTATTTCGTTTTTTCCCACGTACAACCTTCGTATATATCGGCAATTTCAATTTGAGTATTATATTCAGGCACATAATCCCATGCATCTAAAAAATCCCAAAGGGCCCTTATCCAAATTTGAACGTTTATCCTGCGATTGGTTTCTAATAAATCCGCAAATTCTTTTGCCGCAGAAATACAATTGATTGTACGTATGATATTTTCGCCATAATAAAAAAAATCATCAAAAATATTGAAAGGAAAAGGCATTTCAACTTTTATATCTTCGTCAAGTTCGAGTGAATTTTTAATCATAGTTTTAATAGATTTGGTATCTATTGAAAGAATAGAGCACAAAAGTTCTCCTGCAGGATAAAAATGAATGTTTTTAAGAGTATATTTTACTTTAATCCCAATAAATTCTCTTTTTTCATTTATCATTGGAAAAAATTCCTCTATTAAATCTGCAAGTATTTCCCTTGCGCCTATTTCATCATAAATATAAACTCTATCACGCTCTTGCTGTGTTATCAATTTCTATCTTCCTAACACTCATTATTTTGTTATCATTCAGTTTCTGTATTGCAAACATCTATGTTATCAACTATAATAATTATAGCATTTAAATAACAAAATTTCAACTGAAAGAAGGAACTGAAATGGCTAATGCAGAAATTCGGAAATTAATTAAATCAAGTCGTTTATACCAGTATGAGGTAGCAGAAAAAATAGGTGTTACAGAATGTACCTTAATCCGCTGGTTACGAAAGGAGTTGCCGGAAAGTAAAAAACAAAGTGTTTTACAAGCAATTAAAGAATTACAAAAGAGGGGTAACAATGGCAATGCCGAGAATGAGAACGATTAAAGAAGCACATCAGGAATTAAAACAGCTTGACCCGAACACCGCCGTAACAGAATATTACATAAAACAGCTTGTATTGAGCGGGCAAATCCCTTTTGTAATGGCGGGCAGAAAGCGGCTGTTAAATTTTGACGCGCTTTTATCCTATTTGGAAAATCCCGCTCAGAACAGCAATCAAGAGCGGATACAGATAGGGAAAATACGCCGTATAGGGTGAGGTGATACCCGTGGCTGATATAAAATGGATTAAATTAACTACAAACATGTTTGACGATGAAAAAATAAAAATTATTCAGTCCATGCCGGAGGGGGACGCGCTTCTTGTTGTGTGGATTCGGTTAATAATGCTTGCAGGAAAAACAAACGATATGGGATATGTTTATATTTCCGAGAATATCCCATACACCGAGGACATGCTCGCAACCATATTTTCAAAGCCTGTTAATATAATCCGTTTGGCACTTACTACATTTCAAAAATTTGGAATGATAGAAGTCGATGAATCAGGAATTTATATAATCAACTTTGAAAAACACCAAAACATTGACGGTTTAGAGAAAATAAGGGAACAAAACCGTTTGAGAAAAGCTAAACAACGTGAAAAACAAAAGCTTTCATCTGGAAATTCGGAATGTCACGTTTCCGGTCACGAAGTGTCACGTGACACGTCACGCAATGTCACGCAACAGAATAAGAATAAGAAAGAGAATAAGAATATTAATATATTGTCCGGAGCAAATGCTCCAGACCAGCAAAATGTAATTTGTTTTCTCCCTTTGAATGACAATACAGAATTTCCAGTCTATCAGGAGCAGGTCGATGAATGGGCGGACTTGTACCCTGCTGTCGCCGTGATACAGCAGATTAAAAACATGAGGGGCTGGTTGCTTGCTAATCCCAAGCGGAGAAAAACAAAGAGCGGAATTTCGAGATTTATTAATAACTGGCTGTCTAAAGAGCAGGATAAACCGCATACGGCGCAAACTTCGGAAACAGCGAATGCAGGGTATGGAGGGGTGAACGAATTACCATGACATTTCAGGCTGAATTAATAAATAACGCTGAATGCAGTGTTATAGGCGGTATACTCCTTTATCCCGATGAATGCCGCGGAGCATTGGAATCGTTATGCAAAGATGATTTTTATAATCCGGCGTTTAAAGCTATCTTTTCAGTACTGAAAGATATGGAGCGGGAGGGAAAACCGATTGATGTCCCGCTTGTTATTTCACGTATTGACCGGATAGACAAATCATTGAGGGAAGCCGCTGTATTCTGCGCAGACTCGTTTATAAGCTGTGCAGGGTATGAAGAATACATACAGGCAGTAAAATCCGACAGTCAGCGGCGCAGGGTAAAAGAGCGGGTACAGCAGGTATTATTAACCGACACTTCCGACCCGCTCAACGATATAGCAAAGATTATTCAGGATGAAGAAAACCGAAATAACAGTGCGGAACTTAAAGGCTATATGCCCCGCGTGTATGTTGACTTTCTGGAATCTATTGGTAATAAGCGTAAAACTGAAAAGCGGGTACGGACAGGCTATAAACGGCTTGATAATGCCATAGGAGGGCTAAGACCTCAAACCATGTCTATTATCGGCGCACGTCCCAGCACCGGAAAAACAACCTTTGCTTTAAATATCATCCGCAATCAGCTATTCACTGAAAATAAAACGCTTATGTTCAGTCTGGAAATGTCAGCCCCTCAAATTATGGAACGGCTGTTCTCTGACTTGTGCAATATTAGTTATGGGAAAATCAGCCGCGCCGAATTGGAAGAAGAACAAAATAATAAAATAGCGAAAATGGCGGGTGCTTTAACGGATTTAAAAAACTTTTGGGTTATTGACAGTGCATACACCATTGAAGAAATAGCGCGGGTTATAAGCCAGTTAAAGCCGAACCTTGTTGTAATTGATTTTATACAGTGCGTAAAGACAACGCAGAAATTCCATGACCGCCGCGAAGAGGTTGATTATATTAGTCAGGAATTTAAACGCCTTGCAAAGCGTTATAACTGCCATATCATGGTGCTGTCGCAGATTACCAGAGCGGGAAAGGATTCGCCGCGTATGTCGGACCTAAAGGAAAGCGGCGGGCTGGAACAGGACGGGGACTATATTATTCTTCTGCACAGACCTTATGTGTTGGATAAAGCCTCCACAACTGACCCGAAAGAAACAGCGGTTATGTTGGATAAAAATAAATACGGTTCAACCGGAACTTTGCCTTTCTGTTTTGAAGGTCAGTTTCAGAGATTCATTGAATTATAAATTGAATGGGGGCTGATAGAATGGTGAATAAATATCTGGTGTACGAGAGGGAAAAGCAAAAGCTTTTAAAACAGCAGGAACAGGGTAAAAAAATAGACTATCTGAAAGCCGTTAAAGCATTAGCAAAGAAACTGAAAATATAAAAAGCCTGCGCCCGCTCACGGACACAAGCTCCTGATAATTTGATTGTAAAGCGGGGGCGGGTAAATGTCAAGTAACGAAAAACTTGCAGTTTTGGCAAAGTCAGGAAATAAACAGGTTATTTATACGCTGTGGACACAGGTAGAAAAACTATGCTTTGCGTTTTCGGCGCGCTTTATTGCTAAATTTCAGAAACGCTGTAACGCTTGCGGAATAACGAATGATGATTTAATGCAGGAATGCTTTCTCGCGTTATTAGAAGCCGTACAAGCATATAAACCTGAATCTGAATATAAATTCACTACCTACCTGTATAGATACGTTTTAAACCGTTTCAATGCCCTAAGCGGGTATAGAACAAAGCATGCTATGAATGAGCCTATTAATAATTCAAAAAGCTTGCATGAGGCTGTATCAGAAAATGAAGATATAACCATTATGGAAACCTTACCGGATGATACAGCAACGGAAGAATTTGAAAACATCATAGAGCGGGAATATATCAGGCAATTACATTATTCGCTCGAACAGTGTATGAATACTTTGACAGATAACCAAAGAGCAGTTATTAAGGCTTATTACTATCACAACAGGAACTATAATGAAATTTGCAAAAGTTCAGAAATCACATACTACGAAGTAAGAAAACTGCACCAAACAGGATTAAACAAGCTTCGGACAAATAGTGTTTGTCGGAAGATATTGAAAGAATACCGAAAGGAAATTTTCAGTTATTCTATTTATCGTTCTGGATTATCGGCATTCAAATACCGGCAGGCGAGCATTGCAGAAATATACGCGGAACGGTATTCAAGAAATTAATATGCTGAGCGGGAATGATATAAACGGTGTTAAAGTTTCTCGTATTGATTTATTGATTCAAAACGTATTTATTTATTATTCTTTCATAGAATCCTGTTACAAGGCATTTAAAACCGTTTTTAAACTAAAACACGCACATGTAGACAAAGGTCGCGTTTTACGACCTTAAAAATTGAGGTGAAAAGAATGGAATTGACCATAACCGAACGTAAAGGACAATTATATGCAGACAGCAGGGAAATTGCTGTAATGATTGGGAAAACACATCATAAACTATTACGTGATATTCGTACATATATAAATCACTTTATTGAATCCAAAATTGGATACAATGAATATTTTATTGAAAGCTTCTATGTCAGCGAACGTAACACGAAAAAACCTTGTTATCTTGTTACCCGAAAGGGTTGTGACTTAATAGCTCATAAGCTTACAGGCGTAAAGGGCACTATGTTTTCAGTCGCATATATTAACCGATTCTATGACATGGAACGCGCTTTATTAGAACGCCAGTCCCCGCAATGGCAACAGGTAAGGGCAGAGGGAAAGAAGTCGCGGCACATGGAAACAAATGCAATCAAGGCTTTTATTGAGTATGCAGAATCACAAGGGAGCAAAAGAGCGGATAAATATTATATTCATTTCTCGCAGTTGGCAAATGCGGCGGCAGGGGTAAAGGACAGAGATACCGCCAGTATGGATGAATTAATGAATCTTCGTGTTGCGGAACAAATGATAAACAATTTATTACTATCGGAAATAGCGGCAGGAACGGAATATCATCAGGCATTCCAGAACGTTAAAAACAAAGTACAGCAGTTTTCTTCTTTTGCCTTTGCTTCTGGATTCTTAACAGGGAAAGCGAGTTAATTTTTTTATTTCTTGTCCCCCCTATCAAAAAAATATGAGGATAAGGAACCCGACACACCGCAGGGAGGATATTGAACTTTTCGGAGCGGGGACAGAATCATGTAAGGGGGGTGGCTTATAAATTCACTTTAATTTACTTTAATTTTTGAAGAACTTTTTATAAGTTCATCAGAACCTATAAACGCAAGAATATCAAGGGGTATAACAGGTTTTAACGGTATATGATAGTTAAAGTAAATTAAACTAAGTAAAAGAGCGGGCAATATATACCCGCTCTTAGTGTTTTTAATATTTTACAATTCCCCTTCTTCTCCGCGCCCGCTCCTGTCGGATTCCATATATTCTTCCGGCATTAAATACTGTGCATAGGGCTAAATGGTTTGCGTTGGCTGTACTGCGTTTTAAGTATTTTTCACCCGCCAGAGAATAAATCCCCTGAACGATAGGAAAGCCGCCTTCATATATGTCTGAATACTCTGAAAGCTCTACATATTCCAGTACTTCCGGTGATTCCATTGCTTTGGTGCATTCTTCCCTTCTTTTGAAATCTGCATCAACGGCATTTACAAGTGCTTTCGCAAAATTCCCCTCGTAATTTGCCGACATGGCGTATATTAACTGAGTAATTACATGATTTATATTATCCATATCATCCATTTTTTCACATTCCTTTATTTTAAACTTGACTTTGTGAAAAGAACTGTTATAATGGAATCGTACATTAAATCAGTTCCTTTCATCAGGATTGATGGTTGACTGGCTCTTATGCTCTTGCTTTGGTCGGCGCGGAGTATAAGGGCTTTTCTTCTGTCCGATAAATGATATTATCAAGGCTTGGAAGAAGCATTTCCAATTCTTCCAGAGTGTCGGTATCAACTGTTTCATTTTCTACTATCCTGTCAATAGAAGCCGACAGCATTAGAAGCACTGCCATATCATCAGCATTTATACTAAACTCCGGTTTTTTTATTCGCGCTTTCATTTCAATTCATCTCCTTTCTGATTACAGTTATAGTATACACTAATTCGTGTCATAAGTCAATAGTTTATTGCAACTTTTCAGTTTTATTAGAAATTAATTTGTTTTAATTGACATTTTATAGTGTACGTGATATAATTGAAATATAGAAAGGAAGTGCAATTAATGCCTTTAACAATGGGAGAAAAGATAAAGGTTATGCTTAAACGCAGAAATATGACTGTAGCACAGTTGGCAGAAAAAACAGGGCAATCACGGCAGAACATGTCAAATAAATTAACTCGCGATAACTTTACAGAAAAAGAATTATATATGATTGCTTCTGCTTTGGATTGTACCTTTGAAGCCGGTTTTGTAATGAACGATACAGGCGAAAAAGTTTAAAACACCATATATCAATGATAATATAGAAGAAGGTGTTAATATATGGCTCCGGCAAGTAAAGCACAACAAAAAGCGGTTGCTAAATATGAAAATGCTAATTATGATAAAATTTTAATTAGAATGCCAAAAGGCAAAAAAGACATAATAAAAGTCCACACTGACAAGAAAGGCGAAAGTATAAACGGTTTTATAAATCGTGCCATTGATGAAACCATAGAGCGGGAGAAGTAGCCCGCTCTTTTTTATTAACTTATACCCTCACTTCAATTCCCAGCCCATAATTCATGTAAGGCTCATATAATCCTCTGATTTCTTTAAACGTGCTATGCACCGCCTTTCCTGCATCCATGAGCGGGGCTATAAACGCCGCTAAAGCTTTTGGAAGATAACCCATGCAATAACTCCCTTTTCCCCTTACTGCGGCATATACGGCAACCGCATTGTTATCCTGTGGGTTCTCCCGCTCCCGAACAAGGTTTATTGTTATATCCTGCGGATTATAGCGGCTAAGATGTTGGATAGCCTTTTGACGTTTGCCGAAAGTAACACCGGACACCTTTGTTTCAACCAGCGGCATTTTTACCAGTACCCATGCTTTAACCATTGCATTCGCCCTGTTATACCCCTGTGTCACAAGCTTGTTCGCTATTGTCATTACTTTGCTGTGCGGCTTTCTGTTCATGATTCCCGCTCCTTTCTGTCTTGCTGTTCCCTTACCTTGCATTTATAGTATACAGCATTTGCTTAATGATGTCAAGTTTTTTATAAAGATTTTTCTAAATATTTTTTATATATCAAGAAATTATATTTAGCATAAACTTGATTTAATTAAGATGCCATGTTATACTGATATAAAATAGATAATTTATTAAGGGATTGATGTAGCTCATGAGCAAAGAACAAAAGATAAAAACTGCAGTCGCTTATTCTGGTATGAGTCAAGCGAAATTGGCAGCTAAAATAGGTATGACCCCATCAAATTTCAACCAAAAATTAAAACGAGACACTTTTACAGATGAAGAATTAGAAGAAATAGCAAAAGCGTTAGGAGCAATTTTTGAACCTTGTTCTTTTGTCTTTCCAGACGGAATGAAAATATAAACTTCAAAGAACGGCATAAGGAGTATATTTATGGCAATACGTGATTCTCAAAAAAAAGCTTCTGCTAAATGGGATAAAGAAAACATGATAACACTGGGCTGTAAAGTCAAGCGCATAGAAGCTGACACTTTCAAAAAATATTCTGCTTCACAAGGTAAAACTGCTAATACCGTTTTAAAAGAATATGTGCTACGATGTAATGATGAATATTCAAAGCAGAATGACAATGATTGAGCGGGGCTAATAAAGGGGAAATAAAATCATGGAATTTGAAACAGGGATAGCATTAATTACTTCTTTAATGGCGATTGTTATATCTATAATTAATACATTTATAAGCCGAAAGAAAATATCATCTGAAATAATCACAAAGAATAGAGTTAATTGGATTTCAGATGTTCGTGAGTTGTTAAAAAATTCCTTGATATATACATTAAGAATGAAAAAAGTATAGAATTAACAATTATTAGAAATGAAATATGTTTATATATGAGGGAAGGAGTAACTTCATATTCAGACCTAATAAAACAGTTAGACACTTGTATAGAAAATGGATATAATGAAAGTGACTGTAAGTATTTAATTTTAAAAGCTCAAAACGTTCTTTCAGAAGTATGGATAAGGATGAAAAGAGAAGCCGGAATCACAAAATATAATGACGATAAATTCACTATATTATTTGAAGAAAAACTAAGACGGAATAACACTAAAACAAATAAATAAAAGCCGTTCTCCACACAGGGAACATGGATAAAAAGGAGTGCAGAGATGAATTTCCCTGATAAATATTATTTAACACCGGAACAAAGTAAATTTCTTGCTAAAAAGAAATGGGATGAAAATGTATATTGCGGCATGAAGATGGAAAACCGCGCGGTAACGTTTCCACAAACCAGAACTATATTGAATGGTGTTAATGTACCGAATGTACAAATTGATGACATTCAGGCTATTCTAAACATGCGTGATGCGTGGAGATACCTGTTAAACAGTATTAATGAGCCTGTAACGCTTGAATATCTCTGCAAGCTTAATGAATTTATTGCAAGAAACGAAGCTCTTGAATGGGGCAAGCTTCGTACTGGAACTGTTGGGATTTCCGGCACTGATTATACACCTCCTATTCCGTCCGCAGAAGCCGTTGCAAAGGGATTAAGCAATATATTGGATTCTAATACCTCTGCAACAGAAAAAGCCTTAAACGCCTTTGTATGGGGTGCAAGAGGTCAGTTCTTCTGGGACGGTAATAAACGCACAAGTATGACATTAGCAAATAAGATTTTGATTTCTGCCGGAGCGGGTATATTGACAATTACAGACAAACACATGGAACAGTTTAATACACTGCTTCTGGACTATTACAATACTGGTGAGAGCGGGACATTAAAGCAGTTCCTGTATGATAACGCTATTTTAGGAATAAACTTATAATCCACAAATAAAGTTACAAGTTTACAGCAAGATGTTTCAATGATTATCCTATAAAGGAGCTGGCATAATGGATTTATCACTACTTGAACAAAAGAAAGACTTTGTAAACGCAAATATAAATACACTCCCTAAAGCCGCACTGGATAACTATTCAATGGCTTTTGAAATTGAATATACCCATAATTCCACTGCTATTGAGGGGAACACTTTAACCCTCATGGAAACAAAGCTGCTGCTGGAAGATAAATTATCCGTAGGCGGTAAGAATCTTAGGGAAATATACGAAGTAGTTAACCACAATAAAGCATTTGCCTACGTGTCCGGCAGGATTGCGGACCATTTGCCGCTTGATGAAAAGGCAATCAAAGACATACATGCCTTGTTAATGGATAATATTATCATTGGCGGTATTTACAGAAACGTAGATGTATATATCAGCGGCGCACAGCATACTCCTCCAACGCCAAACGAAATGTATCAGCAGATTAAAAATTTTTACATTGATTTGCAGATTGATAAATATCATAACTCGATTGAATCAGCGGCATGGACACATGCTGAATTCGTTAAAATACACCCATTTGTAGACGGCAACGGGCGTACATCAAGACTTATTATGAATTATCAGCTAATGGCAGGCGGTTATTTGCCTATATCTATTCCAAAAGAAGAAAGGCTCAGATACTTTGAATGCTTGGAAGCTTACGCAGTACAAGGTGATTTAACAATGTTTACTGCCTTTATCGCAGAGCTTGAAGAAAAGCGGCTTGATTATTATATTAAAGCAATTAAAGACAACACCGGAATATCCTTTTAAATCCCGCTCATGCATTAAATATCTTGCAGAATCGCTTATAACACGATTATATGTATTTATCCTCAACTTTTACTGTAAACATTATTTCTTTAAATTACAGCGAACCACAGACAATATAAAGCGCATGTCAATAGGACTACTGCTAAACGCAGTAGTCCTTTGTTGACTTTATCACAATATATGTATATAATAAATTTAGTTTTTAAACAGAGCGGGATTAAATAAGCTTTTGGCAAGGCTTGTCAAGTCTTTGGGGAGATTTTGGGTAGGTTATAAACTGTTGTTTTTGTTCTGACTCGGTGTTTCACCGACCCCTTTGTATAACGTTTAAACCATTGTATGAAGCCGTAACATTGGCAAGAATAGGAATATAATGACACCATAACGCGCGCGAGAGAGAAAACTTGGGTGTAGTAGGTTATACATAATAGCCGATGACCTGAATATGAGTACAGAGAAAATAGGACTGATGTTGAGCTTCTTCCTTGGACGGTCACTGTTTAACGATACACTTTTCAAGGCGGACAAGATCCTGACGTCCAAAGGCATACAGGAAAGGTTTCAGGAAGCCGTAAAGAGCCGCGGTTCCAAAAATCCTATTCCGGTTATTGAAAAGTTTTGGGTTTTATCAAAAGAAGATACCCTAAGCTTTATTAAAGTGCACCAAAACGCGGATTTTTCCGAGAAAAACAACAATAATTCCAAGAAAAATAACTATAATTCCGAGAATTATGACACAAAGGAAAGTAAAGTAAATAAAAGTAAAGGAAAGTATACGTGCACACAAAGAAAAACGTATTTTGAACCCGCTCATTTTTGAGCAAAAGTCTATTGATACAACACGAGCGAGAAAAACACAGGTACTTCTATTCTGGAAATCCCCTTTTAATGGGTACTATACGCGCAAGCGGCCAGTACCTCTCATTTTGAGAGATACTGAAAATTCACTTTCTTTAGAGAGAAACAACTCAATAACAAATTGTTATCGGGCATGGACTGTGCTTGAAAGGGGTAGGCCTATAAAAGTGCTATCCCTTTTATTTATCTATTCAGGCATGAGAAAAGCCTCTTTCTTACTTGTGGGTTAATGAGCGGGAAATACTCTAAAGATTTCTAATGTTTTTAAAAATCTCAAAATATAAAAAGCAAGACAGCAAGCGGTAAACAGCAAGATTTCTGCTCTTGTGCATTAGAGGTAATTATCCCCCTGTAGCATTCTATTTTGCACACCCTAAAAGAGAAATAAAACAGGAGAAATTTTTGGTGTTTATTTGGTGTTTATTGGTGTTTAAAAACACCGAGATTCGCAAACGTTCACGAATATTAAAACGCTAAAAACCTTGATAAATAAGGGTTTACAGACATTTACAAACGTGTGCAATCCGTAGAAAAACGCACTACGAACCAGTAGGTCAGGGGTTCGAGTCCCTTCAAGCGCGCCACGTAAAAAGCCTTGAAACCTTTGATTTATAAGGGTTTCGGGCTTTTTTGTTTTTTATAATATTTTTACACAAATGATTGTTTTATGCATTCTTGGGGTTTATTGTTTCAAAACCACATATAGAAAAGGCTGTATGAATCCTGATTTTCGGTAACATACAGCCTTATTTTTTAACCCGTTTTACTTTTATTGAGCGGGTTTAAAAGGTTTTCAAGCGTATCTGCCGCCGCTTGGTCGGCTGATTGTATCGCATGTATGTAAATTCTTCCTATAGTTGTACTGTTGGCATGTGTTTAGCAGAATATATACTTCGTACAAGTCTTTTCGTTTCATTATTTTTAACCTTTTCATACCAAATGATAAACAATTTGCTACTATCGGAAATAGCGGCAGGAACGGAATATCATCAGGCATTCCAGAACGTTAAAAACAAAATACAGCAGTTTTCTTCTTTTGCCTTTGCTTCTGGATTCTTAACAGGGAAAGCGAGTTAATTTTTTTATTTCTTGTCCCCCCTATCAGAAAAATATGAGGATATAGAAAAAACGTAAAATACAAAGGACAAATATGAAATATCATGTATCTTGCCGCAGCAGTCAAATTTTGCGACAAATTTCCTGCATCATCAGCAAAAAATAAATTTATACATCGACTTACTACAATATATGAGAGAAAACCATTGCCTCCGGCGACGTTTTTTGTATCTTCTATTGACTGCTTTTACACTGCACAAAACTTGTTTATTTTTGCTGTCGTTCCCCTCGCGGAGAACGTGGATAGAACTTCCGCTTTGGTCACAATAGAAGCGGTATCTGCTGATTGTTCCCTTTTATAAGGAACGAGGGTAAAATATACCGCTGTATGCACCATTTGTTTTTAGGGGGATATTTATAAGACTTTTCCCATTTTTATAACTTGCACATAAAACAGACGTCTTCGGAAAATATAACCATATGTAACAGAAAGGGGTCAATGTGTATGGAAAAGCTAAAAATTCAGCATGTCTGCGGCAGACAGATTTTTGATTCCCGCGCCACTCCTACGGTAGAGGCATGTGTAACGCTGGAAAACGGCGTCAGTGCAAGCGCGAGTGTTCCGTCCGGTGCATCTACAGGCAGATTTGAAGCTTGTGAGCTTCGAGATAATGAGAAAGAATATAATGGAAAAGGCGTATCCAAGGCAGTCAATCATATAAACCATACGATTCGTGAAGCTTTAACTGGTGAATGCATTTTTTGCCAGCAGACTATCGACAATAAAATGATTGCTGCCGATGCGACAGAAAACAAATCTGCCCTTGGCGCCAATGCAATCCTCGCCGTATCATTGGCTTGTGCGAAAGCAGCGGCGAAATCTCTTAACTTGCCGTTATACCGTTATTTGGGCGGTATTCACGGTATCACTCTGCCTGTGCCTATGATGAATATTCTGAACGGCGGCGCTCATGCAAGCAATAACGTTGATATTCAGGAATTTATGATTATGCCTGTTGGTGCAAAAAGTTTCCGTGATGCTATGCGTATGGGGACAGAAATTTATATCCAACTCGGCAAAACGCTGAAAGAACGCGAATTATCAACAACAGTTGGAGATGAAGGCGGATATGCGCCGAACCTTGCGGATGATGAACAGGCACTTGCTCTGCTTGTTGAAGCAATTGAGCGTTCCGGATACCGGCCTGGTGACGATGTGCGGATTGCACTGGACGCTGCCACAAGCGATTGGTACCACGACGGCACCTATCTTGTGCCCAAAAAACAGGTGCAGATGTCAAGAGAAGCAATGATTTCTTACTTTGAAAACTTATCTGCAAAGTATCCCATTATTTCCATCGAGGACCCGTTAGCGGAGGACGATTTTGAAGGCTTTGCAGAAATCACAAAACGCATTGGGAATAAGGTACAGATTGTTGGCGACGATTTGTTTGTAACAAACCCTCAACGCCTGCGCAAAGGTATTGAGCTAAAAAGCGCAAATACCATTTTGATAAAGCCGAACCAAATTGGTTCTCTGAGCGAAACTCTGGAAACTGTCCGTCTTGCCAAAGAGCATGGTTACCATACGATTCTTTCCCATCGCAGCGGGGAAACAGAGGATACTTCCATAGCAGATATTGCAGTGGCGCTCAATGCAGGGCAGATAAAAACCGGAGCGCCCGCAAGAACAGACCGTGTCTGCAAATATAACCGTTTGCTGAAAATAGAAGAGCTTTTGGGTGGCGCGGCATATTATCCGGGAATAAAAGCATTGCTTCGATAAGCCAAAAAATTTGATACCATTATGAAATTTTTGGGCGCAGAAATTACTAATTGTAATTCTTGCGCCCGATTTGTAATCATCATGTAAACATTTGTAAGCGGGATTTAAAGCTTTTAAAAAAACGCTGTGCTATAATTAAAAACGCAGTAAATAAAGAATTCCGGTTCCGATGGAGTCTGATGATAATGAGGGATCAGAGTCCGGAAGACCGTATGATAGACAGTCCGGCTGTGTTATAAAAACACCCGGGCTTTTTTAATTTACCAGCGGTCGATATTCCCCCGCTGAAGCGCGCCGAGTACCTTTTGGTTCAACTGCCCGTACTGCCTATCCAAATCCTGTATTACAGCTTTGATATGTTCCCGCTGGGTATTGCCGTCCACAGGGCATCTGCTTTTTATTACCGGCAGGGCATATTTTCTGACAACCCCTTCTACCGCGCTTTCCCTTGCAAAAACCATGGGGCGGATCATCGTTAAATCCTTTCTGGAGAGATAAGAAACAGGAGAAAAACATCCAACAGTCCCGCCGAAAAGCAGGTTCATAAAAAAGGTTTCTTCCGCGTCATCTGCATGATGACCGAGTGCAAGCTTATTACAGCCATTTGCTTTTGCAAAATCGTGTAGAATCCCGCGCCGCATGCGTGCGCATAAAGAACATGGATTGCTTTCCCGGCGGGTTTCAAAAATAATTTTCGCAAGCTCCGTTTGCCGGATATAATACGGCACGCCGATACGGATACATAGCTCCTCTATCGCAGAGTAATCACTGGGAGTGTTGTCAAAGCACGGGTCCAGGGTAACAGCAACCAGTTCATATTTTTTCGGATAAAACCGCCGCATTTCGCTCAGGCAGCATAGCAGAGCAAGGCTGTCCTTGCCGCCGGAAATACCAACCGCAATACGGTCACCATCCTGCACCATATTATAATGTTCCATTGCACTGCGCATAAGGCTCATTAATTTCTGCATGTGTTACCTCCGATGAAAAATATTCTGTCCTTTATTATAAAGGCAGAAAAAGAGGATTACAATAGCGAAACGGCAAAGGAGATTTTTACATAGGCGTACTGTAAAAACAAAAGAAAACAGAAGCATATCGAAGATAAATTCAAATACTGACGGATTTTAAAAATAAATCTGAACATGAGAAAATAAAAGAAAAATACCTGAAAGCGCGAGATAACGGACGGATGATTCATTTATTTTAAAAAATTGAAAGGAAAGGGTTGACTTTCATATATACATTGTGGTATGATGGTTGCCGTGGTATTCGGACCCCATATACGGGAGTTGTATATAAAATCATTGAAAAGATTTTGGAGGTAACATTATGTCCACTTATATGCCAAAAGCGGGAGAAATTACCCGTAAATGGTATGTGCTTGACGCGGCCGGCAAGCCGCTGGGCCGTGTTGCGGCTCAGGCAGCCATACTGCTCAGAGGCAAACAGAAGCCTCAGTTCGCACCGCATGTTGATTGCGGCGATCATGTCATCATCATTAACTGTGAAAAAGCTGTTCTTACCGGAAATAAGCTGACACAGAAAACTTACTATCATCACACCGGTTATATCGGTCATTTGAAAGAAGTGAAATACGGCACCCTGATGAAGCAGAGGCCGGAATTTGCAATGCAGCTTGCTGTAAAAGGCATGGTTCCTGACACAGTTATCGGCCGTAAGGCAATGACCAGACTGCGCGTATATAAGGGCACAGAGCATAAGCACGCTGCCCAGCAGCCTGAAACATGGGCTTTTTAAGGAAGGGAGGCAATAAACATGTATAATAACGACGCTTATTTTTACGGCACCGGAAGAAGAAAATCTTCTGTTGCACGTGTTCGCCTTTACCCGGGCACCGGAAAGGTTACAATCAACGATAGGGATATCGACGATTATTTTGGTCTGGAAACTCTTAAGCTGATTGTCCGTCAGCCCCTTGCTCTGACCGATACACTCAACAAGTTTGATGTAGTGTGCAGAGTTGCAGGCGGCGGTGTTACCGGTCAGGCCGGTGCAATCCGTCACGGTATTTCCCGTGCAATGCTGAAGGCTGACGAAAATTATCGTCCGGCTCTGAAAAAAGCAGGCTTCCTGACCCGTGACCCACGTATGAAGGAAAGAAAGAAATACGGTCTCAAAGGCGCCCGCCGTGCACCGCAGTTCTCAAAGAGATAAAAAGTTCAAAATTGCAAAATCCCCGAAACATTTTATGTTTCGGGGATTTTTTCAATTTCAAAGTCTTACAAAACTCTACAAAATCAAGTATGCAATATATACTACTGCCTGTGTTCGTTATGAGAGAAACAACGATTTTCTGCGAAAGACAGCGAAGAAATTTCCATCCATGCTCTCTTTGAGAAAAATCGCCTCATATAGACATGACAATGACAATCTCAGCACATTTCTATGCCGTTCCTTTCCCGTAGAGTGAACAACTCACTGATAGCCAACCGGTACGCTCGTTTTCTTATTTCTACCCACGTTTCCCATAGAGAGAACGAAACAAATACAGATAAGTTTTATGCATGAGTCCATTGAATATATGGTTACTTCACCAAATCTCGGCAATGAATTCACCAAAAATAACTGCCCATACTAATTCTTACAAAAGAATTCCCGCCAAATTTCGGTGCGAACATTACAGGGATTCTATGGTTGCTTGAGTTTCGCACAGAAAGATATATTGTCTATACGCTGGAAAACGCTATAAAAACTTTAAGACTTAAACGAAAACATCCATATTTATTTTCTCTCATCTATATCAATATTATCTTTCCCAGACGTTTTTTCTTCCAGCGCCCAGATATGCTTATCTTTTGAAAAAATCAAGCATACCAGAATACCGACAACAGCAAGGACACCAAAAAGGAATGCCGCACCGGAGCCTTTTCCGATACCGAACAGAAAAGAAAAAATACTTCCCTGCGGCTGAGCTTTCATAAACGGCTCAAAAACTTGATCAACCAAGACGCCGCCAACCAAATAACCTGCGGGAATTGTGAAAAACTGGAGGGTATTTCTTGCGGCATAAACTCTGCCCTGCAATTTCAGCGGAATATTTGTCCGGAACAAAACATCCATATTGGCATTCATTAAAGGAATAAAAATCCAACCGAGCACCGCTCCAATACACCATACGGGCGTACTTTTTCCAAGGGCAAGAATGAGATTTTCCGTCCCCATGGCAAAAAACAGCGAACCACAAATAACCCGAACCCTGCTTTTCGGCGGACGGAGACAGGAAGCAATCAAACTGCCTGTCAGATTTGCCAAACCCGTGCAAGAGGTAACAAGTCCAAGCGCCCTGTCCCCTCCGCCGGACTTTGACAAAACCATGGCGGGTAGTGCGGCGTTATAAACCGAAGCAATTAGATTAATTGCCGCCAAAAATAAAATCAGGTTAAGAATACCGCGGTTTTGCCGAAGAAATCCAAGCCCGCTCCGCACCAGCCGGAATACAGTTTCTTTCTTGGCAGTATCATCACAACGCATCTGCGGAATATGGATAAAAAACGCCAATGCAATAAATGCAGCTACAAAAGTACACAAATCAACAGCAATTACAGCATCCAACCCTGCAAAGGAAAGTACC
Organism: uncultured Eubacteriales bacterium; assembly: GCA_934546985.1. Classification (GTDB taxonomy): domain Bacteria; phylum Bacillota; class Clostridia; order Oscillospirales; family Acutalibacteraceae; genus CAKTEE01. The sequence goes on from CAKTEE010000004.1 coordinate 138,952, forward strand.
GCCGCCGCAAACATCGGCGACAGTAACGTTACCAGTGAATTGGAAAACGCACGCATACCGCTGACTTTCTGGTATTGTTCTTTTGGCGCAAGCAGACTGACGGCAACCTCTGACGCCGGCTGCTGCACCGTGTTCATCAGCCCATTTAAGGCATTTAACAGGTATAAATGCCATATTTCCAACGCGCCGGATTTTAACAGGAACAGCGTTATCATCGTAGTGAGCGTGGCAAAGCTGTCGCAGGCAAGCATGATATATTTTTTATTCCATCGATCGCTGAAAGCTCCTGCAAAAATACTCAGGATAACATAAGGTGCATAAGAACAAACAGAAAGCAGTGATGTTGTCAGCGCAGAACCCTGCTGCTGATAAGACCAAATAATCAACGCAAAGCTTGTCATGGAACTGCCCAGTGCTGACAGCATTTGTGTTGACCATAAAATTAAAAACGTATGTAATCCCTGAAAGGGATTTTTTCTTTTTTTCATCGGACTTTGCTCCTTTTCATATCTCATAAAACGAAAAATAATCAAATACGCAAAGCCGGACCGGACGAATGAAATTAAGTAATTATCTCCATGCGGGTTCGCCCGTCAGACCTTGCATGGAGCACATCCAATACAGAGCTTCATTCTCACATCGCCTTTTTTAATGATAGTTTTATTATATCACAAAATTGCAATAAAAAAAAGATCAGCTTCGACTTTTTTCCTGTAATGTTCCCTATGGCAACAGTTATTCCACCGCATATTTCCCCTGCATTTCTTTTCGCGCTTTGTGCGTCACTGTACGGATGAAGTCCCCTTTTGCCTGCGTGTATGCATCCCTGTTATATTTATATTGAGCGCACAGGCGTTTTTTCAGCTCTGCATAAGCATAAGCAGTTTCTGGATGCATCATCAGATAATCTCTGAAATACAGTTCATCCCAATCGCCTGCGCGGCGCACATGCAGGTGAAAAACCTTTTCTGCAAAACCCTGCGGCGTATAACCCTTGTGAAACACCAGCCTGCATTCCCGCTGGATTTCGCCTGACATAAAAAACCAGCCGCTCTGCTCCAATGACTGCCGCACTTGTCCCATATCGCAGTTTTGGTTCATTTCCAATAGAATATCCACTGTGGGTTTTGCTGTTAACCCTTCTACTGCGGTACTGCCGATATGGCTGATTCTATAAATATCCTGCCGAGAAAGCGCGGACCTGATTTGCTCCTTTTGCTGTTGATACCAGTTTTTATATTGTGGGTCATGTCCTTTTAGAACAATAGGAAATAATCTCCACAGTTCTTCCAAAGTCATTTCCTGCAATGATTTTTCCACCATACCGCTCCCTTTTTGTTGATAACTGTATTTATTATACTATTGACTGGTGCATCTGTCCATTCATGCAGGCATACCAAAATCAAAAGCTTCTTTTAAGGTCTCTTTGGCATTCTTTTAGAATTATGAAGGATTTTACTGGAAATGTTACAAAGAGTTAACAATTGAGATATTGACTTTAATTAGTGACGGTTGTATATTATATATTGTAATTAGCACTCTAAACATTCGAGTGCTAATACATTGTTTTTAATCCTAATGGAATCCAATAGAAGGGCGGCAATTATCGTGGAAATGAGCGAACGAAAACAAAAAATCCTTTCCGCGGTTGTAGAACATTATATCCTTTCCGGTGAACCAATTGGCAGCAAGGCCCTTAGTCAAGCGCTGGATATTACCGTTTCCCCTGCCACTATCCGCAATGAGATGTCCGAGCTTGCAGAAATGGGCTATCTGGAACAACCCCATACCTCTGCCGGACGCATCCCTTCTCAGGCAGGCTATCGGTATTATGTAGATAAGCTGATGCCTCACCGTACTTTGAGCCTACAGGATCAAAGGCTGATTGCGGGAATGATCCCCAAAAATGCCGGAGACCCGGAACAGGTGTTAGAAAGTGTGGGCGCTGCACTTGCACGCATGACAGGATGTGCCGCAATCGCCACTACTCCTGCCGGACAGGCGGACGTTATCCGTAAAGTTGAACTGGTTCCCGTAGGGAAATATTTATCCATGATTATCCTGCTGACCTCCAACGGCATTCTCAAAAACCGTGTATGCCGGATGGATACGGAACTTTCGGCTGAATTGCTTGAAATGTTTTATCAAATCACAGAAAAGCACTTTCTGCATTATCCCGTTGCAGAAGTATCTACCGCCATGCTGCAAACGCTTGCGGCAAATCTGGGAGAAAAAGCGTTTACCATGACACCACTGCTCTTTGCACTGGCTGAACTCTGCCAGGACGCAGCGGAAGCGGAGATTCATCTGGACGGGCAGACCAATCTGCTTGGGTGCAGGGATTACGAAGGCAACGTTCGTGAACTGCTGGAATTTCTGGCTCACCGCGAAGCGCTACACCGGCTGGTTACTTCCAATCAGGAAGTACTAAAGGTGCTGATCGGCAGGGAAAACCTTTACCGTGAGCTTTCCAACTCCAGCATGATTCTTTCCAAATATAACGTCGGCGGAAAAGCCGGCGGTGTAATCGGTATTATCGGGCCTACCCGGATTGATTACAAACAGTTAATCCCCAGTATCGAATATCTATCCGTCCTTGTGGGCAATCTTTTATCAGACGCCCTAGGCGACGACTTTTAACCGAGAGGAGTAATTGATTTGGCAAAAAAGAACGACAAAAAAGCCGCTGAAGAAGCGGAAATCGAAGTTAAAACTGCTGATCAGGCAGAGCATGACGAAACAACCTGCAAAGACACTGCCGACAGTATGCAGGCGGAACTGGAAAAACTGAAACAGGAATGCGCGCAGGAAAAAGACCGCTTTATGCGCCTTGCGGCGGAATATGACAACTTCCGTAAACGTTCCCAAAGGGAAAAGGAAACTTCCTATGGGGATGCAAAAGCGCAAACACTATCCCAAATCCTTCCCGTGGTTGATAATTTTGAACGCGCGGCCAACAACACCGACGCTTCACTGGAAGATTACGTCAAAGGCGTTACAATGACTTTCAGCCAGATGATGGAAATTCTGAAAAAATTGGAAGTAGAGCCTTACGGTGAATCCGGCGAAAATTTTGACCCACAAATACACAGTGCAGTGATGCATGTTGAGGATGAAGCCCTCGGAGAAAACGTTATCACAGACGTGTTCCAGAAAGGTTACCGCATGGGCGACCGAATTCTGCGCCATGCTATGGTTAAAGTTGCAAATTAGCACAATTGGCTGACAGCCATTGAATATAGATAATTTTTAAGTTTACATTCGGAGGTAATCATTATGTCAAAAGTTATAGGTATAGATCTCGGCACAACAAACTCCTGCGTTGCCGTTATTGAAGGCGGCGAGCCTGTTGTTATTGCCAATGCAGAAGGCGCGCGTACTACTCCGTCCGTGGTTGCATTCTCTAAAGACGGTGAACGTATGGTGGGTCAGGTTGCAAAACGTCAGGCTATCACTAACCCTGACAGAACCGTAAGCTCCATTAAACGTGAAATGGGTACGAATCACACTGTTTCCATTGACGATAAAAAATATACCCCGCAGGAAATTTCCGCAATGATTCTTCAAAAACTCAAAGCAGATGCCGAAGCTTATCTCGGTGATAAAGTAACGGAAGCTGTCATCACCGTTCCTGCTTATTTTACAGATGCACAACGTCAGGCTACTAAGGATGCAGGTAAAATCGCAGGTCTTGAAGTAAAACGTATCATCAATGAACCGACAGCCGCCGCACTTGCATACGGCATTGATAAGGAAAACGACCAGAAAATTATGGTTTATGACTTGGGCGGCGGTACTTTCGATGTTTCCATTATTGAAATGGGCGACGGCGTTCAGGAAGTTCTGGCTACTGCCGGTAATAATCGTCTGGGCGGCGATGATTTTGACCAGCGCATCATTGACTGGCTGGCTGACGGCTTTAAAAAAGAACAGGGCATTGACCTGAGAAGTGATAAAATGGCCATGCAGCGTTTGAAAGAAGCTGCAGAAAAGGCAAAAATTGAGCTTTCCGGCGTTACTACCGCCTCTATCAACCTGCCGTTTATTACTGCGGACGCCACCGGTCCGAAACACCTTGATATGACCCTGACCCGTGCAAAGTTCAATGAACTGACCAAAGACCTTGTTGACAACACCATGGGTCCGGTTCGTCAGGCGCTTAACGATGCAGGTCTCCAACCGTCTGATTTGCATAAAGTCCTGATGGTCGGCGGTTCTTCCCGTATTCCGGCAGTACAGGAAGCTATTCAGAAATACACCGGCAAAGAGCCGTTTAAGGGCATCAATCCGGATGAATGCGTTGCAGTCGGCGCCGCAATTCAGGCAGGCGTACTCGGCGGCGAAGTAAAAGGCTTGCTCCTGCTTGACGTTACCCCGCTGTCCCTCGGCATTGAAACCATGGGCGGTATCAACACTAAAGTTATTGAAAGAAATACTACCATTCCAACGAAGAAGAGCCAGATTTTCTCCACTGCGGCTGACAACCAGACTTCCGTTGAAGTACACGTCCTGCAAGGCGAACGTGAATTTGCAAAGGACAACAAAACTCTTGGCGTATTTCATTTGGACGGCATTCCTGCAGCACGCCGCGGCGTTCCGCAGATTGAAGTAACCTTCGACATTGACGCTAACGGTATCGTTCATGTTACCGCAAAGGACCTGGGTACAGGTAAGGAACAGAAAATCACGATCAGTTCCTCTACCAATATGTCCAAGGATGATATTGACAAGGCAGTAAAAGAGGCAGAACAGTATGCGGAAGAAGATAAAAAGCGCCGTGAAAGCGTAGACACCAGAAACAGCGCAGAACAAATGGCATACCAAGCAGAGCAGACCATGAACGAGCTCGGCGACAAAATTTCTGCTGATGAAAAATCCGCAGTACAAGAGAAAATTGACGCAGTAAAAGAAGCGCTCAAGGGTGAGGATATCGAAGCCATCAAAAAGGCACAGGAAGAACTCACCAACAAGCTGTATGAAATTTCAGCAAAAGCATATGAAGGTACCGGCGCTCAGCAACAGGCTGGCGGTCCTGCACCGGACGGCACCTATGAGGCTGACTACAAAGACGTTAGTGATGACAACAAATAATAATCTGCATATCATATACGGCGGGGAAGGGACAACATTGCCCCTTCCTTTGCGCCGTTCCATGCCGGTTTTTATCATCCGGCGTTTAATTTAGGAGGGAGATTTAATTTGCCCGATAAACGTGATTATTACGAGGTTCTCGGTGTTAATAAGGGAGCTTCCGAGGATGAAATAAAAAAAGCATACCGCAAGCTTGCTAAAGAAAACCACCCAGACCTGAATCCGGGCGATAAGGCGGCAGAGGCACGCTTTAAAGAAGCGAATGAAGCTTATGAAGTACTTAGTGATAAGGAAAAAAAGGCACGATACGACCAGTTCGGTCATGCCGGTGTTGACCCTAATTACGGCGGCGGATACGGCGGCGGTTTTGGCGGCGGCTTCAGCGGCGTAGATTTTGATATCGGCGATATTTTCAGCAGCTTTTTCGGCGGCAGCGGATTTGGCGGACAATCTGCCAACCCCAATGCACCTGTCCGGGGAAATTCCACCTCTGCCAGTATTACCATTTCTTTTGAAGAAGCGGCAAAAGGCTGTAAACGTAACATAGAATTTTCGCATATTGAAAATTGTCCGGAATGCGGCGGCAACGGCGCTGCAAAAGGCACTGCCCCGCAAACATGTCCGGAATGTAACGGGCGCGGGCAGGTTCGTCAGCAACAACGCACAGCATTTGGCGTTATGTCAACCACTCGTCAATGTTCCCGTTGTTCCGGCACCGGAAAAATTATCAACAGCCCTTGCAGCGCGTGCAGCGGTTCCGGCAGAGTACGCAAAAACCGTACGATTGAAGTGTCTATTCCCGCAGGTATTGATGATGGCCAGATTATCAGCATCCGCGGAAAGGGCGATGCCGGCATTAACGGCGGCGCTGCGGGAGACCTGCGCATCTCCGTTAATGTACGTCCGCATCCATTGTTTGAGCGCAAGGGTATCGATATATGGTGTACTATCCCTGTTACCTTTGTACAGGCAGCTTTAGGCGGGGATATTGAAATCCCAACGCTCGATGGTAAAATCAGCTATACTCTGCATGAGGGCACACAGCCAAATGAAGTAATTAAACTACGCGGCAAAGGCATTCCAAACCTCAGCGGACGCGGGCGCGGCGACCAGATGGTTAGCGTAACCGTAGAAGTCCCCAACAATCTAAACAGCCGCCAGAAAGAATTGCTTCGCCAGTTCGACAAAGAAACCGGAGACGGGAATTACCAGCAACGCAAAAGCTTTTTTGAAAAACTGCGGGATTCTTTTAAATAAAATGTGATGTTTTAACTATTTAATATAAAGCCATAAAATGAAATCTACATGTTTATTTCAGACAGCCGCTTAACACGGCTGTCTTTTTTGTATAAAAAACATTTTGCCCAACAAATTCAAAGCTTATTTATGTTTGTTTATTTTGATTTAGTGCAAACGATTTGATAATTTCTTTGATTTCTATACTCTAATCTCATTTGAATTAATTTTAAATAGTCAAAAACAGCTTTTTCATTTTTTCGTACATAAATATTTTTATCACAGTCTTTGTACTAATTTTTTAAAGCATAATATTATTTAAAATTTTACGCCGTTCTAAAAATTCTTATACTGCTTTAAGAAATAATACATAATTTATGTGAGTTTAAATTCAATATAAAAGCTCTTATAGACCGCATATATTTAAATAATTTTTCGCCAAATATAAATGTCTATCATTCGTAGAATATTGTATTGGTATCTACCTTAGAGTACGATGTAATTTTTCATTGCTTTCTATTTTCTTCGTTTCTCTTTTCATTATGTTGATGCAAGTAAATCACTTTGATTATTTGGAGCCTAAATTTACTGTTTTCGATTTTCCTAAAGTGTTTTCCTTTAGCAAAAAGCAACAGCTAACAAAGCGAAAACGCTCTGTTGGCTGTTGCTTTTATAATCAATACAAAAGGAAAAGGGATGCCTTCCAAAGAAAGCATCCCTTCCCTATTCAGGGAGTAACCATTCCCTGATTTAAACATCAAAGAGATTAGAGGCCAAGACCGTAAGCTTTTTCAATCAATGCAAGAGCTTCCGCTGTTGTCTTAGAAGCAGAAGTAACTGTTACATAGATACCATGACTGGTTTCCTGATAGTTTACAAACATACCAAGAGCTTCACAAGTATAACGCAGCGGGCCCATGGTTACGCCATTGTTCATGGTAAATGCACTTGGAGCATTTGTAGTGCCAAGCAGAGCGCCTGTAGAAGAATACTTAGCAACAGAAGCGCTGCCCGGAGTTACCAGCAAGTATTCACCATTAGCTTTGTTTGTAACCTTTGTCTTCTGGGTAGCTTCATCATAAGCAACATCGAAGCCGCTTACTTCTGCAATGTAACGCAGCGGCATCATAGCTGTGCCGTTTACATTAGAAAGGGTTGCAAAACCTGTAGCATACTGTGTGGTTGGATATACACCATTGTCAACATATGCTTGGGTTGCATTGAACTTCATAACGATTTCTTTGCCAGGTACCGTTATTGTCCCATCATCGTTAACTGTAACGTTAGCATAGCCTCTCTTACCAGTGCCGTCATCGCCATACAAAGCCATAACCTGGCAAGTACCCTTACCAACAGCGGTCAGAAGACCGGTGTTGCTGTCGATGGTTGCAACAGACGGATCAGTTGTGCTCCATCTTGTAACTTCCTGGTTAGCAGTCATCTGCTGCTTTTCGCCAACCTTAAGGTTAACAGGGTTCGGGGTAACAACAAGACCTTCACCAATCTGAACTGCCTGAGAGAATACAGAAGCGTAGTTGCCAGCGCTATCCTTAACTACTGTGTAGCAGTAGTAAGTACCTTCTTCAGCAAAAGTAGCGGAAACCTTCTGGTTGCCTGCTGTGCCAGTAATGGTAGGCGTGATTTTGTCCATCTTGTCGCCTTCCTGAACTTCCTTCTGTACTACGCCGCCGGTAGCATCGGTACGAGCAGCAGCAGTCGGGTTCGGGTATGGACCGCCTGTACGTCTCTTTTCGTACTTAACAGAACCGTCAAGATCGAATTTCAGACCACTGAACCAAATTTCATTGGTTACGGTGTAAGAACCGGTACCACCGGTTACCTGAACATCCCAAGTAATAGTAGAACCTTTCGGAGAAAGGAAAGAGCTCGGCTGAATCTTGGAAATCTTCAATACATTGCTGTTAACGGAACCGTTCTTTTTGCCAGCTTCATTTCTTGCAAACTTGGTTTCCGGGAGATTCTTTACAGCTTCCCACTCTGCAGGATAGCTAACTTTGAAGTTACCGCCGGTGATGCATTCCGGAGTATTGTACGGTTCCTGAGCGAAGAGCGGTGCATAAGCAGGCGCCCAACCAAAGGTACCCTGATGGTTTTTAGCCATCCATGTATAACCACCGGTAGCATTTTCGTTATCGATACGGTGCCAAGCATAGCCGCCGTAGAATACTTCGCTCGGATGGTTGCCGATGTAGTTTCTCCAAGACTGCCAAATGGTATTTTTGCCGGAACCAACTGACGGCTGATCAGCATTCTGCTTTGGCTCATCCAAACCAGTGGTATAGCCAGCTTTTGTACCATCGAATCTGTAAGAAGGAGTCGGAGGAGCAGATTTACGGCCAGAACCGTTCAAACCTTCCCAAATAGCATTGGTCAGAGTTCTTGCATCATCGTCCTGAGAATATTCCCAAACCATTGCGCCGCCGTAGCCTTTTTCCTGAATCCATGCCATTTTATCCTGAATATCACGTACATCATCATAAGTGATGTCATAGGTTCTGCCATCAACAGTGCCTGTCAAATAAGAAGCGTGACAGGTAGAATCCCAGTTAACGGTAGCGCCCTTAGATTTCAGTTCCTGAACCTGACGATAGGTAATCCAGGAAGCGTCACCGCTGCCGATAGCGCCACTGCCGTTGTAAGCTCTGTCACGGCCGTAGAACGGGATACCAATGTTCATGATATCGCGCGGATAACCTCTGTAAGCGAGTCTATCGCAAACAACATCATAAGAAAGCGGGTTACCTGTGCTTACGCCGGTGTCGCTTGCTTCACCGGGAACCGGATAAAGGTTTGCATTGTAGTTGGAATGGTCTTGCCAATCGCCGTAGAGGTCATAGCACATGATGTTGATGAAATCAAGATAATCCGGCAGTTCACCGTTGGAAACGCCGCACATCCAGTCATAACCAACACCGGAAGCGATTGTCAGGAGATAATCCCAACCGATAACGCCACGAACTTCTTTCAGAAGCTTAATGTAGTTCTGACCATCTACGAAAACGCCGTTTTCGTTTTCAGCTTTGTTCTTATCTTCCCAAACCGGGGTTTTCAAATGAGAGCAGGTCAGAACATCCAGATGGTCACCGATGGTGCCCGGATATTCCCAGTCAATATCGATACCGTCGATACCGAATTCATCCATGATCTGCTTACAGCTGTTAGCGAAGATCTTTCTCTTATTAGCATCAGAAGCGATCGGGCAAAAACCATCCATACCCCAGCCGCCGATGGAGAGAAGAATCTTCAGATTCGGGTTTTGCTTTTTCAGTTCAACCAGTGCATGGAGCTTTGCAGGATCCGGAACATCAACATAGCCCGGGAAAGCATTGCCCTGTGCATCTACAGTTGCAATGTGACCAAATGCATAGTTAATGTGAGTGATTTTGCTTACATCAATGTTAGCAACAGCAGTCTGGTTTACAGGATCATATGTACCCGGCCAGTTCCACTGTGTTACGTAGTAAATTGCACGGTACTGATTGTTCGGCATGGTTTCGCTCTTGTTTTTCATAGCGTCTGCCGGAATGATTCCGTCTACATACTCAGTATCCGGATCAACAACGCCAACCTGTTCCCATTGGGCTCCAGGCGGAGGAGTAGTTACCCACCACTGACCATCCTTAACTTTGTACTTGACGCCTTTCACGATTACGGTATCGCCCTGCTGTACGCCGCCGGTAGTAACTGCTTCCCAGCTGGGATAATCGGTCGCACCCGCAATCATGCCAACACTCATAACGCCCATCAGCATTACGACTGCAAGCAACAAGCTCAGAGCTTTTGAAAATACGCTTGACTTGTTCATTGATTGATTTGCCTCCTCTTTGATTTAAGATGTTGTTTTTTGCTCCGCCATGGGCAAAACGTTGTGAGATACTTTCTGCCGATTTAACGAAAAAACGTCTTTTTTTGCCGCACCTATGGGCGCGGCTGGATATTTTAACATTAAATTCAAACAAAAAGCACCGCCGCAGCGACTTACATCAATGGACGGAAACTTCGAATAACGCATCGTGATTGCCCTCCGCCTTCTCGCCGGAAAGCCCTCTGCGTAATACAAGTACATTATAACACTTTGTCATCTATAAAAAATGGCAAAATCTAAGAATTTTTATTCATTTTTGTTCTGTTTACAAAAAAAACATAATGTGAAGCAAATCTATTGTGCATATTTTATAAGGTTTTTCGTTAATATTTGGTGAATTTAATGCTGAGTTGTATACAGCGTTTATAAAAAGAATTTCATTCACTTGCCATTCTTCTGTTTACATTCGGCTGGCAACAACTTATAATAAAACACAACACAAAAAATAATTACACTTTATCATAAGGAGGATCTTCTATGGCAGGAACAGCCGGAACCATTGTGCGGGGTGTGCGCGCCCCTATTATTAAGCAGGGCGATGATATTGCAGATATTACCGTACAATCCGTGATGGAATGTGCGCAGGAGCAAGGATTTTCTTTTCATAATAAGGATGTCATTGCTGTTACGGAAGCAGTCGTTGCCCGTGCACAGGGCAATTACTGCAGTGTTGACGATATTGCACAGGATATTTGCCATCACTTCCCAACAGGTGAATTTGGTGTGATTTTTCCAATCTTCAGCCGCAACCGTTTCTCTGTTTGCTGGAAAGGGATTTGCCTCGGGGCAAAAAAAATTACGCTGCAGCTCGCCTACCCGTGTGATGAAGTTGGAAATCATTTGGTTTCCCTTGATGATTTAGATTGTAAAGGCATTAACCCATACAGCGATGTTTTAACAGAACCCCAGTTCCGCGCCCATTTTGGTTCCCTTTCTCATGAATTCACCGGTGTAGATTACATCGAATTTTACCGGAACATAGCAGAAGAAGCCGGAACTGAAATTGAAATTATCCTTGCCAATGACCCGCGTGTCATTCTAAATTATTCTAAAAACGTGCTTTGCTGTGATATTCACAGCCGTGAGCGTTCCAAACGGCTTTTGAAAAATGCCGGTGCGGAAATTATTCTTGGATTGGATAATATTATGAATAAACCGATAAACGGCAGTGGGTTTCATGCAGAATACGGCTTGCTTGGCAGCAATAAAGCAACAGAAACCACTGTAAAACTGTTCCCCCGTGACTGCCAGGATTTTGCAGAAAAAGTTCAGGCGCAGATGCTGGAAAAAACCGGAAAAGTTGTAGAAGTTATGGTATATGGTGACGGCGCATTCTGTGACCCGGTGGGGCATATTTGGGAACTTGCAGACCCGGTCGTTTCCCCCGGTTATACCAAAGGGCTGGAAGGCCGCCCAAACGAAGTAAAATTAAAATACCTTGCCGATAATCAATTCTCACATTTAAAAGGTGACGCATTAAAAACAGCAATTAAAGACTATATTACCCACAAAGAAGGCAGCCTGAAAGGCCAGATGGTATCTCAGGGAACTACGCCACGCCGGATTATCGACTTGCTCGGCTCACTTTGTGATTTAACCTCCGGCAGCGGCGATAAAGGCACACCGATTGTTTTGGTCCAAGGATATTTTGATAATTACTCCGACCAGTAAGCAAATTTACGCAATAATCAAACAGAGAAACACCCATGAACTATTCGGCTGCTGTTCATGGGTGTTTCATTTTGTATAAAATTATAGGTGATTCTGGCAAAACTTGTTTAGAAAGCCTTGCAAAAGCTCGTCCGCATCTTTCTCCCGCCAATAAGAGCATGCTTCATCTTGAACAAAAATGTGTTTGAACCTTCGCTTTCCGCAATGACCATATTGTAAAACCCAATACTCATTTTTGCTCCATTTGATATAATGAAGATGAAAACCAGCATAATCCCCACAAAGCTTTCGCTGTTCCCCAATCATATATTGAATGTTATAAATCTCATCCTCTGTTAAAATAACATATTCTTTTTTCGGTTTTCCCGACATTTCACTGCCTCCTTTACTTTTGTACATCAATTGGTGTATGATATCAATATATGATGATTCGGCTTGGGAGGAAATTATATGCCTTATAGACGTTTAAAAGATTTAAGGGAAGACAGCGATTTAAGTCAAAGAAAGCTTGCGGAAATCATGCATATGCATAAAACCACATATGTACGGTATGAAACTGGAGAACGGGAAATTCCTTTTAATATTGTAATCATGCTTGCTGAATTTTATAACGTAAGCCTTGATTATATTGCAGGCTACGGATAACCCACATCACGGAAAAGACTAAAAGAAAAAACAGAGTTTCGCTTGCCAGTCTGTAAAACGCCGGCAATATTGGATACAAATCAATTAAAATTTTTAACAACAACCTTATTGATTGTTAATATTTTGCTAAAAAGGGTTTGGAGATAAAATCTCCAAACCCTTTTTTTAGCTGTTTTACTTTGATAGCCCTAACAAACGGCAGGCATTGCCGCCAAGCACTTTTGCCTTATCTTCTTCACTCAGGCCAAGGCTGTCAATAAAGCGCATTTCCAAATCTGTCCCGCTCCACGGCATATCACTGCCAAAAAGGATGCGTTCTGCGCCGTGTTTTTCTATGATACGCTTGCAATGTTCACGCGGCATACGTCCATAAGAAAACGCCGTATCAAAATAAACGTCCTGACCAACCAGATACTTTTCAACATCGTACCACAGCATCCATGCGCCCATATGCGCCGCAACTACAGGCGAACCCTGAAAAACAGGCAGAACCTTTGCAAGACGTTCCGGCGGACAATGAACCGGCTCAAAATACTCAATATCTACCCCTGCGTGAAAAACAGTAATCAGCCCAAGCTCTGAAATTTTTCTGTAAATCGGGAACATTCTGGGATCATCCACAAAAAAGTTCTGATATTCTGGATGAAGCTTAACGCCTTTCAATCCTGCCGCTTTGATGCGTTCCAGTTCTTCCAATGCATCCGGCGCTTCCGGATGCACACTGCCGAAAGCCACCAAGGTATCCCCGTTGCATTCTATTGCAAAATCATTCACGTTTTTCTGCTGGCGGGGACTGGTTGCAATACTAAGCATTACCGCTTTATCTGCTCCGCTTTTTTTTACATATTCAATTAAAGACGGCGCCGTACCATTATGATAAGGAATCATATTGCCTGCATTTGCAGACAGCACCTGCATTGCCTTTTGAGCAATTTTTTCAGGAAAGGCATGCGTATGAAAATCTACTATCATTACAAATCACCAGAATTGTCACTATTTTTTCGCGGCGTTTTTCATCCGCTGTTCTTTGGACAAAATCTTTTTACGCATACGGATACTTTTCGGCGTTACCTCCATCAGTTCATCATCTTTAATAAACTCCATGGATTGCTCCAAACTGAGAATGGTAGGCGTAACCAGCCGCAGAGCCTCATCTGAACCGGAAGCACGCATATTCGTGATATGCTTGCGTTTGCAGACGTTGCAAACAATATCTTCATTTTTAGCGTTTTCACCAACAATCATACCTTCATACACCGGAACGCCCGAACCAACAAACAATGTACCCCTATCCTGCGTATTGAACAATCCGTACGCGCTGGTTTCGCCATCCTCATGTACAATAATAGAACCCTGCATTCTGGTCTGGATATCGCCTTTATAAGGCTCATAACCCTGAAAAAGCTGGTTCATAATACCATTTCCGTTGGTATCGGTCAAAAACTCAGAACGATAACCAATCAAACCGCGGGAAGGAATCTTAAATTCAATATGGGTTGCTCCGCCGTCACGTGCCCACATGTTTTCAATCTCTGCCTTACGGGAACCCAGTTTTTCAATCACTGCACCAACATATGCTTCCGGTACTTCCACAATTAAAAGCTCCATTGGCTCTAACAGTTCACCATTTTCTTCCTTATAAATAACCTTCGGACGGGAAACCTGAAATTCATACCCTTCACGGCGCATGGTTTCAATTAAAATAGAAAGGCTCAGTTCTCCGCGTCCCGATACCTTAAACGTATCGGCAGAATCTGTTTCCTCTACGCGCATACTGATATTGGTTTCCACTTCTTTAAAAAGGCGGTCACGCAGATTACGCGAGGTTACAAACTTGCCTTCGCGCCCTGCAAACGGGCTGTTGTTTACCATAAAATTCATGGCAATGGTTGGTTCATCAATCTTTACAAACGGAAGCGGTTCAATGCAGTCTGCCGCACACAAAGTTTCGCCTACATTTAGGCCTGATACACCGGCAACAGCAATTAAATCGCCTAACGCTGCACTTTCAACCTCTACACGGCGCAGGCCCTCAAACTGATAAAGACGGGTCACTTTAACATTATTTGTAGTCCCGTCCGTATGGCACAAAACTGCCTGCTGGCCTGCCTTAATCATCCCGCGCTCCACACGTCCAACGCCTACACGTCCAACATATTCATCATATTCAATATTGGAAAACAGCACCTGCAAAGGAGCGTTTAATTCACCAGATGGCGCCGGTATTTCATTGATAATCATATCGAGAACCGGACGGATATCCGTACCCGGAACATTTGGGTCAAGAGTAGCATATCCCTCCCTGCCGGAAGCGTAAACCACAGGAAACTCCAGTTGGTCATCATCCGCACCAAGTTCAATAAACAAATCCAGAACTTCATCAATTACTTCCGCAGGGCGGCTGCCTGCACGGTCAATTTTATTAACACAGACAACAACCTTTTTCTTTAGCCCCAACGCTTTCTTCAAAACAAAACGGGTCTGCGGCATACAACCCTCAAATGCATCAACCAGAAGCAATACGCCGTCTACCATTTGCAGAATGCGCTCTACTTCCCCGCCGAAATCCGCATGCCCGGGGGTATCTACAATATTAATTTTAACATCTTTATAATGGATTGCCGTATTTTTTGAGAGGATAGTAATACCGCGTTCACGCTCCAAATCATTAGAGTCCATGACGCGCTCCTGCACCTGCTCATTTTCACGGAATGTACCGCTCTGGCGCAGCATCTGGTCAACCAGCGTTGTTTTACCATGGTCAACGTGCGCAATAATCGCCACATTTCTTACTTCATTTCTAACATCCACAATATTTCCACCTTTATTTTTCGTTTCAATCCAACTATTTATTTTATCATTTTTTCCTTACACAAGCAACATGCTTATTCCATAAACAATAAAATCTGCGCACTTATGAACTGGCAGTTATCACTAATATTTCGGCTAACCTGACCGTTTGTTTCTTTAAAAACAGCAGTATTTCTGTTCCCGCTGTCCTGTTCTATCAATCACTATTTTTGCAAAGGCATATCTTCTGCATTGGCAGGCTCCTGTTTCTTCTTTTTCGACATACGGTTAAACAACAAGGTAGAACCCAGCGAAATCAACAGCATAATAACAAACAGAATAATAAACTGAGGGGACAGCGGCTGATCGAGGTAAACCCCAAGCAATATCTGCAAAACTGCCAGCGGGAGCAGGCCAAGCATTGACCCCAGAACATAAACCGGGTATCGGATACCCATAGCGCCCAAAAGCATACTGATTACATCTCCGGGAACAGCGGCAACAGCACGCAGTACGTAGGAAGTCATCAATTCATTGGAAATACCAAACTGTTCCAGTTTTTTGATTTTAGGATACCGCTCTGTCAAACGTCCCACAATATCCCTACCGGAAAAACGCCCGATAAAATAAGGTATGGTAATACATATCCACAGCCCAACGGTATTGACCAGCAGCGCCCAAGGCAATGGGAAAATAACGCCCGTACTGATAAAAATCGCAGTCAGGGGAAATACAATAGATATAGACTTAAACGCATAAATGCAGATGATAACCAACGCCGCAAGGAAAAGGTTGTCCGGGGTAAAATGGAGAATATCCTGAAATGTGAAATCACGCAGATAAAACCAGCAGAAAAACACCAGCAAACCTGTTACACACAACGGCAGTACTTTTAACAGGGTTTCCCCTTTCTTTTTTTGATTAATTTTCTTCATATGCGCTCCTTAATTGTCCAAATGGATTTTACAAAAGGTTCAGGCAGAGGTATAATAATCTCTAAATGAATCAAGGAAAGGCCGTGCCGTTAGATGAAAAAAGCATCCGCCTCTGTTTTTACAAAAACGCCTGTTATTGTAATAACCGCCATCATCGCTACCCTGCTGTGGGGCAGCGCATACCCAGGTATTAAAACCGGATATGAACTTTTTGCTATTCCTGCCGGCGATATTCCCTCCAAGCTTCTTTTTGCCGGTATACGGTTTACTGCATCAGGTTTGCTGACTATAGCAGGCGCAAGTATTTTACGCAAAAAATTCGTTTTGCCGGAAAAAAATAATTTATGGAATATTACCGTCTTGGGATTACTGCAAACCGGATTACAATACGTTTTCTTTTATATCGGGCTTGCTTACACCACGGGAGTTAAAAGCTCTATTTTGAACGCTACCGGCGTATTTCTTGCGGTTATACTTGCTCATTTTGTTTATGCAGACGATAAGCTTACCGTCCATAAAACCATTGGCTGTTTTATTGGTTTTTCCGGAATTACTTTAATTAACCTCAGCGGATTGGACGCCGGCTTCTCTCTGCTTGGGGAAGGTTTCATTATGCTGGCAGCGGCATCCTCCGCCATTGGCGCACTGCTGAGCAAGCGGGCGGCAAGGAACCATGACGCGGCGGCTGTGACAGGCTACCAGCTATTCATCGGCGGCACAGCCCTGCTTTTGACGGGTGCCGTCTCCGATGGGACTCTGCCGCAAATAACCCCTGCCGGCATTCTTCTTCTGGCATACCTTTCTGTACTTTCTGCGGCGGCATTTATGCTTTGGACGCTTCTTTTAAAATATAATCCCGTTGGAAAAATCTCTGTCTATAAATTCCTTGTTCCCGTTTTCGGCACATTGCTTTCCGCACTCTTTTTGAAAGAAGAAGCTTTCAAACTATCCGCCATGCTTTCTCTGGTTCTCGTTTGTATCGGTATTGCGATTGTTAACCGTCCGGGAAAGAAAGAATCAAACCATTGACCTTATTATAATTCAACCAATATAACCAGTCAAACAAATACATATAAATTCCGCCTTTATTCGAGCCAAGCCTGCCCTGTTTTAAGGACAGGCTCCGTTTTTATTTTATCAAAACGAAAATATCCAAACCATTTATTCTTAAATTTTTGCTAATCTAAAATATAAAAAAGACCGGAGTGATAAGGCTCCGGCCATTAAAATATTGATTGAAAATCAGCCCATCAGCTGAACCATAACGGCTTTTTGCGCATGCAGACGGTTTTCCGCTTCATCATAAATCTCCGGCGCATGTTCTTCAAATACTTCGCCAGTGATTTCCTCTCCGCGGTGCGCAGGCAAACAATGCTGAACCATGCAGTCATTTTTTGCCGCGCTGAGTACCTTTTTATTTACCTGATAAATTCCTTCAAAGGCAAGGCGGCGCTTCTCCGCTTCCCCTTCCTGTCCCATAGAGGACCATACATCGGTAAAGATAACATCAGCTCCCTGCGCCGCCTCCATTGGGTCAGTAGTCCACAGGAATTTGCCGTTATCCTTCGCATAGCCCATGACGCCAGAATCCGGTTCATAGCCCACAGGGGTTGCGACAGAAACCTCCATACCGGTTTTAATTCCGCCGACAATCAGGGAATTTGTCATATTATTGCCGTCACCGATATAGCACATTTTCAGCCCTTCCAGACTGCCTTTATATTCACGCACAGTCATTAAATCGGCTAATACCTGACAGGGATGACAGTAATCCGTCAAACCGTTGATAATCGGAATGCTCCCGTAATAAGCAAGGTCTTCCACTTCTTTCTGCGCATAGGTACGAATCATAATCCCATCAAGATAGCGGGAAAGGACGCGCGCTGTATCCTGAATCGGCTCACCGCGCCCAATTTGCATATCGTCTGCACTCAGAAAAAGTGCGTAACCGCCAAGCTGATACATTCCCGTTTCAAAAGAAACACGGGTACGTGTGGAGGCTTTTTGGAATATCATCCCCAATGTTTTGCCCGCCAAATGGTGATGACGGATGCCATGCTTCTGTTCATATTTCAGCTGATCCGCAATATTTAAGGTGTTAAGAATTTCTTCTGTGGACATATCCATCAGTTTTAACAGGTGTTTCATTGTTTTTCCTCCACAACTTTTTATTTGCCTTATACTGAAGCGGCGGCTTCTTCCGCCAGCGATTTTTCCAATATGGCAAGGCCTTTTTTCAATTCCTCCGGTGTAATATTCAGCGGAGGCAAGAGCCTTACCAACGCTTTTGCAGTTAATACCAACAGACCGTTGGCAACGCACCGGTCAGCAACGCCTTTGGCCGTACCGGATTTCAGGACAATACCAATCATCAAGCCCTGCCCCCGGACTTCCGCAACGTTTTCCATTTTTAAAATGCATTCTTTTATGTACCGGCCTTTTTTCTGCACATCGTCCAAAAAGCCATCTGCTGTTACAGCTTCCATAACCCGCAGGGCGCCCGCACAGGCAACGGGGTTTCCGCCGAAAGTAGTTCCGTGTACGCCTGCACCAAGCACATTGCCAAGCTCTTCTTTGCAAAGGCATGCGCCAACGGGCAAACCGCCGGCCAGCCCCTTTGCAGAGGTCAGTACATCCGGCTGAACGCCGATATTTTCCCATGCAAAGAATTTACCTGTTCTGCCCACACCGGTCTGTACCTCGTCAAAAATCAGCAGGACATCCTTTTCTTTGCACAGCGCCGCGGCTTCTTTGACAAACGCAGGGTCAAGGGGCATAACGCCGCCTTCGCCCTGTATCGGTTCCATCATAACCGCACAAACAGTTTCATCCCACTGGGAAAGTAAATCCTGCATCGTCTTTTTCGCATACCGGAACCCCGGCAGAAAAGGATGAAAATACTGATGAAAGGAATCCTGTCCGGTAGCGGTAACGGTAGCCATTGTTCTGCCATGGAAAGAATCTACCAGTGAAATAATTGTACTCCGGCCTTCGCCATATTTATCAAAGCTGTATTTTCTTGCAAGCTTAATTGCACATTCATTTGCTTCCGCGCCTGAATTACATAAAAAAACTTTTGAAAAGCCGGAAATCTCACACAGCTTCGCACCCATTTCCACCGTAGTTGGATTATAATACAAATTAGAAACATGGGCGCATTTATTGATTTGTTCCGTAACTGCCGCAATCCAGCCGGATTCTGCATGCCCTAAAGAGTTGACGCCGATACCGCTGGTAAAATCAATATATTGTTTCCCTTGCGTATCTGTAACAACGGAACCCTTTCCGGACTCTATCGCAACGGGAAATTTCCCGTAGGTCGGCATAATACTTTCTTCTGATTTCTTTTTTATTTCTTCAAAACTCATTGTTATCAACTCCGTCTATACCTGCACCGGATAAGCCCGCTCCGGTGTGTATATTATAAAAACATTGTGCCAATCCCCTCATGGGTCAGCATCTCAATTAAAATCGAATGGGGAATGCGCCCATCTATAATATGAGTGCGATGCACACCGCGTCGGACAGCCTCTACGCAGCAGTCGATTTTCGGAATCATCCCGCCGGATATAATCCCTTCCCGTTTCAGCTTGCCTACGTCACTGACATTGACCACAGATACCAGCGAGCTTTCGTCATCCTTATCACGCAGAAGTCCGCGTACATCCGTCATCAGCAAAAGCTTTTCCGCACCCAGTTCCGCGGCTATGCGCGCCGCGGCAGTATCCGCATTGATATTATAAACCGCGCCGTTTTCTCCCATACCAATAGTGGAAATTACAGGGATATAGCCTTTATCAAGCATATCGTTAATAATGGTAACATCTACCGTTTCAATATCTCCGACAAAGCCAACGTCCGGCCCTTCCTGATGACGTACCGCCTGAATCATACTACCGTCAAGACCGCAAAGCCCAACGGCACGCCCGCCATGGCCCTGAATCCGCTGAACCAGCTCTTTATTTACCTTGCCTGCAAGAACCATCTGCACAATTTCCATGGTTTCTTCATCCGTATAGCGCAGGCCATTGACAAATTTACTTTCCTTGCCGATACGTTTAAGCATATCGCTGATTTCCGGCCCGCCGCCATGTACCAGCACAACGCGCACGCCTACAAGGGAAAGCAATACAAGATCGGACATTACATGCTCTTTCAATTCTTCATTGATCATTGCATTGCCGCCATATTTCACTACAACGGTTTTATTGTTATACTCCTGAATATAAGGGAGCGCCTGCACCAAAACCTTCACCCTGTCTGTATTAGATACTTTGATATCTTCGTTCATTTCCTGCATATCTCACACCATCCAGCTATTAAGTCCGGTAATCTCCGTTAATTTTAACATAATCATACGTCAGGTCGCAGCCGTAGGCAAGGGCTTTTCCATCCCCTTCATATAAGGTAATGTCAATCAGCACCTCTTCTTCCAGCAGGATTTTCTTCGCCTTTTCCTCACTGAACGCTACACCTGCACCGTTTTTACACACGGTAATGCTTCCCGCGGCGGAAACAAAAGCAACATCGGCACGGTTCACATCAATATCCGCGCCGGAATAACCCATTGCGCAAAGCACACGTCCCCAGTTTGCGTCCGCACCGAAAATCGCCGCTTTTACAAGGCTGGAACAGATTACGGCTTTGGCTACACAGCGGGCAATCTGCTCTGTTTTTGCACCTGTGACACGGCATTCCATCAAATGGGTCGCACCTTCGCCGTCCCTTGCAATTTCCCTTGCCATTGTCCTGCACAGGGTGCAGAGTGCATCAACAAAAATATAGTAATCCTCATTTTCTTCCTTGATAGATACATTACCTGCCTTGCCGGACGCCATAATGCTCACCATATCGTTGGTTGACGTATCGCCATCAATACTGATCATATTATAGGTAACATTCACCACTTCATGCAGGGCTTTATCCAACAGATCAGATGCAATCGCTGCATCTGTCGTGACAAAACTTAACATTGTTGCCATATTAGGGTGAATCATGCCGGAGCCCTTTGCAATCGCCCCGATACGGCAGGTTTTACCGCCAAGCTGAAATTCCACGGCATATTCTTTTTTTCTGGTATCGGTGGTCATAATAGCTTCCGCCGCGTCCGTACTGCCGTACCGGCTCAACCCTTTTACCAGTTCTTCCATGCCGCCGGCAATCGGTTCTATTGGCAGCGGCTGTCCGATAACACCGGTAGACGCCACAATCACATCCGTTACGCCGATATGCAGTGCACTGGACGCCACCTCGCACATTGCCTGTGCCTTTTCTACTCCGTCTGCATTGCAGGTATTGGCTATACCGCTGTTGCAGATAACTGCGCGCGCTTTCCCATCGCCCAAATTGGCACGGGTAACGGCAATCGGCGCGCCTTTCACGAGATTTTGGGTATATACCGCCGCTGCATCGCAGACGGTATCACTGAAAATAAGCGCAAGGTCGCGTTTGGATTTATTTTTGCGGATGCCGCAATGAATGCCGTTTGCTGTAAAGCCTTCCGGTGCAGTCACGCCTCCGCTGATAAATTTTATGTCACTCATAATTTTTCCCTTTCTGCCGCTTCTTGCTTAAAATGCCGGCGGAATCAACTGAAGACCGGTTTCTTCCGGCAATCCGCAGACAATATTCATGTTCTGAACTGCCTGGCCTGCCGCACCTTTTACCATATTATCTATGGCGGAAACAATAATCAAAGTATTTGTCCTACAATCTGTATGAACAGAAATATCACAATAGTTACTGCACCGTACGTTTTTCAGGTTCGCCGTCTGCCCTTCCGGCAAAACGCGGACAAAATATTCGTTTTTATAAACCTTTTCATAAATACTGCGCACGCGCTCTGCGGTAACGCCGTCCTTTAAACGTGCATAAATGGTAGAAACGATGCCGCGGTTAATCGGAAGCAAATGCGGTACAAATGTAACCTTTAATTTTTCGCCTGCAACCTGCGACAAAGTTTGTTCAATCTCCGGTGTGTGCCTGTGTACAGCTACTTTATACGGCGCGAAAGATTCGTTGCAATCCGGAAAATGGGTATTCTGCGCAAGCCCCCTGCCCGCGCCGGTAGTTCCGGATTTGGAATCAATGATAATTCCGGCAGTATCAATCAGCCCTGTGCGCAGTGCAGGCGCCAGCCCCAAAGCAATGCTGGTAGGATAACAGCCGGGATTGGCAATGATTTTGGTTTTCTTTATTTCTTCACGGTAAAGCTCCGGCAATGCGTAGACCGCCTGCCCGTGAAGCTCCTGATCCAGAAACTCCCCGCCGTACCATTCTTTATAATCATTTTCATCATACAAACGGAAATCCGCGCCAAGGTCGATAAACACTGCGTCTTTAGCGGCACATTCTGCTGCAAGCTGCTGCGAAAGCCCGTGTGGCAGACATGCAAACACAACATCGCTGTTTGCCACAACCTCTTCACTGGTGCCGCAGACCATATTGCAAATCTGATTCAGGCACGGGTAGACGCTGGAAAGCGTTTTCCCCTCGAAGCTGACAGAACTGACAGCCACCAGTTCCGCTTCCGGATGGGACAGTATCAGGCGGACAAGTTCCAACCCTGCATATCCTGTTGCTCCAACGATTCCAACTTTTATACTCATATCATTTACCCTTTCACCGCTGCCGTTTCGGCTGATTCCAGTCCCCGCCGCCGGCAATGATTCGGCGGGCCATATTTATATTTTCAGTTTAGTCCTCAAAAAGCAATCTTATACGCTTTACCTGATTTTCCACATTATGCGGGGCGGGACCGCCTACGGTTTTTCTGCCCGCAACACAGGTATCCAAAGAAATCGCCTTATAAATATCATCCTGAAACAAATTGGAGAATTGCTGGTACTGTGCCAGTTCCAGTGTTTCCAGCGTTTTATCCTGCTGAATACATAATGCGACCAAACCGCCCGTAATTTTATACGCATCACGGAACGGCATACCCTTATTTACCAGATAGTCCGCACAGTCTGTGGCGTTGATAAAGCCCTTCGCCGCCGCTTTGCGCATGTTTTCCGGCAGAACTTTCATGGTGGCAATCATCGGTACAAACGCAGTCAAACACATTTTTACAGTATCCGCCGCATCAAAAACAGCCTCTTTATCCTCCTGCATATCCTTGTTATAAGCAAGGGGCAGTCCTTTCATCATTGTCAAAAGGGTCATTAAATCGCCGAACACACGGCCGGATTTGCCGCGTACAAGTTCCGCAATATCCGGATTCTTCTTCTGCGGCATAATGCTGGAACCGGTGGAAAACGCATCGTCCAGCTCTATAAATTTAAACTCCCATGAACACCAAAGGATAATTTCCTCTGAAAAGCGGGAAAGATGAACCATTAAAATAGAAAGAGCGGCGGCGATTTCCATGCAGAAATCACGGTCGGAAACACCATCCAATGAGTTTGCAGTCAGGCGTTTAAACCCAAGAAGCTGACGGACACGATCACGGTTAATCGGATAAGTGGTAGCCGCCAGCGCACAGGAACCAAGAGGCATTTCATCCATACGTTTTTTCGCATCTTCAAGCCTGCCGAGATCGCGCATGAACATTTCTGCATAAGCCAGCAAATGGTGGCCGAAGGTTATCGGCTGCGCCCTCTGTAAGTGGGTATAACCCGGCATAACGGTGGAAGCGTGCTCTTCCGCCTTATCTGCAAGCACTTTAATCAGAGATTTTACCTGTTCCCGAATATTATCGCATTCTTTTTTCATATAGATGCGGATATCCAGCGCAACCTGATCGTTGCGGCTACGGGCGGTATGCAGGCGTTTGCCTGTATCGCCGAGACGCTGTGTCAGTTCACCTTCAATAAAGGTATGTATATCCTCCGCGTTCGGATCGATTTTCAATGTGCCGTCTTTAATATCTTCATAGATACGTTCCAGCCCTGCGACAATTTTTGCCGCTTCGTTTTTATCAATAATACCGCTTTCACCCAGCATAGCCGCATGTGCCATACTTCCCTGAATGTCTTCTTCAAACATTCTGCTGTCAAAGGAAATGGATGAATTAAAATCATTGGTTTTTTTATCAATTTCTTTACTAAAGCGTCCGGCCCAAAGTTTCAAACCGACTACCTCCTCCGCAGGTTTTACCTGCTATTCGCGGATTATATCCACTAAAGGGATGAATCCCTAAAATTTATAAATGGGTGCGGGGGATAACATATCCCCCACGCCCTGCATTTGCACATATAAAATTACAGTTTATTTGCTGCCGAGCATTTTCTTTGCCTTTACTTTAATCGGCAGACCAAACAGGTTAATGAAGCCAGCAGAATCGTTCTGGTCGTAAACTTCATCTTCATCAAAGGTAGCGATGTCTTCATCATACAGGCTGTATGGAGAAGTAACGCCTACGTTGATAATATTGCCTTTGTAGAGCTTGAGCTTTACATCACCGGTAACGGTCTCCTGCGTTTTGTCAACAAATGCGGAGAGCGCCTCGCGCAGAGGGGTATACCACTGACCGTAGTAAACCAACTCCGCAAAACGGTTGGCAACATCCTGCTTATAATGCTGAGTGTCCCTGTCAAGGCACAGAGTTTCCAATGTAGCGTGTGCTTTATAAAGAATAGAACCGCCGGGGGTTTCATAAACACCGCGGGATTTCATGCCTACAAGACGATTTTCTACCATGTCAACCAAACCGCAGCCGTTTGCACCGCCAAGCTCATTCAACTTTGTCAGCAAGTCATAGGCTTCCATTTTTACGCCGTCCACAGCAACCGGGACACCTTTTTCAAAGCTGATAGTAACATAGGTAGGAACGTCCGGCGCCTTTTCCGGAGAAACGCCCATTTCCAGAATTTCATCATATTTCGGCTCATTTGCCGGATCTTCTAAATCCAAGCCCTCATGGCTGAGGTGCCAGATATTTTTATCTTTGGAATAATTGGTTTCCCTGTTGATTTTCAGGGGGATATTGTGTGCTTCTGCATATTCAATTTCTTCCTCACGGGATTTCAGATCCCAAGTACGCCACGGGGCGATGATTTCCATGTCCGGAGCAAAGGCCTTAATGGTCAGCTCAAAACGAACCTGATCATTTCCCTTACCGGTACAGCCGTGGCAGATTGCGTCCGCACCTTCTGCCAAAGCGATTTCAACAATACGCTTTGCAATAACAGGGCGGGCAAAAGAAGTACCCAACAGATACTGCCCTTCATAAACTGCACCTGCTTTGAGGGTCGGCCAAACAAATTCTTCGAGAAATTCCTTGTGTAAATCTTCAATATACAGCTTAGAAGCGCCTGTGGCAATCGCCTTTTCTTCCAGACCGTCCAGTTCAGTTCCCTGGCCTACGTCGCCGGAAACCGCAATAACTTCACAATTATTGTAGTTTTCTTTGAGCCACGGAATAATAATAGAGGTATCCAAACCGCCGGAATACGCCAAAACTACTTTTTTAATATCTTTTTTATCTTTTTTCATTTTAAAACCCTCCGTATTTTTAACTGGGTGAAATTGTCTGCTATATGGGTTATTATACAACTTTCATACATAAAATCAAGAGATATTTGCATATTTATTCATGACAGGCTATTTTTGTAGGCATACCTATTATTATTTCATTGTCTAATTTTATTTTTAGCTATTTTTTACCAATAACTTCATGTTTTACTATGCCGATATCTTTATAGTCCACAGAAAAAAAGTAAGAATATTCAAAAATCAATGTATATTCATACTATACATGCATTATACATTTTCCCTCCTCCCCTTTTTCATGGCGCTGTGCATTCTGCAAAAAGGCTTTACATCAAAAAATTTCCGCATATAATAGATTTATGAACATTTGAAAGGGGCGATTTTATGGGGTTCCGTGAAACAAATATCCGTGATATTAAAACCAGTGCAGTCGAACTGATTAGCGACCATTGGATGTTAGTAACCGCCGGTAATGAAACTGGTTTCAACACCATGACAGCAAGCTGGGGAGGCGTGGGCGAACTCTGGAAAAAAGACGTGGTATTCACCTTTATCCGTCCGCAGAGGTATACTTTTGAATTTATGGAAAAAAGCGATTACTTCACCCTTTGCTTTTTCGACGGCTATAAGAAAGAACTCGCACTCTGCGGTGCAAAATCCGGCAGAGAAATTGACAAAGTAAAAGAATGCGGATTTACACCCGTCAGCGACAGCGGCGTATATTTTGAAGAGGCTTCCCTTGTACTGATTTGCAAAAAACTTGCATATCAGGATATGGACCCCAAAGGTTTTCTTGACCCATCCATTATGGATAACTATGCTGCAGGAGATTTCCACCGCACTTATGTCGGTGAAATTCTGAAGGTATTGGTACAAGAATAAATTCCATCATAAAAGTTATCAGCCGCGGGAACAATTTTCCGCGGCTGATAACTTTTATGTGCACAAGACACATCCCATATAATATGCAAAAATAATCTTCTTGATGGATTTTATTTTTTCAAATCTCTTCGTTTTTTCTACGGCGGAACCATTATACTTCACGGCTGTTTTCGTTTTCCTCAAGCGTAAATTTCCATTTACAGCAACAGCTTTCATCCGTAATATCTGGATAGCAGCTCAGGCATTGGCAGTGAAATCGGTCGTCAATCTCTCTCGCAAAGCCGCTGTATTCAATCAGCCCCACCTGCTTGCACGGATGGAATGGCATCCCTTTTCTTTCTCTGGCAGTTTGGACGCGGCACTTTACTGAACTGTAAACCACAGTACTGCCGTTAATTTCAATTTTATCTTCATTGATGTTCGCATAAAAACGCAGGCGGAGGGCTTTTGCAAGTCCTTCAACCCCCGGATGTTCTTCCAGACCCAAAAATTCTTTGATCCGCTTCGCTTCAATCACCGTAAAGCGTTTCCAAGCTTCGGCATCATGATACATAGCCGCATCCATACCGTCTTTTCTTTCTACCGACTGGAACCATACCCCATCCAACGCCAGCCAATTTTTAGAATATATTTCAATCAGCCTGATAAGTTCATCTTTGGTATATGATGAAAGATTCTCATAATTTTGCACTTTTCACAAACTCCTATCCAGCGGCAACGTGTATGTTTTGTATTTCACATCATCCACAGCGCTTCACATAAACACTTTTTACCCTTAATTAAACTCTGGATTCATTTTAACATTACGCGCGTTTTTCTTCAGCCTTGGGCGGCAGCATGGTTAGAGCAATCCGCTTGCGCGGCACGTCAACGCTCAGCACCCATACAGTTACAATATCCCCAACCTTTAGAACTTCACTGGGATGTTTGATAAACCGATTGGTAATCTGCGAAATATGAACAAGCCCGTCCTGATGCACACCAACATCTACAAATGCGCCAAAATCAATAACATTCCGTACTGTACCTGTCAATTCCATACCTGCCTGCAGGTTTTTTATATCTAAAATATCTGTGCGCAGCAATGGCTGTGGCAGTTCGTCCCGCGGGTCGCGGCCGGGGCGCAGCAATTCCTTTATAATATCCTGAAGCGTTGGAACTCCTACACCAATACGCTTCGCCAATTCTTCCACACCAAAGCTTTCCGCACGGTTTTCCAGTTCCGTAAGGTTTCCGCAGGCAACATCCTGCATATCATAACCGCACAGCGTCAGCAAAAGTTTCGCCGCATCATATGATTCCGGATGAACCGCCGTTCGGTCAAGAGGATTTTTGCTTTCCAGCACGCGCAGAAAACCTGCGCACTGCTCAAATGCCTTCGGCCCAAGCTTCGGTACTTTTTTTAGTTGGGCACGGCTGGTAAACGCGCCATTCTCTTCACGGAATGCAACAATATTTTTCGCTACCGTTCCATTTACCCCTGCAATGCGAGACAAGAGGGATGGGGAAGCTGTATTTAAATCCACACCCACACTATTCACACAGCCTTCCACCACACCGCCCAAAGCTTCATCCAACCGCTTTTTCGGCATATCGTGCTGATACTGCCCAACGCCTACGGCTTTAGGATCAATCTTTACAAGCTCTGCAAGCGGATCCTGCAAACGACGTGCGATTGACACAGCACTACGCAGGGAAACATCAAATTCAGGAAATTCCTCAGCTGCAAGCTTTGACGCAGAATAAACGGACGCGCCTGCTTCGCTTACTACCATATAAGGGATTTCTCTTCCCATTTCTTTGAGCAGTTCTACTGCAAAAATTTCTGTTTCCTTGGAAGCAGTCCCGTTGCCAATAGCAATCAGTTCCACGCTGTGCTTTTCTATAAATTTTCTAAGGACAATTTTGGATTCAGAAACTTTCTGTCCGGAAAGCGTTGGGTAAATCACGCCTGTATCCAGCACTTTGCCTGTTGCGTCTACTACGGCAACTTTACAGCCTGTGCGGTAGCCCGGATCAAGCCCCAAAGTAATTTTACCTTTCACCGGCGGCTGCATCAACAGTTGACGAAGATTTGTGGAAAAGACGCGGATTGCAGATTCCGAAGCTTTTTCCGTCAGCATGGAGCGGATTTCCCGCTCTATGGAAGGATAAATCAACCGGTCATAAGCATCCCGCGCCGCATCCTGCAAAAAATCCGCACAAGGAGAACTATCTTTTGTAATTGTTTCAGAAACTACCACGTTCATTGCTTTGGCATCCTCTAAGGTTACGCTAACGCGCAGAAACTCTTCCCGTTCACCACGGTCAATGGCAAGTATACGGTGCCCTGCAATTTTACTGACCGGCTCGCTGTAATCATAATACTGCTGATAAACGCTGTCTTCCTCCGGATTTACCGCTTTCGCAGACACAATGCCGCAAACGGTAAACAAATTACGCAGACGTTTACGGATAGACGGATTGTCCGAAATTATTTCCGCAATAATATCCATTGCCCCCTGCAACGCTTCTTCTGCGGTATTGACCTCTTTTTCTGCATTGATATAAGCCGGCGCAAGAGCGTCCGGCGGTTGAGCCCCCTGTTCCAAAATTGCCAGCGCTAAAGACTCCAGCCCCTTTTCTTTTGCAATAGAAGCACGGGTACGACGTTTTGGTTTATAAGGACGATAAATGTCTTCAATTTCCGCAAGGGTAACTGCGGCAGAAAGCTGCTGCGCAATTTCCGGAGTCATAAACCCCAGTGATTCTATGGAAGACGATACTTCCTCCCTGCGTTTTTCAAGGTTCCTTAAATATTCCAGCCGTTCGGAAAGCCGGCGCAGCAGCTGGTCATCCAGCGTGCCGTGTGCTTCCTTGCGGTAACGTGCAATAAAGGGAATCGTATTGCCTTCATCAATCAATTTTACAGTGTTTTCCACTTGCCATTTTTGCAGCGAAAATTCTTTTGTAAGCTGAGCAATAATATCCATATTGAAACTTCCTTCCCGTATGGTTTTTCCATAAGGGTAAAATTATATCATAACTCCATGCGTTTCAGCAAGAAAAAATCCACGAAAAAACGCACAAAACCGCCATGGTTCTCCATAGCGGTCTTTTTAAGCCTATTTCACCAGCGTTTGTTCAATATAATCTGCGGCAGGCCGGATATACTGGTCATCCGCAAGTTCAACTGCACCCTGATCTACAAGCTTTGATGTTTTCGGGTCAATCGGCAGTTTTGCAAGCACGGGAATTCCTAATTCCTTTGCAATTTCATCCACACTGCTTTCGCCGAAAACGCTGAATGTGTCGTTACAGCATGGACATTTAACATAACTCATATTTTCCACAATACCCAGAACAGGAACATTCATCATTTCTGCCATTTTATATGCCTTTTTTACAATCATATGCACCAAATCCTGCGGCGTTGTGACAATTACAATCCCATCCAACGGGAGTGACTGGAACACTGTCAGCGGTACATCTCCGGTTCCCGGCGGCATATCTACAAACATAAAGTCAATGTCACCCCAAAATACTTCATTCCAAAACTGTTTAATAACGCCGGAAATTACCGGGCCTCGCCAAACAACCGGGTCTTCTTCGTTTTCCAGCAATAAATTTACAGACATAATACGGATTCCCGTACGCGTTTCTTTCGGGAGAATCCCAAATTCACTGCCCTCTGCACGGGATTTAATACCGAAAGATTTCGGTACGGAAGGACCAGTCACATCCGCATCCATCACTGCACAGGCATAGCCCTTGCTCTGCATGGCAGTTGCCAGCAAGCAAGTGGTTAATGACTTGCCAACGCCGCCCTTGCCGCTTACCACGCCGATTACGCGGCGAACAATACTGTGTTCATTCACTGGGTCTTTTTGAATCGCGCTGTCACAGCCGGATGAACAGCTGGAACAATCACCGGAACATCCGCCGGCTTCCTGATTTTTTACGTCCTCGCTCATTGTAATGCCTCCAGACTTTTCTTATAATACAGTTATTGTATACCAAAAGAGTATAGAAATCAATTCTTTTATTAAAAAGCGGAATAAAAGTGAAAAAACAAAATTTCATTATTAGAGTTTATTAAATCATCCACTCTATTTGCCCTATGTCAAGTAAATTATATTTGCCCATAAAAAATATTTGGTCTGTGATTGCACTACGCGCAATCACAGACCAAACTTATTGGTTCAATTTACTTTTTACAGTTAGGACTACAGCAGCTGATAAGCAGTCAAAATGGAATTCAGTCCATTAGAATCACATGCAAAAGCGCCTTTGCCATTAATACCAATCAGATAACGGCGGGCAGAACTCTTAGTCAGTGTAATAACATCCTGAAAATATCCCGCTTCACCGGTATATGCAATACGGATTTCAAGAACCGTATCCTTTCCACCGATAGTCGGAACCGTATTCGAGACATCCACCCATTCTAAACCGCAGACTGCATCAAAGAACCTTCGGAATGCACCTGCATCAACTTCTCTGCCGCCTTCTTTTACATTTACCTGATAATCACCCATCTGTATAATATCAAACGCTTTGCTTCCATCCTCTGTTTTAACGGTAACTTTGGAAATTTGATAAAGGTTGCCTTCATAAAGCTTTTTCGGAGCCAGTTCGTCAAGAGTTGCTGTAACCCACTTTCCGCTGGATTCATTCAGGCGGAAAATTACCAGCCCAAATTCATCCATTGCGTAATAAGCACCTTCCTGCGGATTCAGCTCGCTGAAATAAAAATGATATTCTTTCCCTTGACTTGTAAAGGTCAAGCTATATGCCGGCTCTGTAAGACCAAACTCTGCTTTTTCTGCATCTGTCGGATGCACTTTTGCCACAGTTGAAGCCGTAATACCCGTTTCCGTCAGTCTGGAATAGGTGGTTCCAAAACGGCCGCTTTCTGTGGAAGTATCTAACGGTGCGGAAATGGGACTGTTGATAACCATCTTGCTTTCTGTAAACACCAAATTGCCGGAGGTCTGCTTGCCGGAATCTTTATTTTTTGTAATACTGATTTCCTTATCACGTGCTTTTCCGCCAAGCACGATGCTGTCAATATCTGCAAAAACAGTTTTCCCTTCCGAATCCGTTGTTTTCTGCGGAGACAGCATTTCAGTGGAGAACAAATCCTCCAGCTTATTGGAAAACGCGGTATAAAGACCGACAGATTCTTCATACACATCTTTGCCGTTTTTTACATACAGATATCTTGATTTTGTTGATGAAGACGGATTTACACCGCCAAAATACACCGTCATTTCAGAACTGTCCCTGAACAAAATACGTATAGTTGCCACTGGTTTATCCAGCCCGTATTTAGAAAAATCACTGCAATTTTTTTCCACTACAGAAGCAACTTTAAAGTTGCCGCAGGAATCTACAATAAAAGGAACCGCGTCGCCGGTTAAGATATCCTCATAACCGTCTACAACCCATACGTTTTTCTGCTGCTGCACCAACTTGTAACTGCTGAATTCATTAGCAATCTCAATTGTATCCAGATTCCCTTCTTCATTCTGGGTTAGATAAATGCCTTCTTCCGCCGGGGCGGCTGTTTGCCCTTGCGTTGTTGTATTCGATGAGGAGGCCGTCGTTGTAACATCCCCACCACCCTGCTGCTGAGACGCAGGCAGTAACCGAATCAGCACAAGACCGCCCACAAGCAAAAGCACAACCACCACAGCAATGATGATATTGCGGATTTGCTTACTCATAAGCGTTTCCTCCAAATCCATACGCCAAGGCCTGCCAGCAGCATTAAGATTGGAATAACAGCCATAAAGACTACGCCGTATACATTGGCGTCTTTCAACGTCATGTTCTGCAATTCCTGCGGATCAATGACCTTGGTAATCAGGTTGAGTTTTTCAGCGTCGGTATCCGTACTCTTATTAACAATGTTCAGCGCCAGCTCTGCATTGCCGAACGATGGGTTGGAAAGGAAATTGTTTGGATTTTTATTATCATAAACAAAATACATACTGCCGCAGACAAAGACATTGGAATACACCCTGCCCTGCTCACCGGAAGACACCAGCTTGGTGCTTCTGGTAACTCCGTTATAGGACCCCTTTTGCCCCTGTTCCACAGTCCATGAAGTGCCTGCATCCACAGGGTAAAGTACTGCCGTATCAGATGTTTTTACAATACTTTTCACAGTAATCCCATTTTTCTCTTCCCAGAGAATATTCAGCGGCCGGCTTTTCGGCAATACTGCAGGCGCATTCAAACCGGCAGTATAATCCGTATCATTATAATAGCTGACTACATAAGAAATATCCTGATAAACATTTGCGTTATCACTTTCCACAATCATCTCTTTGCCTACACTGATACCCCATTCTGCCAAAAAAGCTTCCAGATTATCCAGCCCGCCTACGCTCGGGTCAAGGAATACCATCAGGTTTTTGCCCTTTTCCAGGTATTTGTCCAGCTTCGCCAAATCGTCCTCAGAATAGTCGCGCTTTGGACCGGCAATCACCAGAAATTCAGTTGCTTCTTCAATATCGCCGGTTACAATGTTGCAGCTTTTCAGCTCATAACCATTGGAAGTCAGCATATTTGTATATGCAGACAGGGTTTCTTCATTGTGTCCCGTAAGTATTGTAACAACAGGCAAACTTTCCGCTGTTACATTAATCAGGGAAGAACAAACCGCATTTTCAAGATTGGAGCCGGTAACCCTTTTAATATAATAACCCATTTGGAGATAAGTAGAATATTGAGAGTTGTTAACATCATCTACAATGGTCAGATAATCGTAATATGTCAAAAGGCGATGACGTTTTTCACTCTTTACAACAATCATTCCATTGCTCAAATCTTCTGTAAACTGCTGGAAATAAGACGGGTCTGCTGTTTTATCCTTATAGTTCACTGATATCAATGGATTTATCTTTGGAATTTCATTTAAAATCTGGCTGATAGAAGCAAAATACTTTTCAAACGGCTGCGTGGATGGAATTTCCCTATAAGCATAGCTGCCGTTAGCAAACTGTGCCTCTGTACCGATAACCGTAATTTCAACCTTTTCCTTCACGTTTTTGATATAACTTTCAGCCTCTTTACTCAGACTGTACGTCGCATTCGGCGTAAGGTCAAGATTCAGCGGAAACCTTTCCGCCAAAGCAGACGCAACAATATTAAAGATAATAACAGCCACTACAAACAGTACGGTAAAAACCGTTGCCGCGGCGCCAAATTTAAAGCGCCGGGATTTTGCAGAACTTGAATGGTTCATTTATGTACCCTCCTTAGCTCCAGCGTTTCTTTTCCTGCAGGCGCACTGTAAGGAACAGGAACACAGCGGCAATACTCAGGAAAAATACAGCGTCGGCATAATTAAACACACCGATCATAAAATCGTTATAACGTCCGCTGAATGACATCCAGTCAAGCACCTGGTTCAGCCACGGGACAGCGTCCGTCTTAAAATTATCCATCATCATAACCACCATGGAAACAGCAAATGTAGAAACTGCCGCAACCACCTGGCTTTCTGTAATGCTTGAAATAAACAGGCCCACTGCAATAAAAGCGGCGCCCAACAGAACAGATCCCAGCATTTCCGTCAAGAACACAGTCCATTCTATCGTGCCAAAACTCAAAAGCGAAACCGCCTCAACAACAAATATAATATGGGAAACGATAAACACAATCAACGCGGCAAAATATTTGCCTGCAACAATTCCCCATGGGCTGACAGGGGCGGTCATCAGCAGCTGGTCAGTTTTCTGGCGTTTATCTTCGCTCATCAACCGCATAGTAAGAATCGGGATAACAAACAGGTTAATGGTAAACATGGAAGTAAACAAATAACTGAAATGCGTAATCGCATAATCAATCACCATGGTTTTAAAAAACCAGCCGCCGAAAAAGAAATAGATTGCAAGGAACACATAGCCAAGAGGGGAAGCAAAATAGCCCTGCAGTTCCTTCTTTATAATGGCTCTCATTTGGATTCCTCCTTATCCGGCACATCCTGCGCGCCTTCTTCCTTTGCATCTGCATCCTGCACCGTGTCTGTATTCAATTCGGATTTACGCACACGTTTTACCGGGGCACGGTCAATAATCGGCGTAATCTCTTTGCTGCCATCCGTCAATTGCAGGAAGATTTCCTCCAGCGACATTTCAGCGCCTTTCATTCCAAGCAGCGTCATCCGGCGTTCCGCAAGCTGTTCAAACACACTCTTGCGGATATCCGCACCCGTACGCCCTTCCACTATAAAATCAAAGCTTCCAGGTTCTTTGGAACCGAGCGCCGTAACCTTTTCCACATTGGAAGCACCGCGCAGTACACGCTGGATTTCACTTTCATTACCGGCTACACGCACGGTTAGACGGCGGTCACCCGTCAGGGATTTTGCAAGGCTGTCCGGCGTGCCGTCAGCCACAAGCATCCCCCGGTTAATCACAATGACACGCTTGCAGACTGCCTGAATCTCTGAAAGGATATGGGAACTTAAAATAATGGTATGGCTTTGCCCCAAACGTTTAATCAAATTACGGATTTCAATAATCTGCTTTGGGTCAAGGCCGACCGTGGGTTCATCCAAAATCAGAACCTCAGGGTTACCCACCAATGCCTGGGCAATGCCCACACGCTGGCGGTATCCTTTGGAAAGGTTGCGGATCAGTCTTCCCGCAACATCGTCGATTTTTACAAGTTCACAAATTTCCTTTAAGTGCGGCGCTTTCGGCAAAGTGCACTTTTTCAGGGCATAAACAAAACCTAAATATTCCCGCACAGTCATGTCTGTATAAAGCGGGGGGATTTCCGGCAGATAGCCAATGTGCTTCTTAGCTTCCAGCGGCTTGTCCAGAACATCGAAGCCGTTAATGGAAACTGTGCCCTCCGTGGGGGAAAGGTAGCCGGTGAGTATATTCATTGTTGTAGATTTTCCCGCGCCGTTCGGCCCAAGAAAACCGAGGATTTCGCCCTTTTCAATAGAAAAGCTGATATCCTGCACCGCAGCATGGTCGCCATATTTCTTCGTCAGGTGGCTGACCTCAATCATGTATATCCCTCCTGTATTTCCTGAAAAATCAATAATCAGCTAAGAATACCATACCCGCATGCTGTTCCCGCCGCATTGCGCAAATGTAAACAGTTTTTTAACATACATGCATAATGGCTAATAACTTATATATATTACACTAAAATTTCTAATAAAGAAAGGTTTATAACAGGTTTTTATTGAAAAGTTATGCTGAAAAGATATTTTTTTGTACAATTACCACTAAAATTACCAATTACAGGCAAATACCGAATATCTCCTGTGCATTTTTCCAGAAAATCATTTCCTGCTCTTTCTCCGTCAGAGGCAGCCGGCGCAGTTTTTCAAGTTCTTCCTCATAAGTCCACATAGGGTAATCCGTACCAAACAGCACACGGTCTGCACCGTACATTTGAATGATTTTATAAGCCTCCTCATCACTCATGGAATACAGGGCGGAACAGGTGTCCACACAAATACGCTTGCGCGGCACAATCCATTCAATTGCCTGCCGCCATTCCGACCAGCCGCCGAAATGCGCGGCGATAATCTGAAGGTCTGGGAATTCATCGCTTACCTGCGCAATACGGCGCGGCGAAGAATAAGAATAGCGGTAATCCCCCGCATGGAATAACACCGGAAGTTTCCCTTCCAAATATGCATAAATACGTTTTGCCGCCGGTGAATCTACATAAAATTCCTGAAAATCAGGATGGAGTTTAATTCCTTTCAGCCCCAGAGAAATAATCCGGTCAATCTCTTCCTCCGGGCTTTCCATATCAGGGTGCAGTGTACCTAACCCCGTTACTTTGCCCGGATTTGCTTTCATCTGCACCGCAATAAAATCATTAATGGAATGCACCTGTTCTGGACGGGTTGCCGCAGAAAACACCACATAATGGTCCACTTTTGCCTGTTTTCCTAATTCCATTAGCCGTGTCAGAGTACCGTCTGCTTCCATACTGTGAAAATTATTATAAAAATTTCCAATCGCCACACTTGCCTTTCCTGCAATTTTATCCGGAAAAATATGCGTGTGTGCATCAATCAATTTTCCCATGCGATTTCCTTCCTTTTCAAGCAATTTACAAGGCTTTTATTATACTCTCTCCAAGTTATATTGTCAAAAATCCGGCCTTTGGCAAAGTTGGTGTTGACTTTATAGGCGAATACCCTTTAATATAGTAATGGTAAGTAAGAATGAAAATGTTAGGAGTGTAGTTTATGGCTGAAATCAAAGCTTTTAAGGCACTGCGTTTCACACCGAAAGCAGGCCCGATTTCTGAGCTTGCCTGCCCGCCATACGATATCATCAGCGAAGAACAGCGCAAGGCTTATCTGGAAAAAAACGAACACAACGTTATCCGTTTGGAACTTCCGCGGGAAGGACAGGATCCTTATGCCCGCGCAGGAGAGATTTTGCGCCAGTGGGAAGCTGACGGGATTGTGGCAACTGAAGACGAGGATGCGCTTTACATTTATGAGGAAGAATTCACCGCCCGCGGCAAGCGCAGCAGCATCCGCGGTTTCGTTTGCCGCGTTAAGCTGGAAGAATTCTCTAAGGAAATTGTCCTGCCCCATGAAGAAACGCTTTCCAAAGCAAAAAAAGACCGTTTTCAGCTTATGGACGCAACTATGTGCAATTTCAGCCAGATTTACTCCCTGTATATGGATGAGTCCGGCACTACCAGAAGCAGGATTGAAGCCCTCTCTGCCGGGAAACCGGATATTGAGTTCACTGACGGAGAAGGCATTGTGCAAAGACTATGGATTATCAAGGATAAAAGCGCAATTCAATCAATCTGCGGTGATTTTACCGACCGTAAACTTTATATTGCAGACGGACACCACCGTTATGAAACCGCACTGAATTTCCGCGATTCCCTGCGTGAGCGTGGGCTTGCCAAAGAA
The DNA here is from genome assembly GCA_934546985.1 of uncultured Eubacteriales bacterium. GTDB lineage: Bacteria > Bacillota > Clostridia > Oscillospirales > Acutalibacteraceae > CAKTEE01. The sequence goes on from CAKTEE010000004.1 coordinate 176,423, forward strand.
GGCGACGCGGCAGATTATGTCATGATGATGCTGGTTGATATGGAAAACCCGGGCTTAGTAGTATTCCCAACACACCGCCTTGTGCGCGACCTTGCCCAATTTGACAAAGACGCTATCATCAATGCCTGCGGGGAATATTTTGATGTGACAGCCAAAACAGGCATTGCCAATATGGAAGATGAATTGGAAAAGCTGTACGAACAGGGAGAAAAAGCTTTCGGCTTCTACTGCGGCGGAGACGAATGGACACAGCTTGTCCTGAAAGATAAAACGGTTATGGCGTCCATGCTGCCGGATAAAAGCGAAGCTCTGCGCAATCTCGATGTATCCGTACTGCATACCCTTGTTCTGGAAAAGCTCATGGGCATTGACAAGGAAAACATGGCAAAGCAAATCAATCTGACCTACACTAAAATATTTGACGAAGCCATCGATGGTGTTCAAAAGGGCGATTTCCAGTGTGCATTTATTCTAAATCCTACCAGAGTGGAAGAAATCCGCGATGTAGCCGGCGCAGGAGAAAAAATGCCGCAGAAATCCACTTATTTCTATCCAAAAATTATCACTGGCCTTGTGATGAACAAGCTGACTGATAAATAGCAATCCGTCAACAAAAATATAAAATAAACCAAAGGCAGGCACAGGAAAAATCAAGCTGTGCCTGCCTTTTCTTTATAATATCATTTTACTTAGACCAAATATATTTAAAACCATCGGCAGTTTATATTTGAAAAACGCCTTTCTTTGATTCAGACAAGCGTTTTTATTTTATCCTTACAGAAAAAAACGCAGGACAGAAATTATTACCAGCAACGCGCCGGAAATGATATTCCATATCCTGTTGTTTCCCCAATGCAGTTTTTCCAAGCGCGCGCCGAAAAAATCACCAATACACAGCATGCAAAGCTGACAGATACCTGCCGCAATGGGAATAACCATACTGTTTAACCCTGACACTGCACTGCTGATGCCTACGCCGAAGGAGTCAATGCTCAGCGCAACGCCTAAGTATACCGCCTCAAACACATCAATACGGTTGGATTTATCAAAATCACAGGAAATCGGGTCACGGACAATCTTAATAGTAATTCCAAAAGGTTTAATAAAAATACTTTTCAGCGTGCCGCATTTTTTCTTTCTTTTGGGTTCTTCCCCAACGAATGCCTGAAAAATAATAAAGCATCCCAAAAGCGCAAGCATACCCGCACCGATAAATTTTGCAATCCCGGGATTGAGCAGGGAAAGAATCATGCCACCCAAAAACACTGCTGAGCCTGTAATAAAAATAGAAATGCCGCAGATAATCAGGCGGGACAGGAATGGAACCCTGATTTTCCGCACCCCATAGGAAATTCCAATGCCCAGCGCATCCATACTTAGGGATACAGCAAGCAACAAACAACCGATGAAATCCATACAATTCCCCCTTTCCGAAGGATTTTCTTTTACCAGTATATGAAAACATGCCTGTCTGTGCCTGTAATAAAAGCATAGACAAGGCATATAAATTACTGAAAAGAAAAAGTATGGAGGTAATAATATTGGATTGGCATAGCATGACAAACAGGGACGTGCTGGAACATTTCCACTCCGACCCGACAAAGGGGCTAAGTTTCCATGAAGTCCACCATTACCAGGAAAAATACGGGAAAAACATCCTGAAAGAAAAGAAACAGAAAAGCCTCCTGCGGAAATTTATGGAACAATTTTCTGATTTCATGGTGATTATCCTGCTCATAGCTGCAGCAGTGTCTTTCATCACCTCTTATATGGATGGCAGCGGTGATATTCTTGACCCGATTATTATTTTGGTGATTGTTATTGTTAACGCCATCACCGGCGTAATTCAGGAAAGCAAAGCGGAGAAAGCCATCAACGCCCTGCGAAAAATGTCCGCGCCTACAACCAAGGTCATGCGCGGCGGCAAACAATTAGAACTGGATTCCGGCGAGCTTGTCCCCGGGGATATTATCATCCTTGACACCGGCGACCTTGTTCCGGCAGACGCACGTCTGCTGGATGCAACCAACCTAAAAACAGATGAATCTGCATTAACAGGCGAATCCCTGCCGGTAGATAAAGACGCTTCCCGCACCTGCGAGAGCGGCGCGCTGGTAGGCGACCGAAAAAATATGATATTTTCCGCAAGCATTGTTACCTGCGGGCATTGTAAGGCCGTGGTAACGGAAACGGGTATGAACACCGAAGTCGGCAAAATCGCGGGAATGATTAACGACGGCGAAGCTGCGCAAACACCTTTGCAAAACAAACTGGAACAAATCGGCAAAATGCTGGGAATCGGCGCAATGGCAATCTGCGCGATTATTTTCGTGATGGGGCTGATTCAAAAAATTCCGCCGCTGGATATGTTTATGATTTCTGTCAGCCTTGCAGTTGCGGCAATTCCGGAGGGCCTACCTGCAATTGTTACCATCGTGCTTGCCATCGGCGTTCAGCGCATGGTTAAAAAACATGCCATTGTACGGCGACTGCCCGCAGTTGAAACTTTAGGCAGCGCAACGGTTATTTGTTCTGACAAAACCGGAACCCTGACCCAAAACAAAATGACGGTTATGGAGACGGCTTCTTCACAGGGCACGGTAACAATGGATTCCCGTGAGGGCAAAGAAATCTTAACCCTTGCCGCGCTTTGCAACAACTCTGTTTTACACGGGCGCAAGCCGGATTGGACGGCACAAGGATTCCCCACCGAAACAGCCCTCGTTATTGCCGCTGCACAGCATGGGTTAATTAAAACCCAGCTTGATTTTGAATATAAACGGCTGAAAGAACTCCCCTTTGACTCCTCACGAAAACTTATGACAACAATTCATCAATTAAAATCCGGCGGATACCGTGTAATTACCAAGGGCGCGCCGGATATCCTTATCCGCAAAACCGCCGCCTATACTACAGGAAACGGCTCTGCGGCAATGACGGACGGAAAGCGTGCGGAAATTGAACGCATTAACGCGGCAATGGCTGGCAAAGCCATGCGCGTAATTGCTGTGGCATATCGGGATATTGCAAATCTGCCTTCCGACCCTGCAACAGCAGAGCGCGACCTGATTTTCTGCGGGCTTTTAGGAATGCAGGACCCACCCCGGCCGCAGGCAAAAGAGGCAGTACGCCTGTGCAAAGGTGCAGGTATCAAGCCTGTAATGATTACAGGCGACCACGTGCTGACTGCTTCAGCAATCGCAAAAGAACTGGGCATTTTGGAGCACGGCGACAAAGCGATGACCGGTGCAGAACTTGACCGTATCCCCGAAGAAGAGCTTACAAAAGCAATCCGCGGCACAACAGTTTTCGCCCGTGTGACTCCAGAGCATAAAGTACGTATCGTGAAGGCTTTCCAGTCTGCGGGTGAGGTTGTCGCTATGACAGGCGACGGCGTTAATGACGCGCCTGCACTGAAAACTGCGGATATTGGCTGTGCCATGGGGCAGGGCGGCACTGAAGTTGCGAAAGCAGCTTCGGATATGATTCTGACCGACGACAACTTTTCCACCATCGTCGGCGCGGTACGGGAAGGGCGCGGAATTTATGAAAATATCAAAAAAGCGGCGCACTTCCTGATTTCCAGCAATATTGGTGAAATTATTACCATTTTCACTGCTTCCCTGCTCCGCCTGCCGACGCCCCTTCTGCCGATTCAGCTATTATGGGTAAACCTTGTTACAGACTCCCTTCCCGCAATGGCATTGGGAGTGGAACCGGTGGAAGAAGATATTATGGAACGCAAACCGGTCAGCCCGAAAGAGCATTTGTTCTCCGGCGGCCGGGGAATTGAAATTGCGCTGGAAGGCGCGCTGATTGGCGCCCTTGCCTTGCTTGCTTTTACTGTGGGCAGAATATGGTTCAATATTGCTGCGGCGCGCACCATGACTTTTGCTGTGCTGAGCCTTTCCCAACTGGTGCATGCGTTTAACATGCGTTCGTCCCATTCCTTGTTTCACATTGGTTTCACAAGCAATAAAAAAATGGTGTTCAGCTTCTTGGTCTGCCTTGCCTTACAGGTAGGCGTTATTATGTATGAACCGCTGTCGGTCATTTTCAAGACGACTCCGCTGGGCTTTTTCGAATGGGCGATTGTCGCCGGGTTAGCCCTTGTACCGTTTTTTGCAGTAGAACTGGAAAAACGGATTTCTGCAAAAAGCAAAAGCAGAAAAGAAAAGAAAAACAGGCAGAATTTCAGCCTGAAAAAAAGCGGCATATAATAAAAACCCCGTCCTGCCGGCTCAAATAAGCGGCAGAACGGGGTTAAATTCTGTTATCATTCGGGTTAAATTTCTTTTTTCCAAAGCCCATGGAGGTTACAGTAAGCAAAAACGGCAAGCGGCTCATCATCTTCCAGCAAAAAGACTGCTTTCGGCTCATTATCCGGAGTGAGATTCTTTCTTTGTCCGCCGCACCTTGTTTCAAGGTAAATCCACTGAATGGAATGCTCCTGCGTCATCGGATGTCCGGCAGAGCCAACGAATACGGTAACGGCGTTACCTTCAACAGTGACAACAGGGACGTGCTTTTCCTGCGCTGCGTCTGTGGTGTTAGGTACAAGCTCAGTCATCTCCTCACCACAGCAAATCATTGGTACGCCCGCATTGTTCACCAGACCAACCAGATTACCGCAGTGCTTGCAAAGGAAAAATTTCTGTTCGTTTCTTTTCATGTAATTCACTCCTGTTCTATAATACTGTTATTGTGGTAATCATAGCAAAGTTTTATGCAGAAATCAAGGAACAAAATAAAAATTAAAACAAACGCCGGATACTATTCGGGAATACGTCACTGCGTAATATCAGCCTCATTTACATTCGGATTGACGTAGCGGGGTTTCTTCTGCGTTTGATTTTTGTAGTTAATCGCCTTTTGCGGACAGCGGTGGTAACATCCCAGACAGCCCACGCAATGATCTAGAAATGTGACTTTTCCGTTTTCCACAGAAATATTACCTGCAGGACAAATGCTGGCACACTTTTGGCAGTGGATACAATCTTCATTAACGGAAAAATCCGCGGCAATCAAATGCCAGTTTGCACGATTTTTGCGATAAATTTTTTCAAGGTTCAATCCCGGCTTACGGGGGATTCGCGTTTTTCCTTCCTCAATCGCATTTGCAATCCATGTAATTTTTTTCCGGCTTCCTTTCAGCGCAGAGCGCAGGAAAAACTGCGGCGGCACAAGTGATAACGTATAATTTTCCGGCATTTTAACAGTAAAAACACCGCGTATATCCAAACCGCATTTCACTGCCGCACAATATGCATAATACGGCGCACTTGCCGCCATCCCTCCATAATTCAAAATGATATAACAAGGGATTCCAACCGGAAGAGTATGAAGAAAATTTTCGGTATGTACAGGCAACCCAAAAGAATAAATGGGGGAAACAATAATTAACCGGTCAAAACCCTCCATTTTCCCCTGGAAATGCGGGATATAATGAATTTCTCCCCCTAATCTTTGCTGTAACTGTTGGGCAAGGTCCAAGCTGTTACCCGTACTGGAAAAATAAAAAAGAGCAGTCATATAAGATTCCTCCCATCTGCCTGTTTCCTATTACAAATAATATAGCCGCGGCATATGCCTTGTATATTAATGAAGCATTGGCAAAATATCTTCCGTTTAAAAAATGAACCATAAAATAACCTTATCCTGCTCAAAAGCTACTGTCTTTCCGATAATCACCCTTTGAACACATTGTTTTCGCGTTTTTTCCTGCATTTATTATAGCAAAGAATCTAAATATCATCAATAAACCACAGGTTCGTTTTATTATATAATAGGATTTATACATCTCTCCATATCAATCTAAAACTAATGCAATTCAAAACATCTGAAAACAACTATTTTTCACCATTTTATCAAAAACATCCCATCATATTTTAGTTCCAATCCAATTTATTTCTGCAGCGTTAATTATTTTAAATTGTTAAGTGAACTAATAACAGCTTTAACAGAACATAAAAATATTTTTTCAATTCCTTGACAATTATATCGTCAGCCGTTATAATTTATATCGCAACCTGATATAACGGAGGCTGATAATATGGCGAATGCGCGGGAAAATACAGCTCTGACGGAGGCTGTTTACTACATTTTGCTTTCCCTTCTTACCCCCCTGCACGGCTATGGCATTATGCAAAAGGTAGAGCAGCTTTCCGGCGGCAGACTCCGGCTGGCGGCAGGCACACTGTATGGTGCAATCAGTTCTATGCTGGAAAAAGGCTGGATTACCTCCTTGCCGGGAGAAAAGGACAGCCGAAAAAAAGAGTATCAAATTACTGACATTGGAAAACAGGTGCTTTCAAATGAAATCAGCCGGCTGGAAGAACTGCTTGCCAATGGCAAAAAATTGATGGGAGAGGTATCGCTATGAGGAAAACTTTGCACAAATGGTTTTGGGCATGGGATTTTGATAAAGAAGAAAAATGGCTGAACGAAATGTCTGCAAAAGGATTGCATCTGGTATCTGTAGGCTTCTGCACGTATGTGTTTGAGGAAGGAAACCCGGGCGATTATACTATCCGGCTGGAATTGCTTGATTACCTTCCCACCCACCCGGAAAGCGAACAGTATATTAAGTTTGTGGAAGCCACGGGAGCAGAATATCTCGGTTCTGTGATGCGCTGGGTGTATTTCCGCAAAAGCGGCAAAGAAGCAGGATTTAATTTGTATTCCGATATAGATTCCCGTATCCGGCACCTGAACCGGATTTTATGCCTGCTTGGCATCATTGCCGCATTAGAATTCGGCATTTCCATGAGCAATCTTGGCAACTTTTTAATAAGCGGTGTAACCATTGCACTTTTTACTTCTGCTCTTGGTTTGATATTGGGCAGCATTATTAGTTATGGGTTTCTTCGAATTTTTTTGAAAAGACGCAGGCTAAAACGGGAACGTGCTCTGCACGAATAAAAAAAGACCTGCTTTACTGCATTGCGGTGCATTGAAGAGCAGGTCTTTTTATTGAAAAAACCATTGCTTTCCTCACGTGTAAAAAATTAAATAGAATAAAGAATACAGATTCCTTATTTTCCTTTCTACCTGTTGCTTTTTTTTAGGCAACGGGCTTTTGCTTTGCAGGCAATTATGGTTCGCGTCTGAAAGGAGTGGGAGATTTGATTCAGGAAATACAGGAAATTGTTCTGGATTCCTGTTATTACAGGGAAAATTTTAAAACTGTCAAACAAAACGATTCTTCTACACGGTTTTTGCGGTTCCGGTTAAGTGCCGCAGGAACACCGCTGGATTTGACAGGCACCCAAGTTAGACTTTATTGCCGAAAACCGGATAATACCAGTGTTTTTACCGACATGGAGGTGACAGACGCCGCCGGCGGTGTAGCGCAGGCGGTACTGACGACGCAAATGCTTGCCGTGGCGGGCGAGCTTTGTGCAGAGGTACGTATTTACGCTGATGCAGGCAAATTGCTTTCAACTTTGCCGTTTTCCCTCACGGTCGCAGAAACAATATGCGATGATACCGCACTGGAAAGCACAAATGAATTTTCTGCCCTCACTTGTGCACTGACAAAAATCAACGATTTTTCCGAAATTGCAGACTATGCAAAAACTGCGGCAAACCATGCATTGGATGCGGCACAGCGTGCAGAACAGGCGGCGGACAACCCTATCGCAGACGGAGCGGTAACACCTCTGAAATTGGCGGAAGCAAAAATCAACGTACTTGACCCTGCTTCTGTTACCAATGAATTTCTTAATGCTGACGGAACAGTTACAGCAAACCCTGATTATCTTTGTACTGCGTTTATCCCCTGCAATGCAGGCGAAAAATATGCTTGTCCGGGAGGAAACCGCAGAAGAGGTGCGTTTTATGACAGTGAAAAAAATCTGCTCAAATTTGAATTGTATGGGTCATGGAATGCGTCTGGTGTAATTACAATACCGGAAAACGCTGAATACTTCCGTTTATGCTACGGTGCAACGGCTTATGACGGTGTTGAAGGCTGGAATATCAATAACAGCATGATCTGTTTTGGAGATACCTATTTTTCAAAGTATATTCCGTTTGGAACAAACGTCCCATGGCTGAACACGACGATTCCCGATAAAAGCGTTGCCGCCCAAAAGGTACAGGACATCCGCATTAATGTGCTGAATTTAAAGGAATGCGCCGACGGTATATTGGTTGGCAACGGTTCTGTAGGTGATAACAGCAACTATTTTGTCTCCGGCTGGATTCCCGTTTCTGCCGGGGAGGTTTATACCTTGCCGAACAGCGCGGAACGTTTCGTATGTTATTATGATATTTCTAAAAATTTTATCCAATATCTAAATGCACATGCCCAAGGAATTACAACAATTACCGTTCCAGGCACTCCTGGTACAGCGCGTTATATGCGCGTCAGCTTTGACAAGGCAAGCTTTGACGTTTGGAATCCGATGGTTTGTAAGGATGCTTATTATTACAGTGAATATTCCCCTTATGGCACAGAAATTCCGTGGCTGGAACGCAATCCCTTAAAGGGAAAAAAGCTTGCGGTTTTAGGCGACAGCATCTGCGCTCTGCATAAATCATACATAAATATAGTAGCTTATCAAAACAATATGGATTTTGACCGTACCGAGCATAACCAATCTGTATGGGGTTCGCCTCTTGCCGCTCACCATCATGCAGACAAGCCAAAATCATTTTTAGAGCGGTTCGGGCAGCTGCGCGACTCAACGGATTATCTGGTAATACATGGCGGCGTGAACGACTGCGGGATGAATATTCCTCTTGGAGCTGTAACTGCGGAAAATAACTTCAGCGGCGCTTATGATGGTTACACTTTTTGCGGTGGATTGGAAATATTATTACGCAATTCACAGAGCCGGTATCCCTATGCCAGAATTATCTTTGTTACAAATTATAAATTGCTGAATATGCCAAAGCTTGGGGAATATATGGATGCGGCAAAACAGGTGTGCAGTAAATTCAGTGTTCCGGTGCTGGATTTGTATAATAACAGCGGATTTAATATGGGGATTGATGCAATCCGTAAGCGGTATTTTTCTGATGACACTCATTTGAACGAATGGGGACACCTACGGCTTGCAGATATTACGGAAAAATTTTTAATGCGTTTATAATTATTTCAGAACACTTGTCCGTTATTTTTCATATGATAGGGTAGCCCCTTCTAAAAAAATACAAATCTCAGATTTATGAAATGGAGGTACTGAGATGAAATTTTATATCAGCCCGTCTAACCAGCCAAACAACAGTTACATTACGGGCAGCACAAATGAAAAAGTTCAAATGGAAAAAGTAGCAAAGCAAGTGGCAGCCTTGTTAGAAAACTATAACTGTACACCTGTTCTTGCAACGCTGAACCTAACCATAAAAAAAGCGGAACGCCCAAAGGAGGCCAAGAATAAAGGCGCAGATTTTTATCTGGCTATTCACAGTAATTCCGCCGACGGGAAGGGAGCGTCCAATGCCTCAGGTGCGGTTGCCTTCTATCATCCGGATTCCGCCAAGGCAAAAGAGCTTGCGGGAGCGCTTGTTAAAGAACTTGACGCCATTGCGCCGGTAAAATCTAACCGTGCAGAGAGCGTTGTCAACGGAATGCTTGCCTTTGACGGCGCGGGCTATGGAGAAATCCGTTCCCCTATGGAATACGGAATCCCTTCCGTTCTGGTTGAAACAAATTTTCACGACAATGTAACCACTGCACAATGGATCATTGACAACACCAAAGAAATTGCACAGGCCATTGTCCGGGCTACGGTACAGGTATTTTCATTGAAAGCACAAAACACACCGGAACCTGAACAGCCTGATATTACGGAAGAGCCTTTTTCTGCATCCGCACAGGTCATGGCAAAGTCAATCAATGTACGCAAAGGTCCGAGCATAGAAAATGAATCGCTTGATATTATCTATGATGGATTGCAGGTAACAATAAGCAAAAAATATTCCAATGGATGGTATAAAATTGCATACGGTAATAAATCCGGCTATGTAAATGGTAAGTATTTGGGAAATATTACCCAAACACAGACGGACGACAGCGTAATCTACCGTGTGCAGGCGGGCGCTTATAAAGTAAAGGACAATGCAGTCCAGCAAGTGGAACTTTTGAAAGAAAAAGGAATTGATGCGGTCATCGTACCCGGAAAGGCGGAAAAATAAATTATGGATATAAATACAGCAGAAGGCATCAAAGTCGGCGCAACTGCTGTTTGCGGTTTTTTATTCGCTAAAATGGGTGCGCTTGGTCCCCTGCTGCTTGTATTATGCCTGAGCTTGCTTGGCGATTACGTTACAGGCTTAATCAAGGCCGGATACAAAAATAGCCTCAACAGCAAAATCGGCTTATGGGGGATTGTAAAAAAATTGCTGTACCTTGTAATCGTTGCTGTTGCAGTAGGGGTGGATTGGCTTATTGTTTTTCTTGGAAAAGACTTGGGGCTACAGCTTCAGACACTTTCCATGTTCAGCATACTGGTCGCAGTGTGGCTGACCATAAATGAATGGATCAGTATATTAGAAAATGTTACCGCCGTGATTGGTAAAAATAATATGCCAAAGTTTTTGATGCCATTGGTAAAATTACTCAAAACAGAAGTAGAAAATAAAACAGACAGCACAAAGCAAAATAAATCATAGCCGCTATTCATCCAATGGTTTGCACAAACCCTAAAACCTACAGAAATTTAATGCCACATTATTATCATTTCAGACAGCCGCATAAACGGCTGTCTTTTTTATGTCCGCTCATTCCTATTCCCCCACAAAAGTTTATGTACATATCCTGAAATCACTCTTCCTTTTCACTTGCAATATCTGCACAGCCTGCATACTATTTCACTATACTCTTTCATGGTTTTACTTTTTCAAAAAATAAATATCGCACTGTCAGGAATACCATTTGCTATTTGCACACAAGTATTCAGCAGATGAAAAACATTTTTCATATCAAAGCTCATTTCAAAAAAGTGCCCGGGAGCCAACATTTTTTGTAACTCCCGGACATCGTTTTATTGCAGGCTGTCGCAGAAAAGGCGAAGCTCCTGCGTGGCATTTTTACTGTATAAACCTAACAGCAATCGACTGGCGATTTCCGCACTGACAATGCCGTTAATCCCGCTGCTCAGTGCATAATAACAATTTGGGTTCTGCTTATCAATACCAATCACAGGAAGTCCGTCCCGAGATTCTACAACATCAGATTTGTAATAATATTCCGGCTTAATCCCCCGAATTGCGGGGAACAGCTCAATCAGCTTGTTTTCCAATTCCTGATAACGGCGCTTTTCCAAAATTGCCGGGAAATCCATCAAACCGGAAAAACGGTTTGCTGGATCAAATAAAATGGTATTCAGCCCGCTGATCATAATTCTGTCATCATTGGTGCTGCGCACAACAAAACCGCGGTCATCATTGCTTTCCAGAATACAGCGGTTATACCAGCCGGAAAAATCCTGTACCGGTTCTGTAACAATGGTAAAGTTTGTGGAACGAATTGCAGGAAATGCTGTGCCGTAATCGTCTGATTCAAATCCTGTGGCAATGATTACTTTTTTACAGCGTACTTTATTTCCGTTTCTGCAATAAACGTCGCATCCATCCTGCGTTTGTATAATTGCCTTAATCGGACTGTTTTCATAGATACGCGCGCCCATATTCTGTGCTTTTGCAACAAGTGCATGAGTAAACTGGAACGGGTCGACTTCCGCGCCTTGGTTATAAGAATAAAGCCCTGATTTTACAGGAAACGCAAACTTTTCTTCACATTCTTTTTCTTCCATCAGGTCCACAGAAAAACCATTGTGCAGGCGAATTAGATATTCTTTTTTCAGTTCATCCATACAATAGTTTTCCTGAGAAAAAGCAAACAAGTCGCGGCGGCAAAACGCAACGCTGGAACCTAATTCCTCACATATTTTTTCCACATTGTTAATTGCGGAAGCACACAGCTCAAAAATTTTTACGCTCTCATCCATCCCTTTTTCTTTTGCAAGCTGATGAATGGAACAGCCTGGGTAATAATACAGAATGCCGGCAGACGCCGCCGTCTGCCCGCAAGCTACTGTTTCCCCGTCGAGCAGAACACAGTTAATATCCTCATGTGCAAAACGCATGGCGCACATTGCCCCGCTGATGCCTGCGCCAATAATAGCAACATCACATGTAATATCGTTTGCCAGCCATGGGTACTGCGCCGGAACGGCATCTATACTTGTCCAAAAAGGATGGTTCTGTTTGGTTGTATTCAAAATATTCAACCTGCCTTTCAAAAATCCTTATAATTATTTTTATCCCGCGGCGTGCTATATATTCAAAAAACTCTGTAATTGGAAAGATTTAAAAAAAATTCATCAAAACAGTAATTTTAACGTTATAATGGAAACTGGAGTAACATATCTATATTAGTTTAGGAGGGCGCTTATGGCTGCGGAAAAAGTACTTGTAGTTGATGATGATTTAAACATATGTGAACTTTTACGTTTATATTTAGAAAAAGAAGGTTATAATGTTATTATAGCCAACGATGGGATGAGCGCAGTCAATATTTTTCAGGAAAGCCATCCCGATATTGTATTGCTGGATATTATGCTGCCGCAGCTGGACGGCTGGCAGGTATGCCGTGAAATCCGTAAATTCTCAGATAAACCCATTATTATGCTCACTGCAAAAGGCGAAACCTTTGACAAGGTGCTCGGCCTTGAACTTGGCGCCGACGATTATGTGGTTAAACCGTTTGATGCAAAAGAGGTCGTAGCACGTATCAAAGCCGTACTCAGGCGCACATCTACCCCGACTGTGGAAGAAAACAAGGAAGTTCGATACGATAACCTGCTGATTAACCGGACAAACTACGAACTGCGCGTGAACGGACAAAAGGTCGACACTCCGCCAAAGGAATTGGAGCTGATTTATCATTTAGCTTCCAACCCCAATAGAGTATTTACCCGCGACCAGCTTCTGGATGAAATATGGGGTTATGACTATTATGGAGATTCCCGCACGGTTGACGTGCATGTAAAAAGGCTCAGAGAAAAGCTTGAAGGTGTCAGCGACAAATGGGCGCTGAAGACCGTTTGGGGCGTCGGCTACAAATTTGAGGTATTAGAATAATGTTCATGCGCAAATTTGGAACCAATTCTTTCCGAAAATACTTTACAGTCATATCCCTGATTATCATTCTATGCTTCATCATTTTAGGTGTTGCCCTGCTCGGATTTGTCTCCAATTACTGGCAGGAGCAGAACGGCAGCCTGCTTTTAGACAATGCAAAATCCCTTTCCAAAATGACAAACCGCATTATTGATGAAGATTCCCTTCAAATCAATCAGGATGCCGCTGTTTTTGCCTGCAATGCGCTGGACGTCATGTCTGCTTCCATTAATGCAGACGCGTTTATCGTTAATTTAAACGGTGAAGCTATCCTTTGCAAGGAGCGGAGCGCTTCCAACGGAGATTTCAACGTTTTAGAAGAATGTGATGTTCATAAGGGTCAAGTAATTGATCAGGAACTTCTCAGGCAAATTATTTCTCAGGATAACTATACCGGCTACCATTATCTTAACAGCACCAAAATGAAAAGCCAAATTGCAGGAGTCCCGCTGATGGTAAAAAACGAAGCTGTCGGTGCGGCAATCGTTGCAGCTCCTGTGTCCAATCTGCATCCTTTCGTCACAGAAATTTTTAAAAATTTCCTGCTTTCTGCAATTTTGGCACTGGCATTGGCATTTGTCTTTGTCTATTTAATGACTTACCAGATGATAAAGCCCCTGCGGAGCATGTCCGCTGCAACAAGGAGCTTTGCCAAAGGCGATTTTTCCTACCGTGTCCACGTTACGGGCAATGATGAAATGGCAGAGCTTGCTGCGGCATTTAACGCTATGGCACAGTCGCTGGCGACCACAGAAGCTTCTCGCCGGAACTTTGTAGCAAACGTTTCCCATGAACTGAAAACGCCGATGACTACCATCGGCGGCTTTATTGACGGAATCCTCGACGGCACCATTCCGCCAGAAAAGCAGGAATACTATTTAAAAATCGTTTCCGATGAAGTAAAGCGTCTTTCACGGCTGGTAAAGGAAATGCTGAACATGTCCAAAATCGAAGCTGGCGAAATGAAAATAAAACCGACCCCCTTTGATATTTCTGAAAAACTGTTCCGCATCTTAGTTTCCTTTGAACAGGTAATAGATAAAAAATGTATTGAAATCCGAGGATTTGACCATATCCAAGGCATTACAGTAGAAGCTGACGAGGACAGTATTCACCAGGTATTATACAACTTGATTGATAATGCGGTGAAATTTACGAATGAAGGCGGTTACATTCAGGTTGACGCTCACACGGAAGATAAGGATGTTATTATCAGTATCCGCAACAGCGGGGAAGGCATTTCCTCCGAAGAACTGGGCAAGATTTTTGAACGGTTTTATAAAGTTGATAAATCCCGCAGTAAGGATGTAAAAGGAACCGGTCTGGGACTGTATATCGTAAAAAATATTATTGAAATGCACGGCGGCAAAATTACGGCCCGGAGCAAAGAAGGCGAATACAGTGAATTTGAATTTCGTATTCCGCTGAAATTTCAGGCAAACAAATAACAAAATTGGCGAATGTTGTTTAAAATCTATTAATATATCCGTTATATTGTTACAAAGGCACAGCGTTATAGTATAGACATACCAAGAAACACACGAATGCTTAGGAGGTTCGATGATATATGAATATTTGGGATGAAAATAATCAAAACCCCAACAATGCAAATGCAGAAGATGTTCAGGAACTGAACACCACAGAAAACAAAGACGCTGAACAGCATGAACGCCAAACATATGCTGACAGCACAGCGCAACCCCAGGAAAACGAACAGGTAATTTGGGAAAGCGACGATTCCAGCAGCCAGATTTCCGAAGAACCGCAGGACAGTAAGTCGATGGAAAACGATTATACCGGTTCCTACAGTTCCTATCAGCAGCAATATACAAATCCGCAGCATCCACAATACGGAGGAAATCAGTATACTGGTGGATATCCGTACCAAAACCCTTACCATGCACAACAATCCAATCCCTACAACGCAAATCAATATCAAGGCGGTATATACAACAACCAGCAGTATAACGGTCCATATCAGGGTTACCCGCAGAATCAAAACCAGTACCAGCAAGGGCAGCCCTACTATCAATCAACTTCACAGCCGCCTATGGATCAGAAACCACCGGTAAAAAAGAAAAAAACCGGTAAAATCATTTTTGCCTGTCTGCTTGCCGCGGCAGTTATCAGCGCCGGCATCGGTGTTGTTTACGCAGTACGCAACGGTATTCAGGCAAAACCGGAAATCACCACAACTACCACTTCGGCATCCTCAGGAAAAACAAACGGAGAAACAAAACCCACCGGCAATGAAAGCCTGAACGTTTCACCCACGCCGGCAGGAGATACTGCCTCCGGCGACCAAAGCGGCAAACTTTCCGCAGAACAGGTTTATGAAAAGCTTTCCAAATCCAATGTAGGCATTGTTATTTACAGTGCAGACGGGAATACCATTATGGGGCAAGGTTCCGGTATTATCATGTCTCAGAGCGGTTACATTCTAACCTGCGCCCATGTAATTGATGAGGTTTCCAACGGCAAAATCCGCGTCGTACTGGAAGACAATACAGAATACGATGCCACCGTCGTTGGTTATGATGAACGTACGGATATCGGCGTTGTAAAAATTACGCCTACAGGAACCCTAAATGTCGCGGAGTTCGGCGATTCCAATGCCCTTAAAGTAGGTGAACAGATTATCGCTATCGGTAATCCGGGCGGCTTGCAGTTCTTCGGCTCTTTTTCCGACGGCAAGGTTTCCGCTATCGACCGTCCGGTAAACAGTTCTATCGGTTACACAATGAAGTGTATCCAGCATACTGCGGCAATCAGCCCCGGCAACTCAGGCGGTATGCTTGTTAACCTGTATGGTCAAGTTATTGGTATCAATTCTTCTAAAATTGCACAGACGGATTATGAAGGCATTGGTTTTGCTATTCCGATTTCCTCTGCAAAGCCTATTATTGATGATATTATTGAATACGGCTATGTAAAAGACCGTGCCAAACTGGGCATTTCCTATAATAAAATTAACGCAAACTATCAATATTATATGGCGGCTTACAGCTATGGCATGCCAACAGGTTCCATCGTTATTGAAAGTATCAGTAAGGACAGCGATATTAATAACTATGATGTCAGACAGTATGATTTTATTACCGCTATCAATGGCAAAGAATTGCAGGATGGCTCTGAATTAACAGAGTTTATTGAAAATTCAAAGCCCGGGGACAAAATTACGCTTACAATCAGCAGAATTTCAAATAATGCTATTAAAACATTTGATATCACCTGCGAATTGGTAGAAGATAAGGGAACCGCGGATTCTTCCAGCGGAAGTACAAATTCACAGAATGAAAATAATAACAATCCGAACGGCGGCAACAATCCATTTGGCAGCGGACAGAATCCATTTGGTTTTCCCGGTTATTAAAATATAATATATCAATAAGCAGACGGATATTTACTGTATCCGTCTGTTTCTTTGATAAACTCTCCTGCTTTTAACTAAAAACCGTAACACAAAAAACGAGATATGCATATCTTACTAAAGAGATTTCATAGAATCCCCACTTTAATTCAAATTAGAACTTTTCTATCCAATCTGATAAAAACCGCAGTTGAGTACACCGTTAAGAATAGGATTATTTTAAGAAAATTAAACACATATATTGTGCTGCTTTCAAAGATTTTTGTTCATAAAAAGCTGAAAAAATAATGATATATTTTTTCCTTAGGTAGTATTTTCACTTCACATCTCCTTTAAATTGTGATTTATACGCTCAATTCACAAACCATTTTTCTTCTTTAATCACAAAAATTCGGAATTATTAAATAAAAACTCTGTTATATTTTAACAATTTTCCACAGAGAAATTAACGCCCTATTAACTTTCTTGTTGTTTATCAATAAGTATTGATTATTTATCGAAAAAGGTTTATACTATTGTCAATCTGTAAAACGTCTATTCCTGTTTTAAGGAGATGATATTAATTGTATAAGAACATAATAAAAAGAGTTATAGATATTATTGTCAGCTTATGCCTGATTACGGTTTTATCTCCCATTATGCTGATCGTTGCGGCGATTATTCTGATTGATGACGGTGCACCTGTTATCTTCCGTCAAAAACGTGTGGGCAGGAACGGCCGTGATTTTACCATATTTAAATTCCGCACTATGAAGCGGTTAAGCCCCAAAGAAACCCCTACCGCAGACTTACGCAATCCATACTCCTACATGATTCGTACCGGACGTTTTCTGCGTGCCACAAGTTTGGACGAGTTACCCCAGTTATTCAATGTTCTAAAAGGTGATATGAGCCTGATTGGTCCCCGCCCGCTCATTAGGAAAGAACAGAAAATGTTCCTGCTGCGTGAGCGTAACAATATTTATTCTGTACGCCCCGGCTTAACCGGCTGGGCACAGGTGAATGGGCGTGATTGCATCAGCATTGAACGTAAAATCGCGTTAGATAAAGAATATGTAAAAAACTGTACTTTTTTCATGGATTTGAAAATCGCATTTAAAACTATTGGTGTTGTTATTTTCAGAAAAGGCTATCAAGAAGGACGCAGCCATAGTTCAGCAAAAAAACGTCGTTCTTCCAACACCGTAAAAATTAAAAATTCTTCAGCAAAACGTATGCTCGGTTAGATTATTCCGTCCTGTTTTTTACAGGGCGGCTTTCTTTTGCCTTAAAACTGAAAATCTATGGAAGTATATATTTTTTGGAACGGTTTTATTTTAATTATCAGAACTGTCTCAATCTGCCGGTAAAAAACTCTTGCTCTTAGGCATAAAATTAAAATGCAAAAAATTTCCGTTTTTATTCAAGCATTGCCACTGTAATATAACTTCTTTGAAATTATGAAAAGCGTAGATTTAGCTATTCGTCCGTTTATCAGAACAATAGTCAGTTTGTAATAAACTAAAAGGTACACGTTTCCTTTCCTTATGTTACAGCATTCCGTATTTTAATAAAACAGCGCGGTCTTGATCATGACTTGATATTGTAAATATAAAACTTACGGAAAGCTTATAACGCCTAAATACGGATGTTCTCTTTCTTTAATAGCCCGAAAGAACAAAACGGTTTTATTGAAACATTAGCCAAAAAATCCCCGCCAGCTGTTTTTAACAGAGCGGGGATACTTTCTTTAAAATGATTCTATTTATTTGTAGTAAACCAATTTATAGAAATTCGGATGAGAACTCAAAAACTGCTGTAATGTTTTAACCGTGTTGGAACCTGGGTCATTTACCATAAACTGTGCAGGGCTTAAATTTACACCGCCCTGATAACCGGTAACTACCACCCAGTGCTGTCTGCCGACATTAGATTTCGCACCAATCAAAACTGGTTTTCCGGCTTTTAACTGCTGATAAATCGTCTGTAAATACTGGCTGGCATTTGTTGTCTGCACATAATTGGAGGGCCAGTATAAATCGCCGCTGGAGGAATAGGTAAGCTTTTTAGACATTGCATCCGGATAAATGGTAGTTCCTGTCCTATAAGATTCCATCATTGCCAAAGCAGTTGTCGTACAGCCGATTTGACGGATCGTTTTGCCGGAAGTACCAAGTTTGACATCCGCCCATCTTGCGTCCGTCTGCTTATAATCAGGGATAGAAAGCTTAACAGCGGGATAAGAAACAGAACCGGCCTGGCTTAAATATTGGCTGCTGGCATAACCAATGCTTGTCCCACGATAAAGGATTTTAGACCATCCGTTTGCCTGAGAAAGCACTACAACATTTTTCCCTTTTGGCAGCGTTGCAGCTATGCTGTAATGAGTTCCTGCACCCTGACGGATATTCAAATTACCTGATGCTGTCTGTACGGTTGCCGCCTTACTGCCGGAAACCTGTTTGATATAGTCGCCATGAACATAACCGTAACGTCCATCGCCATATTCCACATGCCACCATGCACCGCTTTTAGAAAGCAAGGTAATGTAACTATTCCTTGCCAGGGATGTAATAATCCCTGCGGAAGAAGACGGGCTACTTCTGACATTCAGATTACCCGATGAAGTTGAAACAACACCGGCAGTTGAATTCATATCCGCAGCATAAACCGTTCCGCTGGATACTGTATATGTCATAACCGTCATAAGCATTGCAACGAAAATCGCTGTAATTTTCTTCATATTACACCTCGTTCTATTATATTTCGCCCCTAACAGGCGGCGCCTCAATTGTAACATGGATACATCGAAGTTCAAGACGCCAAATATAGGAAATCCCTTCGGCAGAACTGCTGTTTCTCTGTCGAATCCTGCTAAAACAAGGCTTTCAGCAAACACTTTAACCAAATTTTACCACTGGTTAGAAAAAACAGAACATTATTTATGTGTATAAATAAATTTTTATTATTTACTAAAGCCTTAAAAAAACAAAGTTCCAAAAGAAAAAGCCCCGAACGCAAATTGCGAATCGAGGCTTTGGACTATCTATAGAATACGAAAGCATGTTTTTATATTTTAGTTATAAACCATGAAACTCGGCATCAATGTTATAAAAGGCGATTGCAGATAAATAAGCGAGTTTTAGAGCGGTAAGGACCAACATAAACCCGCTCCAGCTTTTAAAAACAGAGCAAGATATTATAATTTTTTCGGATGAAATTGAACCTCCGCAGAATTTAATAGTATTTGGGATACAATTCAATTTTGTATAAACAATTATCCTCAACATTGGCAAGAAAGCGTAAAACATCAACATCATCAATGTGTATAGTTTTCTGTTCGTTATTGTTTTCTTCCCACCAATTTTTACTCAGTAAAACATACTTAATTCCACGCACTGATTTTAAACTGATCATTACTTCTTCTAATTTTTTCAATCCTTTTCTATTTATTTGCTTTCCACCGACAGCGGTATCACAATCGCAACGATTGGATGTGATTCTATATCTATTGCCGCAGTTTTCTACACAAGTATTTACCTGTTTTATATTTCCTGTATTAAAATGATATTCAGAATCTTTTATGGCTTTATTATAATCGTCAGAGTTAAATCCATCATTGATAGCACCATAGAGAAAATAACACATATAAACCACCGCTTTGCGTTTATTTTTATACAACCAAAGAAACAAAGCAAGGGCAGTCTTGCAAAACACTTCTTCACTACTAATCGACTTAAAGAGATTAGTAAAAAGTAAAATCGACACCCTTCTTGCAAAGAATGTCGATTTTTGGCCCGCCTGAAGGGATTCGAACCCCTGTCCTCCAGAATCGGAATCTGTTGCGATATCCAGCTTCGCTACAGGCGGATATGAAATTGTGACCTAACGAAAATATATTATATCATAAACAAAATAAAATTGCTACTATAAAAGCCGGGAATTATTGATCAACAGCTCAAATTTTAAATGCAGAGCTTCTGCCGCACGGCGGCAAAGCACCATACGGGTGAGGAAAATCTCAAAATAGTCCATCACTGCGCAAATTTCCGTATCAATAGAAACTTTTAAAATAATTGTTTTTTCTTCTTTGTTTAAACGCAGTTCCGATTTCTGTGCGGCAAAGTTAACCCGGTCATGAATATCCGCAGCAGCAAATTCGCGGTTCCGGACGCGGCTGCGGCGCACATCACTTTTATCTGCAAGGATTAACGCGGCGGCAACTGCATTTACAGGCGCGGCGGTACCTTCATCATGGTGGCCGATTGCAGAAGCAATCAATGCGGTCTCTTCCGGCGCAAGCCCAAGGCGCGTAAGGATTTGGAATGCCATCAGCCCACCGCTTTGCGCATGGTCTGTGCGGTTAATGGTGTTGCCGATATCATGCATATAGCCTGCAATCATAGCAAGCTCGCAGGTACGTTCATCATGTCCGGTTTCGCGCAGAATACGGGAGGCAATGTCAGCAGTTCGCATTGCATGGGCAAATCCATGTTCCGTATAACCCACAGCACCCAGCACTTGGTTGGAGGTTTCGATATAAGTTTTAATTTCATGGTTTTTCTTAATATCTTCAAATGTAATCAATTTTCAGCCCTCCCCTCAGTATACCTCCATTATTATACACGGTTTCTGTTAAAAATCCAAACAGATTTTGTAATAGGATGGGTTTTTAATTTAAAACCAAATACAACTTATAATATATTTATAAATTATATTTACTTGTATTAAAATATATTGTATAATAAGTATAAAAAATAGGAAAGGTGTGAACCCAATGTGCTAAGTAATTCGGCGATAATAAAGGCAAGGGAATGTTAAAATTAAGAAATACAAATTTTATGAAAATTCCGCTAAATACAGCAAGTGATTTGTAATGTTTCCGATGGTTAAAAAGTTCCGGCTGTTTCAAGAGGAACGGTTGGAATAAGAGAAAGTAGGACTGAAAACGTTTTAAATCATAATCAGCGGAAATAATAAAACCCTTGCATGTTTATAGAAAATCCTTTTATTTGTGTACGATAATGCAAGTTTTCTTCATATAAATATTAAAATGGGTTCAATATTACCCTTTTGTAGAATACCTTTTATTGTTATATGTAATAAATAGTAAAGCCTGCGGAAAAATCCCCGCAGGCTTTTTGTACGGTTGTGGCTAAAACATGGTATATTCTGCATCAGAGGCAAACAATTCATCAATTTGATTTTTTATTTGCTGTGCCTGTTCTTCTTCCCAGATGGTGAAATCCAGTTCATTTAACTTTTGTGTAATAGCATCTCTGAGCTGAGGTTTGTATGGGAGAATTTCTGAAAGACACTGTACGCACAAAAGAGCGGTTTCAAAATTTTCATCATTTGCCAAAGCAAGGTAATCTTCAATAATCAAATCCAGTCTGTTTTCTTTATCCCACTTGGTGTTGGCAGATAATAAAATTAAACCGATTTTTCGCTGATAAGAATTGCGGTTCAGCAGTTTAAATTCTAATATACTCCAGTAGCGGTACACATCGGCATTTTCTTTTGAACGTTCATGCAGAGTCCGCAGTGCATAATCACTGTATCGTTTTTCTTTCATATTCAGTTGTTTTATCAGCATTCCCAATTCTGATGCCATATCAAAAACCTCCCTTTTTTTCTTGGTTTTGAAAAATTACTTTTGTGCCGTCATTAATATGATAATAAGTTTTAAAGGCTTTCTCCTGCCAGCCAGTTTCGTCATCCATGGGCAGATACCAGCGATAATCCTGATAAGGCAGATTCCAGAGATTTAAGACATCTTCCGGATTCTCATGGTAAGCTTGTATAGCATCCAGATTTTTTTGATAAACCTGTGCATTTTTGTTGTAACCGTAAAAAACACTGCATGTGTTCATCAGAGCGAAAACAAGCAGGAACACGCCGCCGATTTTCAATATCACGCGTGTAGATTTTGCTTCGGCAGATATAGATTTCAACCATTGAAGCAAGGTTTCGGCAAGAAATGGGAACAATAAAAGCATAGAGGGAAAATTGTTGCGAAAACCAATATATCTTGCCGCAATCAACATAAATTGAGAGCCAAATGCAAGGATTGTACAAATCAAAACCGTTTCTTTCTTATTTTTCAGATACAGTAATATTCCAAGATAAGCCAAACTAAAGTAGAACGTACAGCCGAACAGGAAGGTTATCCCTTTGGATACGATATTTGCAGGAACATAACCGATATGAAATACCTGCATAGCTATAAACGGAAGAAACAGAAGCAATATGGAAAGACAGGCAATATTAAGCCAGCGCCAGCCAACGGATTTTTTTGTAAAATACACCAGCCAGAACGTCATGCAAATGATAGTAATAAAAACAAACAAGAACATCTCTTTCGACTGAAACCATTTTTCAAACAAAATGCGGTAGATGTTTTGGAACAGACCGATTTGCCCGGATTCCTGCCCGACCCGCTCTTTTGTGGCGGGGGAAAGGAAAATAGTGATATAGCCCACAGCGGTAACCAAAACGGTCAAATAATGGCACAAAAACAGGCGCTTTTTTTCAAAAAATTTTTGGTAAAGCATGGTCAGGACGCAGATTCCCAAGGCAATCATTCCGCATTGTTCCATACTTGCCCCTGCAAGGAAACCGAGCGGAAGGAGCCAATAGTTCGCTTTGCCATGTTGTATGCTGTTTTTCATCAAAATACCAAGCCCCAAAATCGGAAGCATAGGATAAACGTAATTAAAAGAACCGGAAAGCCAATAAGCGCTTTGCTGTAAAACGCCGACGGGCATGAATAAATAAAGAAATAACATAATTACCGTGAGTTTTTGATATTCTTTTTTACCAGCGGAAATCCACTTGGCTGTTAACAATAAAAGCAGAGCAATAACAGCAGGGGTAACAAGCCGCCAAAAGAACAAATCACATTTAGTGAATAAAACGGCAAGCGTATGCACAATTGTACGGCCGTTGACAGTACGATAATGCTCCCTCATATATTGCACAATTTGTATCAGATTTCCTTTGCCTGCTTCGCCGTAACGAAAATCATCACTGTACATAAATATGGATTGGTATAAAATCAGGAATAGTCCAAAAAATATAATAGCGGCAATGATATGGTAATAATCCGTGAGCTTTTTGCCTGTTTTCTGCATGATATCACACTTCCCGGTTGTTAAGGTATATAAGGTATATTATTGTTTCTATCTTATCATAAGATTTTCGATAAAACAAGGAATAACCTTTGCCTGAGCTTGTGTTTTCTACACAAAAAAACGACGGAACACAGAAAAAATGCACTCTGTATTCCAGCGTGCATTTTTCAAAAGGTAAAAGGATATGCTTTTTATATCAACCATTTGGTGCAGACATCTATCGCCTGCGGTATGTATTCATCATAAAAACAGTTGTTGAATCATTTGGGAAGTTTTTTGATTCTCCCTTCTGATATTTGATGTAATAAATATTCAGTGAAACATTGGAGACACCTTCTTTCTTTTTGTATGCCTATATTTTAACCGCAATTTGTTAATGAATCCCTGTTTTGGTATAAACAGTATGTTAAATATTTATGAAAAAAAATTGCATATAATAGATTCTTCTATAAATCCTACAACTTCTCATACTTTTTTAAAAAAATCTATTGACAAAGTTCGTGTTTTACTGTATGCTTAATAAGCACTCGCGTAAAACTGTTTAATTTGCTGCTATGGCTCAGGTGGCAGAGCACATCCTTGGTAAGGATGAGGTCACCAGTTCGAATCTGGTTAGCAGCTCCAGGAGAAAAGTCTGAACCCTTTGATTTTTCAGGGTTTCAGGCTTTTTATTTTTGCATAGGATATTTTATTAATGGTTTTGGGCGTCTTCAATTTAAGTAATCATAAACCAACAGTGATATATAAATAAACGGCGGTAAGAATAACTTACCGCCGTTTATTGCTGTTTCAGGTCATTGAATAAATACATCCGCAATAATTGGCGATATTCTTTTGAAACTGCTGTTCCGCTCCTTGCAAAGTTCTTTCATGTGTTCTATGGTGTCCTTACCATTTGTTCGTTCTCAATCTTGTATGTGTTTGTCTTTTTTCTGTCAAAAGCCAACAGCATCACTGCTTTTTCTTCCAATATTGCAGTTGTCCTCCGGTTCATTTATAATAAACATCAGATGCTATTTTTGTTCAATAATCTGATATTTTTTATGATAGCCTGCCGTATAAAAAATACTTTTATCCTTTTTTCAATAATCCCAGACCGGCATGATATAAACATGTAAACTGCCGGCAGTTTCGGAGGAAGCCATGATTATAAAAGAAATATTTCATCCTGTTAAACTGGCGTTTCGCCTCAGCGCGGCATGGCTTTTTTCTGTTTGCATTTGTATGCTGTCTTCAGTTTCGGGATTTGAAGTTTTAAATTTTGTTAAAGAAATGCGCCTGGAGATATTCTGGAGCAGTTTTACCGCCGCATTTCTTGTTTTTACCTTGCTCAGCGGCCGTTTTTCAAAATCGCCGGTAGATTGCCGCGCTCTTTTTGCCTGCACATTAGGCGTTATGATTTTAGCGTTATTCCGTATCAGCGACCCTTATTTCGCTTTAGGGGTTTTATTGATTCTTGCATTATTCGGTTACTATATGCTTGACCGCTTGAAGCCGGAAAAAATAAAATTTTCTCTTATAAATACCAAATGTATTTTACTTGCGGCGGCGCTTATTTTTTTCCTGTTCGTCGGTATTTTAACCTCCATGCGCTATCTGAATCATCAAACTCCTGCTTATGATTTTGGCATTTTTGCTCAGATGTTTTATCAGATGAAAGAAACTTTCCTGCCCAACACCACTGTAGAGCGTGATATGTTCCTTTCTCATTTTGCAGTACATATTTCTCCGATTTATTATCTGCTCCTTCCTATTTACTGGCTGTTTCCCAATCCTATAACGCTTCAAATTGCTCAGGCCGCAGTTGTTGCCAGCGGTGTGATTCCTTTGTATCTGCTTTGCCGCCATTACGGCTTATCTGCAAAAATCATCGCCTGTATTGGTATTGCTTACTGTATGTTTCCCGCGCTTCTGGGCGGATGCTTTTATGATATTCATGAAAATATGTTCCTAACCCCTTTACTGCTCTGGCTGTTCTATTTTTATGAAAAACGGCGTTTTGCAGGCGTTTATATTTTTGCCATGCTGACCCTTTTGGTAAAAGAGGACGCCATGATTTACGTTGCCTCTTTTGCGCTGTTCGCTTTACTTTCCCGCAGGGATTGGAAACACGGACTGATTTTGCTTGGCATGTCTGCTGTTTACTTTATTGGTGCGGTAGCTTTATTAAATTCGTTTGGGCAGGGCGCTATGACAAACCGTTTTGAAAATTATATGGTTGACCAAAGGCTGGGACTTGCTGGCGTTATTTTAACCATTTTCAAAAACCCTGCCTATTTGCTGCATGAGGTCTTTAACAGCGAAAAACTGGTGTTCCTTTTGATTATGCTTGTCCCTATCGGCTTTCTTCCTTTGCTGAATAAAAAACCTTCTCAAATGCTCCTGCTGATTCCATTCCTTGTTATCAGCCTGATGTCTGATTACCCTTACCAGCATTCCATTCACTTTCAATATGTGTTCGGTGTTATTGCATTTTTCTTTTATTTGGCTGTTATGAATTTGGCAGCCATGCCGCAGCAAATGCGCCGTCGATTCGCCGGTTTTGCCGCCGCCGGATGTTTACTAATGAGCGTTTCTCAAATATCACCTTACCTTAATATTTACAGGACTTATATCAGCAACCGGCAGGAAAACCTCATCATTGACGATTTTTTAAAAACCATACCGTCGGATGCATCCGTAGAGGCATCTTCCTATTTCGTACCTTCTTTATCACAGCGAAAGGAAATTTACCGACTGAAATCCCGCAATACCGCAGAATATATTGTGGTTGATTTGCGTCCAGGATATTTCGATAATGACGCTAAAAAATATTTAGAAGAATATTTACAACAAGGCTTTGCAAAAATTGCAGAGGAAGAAAACCTGTTAGTTATTTTAAAACAGCCTTTCTGAAAACACAGCCCCGCCTGTTAACTTTATGTCAGACGGGGTTTATATTTTTACATTATTATAGTTTAAAACTATATTATAGAATAGTTATATCGTATTTTATTATATGGTTTTTCTGTTGTAAAATAAAAAGCAGAAAGGGTGAAACAAATATGAAAACATCAGTAATCGGATATCCCAGGGTCGGAGCCCACAGGGAACTGAAATTTGCATCCGAACGTTATTTTAACGGCACAGCAACACGTGCAGAGCTTCTTTCCATAGCCGCTGATTTGCGCCGTACTCACTGGCAGAAACAACAGGAGCATCAAATTAATTGGATTCCCTCTAATGACTTTTCATTTTACGATAATATACTTGATACCGCCGTATTGTTTAACATCATTCCGGAACGTTACCGTGCACTAAACCTTGACCCTTTGGATACTTACTTTGCAATGGCAAGAGGCTATCAGGGTATACAGGGCGATGTCAAAGCACTGCCAATGAAAAAATGGTTTCATACAAACTATCACTATCTGGTACCGGAAATCGAAGATACCTGTAAAATAAAACTCGCCGGAAAGAAACCTCTGGATGAATTTTCCGAGGCAAATGCATTGGGTATTCTAACAAAACCTGTAATTACAGGGCCTTACACCTTCCTTAAACTTGCTAGATTCACAGGAACAAAAAACATAAAGGACGTTGCAAATGATTTTGCAGACGCTTATATTTCTCTTCTGCATCAGTTTTCCAATATCGGTGTCCATTGGGTGCAGTTTGATGAGCCTGCGCTGGTGCGGGATATGGACAAAAACGATCTGCAATTATTTAAAACGCTTTACAGCAAAATTCTTCCTGAAAAAGGAAGTTTAAAGCTTCTTCTGCAAACCTATTTCGGAGATATCCGCGATTGTTACCAACTTGTTTGTGGTATGTCATTCAATGGCATCGGTCTGGATTTTACAGAAAGTACCGAAAACTTTGCGCTGATACAGGCAAACGGTTTTCCGCCGGATAAAATTTTATTCGCCGGCGTTGTCAACGGAAAGAATATCTGGAAAAACAACTATACCAAAACCATCAGCCTTCTGGAGCAGTTAAAGGCGCATGCAGATCAGATTACTGCCGGTACTTCCTGCTCCTTACTGCACGTACCCTATACTTTAGCAAATGAAACGTCGCTTGATGAAACCTATAAAAAACATTTTGCATTTGCTGAAGAAAAACTCTGTGAACTTGAAGAACTGCAAGCCATTTCATCCGGCGAGGCGCCGGATGAACATCCCGCATATACAGCGAATAAAGCGTTATTCGCACAAGAACGCGTACAGAAAAACGCTTGTGTCTGGGAAAAACTTGAAAAGCTTGCCGCCTCTGATTTTATCCGCCTGCCTCTTTTCAGCGAACGGACAAAAATTCAGCGGGAAACATTCCAGTTACCCTTTCTTCCCACAACGACCATTGGTTCCTTCCCCCAAACGCCGGAGGTACGTGCAGACCGCCTTGCCATGCGCACCGGCAAAATCAGCAATGATGAATACAATCAGCGCATGAAAGAAAAAATCGCCGAATGTATTGCTTTGCAGGAGAATCTCGGGCTGGATGTCCTTGTTCACGGTGAATTTGAACGTACTGATATGGTAGAATTCTTTGGCGAAAAACTAGACGGCTACCTGATCATGAAAAACGCATGGGTACAGTCTTACGGTACCCGCTGTGTTAAACCGCCGGTTGTATGGGGAGATATTTCCCGTCCAAATGCCATGACTACCGAACAGATTACATATGCACAAAGCCTGACGAAAAAGCCTGTAAAAGGTATGCTAACCGGACCGGTAACCATTTTAAACTGGTCTTTTCCCCGCGAGGATATTTCCCTAAAAGACTGCGCTATGCAGATTGCCCTTGCCATACGCGAGGAAGTTTTGGATTTAGAAGCCAACGGTATCCAAATTATCCAAATTGACGAAGCCGCCCTGCGCGAAAAGCTTCCCCTGCGCAAAAGCAACTGGCATAAAGATTACCTTGATTGGGCAATTCCTGCATTTCGGTTGGTACACAGCGGTACAAATGCCTGCACACAAATACATACCCATATGTGTTACAGTGAATTCAACGATATTATCGATGAAATTGACGCAATGGACGCAGATGTTATTTCCTTTGAGGCATCCCGTTCCGATCTAAGCATTATAGACACGCTGAAAGAGTGCGGTTTTCAGACACAGGTTGGTCCCGGGGTATATGATATTCATTCTCCGCGTGTTCCCACGGTAGAGGAAATGAAAGCCGCGCTACATAAAATGCTAGAAAAACTTCCCGCAGAAAAATTATGGGTAAACCCTGATTGCGGGCTGAAAACCCGCGGTATTGCGGAAACCACCGCAAGCCTTGCAAACATGGTTGCCGCCGCAAAAGAAATTAGAGAAGAAATTCAGTAAGAAACACAATTTTACTGCAAAGTTAAGAATAAACAAGAAACCGCCGTTTGCTGTAATCAAATTACAATAAACGGCGGTTTTTTCGTGCGAACACAAATCTATATAGCCGGTTTGCCCAGCCGTTTTTCCAACCATGTCAGATACAGGCAATCAAACACATCCACAGCAAAAAGCAGCTGCAATACCACATGGAATATACATTGCCTTGCAGTCAGCCTGCCTGATTTTTCAAGGCAAAGCAGTCGGGATACGGAATATGCGGAAGAGGCAATTAAAACCATAAACGCATAGACAATGCCCAATGGAATGAAAATAAAGCAAACCATGATGAAAGGTTTCAGTGCGGCAACAGAAAACATGACCCAAACAAAACAATGATTAAGATAAAAAGGGATCATGCCAAGTTTAAACCACATCACTGTTCTAAATATTTTTTGATTCTCTCTTTCCTCAGCTTTACTTTGAACAAACGCATTCACAACATTAACAATCATAAAACCAATGGAAATTGCCAGCAAAAGAAAAAGAATAACAACGGCAGTCAAACACAATGATGTTTTCTTATCTGTTAATATAAAATGGGCTGTTATGCCTAAAGATATTTGAACCAAATAGATATTAACAAAAAACAAGATTAAACCTTTTTTCATGATTCTCCTTTCCTCTCTTCCAAGTAATCTGTTTTCTCCCCGCTTTTTTTATAATATTCTGCTTCATCCAGAACGGTAAAACCATAATTTGCTATCAAACGTTTCAATTCTGTAAGGTAGCGTATCGCAAAATCTCCCGGCCGGGTTCTTGCATTCACAACCCATCCTACCAACATTCGTTCCTTAGTCTGAAGAGGAACAGAAACAATATCATCTCCATTTAGATCGCTGTTCAGTACGCCGGTACAAATCGTATAACCATGCAATCCAATCAAAAAATTAAATAACGTTGCACGGTCACTGACATGAATGGTCTTTTTATGGGCAACTGTACTCAAAATTTCCTCTGAAAAATAAAAGGAGTTGTATTCGCCCTGTTCAAAACACAAACAGGGATATTCTTCCAAATCCTCCATTGTGACGCTTTGTTTACCCGCAAGAGGATGAAAAACACTAACAAAAACATGGGGAATTGCCTCAAACAACGGATGAAAAACCAAATGATTCTCTTTTATAAGTTTATTCAGTACTTTTTCATTAAAGTCATTTAGATACAAAATACCAATTTCACTTTTAAAATTAGCAACATCTTGAATAATTTCATATGTCCTTGTCTCGCGCAGGG
The DNA here is from genome assembly GCA_934546985.1 of uncultured Eubacteriales bacterium. Taxonomy (GTDB): domain Bacteria; phylum Bacillota; class Clostridia; order Oscillospirales; family Acutalibacteraceae; genus CAKTEE01. Next base: position 206,629 of record CAKTEE010000004.1, read on the forward strand.
TAAATTCATATTCGTCCGCATTCAGGCTGGATATCAAATTGACAAAAGCAGTAACCGCAAACGCATAATGCTGCGTTGAAACTGAGCAAAGCTGTTTTAACGGCTTTTTTTGCAAATACCTTTGTTCTAACAGCTCCGCCTGCTCTAACACCTGACGGGCATAGGAAAGAAATTCTGTTCCCTCAGTGGAAAGGGTAATCCCTTTAGATGTACGGGTAAAAATCTCAATTCCCAATTCTTTTTCCAGTTCACGCACTGCATTTGACAAGCTCGGCTGAGAAATATAAAGCTGTTTTGCCGCCTCGCTGATAGAACCGTATCGAACTGCGGTTACCACATACTTTAACTGCTGAAGTGTCATAATTCTCCTCCACTATTTTGCCGTTTCCCTGCACAGATAAACAAACAGTTCATACAGGACAATATTCCATGCCATTCTTAATATAATAAGTAAAATTGACCGTCAAAATTTTAATTGACGGTCAAATCCACTTATATTTTTACTTTATGCTGTTTGGCTTTATTTTTTATCCTCACTGCCGCCATAACCATAGCCATATCCATAACCATAGCCATAACTATCCTTATAATACTTCTTCTTATAATACTTTTTACGGTAACCATTCGCTCCGCCAATACCGCCGGATTCCACAACATTCAAAACACAGCCGGCATTCGCCGCACCGCGGCTGGATAAGTCATCCACCGCCCTGATAATATCAGATGTTTTTGCATAGTCCTGTTTCACAACCATAACAAATGCATCGCAATATCCGGCAATAACCGCCGCGTCTGTTACCATACTGATTGGCGCAGAATCAACAATAATAAAATCAAACTCTTTTTTCAATTCATTCATCAGCATATTCATTGCTTCGCCGGAAAGATATTCCGCAGAATGCGATGTAACACCTCCGCTGACCAATACAAAAATACCTAATGCTTCAACAAACCGCACACAATCATGCCATGTCGCACTGCCTTTCAGGTACTGAATTAATCCTGCGCAATCTTCCTGCATATTAACACCCAAAAGCTTGTGAACCGCAGGTTTTCTTAAATCCCCATCAATCAGCAAAACAGATTTTCCGTTCTGTGCCAACGTCAGGGCAAGGTTTGTTGCTACTGTGGTTTTACCTTCATTTTCTGCCGTACTTGAGACAAGAATTGCCTTGTATCCATTTTTTTCAGAAAGGGTTTCCAGCTTCGTACGAAGGGAACGGTAAGTTTCCACAAATGTAAAACCGGAAGCTTTGTCTGTAATCAAAAGGCCTTTCGGCAATTTCTTTTTATGCGTACCAGGCTTCAGAACAAGCGGAACTGTTGCCAGCAGATTCATATCCAGTGTATTCTGCACATCCGTAGATTTTTTCACAGTTTTGCGCAGTAACTCTAATACAATGGCTATCGCCGCACCAATCAGCGCGCCAAACAGTGCGCCCAATGCAGTTTTCTGCGCATACTGCGGCGAACTGTTTGCAATCGCCGGCATAGCCGGAGTATCCAATATTTCCAGTGAACCGAATTTTATAGTCTTATCAATAATTTCAGGATAAACTTCAACAATCGCATTGGCTATATTATAAGAAAGCTCTGGACGCGTACTGGTAATATACATTTTTAAAATATTCGTGTCCGTTACAACTTCCAACCTCATATAGCCGCGAATAAATGCGCCGTTATCACCGAGCCCCAAATGCTGTGAAACCTGATTCAGCATTGTATTACTGGAAAGAACCTCCTTAAAAGTACCCGCCAGCTGTCGACCTTGAAGCATAGTAGAATAGCTGCCCGTAGCGGCGCCCACGTTTTCAAGATTTGGGTTCGCTATATTAATAACAAAAGATGCTGTACTGGTATAAACCGGCTTATAGCTTTTACCTGTCTGATAGAAAGACAGCGCACCAATTGCCGCCGCAAGCAAAAGAATCAGCCACCACTTTTTTAAAACCGCTTTCAGCAGGCGAAGCCAGTCAATTTCGATTTCATTGCCGCCAGCCTTCATCGCATTCTGATAGGCAATGGAAGCGGAATAATTATGTTCATTGTTCGGATACTGCTCCAAAAACACCACTCCTCAAGCTTTTATGATAATAATTAAACAGTTTGTTCCAATTATAACATATCTAAACACTAATGCAAAGATAATCTCTGTTTTTCATCGATTAATTCATATTCTTTCAGCAAATTCAGTCGACTATTGCATACAGCGGATGCTTCTTTCAGCGATGACCTCTCTTGCCTGCTCTTTCCTAAATTCACTAAAAAACGATAAAGCCGCTGTACCCACACTACAGGCAAAAGCCACGGATGACGTTCCAGATACGGATATTGATATTTTAAATATCCCGCCGATGGAAAAACAGCACGCAGCAGCAACTGTATCCTATTATTTTGCTTCGCTGTAATACGCCCTGTCATGGAACGAGCATGCACACGCGCAGGCGTCCGCACACCAAAAATCCCCGCATCTAAAATATCTTCAAGTAAATCATCAACGGGCTGACTGCCAGCTGAATCGGAAAAAAATGGAACGCATTCTGCGGGCAAGCCAAGATATTTTATACAAATAGAAAACAATGCACAGGCAAACTTTTCAATTCCGGCGAAACGGATACGGCGCCAAAACGATTCCCATGCGATATCTCCGGCGTAATGCTGTGTAAACAACGTTAAATCCGCCAGATGACGCAGCCCAAACCCTGCATAGACAAAATGCTTCGCCATATGGCAAAGAAGATAACATAAATGATCTTCCGGACAAAACACTGCATATAAAAAGCCATTGCTCTTTTGCTGATATTGATGTCGTTCCCATATTTCCTGCGGTACCATAATCTCATTAAAAATATGCATACGCCCAGCACCGTTTTCTTCAAATAATGATTGATGAAGTTCGATCTGCATTTCATTTTTCCGAAAATCCAGAACGGCTTCTTCATGCGGTGATGCAAGGCTGGTATAGCCTCGCTCCTTTAACACCTGCTGCGCGGCAGACATATCCCCTACTATCAGTAAATCCATATCGCCGGTTATACGCAGGTGTTCTTCAGGATATAATTCTGATAACGCTGAACCTTTAAAAAGAAGAGCCTGCACCCCTTTTTCTACAAAAGATGCATAAACAGCTTCATATTCTGTATTGCGCTGTATTTGTCCGCTTGCCGCGAATATCATGCTCTTTTTCCACTTTTCTGCAACAGCAACCGATACATATCCCTGCTTAAAAAGCTGTTCTACCGCCGGCCAAACAACAGCAAAAATTCCTTGTCCCATGCAGTCCTGTAACAGTTTTTCCCATTCTTCGGGCAAAAATTCTTCCGGATGTGGTTTTATGCTGTGGATTGCACAATTAAGCAGATGCAGTATAAAAATTTGCTTCCGGTTCATAATGTTTCCCCTTAAAAAACGCCCGGCCGCAAAAAAGCCGCCGAGCGGTAAAAATCATTATTCTGCAATTACTTCTTCACTCTGAGATACGGGCGCTGCTTCCTGTGCAGATGATACCTGCACGGGTGTAATTGGAACAATATTATCAGGTTCATGATAGTTAGGTACAATATCTTGAATTAATTCACGCACATTATCGGCATTCACAAATTTTAATGCGTCTAATTTATGCAGGAACTGTTTGTCGTTCATTTCTACAGGCTTTGTAATGAAAATTTTATGATTTTTTGTGGTAATGCGGCCTTCCATTTCTTCCTCCAGCGTCAGCTCTTCAAACAGCTTTTCACCGGGACGCAGGCCTGTAAAGTCGATTTTAATTTCCACATCCGGTTCAAAACCGGAAAGGCGGATCAGGTTCTCTGCAAGCGTAACAATCTTAACAGGTTCACCCATATCCAACACAAAAATCTCACCGCCGCGTGCCAACCCGCCTGCCTGCACTACCAACTGTGCAGCTTCCGGAATGGTCATAAAATAACGGGTAATATCGGGATGAGTAACCGTTACCGGACCGCCGCGTTCAATCTGATGCTGGAATAAGGGAATTACACTGCCGTTAGAACCAAGGACATTACCAAAACGCACTGCAGCAAAATCCGTATTGCTATGCCTGTCCATATATTGAATAACAAGTTCTGTGATCCTTTTTGTTGCCCCCATAACATTTGTGGGATTGACCGCCTTATCTGTGGATAACAGCACAAATTTGCGAACATGATACTTATCCGCACACAGTGCGGTATTATACGTACCGAAAACATTATTTTTTATGGCTTCACAGGGGCTGTCTTCCATCAGCGGAACATGTTTATGAGCCGCCGCATGGAAAACCACAGAAGGACGGAATTCATTAAAGATTTCATCCAGACGCTTTGCATCGCGCACAGAACCGATACGAACCTGAATATCAAGGTTCTTACCGTAAGTTTCTTTTAAATCGTTCATCAATTCATAAGCATTATTTTCATAAATATCAAAAATAATAATTTGTTTCGGGTGGTAGCATGCCGCCTGTCTGCAAAGTTCAGAACCGATGGATCCACCGCCGCCAGTTACAAGAACTACTTGATCTGTTAAATATTTACAAACGTCTTTGTCTAGCTCAACTTCAGGGCGGGACAGCAAATCAGATATTTCCACTTTACGAACCCTGTTAATATGAAAATCCGCAGAAGCCAGCTCATGTACAGAAGGGGTAATTGTTAACTCACATTCCGTTGACATGGCAATTTTCAGAATACGCCGTTTATTTTCATCGCTAATAGACGGAATACACAGGACAATTTCATCAATATTGTATTTCTCCGCCAATGCAGGAATATCTGCACTGGAACCCTTTACCGGAACACCATCCAGTGTTTTTCCGACCTTTCCGCGGTCATCATCAATACATAATACAGGAACGCCATATTGATAGTTATTGTTAAGCAATTCCCGAATCATGATATAGCCCATTTGTCCTGCACCGACAATCATCAAACGCTTGTTTTCAGCATTGGCGGTATTCTTGCTTTTATTGATTCGTACAGATATCCGTCGCAAACACCTGTATGCCAAACGCAGACCGCCGATAAACAGCAGGAGTATCGGCCATGCTATCAGGTATGATGTGCGCGGAAGCATACTGCCCAAAACAAAAGAATCAAAAAGATAAGTCAGCACTGTTCCGGTAAGAGTTGCCGCCCCCACCTGCAAAACCTCACGGGCTCCGGCAAATTCCCAGATGCTCCGGTATAGTGAAAACGCGCAAAATAAAGCAATATAGATAATAGTTACAACCGGCATTCGGCGAATAAGCAAATCGTGAAATTCTAAAACAGAATCATTAAAACCGAGCCGCAGACAAACAGAAAAATATATTGCAAAATTTACTAAAACCATATCACAAAGAATAAATATAATTTTCCTAATCCAAACGGGGCTATTGTCATATAATTTTTTCAAGCTTTGTCCCTCCATCTCTTTTTAGTAACTTTAATTATAATATTTTCTTTACTTTTCGTCAAACATTTATTACTTCCAATTTGTAGAATTGTATAAAAATTTGTAAAATTTATATGGTAAAAAAACCAAAAAATTAATATTTTCACCATTTTTATAAACGTTTTTTCTCTGCCCGTTTTTTGCTTTCTTTTGTCTGAAAATTTTTCAGCTCTGGAAAGATAAGCGGCAAAAAATTTCTGAAAAAACATATCTATTAAATGGAAAAGCATTCAAACATGTTAAGCTCTAATATTTATTATCATTTTTAACATCGAAATATGTAAATTAAAAGGAGACAACAAAAGTTGAAAAATTTTTATGTGGATTTTTAGGGATCGCAATGCTGATTGCCGCAACTTTTATGTGTCCAATTATCCCTTGGGATTACAATAATATCGAAGGCTGGTTTGCCGTTATTTTAGGCATGCATTTGCAGATGCCACTCCTCCTGTTTTTAGCCTCCGCTGTATTCGGATTAATTCTCTGCATTATAGAAGCATTTCAAATAAAAATATAATCACAACCTCAGGCTAAGCAATAAAAATAAATATGGTCTGCTGGCAGGTTTGCAGATGAAACTGTAACTCTGTTTTTATAAAAGTTCCCATATAAAATAATGAAAGAAATATATCAATTATTAGCTACTTATTCACAACTTCTGACCCATCTTTCTCAGCCCCGGCTTGTTTTCCCGGCAAAATTCTGTCATTTCATCCCAATAGCGTTTTGGCATATGATTCATGCGGCATTTTGGATTATACCTTTGTTCTATAGCAATGGTATCGTAATACTCACACCATAATTCACGGTACATTCGTTCATCTTCCCCACAGGCATCCATAACAAAAGAATCTACGGGCACAATGGCAGACTGCCCGGGTTTGGAAACCAATGCCATTCCGTGAACTGCATCATAAATCAAAAAGCATTCTTCTGGATAACGGTCAATAAAATGGGGTGCAATCATAGGAAGCACTTGATTCAGCGGTTTTATCACGCTGACAAGTACCTTTCCTGTTGCTGAAAAACGAACAAATTGTTTGTATCGGTGGCTTTCATTTAGCAAGTGCTTCTGCGCCTTGAATAGAGTAGAAACCGTATCGTTTGTTAAATCACGCATTACATCACGTCCAACAGTAAAACCTAACTGCAAAAAGTTCAGCATATGAATTTCCTTTTGTTCCAAAAAAGTTAGAAAAACATTTTCAATGAGCCGCATAGCATCCGGTGAGATTTTTTTCGGAATGGCTCGACGCACCCGTGCAGCTTTATCTGCGGCAGTTTCTATTCTCTGCACCGGTTCCAGGGTTAACTGAACCGCATCGGCAGGGCGGATATCCAGCGGCGTTTCCTTTTTTGCAAAACTTTCAAAGACACAGCAAAAAAAGCCGTCCAGTGTACCGTCATATTCATAAACTATGCCCCTACATTGAAACATGAGCTTACCTCCTGCACACTAATTTTCCCCTGTGAAAACAGGCTGAGCTGTTCATACTGTTCAGGCACTTGTCGGCTCACATAATCTAACCCTTGCTGTGAAATCAAGCTTCGCAGGACTGCATCCTGTGTAATCCGCAGCCCATCGTTAAGCTTGCCGTTAATTGTAATAAAATACTGCGCCCGTTTCAGCACCACACCGATTTTTTTCAGTCCGCCGTAGCTTAAGGGATTCACCCTCCGTGCGGCTATAATGCGTTTTGCACTGTTTACGCCGATGCCAGGCACACGCAGCAATTCTTCATAGCTTGCCTTGCTTACATCTACTGGAAATCTGTCCATGTGAGATAAAGCCCAACTGCATTTTGGGTCTACCAATGGGTGAAAGCTTGGATGCTGTTCATCCAGCAATTCTTCCGCCTCAAATCCATAAAAACGCATCAGCCAATCTGCCTGATACAGTCTATGCTCCCTCAGCAGAGGCGGCGGCGTAGTAACGGCAGGGAGCAAAGGATTATTGGAAACCGGCAAATAAGCAGAAAAAAAAACGCGCTTGAGCCGATATTTTTTATACAGCGCACTGCTTAACCGAAGAATCTGAAAATCTGTTTCGCCTGTTGCGCCAATAATCATTTGCGTACTTTGACCTGCGGGTGCAAATTTCGGTGCATGACGGTACTGAATTAAATCATGTCGGTTCTCTTCCAGCTTGTTTGTAATAAACCCCATAGGTTTTAAAATGGATGTTTTGGTTTTATCCGGTGCCAAGAGATTTAAGCTTGCCTGACTGGGCAATTCTATATTCACGCTCATTCGATCTACCAGTAAACCCAATTTTGCAAGAAGGCTTTCATCCGCCCCTGGAATCGCTTTTGCATGAATATAACCATAGAAATGGTACTGATTCCGCAGAATTTCCACAGTTTTTATTAGCTGCTCACAAGTGTAATCTGGGCTTTTGATAACACCCGAGCTTAAAAATAAGCCCTCAATATAATTGCGGCGGTAAAACTGTAAGGTTAGGTTGGCAAGTTCCCGCGGCGTAAACGCTGCGCGTGGCAAATCATTACTGCGCCGGTTAATACAATAGGCGCAATCGTAAATACAAACATTGGTCATCAGCACTTTTAACAGGGAAACGCAACGTCCGTCGGCAGAGAAAGTATGGCATATTCCGCAACTCACTGCATTGCCCATACCCTTTTTACCGTTGCCGCGGTCAACTCCGCTGGAGGTACAAGCTACGTCATATTTTGCACTGTCCGTTAAAATTTTTAGTTTATCAAAAATATCCATGAGCCAATCCTCCTGATAAACATAGTATACAACCGAACATATGTTTCAGTCAAGAGAATTTAGAACAAATTTTCGATTTTTAATTGTTCGTTGTTTTCAACACACGAGAAAATATGGTATAATATTATTATTTTATCCGTACAGGAGGCTGGAATATGGCAAAAGGAATTATTTTATACCAATCTAAATACGGCGCAACAAAAAAGTATGCCGATTGGCTTGCAGAAGAAACTGGATTCACCTGTATAGAAACTTCAAAAACCAATAGCAACCAACTTGCCTTATTTGATACAGTAATCCTTGGAGGCGGGATTTATGCCTCCGGTATTGCAGGTATCCCTTTTCTGAAAAAGAATATCAGCAAACTCTCAGGCAAAAAACTGGCAGTTTTTTGCGTTGGCGCTTCCCCTTATGAAGAACAGGCATTTCAGGAAATATACAATCATAATTTCAAGGGCAGCTTAGAACATATTCCATGCTTTTACTGCCGCGGCGCATGGAATGAAGAACAGATGTCTCTAAAAGACAGGGTCTTGTGTAAAATGCTTCAAAAAGCAATTGCAAAAAAGAACCCCTCAGAATATGAACCATGGATGACTGCCCTGACAGAAGCTATTGGCAAAAAATGTGACTGGACGAACAAAATATATCTTGAACCTTTGATTGCTTATATAAAAAATAGAAAATATCCGGCGGTGTGAAATCCTTTTTCCAGCCGGAAAAGCCCATGAAATCAGCATTTCTGCTATGTAGAATACAATCCTGTAAAGGGTCGAATGGTGCCCAAGCTCCCAAACGGGGCTATGAGCAGTAGAATAAAGTAATGAAACAAAATGAGTTGTTTGATATTTCTTTGCGCTCATATTAAAATGAAAAAGATAGTTATATGTTTGGAGGGGGGTGCTGGGGTGTTTAATGAAATTTGTATTTACGAAGCGAAAATTGATAAACAAGATGAAATTGAAGCTTTAATGAAAGAGGTTGCTGAGTTCTATCTTTCGCAACCCGGAGTTATCGATGTGAAGTATATTAAACGCACACATCGTCAAGAGGATTTCAACGCTGTCAAGGAAGGAAAACCACCCATTCGCTTGACAAAATGGGTTGGTAAAGTCACATATATTTTGCACTGGACACTTGAGGACGAAGAAACTCATGCCCGCGTTTCAAAGCTAGGAATAGAGCAGTTCTATAAAAGATGGAATCGTTGCCTAACTACAATGCCTAAAATCTTATTGGGTGAGAACGTTGTATAGTTCGACTGCGTACTCCCTCTTAAGCAAGTCTTAATCGTGGCAAGCAGAGCAGGAGTGTATATACTTCTGCCCTGCTTGCCATGATTGTTTTCGTTAGGGCCAGTATTCACTCCCGAGCTGTCTTGCGGAACGATACAAGCCCGTTTCCAGGGGTTCAGGTGAAATGATACAGGCCCCCTCGGTTCCGCGTCCGCAGAGGCCCGTTCTGTCAGAGTTTAAGAGGCCCTATTTGTCCCCGCCCGCAAACTCCGTCCGGCCTCTTGCGGTTTTGGGGAGATGTGCTATACTAAAGCTGTCGGCAGGCCAACAAGGGCTTGCTGTTTTTTGTTTTGTGGTGCCCAACTTTACAAAACCATGCTGTTACAGCTTATGCCGTTTTATTCGCTGTATTTGAGAAAACGCCCATTTCATGCGGGTTTGCGGCCTCTACCTATGAAACGATTTGCCACCTTATGACGGCTGATTTAGCTATACAGGCAATAAAAAATAGTATTTGATTTTGTGGTATTGAAAAGTATTAAACAGCAGAAAGCTTTGAAAATACAGACTTTTTAACAAATTATGACACCCAAACAGTAATGTTTTTTTAAGGCTTTGGCACCAAAACGTGCCTAAATTTCCTATAGCAATATAAAGCGATCCATAGATATAAGGAAATGATGGAAAACAGCATACTTGAGTGATATAATTTTTATTGTACAGACATTGATAAGTTGGATTTGTTATACTTCTTAGGAGACGTTACTATGAAAAAACTATTTACTTCCATACGTCAAGGAAAACTGGACGAGGTAGCTCGAATTTTAGACAAGAACCCACAATTGATTTCCTGTCTCGCCAAGGCGCCACCCAAAAAGGACGATGGGCAATCGCCGCTGATGGTAGCCATCAAGAGCGATAACTTAGAGGTGGCTCACCTCCTGCTGACTCGAGGCGCGGATGTGAATTTTAAGGATGCTCCAACCCAGCCTCACAACGAATCCGCTCCAATTTGGTACAATGCCGTGGGGCAGTGCTTTATACGAGCAGGACATACAGCCGGCTCGGGAATGGAACGATCCAAGCAGTACTTTCTGTTGCTGCGCCGCCTATTGGACATGGGGATGGACCCTAACCAAAAGTTTACGTCCGATTTTGGTTCTTTCAACGCTTGGAGATATGCGCTGAATCAATACGAGTACTTTTCCCATGATTCCCTGTATGACCAGACCAATCATCCAGAAAGCCGTCAAATACAGTTGGACGAGAACCGCCAGTTGAGAAAAATGCTTAAGGCGGTGCTGGACGAGTTGCTGGCACACGGAGTAGACATCCATAATTTTGAATCGCCTCGGAAGGATGGTCTGCCCGTTGTTTCCGCCATTCTGCGGAATGTAAAGGAAGGCCGTGATTTGTTTAACGGCTTCTACGGCTTGGATCCGGAAGAGCAGGAACCCACTGTAGTTAGATACCGGGGGAAGGAACATATCATCCCACCCACACCGGCAGAAGAATACCGACGGCGGTATGAGATTAGGTGGCGAGAACTGGAACCTATTCTTCGAGCCTACTACAACTAACTTCTTATTTGCTAAAGGGTTTGGAATATTCTCAACAAGCGAAAATACGGCGCGCTATACGGAAAATTTCTCTTTTTGTATGTTTGCTCCGTAACTTATTCATGTTATGGATAGCAGTATATGCGGTTTCAGTAGAATGATTAATTGCGGCAAAGAGGTATAACATAATCTCGTCTGTATAACAGCATATAACATGATTTTTTCGGTTCTATTTCGTAAAGTTGTGTTTCTGCCCATCGGCTAAAATGTTAGTATAAATTTGCTTTATATATTTTGTGCGGTGCAGTCTTACAAGGCCAATTTACATAGAAATATGAAACGAAATAAAAGATAATCGGAAAACCTTGATTTTAAGCTTTTCCTGCAAGATTTTATAATCATTTACTGGGGCATATAAAAAGATTTCTCACTATAAAAACAATAAAAAATAAAATTTTATCCGGCGGCATCTATTACATCAAAGAAGGTCTGCTTTTTTCAAAGCAGACCTCATTTTATTAAGAATTTGGATTTTGAAAACTCGGCGGATCCGCCTTTGTACCGCCAAAATGATTGCTGGGAGACGGGGCAGATAAATCAAAATAAATTCTGGAATCTTTTGTTACACCAAAATCTTTATTAGAACCCGTATCCTGCACTTTATTAAACGCTTCCCTAAATAGAGCGTTATGTGCTTCTTCCCTATTTAACAGGAAATCAATGGTTTCCCGCACTTTTTTATCCTCAATCTGTCGGTAAAGATATTCATAAACTACTTTTGCCCTTTGCTCTGAGGCAATGTTGGAAAGCAAATCTGCACACAAATCCCCTGTAACTGTGACATAATCCGCCGTCCATGAATAGCCGGATGCATTGATCAGCCCCGGATTCAGTCCTAAAATAACATGAGACTGTACCTCCCCTGCACTGACGCCGGTGTAATCAACATCATGCCCGTTTAAAAGATTAATCGTCTGAGCCACCATTTCCATATGACTTAATTCTTCTGCGGCAATATCCATAAACAAATCTTTGATTGCCGGGTCTTTAATCCGAAAGCTTTGGGACATATACTGCATAGCAGCTTTCAGCTCGCCGTTGCCACCGCCGAGCTGTTCCTGCATCAAAACAGCATACTGCGGGTTTGGCCTTTCGACCTCAACTGGATGAAACAACTGTTTTTCATGTTTAAACATAGTAACACTCCTTTCCATCAATATTATGAGCAGGTGAATGCCCGCCTATTCTTAAAACAAAAAGAAGGTTATCTATTGCATAGGAATAGCAAAAATACAAAAGCATCAAAAACAGACCATCTCGCTGCCTATGCCTGTGCGCCCTGTTACAATTCCGGCTCTTCCATATGCACATAAAATTTTTGCAGGGCGCGCAATCCTTCCAGAATCTCCTGATAGGAAAAATCACAGGCTTCCAGTTCTTTATCGCTCATTTTTTTCAATTCTTCATAAAACTCCAGTGCGGTTTTGAGATTCTGTTCACTTGGCTCTGATTCAACCGTTTCAAACAACAGGTTTTCCCCTTCGTTTATTTTCCGCTCGCTGAGCAGCTTGCGCAAACGGTAGGCAAACAGGTCATCACCAATATTACCGCCTTCTTCATCCAGCAAAGAAACAAACTCTAAATCCTTATCAAAAACCACTTTGCCCAGGAACCGTGACAGCATATCTATCTGTCGAAGAATATAATCATCCTGAAACATGATATTCCCTCCTGTATTCGTATGAAATCATCTTATTTATCTATGAATTTCCATCTCCATACACTTCCACGTTTCTCCCATACACTGGTAACATTCGGTTTTATCTAAAATAACGGGCTGAAAACCTGCCGCTTGATAGCACCGGATAGCGGCAGCATTATTTTCAAAAACGCCGAGTGTAATTTTATCGGCATGAACAAAATCAAAAGCAAAACGGATTGCCAGCCGTAACATCTCTTTCCCATAGCCTTGCCTGCGTTTTTCATCATCTATAATAACAAAACCGAGCCGGATGATTTTCTTTTCCTCATCAGTAAACCTCATGGTGAAATGCCCAAGCACACCGGATTCATTAAATGCGGTCATTCCCCAAATACCGTCGTTTTCCTTATCTTTATCGTAATAATAATTCATGTCCTGCGCTGTAATCGGATAAGTTGGATACCTGTCCGCGCTCCATTGCCGAAATGCATATTCATCCTTCAGCCAGCTTACAATAAATTTGGCGTCACAGGCTTTGTATGGTCGCAGGTTTAGCATTTTATACTTCGCTCCTTCACTTTTCATTCATCAATTCCGGATGCTAATATTATAACATACAAAACAAAAGTTTTATAATCTATAACACAAAAACAAGCAAAAGCCGCGGGAGGTTAACCTCCCGCGGCTTTCTGCTTGTGTAACAATTATTTTTTAATGAAAATCACCTTATCCTGCTCATAATCGCACAGATAGGAGTTACCCGCGTGGATATTGCCTTCCAGCATTTCCTCACTGAGCTTATCCTCAATTTTAGACTGGATTGCACGTCTGAGCGGACGGGCACCGTAAACAGGATCAAAACCTGCTTCCCCAATTTTTTCCACTAACGCGTCGGTAAATTCAATGGTAATATCCATTTCCTTTGCACGTTTTGTAAGAGATTCCAGCATTTTGCGCGCGATTTTATCAATATCTGGTTTTGTCAGTGCATGGAATACAATAATGTCATCCACACGGTTCAGAAATTCCGGACGGAAAGTATCGCGCAGTTCACGCAGTACGTTTTCCTTAATTTTGCTGTCATCCATAGACGCGCCGGTTTGGGAACCTGAGAAACCAAGCCCACCGCGCTGGCTAGTAATCAGCTTCGCGCCTACGTTGGAAGTCATAATAATAATGGTATTTTTAAAGTCAACCTTCCTGCCCTGGGAATCTGTTAAAATACCGTCCTCCAAAATTTGAAGCAAAATGTTGAAAACATCAGGATGGGCTTTTTCAATCTCATCAAACAAAACCACAGAATATGGTTTTTGGCGGATACGCTTGGTTAGCTGACCACCCTCATCAAAGCCGACATATCCCGGAGGTGAACCAATCAGGCGGGATACCGTGTGTTTCTCCATATATTCGGACATATCAAAACGGACAATCGCGTTTTCATCTCCGAACATGGCTTCTGCAAGAGCTTTGCACAGCTCTGTTTTACCAACACCTGTCGGCCCCAGAAAGATAAAGGAACCAATCGGGCGTTTTGGATCTTTCAAACCTACGCGTCCGCGGCGAATTGCTTTTGCAACGGCAGTCACCGCTTCATCCTGCCCAACAATACGGTTATGCAGTATTGCCTCCATATTCAACAGACGTTTGCTTTCAGATTCTGTTAGCTGTACCACTGGAATTCCCGTCCAGCCGGATACGATTTCAGCAATATCCTGCGTTGTTACCTGACTGGCAGTGTGGGCGTTCTGCTGTTTCCAATCTTCTTTTTGTGTTTCCAGTGTCGTACGGATTTCTTTTTCTTTATCACGAAGCTTTGCCGCACGTTCAAATTCCTGCGCGTTAATGGCAGCGGCTTTTTCTTCGCCAAGGCTGCGCAGTTTATCTTCCAGTTCCTTTAAATCCGGCGGTGCAGTAAAGGAACGCAGACGAACTCTGGACGCCGCTTCGTCAATTAGGTCGATTGCTTTATCCGGCAGAAAACGGTCCGCAATATAACGGGCGGACATTTTAACCGCTGCCACAATCGCGTCATCCGTAATTTTCACCTTATGGTGCGCCTCATATTTATCACGCAGGCCGATGAGGATTTCCATTGCCTCCTCTTCGCTCGGCTCGCCGACAGTCACCGGCTGGAACCGGCGTTCCAATGCCGCGTCTTTTTCAATATGCTTACGGTATTCATCCAATGTTGTTGCACCAATGACCTGAAGTTCACCTCTGGCAAGGGACGGTTTCAAAATATTCGCCGCATCAACCGCACCTTCCGCCGCACCCGCGCCAATCAGGGTATGAAGTTCATCAATAAACAGGATAACATCCTGCGCTTTTTTTACTTCTTCAATGGCGTTCCTGATACGCTCTTCAAAATCGCCTCTGTATTTTGTACCGGCAACCATACCGGTTAAGTCAAGAGCGACTACTCTTTTATCTTTCAGAAGTTCCGGAACCTCGCCTTTTGCAATTTTCAGCGCAAGACCTTCCGCAATAGCCGTTTTTCCAACGCCCGGCTCACCAATCAGGCAGGGGTTGTTTTTGGTACGGCGGCAAAGAATTTGAATCACTCTTTCAATTTCCTTGGAACGCCCAATCACCGGATCAACAGCGTTTTCTTTAGCAAGAGCTGTTAAATCACGCCCATACTGGTCGAGCGTCGGTGTTTTGCTTTTGCCGGGAGCACTGCCGCCCATGCCGCTGTTAACCTGTGCATTATTTATATCAGCCGCATTCAGCGCACGGGAAATATCTGCAAGAATATCCGCCGGCTTTGCACCAAGCTGGGATAAAAACCGAACGGCATAGCTTTCAGGATCGCTGATAATGGCAAGCAAAATATGCTCTGTACCTACATAATTGTGACCTAACCTGCGCGCCTCGCCCATGGCAAGTTCAATAATCCGTTTGGAACGGGGGGTAAAGTCATTCGGCGTCAAATTGGTCGGTGTACCGTAACCCACGGTTTTTTTCAGCAAATCTGCAATTTGCTGCGCCTGAATACCCCGCTCAGTCAGAACAGTCGCTGCAACGCCCGTTCCTTCCTCCAGCAAGCCAATCAGCAAATGTTCACTGCCAATATACGTGTGACCAAGCTGTTCCGCCGTTTCAAGGGCAAGGTTCAGCGCAGTGTTTGCACGTTCTGTAAAGCCGTTAAATTTAAACATATAATCTCCTCCTTTAGGAAAAGTTCGGGTATGTTAACCCGCAACAACACTTTTTAGCTTTTCACGGACGAGCGCCGCCCGTTGTATATCTCTCAAAGGTGCGTCCAACTCTTGTTTTGCATGCACCATTAATGTTGCCGGCTGTGCTTCAATCATTAATCGGTTCAAATCTGTTTCCGGAATGGCAAAAATATTTTGAGCAACACCAAGGCGCACCAAAGAAATCATCTGCATGAACTCCTCACTGCTTAGCCGTCTTGCAGTGGCAAGCACGCCTGCCGCACGCCACACTTTGTCTAAAAATACCGGATTCTTTAACAATTCTGTACGCGCTCTGCGTTCCTGTACCATAACCTGACGGGTAATGCCCTCCAGATTTTTCAGCGCCGCTTCTTCAGAAATACCAAGAGTTACCTGATTGCTTAACTGATAAAACGCGCCGCTTGCCTGCGTCCCTTCCCCATAAGTACCGCGGATTGTCAGCCCCAGTTTAGAAACTGTGTTGGCAAGGTCTGCAATCTGCCCGCATTCCTGAAGCGCCGGCAAATGAAGCATAACAGACGCGCGCATCCCCGTGCCTAAATTGGTTGGGCACTGTGTTAAATAACCCAGCGTTTGATGAAATGCAAATCCCAACCGTTCATCCAACTTTTCATCTATTTCACAGGCTTGCTGATAGGCTTCCTGAAAAGATAATCCGGGACTTAGTACCTGTAATCTAATATGGTCCTCTTCATTCACCATTATACTGACGGACTCATCTTTTTTCAGAAGCAATGCCCTGCCTGTACGTTCAGAAGCAAATTCAGGGCTGATTAAATGCATTTCTGCAAGGGATACCGCCTGTGCTTCACTCATGTTTTCCATTTCAATATAATCAAAATCCGAACAAGAATCCATAACCGCATTTTTAACTCGCTGGCAAACTTCTTTTTTCCCTTGTGCATTCAAACGTGCAGGGAAAGGTTCTTCTCTCAGATTTCTGGCAAGCCTGATACGCGTACTCATTACAACATCGCTTTCTGCACCCGGCTGTATGTACCATTTGTCCATTATTCCTGCACCTCGCTTTCCATGCGTTTGATTTCGTCCCGCAACCTTGCCGCTTCCTCAAAATTCTGTTCTTCCACTGCGGCGTTCAGCCGGCGTTTCATATCCTCTAATTCCCTGCGTATTTTTGCCTTTGGTCCCTCAGAAGACGGGATTTTTCCTACATGCTTTGTTTTTCCATGTATTCTCTGTAAAGATGGCAAAAGCTTATCATAAAATATCGTGTAACAATTTGCACAGCCAACTTTACCGGTAGAAACTATGTCACGGAAAGAATATCCGCAAACATTGCAGCGTTCCTCCTGCACTGGGGTATGGTTCATTATATTACTGTCAGAAAGAAAATTGCCCAGCATATTCTCTAAATGGAAAGGCATGGCAGTAAACATCTTCCCATAACCCATCTGTGCCGCACAATCTGCACATAAGTAATATTCCTCTGCTTTCCCATTCATAATTCGCTTAATATGCGTGGTCGATTCCCGTTCTCCGCATTTCTGGCATTTCATAATAATCATCCTTTCCTCAATCAGCCTACACAGGCCAATAACATTTGTTTAAATTGTGCCGCCCTCAGCCGTTCCCGATATTCCTGTGGAACTTCACGGTAACAGGTTTCTGCCAGCACACAGGTCATCAGTGCTGCAGTCATGGGGGAAATCATTCCCTGACTACACATATTTTGAATCATACGCCTGCAAGACGCATCATCCAGCTCTCTGCCGATATTATTAATGATATGCATAATTGCAGGCTGCACACCTAAATTCATTCTTGTAATGCGGATATAACCGCCGCCGCCTCTTCGGCTTTCTACAAGATACCCTTGTTCCGGTGTAAAACGAGAGGTAATAACATAATTAATCTGGCTTGGAACACAACCAATTTGTCCGGCAAGTTCATTCCGCTGAATTTCTGCACTTCCATCACTTTCTTCCAGCATTTTCATAATCATTTTTGCTATTTCATCTGTTAAACGCATAACCTCACCGCCATTTGACTTTGACTTTCTTTGACCTTATGATATTATTATACTCCAAAGTCAGGAAAGGTCAAGTTTTATTTTTTCCCAAATTGACCAATACATCTCTGATTTTGGAATATAAAAGGAAACTATCCTTACCTTAACGGTTTTTTCTTTTGTTTCCGCGTACTAACGTCATTTTTTAGCGGGGGATGAATATAAAAATGACTGCCGCCAAACCGATCTGAATGAATGGAGGATTGCGGCTGATATTCTTCCATAAATGGATCGATATTAAATTCATCAAAGGCTTCAACGTCATTATCGTACGGATTTCTATTACCAAAGCTTGCTTTCATTTGAACTTCCTCCTATGAGAGATTTTTAGATAGTAGCTCTATTTTATGTATTATGGAAAAATTTATACAAAAGCAAGCAGCAAAAAAAGTATAATTCCAAGCAAATAAAAATCTGAAAGAATTTCGTCGTCAGGCACAATTATTTTTGTAACACTTTGGCTCCAACTTCCATAGTATGTGATGAAAGCAAGGAAAGGGGGTCAACAATATGGGTTGTGGATGCAATGGTTTCGGCGGCGGTGGCTGCGCATGGATTATCCTTATCATCATCCTTCTCATCGCTTGCGGTGGGTGTGGAACTACCTTCAACAACGGCTGTGGTTGTGACAACTGCAACAATGGCTGCGGCTGTGGCTGCTAATTGACTAAAAGCTTTTTTACGGCGGTATGTTGACCGCCTGGTAGTATCTCTTAAAAAGGCAGAAAGAAGAAATTAAATTTCATATCTGCCTGAGTAACAAATTCCTAATCTAAATCATAGTATGAAACAGTTTCAGAAGAAAGGAGGTCAACAGTATGGGTTGCGGATGTAATGGTTTCGGCGGCGGTAGCTGCACATGGATTATCCTTATCATCATCCTCCTGATCGCTTGCGGCGGCTGGGGCAATTTCAACAACGGCGGCTGTGGTTGCGGTTGTGACAATAACTGTGGCTGTGGCTGCTAGTTTTTGTTAACTACACGGCAAAAACAGTATTGAAGTAATCATTTCTTTTGCAAACGCATAGTTTGCATAGGATTATCTTCCTAAGAAAAAGATAAAATAAAAAAGCCCCCTGTTCCAGTAATAGCTGGCAGGGGGCTGAATTTATGATACGAATATACTGATACCATAATATATGTTCTTCTACAATCTTTATGAAACTTTTTTATCAATAAATTAAAGAAAAATAAACATTGCTTTTCAAATCTTCCTCAAGCCAAAAAATCCATTCTGCACGTTATCTTCTTATCTATTAACATTTAGACATTAATTTTCGTTTTTATATACCATACTGTATTTTTTAATATTACAATGCAACCGGTCAAACTATCAATCGTTTTTTATCAATTAAAATATTTGAAATAATGAAAATTCTTTTTATCCATACCGAAAATGCACCATAAATGCACCATATTGTAAAAAATAAAATAAATTCTTTTAAAAAGATCACTCCAAATAAAATTAAAACAATGAATAATATTTATACTTAACATCAAATCAAAAACTTTTGCTTAAAGTATTTAAATAAAAATAAAAAGCCCCTGCCTATTGGCAGAAGCCTTAATAACACCCTGAAAACTGAACAAAAAGGAAAAGCAAAGGAGAAACAAAAACCATCAAACATGGTCAAGCCCTCGACCAAT
>CAKTEE010000005.1 GCA_934546985.1 uncultured Eubacteriales bacterium
AGCTCTGACTATGTACTTGCGATTGAATGCGATGGCGCAACATATCACTCATCCAAAAATGCGCGTGACCGTGACCGTCTGCGGCAGGAAATTTTGGAGCGCATGGGTTGGAAATTCTATCGCATCTGGTCTACGGACTGGTTCAGAAACAAATCGGTTGAACAGCTGCGGCTTTTGGAGGCGGCTGCGGATGCAGTCCAAAATCCAACAAAAGCAGAAGTAAAGTCGGTAGATAGTCAGCCAACAGAAACATTTGAAGAGGTTGCAGTCGAAAAACATTTTGAATTTCCTGCGTATAAGGCGGCGGATTTTTTTGAGGTCTGCCGACATCATCATTACAGCGATTTCAAGGCAATCGTTAAGGAAATTTTGGAACTGGAGGCGCCTCTATCGGAAGAGTTGTTTCTAAAACGCATCGCGTGGTATTTCGACCGTGAAAAGGTTACGAATGTCGTACAGAGAGCCTACGAACAGCAGATGTACGGCTGCCAGCGTTACGGCATTATCCGAAGAAGTGGGTTCCTGTATCTGGATAACGGAAAAGAGATTCAGTTCAGAGGTCCGGGCGATGTTGAACGTGACATCAAACAAATTGCGCCAGAGGAATTAGCCGCTGGAATGTTTGAGATTCTGGAACAAAATGTAACCGCCGATAAGAGCGGGCTGTACCGTTCTTTGGCTGCTCAATGCGGAGTGACACGTGTTGGCAAAGCCATCAATGAGACGATGGATGCTGCACTAAATGTGCTGCTGCAAAGCAATTCTATTGTGACTGATGGCGATCAAATATCTCTAAAATAAAGTTCTATTTATTGGTGGCTGCATCGGGGTCTTAGGGAGTGTCCCTAACAAAAACTTTTTACAGAGTTCTGCAGAACGGAGTAAAAAGGCACTGCTCGCTAAGATGACACAGGCATCGAGAGCAATCATACTGTTTGCTCCGACAGGAGTAAAAACAGTCTGCTCGTTCAGACAGTACAGTTCCTTCCTAAGCGCAGAAAAGAGGCGCAGCCGGTACGCATTTGCATACTGGTTGCGCCTCTTTTTTTGCAAAAATACAGTTCCAATTAAACGAAAATCACTTTCGCATTGACGATTTCGGCGGCTCGATTACGGATATTATTGCTCCGTCTGACCCATTCCATTGGGGCGGTTGCTTTGAGATTTTCAGTAACATTTTCCTCTTCGGCCAGTCGCATTACAATGTCATTGAATAGCGCCTGCGCTTGCAGTTCGATCTCTGTAAGATAGCTGTTCAGCGCCCCAGCAGTGAGCAAATTGTAATAGCGCACACGGTGATGCTTTTTCAGGTACCGCTGATGTCGCTGTCCCCATACGCCGATCAGCACCTCGTCCTGTTCTCCAATCTTAAGATTGGGCAAGAAGTAGTCGCCCGCCTGCCGGTATGTGCCGCCCATCTTTTCAAATTCCGTCATTGTCGTTACCTCCTGCTATACCGTATAAATGACCTTGAATTTTTTGACCTTGGCATTTACGAATTTGAGCAGCAACTCATCAACTGCGTCGGTAAACCGTCCCTCTGCAATAAGCTTGCTTCGCAGGTTATTCAGGCTCTCGATAATAAGCCTTCGTTCTGCAGTATCAAGCGCAAGATAGCATTTCTGTTTCATCTGCCGTTCCTCCTTCGATATTTTGCAATCATTATATCGAAGAAGGCGGCCTGAATCGAATGTGCGGATCAGTAAGTGAATATATGTGCCGGCTCCGGTTTGCTGTTTTACGAAATCCCTTATGAACATCCGCACCAGAACGCTAATTTTGATATAAAGTTAGCGTTCTTTCTTTTGCCTTAAAAACCTTATTCTACGAGCTTTTTCAGTCCTATTACAATTTCAAATAAAGTTTTTAAACCATCACGAGAGCATTTTGTGGTATTTTTTTGCTTTTGCAAAAACGTTGATTGAAAACACAAAAGTAATCGTTCAAAGATAGCAAAACTGCAAAAAAAGCACATTGCACTTCCTCGTCCGGAGGTTTCATATGCTTTTTTACATTGTGTTTACAATGTTGAGCAACAATCGTTTTTGTTTGTCAGTCAAAGAACTCCACTTGGAAAACAATTCCTGCTGTTCAGGCGTTAGTACATGATACTCGTCGCCTTCTGAGAAAAACTGCGTCAGGGTTACACCAACCATTTCCAAGGTAGACGGGGCGTTGGTGCATTATTCCTATTGAACATATTGGTAACGGTAGAATAAGAAAGGCTCGATTCCTTTTCCAATCGGCGATTTGTCCATCTGCATTCTTCCATTAGTTGCTTGATTCTTTTCTGCGCATCCATGCCATCATCTTCCAATCTGTATCTATTATAATCCTAAAGCTGAAACATTTAAAAAATTCAAAAATTTGTAGTATTATTTCGTTAAAATGAAGGGATAAATCTTGAATGTTAATATGCGTTGCTTGTAGCAACGGGAAGTTTCTCATACAATAAAGACAATGATTACAGAGAAAGGACACGATCCCTTATGTTAAACGTAAATATTAAAACAATCAGAAAATCAAAAGGACTTTCGCAAGAGGAACTGGCTATTAAGTTGAATGTCGTGCGACAGACAATCTCAAAATGGGAACAGGGATTATCAGTTCCTGATTCAGATATGTTGATTTCCCTATCGGAAGCACTTGAAACACCTGTAAGCACTTTACTTGGGGAATCTGTTATCGAATCGAAAGCGGATGACCTAAAAGTGATTTCCCAAAAATTAGAGGTAATAAACTTACAACTTTCACAAAGAAAAAACGCAAGAAAAAAATTATTTCATTGGCTGTTTATCTCGCTAAGTGCAGTCATAGTAACAATTTTTGCAGGCCTGACCGTATTAAACAGCCCCTACTTAGGCTGGAATTATAATGACCCTGAAACCGCTGTTTTCGGAGCAGCTTTTCACGCATTTGAATATTTGTTTGTTAGATTAGCACCGATTATTCTTATAGGAGCAATCGTTGGAATCGTCTTGACACGAAAAAAAGAGTAAACCTATCCTGTTTCTTTGCTTATAGGGGTTCAATTTCGGTACAACGAGTTCGCCAAAATGGACTTTGTATTAAAATTAGAGTTATTTGCCATTTCGGAACGAGTTATACTCGTTCCGACTTTTTCATTTTATGAGCAATCAGCCGCCTGCTTCACCGTTCTTTTTTTCCACAAAAAGTCACCGCCGTGCGCTTTGCCGTTCGCGTACAGAAACACTCACGATGCTTTGGCTTGCTACCAACTTTTTACGGATTTGAGCCTTGCTGGACCATTGGCTCACAGCATCTTTTTATAACCTCTTGGTAATTAAATAAACCCAAATCTTCTGTCAATCAGTGAAATGTTCGGGTTTATTTTTATTCTGATTAATGCAAGGATTCAGGCTCATGATTGTTTATATGTATCCGATTTTCATTTTCTATGAAAGTTTCCGGTTTTGATGAATGAAATATCTCAAAAAAATTATGTTAAAAACAGCAGGAATCTTTGAAAATAAAAAATAATCCAATCTCTCTTTTATGCTTACTGCTGCCAAAACCTTTCATGACTTGAAATTTTATTTAGCTGGTAAATTTAATTAAAGCAGTATAATAAAATCTTACTTACCGTTTCAAATTGCGGCTTTGTTCCTGAATCCACACTTTCATCTTCTGATATCCCTCTTCATCTAACGGAAAATCTTCCTCGGCTGCAATTTTACTTTTCGAACAATTTAATATTCCATACCAGACCTTACACTTTAAAATATTTTCTTCGGATTCAGGTATAATATTAAAATTAAAATCTCCCTGACTGCCGGTATATGGATTTTTGTTCTTTAAAATACCAAAATTAGGGATAAAAAGCTGTTCTGCCATAATGGTATCTCTCCTTTTTACTAATATCCTATATTATATCATAAACAAAACTCTTTTAAGAGTTCTTTCTGTTTGATCTATTGATTTCTTTGCTATATTCGGCAGTTATTTCTAAAAGAGATTGACATTCGTATATTCTCAACGTATGCTTATATGGTATAAACAACAAATTATCGTCAGGAGACTGTATCATGCTAAAAAAACTATTAAGCGCCCTTTTATTGATTTGTCTGCTGTTATCCGGATGCAATTTTTCCAATAGAACAGATATACCAACAGATGC
Organism: uncultured Eubacteriales bacterium; assembly: GCA_934546985.1. GTDB lineage: Bacteria > Bacillota > Clostridia > Oscillospirales > Acutalibacteraceae > CAKTEE01. The sequence continues at coordinate 4,139 of CAKTEE010000005.1, forward strand.
AAAAAACACACCGCAAATTACCGTTTCTATTCATTCTCAGGAAAACAAAAAAGATTCCGCACAAGTTAAATCGGAAATACTCTCCACTTATTTTGAAAACTTCGATAGTATTTCCAAACCAAAAGTTAATGAACCTTTCCTGTCATGGCTGGAAGCTAACTACGGCGAAAATATTCTATCGGAAATTCACATGCTTTTATTCACCAGAAACTTCCGGCAAAACGACTGGTATACTCTCACCGGCAACACACTTTTTGTTCTTCATGATATGTTCAGCGGCGCGCTCGACCCTAAAAACCTTAACTATCAGCCAAATATCCGCCAAATGGGATATAGTATGGATAATGAGACCATTCTAAATTTTGTCGGAGATATTTCCCTTGCTGACAACTGGCGGATTATGCCCCGATACGACGAGCGAGGCAAAGGAGTTGCAGGTATATTGTCCGAACGCGTGATTGCAGAAATGCGCGGTGCCGATATAATGCTGGTTAATAATGAATTTACATTCAGCAACCGCGGACAAGCTTTGGATAAGTTATATACTTTCCGTGCCTCCCCTGCCCGCGTCTCCATTTATCAGGAACTTGGGATAGATATTGTTTCCCTTGCCAATAACCATGCATACGATTACGGAACGGAAGCATTCCTTGACACGATGAAAACGCTTTCCGATGCGGATATTCCGTACATCGGCGGAGGAACAAATATAGCGGAAGCCATGCGCCCTCATTATTTCATCGTCAATGGACGCAAAATCTCTTACGTTGCCGCAACACGGGCAGAAAAATATATTATTACCCCTGAGGCGGAAGAAAACACACCGGGCGTATTACGAACCTATGATTCCGCATTGTTTCTGCAAACCATCCGGGAAGCACGGCAAAACAGTGATTATGTTATTGCCTATGTTCATTGGGGGACAGAAGACTCCAACCAAATCGAAGATATTCAGAGAACGATGGGATATGAGTACATCAATGCAGGCGCCGATATTGTAATTGGCGCACATGCGCACGTTTTACAAGGAATTGAATTTTATCAGGGAAAACCGATTGTCTATAATCTGGGTAATTTTATTTTTAATGCCGTCACCACTGATACAGGAATGCTGAAAATACATATCAAAAATGACGGAGCGCTGTCTTACGAATTTTTACCCTGTATTCAGAAAGACTGTTATACCGAAACCGTGGAAGGCAGTGAAAAAGAACGCATTCTGAATTTTATGCGAGATATTTCTTTTAACGTCACCTTTGACAAAAACGGATATTTCTTACCGGCTGAATAAGAACACTGTTACATTTAGAAAAAATCCCTTTGCTGTAAAATCTGAACAAGACCAGTAAAAAACGGACAATAGAAAAGGCCCCTCCTATGGCAGAATAAAACCAACTACCATCGGAGGGAATTTTTATGCAGAAAAACACCAACACACATTAAATTATTACCACAAATAAAAGGGCTACGCGCAAAACCAAAAAACAAGTGCGAGTATATAAATTTTCAAATCGCAGATTCATTGACACAAGAAAACTTTAAAGTACAATATACACGTAAAGCATACATTTTTATGACAGCAAAGATGATATATGATTTTTATATACACTAACAAATGATATTATTTGTTTTCAATCCGTTATATAATAAATCCGGAGGCGATAAGATGTTTGAATTAGCAGAGAACCGTGCTATCGGAGAAAACTTGTCAAGATTAATTAACAAGAAATACAAATCCGTAAGACAATTCGGAAAAGAGTACATAAAATTAGACGGAAGAATAGCCGATGATGATGAAACGCGTAAAATGTCCAACCGTTTGTCACAAATAATAAACGGTGATAAATCCATTCAAATCTATGATCTTCCTATTTTTACAAAGCTATTGGATGTTTCCTGCGAAGAAATTTTAAGTGCGGGGAAATGTTTTTCCGCATCGTCAAATCATTTGACTAACTATTTAGTTGCTACTTCTAAAGACAAAAACGAATGGTTGTTATACCTCAATATGGAAGAACAGATTATCCTCAATGCTGATGAATACGGAAAAACTGTTATAGATTATGCCTTGGATTTTGAGAACTATGAATTTTTAAAATTCTTAATGGATGAGAAAATTATCTGGCTTGTCAAACCAAAGGAAAACGGTTCATTGGATTTCGGCGCTGGGACAAAGATTGAATGCAACGGATATCTTTTTAAGAATCACAATATATTAAGATACCGTATGGATCGCAGTGAATTAAGGATGGGATTGATTTCTCTTGCACTCAAGAGAAATGACGTAGATATGCTTACTAAACTTCGAGCAAGAGAAATCCCTACGCTGTATTATCAAATTGGCTATTATTTGCCTCCTGACACTCCTAACATGAGAAATAAAGAATACTTTGATTCCGAGTTCATTCAAGTATTATCAACATCAAGTAGCGAAATATTGGAATATTTCTCAGAAGAATTTGAAATTACCAACACAAACGATTGTAAACACAGAGTTATGTATCCGTTTATAAGCGAACTTATAGAAGCTCTACTGAAAAACGGAAACGACTATGTGCAACCTGTTCTAAAAAAAGCAATTGCTCATAATCAATATGTTTACAGCAGATTAACAGAATTGATTGATGCTGCCACAAGCTATTATAAAGAATTATATGACGATGATATATCTTCTCCTATTAGAAAAGATTATATTGTTAAAAACATTTTAAGGAACTTATATTTTAGCGATGACGGAGATTATATTAGCTATCAACTACTTGAGAAAGTCGCTTGCAAACCTTGTGAAATCAATGGAATATTTACTAATTTTGTTAAAGCGAAGGGTACATCAGATAACCCCAGAACAAAAGACTTGATACAGGAATTAAACGACCTGTATGATAAAATCAAAAATATCACACCCAATTTATAAGGAGATGTAATTATGGGAAAGCACTTTTTTGATTACGATGACGGGGATTTTGCACATACACTCTCAGATAACATAGCAATTGACTCGAACGGTAATTTGATGACGCGTGTGGGAGATAATATGGCAATGGATATGGATTCGGGCGAACTACATATCGTATCCGGCTGGCCAAATGATGAAGATGATGAATAATTGACAACAGCCATCTCTGTGAAAAAACAGAGGCGGCTGATTTTTTGCGTAATGAAAGATTGTTAAAAACTTGAGAATAGATTTTCAAAACTCACTTGCTTTATCTTCTTTTGAAAATTATTCAAGGGTTGGATGTACTACATGCGGGTGATGGAGCGGAATGTCAGGGAATAGAAAAAATCAACGAGGAAGATTTTAGGTATGCATCAGAATAGAATCCAGAATAAATCGCTCTTTCTTGCAGATACTCTTTGATATCCTCTTTTTCGATTTTATAGCAGCGTGTTTTTTGCCCGTTCATTCGCAGGGTACTTTGCCGCTTTTGAACAGATACAATGCTGTTGACTTACTGATATGACAAAACCGATAAAATTGGTCTTTATTCATTACATCGGGAACGCTGTTCCAGCCAACAAGTAGATTCTTCTTAATACACCTTAAAAATAGATTTCGTCGGTTTGAAGTCTGTTTTTGAAAATGTATTGCTTTCTCTCTTTTTTTCTCATCTTCCCTGTTTCTCTTCAAAATCGGCAACAATTATAATTTGAACCCACTTTTAAAATACACAGTCGTCATAAGGCTTTTCAGCGATATTACCGTCAAAGCAAAAACCTACAAAGTGATTTCCTGTTTTAAAAAAATTTTAAAATTGCTCCCGCTTTCTTTGTTTGCGCAAAGCGCTGCGTTTTTCTCCGGCTTCCCATTCTAATTTTTCTTCTTCTGTTTCCAGCAACAAAGGCGGGACAGGTGTTGGCCTTTCATTCTCATCCAATGCAACCATAACAAGATAAGCACGGTTCACCAATGTCTTTTTTCCGCTGAGCGCTTCCACAAACGTATCTACACGTACTTCCATAGAGGTTTTACCCACATAAGTAATTCTTCCGTTTAATACAACAGTCTGATTAACGCGCGCTGCTTCTTTAAAATGCAGATTATCTATGGCGACAGTTGTAATATTACAGTTGGAATGCCGGCGAGCCACAACGCCTGCTACAATATCAATCCATTCAACCAGCCTGCCGCCAAACAATCTGCCGTAACCGTTAATCTGCTCATTCATTACAATTTGAACCTGTTCCGTGATAGAATCCGAAACCCGTTTTGCTTCCATATTCTTCCTCCTAAAGTAAAACAACAAATGTCACTGCGGCGCCAACCACCTCCCGCGTCCAGTAATACGGCAATAAATACCACGGCGTAGCACAATACCCTGCCGAAGCACAGGAAAGCCCATACCACTCGCCATACATTTGAGAACGCCATTGATGAAAATCATCCGTAGCGATTACAACATTTTTATTCAGGCTTTCCTTTTCTATGATTTTTAAAGTAAATTCTATATTCTCCTGCGTATTGGTTGACTGATTTTCTACATAAATGCGGCTTTCTTCGATTCCTTTCCTTAAAAGATAAGCCTTCATCGCTTCCCCTTCCGGCATAATCTCATCAGAACCCTGCCCGCCGCTCACAACACATTTGGCATTTGGATGCTCCGTCAGAAATGTATATGCTGTATCCAGACGGCGCGCAAGCATAAGGGACGGCTGATCCCCGTTAATTTTACAGCCGAGCACAATCACTGTTGCATTACCGTCCTGTGAAACATGTGCCGCATGGACTGCCATAGAAATGGAAACACCAATATAACACACTGTCAGTACGCCCACTAAAAACAAAAATATATTCCGCAAACGTTTTTTCCATTTGCTTTTTACCGTTTTTATTTTTTCCCAAAATACCACAAGATATAAAAATAAAAAGCAGACGGCCATATTTATCAATACTGTCAGATTCATACCAACCACACCGATGGCAAGATTACACCAACAGAACAAAATCGAAATTCCAAAAACCAACAGCCATTGAAGTAAAGTTATCCGTTTAATTTTTTCCATTATTGTAGCAGTCATCCCCCGCACTCCTATAACTTTTTTCTTTTACAGTAATTATAGCTTGTCCTGCCGTTGGTTACAAGAAATACCAACTTAACAAATTCTTACGTTTATCTTACATCATTTGGGGAAAGCTGTTAATGACTGTTTCATAAGGATGTGGCTGTATGATAAACTATCATGGGTTTCTTAAAAACTCCTCTTTTTTTGAAGGCTGGTATTTAAAACATGAAAAAAACGGACAGATGGTTTCCTTGATTCCGGGCGTCCATATCACCGCCAGCGGAAGAAAATCTGCTTTTATTCAAGTAATAACAAATGAGGATTCCTATCAAGTTACTTACCCTTACAGCGATTTTCGCGCTGCAAAAGACAGATTTGTTATTGCCATCGGAACAAACTATTTTACAGAACGGGGCATAAAAATCGACATTGATACACCAGAACTGCAATGCCGCGGGCGCATTCAATATAATGTATTTACACCGCCCTATAATGATATTATGGGATTTTTCCGGTACGTTCCAGCAATGGAATGCAATCATGGCATATTAAGCCTTTCGCATCAGTTATATGGAAAGCTTACCATCAATGGGACAGAATATAACTTTGACAACGGCATTGGATATGCAGAAAAAGATTGGGGAACCTCTTTCCCTAAAAAATACCTGTGGATTCAAAGTAATCATTTTGAAGAAGAACCATGCAGTATTACTGCATGCGTTGCAGATATCCCCATAGGCCCGCTGACATTACAGGGCTGCATTTGCTGCATTTACTGGCGCGGCAAAGAATACCGCATGGCAACCTATAACGGTGCAAAAGTAATTGCGGCAGACAGAGACTGTCTAATTTTAAAACGCAGAAAAAATATTCTGAAAATTACAATGGACAGCAATCAACCTTTGAATTTGCTTGCACCTGTAAACGGAGCAATGTGCCGCACAATTCAGGAAAACATTTGCTGTAACGCAAGATTTACTTTTTTCCATGACAATATACCAGTTTTCGATCTGCACAGTAACCGAACCAGCTATGAGTTCGCAGAGTAAGGATGGAAGAATATTGGCTGAACCAAAAAATCTCTCTATAACAAAAAAATTCCTAAGAAAAAAATCTCTGCTAAAATATGCGTGGAGTACAGGAAAGGGCTTTTTTATTGGAATTATCAACGGTCTTTTAGGAGCAGGCGGCGGTATGCTCGCTGTACCTATCCTTACCAAAAGCGGGCTGAATCAAACGCAGGCGCATGCCACCTCCGTTGCCATTATTTTTCCCCTGTCTATTTTCAGCGCTATCCTCTATTTGAACGCCGGACGTGTTGTATTTCAGGATGTATACTATTATCTGCCATGGGGCATTGCCGGTGCCTTTATCGGCGTATGGCTTCTGCCAAAAATTCCACGAAAGCTTCTGCGCAAGCTATTTGCACTGATTACAATCTTTGCAGGATTGCGCCTGCTATTCTGATGAGTCCGGAATCTATCATAGCCGCGCTCTTATCTGGTGCTGCCGGCGCACTGGGTTTAGGCGGCGGTACTGTATTTTTAATGTATCTAGCTATAAAAGACGTACCTCAGCTAAAAGCACAGGGAATCAATTTGCTGTTTTTTCTTCCCTGTGCCCTTGTATCCATTATTTTTAACAGCAAAAAGAAACTGGTTCGTTGGAGAGTGGCAATTCCAATGGCGCTGGGGGGCTTTCTGGGCGCATTATGCGGCTCCTGGTTTGCTAATTGGATTGGAGGAGCATGGATGCGCAAAATATTCGCAGTATTTTTAATAATCATCGGACTAACCCAACTTAAAAACCAGAAAAAGCAAACGCGTGCAGGCAATACGAAAGAACAGCATTCGTTGTAAAAGGGAACGGTGTATTGCCGTTCCCTTTTAACATCAGTAAAAAATTGTTGTTTCTTCATGAGAAGTACGTATTTTCCAAATACAATCCAGCCCCATTTTCAGCCACATACCTAAATAAAAACCAAGGCAGTTAAGTAAAACATCATCAATATCACAATGCCCCAACTGCGTTAGTAACTGCGTAATTTCAATAAAACAGCTAAATACCGCCGGCACAAGCCAAAGCCGGCGCCCCCATCCGGCATGTTTCCAACAAAAATAAAAGCCCATAGGAAGAAATAAAAATACATTACCAAAAAAGATAATCAGATTTCGATAAGAACCCGCGTCTTTTCCCTGAAAGTAAGATACCACCATACGAAACGGAATGAAATTTAAAGTATCCGAGTCAACAGACGTACCCTGAGCCATACGGTAAATGAAAAAAACATAAAAAAGTAAAAACAAATAATAAATACGAAAAACAGTTATCACAGATGAAAAAAAGCTCTGATACTGTTGGCGGCGTTGTTGTGTATCCGTATCTCCATTACATAATAAACGCAGGCAAACGCATACGCCAAATACTGCTGACCAAAGTACCAGTACAATCATCGGCTTATCATAATAAAACGTACTGCGCCAAAGCTGAAAAGGCTGATGTTCCACAAAAGCCTGTATTTGCGAAAACAATTCTTTGAGAAAAATAAAGGCTAAACTCCAAATGACAAACAAGTTGACACCGCAGCCAAGCCGCTGCACACCTGCCCACACACCAACGAAAGCTATACATATTCCTAAAACCAATGCCATTGTAATTTGCAAATAAAATGCAGAAATATTCATGCAAACAGTTTGCGCGCCCCACATGGAAACTGCAATAAACAAGGGGATAAAAACAGCTTTTAATCTGTTTTTTCTGATATCAGTCATCATTGGCACTTTCGGTATTCCAGATAGCTTTGCAAAATCACAACAGCCGCAACCTGGTCAACCACAGCCTTTCTTTTTTTCCCACGCGTATTCGTCTCATTCAGCACCCTGTGCGCACTGATTGTTGTCCCACGCTCATCCCAAAGATGAACCGGAATCCCTGTCAAAGATTCTAAAAGCTGTGCAAACTCTTTACATTTTACCGCACGCTCTCCAGCTGAACCATCCATATTCAGAGGATATCCCACAACAATTTCCTGCACACCGAATTCCCTTGCTTTTTGCACAATTTGCTCTGCAACTTTGGGCTGCCATGCCCCATATATTGTGTCCAAAGGTGACGCCAGCATTTCCATTTCATCACATATGGCAAGACCTGTACGCGCGTCGCCATAATCTACAGCTAAAATTCTCACAAACCGCACCATCCTTTATTCAAAAATCATACGGTCCCGGTATTCTTTCCGCCACCAGACCTGTCCCGCTAAAGTAGATAAATCAGCAGATAAATGGGAATTATCATTTTCTAACAGCAATCTTCCATGAAAATTTTCATCGAACGAAAGAATACTCACTGCAGTGTTATCACACCACTGCACATCATTCAGCTTTTCTATTGGATACCCTTTTGCCCGGCACAACAGATTACGAATGGCGCAGCCATGGGAGACACAGCAAATTGTTTTCCCTGCATTCCGGCGTGCCAAACCTGTAACCGTACGCCAAATCCGCTCATAAACGCTCCGCATTGTTTCTCCATCTTCGGGTGCAAAATCCCACGGGTGGAGGTTCCATGCTTCGCTGTCTTTTGGAAACAACTCTGGAAATGATTTCCACGGCTTGCCTTCCCATACGCCGCCGTTAATTTCAATCAGCCCTTCTTCTGATTGAATCGGCAGATTTTTACCTGTATTTGCCGCCATAGCTGTTTTTCTTGCCCTGAGCAGCGGGGAAGAATAAATCGCATCAAAAGAAACCTTTTTCAAGCGCTCCGCAAGGCAGGCAAGTTGTTTTTCTCCATTTTCAGTAATATCTCCATCAAAATGCCCATTGAAAATCCGGTCAATATTCCCGCGTGCTTCGCAGTGCCGTATGACAATTATCTTTGTTTCCATAACATCACCATGGCTGAACCTTACCGGTAATTTCAGATAAACTGGAAATATGATTGTCATCCATATACCGGTTCAAACCATCAATAATTTTCAGCGGCGCATACGGGTCGGTAAAAATAGCCGTTCCAATTTGAACAGCGCTGGCACCTGCAAGCATCATCTCCACTGCATCCTGCCATTTAGATATTCCCCCCATGCCGATAATCGGAATTGATACGCTGCCGGCAACCTGCCAAACCATCCGTACAGCAACAGGAAAGACTGCAGGGCCAGACATACCGCCAATATTATTATGCAGGATTGGACGGCGGGTCTTAATATCAATACGCATTCCAGTAAGAGTATTAATCAGGGAAAGTGCATCGGCACCTGCGGATTCTGCCGCTTTTGCTGTCTCTCTAATATCTGTTACATTCGGGGAAAGCTTTACAATTAACGGCTTAGTGCAATGAGCACGAACCTTGCTGACAATATTTTCTACACTTGCACAGGAAGTACCAAACGCTACGCCGCCCTCCTTTACATTCGGACAAGAAATATTTAATTCTATCATATCTACACCGGCGGCACACATCTTTTCTGTGGTTTCGCAATAATCCTGTACTGTACTGCCAGCAACATTCGCAATGATTACCAAATCCTGTTCTTTCAACCAGGGCAGTTCATCCCGAATAAATGCATCTACACCCGGGTTCTGTAAACCCACACTGTTAAGCATACCGGAAGGTGTTTCTGCTATCCGCACCGGCGGATTTCCGTCTCTCGGTAGTAAGGTTGTCCCCTTGCAGGCGATTCCGCCTAATTTTGAAATTGGGTACAAATCATTGTATTCCCGCCCAAAACCAAAGGTACCGGATGCCGGAATCACAGGATTTTTAAATTCTACACCGGCAATGTTCACTGATAGATCCGCCACTACCAAACAACCTCCTCTGCATTAAAAACAGGTCCGTTTTTACAAACATGACGCATATGCTCCTGTCCATTCTCACGGGTTTTACAGGCACAAACCAGACAAGCACCCACACCGCAGCCCATGCGTTCCTCCAGTGAAACCTGACAAGGGGTATGATATTCCTTTGCCAGCGCACTCACATTCTTCAGCATTGGCGTTGGACCGCAGGCAAAAATTTCATTGAATCCTCCCTGTGCCAGACAATCTTTTAAAACATCCGTTACAAACCCGTGATGCCCACAGCTTCCATCATCAGTAGTAATATAAACAGCACCGCAGATACTTTCAAAATCTTCTTTTAAAATCACAGCTTCTTTATTGCGGAACCCAAGGATAGAAACCGCATTTGTACCAAAGACCTTTGAAGTTTCCAACAGTGGGGGAACACCAATACCACCGCCGACAAAAAGAACTTTTCTTTCGGTATTACATAAAGTAAACCCATTCCCCAAGGGTCCTAAAATATCTAAACTACCGCCTTCTGCCTGCTTGGCCAGCCATGCAGTGCCTTCTCCGCGCATTTCATAAACCAGACGCATAATCCCCTCCTGCTTATTGATGCCACAGATAGAAATAGGACGTCGTAAGGTTTTTTCACCGCATCGGATATGGACAAACTGTCCCGGTTTGGAAACAGCCGTCATTTCCGGACAGTAAATATCAATATCATAAACCGTCTGCGTTAAACGGCGAACAGCCTTTATCTTGTAATTCCCCTGCATATAATTCATTTGGAACCTCCGTTCTTTATGATAACGGCAAAAGGGCAGGCATTCACCTACCCTTTGCGTGAAATTTAAAATTAAAGCGATGTAATATCTACCAGCTCAATATCGTCAATCGTCTTGTTCATAGCAAGGCAGCGAGCAACCGCCGATGCGGTATCAAGAGAAGTAAAGCACGGAATCCGACGTTCCACCGCTTTACGGCGGATTTTTTCATCATCCTGATGTGGGGTACGACCTTTCTTAGAAGTAGAGATAACGTAGTCAACCTTACCGCTTTCCAAAAGGTCAAGCGTATTTGGTGAACCCTGATGGATTTTTTCCACAACCTCAACTGTGATTCCTGAACGGCGCAGAACATCTGCTGTTCCATGCGTTGCATAAAGCTTAAAGCCAAGGTCAGAAAATTTATTTGCAATGGACACAATCTCATCTTTATCAGAATCACGTACAGTAATAAACACACCGCCGCTCTTTTTCATATCCAAACCGGAAGCAATCAGGCTCTTCAGGAGCGCATCGTCAAAGTTCTTTGCAACACCAAGCACTTCTCCGGTTGATTTCATTTCCGGCCCAAGTTGAGTATCAAGGTCGTGCAGTTTTTCAAAACTAAATACCGGAACCTTAATTGCAATATAATCCCCTTCCGGATATAAACCTGTACCAAAGCCCAAACTTGCAAGGGGTTCGCCCATAATGCAGCGGGTTGCAAGGTCTACCATTGGCACACCTGTTACCTTGCTAATATATGGTACAGTACGGCTGGAACGCGGATTTACTTCAATAACATATACCGTTTCATCCATTACTACATATTGGATATTTACAAGCCCCACCACATTCAGCTCGCGTGCCAGTTTACCGGTATAATCTACAATAACATCGCGCACTTTCTGGGAAAGATTCTGCGTTGGATAAACAGAAATAGAGTCACCGGAATGTACGCCTGCACGTTCAATGTGCTCCATAATACCAGGAATCAGATAATCTTTGCCGTCGCAGATTGCGTCAACTTCAACCTCACGGCCCATCATATATTTATCAATCAGCACCGGATTTTCCAGTTTACCGGTCATGATAATCTTCATATATTCGCGTACATCTTCTTCGTTATAGGCAATAATCATATTTTGCCCGCCTAAAACGTAAGAAGGACGCAAAAGTACCGGATACCCTAATTCACATGCCGCATTTACAGCTTCATCCTCTGTAAAAACTGTATGACCTGCCGGACGCGGGATTTCCAAACGCTCCAGCAGTTCATCAAAACGTTCCCTGTCCTCTGCTTCATCAATTGCATCGGGGCTGGTACCTAAAATCTTTACGCCCATTTCAGACAGAGACTTGGTCAGCTTAATTGCAGTTTGCCCACCGAACTGAACAACAGCGCCCCATGGTTTTTCTACTGCAAGGACATTTTTTACATCCTCAGGAGTCAGCGGGTCAAAATACAGACGGTCGGCCGTATCAAAGTCAGTGGAAACGGTTTCCGGGTTATTGTTAATGATAACCGCTTCCATACCCATATTTTTCAAAGAATGCACACAATGAACCGAGCAATAGTCAAACTCAATCCCCTGCCCGATACGGATAGGACCGGAACCAAAAACAATAATTTTTTTCTTATCGTTTTCACGTTCTTTGATATAAATTTCCGCTTCGTTTTCTTCATCCCATGTATAATAAAAATACGGGGTCTCCGCGTCAAATTCAGCGGCGCAGGTATCTACCATTTTATAGGCATAACCGCGTTTTATCGGCGGTTCCTTACCGGAAATACGCTGAATGGTTTTATCGAGGAAGCCCATGCGCTTTGCACGGTTATAAGTTTCCTCATCCAAATTTCCCTGCGCAAGTTCTGTTTCCATTGCCGCGATATTGGCAAACTTGGAAAGGAACCAGTAATCAATTTTCGTAATATCATAAATTTCCTGCTGAGAAATACCGCGTTTGAGTGCTTCAAATACTACAAAAATGCGCTCATCATCACTGTTTTTCAGCATGTCGTGGATTTCATCCGTAGTTTTAGCCGCAAGCTTCGGCAAATCCGGAGTATCAAGACCCAACTCAATGGAACGTACTGCTTTCATAAATGCAAGTTCAAAGCTGGTACCAATGGACATCACTTCGCCGGTTGCTTTCATCTGTGTACCTAACGTACGTTTTGCATATACGAATTTATCAAAAGGCCATTTCGGGAATTTCAAAACACAGTAGTCAACCGCCGGTTCATTGCAGGCAAAGGTACAGCCGGTAACTGCATTCACAATTTCATCCAGATGATAGCCAATGGCAATCTTTGTTGCAACTTTAGCAATTGGATAACCCGTTGCTTTAGAAGCAAGCGCAGAAGAACGGCTTAAACGTGGGTTAACTTCAATAACCGCATATTCCCCGCCGTCAGGACGCAAAGCAAACTGTACGTTACAGCCGCCCTGTACGCCAAGTGCAGTAACAATATTGAGCGCCGCACTGCGCAACATATGGCTCTCTTCATCCGTCATCGTTTGCGCAGGAGCAACAACAATACTGTCGCCAGTATGAATACCAACCGGGTCTACGTTCTCCATTGAGCATACGGTAATACAGTTGCCCTGACCGTCACGGACTGCTTCATATTCAATTTCTTTCCAACCAGCAATACATTTCTCAACCAAAATCTGATGAATAGGAGAAACACGCAAACCATTGGAACCAATTTCAAGCAGGTCTTCTTTATTATAGCAGAAACCGCCGCCGGTTCCGCCAAGGGTAAATGCTGGACGTACTACCACTGGGTAATGGATTTCTTCCGCATAAGCAAGTGCAGAATCAATATCTTCTACCACCTTAGAAGCAATGCAGGGTTCTCCGATTGCTTCCATTGTATCTTTAAACGCCTGACGGTCTTCCGCCTTGCGGATGGTCTCCGGATCAGCGCCCAAAAGCTTAACGCCAACTTGATCCAAGTAACCGTCACGGCTGAGTTCCATGCCGAGGTTCAGGCCAACCTGACCGCCCAAAGTAGCGAGAACACTGTCCGGACGTTCTTTTTCAATAATACGTTTTATAACATCCAAACGCAGAGGTTCAATATAAATCTTATCCGCCATGGATTTATCGGTCATAATAGTAGCAGGGTTTGAGTTGATAAGAACAACCTCAATACCTTCCTCTTTCAGCGCACGGCATGCCTGTGTGCCTGCATAGTCAAACTCAGCGGCCTGACCAATGATGATAGGACCTGAACCGATTACCAGAACCTTTTTAATATCTTCTCTTTTAGGCATTGTGTTCTTCCCCTTTCATCATTGCAACAAATTCATCATAAATCCATGCACTGTCCTGGAAGCCCTTACCGTCGCATGGCTCAAACTGTACGGTAAATGCAGGGAAATCATGATAAACAATTCCCTCAACAGACTGGTCGTTTACATTTTCCATGGTAACTTCTGCAACAGCCGGATCAAGGCTTTCTTTGTCCACATCATAGCCGTGGTTCTGCGTTGTAATCATAACTTTTCCATTGGAAAGAATGCGAACCGGCTGATTGGAGCCACGATGTCCGCGGGACATCTTTTGAATTTTCGCACCAACTGCAAGCGCCAGCATTTGATGCCCCAGACCCAAACCAAAGAGCGGAACGCCGCTTTTCGTCAGTTCTCTGATATTTTCAATGAGCTTGAGGTTATCATCGGGATCCCCCGGACCGTCCGACAGCAAAATGCCGTCCGGATGATAGGAAAGCACATCCTGCGGGGAGGTTCCGGCAGGCACAAGAGTCAATTTACACCCGCGCTTTGTAAACCATTGAAGAATTTCACGATGAAATCCATAATCCATAATTACCATATGGTATTTTGCATTTTCCGCTTCAATCACTTCCGGTTCCCGAATTGTAACCTGTTCAACGGCTCCAGCAATGGTATAAGCCTTAATCTTTTTCAGCAGTTCCTCTAAATTATCCAATGTATCGGTAATTGCGCCGTTGAAATAGCCTTTATCACGGAGAATTCTTGTCAGGCGGCGCGTGTCAATTCCGCAAAGCCCTACAATCCCTCTGCTCTTCAAATATGTATCCAGTGTCACTCCGTTTCCGGCATCTGTCGGGGTATCACACCATTCACGTGCAATATAACCATTTGCCATAATTTCAGATTTGCCCTGCGCGGCATCAACCCCCCTGTTGCCTACCAAAGGATAGGTTTGTGCAACAATCTGCCCATAATATGTCGGGTCACTCAATAAATCCTGATAAGAAGCTGTACAGGTATTAAACACAACCTCGCCGATGGTCACGCCCTGCGCGCCCATGGAATACCCCTGCATTACCGTACCGTCCTGCAGCACCAGATAGGCTTTTTTCGCCTTGTTTGCTTGAGCCATTGGTTCTACCTCCATTTTTATAATGAGATTTTTGAAATATGAGAAAGGATATCGTCACGCATGCGAAGCGCTTCACGTCTTGCAGCCGCTGCATAATCATGCGGATTACAACCCTCTTTTTGATAAGCACACATCAACCCTCGGGATGAATTGATAATTGCACCCAGACCGCGGCTGTCAAATGCACCGGCCACATCAGCGGCTCCGCCCCCCTGAGCACCGTAACCGGGCACTAAGAAAAACGTATGCTCAAGTGCACTACGCAGCTCCATTAACTGCTGCGGATAGGTTGCGCCGACCACAGCTCCAACACCGGAATAGCCATATTTTCCCGGCAAGTTCTCGCCCCAACGCTCGCACATATTGCCTAATTCCCGGTAAAGCGTTTCATTGTTCATAGGCTGATCCTGCAATTCGCCGGAAGATGGATTGGAAGTTTTGACCAATACAAACATCCCTTTGTCTTCTGCAAGGCAGGTTTTGATTACAGGCGTAACGCCGTCAGAACCTAAATAACCGTTAACTGTTAAAGCGTCTCCGCCAAAGGGTTCAAAAACAGTGTTTCCAACCTGCACTTTTCCTAAGTGGGCGGCTGCATAAGCTTCCATTGTGGAACCAATATCGTTACGCTTACCATCTGTTATAACAAACATCCCTTTTTCTTTTGCATAAGCAATCGTCTGCACCAATGCGCGCATTCCCTGCCAGCCATACATTTCATAATAAGCACACTGTGGTTTTACTGCCGGCACAACATCGCAGAGCGCATCAATCAAACCAACATTAAACTGGAGAAGTGCATCCGCAGCACCTTCCAAAGAAACGCCGAATTTCTGAAAGGACGCTTCTTTTATATAGTCTGGAATATAATCAAGCTTTGGGTCTAATCCGGCTACGGTTGGATTATTCATCTGCACAATTTTTTCAATCAATCGATCCAACGACATGTCTATTCCTCTTTTCTTTCCTTATTTATCTTTATAAACCAACACACCGCGGCAAAACGTATATTTTACCCTGCCTGTCAGGTTCATTCCTTTAAACGCGGTATTTGACGCTTTGCCATTGAGTTTTTGCGGGTCAACTGTCCATACTTCATCCGGTGCAAAAACGGCAATATCCGCATCACCGCCTATACTAAGCGTACCGGAATCCAACCCTAAAATCTTAGAAGGATTGTAAGACATTTTTAATAATAAATCATGAATCGTCAAAACCCCTGTTTGCACTAATGCAGTTAGGGAAGCTGCTAAAGAAGTTTCCAGCCCAACAATCCCATTCGGTGCTTTTTCAAAATCTGCTTTTTCTTCCTGCGTATGAGGTGCATGATCTGTTGCAATAACATCAATAGTTCCATCCGCCAAGCCTGCAATAATTGCTGCTTTATCCGCTGATGTCCGCAAAGGCGGGTTCATCCTGTAATCCGCGTCGCGTCCCAACAAAGCATCCTGCGTCAGTGTAAAATAATGTGGTCCCGTTTCCGCAGTTACTTTAACACCGTCTTTTTTAGCAGCACGAATCATCGCCACTGAGGTGGCAGTGCTGACATGGCAGATATGCACCGACCTGCCTGTTGCCGCCGATATGGCAATTTCCCTTGCTGTACCAACATCCTCCGCGCTGGACGGAATACCTTCCACGCCTAATGTTTCTGAAACCGCCCCTTGATGAATAATGCCTTTTCCGGAAAGGGACACATCCTCACAGTGAGCCAATACAGGCATTTTTAAAACATACGCCTGAATCATAGCGTCCTGCATCAGCTTTGCAGTTGCAACAGGCTTACCGTCATCACTCAGCGCACCTGCACCTGCTGCTTTCAGCGCCGCAAAGTCAGTCAGTATTTCTCCATTCTGCCCCTTTGTAATTGCGGCAATAGGCACTACCTTTGCAGGACAATCCTTCGCTTTTTCTAAAATATAAGAAATCACTTCAGGGGAATCCGTAACGGGTCTTGTATTCGGCATCGCCGCAACGGTTGTCACACCTCCGGCTGCTGCCGCTTTCGTTCCGCTGATAATATCCTCTTTTTGTGTAAAGCCAGGATCACGCAGATGAACATGCATATCCACTAATCCCGGCGCTACAATCATACCTTCCGCCTGAATCACTTTTGCCCCCGGCGCATCAATTTTAGGGGCAATTTCAGCGATTTTCCCCTCCTGAATGAGTAAGTCACCATGGATATCCGTATGGTTGGCAGGATCTAAAATTCTGCCGCCCTGAATTAGTATGGACTGTTCCATCAATCTGTCCCCTCCTTAGCCAGAATATCAACCTGATTGATTCCATCATATTCTTCCACACAAACGCGAACTAATTCAGAACTGGATGTAGGAGCGTTTTTTCCTACATAATCAGGCCGAATAGGCAATTCCCTGTGTCCACGGTCAATCAGCGACGCGAGCTGTATGGTCTGCGGACGCCCCCGGGACATTACTGCATCAATAGCAGCACGTACACTGCGCCCTGTATGAACAACATCATCCACAAGCACTACATTTCGTCCAACCAAAGAAAAGGTAATGTCTGTTAAATCCTTATCATTAAACTGTTCGATATCATCCCGATAGGGAGTAATATCCAATACTCCCACATCTACAGGGTGCTGTTCAATCTCTTCAATCTTTGCGGCAATTCTTTGCCCGATAACCGCCCCGCGCCGCAGGATACCTAAAATACATAAGTTATCAGTTCCTCGGTTACGCTCAATAATTTCAAAAGATATGCGGGCAATCGCCCTTTGCATGGCTTTTTCGTCCATAATTCTGGCTTTAAATTCCATTATTCCGGCGCCTCCCTGCATAAAAAACAGCCCTCCGCCGTGAAAGCAGAAGGCCTGAAATTATACACATGAAACCGAACCTGAGCATAGCTATGCCAAGCACGGAACACTTCATTCCAGACGGCCTTGTCAGTCTCACGGGACTGCCTTTAAAGGTTGTCTTATTGATGATATTATACTGCAAAATTCATACTGTGTCAAAACAAATTTCTAAAAAAGGCATTTATTTCTAAAAATTCCTTTTTAAGCAACAAATTTGAATTTTCAGAAAGTCATATCCCCAGCTAAACCGGAAACTTGAACAGCCCTAAAATGGCATATACCGACAAACATCTAAAGGTGCACTGAAACTTTTCTCCACTTACATCTACTGCTCTACTACCCTTAAAAAGATGATTCATGAAATTCCATTTCAGTTGTATTCTTGCTCGCAGTATCCTTTCAAATGGTTTGCTTCACACGCAACTTAAAGTTAAAGCTTTTTTTGAGATACCTCTCGTGGTAAAACCAGAAGTTTTCATAATAATAAAAACAGATGGAAGGGATATATCCCTTCCATCCATCATCATTGCACTATTATATTATTGCTGAGGTTCTTCAGGATTCTGCGGTGGCGGTGCGGTTGTCGTCGGTGGCGGCACAGTTGTTGTTGAAGACGGCGGTGCAGTTGTTGCTTCTCCGCCTCCATTTGCTGTTGTTGTCTCTAACGTTGTACTCAAACCAAAATGTATGCCGTCACAAGTCTCGCCCATATGCGATTTTTTAAACCAACCTACTGCTGTATCCCAGCATCCGGGGCCGGCGAGCTTTCCGGTCCATTTACAATAGGTCGCCTGCACAACATCGGCAGATTTTTGGAAATCTTTCCATTTCAAATCTTCATGCAGCCGGTTCATAACCTCCCGCCAAATGCTGCCTGCCGGATTTGTTCTCATTGTAATTTCCTTGGGTTTGTCATAACCGTACCAAACTGCGGAAACATAGTAACCAGTACCACCGACAAACCAGCGGTCTTTTGCATCAGTGGTCGTACCAGTCTTTGCAAATACAGGCTGATTCTTTAAACCATATCCGCGGCCTGTACCGCTTGGTCCTGTCATAACTGTTTGAAGCAGTTTGTTCATAACCGTTGCCGTATCTGCGCTCATTGCAGTTTCCGGATTATCTTTATGCTCCAGCAAAACATCCCCTTTGGTGTTAAGAACTTTATAATAAGTAAAAGGCTTATTATAAATACCGCCGTTACCAAACGGTGCGAATGCCGCTGTTAAATCCCATGAAGTAACGCCTTTTGTCATACCGCCGACTGCAAGGGAAGAATAGTTCTTATCTGAATTTTTCCCATCCTTTACCAACGTGGAAATATGCAGATTCTTATCTGCAAAATTAAAGCAGCGGTCAAATCCCAACGTACTTACAATCTGCACAGGAATAGTATTCAGCGAACGTTCCAACGCATTCTGGACGGTTATCGGCTGGTTGCTGTAAGTACCGCTGTAATTACGCGGCCACATTTTACCTTTAACGTTCACCGTAGGTTCATCAATAAAAGTAGTTGCCCATGTAATTGCATCATATTCAATGCCAGGAGCATAAGCAGTTACCGGCTTAATAGAAGAACCAGGTTGACGCGGAGAATCCGTTGCACGGTTCAAACAGCGGTTTCCGGGCTTTTCACCGGCTCCTCCGGCAATACAGATGACCCGCCCGTTATAATCCATAACTGTCATCGCTGCCTGTGCACGGATTGCTTTATCACTGTCGTCAATAAAGCCTTTGTAATTTTCAAACACATCTTCAATGATTGCCTGTGCATTTAAGTCTACTGCACTGTAAATACGAAGCCCGCCATAGTAAATCTGCTTGGAAGCATAAGATTTTGAATAACCATATTCATCGCATAGATCGTCAATAATCTGGTCAATCATTGTGTCAATATACCAGCTTTGGTATTTATTCTTTTCCTCCGCAGTATCCTGCGTATCATCCTCGGAATCATCCGGTTGATTGGCATTCAAATACTCATCGCTATTTGTGTAAATCAGTTTATAGTTTACTGCTTCTTTATACTGCGCTTCTGTAATATACCCAAGATCCCTCATTTTAGACAGGCAGTATTCCTGCCTTTTTTTCGTTTCTTCCGGATGACGCAGCGGATTATATTTATCCGGAGATTTTGTAATCCCGGCAATAATCGCACATTCAGCTAAATTCAATTCAGAGGTATCCTTGCCGAAATATTTTTCCGACGCTGTACGTACCCCATAACATCCCGAACCCAAATACAAGGTATTCATATAAGCTTCCAGTATTTCATCCTTAGAATATTCCTTATTCAGTGCAAGCGCGGCAAAAATTTCATTTACCTTACGTACAATCGTTACATCATTCTCACCTGTTGCATTTTTTATCAACTGTTGGGTAATGGTAGAACCGCCCTGATTGCTGTCATAAACCCCAAGGAACAGATTCGCAAACGCACTGATAGTACGCTTCCAGTCTACTCCCTGATGGGTATAATAACGTTCATCTTCAATGCTGACAAATGCTTTCTGAAGGTTGTCCGGAATATCCTTCAAATCCTCCCAGATACGGTTTTCTGATCCGTGAAGCTGCTGTATCTCAATCGGCTCTCCGTTTTCCTGATATGCATATACCAGCGTAGTCAGATTTTGATTATACTTTAAGTAGTTCAGGTCAATGCCGCTTTCCATTTTCAGGCACTGGGATACATAGACAGCCATTGCTCCCGCAACAATGCAGCCTGTAATTATTAATATCAAAAAAATGGTCAGCAGCGTAGTCCCAATTGTTTTTGCTGTTTTTTTAACCGCTCGCCCACTCGCCACGCCCGCTTTTGTCCGCGGCCCCTTTGGACTTGGCTCCTTCCTCATCGGCTTTTTTTGATTCATGCGTTTCAGCGCCCCCTTCAATGCTCCTATTATAGCATAATTTTTCATAAAAAAAGTTACATTTTCCTTAAATCCATTACAATTTGATGATAAACAGTCCTGTATTGTATCTTTTTCCATACTACCGCTATTTTAGAATGAATCAGCGTTACTATATCATAATTCAAAACCAATGTCAAAAAACACATAAAATACCCGCCAAATAGGTTAATTTTTAAAACTGTTTTCATGATTCCATTGACAAAACCAATCCCGTAGATTTACAATGAATAACAGGAGTTGATAGGATATGGCCGTAAATAAAGCTGCTGTTATTGACATACAAAAAGAAATTTATCCGGCAACATTAATTGCCGCAACCAAATATGCATCCGTCAGTGATTTGAAAGAATTGCAAGCCTGCGGCGTTAAAATTTTCGGGGAAAACCGCGTACAGGCATTCTTGGAAAAATATGAAGCTTTCAGCGGAACTGCCGAATGGCATATGATTGGTACGCTTCAATGTAATAAGGTTAAATATATCATTGACAAAGTTTCCCTTATTCATTCGGTTTCTTCATTTTCTTTAATAGATGAAATCCAAAAACAAGCCGCAAAACATGATTTGATTATGCCGGTACTCATTCAAATTAACATTGCACAGGAAGAAAGCAAGCATGGGTTTGAAGAAAACCAAACGCATGAGGTTCTGACATATCTAAATAAAAACTGCCCAAACATCCAGCCCCGCGGCTTTATGATGATGGCTCCTAAAACGGCAAAAGAAGAAACCCGCATATATTTTCGTGCCATGAAACGGCTTGCCTGCGAAATGCAGAAAGAATTCCCCGCCCTTGCCCTGACAGAATTAAGCATGGGGATGAGCAATGATTATCAGGTTGCTGTAGAAGAAGGCGCAACAATGGTACGTATTGGAAAAAAATTATTTGACTAAAAATATAAAAATAAAACTGTATATCAGGAAATGGACAAAATCAATTACATTAAGAACTTGTTAAGTGAAACGGTGGTGCAGAGTTATATCTGCACCACCGTTTTTCAATCCAATTTAAAATATTTATTTTTTCTTTGCTTCGTCTGCAAGCGCCCGCTCCAACCAAATGGAACCAATGTCCATCGCGTTATATAATCCGTCTTTCTCACTTTTTTTGAGTATTCTTTCCCTTGCGCGCAAGGTTGGGTCCGTATTCATCAACTGAACGGTCACCTTATTTGCCACATTTAAATCTTTCACTTTTTTTGTACTCTGTATCTGCATCATAACAACATACTGATCCGTCATATTGCCATAATAAAGCGTATTCCCGCTCCTTACCAGCGGTTTACCTTTATACATTAAAAACTTTTTCTTTGTATTCTCAGCCATAATTCACACTCCAATCATCAGTCTGCTATCTTATAATTGTAACATAGATAATCAGACAAGTAAATAAAAGATTACAAATAGTTTTGCCAGAATACGAAATTTTGAAAGAAAAATTTCATTTTATTATTTATTGACAGATTATTCCGACTTTTCTGCTTTAAAAAAGGAAACATTCCCTCCATAAGAATGGAAATATACATTGGCAACACCTTTTGCCGTTGCATAATATGTTTTCTGAAAAGCAACAGGATACACCACTGCATTCTGCAAAAGATAATTTTCAGCTTCTTCAAACATTTGCTGACGCTGTCCGCTGTCGGTATTGGTTTCCATTTTCTCAACTATTGCATTAAACTCCGCAGAATCATAACCTAAAACATTTTTTGCATCCCCTCCCGTAAAACAGCGATAATAATCCGTTAAATAATCCGTATCTGCCGCCATGGGATAATAGGCAATCTGATAATCCCCGGAACGCAGGCGTGCTTGCAATTCCTCCAACGGAACGGCTTCCAGGTTGATATACAGATTCAGGTTTTTCTGCCAATACTGAATAATATAGCCCATCATTCTGCGAATTTCAATTTCATCAGGACAAATCAATGTTAAACTGGGAATCTTTGTTTGCTCTAATTCTGTTAATCCGGCTTCGAGCGCCTGCTGTGCACGTATTTTATCAAAGCTAATACGCGATGCTTTTCCCACCGCTTCCCGATAGGTTTTCTCTCCAACATTCAGTGTCGGAGGCACTAAGCCCTCTGCTGATAATGCATATCCCTGTGTCGCTAAATCATCCTGTTCAATCGCCGTCGCAAGAGCAATGCGGATATTTTTACTGGCAAGGGCCGGGACAAGGTTATTAAAGCCCAATATCCATGTAGTATCTGCATAAGAATACAAACCAATCCCATCCTGTTTGATTTTATCCAGATTCTTCTCTGAAACAGGTATGGCATCATAAACATTTTCCAGTAAATTATCCAGCCGCTTCTGTTCATCAGTATTAACATACAATGACAGGGAAGACGGCACAGCAATATTATCCCCTTTATATTCATCATTCCGACGAAGCAAAAGGGATGTATCCTGCGTCCATTTTGAAATATAAAATGGTCCGTTGGATAAAATCATGGTACTGTCCAGACCATACCGGCCCGCAGTAAATAAAAAGAATTCTTCATTGCAGGGCATTGCAACAGCGCTGGTTAAGGTATGCAATAAATCAGGCTCCGGATAATCTAATGTTATTTTCAAAGTATAGCGGTCAACCGCCTTAACACCCAGCGCCGAAATATTTTTACGGCCTGCATGAATTTCCTTTGCATTACGGATGGCATATAACTTTCTGGCGTCCGGTGCATTTGTAGCAGGATCCACTGCCCTGGTCAAAGCAAATACAAAATCATTCGCCGTAAGGGCATTATCAAAAGATTCTCCTACCAGTTTTCTGATACTTTTAGGCACCAGCCAGCTGGCATCCTCCCGTAAATAAAACGTATATTCCAAATAATTTTCAGAAATCTCCCATTTTCTCGCCACACCAGGTGCAATACTGCCGTCCTCTTGCTGACGCACCAACCCCTCCATACTTGAAGAAATAGTCAGCAGTGCAGACGAATGAACCGCAATCTGCGGGTCAAGGCATGCCGGATCAGTATCCACTGGATACTTAAAAAACTTATCTGTTGTTGTTTTCTCCCTGCATCCGCCAAAAGAAAAAAGCATACATACAGCGAGCAATAATGCGATCCATTTTTTCATATTTATTCTCACCCAATACCATCATTATGGAAATTTACCCTTTGTTATTATTACATAAGTAAAGAAAAATCCGCCTTTTCATATTTCTCACGCTTGCTGCCGGAATATTCCCGAAAATCAGCCATAGGGTATACGGTTTTTTTACCGCATACCCTATTTTCCTATTTTAAATGATCAGGTCATTAACATGTAACAACTTTAACCGCATGTATGAAAAGACTTTGACAATGATAACCTCTTTTCACCATAAAATTAATATTATAAATCCAGCATGATCGTTTGCCCTTCACGCATGGAAGTCTTTACATCAATAATCCGCTGGTTCCGGGAACCGCGGAATTTCAGCGCCAAAGATTTTTCCGCAAGAACAAACTTTCCGTCAACCAAAATATCCGTTTCCTCCAGCAGTTCCTGCCAGCCTTCACGCTTATTTCTTTCCTGATACAGTTCTTCAAACGTCCAGCCAGAATAGGTCATTACATTCAGACCAAGCTCATGCACCTGCCGTGCCAATAACGCCAGCGGTGCCGCCTGGCAAAAAGGTTCCCCGCCGCTGAAAGTTACGCCTGCTAAAAGCGAGTCTTTTTTAATCTCTCGCAAAAGGTTCCCCGTATTGCTGAGATACCCTCCTGAAAAATCATGCGTCTGCGGATTCTGGCACCCTTCGCAATGATGGGGGCATCCCTGAGTAAATACAACAAACCGCCATCCCGGACCGTCCACAATGGATTCTCGGATAACACCGGCAAGCCTTAATTCTGCTGTTTCCATTATATCTGTTCAAACTCCCCTGCGCCTGTACCAATCGAATGTTTCACACGGTCTTCTACTTCTGCGCGTTTTGCATCGTTAAAGCGGTCAAGTGTACCCACCAAATAACCGGTAATCCGTCGGATACGTTCAAAATCAGGCTGTCCGTCACTTTCTTTTCTTCCGCATTTCGGGCATTCATCATTAATAATGCCATTAAAACCGCAAACAGGGTCACGGTCAACCGGATGATTAACAGAACCATAACCAATTCCGCTTTCTTTCATACAGCGGACAACGCTTTCAAAAGCTTCCAGATTTTCCGTCGGGTCGCCATCCATTTCAATATAAGTAATATGTCCGCCGTTCGTTAATTCGTGATAAGGCGCTTCAATTTTAATTTTATCAAATGCAGAAATAGGGTAGTACACGGGAACATGGAAAGAATTTGTATAATAGGAGCGATCGGTAACGCCTTCAATGATACCGAAACGCTCTTTATCCATGCGCACAAACCGGCCGGACAACCCCTCCGCCGGGGTTGCAATCAATGAGAAATTCAGACCGTATTGCTCACATGCTTCATCCATACGCTTGCGCATATGACCGATAATTTCCAAACCAAGATTCTGTGCTTCTACAGATTCGCCATGGTGCTTGCCGACCAATGCTCTAAGTGCTTCGGCAAGACCGATAAATCCCGCAGTCAGAGTACCGTGTTTGAGTACCTCGCGGACTTCATCATCCGGCCCAAGCTTTTCAGAATCAATCCAAATCCCCTGCCCCATTAAGAACGGGTAATTGCGAACCTTCTTTTTCGCCTGAATCTCAAAACGCTCCAAAAGCTGGGCAATGACCAAATCAATTTTACGGTCAAGGTCCTCAAAAAACAAATCAATATTGCCGTGCGCACGCAGTGCAATCCTCGGCAGATTGATAGAGGTAAAACTCAAATTGCCGCGTCCCCCAGTTGTTTGACGGTTAGGGTCAAAATAATTCTGCATCACACGGGTACGACAGCCCATATAAGCAATTTCCGTATCCGGATTGCCTTCTACATAATATTTTGCATTAAACGGCGCATCCATAAATGAAAAATTTGGGAAAAGCCTTTTCGCAGAAACCCGGCAAGCAAGCTTAAACAAATCATAGTTCGGGTCTTCCGGATTATAATTAACGCCTTCTTTAACACGGAAAATATGTATGGGGAAGACAGGCGTTTCACCGTTGCCCAAACCGGCCTCTGTTGCAAGGAGTACATTTTTTATTACCATACGGCCCTCGGGCGAAGTATCCATGCCATAGTTAATGGAACTGAAGGGAATCTGCGCGCCTGCACGGGAATGCATGGTGTTCAAGTTATGCACAAGCGCTTCCATTGCCTGATAAGTGGTGCTGTCTGTTTCAATTTTTGCACGTTTCAGCGCAAATGCCTGTGCAGATTTTACTGTTTCAGCCGGAATATGATATTCCTGCATTAAAATGGTTTCTTCCAGTTTGCGATATCCATTATTATCGGACAACACTGGAAACAGATCATGCTCTTTACGTATATGTACGGCAATATCCTTTGCCACATCATGTCCATTCTCAACGCCGCCGAGCAGCTCCAGCGCCTTAGCAAGGTTGCGGCGGTACATTTTACTGTAAGTTTTTACTACGCCTTTTGACATACCGTAATCAAAATTAGGCACGCTCTGCCCGCCGTGCTGATCATTCTGATTGGACTGGATTGTAATACAAGCCAGCGCCGCATAGCTTACAATATCGTTTGGCTCACGCAGAAACCCATGCCCTGTGGAAAAACCGCCGTCAAACAATTTAACCAAATCAATCTGACAGCAGGTAGTAGTAAGAGTAAGAAAATCCAAATCATGAATATGGATATCGCCTTCCCTATGTGCTTTTGCATGTTCCGGATTTAAAACAAACAGTTCATTAAACTGTTTTGCACCTTCCGAACCATATTTCAGCATAGTACCCATGGAGGTATCTCCGTCTATATTCGCATTCTCACGCTTAATATCATTTTCCTTAGCGTCCACAAAAGTGAGCCCTTTATAAACCTGCATCAGGCGCGTATTCATTTCACGAACACGGGAACGTTCAGAACGATAAATAATATAAACCTTTGCGGTTCTGGCATGCCCGTTTTCAATCAGTACCTTTTCCACAGTATCCTGCACCTGCTCAACCGTCGGCACAGTCAGATGCTCACAGTTCTCCATATAATCAACAACTTTTTCTGCAAGCTCCAGCGATACATCATAATTGCGCCCGCCGGTAGCCTGCGCCGCTTTATAAATTGCGTTGGAAATCTTTTCAATATTAAACGGGACTTCTCGACCATCACGTTTTCTAATAGTTGTAATCATTTCAATCCCCCCATACTATATCTTGTGCTTAGCAAACTTTCCATGAACCATTGTATTGCATATATAGTTGTCTGTCAAGGCAATCCCTCTATTTTCACACGTGATTTTTGGGCATGTAACATGGTTGTGCACACACTTATATATCCGTTCTAATCCAACCATTTAGGTAAAACGAATAGAGAATACATTCCTTTACAGGTAAATCCAGACATTTTTCAACGGCATATTGATAAATAGCAAGCTGCGGCGCATATCGCCCTACAAGTTCCTCCAGCGTGCGAATACGGTCCGTTTTATAATCTAAAATTACCGCTTGGCCATCCTCAATAAAAACGCAGTCGGCAATTCCCTGAACCAAGACCGTTTCCTCTGCACAACTGCCCGTGAGGGAAGGTTCAATCTCACCCACCGGATATTCTATTGTAAATTTCAATTCCCTGTAAACCTCGCTGCCGATAAATATTCTTTCTGCAAGAGCCGATGAGAAAAACTTCTCTACCCTTTCCAAATCTACCGCACCGCCTTCCTCAGGGGAAAGCCAGCGTCCGGCAACCAAACGGTTAAGTTCCTTCTGCGGCTGGGTACGTGCATCCTGATAGGATGCAAACTGCATAAATTTATGCAGCGCCGTCCCTTTCTGTGCAGGCATCAGACCCTGCTTTTCTAAAAATGCCGGACGGGAATCTGCAAAATATTCCCATTCTATATCTCCATGGCTTAACTCGGATGCCCCGCGTTTTGCAAGAATCCCCCGCAAAGCTGTAAAAGGATAAGTATAACTTAACCGTTTTTCTATCTCTGCCCGCAAATCCCGACTCGGCACAGTATCCTGAATGGATCGCTTCTGCACATCCTGAACTTCTGCCTTACAGCGATAGAACACTTTCATAGAAAAATCAGCTGGAAGAATAATTTCATTACCAATACCCGCAGTTTTACGTAAAATTTCCCCATCCGGATGACGAAGGGCGCATAACAGAAGCCAGTCTGAATATCCCTTTGCTCTGCGCACAGTAAACGTGCGCAGTTTTTTTTGTTCGGAAACTTCAGCTGCTAAAGCGGCAAGGCGTTTTTCTGGATTGGACACTGTCATAACAGTCAGCAGCCGTTCCCTTGCCCGAGTTGCCGCCACATATAAAACTCTGAGTTCCTCTGAAAGTTCTGCCCGCTCTGTCTCCAGCCGAACCGCTTCATAAGCTGCCGTATTAAATTTACGCAGGGATTGTTCCTCCTGCCTTTTTACGCCAATCCCAAAACGCGGATGCAGCAACAGATTACCCATGCGGGAACTTGCGTTAAACTGGCTTCCGCACCCTGCCAGAATACAAACGGGAAATTCCAGCCCTTTGGATCGGTGTATGCTCATAATCCGCACCACATCCGCCCCTTCGCTCAATGCGCCGGCAGGAGATAAATCCTGATCCCGCCGCTCTACATTACCGATAAAACGGATAAAACTGGAAAGTCCTTTATATCCATTTTTTTCATATGCGCGCGCATATTCCAAAAGCAGATTCAGATTTGCCCGCCTTTGCTCAGGGTTCTTCATTGCCAGCACAACGCAGGTATACCCTGTACGCTCATAAACTCTGCGGATTAATTCATCCGAGGGCAATGCAGACGACATACAGCGCAGATAATGCAAATCCTCCAAAAAACCGTTATATTTTTCTTCCCCGCCGCGGCTTGCCTGCATAACCGCCAGATACAGGGGGATTTTCCTGTACCGGATTCTTAGTTCCGCCAAATCATCAGGCGTAAAACCATAAATCGGGGACATCATCACACTTAAAAAGGCAATGTCCTGCATAGGGTTATCAATAATCCTGAGATAGGATAGCATAACGGAAACTTCCTGCGCACCAAAAAAGCCGCCGGAAAGATCTGCCCATGCGGGTATTTCCTGATTTCGCAGTTCTTTCACATAATTTTTTGCATGGGCGTTCGCACTACGCAGTAAAATGCAGAAATCACGGTAAGACGCTTTGCGCTCTCCTGCACCATCCTGTACCGTCAGTCCTTCATCCATCATTTGACGAATACGGCCGGCTATGTAACGGGCTTCCAGCGCATCTTTTTCCAGATTTTCCTCCCCGTCGCGGCTGTCAATAACATGGAGTTCATATTCCGGTTCCGGCTGTTCCTTATAATCCGCGCCGCAAACCAACGCTTCATTTTCATCATAATCCAGATTCCCAATATCTTTTGACATGAGCTGGCTAAAAATATAATTCACCGCCTGCGTAACCCCCCGCCGGCTCCGAAAATTTTTGCCGAGAATAATACGTGCAGGCAGAACGCCGTTTTTATAAACAGGCAAACTGTCCCTGCGGCGCAGGAAAATTTCCGGCATCGCCTGCCGAAACCGGTAAATGCTCTGCTTTACATCGCCGACGAAAAACAAATTATTTTCATTTTGAGATATGGAGCGAAACAATAAATCCTGCGTTTCATTTGTATCCTGATATTCATCAACCAATACTTCATCATAACGCAGGGATAACTCCTGCGCCGCCGCAGTACGGGTATAACCATCCTTTGTCTGTTTCACCAGCAATTTCAGAGCAAGATGTTCAATATCAGAAAAATCCAGCGCCTTTCGCTGTTTTTTCAGTTCGCTGAGCTTTTCTCCATAGCAGTTCACACAACTGCACAGCGTTTTTACTACAGGGTAAAGCGCTTCCATATCCTCACGATGTTCCTGACGGGAGATACAGAATATTTCCGAAAGCTTTGCTATCTGCTTTTTCACTTCATCCCGCCGAAAGGTAACTGCCTGTTTCAATGGATCGTCTTTATAACCCCGCACAGGTTTGAATTTCTCAAACGCAAATGCCGGCAGTGCAGAAACAAGGGTATCCCATTCTCCTGCCGCGGCAAACTCATATAATTTTTCCAGCTGGCAGATACCGTCAGACAATGCCGCTGCATAAGCGCTGAATAAAGTTTCATCTTCCGCCATGGCGTTTATTGCAGTACTAAGGCTTTCCTTGCAGGAAAGCAAGGCTGACTGTGCATAATCAAGCAGTATTTTACCCCAAAGGGATTCTTCCACAGGACAACCGGGCTGATACATTTCAGCCATTTGATTCAGCCATACCTGCGGAAAAGGATGTGCTGTCACATAGGCATATAAGGTAGTAATTGCACTGCTCAGCGCGCTGTCATCTTTTCCACTGCTCATCAATTCAACCAAACGCTGGAACGTACTGCTGTTTTGGGTGTACATCTCCTCTAATACAATATCCACAGCCCTTTCCTGCAATAGGCAAAGCTCGCCCGTATCCAATATTTGAAAATCCGGAGGAATATCCAGCTGAAAAAAATTTTCCCGCACCAAATCATTGCAAAAACTGTCAATCGTACAAATAGAAGCACGCGGCAAAAGCATTTGCTGCCGCAAAAGACGAGTATCATTCGGCCTCTCCCGCCTTTTAGCCGTCAGGGCTGTATCTATTCTTTCACGCATTTCTGCCGCCGCCGCCTTAGTAAAGGTAACAATCAACAAACGGTCAACATCACAGGGATTCTCTTCATCTGTAATACGTTTGATAACACGCTCAACTAAAACCGCCGTTTTGCCGGAACCCGCCGCCGCAGATACCAGAAGCGTCCCGCCGCGGGCATGGATAGCGTCGGACTGTTCCTGCGTCCATTTACGTTCAGCCATTGTCCTCTTCCTCCTCTAATGCTTTGAGCGCATCAAAATGCTTGTACTCCGGTATATGATTACACGCGTCTTCATCGCTGTGCCCGCAGACACTGTGGAAATCGCACCAGTCGCAGACATGATAATTTCCCGAGCTGACAGGAAACGCCTGTATTTTGCCTGCATGAAGTGACTGCGCCATATCTGTAATCAATGCATCTATCCTTGCCTGTAATTTCCCCATTTGCGCCAGCCGGATAATTGTCCCGGAGGTTCCTCCGTCCGCTGTAATCTTCACAGGAATAAAAAGCCCTTTTCCGTCCTTTTCCATACCGTGCACCACCATAGGGTCATCCAGCACAATGCCGTTCATTGCAACAGATTTAATTTTTTCCTTTTCAATTTCCTTGCTTCCCGCATGGCGGCCCAGAGAAGGTTCCGGACGTCTGGCCGGCATATACAGCACACCCGCCGGAATCATATCTCCATAACGTTCTCCGCCATTGCGGATAATTGCAAAAAGATAAATCAACATCTGCATATTCAGACCCGATAAAACATCTGAAAGCTGAAACTTTTTCGTGCCGGATTTATAATCAATGACCCGCACATAGGCAACACCGCCGCTATGCATAATATCTACGCGGTCAACTTTTCCGCGCACAGCTACCGTTCCGCCGCCAGGCAGGGAAAGGATATAGGGCGGAATATCCCCCGTATGCTCGATACTCAATTCAAAATCCACCGGTTCAAACATACTCTGGGAAAATTCCATACGAAGCACGGAAACCAGTTCCAAAAGAGTTTTTACAATCCTGTGGAATAAATAATGAAAGCGTGCGGTTTTATTTTCACTCCCACCCATACATTCCTCAAGATAAGAAGAAAGCAAGGAACGGATTTCCTGTTCCAAAATCTCGTCAGACAGCAGCGCCATCCCTTTGCCCCCGTATTGGCGTATCAATCGCTCTAAAACAAAATGAATCACAGTACCGGTCTGCACCGCATCCAGCCTTGCAGGACGCACCGCCCGAACGCCAAGGCCGTACCTGCAAAAATAAGCAAAACGGCATTGATAATAATTTTCAATACGTGAGGCGGAAACATACATATTTTCTCCGAACAGCGCCTTTGCTCTGCCGCTGTCATTGATAGAAAAAGGTATTCCTTCTGCCGCGCGCATGACTGCCGCTGTTTGCCTTTGATACCCCTCCTGACCGCTGAAATAATCCTTCAGGCAGGTCTCCAAACCGGAATTTTCATGCCAATGCCGCGCCGTCCATTCAAAAGCAGGCTTTTTTGCTTCCAGCCAATCCATACTGTCAAGCATGGACGTATCCAGCATCCTGCACTTTGGCAGAATCCGTTTGATTTGAGAAACAATTACTGACGGAGACAACGCTTTCCCCGCAGAATCTGTTCGAGCATAGGTTACATACAATTTTTCACTTGCGGCACATAATGCGCTGTATGCCAAATACCGTTCCTCAACAGTTTGCTCCTGCAATCCTCCGGGAAGTTCCAGCCCCATATCCGCCAGGGTCCGGCGGTCAATATCGCTGAGAAGTCCGGCGGAAGAAGGCGCCGCAGGAAAAATACCGTCATTTGCCCCTATAACAAACACTGCTTTAGGCTGCGCAGGACGCATCCTGTCCGCACTGCCAAAAGCCGCTTCATCAATCCCTTGAGGGATTGAACCAATATCCTGTAAAGAAATCACCAAATTCAGCAGTTCTCCATATCGCCGCACGGACACCGCACGCTCATTTAATACCTGCGCCATTTCATCCAGCAGGTTTATAAATAAATCCCAAAGCCGTCCCTGTTCCTGCGCCAGTTCTGTTTCCCCATTGGATGCAAACTGCTTTGCAAGGTTCTTCAAATGCTCTGCCGCACAGATATGTTCCAGAAAGAAAAATAATTCACGTGTAATTTCTCCGCCGTTTTTCCCCTCCGCATTCTGTTTAAACCGCAAAATCGGGGCAATGACATTTGCACGCAAACGGTTAATTTCATTCAGCTTTCCGACATCTTCTTCGGAAAACTGCACGCCAAATCCGTCCGGATGCTCCGTCCATTCATCCTCCCACTGACGGGCAGTAATATCCCATGTAAAAGTATAATTTTCAAGTAAAGATATTTCTTCCACACTCAGCCCGGTCAATCCTGTTTTCAGGTAATGAAAGATGGTATCTGTTGTCCCTCCGTTTAAAAGTTCAAACACATACCGGATGAAAGTCATCAGCGGCTGTGTATCTACAGGCTGGCGGTTATCATTAAAAAACGGGATTTCATATTTTTCAAAAGCCGCTGTTAAAATCGGACGGTAATCCTCCGCATTGCGGGCAATCACAGCAATATCTTTACAGCGCATATTCTCCGTACGCAGAAGCTTTTTGATTGCTGAAGCAATGTAATCGCATTCTTCATAGACATTCTGCGCGGCGCACAGGGTTACAGCGTTCTCCTTTTCTTCATATGGCTGGGCAAGAGGGTCAAACAGACCTGATTCCAATACCGCAAGCGCATCATTTTGAAAACGGCGCTGTTTTGAAAAGATAACCGGAGACGCGACTTTCACCGCATATTTTTTCGCCAGCTGTAAAAGGCGGTTTCCCGCTTTTTTCAGCGGTGAAAACACACCAATCCCATCTTCTTTATCCGTCAGCGAATCCGTACCCAAAGTAAGGTACACTTCCCGCGCATCGGAAAAAATGCGGCTGAGAATCCGCATTTCCTGAGGGGTATATCCTTTAAAGGCATCAATAAATACAACGCGCCCTTCAAAAAAGCGATGCTCTAACAATATTTCATACAAACGGGTTAAAATATCCCGCTCATCATAATAGCTCTGAGCCACTAAAGCGTCATATGCAGAAAGAATCAATGCAAGCTCGCCTGTTTTTTTCTTTAATGTACCATCTTCAATTCCATCAGAAACCTCTGAAAGCATATCCGGTGAAATACATGACATTTTGAACTCATCCGCCGTATGTAACAATGAAGCGATCATATCCGTCCTGAGCGCATGGCGGCGGTACAATTCCAATTTTTCCTGTACTCCTTCCAATGCAAGGGACATGAGAACCGCTCTACCTGCATCACTCACTTTCTTTCCGGACATTCCTCCATATTCACGAAATACTGCATCTGCAAGGCGGGTAAAGCTAAGAATTTCTACTCTCGAGGCATCCTTGGCGCCAAGCGTATGCAATACCGCGCGCTCTGAAGCAAAGGAAAATTGTTCCGGCACAATCAGTATCATGCCCTTTTCCCCTTCTCGTGCATATTCAGAAATCAAGCGGTAAATTTCCTGCGTTTTGCCTGTCCCCGTTCTTCCCAACAGTAAATGAAGCATACAATCCTCCCATGATCCTATGACAGGGACAGGGCGGATAAATTTCATCCGCCCTGTCAGGTTTCAATAAATATAAAAAGTTATTTGCACTGCCGGGCAAGAGATTGCGATTCGAGCCCGCCGCAGTTTTGAATGAATACATACAGCTTCTGTGCAATGATTTTTACGCCGCCTTCCACATCGCTTTCAATATTCAGCGGCATAATAGGGTCATGCACACTCAGCCGGAGCAGAAACCAGCCGGAACCATTATCTTTATCAAAAGAAACGCGCACACCTTCACAGCTATCCTGTGCAACAGTCCATCCCTTCTGTCCCTGTGCATACCATTCCAGCTTTTCAATGACCATTTCCCCATAAGTCCGAAAATCTTCTGCGGTAATTTCCATACGGACTTCCGCGCTTTCTTTCGGCTGGCGCAGGGCGCCAATCAGGTTATCAAGCTTTTTCCCCTGCTTGCCTAGCAGCGCCATTTTAATAATAATTTTTGTAATCAGATAAGCGCCGTCATCCAAAAAATAGTTTTCACGGAACGCCGCATGACCAGAGGTTTCAATTGCCAGCGGGCTGTTGACACCTTCTTTATTCAAACGTATGGCTTCGTTGATAACATTTTTATAACCGCGTTTAAACCGTCGGTGCTTTCCGCCCAAATCCTGTTCAATAAACATTTTCAAACCGTCAGAGGTAATACTGTCTGTTACAACTGTACCGCCCTGGTTTCCGTCAAGAGCAATCGCAGAGGCAAGGGCAACCAAACGGTTACGGTTGATTTCCCCTCCATGCTGGTCAACACAGCCGCCGCGATCAACGTCCGTATCAAAAATGACGCCAAGGTCTGCGCCCGCCTGCACTGTTGCACGGCAAACTGCCTGCATCGCGGTTTCATCCTCAGGATTTGGAATATGGTTTGGAAAATAACCATCCGGCTCTAAAAACTGGCTTCCGGTAATATCCGCACCCAAAGGCTCCAGAACATCCTTCGCATAAAATCCGCCTGCTCCATTCCCCGCATCTACCACAATTTTATAGCCTTTCAGCGGATGCTCATAATCATCTGCATTCACACCCTTACAAATTAAATCACGCAGACCCTTCGCATAGATTTTCATAAAATCGACAGTTTCCAACGTGCCGGTTTCAGCAGATTCCGGAAATCTTTCCTCCTGCGCATTATTTAACACAGCGTCCAAATCTTTTCCGTCCAGCCCGCCGTCACGGGTAAAAAACTTCAGCCCGTTTCTATAATAAGGGTGATGGCTCGCTGTAATCTGAACCGCCCCGTCGCAGCCAAGTTCAACGGTTGTCATAAACATGGACGGGGTTGAGGACAGTCCGCAGTCATACGCTTTCACGCCTGCTAAGGAAAAACTGCGAAGGACAGCCGCTTTAATACGCTGTGCAGAAATACGCGAATCATGTCCAACTGCAACCGTTAGTTCCGCACACGGTTTCCTCAGTTTCTCTGAAAGCCAGAATAAAAAACCGGCGGTAATTTTCTCTATAACTTCATCCGTTAAATTATAAACCTGTCCTTCTACACCTTCTACAGCTACACCGCGAACATCCGTACCACTTTTAAATTGCTTCCAAAATTTATTCATACTTATACTCCTTATTCTATCCTATTAACTGCTGTGCATATTGCTCCGATACATCTGCCAAAAAGCGATACATCGCATGTGCCTGACGATATTTTTCCCGCAGATACTCCGGCAAATCTGATGATTTCAGTTCCTGCAAATTGGGATTTTTTCTAAGAAATGAAAGGTATCTTTTTTGATAACACGGTATAAGGTCCTCCGGCGGGTTCCCAGGTTTTGCCTTTTTATAATTTTCCCCGTCAATTATATAGCCCGCCTTGGTCAGCATCTCTAATGCCTCTCTGAAACGTTGGGGCTGTGCCAGCAAATGCCTGCGAAACTGCTCCATCCATCCAGGCGTTTGTCCCCAACAGCCTACTCCATAAGTATATCCGTCCGGTTCAATTTCAAACCACATGGCAGGAAGTACTGGCCAAGTTGTTTTGAGGCGCATAAAACAAAACCAAATATTTTCTCTGTACATCATTTTATCCTTTGTAAAGCGAGTATCCCTGCGCACACGTGAAATCATTTTCTTTGGGTCTATTTGAATCATCGGATCCAATTTTAAAAAATCCTCGGAAAGGTCAGTAATCAAATCAGCCATAGGGCGCAGTATTTTTTCTTTAATCTGCGGTTTCTTTTCTTCATAAAATGTTTTACTATTCTGAAAACGCACCTCGGAAAGAAGCCAGAGGTCTTTTAGGTCAATCCCCCGATAATGGTTCAACTGAATCCCTCCGTCCTTTTACCGCTGCGGAAACAGCAGCGCCATAAGCCCTTCAAAATCCTTTTGCGGTATCCTATCCATATTCAG
This sequence comes from uncultured Eubacteriales bacterium, assembly GCA_934546985.1. Taxonomy (GTDB): domain Bacteria; phylum Bacillota; class Clostridia; order Oscillospirales; family Acutalibacteraceae; genus CAKTEE01. The sequence continues at coordinate 40,430 of CAKTEE010000005.1, forward strand.
CATCCGTTTGGCATCTAACAGCTTTTCCAGCTCCTTGCTTGTCCCATTCACTGCACACTTTCGCAGTGCGATAGAATATGCCTGTTCAAGCTGATTTTTCTGGACAGACGTAACAATAACAAAGCCATCCTCGATTTTAAGCGTATTTCTTTCCGCTGTTTCCTGCCTTGCCTGCACAAATGTTTTTTTATGATTTGCCGAAAAACGTTCCGCGGCCGACTTAGGTCTGTGCGGCACCGCAGGCTGCTGTACCTTAATTGGGGTAAAACTGGCGGTATAAGAAATATCCGGTCGAATCGCCGCTTTAGATAAATCGTGTTTTGGTTTTTTTTCAGAATCTCCCGCAGCAACGCTTTGTTGATTACGAATTTTTCCATCGCTGGAAACTGAAGTTTTTCCCAGAGATACCGGGGGGTCCAATATCGTTTCGGTTCGATTCTCTTTTTTCTGCTCCAAAGCTATAATACGTTGCTTTTTCTTTTTTGAAAGAATAACAACCGAAATAATAATCACAATCAAAGCAACCAGACAAACCACAACTGTCAAAAATCCCGGTGTGATGTCGTCCAGGCTGGTCGGAAGCCTGAAATCAAAATCTGTAAACAGATTTTTCAGATTCTCAAACATAGAGCCTCCCCCTTATTCTTTCCATATTATTTTAAAATTTTAACTGTCCGCGTTCCAGCATTTCCTGAGCGGCAAGCATAACGCCCATTTTAGCGCTGTGGAAATTCAATCCGCCCTGCATCCATGCTGCATAAGGCTCGCGTATGGGTGCGTCCGCCGACAATTCAATGGACGCACCCATAGTAAATGCTCCCGCCGCCATAATCACCTGACTATCGTAGCCCGGCATATCCCATGGTTCCGGCGCTACAAAAGCGTCTACCGGCGCGCCTTTCTGCATTCCCTGACAAAAAGCAATCAGTGCATCCGGTTTCTCAAGGCACACCGCCTGTATAATATCATGCCTTGCTTCATTATAACGGGGAGTTACGTCAAAACCAAGCGTTTCAAATAAAGCGGCGGCAAACACTGCGGTTTTCACCGCTTCGCCCGTAACATGCGGGGCGTTAAATAATCCCATAAACATTGCACGGTTTTGCCCCAAAGTTGCGCCGACTTCTTTGCCCGTACCCGGCGTTGTTAAACGGCAGGCACAAAGCTCAATCAAATCCTTGCGGCCAGCAATGTAACCGCCTGTAGGCGCGATACCACCGCCTGGATTCTTAATCAGGGAACCTGCAATCAAATCTGCGCCCTTGTTTGTAGGCTCCTGCATCTCTACAAATTCCCCATAGCAATTATCTACCATAATCACTGCACGGCTGCTAACTGCCTTTACCGTTTTACAAATTTCTTCTATATCTGCAACGCTGAAGCTATCGCGCAGGCTGTACCCGCGGGAACGCTGTATGTATACCATGCGGGTTGTTTCATCTATTGCACCGATGATTGCCGGAATATCCGGTTTCCCATTTTCATTCAGTTCCACCTGCTTATAATTCACACCAAATTCTCTGAGAGATCCGCAGCCGCCCGGGCGGATACCGATAACCTCCTCCAGCGTATCATAAGGCTTGCCTGTGGCGCAAAGCAAAGTGTCTCCGGGACGAAGCACACCAAACAACGCAACCGTCAGCGTATGTGTACCTGAAGTAAAATTATGACGCACCAATGCATCCTCTGCACCGAAAGCATCAGCAAACACACCGTCAAGCGTATCACGTCCCCTATCGCCATAACCATAACCTGTAGTCGGTACAAAGTGAGATTCGCTTACGCCATTTTTAATAAAAGCCGATAAAACCTTATATTGGTTATATTCTGTAATTTCATCTATTTTTCTCAGGTATGGCTCCGCTTTCTCCATTGCAGAGCGCGCGGCCTCCTGTATCTTATTATCCAGTTTAAAAAAAGGCTGCATTTTACTGATTCATCCTATCTGTACTTATTTCCATTCAACAATACCCATTCACCCGCAACAGTAAATCCAAGTTTTTCATAAAAATTCTTTATACTGCTGTCACAGCATAAAATAACTTCTTTCTGTTCTTTTTGCAGGGTATAACAAAGCCCGGAAACCACTTTACTCCCCAAGCCCTGACGCCGATATTCCGGCAAAACAGCAACCCCGCCCAGAAGCGCAGTTTCATGATCCTGCGCAAGCACCATGGCACATGCCGCCGGTTTCTCATCAACAGAAAGCAGAACTGCACTTGCAGTTCCATGCCGGATTCGATGGGAAACATCTGCATACCATACGTCATGTTCGCCTAAGGTAACTGCTTTTTCACCACTGGCAAGAATCGTATAAATCTCCCCCAGCGGCGGATTAAAATTTAAATCTCTCCGAATACCCGCCGGCTGTGATAAACGCATAACCAATCCTTCGCTATGTATTGGAAAATCAAATTGTTTTCCTGTTGCTGCGTCTATAAAAATATCGCGGCATCCAAGCGCATGCAAAAATGCACAAAGCTCGTCCATATCCGGCGGCATACCGCAAACGGTTACACTCCCGTCAAGCCGCGTAATTCCGGCACATGTACCCTGTTCATCCCATTGAATCCAATAGTCACAAAACGGATATTTCAGACCGTAGCTGAGAAACAAACCGCGGGCGCGCATACCTGCGGGATCACACCCGCAGGTATGCAAAAATATCGCTTCCATGCCCGGAACAACTAACTTAATCAAGAACTCACACCATCTGTAAGAATTTTTTCGCCGACCGCTTTTACTAAAGCAGCAGTATTCGCAAAGTCATCCTCACGGATAACACAACTGGCACTATGCAGATAACGGCACGGCAAAGAAACAGCCAGGGTACGAACCCCTTCGCGGCTAAGATGAATCGCGCCTGCATCATTGCCGCCGCTGACGCCCGCTTTTGGTTGACAGGGCAGTCCTTGCGCTTTTGCAGTATCAAATGCAAGCCGGTAAAGCTCTCGGTCATAAATAGTCCGTCCATCCATAAACGATATTACACTGCCTTTACCAAGCACACATACCTGCTGCTCCGGCTTAACATCTGCAATATCTGCCGCTGTTGTTGCTTCCACAACAATAGCATAATCCGGCCGGACAGTAAATGCCGCTGTCGCCGCACCTCGGGTCCCAACTTCCTCCTGAACAGTGAAAGCAAATACTGCATCATAGGGCAGCGGCTGTTTGATTAATTCAATCAGCACAGCACAGCCCGCGCGGTCATCGAAAGCCTTGCCTTTCAGGAACCCGTCGCCAAAGCGGATAAACTCACTGTCAAAACATGCATAATCTCCAAGGGAAACCGTCTGCTCCGCCATTTCTTTATTCTTTGCACCAATATCAATATATAACTGCTGAAAATCCGGCGCCTGTTTCCGCTCATTACTGTCCAGCAGATGAATGGGACGGGAACCAATTACGCCATATACTTTATGCTCGCCGACACAAACACTGCGCCCTAATAATACACGCGGGTCAATCCCTCCCACCGGAGAAAAAGACAGATAGCCGTCATCATTGACAGAATGAATAATCAATCCAACTTCATCCATATGAGCGCTGAACATCAGGATTTTTTCAGATGTTTTCTTCCCTTTTTTACGTACAATTAAATTGCCGAGCGCGTCTGTTGTACAATCAGCATAAGGAGAAACTTCCTTACGGATAAAATCACGTACTGCATCTTCCCTGCCGGATACGCCGTCAAGAAGGCTTAATTGTTTTAATAAATCAATCACGCGGCGCACCCCCAATGCTTAAAATATACTGTGCTATCAGACGGCCTGTATTTTCAATATCCTCCAGAACGGCAACTTCCACTGGGGAATGCATATAACGCAGAGGAATGGACAGAAGTCCGGTTTCCGCACCTGCACCGGTAATTGAAATCACATCCGCATTTGTACCGGTTTCCCCGCCCATAATTTCCATTTGGTAAGGAATTTTATTCTCTTTTGCCAGCTTCTGAAAGTCACCGGATATCCTGCGTGACAACACAGGCGACACGCCAATCATCGGACCTTTACCTAAATCACCGCATTTATACCTTTGGGAATCCGGCGTCATGGCAAAGCTAACATCAACTGCAATCGCTTCCTGAGGCATAACGCCAAAAGCTCCCGGACCCGCACCGCGAGTTCCAACTTCCTCCTGTACGCTGAACAGAACCGTAATGTCGCAATCGTACTGCTTATTTTTTAATAGATCCAGACAGTATAGAATAGAAGCCACACCGGCACGGTCATCCAGAGATTTGCAGGTTACCTTGCCATCCATCAATTCATGAAATTTCCGGCGGAAAGTAACTTTATCCCCCGGTACTGCCAGCTCCTTTGCACGCTGTGCCGAATAGCCAATATCCACCGCCAATTCCTGAAGCTCCGGCGCTTTTGTATAATCCGCGGCGGCAGCAATCAGATGCGGCGGGCGGCAGCAGAACACACCGTATAACGGCCCGCTTTCCGTCCAAACAGTAACTTCACTGCCAAGCAGCATCCGCAAATCTACACCGCCGCTTTTGGCAACTTTAATAAAACCATGTTCATCTACCGCCGTCACAACCATACCGATTTCATCCATATGGGCGTCCAGCAGAATTTTTCTGCCTTTGCCGGGAATGTGCCCAATCAGACTCCCCATAACATCCCGCCGAACTTCCTGCGTATATGCACGCAGGTATTTTTCAGCAACTTCTGAAGCGCCCAGTTCCCAGCCGGAAAGCCCCGTTGCCTCGCATAATTCACGAAGCATTTCTTTCAATTCCATAAACAATTGCTCCTGATTTATAAATTATTTACCAAATCTTTAAAATGCTTGCCGCGCAGTTCAAAATTACGGTATTTATCAAAGCTTGCACATGCCGGAGACAGAGAAACAATATCACCCTGCTCGGCATTCTCTTTTGCAAGCCTTACTGCTTCTTCCATGGAATCTGCATGCAGAATTTTCAGCTGCTCCGGTTTAAAATTCTCTGCTTCACGAATAACTTTTTCCAATTTTTCTGCTGTAGCTCCCATAAGGATAATGCATTTCACTTTTTCATTCACAACAGGTGCAAGCGGTTCAAAGGGAATTTTTTTATCATAACCGCCTGCAATAAGGATGACTTTCCTGTCAAAACAATTTAAACCCGCAATTGTACGCGTTGGATTTGTGGCAATAGAATCGTTATACCATTTTACACCGTCTATTTCGCGCACAAATTCAATGCGGTGTTCTACCCCGCCGAAGTTCTGCGCGACCCAGCGCATATTTTCAGGCGATACATAACCCCAAACCGCAGTAATAGCTGCAAGATAATTTTCTACATTATGGTCACCGCAGATTTTAATTTCATCCCGCGGCACAATCTTAAATTTTTCGTCACGGTACTGCATCACAAGGTTTTTATTTTCATCCACATACGCACCGCTCAAAGGACCGTTTTTCCGGCTGAAAAACAAAGTTTCCCCACGGGTTTCTTTGGCCATATCCTTTGTGATATCATTATCAAAATTTAAAACTGTACGTGAGAATGCCCCCTGATGCCAAATGAGATTTTTCTTGGAATCAACATATTCCTGCATATCCTTATGCATATCCAGATGATTCGGCGCAACATTTGTTACAACTGCAACATCCGGACTTTTACGCATGGAAATCAACTGAAAACTGGAAAGTTCTACAACCGCGTAATCCTCAGGGGATATTTCCTCAATAATCGGGAGTAATGCTCTGCCGATATTCCCGCCCAAATGCACGCGGAACCCTTGTTTTTTCAGCATCTCGGAAATAATGGTTGTTGTTGTTGTTTTTCCGTCTGAGCCTGTTACAGCAAAAATTTTGCACGGACATAAATCAAAGAAAACCTCCATCTCAGAGGTCACAGTAACGCCGTTGGCACGCGCCTGATTCAGCTCCGGCAAGTAAAAACGCATACCCGGTGTACGGAATATAATATCAACATCCAAATTTTTCAGGTAATCTTCACCCAAATGCAAGGCTGCGCCCATTGCTTCAAATTTCTCACAAATTTCTCCCAGCTGTTCCCTGCTGCGTTTATCACACACGGTAATAACCGCACCTTTTTTTAAAAACATTTCAATCAAAGGGGTATTGCTGACCCCAACGCCGCAAAATGCGATACGTTTGCCTTTTATCTCACGAAAAAACTGTTCTGCTTTTGTATTCATCGTCATTCCTCCCATGTTATAAGGCACCTAATTTATATTATACTTTTCCAGCCGAAAAATATCAACAGTATTTGATTTTTACAGAAAATTGCTGTATAATTATTAAAATATTTTTGAATGGAGGTACGGCTTTTTGGAGGATAAACGAAATGAGGATGAGGAACTGGACCTGAGCCAATACTCTTATTATTTAGATTATAATGATGAGCAACTCTCTCCGGAAAATAATCATTCGGAATACAGCAGTTATTCCAAAAACGAAAAAAGACATTATGGGGAACTGTCTTCGCAGAAACCTCCCCGAAAGAAAAAAAAGAAAACATTAAAAATTATTTTACTTTCCCTTGTGGGCGTACTCATTCTTACTATTGCCGCGGGCGTTATTTATGTAGACTCATTATTTAACAAAATCGAATATGATACGGACACAGATTTATCTTATAATGATTATACCCCTGATATTGAAACCAATGACCCCGATTCCCCCAATATCGGCAATGAAGAAAACGAAACGCTTGAGAATTTCGGCGGCGAGCCGATGAGCAACCCGAACATTAAAAATATTCTTCTTATCGGGCGCGATACGGAAGAAAGCAAATCCAACGCCCGCTCCGACGTTATGGTGTTAATCTCCATCAACAAGGAAAAGCAAACTGTAAAAATGAGTTCATTCCAGCGTGATATTTACGCTTATATTCCTGGCAAAGGATATGACAAATTAAATCACGCACATTCCTATGCAGGACCAAAATTAACCATCCAGACACTGGAAGGTAATTTCCACGTAAAAATTGATAATTACATGAGCGTAAACTTTACCACATTCCGCAATATCGTAGATATTCTCGGCGGCGTTGATATGAACCTAAGCGCCGCAGAAGCAAAATACCTGAAAAATGAACTTGCCGCTTTGGGTTACACCAGCTTTGATGCGGGCACCTATCATTTAAAGGGACAGGCGGCGCTATCCTATTGCCGCATCCGTTACATTGACAGTGACCGTGAAAGAACACAGCGTCACAGAAATATGCTGAACGCTATTACAGACCAGCATAAAAGCATCAACCTTGCACAGGCAATTCAACTTTTGGAACAATGCCTGCCGCTGGTCAAAACAGATTTTACCAAAGGCGAGCTTATGTCAACAATGGTAGATGCGATTTCTTATGTGCAATGGCCGCGCTCAGAAATTGTCATGCCTGTAGAAGGTGCATCTAATAATGCCACTGTACGGGGAATGTTTGTAATTACATTAGATTGGGCAACTAACGTAAAAGCACTGCAAAATTTCATTTACGGCGACCAATAAAAAATTATTTTATAAAAATCTACTTGACAAGAATTTCACGTTATTAAGGAAGTTAAAGGCAAGGCAAACCAAAATGGTTTGCCTTGCCTTTTTTGTCTAATCCACTATAACACTTTCAAGGAAAGCACCCGCAGGAGAGCCAATAAATGGGAAATTATAGTTCTATTGGCTTATACTTTAATGCCTTATCTGCTATTTCCTCTGAGGTCATTTCGCTCCAAAATATGTAATTCGAAACCTGCGGATCAATCACACCTCGTTCTAATTTTTCAATCAATCTGTCAATATCTTCTTCACTTTTATTCTCACATTTTCTTATTTCTTCTATCAAATTAACAATTTCTTTCCTTGATAGCAATATATATCCTCCAAATCCCGATTTGTCGCTTCATTCATTATAAAGCAGCACCCACTGAAAAGCAACTGCTTTTCAGCAGATGTCAACTTTCTTGTGGTGTGTTCCCGAACAGGTAGCTTTTGATAAACGATTCTATTTGTATATTGACAGCCTTCATTTCATATACTATAATGGTAAAAAATATGACAGGAGTTGAAAGCGTGTATCATTTTTCTTGCTAACATGGTTCAATAAACCAACAGTCGAACTACCGGAAGGCCTATCTGAAAAGCCTGACGGGTTTCGCCTGCAAGAAAGATGAATTTCACCACATATCTGCCATCTGACAGTTATTGCTGTATTTTTGTTTCAGTTGTATACGTTATAACTGGTAAATATATGCAGCCGCAGGAAATGATTCTTTCCTGCGGCTGTTTTATTTTATATAGGAGGCAGATTTATGTCATTAATTAATATTTCGCACCTTACTTTCGGCTATGATGGGAATGCCGATTTGGTATTTGAAGACGTATCTTTCCAAATAGACACCAATTGGAAACTCGGTTTTATCGGGCGCAATGGAAAAGGCAAAACTACCTTTTTACAGCTTCTCATGAATCAGCATAAATATCAGGGACTTATCACACACACAACCGCATTCGACTATTTCCCTTTTCCAATTAAAAATCCAGATAATTTGGTCATAGACATATTAGAAATGCTGGAACCGCATTTACAAATATGGCAGTTTGAACGGGAACTTTCCTTGCTTAACACAGATAGTGAACTGCTATATCGTCCATTTTCTTCATTAAGCTCGGGAGAGCAGACAAAAATTCTCCTTGCGGCGCTGTTCCTGAAAGACAATCATTTTCTTCTCATTGATGAACCAACCAACCACTTAGACACAGACGCCCGAAAATCAGTCGCCAAATGTTTAAATTCTAAAAAAGGATTTATTCTGGTATCCCATGACCGCGAATTTCTTGACGCTTGCATTGACCACGTACTTTCAATAAACCGACACAGCTTGGAAATTGAAAAAGGCAATTTTACCACATGGAAACAAAACCGCGATTATCAGGAGCATTTTGAAGCGCAGGAATACGAAAAGCTTCGAACAGAAACAAAACGCCTTGCAAAATCTATGGCGCAAACAGCACAATGGTCCCATCAGATAGAAGCTTCAAAATACGGCAATGATGTACCGGATCGGGGATATGTTGGTCATAAATCTGCCAAGATGATGAAACGTTCTAAAACCATTGAAAAACGCAGAAAAAATGCATTAGAAGAAAAATCCAAACTGTTAAAGAATATAGAAACTTCTGAACCGATCAAAATACAAACCCTGCAGCATCCAAAAAAACTGCTTGTCCAAGCATGTGAACTGGAACTTTTTTATGATGAACGGAAGATTACCGGACCTGTTCAGTTTGAAATTCAGCAAGGAGACCGTATTTCCCTAAGCGGAAAAAATGGTTCAGGAAAATCCAGTATTCTGAAATTATTACTGGGTAAACCCATTCCCTATACCGGGACTCTGCAAATTGCAGGTAACCTACAAATTTCTTATGTTCTTCAGGATACTAATTTTTTAAACGGCAGCCTGAAAAGCTTTATTGAGCAAGCAGAAATCGACGAAAGCCTTTTCAAAGCAATTTTACGGAAACTTGATTTTTCAAGGGAACAATTTGATAAAAGTATGGAATTTTTCAGTGCAGGACAAAAAAAGAAGGTGTTGCTTGCTCAGAGCCTTTGCCAACAGGCACATTTATATATTTGGGATGAACCGTTGAATTACATTGACATCATCTCACGTATTCAACTGGAACAAATGCTTAAAACTTGTAAACCTACTATGATATTTGTAGAACATGACGAGGCGTTCCGTAAAAACATTGCTTCTAAAAATATACAGTTATAGTTCACTTCAAATTCATTTAAAACATAAATATGAAAAATAAAAATTTTTTAGAATGCTACCGTTCCTTGCTGAACAAATCACTTCCATTTCGGTTATCAGCTTCTCTTATTAAGCCAGCGTCTCAAGGCGCTGGCTTTTGTATTGTTTCTATCATCGTTCACTGCTCTTTTCAGTTCAGTTAAACCATTATCTAAACCTTTCGCTGCTGCAATTCAATTAAGGAGTCCTTACAATTTCATTCATCAAACAGCTGCAATTAAAAAATTTGTGATAGATTTGATTAACTATATGAATAATGAAAATATCGTTTACATATAATCTATATATAAAATAGATAGTTGTTTATTATATATTGACATTTTTTTGTATATATAGTAGAATTTTTCTTGAGAAGAAAGTAGTATAATGTAAAAAATAGTCATAAAATATGACACGATATGGAAAAGGAGCAGAAAGAACATGATAAAGCGAAAATGTCCGAAAATATCCACGGTTTTAGTAATTTGTATTTGTCTGTCTTTGATGAATGCTCCTTTTTCATCTGCCATTGTATTTAACGATGAGGAAACCATAAACGATCCCTATAATCAATTATTTGACGGTGAACCGTATTGGCAATTATATAATTGGACGGAATTGATTTCAGAAAACAACCCAAATCCATATAGCCCGCCTCCGGAATATAATCCTCATACTACTGTTATTGACACAACAGATTTTATCAGAGTATCAGAGTCTCGAACAGAATTTGTCGATGGTTATGGGGCTCCATTTGTGATTAAAGCGATGGGAATAAATATGCCCTCCTGTGTTTCAGGTACCCCGTACAGCACCCTTTGTTATCATCATAATAAAAGTTCATATGCCCAATTATCGGCTATGGGTTTTAATACTGTCCGTTTTTTGCTAAACATGGATTGGTTTTATCCTCAATCGGTAGAACCCAGCATGGAAGACGTTTTGAATTGGAATGTTATGGAATACCGTTATAAAAGTTTAGCTGATAAAGCGGAATGTCAGGCAAAGGGCAAACTGCCGGAAACAAAAATCAATTGGTATTGCGTCGGCTTAGACTGGATTCGCAGAAACATCGAATGGGCAAAAGAATATAATATGAAAGTTATTTTGGATATGCATATTATAAACGGGATTCAAGACAACGGTGTAAACTCCAATAGTATCGTATTTCATAATACAGCGGAAGGCAAAGAAAAGAGACGGCAATTAATTAAAACATGGGAAACCATTGCAAATATGGTTTATAATGATAGTACGGTACTTGGATACGGTATATTAAATGAACCGATTATCCCTTTAGTTCCGGATGACAGCGGACATCATTTGGGTGGTGATATTATATCCGGTACCGGTGAAAATGAAGCTGTTGCAGAAGAAAAGGTAGACGCTGTAGAGGCAATACATAATACAATTTCACAATGGCCGGCACTGATTGAGAAAATTAAATTTGCCATTAGAGGCAATGCGGCAAACACGATTAAACCCAAAGACCCTTATCATATCCTTTTTGTTCAGCCTATGCAGGATATAGAAGATGAATATCATCAAAAGCTATCTAACAAATACAACGCAAATTATATTTTAAATTCACAAAAATATAATTTCCGAATCGGCGATGATAATGCGGCAGTTGAAGTTCATTTCTACGAACCTTATTATTACAGCCATATTTCCAGAAATCCCATGGAGTACGACGATCCTAATAATTCTGCTGACGTATATGTAGAATTAGATCGCGGAGAATATAAAACCAAGGGACTTGTTAATTTTTCTTATCCGAATGAAGACGTCTGTTTGAAAACTGAAAATGCAGAAATTGACCCATTTTTTGTCCGCACAGTTTCATCAAATATATTATCTGAAAAATATACGTTTACAAATTCAAAAGGCATTACAATCAGTAGTTCACACCCAGACTACCGCAGTTATTTTGTTATGGGCAATAGTATAACTGGAACTCAAATGAGGCGGGGAAAAACACAAAATGGATATAAGCATTTTGTATCTTCACGTTATCAATTCAATCCGGATCATAGTCAGGACAATATGGGGATGGTGATATTGTCCGCCGAAAATCTTGGTTCAAACGCAAAAGTATATTTCGACAATATTGTCGTGAAAGAATACCTTAGCTCAACAAGCACGGACGCAAAGATTCTTTTATCAACAAGTCTCGATTGGTCTTTGGATATTTTCCCATATGCGAATGACGTTGATGCCGCTTATTATGATAAGGATAACGATATCGGCTGTGTACCGGTTTCCAAATCTATTGATCGGTTTGTAGATGAAAATACTCCAGGATATAATAATGGCGCATTTGTTTTGCAGAAAGAAACCGGAAATGTTACGGCAGAACCCGATCTCTTTCATTTTATTCCCGAGAAAGGAAAATATTATACCATTGAGTGTGATGTAAAATATACCGGCACCAATACAAATGCAGTGATACAGCCTGAACTTCGTTTTTTTGAATGCGATAAAGCGTATGGCTTTAATAAAGATTTCCTTGCCTCCTGCTTTAAAGATTATCAGGAAAAAGTGGGTACACGCTGGGTCGTTGATAAAAAAAATGGGTGGACCGGTGAATTAGAAGTAAATCCTGTTTTTGTCGGTGAATTTGGTGTGGGAAATGTAAATTATATTGATAATAAGGATGACCTTGGCGGCGAACGATGGGCAAAAGATATGATGGAATTGTTTGTAGAGTTTAGTGACGGGAAAGAAACGTCTGAGTCAGAAGATCGAATTCCCGTGAATTTCTGTTATTTCTTTTATAATTATTATGATTTCGGTTTATATTCATGTAAAAATGGAGAAGAAATTCAACCCCAAATGTATAATAAGAAGCTGGGAGATTTGTTTGTAAAATATTTAAGAAGGATAAATAATAATGTTGTCATGAAATCGGAAAGTACCAAGGCAGTTGCAAATGGTTGTGTATCAAATAACAGCTATAATTTTATTAACAGCAGCGGTACAACAATCGCTCCACTTCGTTATATTTGTGAATCACTCGGCGATTCCGTATACTGGGATAAAATTTCTAACCAAACTGTTGTAACCAATAGCATTACAGGAGAATATTTAACTTTTCGATTAAATCATACGACAGTTAGAAAATATAATGCTAAAGGAAAGCTACTGGCAATTGCAGAACTTCCGTCAGCGCCAATGCAATTGTCGGATAACAAAACCACTTTTGTACCGCTTAGAGCATTTATGGAAATTTTAGGTTATCAAGTGAATTTTAAAACTTTTTCCAATGCAGACTGCGAGAATAGCAATCAATATGGGCAATATATCTGTATATCAACCCGCAAAAATGCTTTTTCCAATGGTATGGCAGAAGCGTTAATTCAGCAGTATAATGGTTTGAACGCAGGGTAAAACGGTGAAAGACGAATTATAATTTGTTTTTATCCCAACAAAAAAAGCGGCAATAAAAGGCTTGTAATACCCAGCAATTAATGAAGTATATTGTGCTATAGTCAAGTAAATGGACACAAAATCAGCAGAAATAAATGTCCTTCGTTTTTACGAAGGACATTTATTTTTTTATTGAAAAATCAATTTCGCGACAGTTATAGTACGACATGTGGTTTTACAACAATAATATTCTTAAAAAACATGTCATTTTATAATACAAAAAGTATGATATAATAGAAATAAGAAATAAAATGAACTGATAATGGTAGCACATAAATATTAAAATAGCAGCTATAGCTTTAGGAGGGATAACCATGATGGTAAAAGGCTATCAGAAAATGAATGTTTACGATGCTGTGCAGGAACGGTTTCACTATCTGTTTCGTGAATTTGAAAACATTTATGTATCCTTCAGCGGCGGCAAAGACAGCGGCGTTTTACTGAACCTGCTGCTGGATTTCAAACGGAAATACTATCCGGAACGCAGGATTGGTGTATTTCATCAGGATTTTGAAGCCCAATATACTGTAACCACAGACTATGTTACAAGAACCTTCAAAGCACTTGAAAAAGAGTGCGATTTGTATTGGGTTTGCCTGCCAATGGCAACCAGAACAGCACTCAGCAGTTATGAAATGTACTGGTACCCATGGGATGACACCAAGAAGGAACTTTGGATCCGTCCGCAGCCGGCACATCCGTATGTAATCACGATTGATAAGCCATTTCATCATTATCGCTATCGAATGCATCAGGAAGATCTTGCAAAACAATTCGGGCGCTTTTATAAAGAAGTGCATGGTAATGGAAAAACAGTATGTTTGCTTGGCATCCGAACAGACGAATCTTTACACAGATACAATGGCATTGTAAATAAGAAACACGGATATAACGGAAAATGCTGGATTTCCAAACAGTTCAAAGATGTATGGAATGCCTCGCCGCTTTACGACTGGTCAAACAGGGATATATGGGTAGCAAATTGTCGGTTTCACTACGATTACAATGCTCTTTATGACCTATATTATAAAGCAGGGCTGAAAATTGACCAAATGCGAGTGGCATCGCCTTTCAACGATTACTCTAAAGATGCTCTGAATTTATACCGTGTGATTGATCCTGAAATCTGGACAAAACTTGTAGGAAGGGTCAGAGGAGCTAACTTTGGCTGCATTTACGGAAAATCCAAAGCAATGGGATACCGAAACATTACACTGCCGGAAGGACACACATGGGAATCCTATACCAAATTTTTATTGGATACGCTGCCGGCTAAGCTTCGTAATAATTATATAAAAAAATTTAAAACGTCTATCCAATTCTGGCATAAAACCGGCGGCGGATTAGAAGAAAATGTCATTCAGGAATTAATTGAGCATGGGTATCACATCCAACGTAACGGTGTATCTAATTATACACTGATGAAAAATACAAGAATTGTGTTTGTTGGTGCAATTCCTGATGATACCGATGATATCAAATCTACAAAAGATATCCCCAGCTGGAAAAGAATGTGTTACTGCATTTTAAAAAACGACCATACTTGCCGTTTTATGGGTTTTGGCATGACAAAGCAGGAACAGGAACGAGTACATAAAATCAAGCAAAAATATGGAGAGATGATTGATGACAAATAACGAATTTAAAAGCCCCGTTTATAATATTATCGCTGTACCATTTGAAAAAATTGTACCAAATACTTATAATCCAAACAGCGTAGCACCTCCGGAAATGGAACTGCTTTATGACAGCATTAAAGAAGATGGTTATACAATGCCTATTGTATGTTATTATTCTAAAAAGAAAGATTTGTATGCAATTGTAGACGGGTTCCATCGCTGGCGTGTAATGAAAGAGCATTCTGATATTTATGAACGTGAACATGGAATGATGCCGGTCTGCGTCATTAACAAACCGCTTTCAAGCCGTATGGCAAGTACAGTTCGCCATAATCGCGCACGCGGCTCTCATGACGTGGATTTAATGAGCAATATTATTAAAGAACTGCATGAACTTGGCAGAAGCGATGCATGGATATCCAAACATCTCGGCATGGATAAAGATGAGATTTTACGTCTCAAACAGATTACAGGTCTTGCCGCATTATTTAAAGATATAAAATTCGGGCAGGCATGGAAACCAGTAGAAGAAATAAATAAAACAGAGTAAACATCATCAATCCCACTCTAAAAACAACAGCAGAAAATATTCTTGCTAAATGATGGAAAAATTATTGTATTTTCGGATTGATAGGATGGGCTAAACCAATACAATTTTGTTTTCGCCGAATTTCTGCAAAACAAAATAGAAATAAAAATTTTAACATCTTAAGCATACTTATTAGTAAAACTTTAACATATCAAGTGATTTTTGTTGACTTAAGTGAATAAATGTAGTATTATTATTTCATAGATAAAGTATCACTTTCAAAGGATAGTGAATTTATGAATCAAAATTACACCAAAACTTTAAAGCCATCGATTTTTCATAATAGGGTGCTATGGGTTGATGTTCTTAAAATGTTAGGCATGTGGGGAATTTATATCAGTCATTTTATGGAATCAGGCGGAAGAATTTATCATTTTACTTTTACTTTTTTAGCTGAACTATTCTTTTTAATGTCCGGTTTTTTTGTATCATGGGATAAGGATGAAAAAATTCTGCCTTTTATTTGGAAAAAATTTAAACATATCATGATTCCTTATTTCTGTTTTTCATTCTTATATGAATTGATTGCAGTTTTATCCAATGGCATCGGACCCGGAAAGTTATATGAAGACAGTAAAATGATTTTTTTAGGAATACGTACAACGCTTCCTGCACCGGCGCTATGGTTTCTTCCATGCCTTTTTGTTATAACGGTTTTATACCGCATTGCGATGCAAATTTGTCGTAAAAACAAATATATCGTATTAGCAATCACGTTTGTTATTGCCTGTGTTTATCCTTATCAAAGCCCATCATGGTTTTGGAATCTGGACAGCGCTTTAAAATTTATGGTTTTCTTTGCACTTGGTCCGGTTGTATTCCCTCTCATTAATAAAATATCATCCAGCACAAAATGCGGAGGGAAAACACTTTTAAAAAAACTAATAACCCTAATTGTAACGGCATGCTGTTTTGCTTTTACTATACTCGTATATTTCACTAATATTGATATTATCTGGCAATATTTTCCTGTACAGCTTCCCGGCATATTGTATCGGCTTTATAGAATAATTGCAGCGGCAGTTATTATTGTTCCATTTATACAGTTTGCCTTGATATTACAAGAGATTCCATTACTTTCTAAAATCGGGAAACAATCGTTGATTTTATGTGGTACGGAAACTGCAACGAAAGTACTGCTATCGGGCTTTTTATCAATTTTTGGTGTTACAGTTCAGCTTACTTCTACCTTAGCAACGGTTTTATATGCCATGTTATGTTTAATTACATCATATTTTATATTCGTACCATTATTTCAGAAATACATGCCTTGGATGTTAGGCTGTTGGAAAAGTAAGACCAAAAATCTAAAAAATATCGCGGATAGAAAATCAGAAGAGCCTATAGTAACTGAAAAAGAGAAAATACTGTCACACTAACTTTTGTTATTTGTTAATAGGAAAATATTTATTTAGCCCTGAGTAATAGATTTTACTCAGGGCTATCGACAGTTTCATAAAAATATTGTATAATCAATATCAATAAATTTTTGCTCATAAAAAGTCGAAAAGTGTATATTTTCTTCTTTTGTAATTTGAAAAGGATTTTGATTATGCAGGAACAAATAACAGTTCTTCAACCGCCAATTTCAAAAAATAGAATTCAGTGGATTGATATCCTAAAAATTATAGGTATGTTTGAAATATATCTTTTTCACAATTTATCGCCGGATAGTCCGCCGCGTTCCTTTTTTTTCGTATTTTTTGTTGAAATGTTTTTTCTGATGTCTGGATTTTTTTCTGATAGAAAAAAAGAAGAATCATTTCTATCTTTTGTCTGGAAGAAATTTAAGGCTATTATGATTCCATATTTTTCGTTCGCTGTATTATGTGAATCTATTTTATTATTCAACAATGAATATAATCTTCATCAACTGCTTGCAGATGGTAAACATTATTTATTTGGCATACGAACCACCTTGCCTGCACAAACTTTATGGTTCCTTCCATGCTTATTTCTGATTTCTGTTATTTACCGTGCGTTACTGACATTATTACGCAATAAGTATATTGTTTTTGCAGCAGCATTTGTTATCTCATGGCTTTTTCCCTATTCAAATCCTTCGTGGTTTTGGAATTTGGACAGTGCACTGAAATATTTAGTTTTTTATGCCTTGGGACACTTGGCTTATTCATGGATTATGAATTGCCGTTTTAAGAAGCTAAAATTAAAAGGTAAGCTTATTTATGTTGCTTTAGTTCTTACCGCATTGTGCTACGCTGTATTTGCATATATTGATAATATTTATTTTCCGTTTATCTTTTTTAATATACAGCTTCCTTCTATTATTCTCAATGTGTATAAAATGTTTGCAGCAGTTATTATTATTTTTTTGCATATACAATTAGCGTTATTATTAGAAAATATTCAGATATTATCAAAACTTGGCAAATATACGTTGATATTTTGCGGGACAGAAACCGTTTCCAATTTACTCGTTACTGCGTTTTTATCAGTTTTTGGTGTAACAGTTTACTTAACCTCACCATTATCTACGGCTCTATTTTCAGCTATTTGCATGGCTTTTTCTTGGTTTGTGTTTATACCATTATTTGACCGGTATTTACCTTGGGCATTGGGGAAATGGAAACATACTGAAAATTAAAAATGATTTCTGTTCTGAAATACATTTTACTTAATATCAGATATACACAGTAGACAAAACACTGTGTTTCCACTGAATACTCTTCTTTTATTAAATAAGCGGTATATTCTTTCTTAAAAGAAATCATGGCATCTGCACAAATATTTTTCTCTTCTAAATACAGAAAAACCGCCAATCCAGTTTGAGATTGGCGGTTTAATTGTATGAACAACGCCAACACGCAGCCGATATCACTTAAATACCGCTGGTATTGTTTACCATTATAAGATCATTATTCATTCCACGTTTTTTAGACGTGATATTTATTTTTCTTTTTATTCCTGCCGCAGCGCATCTATTGGCTGAAGCATTGCCGCTTTTTTGGCAGGAATGATTCCACAGATAATTCCCACAAGGCTGGAAAAAAGTGGAATTAAAATGAAATTCACGATACGAAAAGCTGGTGATATTCCAATTAAAGGAATAATCAACCAAGAAAATATAATGCCGAGAATTATTCCTACCATACTACCCATCAAGCAAAGTATCACTGATTCCAAAAGAAACTGAAATAAAATTGTCTGAGTACGTGCCCCCATCGCTTTCCTAATACCAATTTCCTTTGCTCGCTGATGCACAGACAATAGCATAATACTCATAACGCCGATACCGCTCAACAATAATACAACCATCGTGACAATCATGCCAAAAGAAAAAAATAATGATTGAATTTGGTTCATCATATCCATATATTGTGCAACATGATTGGCTTGATAAATATTCTTATCCTGATTATTATGTCTAACTCCGAGATATTGTTCTGCAACATCTGCCGTTTGTTCCATAAGAGAGGCATCATCTACAACAAGATAGCAGGAGTCTGTACGTTCTTCTCCTCCAATTGTATTTAACAATGTAGTTGCAGGTATGGATAAAAAACTCTCCTGCGTATTGGTTAATAAAGAAGCGTCATTTTTTTCCGTCAGACCGACAATAGTCAGCCGCATACGCTTTGAGGAAACAGTAACTTCTATGCTCTGCCCCACTGCGTTTTCAAAGCCAAAAATTTCTTTTGCAGCACGTTTATCAAGTACTGCAACCTGCCGTGCATTATCAAATTCATCTTCGGTAAAAAAGCGTCCGGCAGATATTTTATAATTCATCACGTGCGCTAAATCTGCATTACCTGCAAGGATAGTTAACGGAGTTCCCTGATAAAACGGTTCTGTCTTACCCTCCCCATTCAAGCGATAAATCGGGGTTGCATATGTGACAGACGCAATGTTTGACTTTAACAGCCGAACATCTTCAAAAGTTATCCTGTCCGCTTTTGTCGAAACTTCCGGTGCAACAGTTATATAGAGAGTATTCACTCCTACGCCTTCAAACTCTTTCTTCACATAATTGCGGCTCCCCTGACCTATAGAAACTACCACAAACATGCAGCATATCCCTGCGGCCACTGCCAATATAATTAAAATAGAACGCAATCGATTTTGTTTTAAATTATGCACAGATATCCTAATATTTTCACGTAAATTCACAGCCCTGCCTCCACTTATAAATTAATTGAGGAGGTGCCTTGCATATTCTGATTATAATTTGGATTTGTAGTGTTTTGCAGTGATTCATCATTAGGATAACTAAATTTGTCTGTCGTTGTTTCCGCAGCAGGAGCTGTAATTCCCTCCTGCGTGTTATCATACAACGCCGTTGTCAGACCAACAGGCGGCGCAGTAGTTTCTTCTGGATCCATAAGACGAACCCTTGCACCATCATATAGCTTATCTGACGGGTTTAAAATAATCGTATCGCCAAACTGCAGACCAATAGTAATCTGACAATACTCCTCATTTATAATTCCTGTATCCACATACACCTTGGAAACCGTGTGCTCTTCTTTATTATAACGATAACAGTATTTGCCCAGTTCATCAATTCGTAAAGATGTAACCGGCAAAATTATAACGGAATCCGCACTTGCTGTCTGAATATCCACATCTACATCAAATCCAATAATTAACCGTTTATCCGGATTTGAAACCATAATCCTGCACGGTACAAATGGATTCTGGTTTTCATCTTGTGCAGAAGCAATGGAACTGACAAAACTAACTGTCCCATCTAAAACGTCATCATCTACACGGATTTTTACCGCTTGCCCATTACTGACTTTGCCCGCGTCATACTTTCCAAGTTCAACGTCTACAACCAATGTACTGGTATCCACAAGCACAATGCCTGGCGTACCAACAGAAGTAACTCCATCCTGTGTAATATTAACTTCGGATACTACGCCTGTAAAAGGTGCGATCCAGCCTGCCTTTAATTCCGCAGACTGCGTTAATGCAGTCTGATACGCCTGATTTGCGGCATCACTGGCTGCCTGCAAGCGGTTCATCTCTTCCGACGAAGGAATCTGTGTTGATAATATATTCTTTTGCTGTTTTAAAAGCACAAGCTGTAACTGCTTTCTCATTTTTTCATCTGAATTGACCATCGCCTTTTCAAGCTTAGACTCTGCACCGGATAAAGCAGACGCTATTGCACTTTTTAATTCATCAGATGTTATAGACGCACTCTCAGAAGCAGCCAAAGCAGTCCGGATTTGAGAAGCTGTCTCCTCTTCCAGCTGTATCAATAATTTCTTTATTTCAGGGGCAACATTTTCCATATTGTTCAGTTCATCTGCAATGCTGGTATTAACAACAAGCGCCTTATCGCTATAAGTCAAAAAAGTAGCCTGTAACTTCTTCTCACCCGCTGTACTTACAGAAGATACTCCCAACTGCTTGCTCAGCGTAGAAATTTCCTGATTTAACTGCGCAACCGTAGTATTAAGCAGTCTAATATTATTTTTCCCTTTTTCTACAACAGCAGCAGCGTTTTCCGCCTGATATTTTTTTAACGCTACATCAGCGTCTATTTCAGCAGAAGAAAAAAGCGCCATGACCTCCCCTTGGTTTACAGTATCACCCGCCTTCACATTCAATGCCGTTACACGTGCCTGAGTAAAGGCATAAAATGCCCTTTCTGAGCCGGAACGGACGGTTCCAACTGTAGAAATTTTAGACGATATACTTTTAGGCGCAATATCTTCCGCATAGACTTTAACACCGCGCGTCATATTATAAACAATAGCTAACAATGCAACTAAAACAGCCAATGAAACAATACATGAAATATAAATTGTTTTTTTCTGCTTAATTTTTTCTTTTGGTTCCAGTTCTTCCTCATCTATTTTTTCCAAATCATTCATAATGTCCACCGCTTTTCCTCATATCACTCATTGTTTATTTTAACGCTTTCTCTACTGCCTGTCAAATAAAATTCCCACGAAAAAAAGGTATTTTATTGCATTCTTGTAAATATTTCATGAACAGGCCCGAATTTGCATTTTGTTAGATTTTTTGAAAAAATAATACACTATTATTCGTGATAATATCGCCTAAGAAAACACAATAACCGCCTTTCTGAACAGGCGGTTATCTGTCTATCATTATTTCTTTCCGATATCTTTGCGGTAATGTGCACCTTCAAAAGAAATTTTATCAACGGCCCGATAAGATTTTTCCAGTGCTTCATCCAATGCAGCAGCTGTACAAGTAACCCCCAATACACGCCCGCCTGCCGTTAAGAATGTACCATCCTGATACGTTGTACCTGCATGATAAACCGTAGCACCGCTTATATTACCATCTTCTCCAAGACCGGTAATTTCAATACCTTTTTCATATTTGCCGGGGTATCCGCCGGATGCCATAATCACGCAAGCGCAGGCTTCGTCTTTCCATTCAATTTCAATTTCATCCAAAGTTCCATGAATGGTCGCAAGCATAATCTCCAACAAATCTGTTTTTAAACGCGGTAAAACTACCTGTGTTTCCGGATCTCCAAAGCGACAGTTATACTCAATAACTTTTGGTCCATCTTTTGTAAGCATTAAACCAAAATAAAGGCATCCCTTAAACGGTCTTCCTTCTGCAATCATTGCATCCACGGTAGGAAGAAAAATTTCATCCATGCAGCGCTTTGCCATTGCTTCATCATAATAAGGGTTGGGGCTAATCGTTCCCATACCGCCTGTATTCGGCCCCAAATCCCCGTCGAAAGCACGTTTGTGATCCATAGAGGATACCATTGGTTTTATATGTTCACCGTCTACAAAGGAAAGAACAGAAACCTCCGGCCCTGTAATAAATTCCTCAATTACCACACGCCGTCCTGAAGAACCAAATATTTTATCTTCCATAATGGAATGAATTGCATTTTTAGCATCTGAATAATCATCAGCAATCATTACGCCTTTGCCCAGTGCAAGGCCGTCAGCTTTAATAACCGCAGGGTAAATGTCACGTTTTTTTATAAAAGCCAGGGCTTCCTTCGGATCTTCAAAAACCTGATAATCTGCTGTAGGAATTCGGTATTTCTTCATTAAATTCTTGGAGAATACTTTACTGCCTTCAATCAATGCGGCTTTCGCACAGGGACCAAAAGCAGGAATACCCGCTTCTTCCATTGCGTCAACCATACCGGCAACCAACGGGTCATCCGGTGCAACAACTGCGAGGTCAATTTTATTTGCCTTTGCAAATTCTACCATTTTTCCGATATCCATAGCAGAAATATTCACACACTCTGCATCACGGGAAATTCCTCCGTTGCCGGGCGCACAATAAATTTTTTCAGCAGACGGGCTTTCTTTTAATTTTTTAATGATTGCATGTTCACGGCCACCGCCGCCAACAACCAATATATTCATGAATTATATTCCTCCTTAAATATTTTGCAGTGATAACAATGAATTGCCGCTGAAATAATAGCGATCACTGTCATTACTGTCAGGGGGAAAGACGTAAATAACGTTAAACAACTATTTACCTGATTGATGCCTGCTATTGTATTAATACCCATGGGTGCAATCAATCGAATCTCCAATATTCTGAAACAATCTGCACATAAGAGATATACAGCATATGCCGTACAAGATAAAACCACAGGCATCACGCAATGCTTATGCCGAAATCTTTTCACCAACAAAGCCGCGTTTGTAATTATAATCATTACAGCAAGCAGCAGGGAACAGCTCATACTTGCGTAAGGCAAAAAGAATTCTTCTTTGAGTTCCAAAGGCAGGTATATCTTTTGCATTGCAATAACAATAATAAATAATGCTAAATATATACCACCAAAAATTAATGATATTATATTAAGTGTTTTTACCACTTTATTCATCGTGATATCTAATATCCCTTCATTCTTAAAACTTAATGATGGAACAAACGGATACCGTTAAAGGTCATAACAATACCATATTTATTACAAGTCATAATAACATGATCATCACGGATAGAGCCGCCCGGTTCTGCAATATACTGCACACCGGATTTATGAGCGCGTTCAATATTATCGCCAAACGGGAAAAATGCATCAGAACCCAAAGATACGCCGTTAAGCTGCTTCAGCCATTCCTTCTGTTCTTCTTTGGTAAATATTTCCGGCTTTACTTTAAAGGTATTTTCCCATACGCCATCAGCCAATACATCCATATACTCATCAGAAATATATACATCAATTGCATTATCACGGTCAGGACGGCGGATGCCATCTACAAACTGCAAACCAAGTACCTTTGGATGCTGGCGAAGCCACCAAATATCCGCCTTATTACCGGCAAGCCTTGTACAGTGAATACGGGACTGCTGACCAGCACCAATACCAATTGCCTGACCATCCTTCGCATAGCAAACACTATTGGACTGGGTATATTTTAAAGTAATCAGCGCAATGAGTAAATCACGCTTTGCATTCTCCGGTAAATCCTTTGTTTCTGTTACAATATTTTCAAACAGAGAATCATCAAATTTCAGTTCATTTCTTCCCTGCTCAAAGGTAATGCCGTAAATCTGTCTGCGTTCAATTGCAGCAGGAATATAATTTTCATCAATCTGGATAATATTATAGGAACCCTTACGCTTTGATTTTAAAATTTCTAACGCTTCCTGTGTGTAACCGGGCGCAATAATACCATCGGAAACTTCACGTGCAATCATCGTTGCAGTTTCCTTATCGCACACATCGGATAGCGCAATAAAATCCCCATAAGAAGACATTCTGTCCGCCCCCCTTGCGCGCGCATAGGCACACGCCAACGGCGAAAGCTCTAAATCATCTACAAAATAGATTTTTTTTAATGTATCGGAAAGCGGAACGCCAACCGCCGCACCGGCAGGCGAAACGTGCTTGAAAGAAGTTGCCGCAGGCAAACCAGTCGCCTGTTTCAGCTCTTTTACCAACTGCCAGCCATTGAAGGCATCCATAAAGTTAATATACCCCGGCCTGCCGTTAAGGACCGTAATAGGCAAATCCCCATTTTCCATATAAATACGCGCCGGTTTCTGGTTAGGGTTACAGCCATATTTCAATTCCAGTTCGTTTGCCAAAACAATCATCCTTTCCTTATACGCGCTATACTAATCCTGCGTGCAGTTTTTATTGATAATTCTGGTTTCTGTTTTACCGTCTTCCAGCGAAATATAACGTACAAATAAACTGACTTTATTCGCTTCATTCAGATTCTGCCAAATGGTATTGGTATACTCATCAATATTATCAGATACAGATACAAGTTCGGGCTCACCTTCAAAAGAAGGAATCGGGTTGCCGTCACAGCGATAAGTATGAATAAACCTTCCCTCGCCCGCTATTGGCTGGCTGTATTCGTAAAAGAAACGTTCACAGGATTCCCCATTTCCGTTTGCAGACTTTAAAATAGAAAGTTTATAGGCGTATTCTCCGCCGCAAATATTCATGATTCCGGAAATACGGGGCGTCCAGTTCGGTTCGTCCGGTTCAAACTTACGGGTACGCAGGGCTTCCTCAAAGGTTTTGCCATCTTTCAGATAATCATAAATGGTATCTGTCTGATCGCCGTTCGTTACAATAGTCTGACCGTTAAAAACACGGACAGGCGCATAGATAATCAAACTGGGATCTACCAGCTTGGAAGGGTCAAACGCCTGTGTGCGGATTCCGTCGTCATTCTCTACGAAAACACGGTTTCTGCTGTTTTCACTCCTGCCCATAATGAAATAAGCGGTAACAGCATGCTTTCCATCCGCGCTTTTTCCAATGATAATACCACGCCCGGGATACGCGTTGTTTTTCAATAATTCTGAAATTGAAGTTATTTTCACTGTATTTCCTCCTCTGATATAATTTCCGTCCTATTGCCATTCACATGGATTCTCCCTTCGCAGAACAACGAGACTGCCTGCGGTAAAATCTTCCATTCCGCCTGCTCCATTACCCTGCGCTGTAAAATTTCAGGCGTATCCCCTGACTGAATTGCTACAGCTTTTTGCAGGATAATCGCACCGCCGTCCGGAATATTATTTACAAAATGCACCGTAGCACCAGTAACTTTCACACCATAGGAAAGCGCGGCTTCATGTACCCGTAAGCCATAATATCCTTTTCCGCAGAAAGAAGGAATCAGCGCAGGATGAACATTGATAATTCGGTTCGCATATCGATCCGTTACTGACGAACCCAAAATCGACATAAATCCCGCAAGTACAATTAAGTCAGCTCTGCATTCCTGTAAAACCGCAAGCAGTACGGCGTCATATTCTTCAGCAGACGCATAAAGCTTCCGTGCAACTGTTTTTGCCTCAATTCCCGCCCGGCGCGCACGTTCCAAAGCAAAAGCGCCCTCTTTACTGGAAATTACGCATGTAATCTTTCCATTTTTAATTTTACCAGCGTGCTGTGCATCAATCAGCGCCTGTAAATTTGTCCCGCCGCCGGAAACCAGAACCACTATTCTCAGCATATTTCCACACCTGCTTCGCCGGAAGCAACCTGCCCAACAATAAATGCATTTTCACCCGCAGCAGTCAAAATCCTAACCGCTTCATCTGCCTGCTCCGGTGCAACAGCAATACAAAGCCCCATACCCATATTAAAGGTATTAAACATATCGCGTTCCGGAACATTGCCAATCTTCTGCATATATTCAAAAATCGGGAGAACCGGAACATTGGTTTTTTCAATTACCGCCTTTTGATCTTTTTGGAGCATTCTCGGAATATTTTCATAGAAACCGCCGCCAGTAATATGAGAAACCGCATGAACATCACATTTGCTGATTAACTCCAAAAGCGGCTTTACATAGATTTTCGTGGGGGTCAGAAGTTCTTCTCCCAACGTTTTCCCAAAATCCGGCATAAAACTGCGCAGGTTTGTTTCATTAACATTAAACAGCTTACGCACCAGAGAAAAGCCATTGGAATGAATACCGGAGGATGCAACACCAATTAGTGCGTCGCCCGCTTTCACCTTACTGCCGTCAATGATTTTATCCTTATCTACAATACCTACATTAAAACCGGCAAGGTCATATTCATCTTCAGGATAAAAGCCCGGCATTTCCGCAGTTTCACCGCCAATTAATGCACAGCCCGCCTGAACGCATCCTTCAGCAACGCCGGCAACAATTTGTTCCACACGTTCCGGCACATTTTTGCCAACCGCGATATAATCAAGGAAAAATAATGGTTTTGCGCCGCCGCACACAACATCATTTACACACATTGCAACACAGTCAATACCCACAGTATCATGTTTGTCCATCAAAAAAGCAATTTTTAATTTTGTTCCGACACCGTCAGTTCCGGAAACCAGAACAGGGCGAGTCATACCTGTTAAATCCAACTCAAAAAGACCGCCAAATCCGCCGAGACCGGATAAAACACCCGGAACAACGGTACGCGCCACATGGGATTTCATTAATTCAACCGCACGGTAACCGGCGGTTACGTCTACGCCAGCGGCTTTATAACTGTCGCTAAAGCTTTTCATAAACTGCCTCCAACTAATATATTACTTATTTTTTACAATTTTTTGATTAAATTTATCCACAGGAACTTCTCCGGGGATATCCACCGGATAAATACCGGTAAAACAACCATTGCAGAAATCACAAGTTGATTCCGGCGCAATCTGCATTAAATCCTCTAATTCCAAATAGGCAAGAGAATCGGCGCCAATGCTCTTGCAGATTTCATCAATAGACATACGGCATGCAATCAGCTTGTCCCGTGAATCAATATCCGTACCGAAATAGCATGGATGCATAAACGGCGGAGAAGAAATACGGACATGTACCTCCGTTGCACCAGCCTTGCGCAGCAGTTCAACGATATGTGCGCTGGTGGTACCGCGGACAATAGAGTCATCAATCATAACCACTCGTTTTCCCTTTACAGCAGCGGCAAGCGGGTTAAGCTTGATTTTAACAGAACGTTCCCGGCGTATCTGCGAATCCTGAATAAAGGTTCTGCCGACATAACGGTTTTTTATAAAACCAGTCCCATAAGGGATACCGGATTCATTTGCATAACCCAATGCCGCGTCAAGACCGGAATCAGGAACACCAATAACAATGTCTGCATCCACAGGCGTTCTTTTCGCCAAAAACGCGCCGGCCTTTTGGCGTGCCATATGAACGCTTGCGCCGTCAATCACAGAGTCTGGACGGGCAACATAAACATGCTCAAAAATACACAGAGATGATTTTGTACATTCCATTCCACGAAGGCTCTTCATTCCGTTTTCATCTACCAGAATAATTTCTCCCGGTTCAACATCACGGACAAACTCAGCGCCTATGCTGTCAAACGCACAGGTTTCTGAAGCAAATACATAGCTTTCCCCTAACTTACCCATGCAGAGCGGGCGAAAACCATGAGGGTCACGGCAGGCAATCAATTTTCTCGGTGACATCAAAACAAGAGAATAAGCGCCTTCAATTTTGGCCATCGCTTCTTTTAAAGCCGCTTCAATTGAACCGCTTTTCAGACGGGCACGGGCAATCAGGTAAGCTACCAGTTCTAAATCGCTTGAAGTCTGAAAAATAGCGCCGCCCTGTTCCAATTCTTTTCTAATTTCATGTGTATTCACAAGCGTACCATTACAGGCGATTGCAATCGTCCCTTTTACATAACGCATTACCAGCGGCTGATTATTTGCACGCTCTGTCTCATTGCTCGGAGAATAGCGAACATGCCCAATAGCAATATCGCCGCTGCCAAGCTCTGCAAGGCTCTTTTCATCAAATACATCAGGAACCAAGCCAAGGTCTTTATGTACTTTCATAACGCCGGAATCGTTAATAGCGATTCCGCAACTGTTCTGCCCCCTATGCTGAAGGGCATACAGGGCTAAATAAGTTTCATGCGCAATACTGCGCCCATCATTATTATAAATGCCGAAAACTCCGCATTCTTCATGGATTTGATCAAACATACTCAGTACCCCTCACATTTTACATTTCAACAATTTTTTCCTGAAGAAGCTCATCTTTCTTTACAACTTCCTCATTCATATTTATCTTCATTTGTGCGAGTTTTTGCGCCAGTTCATCATCATTGACTGCAAGAATCTGTACGGCCAGCAATGCCGCGTTTGCTGCACCGTCGATTGCTACTGTGGCTACAGGAACACCAGAAGGCATCTGTACCGTGGCAAGAAGTGCATCTAAGCCATCTAAAGTGGAGGATTTCACTGGAATCCCAATAACCGGAAGAACCGTATGCGCTGCAAGCACACCTGCAAGATGAGCCGCTTTACCCGCCGCTGCAATAATAACGCCAAATCCATTTTCTTTCGCACTGGATGCAAAGGCGGAAGCAAGTGCCGGAGTTCTGTGCGCAGACATAACATGCGCTTCGCAGGGAACGCCGAACTCTTTCAGTTTTTTTACTGCCGGAGCCACCACCGGTAAATCACTGTCACTGCCCATAATAATTGCGACTTTTTTCTTTTCCATAACTGATACCTCACACAAAAATTATAAAAAATTAATACGGCTGCGGGGCAAGAAAGCCGCGCAGCCGCTGAATTTATGATACAACTATCCTATGGATAAAAATATTAGAACCAGAACGGCAATTCAATTTTTGATATAAAAATACGTTATCCACTGCTTTACCCCGCCTTGATTCAACTAATAATTTCTATTTTATTTCATTTTGATATAAATTTCAAGCAAGAGCGTCATAAACCGGCAAAAACAGGGATATTACAAAGGAAACCGTTTATAGCTCCCGCATTTTTATTGATTTTGCATAATTTTATTGTTCTTTGAATAATTCCTTGACAGATGTTGCAAGCCCTGCAAGGGATTGAATATCTGACGGAACAATGATTTTGGTTGCTTTACCGTCAGCCGCTTTCTCAAATGCTTCCAGACTCTTAATTGCAAGCACCTGCTGTGTTGGATTGGATTCATTCAGATATTTAATGCCCTCTGCATACGCTTTCTGGACATTAATCAACGCCTGTGCCTGACCTTCCGCTTCACGGATTGTCGCTTCTTTTACCGCCTCCGCATGAAGGATTGCCGCCTGTTTTTCACCCTCAGCATAAAGAATTTGGGATTCCTTCTGCCCTTCGGCTACCAGAATCTTACTGCTCTTTTCACCTTCAGCGCGCAGAATAACCTCACGGCGCTCACGTTCCGCTTTCATCTGCTTTTCCATGGCATCCTGAATTTCACGCGGCGGAATAATATTTTTCAATTCAACACGATTCACTTTAATTCCCCATGGATCAGTAGCTTCATCCAAAATAACGCGGATTTTACTGTTGATTGTATCACGGGATGTCAGCGTATGATCCAGTTCCAAATCGCCGATGATGTTACGCAGTGTTGTTGCGGTCAGATTCTCAATCGCCGCAATCGGGTTTTCAACGCCGTAAGTGTAAAGCTTAGGGTCTGTAATCTGGAAAAATACGATTGTATCAATCTGCATTGTAACGTTATCTTTTGTAATAACAGGCTGAGGCGGAAAATCTACAACCTGCTCCTTGAGGGAAACAATCTTTGCAATCCGCTCAACAAACGGGATTTTAAAATGCGGGCCTGTTGTCCATGTTGCACTGTATGCGCCTAAACGTTCAATGATATAGGTTTTTGACTGCGGTACCAGCTTAATATTGGAAATGAACACCAATATCACAACAACTGCTAAAATCGTTAATGTAAGCACTATCGGATCCATAATATATTCCTCCCTGCTCTTTCTTTATTTTATTTTGGTCACTATCAGCTTAACGCCTTCAATTTTTTCTACTTTTACCCAAGCGTCTTTTGGTATCACGCTTTCATCCGCACTCCTTGCAGACCAAACCTGACCCGCAATTTTTACCTGTCCAGTATTTTCCAGCTGATTGATTTCTTCCAAAACAACAGCCTGCTGTCCAAGAATTCTGTCAAAATTCGTAGAGATTGTTTTTTTCTTAATCTTTCTGATAAGGGGGCGTGTTACAATTAAACAGACCGTGGTAACCGCCACGAAAAGAATACACTGCATGGAAAGATCTCCGCCGGCTAACTGTGTAATCAGCGCCGCAACAGCACCCACCGCAAACCAGATGGAAACAAGCTGAAAAGAAACCGCTTCTGCAATTAAAAATACAACCGCCAAGATCAGCCAAAGATATTCCATAATAGCCACCTCCTCCCACTGTTTTATTGTATCATAAATCAATAATATTTACTACCCTTTGGAAATTTTATATTTGGGAATATCCAAAATAAGTATGATTAAATTAAAGCGTATATCTTCACTCCCCGCCTTAATAATACGATGGTTTTTATGAAAAGAAATTGGAGCAGTTAATGGTGCATAATTTTAAACAAAAAGTATTAAATTTAGAATTTGATAATTGTTCAGATTTACTGGAGCAATTACTTATTTATATTAAAAACAAGCATCGTATAGCAACCATTGAATTACTGAACAGCGAATATGACAATGTTGTCGGCTTCATCAAAAGCATAAACGAAGAATACTGCATTATTTCCTCTGTTAACGAATACGGTTTTGCTGACAGTAATGCAGTTATCAGAAAAAAAGATATTACCCGAATTTCATTCGACAGTGAAGCAGAAATTGAAATAGAAATTCTTTTTGTAAAAAATCAATAAGAAAAACGTTTCTATGGATATTTGTACCGTCCGCTGGATTCTGTTTGTCCTTCTTTAAAATTGTTGTGCATATCTGCAACATAAAAATAGCTTTACCACAGATACCGTCCTATTCCCCAGTTTTATCTTTAATCTTATGGATAAACATGTACGAATTCAATCCCCTTACAATATAAAAACAGCCTGACAGACAGCAGTTTACTCCTGCATTCATCAGGCTGTTTTTGTTAATTATTTTTCCTATGCAGTAATAGAAAATTCCACCGCAGCAATTTCTTTCTCTTCCTGACCATAAAATGTCTTTACAATGCGATACTCGCCGGGAGAAAGGACTTCATAAAAATTTTGTAATTGAAATTTCATTTCCTGCACTGCATTCCCACCAAGAATTACAGCAAGCTCTATCCAAGCCGCCCCCTCTTTCAGCGGTACATCATACCACACACCATTTATTTTTACCTCCAACACCTGTTCATAGCCATAACTATATTCCTTTGCCGTTTTATTGGCAATTATGAGCGTCAGGTTTTCCGCATCTTTCTGTATATTGTTCTCCTTCACCGACAGCATAATGTCGGAATTGGCAATCACATCTGAATATAAAGATTTCTCCATTTTACCCGGATTATAAACCAAACCGAAGCCGCAGGATGTCAACAAAACTGCCGCCATGCAAATAAATATAACAAGTAGCGTTCGCCTCTTCATACGGTACACCTCATTCTATTCCGGCTTATCCTTTGGAGCCTCATGCTTTTTTCCATTAGATTTTTTCTTTTTGTATTTTGTTATATAGATAAGCAAAAGAATAACAGCAAGCAGCGGCAAAAGGATGGGGCTGGCAGAAACAAGAATAATTGCAATCCACTGCAAACAGGAAGCAACTGTATTCACAACACTCAGGAATCCATGCTTCATCATATACAGCATATCATCAAACGACATGGTGTTCCAGTTAAAATCTTTTTTAATTTTAACTAGGTCAGAATATTCTCTGATAAACACATGAATGTCCGAATAATCAATTTGGCTGTCCCAAAGCTTTAAACTCCCCTCTAACGCTTCTATTTCCTCTGTCAGCTGGTTGATTGATTGCTGAACTGTTACAATCTCTTCCACTGTCTGGGTATTTTTTAACAGTTCATAATATTGTTCCAAACTTTTTCGTTTACTTGCCAAACGCGTCTGCACATCATAATAAGAATCCGTAATATCCTGCGCATCCACGCTGGAATTCACAACCGTACCGGACTGTGCTGCAAAATCTAAAAAAACATTCAATTTATCTGGCGGAAGCTTAAGCGTCGCTTCCATGACCGTTGCGTCCCCGCTTTTATACTGGTTCTTAGAAAATTCATAACCGCCGTTACTCTGCACCCATGACGCCAATTTCTGATAAAGCGTAAGGGTATCTTCTGTTTCCAAATCAATATGCGCCGTTTGTATTATTTTTCGTACAGCAACAGCTTTATTTGCCGCACCTGCTACTTCTGTTACACTCTGCTCCATATCCCCGCTGTATTCATAATCAGGCGCATGGTTTACATTGCCCAGAGAATTGCTATCCGAAAATTTAGACGTCTGACTGGCACAGCCTGAAAACACAATAGAGAATAAAACCATACACGCAATCATGCTTATAACAAATCCATTTCTTTTTTTGCCCAATTTAATCATCTCCATCTTCCTTTAACAGTTTTTTACAATACATTAGAGATAAAAGTTCCGGATAAAGTTTCATTTTACTTAACACTTTTATAAAAGCAATCTCATAATTATGGATCCACAGGTTTTCTTTTTGACAGGAATCATGTATAATAAATTTATCTAAATAATAAAGAGGTGGGTCTGATGTCTATACTAATTACCGGCGGCGCAGGCTATATTGGCAGCCATACCTGTATTGAAATGCTTCAGGCAGACTATGACATTGTGGTACTGGATAACTACTACAACAGTAAACCTGAAGCGATACGCCGTATTCAAAAACTGTCCGGAAAAGAATTTCCGTTTTATGAATGCGATATTCTTGATCGTTCAGGTCTCGATAAAATTTTCAGGGAAAATAAAATAGATGCTGTTATTCATTTTGCAGGTTTAAAAGCAGTTGGTGAATCCTGCCAATACCCATTGCGTTATTTTAAAAATAATGTATCCGGTACTGTAGTTTTACTGGAGGCAATGGAGGCTGCCGGCTGTAAAAAAATCGTATTCAGTTCCTCCGCAACCGTTTATGGGATGAACAACCCGTCGCCATTAAAAGAAACCATGTCTACCGGAGAAGTAACCAACCCTTATGGACGTACTAAATTAATGATTGAACAAATTTTGCAGGATATTTTCACCGCCGATGAAAGCTGGAGTATTTCCTTACTGCGGTATTTCAACCCTATCGGCGCTCACAGCAGCGGTATGCTGGGAGAAGACCCAAACGGCATCCCCAATAATTTGATGCCTTATATTTCTCAGGTAGCCATTGGTAAACTGCCAATCCTCAGCGTTTACGGCAACGATTATGATACGCACGACGGAACCGGCGTAAGAGACTACATTCATGTTGTTGACCTTGCCAAAGGGCATGTATGCGCTGTAAAAAAAGCGCTGAATGAAACTGGCCTGAATATCTATAACCTCGGCACCGGCGTAGGATACAGCGTACTGGACATTATACACGCCTTTGAAAAAGCTTCTGATATTAAAATTCCTTATAAAATAGCGCCGCGCCGTGCAGGCGACATCGCCACCTGTTTTTCCGACCCATCGAAAGCTTATGAGGAACTGGGTTGGAAAACTGCACGCGGAATTGATGAAATGTGTGCAGACAGTTGGCGCTGGCAAAAGCAAAATCCGAACGGTTTTGGCGATTAATTTTTTCAGCGAAACACTCTTTTGAAATTTTTAGCAAAATATGTTATAATATAAATAATACAACGTGCAGTTTGCTTTGCGGAACGTAAGTCCTGTTGCAGTAAACTGTACGTTTATTATTTGAGCAAAGAAGCTCGAAAGGGGCACATAAAATGTATCAGGTAAATGATACCGTCTTGTATGGAACACATGGAATTTGTCGTATCAGTGATATTATCGTTAAAAAAATAGATAAATCCAACATACAATATTATGTTTTAGTACCTGTTTATCAGAATACGACGACTTTATTCGTTCCTGTTGAAAATCAAAAGCTGGTCAGCAAAATGCGGAGAATTTTATCTCCCAGTGAAATTTACACCATTATCCGTTCTCTGCCAAAAGAGGATTTGATATGGATAGATGATGATACACAAAGATACGAAACATATCATGCAATCCTACAATCCGGAGACCGCACACAGCTTGTCCAACTCATTAAAACCTTATATTTGCATCAGCAAGAAAGAAGGGAACAAAAGAAAAAACTCCATTCTGCAGATGAAAAATTCATGAAAGAAGCAGAACACCTTCTGTATGAAGAATTTGCCTATGTACTGAACATTAAACGCGAACAAGTGGTCCCTTTTATTACTGAACAAATTGAAATAGAAGAAAAACAATCTTAACAGCAAAATCATGTCTACTTTTCAAACAGACGTTTTTTTGCTGAACGTTTATACGCTTAACTTATCTAAAGACACTAACAAAATAAAACAAGCCGTATTTCCAAATTCACTGGAGAATACGGCTTATTTTTGATATAATAACATTAAATATTTGACTGTTTTATAAGGAGATTATTATGCCTGACAATCAAAATAAAAAAAGCGCTGACTCCTGCTGTAAAGAAAAAAAATGCTGTCACTACAAGACAACTCCCAGAAACGAAGAATCCCTCCGGCAGCTGCAAAACCGTTTGAACCGCATGATCGGCCAAATGGGCGGCATAAAAAAAATGCTGGAGGAAAACCGATACTGCGGGGATATTCTGATTCAAGTTGCCGCTGTAGAAAGCGCTTTGCAGAATTTTGGTTATATTATACTTCAGGAACATTTGGAAACCTGCGTTACCGAAGAAATTAAAAGCGGTAATTCTGCTGTAATTGATGAAGCTGTAGAACTGATTAAAAAACTAAAATAATAAAAACTATTCCTTTCTTTCAATTAATTATACAGACATATTTCAGCCCCTGAAACCGGAATAAGGTTTCAGGGGCCAGTTTGTTATTCGTTCACTTGCACATCTACAATAACACTGTCTGAATTAAAATGCCATGCCATCAGATGCAGAGTTTCTCCTTCCACCATTTCATCAATGGTTATACGGTAAGTGATACCACCCTGAACAACGTCATTTATTTTCTGCTTATAATAAATATATCCGCCTTTCAGTTTTTTGCCGGAAATATTGGTAATGGCAACATTGGTATCTTTACCGGATTCCGTCTTTATACGTAA
This sequence comes from uncultured Eubacteriales bacterium, assembly GCA_934546985.1. Taxonomy (GTDB): domain Bacteria; phylum Bacillota; class Clostridia; order Oscillospirales; family Acutalibacteraceae; genus CAKTEE01. Next base: position 75,765 of record CAKTEE010000005.1, read on the forward strand.
AATATCCTTACCGGTATACCAGCCGTTCTCCATACCCGTTTTTGCTGAAATCATGGAAGTTTTATAAGCCAGTTTATCATTTTCATTATACTTCAGGTTGTTCTTTTCCTGAACAATCATCGTTTCGTTCGGCGCAATATAGCTGAACTGGAAAACCGCATCATCCTGTCCGTTGATTTTCATTTCAATTTGTCCGAAAGAAATATACTGACCGCTGGTATTCTTTACCGTTAAAGCTATACTGCCCTGCGTTTCCTTATTGGAACCATCTTCCGCAAAATAACCATTATACCGATTTACTGCAACAATTTGCAGGCCGGTTTCCGGACAGTTATAAGGCAATTTAAAATCCATATTTTTATCTTCTACCGGGTCATTATCTGAAATAATAGGGTCAGACGGTACTTCACTGGGCACCGGCTGTGTCGGAACTGTTGTGGTTGCATTTGGATTTACCTTGGTCACCGGTTCCCCTTGCTGGTTTGTTACGGTTTCCCCTTGTTCATTAGTCACAGGGACAGTAATATCCTCAATCACAGGCGAACCATCCGGATTCGTTACCAATTCACCGTTTTTATCCGTCACAGGTACTTTCAGCGGCTGTGTAACTTTAATTCCTCCAGGATAAGTTACAATTTCACCGTCCGGATTGGTAACTGCCTGAGCGGGAACTGTGACAGGCGTCCCGTCCGGATTTGTTACCGCAGTTCCATCCGCCATGGTTACCGGAATACCGTCCACGGTAACATCCACCTTTTTTTTGCAGGCTGCTACAGCAAACGGAATCATCAAAGCTAAAATAACAACCAATACTTTTTTCATAAAATACCCTCCTTGCTGGTTATCCTTCCGACGATCTGATATTTTCACGTTTTTTTACTTTTTCGGAACGTTGTATTTCACCCATAATCCTATCCATTTCCTGAATATAACAATCAGCATATTCACATAAATATTCTCCCACTGTTTCACAATTCCCAGTTTCTGCAAAGTGGGCGGCTGGACAAGAGATGCAGAAAAAACGTTTTTCACAACCAGCACATTTGACAGGATAAAGGAATTCTGTCCTTTGCCGCTGTGTTTCTTCCCATGCTGCAGCAAACCCCTGCCGGAATGGGTTACAGTCTGTTCCGCCAAAAACAGGGCATCCTCCCATTTTTCCATCCCATGTTACCCAAAACGTGCTTCTTCCACCGCGACAGGACATTGACCGGCTTTCTTCCCCGTGTTTCGCCTGTTCTGTTTCTTTCTTCAGTTTCACAAAAAACGCTTCGGCATTCCTAAGAAAAAAATCATCTCCTCTGCGCGCCCTTTGTGCTTCTAAATAAATTCTTGCTGCTTCTTCCGGCGGCAGGCGATGAATATCAGAATGTTCGTCTGCACGCCGCGTCGGTGGATAAAGATATGTTACTAAATCCAACGGAAGCTCATGCATTTGAGAAAATTCAATAATTTTATCATAATCCTGCACATTCAGGTTTGAAATTGTAGCATTAAGCTTGATATTGATTCCCGCATCCTTCATTAAAAGAATTGCTTTAGTTACTCTGTCAAAACCTCCGGGAAAACGGCAGAGCTTTTCGTAAGTCTCATTATTGCCTCCATATAGAGTAACATTAATCCTATTAGGCGGCAATTTGCGAAACCATTGAATAAACGTTTCATCAATCAGCGTTGCGTTTGAATTAATGGACACGATGAACCCCATCCTGCATAATTCTTCATAAATCCTACGGAATTCACGGTGCAGAAGAGGTTCGCCCCCTGTAAGCAAAAGATAAAGCATCCCTGCTTCCCGTGCCTGTTGTGCAAGCTGAATCCAATCCTTTGCCGAATGTTCTTTACCAAGCCTGTCCGCTTCTTCACGGGTCATTCGGATATAACACATCCTGCAATCCATCGTACAGCATGGAGTTAATTCAAAAGTCCCCTGCAAAGGCATATGGGCAAGCCCTGCTTTACGGAACAGTGCATCCTGAATTTTAGGTTTTATATCGGTATTTCGATTCATTTCATCATCTCCCTCAACTGAAGATGCTTCTATTATACTAAAAACCATCTGTTATTACAAATGCAGCAGGCAATTTTCCAATATTTTAACAGCTTCTTCATCGGGACGGCATTTCAGCAAATACACCGGAATATCATGGACTAATTTTTCCAGCAGGTTAATTGTCCGAAACAACAGACCGCTGTCAAATAGCGGCGCATTGCTTTGATGAAAAATACGTTTAAAAGCCTGAACTTGCCCTAATGTTATCAATTCATTCTGCTGTGCTTGTTCTAAAACAACAATAGCCCGTAACGGCGCACGTTCATTACGGTAAACTTGAGAGGAACCGGCCCAAGGGGAACCATAAGCAAACCAGCATTCCTCCCTGCACCGGACAATCGTTTTGTCACCATTAAGAATTTCAGCTCCCCGCAAATTTTTCCAAAGATTTGCCTGCGTTGTTTTGCCAATGCCGGAAGGCCCTGTAAACAAAATTCCTTTCCCCTGCCAGCGGATAAAAGAGGCGTGCAAAAATACCCCGTCAAACAATGACAGGGTGATTGGAAAACTCATAGAATTACCCACACTATAATTTTGATTTGCATTAGCAGACACAAAAATATGAGGATGCGCCCAATCATTATTCTGAATTATTGTCCAATCCTGGCAATTTCCTACGCCATCTTCTTTTATAAAACCATTCTGGGTTCGATATATTCGGGAAAGTCCTTTATCTAAAACCAGAGTTTCCAGTCCCTCCGGTTTCCAACCAACATAGGGCGCCTTTTCAAGATAATAAATAATATCATTGGGGAACTCAGCATTCTCCTCAAACGGCAGCATATTGGACTGCAATTTTATTGGGAACGTACTGTGCATTTTTATATGAAGTTCCCCTATCAGAAAACGAAAATCATACATCCTATTTTCCTTCCGGCAGATTAGCCGCCTTTTTCCGCAAAATTTTAAAAAATGATTTGAGTTCACCGGCACATTCAGATTCCATAATTCCGCCAAGAATTTCAGGATGATGATTATATGGGTAAGCGCAAAGATTCACTACAGAACCACATGATCCCGCTTTAGAATCATAAGCACCAAAAACCACCCTGCGCAGACGTGCATTTATAATCGCTCCCATACACATCGGACATGGCTCTAACGTCACATATATCTCGCATTGATGAAGTCGCCAGCCGCCAAGCGCCGCACACGCTTCATTGATCGCTTCTAATTCCGCATGGGCAAGGGCATTTTTATCTGTTTCACGCCTGTTCCTGCCTGCACCTATAATATTCCCGTCTTTCACCACCACTGCACCAACAGGCACTTCTCCATCCAACGCCGCCTCTTTTGCCAATACAAGCGCGGCATTCATATAATCCTGCAAATTACTCATGACAGCCATGTAATCTCTAAAAATTGCATAGACAATAGCCCAATCAAAACAAAAGATATAACAACACCCGGAGTTACCAAAAAAACATCCACTTTCTGTTTAAATGTACAAAATGAAACCGAATCTTTTAGATGAAAGAAATCGGGCTGTTTTTTTATCAAATAAATAATGGAAACAATGCCTGCAATTAGTATGCCGATAAAAACACTGTAATTCAAAATCATATATAAATTTTCACCCAATGGTTTTTGAAATACATCAAATAAAACGGCCATTAGATTGTTAAGAAAATGTATGGTAATAGACAGCCAGAGCGAGCCTGTTTTTACTGCACAATATCCCAATGCCAGCCCGCCGATAAATGCAAACGGCGCTTGTACAAAATTCCCATGCATAACAGCAAAAAGCAAAGAAGACATCACAATCGCAAAACCATCGCCATGCTTGCGAAGTATCTGCAAAACAACACCGCGCATTGCAAATTCCTCAGTTAAGGCAGGAATTACAGCTGTAGAAACAATAGAAAGGATAATTCCTCCCGTAGTTGTCGGTTTTGTCATGTTTGGCATAACCAGTTCTATTCCGCCAAATCCCATAACAGTAATAAGCATATTGGTGGCAATATTACTGATGACAAAAATCGACATGCCCACAAATACTAAAGGAATAAATAATGATAATTTAATTTTCCCCAGTGGCAGTAATTCAGCTTGAGACGAACGCATTGACAGCATCAAAACAGCAAACGGAAAAAACACACATAAAATGGAAGTAAATATATTAATTGCCTGATATGCTATGTCGCCTTCCAAATACATCGGATACGCGCCTGATAAAAGCAGTAAAAAAGCTGCAACAAATTGCATAGCGAAAAAGCCTACAACAGTGAAACCAATAATATTTCCCAAGCGGCGTATTGAATGACTCTCCTGCTGAATAGGGTTTACTCCCCAATAAGAACTGTATCCTACAGGCATTGTTCCATAGGGAACACTATGGTTTTGATTCATAAAACACTCTCCTCCAAATAAAACAAGAAAAACTCCGTAATTAAAATAAATTTATTTTTTCGCTTCCGCTTTATTTTCAACAATATAACTGGTACTGTAACAACAAATATATAACCAGAGATTGTAATAATTATAACAGAACCGCTCAAAAAATCAACTTTTTCAGAATCCAATAATAGAATTTCACGTTTGACAAATATATGAAAATATCTTATAATCTAACAATGTAGTTTTGACTTATGTTTTCTATGCGTTAATACATATTCAATTAAAACCTGCAAAGTTTAGCTTTTTTTAAATAGGCTCAAAAAACATTTATATTATTCACGTTTTCTTTGATAAATCTGCATAACACCGAATTTCCAATATCCAGATTTTATTTTTTACAAATTATTATTTTTGAATCTTTACAGTACGATATTGAGATTCTTTAATTCACACATAGATGCATTTAGGCATCTATAACGGGTTGTACTGAAAATTGTAGTTTCAAAACAGAACCGAGAAACTTAAAAAATTTTACTATGCGGGGTTTCGGTGTCTTGCTGTATCGCTTTTCCCGTTTTTTCGATAAGTTGGATTCTCTCTCAGAAATTGAATATTGCGTTAACCTCCCAAAAGCGAGTTAACATATACGGAGATGTACCCAAGAGGCTGAAGGGTCCGCACTCGAAATCCTATTTTTTCGGTACTCTTCGCCCCAAAAATTGAATACGGAGTGGTATCGAAGTGGTCATAACGGGACTGACTCGAAATCAGTTGTACCTCACGGTACCGTGGGTTCGAATCCCACCCACTCCGCCATCGGGAAGCCGCATAAACCAAGTGTTTATGCGGCTTTTCCATATTAAATATAGGAATAGCAGGGATTAAAATTCCTGCTGTTTTGTTATTTTAGAGCTAATGTTATCACGCTTTTTATGATAACACTCTCATAGAATGGATAAGGAAAGCAAGGAGCAAATCCGTGTCAAACAGCCGAATTGTTGTAAAAATGTTATCAAATCGAGTAAAGCGATATAAATAGACATAATGAAAAGCGGGGCGTTACATAACCATAATATTTTGGAGGCAAAAGAAATGACTAACGAAAACCACACTTTAACCCCTGCAAAAATTGAACTGCTCAGCAATGTATCAGGCGCATATACTTCTCCCTTTTGGGACGGAATGCGCGAAGTTACCGGCACATTGGATACTATCCGAAAAAGAGATATTAAAAAACGGCAATTTTTACAGACTGGCAGCAAATCGGCAGAAATTTTCTTTGTTGGGTTGTTAAAATACAGCCAAAACTAAAATGCTATGCACTATACCAGCAAGCATCGCCTTTGTGATACCACAAAGGCAACTTGTCAGGGGTAGCCCCTGAAACCATTACTCGTTGTAAAAGACATATGAGCTTCTTGATGCGCTATGCTACAGTATTAGAAAAACAGCCGCCCGAAAAGGCGGCTGTTACATAGAGAAATATTGTAGATTATTATGTTAATTTGCATTAAAGCCCTTGTGCCTTAAACATTCCTGCTATTTCCTCTGCGGTTTCCTGCATCCCACGCTGAAACCATACCTCAATCCAGCCGTACAGCGTATATGCTACATAAGCTCTTGCGTATGCTTCCACCTTTGAATGTTCGGGCTTCGGCCCGCATAGTCCGATAATGACATCTTTCAAAAGATACACAAGATTTCTTTCATTTAATAAACTATAAAAATCTCTGTATTTTTCAAAGTGTGCAAACAATAAGCCAAGTAATTCGTTTAACGGTCTGTTATCCTTTCGGTCTGCTTCGTCCGTCCATTCCTTGAATATTTTATTGATATATCCCCGCAGAATATCCTCTTTACTTTCAAAATTCCGATAAAACGAAGCTCTGCCGATACCGGCAAGGTCGCACAGTTCGCTGATGGATATATCTCCGATTGGCTTGTCCCGCAGCAATTCCAGAAGTGCGTCCGTAATATGCTCTATGACATAAGCGTTTCTTGCCTCGTTGCTGAACGGTGATACATTTTTCGGGGTTTGTCTCATTTTTCGCCTCCTATTGACACCAAGAAAATCCTATAATACAATCAAATCGACAAGACGATTGTTTCATCGTTATCATAATACACTGAAAACAAAAAGTCAATAAATAAATGGCAGAAAGGAAAAAAAGAAATGACACTTATACAAAAACGGCTGATTATTGTATTGGTAATCGTCATTATCGCCGCCCTTTTAGGACGGTTGGCAGTCCGAGGGATTATGAATCTTCTGCTCGGCGGAACATTGTTCGGAGGTAATTTCCTATGAAAACAGAAAAAAAGAAAGGCAGAGGTATGTTTGTATTTATTTGTATAGCAGCGTTTCTTGTTTCTTTTGGGTTTGGAGTAGCTTCAAAATTTACGATTCAGCCGTCATGGGCAAAACAATATTCTGTTCAATTAACGGATGAGATCGGAAAGGTTTATAAAGATATTTCCTACGGTGACGGCGAAGCCAACAAATTTGACCTGTATGTTCCCGCAGACGGAAGTAAAGAAAGTTACGGTTTGGTGGTTTATCTCCATGCAGGCGGATTTACACAGGGGGATAAGTCGGGGGATGCCGAAATACTTTCATGGCTGTGTTCCAAAGGATATGTTGCGGCGGGAATCAACTATACTCTGCGTAACGAAACGAATAACAAAAGCGTATATTCACAGTCAATGGAAATCAAAGAAGCTATGCCAAAGGTCGTGGAAGAAGCGGAAAGGCTTGGATACCATATAGACAAATTGGCTATGGGAGGCGGCTCAGCCGGTCATGCACTTGCTATGATTTACGCTTACAGAGATGCGGACGAATCGCCGGTTCCTGTCGAATTATTATTTGGCGCTGTGGGGCCTTCCAGCTTTTATGCGGAAGATTGGGACATTTACGGCTTTGATCGGGACACGGATGAATCAAGAGAAGGCGCTGCTGGTCTTTTAGGTGTTATGGGCGGTGTGGAATTAACGCCGGAAATGATAAAGGACGGCTCTTATATAGAAAAGTTAAAGCCTATATCGGCAGTCATGTGGGTGGACGAAAATACCGTTCCGAGTGTTGTTGCATATGGAAAATACGATAGGATTCAGCCATATAAAGGCTCTCAAAGATTATTGGAAGCCTATAAACAGTATTCGGTGGATTACAAATATTTTGAATGTCCGCATTCCGGTCACGGACTGCAAAATGATGACAAAATATACAAAGAATACATGGAAGCCGTAGAACAATATCTGAATCAATATATGCCGGTTAATTAACTGCGGTGAGATTGGTTTGTAAAAACAGAGATTGGAGGAACAGCTATGAAAAAGGCGGTAAAGATCATGCTGATTATTTTAGCCATTATTGTGGTTCTTGTAGGCGGAGTTATTTTTATGCTGTATCAAGGAGCTAAATCAATCGGAGTAGGCTCCGGACCGGCGGCGGATTATGAAACTCGGGTTAATATTTGGAACACCGTTGCCGGAAACAGTTCAAGGTCTAAGCTGGATGATATGAATATTGATTCTACTCAAAGTAATGCGACATTTGCCTCTATGGGGTTTGCCAAAGCCATTGTAAACAGCAATTATTCCGATGAAGAATCTATGATTGATACTTTTACTTATTTACACGAAATCAAAGGCGGTCACGAAAAAGAAACTTATGAGGACGAACCCTATTTGATCCCGTATGTTGTGGAGGGCAGCGACAGCGCTGTTATCGTTATTCCGGGCGGCGGTTTTGGATATAAGTCAATGGACGGAAACACCACAGAGGGAAAGGATATTGCCGAAACGTTCAACCAAAATGGTGTCAACGCTTTTATTCTTCATTACAGAACAAATCCCTACGAATACCCTATCCCATATCTGGACTTACAGCGTGCGGTTCGTTACCTCCACTACAATGCAGAAACCTATCACCTTGATCCGAATAAAATCAGTCTGATCGGATTCAGCGCAGGAGGAAACGGAATCGGAACATTTATCAATACCATTCAAGGTAAAAATATGTTTCCGGAAGACTATTTTCCCGATGAAATTGACGCCATAGACGATTCTGTATCTTCTTCCGCAATGATTTATCCAGCGCTCAGCTTTCGTTTTAATGTTCCTATGCTGTTCTGTATGTTTGACGATGAGGATGTACGGGACGAGGCAAAGCGAGAGGAACTTTTGGAACTCACAGACTTGTATCGACATATTGATTCTCAGGATGTGAAGCAGTTTATCGTGTACGGGACAAAAGACAGTATGGTTGGTATGGATGAAATAAAAAATTATATCAGCCATGCAAAAGAAAGCGGCTGCAATATAACGGTTGTAGAAGCCAAAGGACAGGATCACGGAATGAAGCAGAAATATTATATGGATAGCTATTTAACATGGCTGAAAGAGATATTTGAGTGAGGGGAAGTGAAATATGAAAACAGCATTGAAAATCATAGGAATCGTTATTCTTTGTATAGTCATTTTGATTGCCGCCCTGCTTATATATCTGTCTTATAAACCGGCAGTAGCAAAGGATTACACACAAAAAGTAAAAACGGGCGGAGAGATCGAAGCGAAACACCTTGAAAACGGAACACATAAAGTATCATCTATAGAAATAAGTGCAATGCACGATTTCAAAAAGTATGAAATCTTCTATCCGTCCGATATTGCAGACGGAAACAAAAAATATCCCGTTGTTATTTTCTCAAACGGTACGGGAATCAAAGCTTCAAAGTACACAGCGGTGTTGGAACATTTAGCTTCATGGGGATTTATCGTCCTTGGAACAGGGGAAGAAAATCCACAGAACAGCTTCTCGTCGGAAATGTGCCTTCGTTTGGCGGAAAAACTACATACAACAGAAAAAATTGAGGGTTGGGACAGCAATCCGTTTTACGGTCATGTAAATATGGAAAACATCGGCGTTTCGGGACATTCGCAGGGCGGAGTCGGCGTTATCAATGCGGCAACAGAAAATAAAAACGGGGCGAAAATCAAGGCGATTTTCTCCGCAAGCCCCACCAATAAAGAGCTTGCAAAGAGCTTGGAGTGGGACTATGATGCAAACCTTATAAATGTACCGATATTCTTTGTATCAAGTACGGGAAACGGTGACGAAAACCTTGTTGTTTCCGGCGAACAGCTAAAGGATATTTATTACGATGTTCCCGATTCCGTCACAAAAATCATGGCAAGAAGAATAGGCGCAGATCACGGCGATATGCTTTCCTTTGCCGACGGATACATGACAGCATGGTTTATGTGGCAGCTTCAAGGCGATACAGAAGCGGCAAAGGCGTTTGTTGGGGAAACCCCGGAAATTATGAATAATGGGTTGTATCAAGATCAGCAAATTGACATTCAACAAAGGAGTACACGGAGATGAAAGAGAAAAAGAAGATGGGAGCAGGAAAAATCATTTTGATTGTTTTTATCGTATTGGCGGTTCTTGGTACAGGAGCGGTTGTCGCTGTGAAAATGTTCTTTAATAATTTCAAGGTTGAAGAACTTTCCGAGGATCATAAGACAGGCGTCTGGTACAAATTTACCCCGGACGGCGCCATTGATTCTATTGGCGAGCCTTGGCATGGATTGATTCGTTTTGGAACAGAAAATAAAATTGTTATCAACTTTTACGGCGGCGGTGTCAGCATCAATGAAGATACCGCCAAAGAAGGCGAGGATTTTTATTTTCATACAATCACAAGTGATTTTGCTCAAACGATGGGGATATCCGCTTCAAGCAAAGATAATCCGCTCAATGACTGGACATTCATAAATGTTCCTTACTGCACAGGCGACTGGCATATCGGAACGAATGATTTTGCATATACCGACAAAGACGGCAATTCGCAGATTCTTTACCATCACGGCTATACAAATTTCAAGCTGATGATGGAAATGATACTGCCATATATAGGCAATCCGGAGGCTGTACTTGTTACGGGCTGGTCTGGAGGCGGTTTTGGCGCATCCTTCCTTGCCGAAGAAATTTTCAAAAACTATTTTCCGCAGGTACAGAACAAAACCGTATTGGTTGACGCCGCTTTCCTGCTGAAAGACGACTGGAAGAATATTGCGGACAGTGTTTGGGGTACGCCGGAGCATATTGCAAACAGATTTACAGGAGATAATCTTGTACTGGACAGCCTTCATTCTCTGTCGAAAAATGTTACGGACGCAAAGATTCTTTTCCTCTGCTCCATTCGTGACGAGGCCTTGTCCAAGTATCAAAACTATCTGAATACCGGTGCTTTTGAAGCAAATAAAGCCGCAGGAAAGGAGTTCGAGAAAAATCTGAAAGACATGGTTGATGAACTTCTTGCGTTGCCAAACGCCTCTGCCTTTATCTGGAGCAACAAAGACAATGATACAGACCTTACGGCGCACACCGTAACGATGATTCAGTTTGTCGATGCGAAATACGGCGGTATCAAGGTGTCCGACTGGCTGATGGACGCTATCAACGGAAAATTGACAAACTATGGTCTTGATTTAGTGAATAAACAACATTAAACCAGTGACAACATTATGGGAGGCACATATGGAAAACACAAACAGCAAAACACCGTCTCGTTTGATCCGGTCAAATCCGGTTATCAGAAAATTAAGTAAAATCAATGAAAGTGATGTCGATCACGCTTGCACATACCGAGGAATTACACGAAAGCTTGTATTCTTCCTGCTGATGATTGTCGCCGGTATCGCCGTCAACGCCTTTTTGAAGCTGAGCGGATTTCAAATTTCGGGTGACGCAGTTCTGACAAATACAGAGCTTGGACTTAGTGTTACGGGAACAGAGCTTATGATTCTTGTAATATGCAGTCTGTTGTTTCTCATTGCCCCGATTCTGGCGGTGCTAATCAAAGCGACGCTTCCCGTGACCGGTCCGCTTTATTGCGTTGCGACAGGTTATCTTCTTTCATGGCCTGACGCCACATTTGGCAAGGAATATGCTGCTCCGATCCTCCTTGCTTTGGTGCTGACCGTGCAGATCGTCTTGGTTATGGGGATTTTATACAGCAAAGGCATTGTGAAAGTGACAAGAAAATTCCATACAGTTGTTACAACACTCTTTTTTACCACACTGCTTGGCAGTGCTGTGGTGGGAATCGGTGCGCTAATTCCCGCAACACGGTCATTAGTTGTCGCTTTGAAGGATAATTTGTTTCTTTCCATCGGCGGCGGAATTTTAATGGTAATCATCGGTTCGCTGTTCCTTCTGGTGGACTTTGATACGATTCAAGGCGCTGTAGAAAATAAAGTGCCGAAAAAGTACGAATGGTATGCTTCTTTTGGACTTGTATTCAGCGTGATTTGGCTGTATTTCAAAATTCTCGATCTGATTTTGAGTATTATGCAGGCAAGTAATAAGAAATAAATTAAGAAACGGAGCATATCAATTATAGAATAATCAATGGGTTGAAATCTCCATCTGAAAATGGCAGTTCTCAAGGCAGTCGATACTATCGAACACATTATCATTTTAGAATTAACAAAGCTTGACAGTTGTGCGTTTGAGAATATTATACCATAAAAGATTATTAATAAGGCAAAGCTATCTTGCCTCAAAAGGTCAATCTGCCTTGTGCGGATTGACCTTTTTGCTATATATAAAGGTCACCCAATAACCCTCTATTTTTGAAAAAATAAAACTTTTTCCTGAAACCTTTCCAGTTTGCCCACACGAGATATGTATTGTATTGCATCGGCTTTAATTTCGTGTATTACATTTTCTTTTATCAGTTCATATATTTTTGCGTATAGTAGCCAAATCAGACTGCTGTAGTTTTTCGGGCAAAGTATCAGACAATCTTGCTCATTATTTTTCGCACCGCAGGCAGAAAGCAGTATAGTTTGCTCCTATTACCTCGTTCAGTGATTATGTGTATTGATCAATTCAGTTTAAAAACATACCGTTTATTTTAGAAAAAACACTGCTTTATTTTCTATCCTGTGCCTAAATATTCTCAAACCTCCGAACTTGATACTTAAAAAGATAGATTCATTACATTTTTTGCATATGTCCATTTTTATTTTATTATTGTGCATTACAGACGGTTTTTGAGCTCTATACCCCATACGTCACACTATTTGCTAAAAAATGAAAATCCCTTTCTGCATTCTCAGTGAATAACAGAGAGGGATTTCATAAATTTAAATCAATCCGAATTTTACATATATTCAACTACCTTAACCAGATGATATTGCTGTCTGTAACAAAAGTATCTAAACCATACACTGCAAAAATATCATCAAAACCCTCCTGCTGAACCAATTCGGAAACAGGCTGTTTATAGTAACGCAAATCTATCATTACAATTTCGCTGTAATTATCAGCAAAAAACGGGGCAAGACACTGTCCATAGGAATCTTTAATCATCAGAAGTTTACCGCCGTTTGAGGATTTATTGGTAATGCGCACAAAACCGTGGTTTCCATCCAGATAAACCGGATATTTATCATCTTCATTCAAATGCTCCTCAAAAAACAGACGGCTACTTTTCGTTTCCTGCTCACTGTCCAGTATTTCAACGGTAATATTCTGCGGACGCCTACTTTGCCAAATTTCAATATGATCCGGCTGTTTCATCCAAAGCGCACTTTTGGAATAAGTGGTACCGTAAAAATCCGGATAACTGCTAATATCATATTCTGATTCCGGTGTTGCATTTAATCCTATAGCCAAGCAATAATTCTGATAAGCGAGATACGCGCCTTTACTAGTCCAATGGTGATCTGTTTTATAATAAAGCTGTGCATTTGCTTTTTCTGCAATAAACTCCCCGGTTATATCTAAAAAATTGAACCCATCATTCAGATTATTGTTGATATAATCAAGAATTTCCCGGTCATGATAAACGTTATGCAACTTTGGTAATTTTTCCTCCATAATATAACCCGTGGAAGGTACAATCATGAATTGAATTTTGTGATTGACGTTTTTCTGAAATGCGTTAAATTTATCAATATTTTTCTGAATGTTTATCCGGTCAAATGCTGTAGGCAAATTTATTAAATACCCATCACTGCCGCTGTAAATCCCATTTGCACCGTTTCTGCCGCTGAAAAGATTAAAATAAGAATTTAAACCTACAAAAAACTGCCTTCCGGCAAATTGATCTGACAGATATTTTTCAAAATCTTTACCAAAGGAACCATCAGTCAGAGCGTCCCAACTAAATTGGGGCATCTGCTGTAAATATCGTTTCTCATTAGAAGAATAATCTTTGGCTGGAACAAGGAAAAATAACAGCATCATAATACCAATAAATGCACAGAATATAAAAACCAAGATATTTCTTTTTAATTTATGCAGCCATTCATTTTTCAATTTATTCCCTCCTAAAATCTGAAATACAAGAATGGGTTATAGCTTTGACTGACAAGGGTCGCCGTACATAAAATAAGACCTGCTATACAAACCAGTGCTTCTGCCAGCCAATAAAACCTCCATTCTCTCACACGAAGATACACTTTATATCCCAAAGGCAGGCAGGCAATTGCCGCGGTAATGAACAGCGGCAAATACGATACGGTTAAAGCAAAAGCGTCCTGACTAATCAGCCCATGCTCTCCGCTAAACAGCGTGACTATAAACTGTTCCATTTGTGTCATATCTTCAAAATAAAAGATGACCCAACCAAAGACAATGAAGAAAAGAGCATAGAGATGTTGGAAACCCACAGGCATTTTTTCAAGATAACGAAGTAGGAAAAATTTTTCTATTACCAGAAGTATTCCAAAATACAATCCCCAAAAGATGTAGTTCCAGCTTGCACCATGCCAAAGTCCGGTTAAAAACCATACAATCAGCAAATTCATTAACAAACGGGGTTTTCCTTTACGGTTTCCTCCTAATGGGATATATACATACTCCCGAAACCATGTGCCTAATGAGATATGCCAGCGCCGCCAAAATTCCGTAATGCTTTTTGAAATATACGGGTAATCAAAATTCTTTAAAAATTCAAAACCAAGCATATTGCCTAAACCGCGTGCCATATCAGAATACCCGCTGAAATCAAAATAAATCTGAAGGCTGAACGCAATAATTCCAATCCACGAACCTAAAACCCCATTTTGTTCCATTGTGGAACGCAAATTATCCCACAATAAACCCATTTGATTTGCAATCAGCACTTTTTTTGCAAGTCCAATGATAAACAGCCGGATACCTTGTACAAACTGTGCAAAAGATTCTTTCCGATGATTTAACTGTTCTGCTACATCACGATAACGAACAATCGGTCCAGCAATTAGCTGTGGAAATAGAGCGACATAAGTACCGAAAGAAATAATATTTTTCTGAGCCTTTGCATCCCCGCGGTAAACGTCGATGCTGTATGACATTGTTTGGAAAGTATAAAAAGAAATACCAATCGGCAGCGGGATTTCAGGAACAGGCAAAGAGGAAAACAACGGGATTCCCCGCAGGATATTACCGATAAATCCGGCATATTTAAAATAACACAGCAACGCTAAATTAATGATAATTGCCAATACTACAAAAAGCTTGGCACGCCGTCGGTTGGTTTCCCGATATTTTGCAATCAACAGTCCCCAGATATAATCAGAAACCGTTGAGAACAGCATAAGCAGGACAAACACCGGCTCTCCCCAGCCATAAAACACCAAATTTGCAAAAAATAAAAAAAGATTTCTGAATTTACAGGGAATTAGATAATAAATTCCCAAAATCACAGGAAGGTAAATAAATAAAAATAAAATACTGGAAAAAACCATTTGCTGTCACCCTTTTCCTCATACTTATCTCGCAAATGTTAATGAAAAACAATGATATTATTGTGTTGTTTTACTTCAGATTTCCTTAATGATATGTTAACCAACCGCAACAGAAATCATCCTTTTTGCCCTCATTCAGCTCACTCACGATTTATATGGTAGCATTATAAAAAAATAAGTCAATAAATATTATTTAAAAATCCAAACTGTAACTTTTAAGTGAAATACCTGCATAAATGTCATTTTTGTTATCAATTTGTCATTTATAAAATCACGCAAAAATCCCCTGAGGAATCATTGCATTCCACAGGGGATTTATCTTATCTATACAAATATTACGTCATGATTTTTTGTTCTGCAATCCGTTCCACTAAATCAGTTAGGTATAGCCAGCGTTCTATCGCATGCTCCAACTGTTTTTCTAACACGTGTAGTTATGTTCACCTTAAATACTTCGGCTACTTTTATGAGTTTATTACTCCAACATTCTATATAACCTATTCTTTTATTAATTTCGCTTCTAATCACTTTTCAACTTAATTTACTATATCGGCTACACAAACCGATTAATGAAAGGAAAAGCGTTAGACACCGATGAAAACCGGAAATCCAACGCTTTTTGTTTGATATGATACTAAAGAAATTATTCTTCACTGATAAATTCGGTTTCAGCAACAACTTCTTCTGCCGTCGTTTCTTCGATGGTAGTTTCTTCAATGATTGTTGTTTCTTCAGCTGTGGTTTCTTCAACGGTTGTTTCTTCGGTTACAGTTTCTTCAGCGCTTGTCTCTTCAACTGTAATTTCTTCAGCTGATGTCTCTTCAGTTACTGCTTCTGTATTTTCAAGTACAGTTTCCGGAACACTACCGTTTGCATATGTGAGGTTAGCCGAACTTGTTATGGTATTATTCACAACAATCTCACCGTCTACAATTGCAAAAATATTCCAGTACCGTCCGTTACCTTGATTTGTCGGAGCGTTATATGTTGCAACCAATGTTTCGCCGCGGTAAACCTTAACCTGCGCGCCGGAGGCTGCAAAGGAACCAGTACCGCTGTAATTGTAAACATAGTAATAATACGGCGCGGAAGACGTCGGCTTCAGCGTAATTGTTTCAGGTCCATAGGATTCTCTGTCATCAACATCCAACTCACATACTGTAATATCACCTTCATTTGCGGTTTTTCTACTGAAATATGTATGGAATGTGGAACCGTCAGAGTATTGACCCTGAACATGAGAATCTAAATCGTGAGGATTCTCACCCCAAGTGAGGACAATTCTGTATTCACCTTCTGCAACAACAGGGGACATTGTTCCGTTCTGATTCGGAGTTTCGCCGCTCTTAACAACGATGTTCACATTGATGGCAATGTATCCCGATTTGGTTGCACGCATTGTGTAATTGCCGAGAGGCAGGCTAACAGAATATGCACCGTCAGCGTTTGTTGTAATAGTATCTATAACTTCGCCTGCTGTGCCGCTCCAGCCATTATAAATTTTAAGCTCAACACCGGAGAGACCGCTGCCTGTGAAAGCATCAATAATTTTACCGCTTGCAATGCCAGTCTCATCTTCAGACTCTTCAATAAGGAAGAATGTTTCAAGATATACAGTTTCATTGCTAACAGCAACTGTTGCACCAGCATTAAACGGAAGGTAGCCTTCCGCTGTAACTTCAACGGTATAATCACCGTCGGCAAGCGCTAATATATAAGCACCTTCAGCATCTGTTGCAACCGTTTTGCACAACTCACCGTCTTTGTAGAAAGAAACGGTTGCGTTTTCTACCGGAGTAATTCGGTCACTGGCTTTGCAAACCTTACCGATAACAGTATCCTCATCAATTACCGGAAGTGTATATTTAACTTCAGCTTTAATGGCTAAATCAACGCCGTCAACGGTAACGATCGTTTCCATCGGAACAGTTTTACGTTCAGCCTCGGTAGCGGATACTTTAACTGCAATACCGCCGATTGTGGTTCCTGCAACTGCAACACATAAAGCGAGGGAAAGAGCTTTCTGAGCCTTTTTATTCTTTAAACCGATGATAAAAAGCATAGCCGCACCTGCACCGGAAATAATGAATAACAGTGCCCACATAGCAGTGTTTGCAGTATCGCCTGTTCTTGGGTTATCTGTAACCGCTTTTTTTGTAGTCGGTTCTTCTGCAGCCGGCTCCTCCGTAGTTGGTTCTCCCGTAGTTGGAATATCAGCAATAAACTTAGCCGTAAGAACTGTTGTTTCACCTGCTCCCAGAGTCTCTACCTGCATAACGGCTTCAGAATCAGCAGCAAGTTTATAGCCCTCCGGAATAAAGTCCTGCAAAGATACGTCGGTTACTGCAAACTCGTTTGTATTTTTTACTGTCAAAGTTGCAACAATTTCGTTACCTTTTACATAAGCTTCTTTGTCTGTTGTCAGTGCGATGTTTAAACCATCCTGAGATAAAGAAGATGCAAAAGCGGGAATTGCCAGCATGGCGACACACAAAACCATTGCCATCACAAATGCTAAAAACTTCCTCATTGTTTTCATGAATTTTTACTCCTCGAAATTTTAGTAGAAAATTTTTCGATAAAATCCTGCATTTCTGCATGAAAGCACCTCAGAATAAATGCAAAACAACCATACTAATTCCTAATTAATCCCTTGATATCTTGACGTTTCTTTTTCTGCCTTAACTACGTCCTTTTACTACTAATCCCCCTTTCTTTTCATTCTTAAACCGGACGAAAAAAATCCTTGTCAATTTACAGTAAACTTTTCAATTGGAATCATTAAAAATTATACTCACCATAAAAGTGAAGTTTATCAATTGCATTTAAACTTTCTTGATTATATCACAACGGGATACTTTATTCAAGTAGAATACTAAAACATATACTATTCGGATGCGTTTACACCACCAAATAAGAAAAGGTAAAAATTTCTTATCCTTTGCTTCATCATCCCACATTTCTGTATATTCACCGGAAGAAATCAGTTGTTTTACCCCTGCTGATTGATTGCTTTTTGACCGTCATAACCAAAAAACGGAACACCGACAACAATTTTTTCCGGTGAAACGCCTGCGGATGTCAGCATATTTACGACAAAGTCAACGCTGATACCTCCTGCTGCGGCATAAGCAGAACGATAAAGGTTTGCGTCATGAGTACCGAGCACACCCACACTGTAACAATACGCCATCAGATTAAAAAAATCTATCTCTTCATCTAATTTATCAAGTTCCACCCATGTGGCATAAGTATTCGCGAACGCAGCAGCAAAGGATATCAATTTTTCAGCGCCAATCGCCTGCCGAATTTTCTGGACAAGGACGGTACAGTTTTCTTTATCCTCCGGTATAGCACGAATAGCCCTCCAGCCGCCGTTAACCGGACCTTCTCAGTCAATATCAATGACATCCAAATGATATTCTTTTGTCAGGCACATTCTCCTGCAAATATTTTTCGGGATTCCTCAGTTTCTGCTGCCTGTGAGAAGCCATCCGCTCCTCTCCCGCCGAGGGAAAACATAACCTTCAGCTTCGGGTTCACTGCTTTCTGCGCCACAAGTTGTTTTAAATAATCGTCCTGAGGGCACTTTCATTAAATGAGTCTGCGTATCAATCTGTGCAAAACAATAAATTACATGCGTCAGTTTATTTACGTCAGGAACTTCAGACCAATTCCACGACGTTACATACGCGGCCACTCTGTAATCCGTTTCTTCCTTATTTTTATCCACCGGCCAAAAGACTGAAAAGAAAACAATGGCGCCTGCCGAAAGCAAAAAGACAGTCAGCAGCGCCATTCGTACATATTTATTTTTTCCAGCCGTCCAATAGCCAAAACTGTACTTTCATTTTATTCCTCCCATCAGAAAAATCTTGTCGAAAAAAATTTAACTGCGTTTATTACAGCACAGAGAGAGAAATTTTCCAATGGAAGGTTTCAGGGATTATTCTTTGGGCTGTTTGCTATACATTTTTGTATAATAATCGGTCACCATGCGCGCGGCTGAAAAACGATATTCAGACATTTCAATACTTGCACGCATCATCTCCACCCACTTGGAACGGTCATGATAATAAACCGGCAAAATTTCATTCAGCAAGACCTGATACAGGCTTTCACTGTCATGTTTATCCTGCTCTTTTCCATCATAACCGTCGCCAATTTGCCAGCCATTCACACCATGAATACACCCTTCCGGCCACCAGCCGTCCAAAACGCTGAAGTTCAACACGCCGTTCATTGCTGCTTTCATGCCGGAAGTACCGGAAGCTTCCTGAGGACGGCGCGGGTTATTCAGCCAGACATCACAGCCGCGCGTCATAGCTGCCCCGATTTTCATATCATAATCCTGCAAAAATACAACAGAGTGCGGATATTTCAAGGACATACGGTACATCTGCGACACAATTTCTTTACCTGCCATGTCATTCGGATGTGCTTTGCCTGAAAAAATAAGCTGTAATCTGTTATCCTTCAACAGTGGTTCTATGATTTCCGGTTTACTGAAAATCAAATCCCCTCGTTTATAAGGTGCAGCACGGCGTGCAAAACCAATAGTAAGAATTTCTTCATTCAGCTTTACTCCGTTCCTTCGCTCAATTTCATCAAACAAGTCTTTTTTCAATTTACTATGCGCCTGCCAAAGCGCCTCACCCATATCTTTTGCCTGCACAATTGTCTGTGCCTGCCATGTGCCATTATGAACGCCATTGGTTACAGAAATAATATTCGCCGCACAGGAAACCTTCTTCCACATTTCACGGGCTACTTCTCCATGAAGTTCTGAAACCCCATTGGCAATATAAGAAAGCCGCAAACCTGCAACAGTCATATTAAAGGGATTCCCGCCCAGTTGTTTCATTTGTGCCGCAGTCAGATCTCCAAACGCTCCCATATATCTGAGAAGCGGGAAACTATGCACTTCATTGCCTGCAGGAACCGGCGTATGGGTAGTAAAAACAATATGCCTGCGCACATTTTCCACCGCCTGCTCAAAATCCGCCCCTTTTGCTATTTCTCTGCGAACTAATTCTAAACCTGCAAATATCGGGTGGCTGTCATTAAAATGATAAATATCCGGATGAATTCCTAATTTCTCCAACGCCTGAATTCCGCCGACACCCAACAGCAACTCCTGAGCAATTCGCTCCTCATCAAACCAGCCGTAAAGCTGCCCTGTCAGGAGCATGTCATTATTATCTTCCAAAAATGTATCCAGTAAATACAGCGGGACGTTGCCGTACTGTTCACATAGCCATACCTTTGCCCGTACCTTGCGCTTCCGAATCGTTACAGCAACTTCAACGCCTGTATCTTTTAAAAAGTCATAACGATACTCCGGAAAACTATCCACCGGCCTGCCGTTTGCGCCAATCGTCTGCCGGGTATAGCCCTGCCGCCAAAGGATACCTATCGCCACCATAGGTTTATTCAAATCCTTTGCGGCTTTCAGGATGTCTCCTGCAAGAATTCCCAATCCGCCGGAATAGATTTTAAAATCAGGATGCAAGCCATATTCCATACAAAAATATGCAACCTTAGGTTCTGTCATATCAATCCACCGCCATTTCAAATATAATTACGCCATACGGTCCTATTTTTTCCTTGTCTGCACGATATGCGTAAACTAAACGCATATCGTCCGCACTCCGGCAAATACTTTCCGGCAAATCCTCCCAATGGAGCCGCCTGTATTTTTGCGTACTTCCTCTGTTAAATACAGCGAAAAGGGCTGTTTTCTCATTTTTTGCACACAACACGGTCATTTTTGCCCTGCGTCGGAACAACTTCCAATCACAGCAATGCGCGTTATTTATCACAGGATAAAATCTTTCTCTCAGTCGGCAGGCAAGGGCAATTTTTTCCCACCGTCCACCATCATCCTTCCAGTTTAAATAACAGGCATCAAAAAAAGCCAGCTTGCCGTAAAGCGGATGCTCCAGCGGCAACACATACCGTCCCTGTTCTGTATTTTTCAGTCCCAAATTCATGGGCTGAATTTCACTTAATTCTTCACCGTTGTTAATCAGCAGAACATTGTTCGGAGCAAGGGCAGTCAGCAGGAGCATCGGTTCCCACAGATCCGTTTGCAGAGAAAGTGCGCTTCTGGGCGTGTCCGCCATTTCCAAAGCAGATACCGCCGGCAAAGCCGCCGTCAGATTTTCTGCAAATTTTGGATTAAAAGAAACACTGTTTGTATTGTCCCATAAATCCCAGATACCCCCGGTAATAAAAGTATACCCTTCCCTTTTGGCTTTTGGGGCATTTTTTGTAAAAAATTCTTCTGACCACAAAAGAAACTCCGGGTCTAACGCTTTAATTTCCCGAATAATCGCATCATTCAGCGCCGTTGGCAGAGCATGCGCCATATCAATCCGCGCGCCGTCAATTCCATAAGTACGGATATAATAAGGAATTACATTTTTCATATATTCCCAAAGCGCATGGTTTGGCTTCCTGCCCGGACAAACACTGCATTTTACCCCATCCTGCGCAACAAACGGCGGCAGTACGGAAACATCCAAATACTTTTGTGCGTTTTCCGTCTGGTCAAAATAAAATTTTAGAAAGGTAATGTCTGTCCACGGCGGCTGCGGGTCGTTAATGGTATCGGCAAAGCCGGGCATAACGATAATTCCCTTACGGTTCGCAAGCAAATCAAAAACAGAAGTTCCGTTTTTTCCAGCTTCAGTTCTCAGGCTTTTCCATTCTTCCGGCTGCGGCGGCTCTGCAAAGCAACGAATAAACGTTTCCATTTCCGGCGACTGATACAAAAGCGGCGCGGTATCCGCAGAAACTACGGTTTGCCCCACTCCTGCAATGCCGGGGGAACGGAACGTTTCTTCACACTCCGCGTGAATCCAGTAAAACCATTCGGGGTGTTCTTCAATCAAAACATTATCCCTTGACACCGTACGCAGTACAAAATCTGCCATAACATTCATACCCAATAAATGGCAGGCTTCAACAAATGCTTGAAACTCTGTTTGTGCAGATATTTCGTCACCTAACAGGCTGTCATGCAAATTAGGATCAATCTTCATAATATCCCGAATAGAATATGGGCTTGCAAGCTCCCCCTTCCGGTTTCTTTCCCCTGACTCGAAAAAAGGCAAAAGATAAACGGTATGAATTCCCATATCTTTCAGCAAAGGCAGGAGGCATAGGCTCTTTAAAAAGGTGCCGTTATCTATTGTCCCGTCTTCGCCGTGCATCCATGCGGAAAACAGACGCGGAAACATGGAATACAATACTGTGCCGGCGGCTTCCCGTTTTCTTGGCTCTGCATTCCGCGACAGGAGTCCCTCTATACATGCGGCATAAAATCCACATGGCTCCACACAAATTTCATCGGTGCGCTGCGGACTTCGCGTTCCTGCAAAGCTTATATAATTCCAGCGGTTTGGAATATAATACGCTTTGGTTTCTTTCCGTGAGCGCAAACATTCCAGTAAAGTTTTTAAAGCTGACATAATTATTACCTCATTTTTACGGAC
The DNA here is from genome assembly GCA_934546985.1 of uncultured Eubacteriales bacterium. Lineage (GTDB taxonomy): Bacteria > Bacillota > Clostridia > Oscillospirales > Acutalibacteraceae > CAKTEE01. The sequence goes on from CAKTEE010000005.1 coordinate 98,403, forward strand.
TTGCAAAAATTATACCATTAAACAATAACTGCTTCAACAGATCAGACGTTTTTCCTAAATCTCCCGCTTCACAGTGAAATTATATAGCAAAACAATGGAAATATACCGCCGAATAAGTTATTTGTAAATAATAAAAGCTTATGTTATAATAAGTAAATCAGAAAAATTCCAGTTGGAGGTATCAATGTGGACGTATTTGTAGAACAGATTATCCGGCTTAAAAGGACCCCTGCGGTTAAACTATTGCAGATATTTATTATACTGTTTGCTGTAGGCATTTGCCTTCTCACATATATCAGTTTATCCTTTTCCAGATTCGCTTACCTAACCCTGCTGGTTTGCATTGCAGTTTTATTTGCCGCGTGGAAACTTATCGGACGGTATTATATTGAATTTGAGTACGCTTTAACCAACGGTTTGATTGATATTGATAAAATCACAAATGCAAAAAAACGCAAACGTTTGCTGGCCACAGAATGCAAATATATCGAAGCTTACGGAAAATATGATGCAAAAACGCACAGCGGTAAAAATTACCGTCAGCGCATTTTTGCCGCTAACCCAAATTCTGCAAACCTTTTCTGTTTTATTTGCAGTCAGGAAGGAAAAGGAACAACGCTTGTTATACTGGAACCAAACGAAAAGTTCATGGAAGCCCTACGCATGTTTTTGCCCAAAAGGGCGGTGAACCTTGATGCTGACAACAGGAATTGATTTAGTAGAATTACAGCGGATGAAAAAAGCCCTGGAGCATGAACATTTTTTCATCCGTGTTTTTGGCATACAAGAACAAAAGGAACTATCCTCTAAAAAAGGGACCGCACGCCTGCAGTCTGCAGCCGCCTGCTTTGCTGCCAAAGAAGCATTCAGCAAAGCGCTGGGAACAGGGTTCCGCGGTTTTGCCCTGCGGGAAGTCCAGTTGATCCATGACCCGCTGGGGAAGCCCTTTTTTATGCTCTCCGGCAATGCGGAGAAGATTGCCCAACAACAGAGGCTTTCTTTCAGCGTCAGCGTTACGCACACCAGAGAATATGCGGCGGCTGTTGTTGTTGCTGTACGGGAGGGTCAATAACATGAGAATATTTACGCTGGAACAAATAAAAAAAGCGGAAGAAAAAGCTGTTTCCCTTGGAGATAGCTTTTTATCATTAATGGAACGGGCAGGCAGAGTTTGCGCTGAAACCATTTCCGCACATTACAATTTAAATGCACATCCGGAATGGTCCATTGCGGTTGTTTGCGGACGGGGAAAAAACGGCGGCGATGGATTTGTAATCGCCCGTATTTTTCAAGAAAAGGGAATCCCCTGCAAAATTATCCTTGCATCCGGCAAGCCTGCGGCAGACGATGCAGTTATAATGTATGAAAAAATAAAAGATATGGAGATCATAGATTTTCAGAAACAGGAAACTCAGGCGGCAAAGATTATCGACCATGCCGATTTGTTGATTGACAGCATCGTAGGTTTTGGATTTCACGGTGCCGCAAAACCGGAGCTTGCCAAATTGCTAACGCTTATGAACCGGGCGCCGGCTAAAATTGTGGCAATTGATTTGCCGACAGGGCTTGACTGTGACAGCGGCATAATTGCCGGTGAAAGCATACATGCCGATTTGACCGTTGCAATCTCTACATTAAAACCAGCACATGTAACACATCCTGCCGCCGCCTTTTGCGGTACAGTTCAAACAGTATCCATCGGGATGCCGGAAGAATGCTTTGCACCCTACGATAAAGAAATCTACACCATAGAAACAAATCTGATTCTCCAAAATCTGAAACCCAGAAAATCTGACGCCAACAAAGGCAGTTACGGAAAAGTACTTTCTGTCTGCGGCAGTTTTCAGATGCCGGGAGCGGCAGTGCTTGCCGCCACAGGCGCTGTACGCGGCGGCGCCGGCCTTGTTACCTGCGCATGCCCGCACAGTATTGCCGCCGTTATCGCTTCCCATATTGCAGAACCGATCTTTCTTCCCCTACCGGAAACTAAAGAAGGTTTTCTTTCAGAAAAAGCGCTGCCCTCACTTTTGAATGCGCTTCAAAAAGCAACGGTATGCTTGGTTGGCTGTGGTATGGGAAACCGGCAGGATACTAGTAAAATCGTCAAAGAACTGATTCTGCATGCGGTATGTCCGATAATTATCGACGCAGATGGCATAAATTGCCTTGCTGATAATATAGATATATTGAAAGCAGCAAAATCTACGTTAATACTCACGCCGCATCCCGGTGAAATGGCACGGTTGACCGGTAAATCCATTGCGGATATCCAATCTGACAGGATAACGGCAGCAAAGGAATTCGCCGCACAGCACCAGCTCGTATTAATTCTGAAAGGTGCGGGAACCATCGTAACCAATGGAGAACGCGTTTATGTTAATACTACCGGCAATCCAGGGATGGCCAAAGGCGGAAGCGGCGACGCACTTTCCGGTATAATTGCCGCCCTGCTCGCACAGGGAATCCCGCCTTTAGACGCCGCGGCCTGCGGCGTATTCCTGCATGGAGCCGCGGGAGATGCCGCCGCACACTGTTTCTCTCAACGCGGTATGACTCCAACCGACCTGCTTGCGCAGTTACCCTTGCTGCTTTCACAATATGAACAGCAAGGTGATGCTTAATTGAAAAAAATATTTGCAGTACTGATTTCCCTAACTCTCCTTTTTATGTCCGCCTGTGCCCGCGCTCCTGTTCCGGAAGCTTCCTCCGTACCATTACCCGCCAGCTTTGAAGGAGACTGCACAGTCAATTATCAGGATATGATTATCAAGGTACATATTCAGCGGCCCGACGCGCAAACCTGCAAAATGTCCGTTACTGCTCCCGAAACTCTGAAAGGCGCCAAGCTGGAATATGTTAATGGCAGCATGACGCTTACCTATGGCATTATCAAACAAACGCTGGATATCAAAAAAATCCCGCAGGCGGCATTTGCACCTGCAATTATCAATGCGCTTGACGAAATCGCCGCCAAACAAGCGCAGGGCGTTACCGTACCCAACGACGGTTCTGTTTACAGTATTGATTCGGAATACGGAACCTTTACCGTAACGCTGGACGAATCCAACGGTGCGATAAAATCTATTGAAATGCCTGCATATAATGTAAAAATTATTTTTGATTCTTTTCAAAAACTATAAATGATGAGAACCGCACTGCATTTGCACACCGCAGTGCGGTTAACAATTTTATTCTCCGCAGAATATGATGATAGCAAGGACGGCAGGAGCATAGAAAAAATTATTTTCACTCCCCTTAAATTCTTAATTCTATGTTTATTTCCCCTGTCTCCTGTCAAAAATATCAGTGAAAAACAAATGCGGAGTGTGAGAGTTCATGATAGTGAAAAGGGGAGACATTTATTACGCTGATTTAAGCCCCGTCGTCGGTTCGGAACAAGGCGGAATCAGGCCGGTCCTGATTGTTCAAAATGATGTCGGCAATAAATACAGCCCGACTGTAATTGCCGCCGCCATTACCAGCCAACGGGAAAAAAATAAGCTTCCCACTCATATACAGGTCCATGCGGACGAATGCGGCCTGTCCAAAGATTCTATTGTTTTGCTTGAACAGGTACGTACACTGGATAAACGCCGCCTAAAAGAACGCATGGGAAAACTGGACACAAACGATATGAATCGTGTAAATCAGGCGTTATCTGTCAGTTTTGGTTTGGGTAATCCGGACAATGGAGGAAATACATAGTCCAAAGGCATTACCCCGCCCATTCTATGCAACAAAAGTTTTCCCCGCGGCAGATTAGTCTCTGCCGCGGGATATTTTTTGCTTTTCGTCATACAAAAAACTAAAACAATACCAGCCGTAACTGTTCTATTTATTATGTACACAATAAAAAACTTTCGCTGTAGCTGCAATTCAATTTTCTTGCTGGCTGCTTCTTTAAATAAAACAAATGAAATTTGTGCTGATACAAACACAAAATTAAGAAACCTCCTATACAAAAATTTTTTCTTCTGCTATAATAGGAATAATTTGCAAAAATTACAGCGAGGTATCATTATGAAATACAGCAGAAAACTTTTATCACTTTTCCTTTCCGCCGCACTGCTATTGAGCCTTTGCGCGTGCAGCGGCAGTCCGGCCTCCCCATATGACGGTATGTTCGGCGGCGAAATAACAGTTCCTGACCAAACCGCTGCCAATACGCAGGAAACCACTGCTTTCACTTTAAAAAACGATGACACCGACACCACCCAGCCCCCCAAAACATCAAATACCAACGGGAAACGCTGTGTAGCTTATTACACTTCCTGGTCCGCTTATGCACGCAATGTCACTGTTGGGGATATGGACCCATCTCTGCTGACGCACATTAATTTTGCCTTTGCCAACCTGAACACTAACGGTGAAATAGTGGTAGGCGACAGTTGGGTGGATTTGGAAAAGCCTTTTAACGGTGAAAGCTGGGAAGCTCCCAATGACAGCCGCGGTCATTTCAATGCACTGCGGGAATTGAAAAAAACATATCCCCATATTCAAACCCTGATTTCCGTAGGCGGCTGGACATGGTCTAAAAGCTTTTCCGATGTCGCCGCAAGTGACTCCGGACGGGACACTTTTGCAAAATCTGCGGCGGCATTTGTTTCAAAATACGGGTTTGACGGAATCGATATCGACTGGGAGTTCCCCGTAGAAGGCGGGGATAATATCACACACCGTCCGGAAGATAAACAAAATTATACGCTCCTGCTTGCCAAAACACGCGCGGCCTTAGACGCACAGGGACAAGCAGACGGCAAACGCTACCTTCTAACCATTGCCGGCGGCCCAAACGTCAGTTTTACAAAAAATACCGAATTAACGGAAATGATGAAATATCTGGATTTTATCAATGTTATGGCATACGATTACCACGGCGGATGGGAAAACACAACTAATCACAATGCGCCTTTATACTCTAACCCAAACGACCCCACCGAATTGAAAGATTATTGTGTAGAAAGCACAATCAATGCGTATCTGGATGCCGGACTATCGCCCGCAGATTTAAATCTGGGTCTTGCTTTTTATGGGCGGGGATGGACAGAAGTAACCTCAGCCGCTAACAATGGGCTTTGGCAGAGCGGCAAAGCAGCAACTGCAACCGGTTACGGCCTCGGTACTTGGGAAGGCGCATGTTTTGATTATTGGGATTTAGCCGAAAACTATGTCGGCAAGAATGGATACACCCGATATTTTGACGATACGGCAAAAGTACCTTACCTTTATAATGGTTCCAGCTTTATTTCCTATGACGACGCGGAATCTATTCGTGCAAAGCTGGAATTTGCCGACGCCAAAGGTTTAGGCGGAGCAATGTTCTGGGAATTCTCAGGAGATAAAAAAATGGAACTGCAAAAAGTTCTTGCAGATTATTACGGTTTAAACGCGCAGGCAATATCTTCACAGCAAACAACCGTGCCGTCCTCCGCTCCCTCAGATACAACTACCCTTGCTCAGCCAGCCGACGGAGAATGGGACGCGTCTAAAATATACAACGGCGGCGACACTGCCGTTTATCAGGGCAAAAGCTTCCGCGCAAAATGGTGGACGCAGGGAGAAACACCTGACACCGCTAAAGAAGATGGACCATGGGAATTGATTTCTTAAAGAAATTCCTTAATTTTTGTCTAACTTGCACGGTTCATCCAATTTTTATGTATAATATTTCTATATTCCAAAGTGGAATTGCTATTTATATTTTTTCGTTTCTGTGTTAACATAATATTAACAATTTGATTTGGAGGAATTTTTAAGTGCACGTTAAGTTTGTCACCCTTAGCTACCACTCTACAACTTCTGATGACGATATTCAAACACAAATGAGCGGTATTTGCAACACACTGATGAAAAGCGGATTTGAAATTATTAGTACATCTTTCCAATATGACAGCCGTCATGGAAAAATCATGTTTCTTGTCCATTACAAATAATACAAACGCTACGCAAAAGCGGGGAGAACCAATGGTTCTCCCCGCTTTGTTCCGTACTAAAAAACTTATCATAATGGTTGGATATTCCAGCAATGCAGGCAATTAATATCCCAAATCTTCACCAACCAGTATTACCTTAATTCTATCAGGAATCCTCTGATAGCCGCAAACCAGATAACTGCAGCAAATACGGTCAGGAGAAGCACAGCCAGACGCCATTGAAGCGTCTTTCTGGCTCAAACTTACACATTGCCCATGTTCTGCACAATAGGTTGCTTTTGATAAACGTCTGCAATTTTCCGGCGCACAAATTTCTTTAACCCGACAGACAGCTTCCTCTAAATTATTGACAATTTTATTTTTGCCCACCACCATAATCACTGATTTGGGACCAAAAGAAATCGCTGAAATACGGTTACAGTTTCCGTCTACATTATATAACTCTCCATCCAATGTAACAGCATTGGAACTGCAAAAATACGCATCCGCGCCAAAAGACTGAAGATATACCTGCCTGATTTGTTCCTGCGTCAGTCCTTGCACTCCACGGTCTAAATAATGGAAACGACCGCTTCGCAAATAGTCAATAACCCCGCACGCTTCCAGCGTTTTAGAACCCCCATTCGCTACAACATCGCCTTCCTTGACTAACTGCGAAATTTGTGCAATAACATCCTCTTTCTTTTCTGCATAAAATGCCTGCATTCTGTTTTTCTGAAGACTGGGTATTACTTTATTTAAAATAATATCTTTTTCCATTTTAGTCATAACCTCCCATATTGTTTATTATGATTATAACATCAGCCTTTTTGCTTGTCTACTGAATCTCCCATCATTGTGACTTTAATATGCATTTCCAAGCTTTTTGTGCAATATAAATAAATTTTATACATTTTTTTCTACACTACATCCAATTGAAGGAAATGGGCTGTGTTATTAGTGGCTAACTTCTACAGGAAAAGCTTTTTTTGCAGGATGTCCTTCCCTTTCCGTTAAATGAAGCAAGTAAAAATACGGGAATATTTTTCTCTCGTCTCGTTTAACTCAATATTTTGTCTCTTATAATACAAAAATATTTAATTTTATATTTGAAATGACAACAATAAAATGACTGTTTCGCTTTTTATCTTTCCGCATTCCTTTCTTTTTTTTATTTTTTGCAGGATTATTACAGGATAGAACCATTTCCTGCTTTTGTCATTTAAATTCAGCTAAAATATTCCTTTACTAATCCATATGGATTTTTTATTCATGTTCTGATATAATCATTTGGTAGGATTACAGGTATGCCCCACAAAATATTGAGGCTGCCGTTAAAATGTATTTAGTCCAATAATCCGCAAGGAGGAACTAGGCACAATGAAAAAAAAGATTAGCAATATGCCCTTTACAGGTACAAAGGAGCAGGAAGAGGAGCTTCGGCAAGTAATTGCGCAGTGTTGTAATGACAAAAGCCGGCTGATGCACGTAATGCAGAAAGCACAGGATATTTACGGTTATCTGCCGATTGAAGTACAGCAGATGATTGCTGACGGAATGGGCGTCCCGCTGGAGAAAGTTTATGGCGTTGCCACTTTCTACGCACAGTTCGCCCTGACACCGAAAGGACAATATCATATTTCTGTCTGTCTCGGTACCGCGTGCTATGTTAAAGGCGCGGGTCCAATTATCAATAAACTCAGCGAAAAACTTGGTATTGCCGCTGAGGAATGCACACCGGATGGAAAATTCTCTCTGACCGCCTGCCGCTGTATCGGCGCATGCGGCCTCGCGCCGGTTTTGACTGTAAATGATGACGTTTACGGTCGTCTGACTGTTGACGATGTTGACGGTATTCTGGAAAAATACGCCGACTAAGGAAGCATTATGCGTGAACTTTCGTTAAACGTATTAGATATTGCACAGAATTCCATTGTTGCCGGCGCTTCACTGATTGAAATTGAAGTAACCCTTAACTATGCCGCTGATTTACTGCGCATTGTTATCCGTGATAACGGCAAGGGCATGACGCCGGAACAGGTAGAAAGTGTGCGTGACCCATTTTTTACCACCCGCACTACACGTAAAGTCGGAATGGGTATCCCTTTATTTAAAATGGCGGCGGAAATGACCGGCGGAACATTGGATATCTCATCCACTGTAGGTATCGGCACAGTTGTAACGGCAGATTTTCATATTTCACATGTAGACTGTACCCCGCTTGGGGACATGTGTTCTACTGTATGTGCTTTAATCCGCATGAACCCTCAGTTGGATTTTATCTATCGTTATACGGTTGACAGCCGTAGTTTTACTGTTGACACACGGGAACTCAAAGAAGTTCTCGAAGGCGTCCCGCTGGATACGCCGGACGTCATGCTTTGGATACAAGGTTTTATTACCGAACAAACTGAAAATATTCTGGAGGTGTCTGATTTATGAAAACAATCGCTGAATTACAGGCTATCAAAGAGCAGGCAAAAGCAAAATTAAATATCCGTGAAGAGAGCGTTGGAGAACATATCCGTATTGTTGTTGGTATGGCTACCTGCGGTATTGCCGCTGGCGCGCGTCCTGTTCTGAATGCTTTTGCTGAAGAAATTGCAGAACGTAAACTGGAGCACGTAATGGTTGGACAGACCGGTTGTATTGGTATGTGCCAGTATGAGCCAATCGTAGAAGTGTTTGTTCCAAACCAGGAAAAGGTTACCTATGTTAAAATGTCTGCGGACAAGGTTGCAAGAGTCGTTGACGAACACATTATTAAAGGTAACGTTGTTACTGAATATACCGTTGGCGCTATTGCAAAATAAGGAGGAAAATCAATGTATCGTTCACACGTACTTGTTTGCGGCGGTACCGGCTGTACCTCCTCAAACAGTGAGAAAATTATTGAAAAATTAAACGAAGAACTGGAAAAAAACGGTCTTGAAAAAGAAATCAAGGTTATTAAAACCGGTTGTTTCGGTTTATGTGCTCTCGGACCGATTATGGTTGTATATCCGGAAGGCGCATTTTACAGCATGGTTAAAGTTGAAGATATTCCGGAAATTGTTTCCGAACATCTTCTGAAGGGCCGTATTGTTACCCGCCTTCTTTATGATGAAACTGTACAGGCAGAAACCATTAAATCCCTTAACGATACCGAATTCTATAAAAAGCAAAACCGTGTTGCACTGCGTAACTGCGGTGTAATTGATCCGGAACAGATTGATGAATATATCGGTATGGACGGCTATCAGGCGCTGATTAAATGTTTAACTGAGTACACACCGGAACAGGTTATTCAGATTGTTACGGATTCCGGCCTTCGCGGACGCGGCGGCGCAGGTTTCCCCACTGGCCGCAAATGGAGTCTGACTGCTATGAATCAGGCGGATCAGAAATATGTTGTATGTAACGCGGACGAAGGCGACCCGGGTGCATTTATGGACCGTTCTGTTTTAGAAGGCGACCCGAACTGCATTATTGAAGCAATGGCGATTTGCGGTTACGCTATCGGCGCATCACAAGGCTACGTTTATGTCCGTGCGGAATATCCGATTGCGGTACATAGATTGGAAATTGCAATTAAGCAAGCACGCGAATATGGTTTGCTCGGCAAAAATATTATGAACACCGGCTTTGATTTTGATTTGGAAATCCGTCTTGGCGCCGGCGCGTTTGTTTGCGGTGAAGAAACTGCTTTGATGACTTCCATTGAAAGCAACCGCGGCGAACCAAGGCCCCGTCCGCCGTATCCGGCAGTAAAGGGTCTGTTCGGTAAGCCTACTTGTGAAAACAATGTTGAAACATTCGCTAATATCCCGCAGATTATTCTGAAAGGTGCAGACTGGTTTGCATCTATGGGTACAGAACGTTCTAAGGGTACAAAAGTATTTGCTCTCGGTGGTAAAATCAAAAATACCGGACTTGTAGAAATTCCGATGGGTACTACCCTGCGTGAAATTGTAGAAGAAATCGGCGGCGGTATTCCGAACGGCAAGAAATTTAAAGCCGCACAAACCGGCGGTCCTTCCGGCGGATGTATTCCTGCAAACTTGATTGATACGGAAATTGACTATGACAACCTGATTGCTATTGGCTGTATGATGGGTTCCGGCGGTCTGATTGTCATGGATGAAGATACCTGTATGGTTGACATTGCAAAATTCTTCCTTGAATTTACCGTTGATGAATCCTGTGGTAAATGTACCCCTTGCCGTATTGGTACAAAACGCCTGCTTGAAAAACTTGAAAAAATTACAAGCGGCAACGGTACCCTTCAGGATATTGATGAACTTGAAGAGCTTTGCTACTACATTAAAGAAAACTCTCTGTGCGGTCTTGGACAGACTGCTCCAAACCCGGTACTTTCTACCCTGCGTTTCTTCCGTGACGAATACATCGCGCACGTAACTGACAAAACCTGCCCTGCCGGTCAGTGTAAGGCTCTGCTGAGTTATGTTATTTTGGAAGATAAATGTAAGGGTTGCAGCCTTTGTTCCCGTATCTGCCCTGTTGGTGCAATTTCCGGAAAGGTTAAGGAACCGTTTGTGATTGATACATCAAAATGCATTAAGTGCGGCGCATGCATTGAAAAATGTAAGTTTGCTGCAATTGTGAAAAGATAAGGAAGGAGTATGCCAAAATGGATATGGTAAATATTAAAATTAATGGCATGGCCTTCAGCGTGCCGAAGGGCTCTACCATTCTGGAAGCTGCCCGTTATGCAGGTATTGAAATCCCAACGCTTTGCTATCTGAAAGATATGAATGAAATTGGTGCCTGCCGTCTTTGCATGGTAGAAGTAAAAGGCGCCAGAAGCCTTGTTACTGCCTGCGTTTATCCGGTAAATGAAGGCATGGAATGCTTTACAAATACTGAGAAGGTTCAGAAATCCCGTAAAATGACACTGGAACTGATTCTTTCTACCCATGACCGTAAATGTCTTTCCTGCGTCCGCAGCGGTTCCTGCGAACTGCAGCAGCTTTGCCAGGAATTCGGCGTAGAAGATGAAACCCGTTTTCAGGGTGAAACTCCGCGCTATGAATTTGATGATTCAACTGCACACTTGATCCGTGATAACAATAAATGTATTCTTTGCCGCCGCTGTATTGCTGCCTGCGATATGCAGGATATTTCCGTTATCGGCACAAACGCCCGCGGTATTGATACTCATGTATCTTCTCCGTTTGAACGCATGCTGAATGATGTTCCGTGTATTTCCTGCGGACAATGTATTGTTTACTGCCCGACAGGCGCATTAACAGAAAAAGATGATACTGACAAGGTTTGGGCTGCATTAAATGACCCAACCAAAACAGTAATTGTTCAGACTGCTCCGTCCATCCGTGCAACTTTGGGCGAATCTTTCGGCAACCCGGTCGGCACAGATGTAGAAGGCAAAATGGTTGCGGCTCTGCGCCGTTTGGGCTTTGATAAAGTATTTGACACCGACTTTGCCGCTGACCTGACTATTGTTGAAGAAGCAAACGAATTCCTTGAAAGAGTGAAAAACGGCGGCACCCTGCCGATGATTACCTCTTGCTCTCCCGGTTGGATTAAATACTGCGAATACTATTATCCGGAATTAATTCCAAACCTTTCTTCCTGCAAATCTCCGCAGCAAATGTTCGGCGCTATCACTAAAACATGGTATGCTGAAAAGGAAGGTCTGGATCCGAAAGATATTTTTGTTGTTGGTATTATGCCATGTACTGCAAAGAAATTTGAAGTTGGCCGCGATAATCAAGATGCTTCCGGTTATCCGGATGTTGATGCGGCGCTCACTACCCGTGAGCTTGCAAGAATGATCAATCGTGCGCATATCAACTTCAATGCCCTGCCGGATGAAAAATTTGATAACCCATTGGGTGAATCTACCGGCGCATCTGTAATTTTCGGTGCAACCGGCGGTGTTATGGAAGCAGCGCTGCGTACTGCGGCGGAATGGCTGGAAGGCAAAGATTTGGACGATGTTGTAGAATTCCATGAGGTTCGCGGTATCGAAGGCGTGAAAGAAGCTACCTACCACGTTGGCGGTATTGATGTTAAAGTTGCAGTTGCAAGCGGAACCAAAAACGCTAAAGTTCTTTGCGAAAAAATTAAAAACGGTGAAGCTGACTATCACTTTGTTGAAATCATGGGTTGCCCTGGCGGCTGTGTCAACGGTGGCGGTCAGCCAATTCAGCCGGCTGTTGTCAGAAACTTTACAGATCTCAAGAGTGAACGTGCAAAGGTTCTTTATAACATTGATAAAAATCTTCCGCTCAGAAAGTCCCATAAAAACCCGGTAATCGAAACCTTATACAACGATTATCTCGGCGAATACGGCGGACATAAAGCGCACAAGATTTTGCATACAAAATATACCGCTCGTTCTAAATATTAATAATTCCATTATTAAAACCACCCGTTAAACAAACGGGTGGTTTTTTGTTGCCGCTAAACTACTGTTATCTCTAACTTAAGTTTTCTTTTTTGTATTTTCAACAGCAGAAAGAAAATTTTTCTTATTCTGTATCTTCCCGCCTTTTATAATAAGTTTTTGCCGCAACAGAAATATCTTCCCTTTCATTTCTATTCAAAGTTATCGCACTCTCATTAACTGTTCCATACATTATTTTTCTGTTTTGAAGACGCTGTACTCCTTCCCCCTGCCAGATAAAGTACAACACCTACCACAGCAACAATCAATTCAGTAATCGGGAATGCACACCATACTCCAATCATTTTCAAAATTGCAGAAAGCAAAAACGCCATTGGTATAACAACGAAAAAACCTCTCAGCAAGGAGATGACATGGGCAGGACGCGGATGTTCGATTGAAGTAAAATAAGTAGAAATTACAATATTAAAGCCAACAAACGGGCAGGCAGTAAAATACAATTGTAAGCCTGTGACTGCCATTCTTTGTAATATCTCGTTCTGTTCGCTGTTGAAAACAGACGCTATCGGCGAAGCGCAGAAAAAAACGACTAAATATATCACACCTGATAAAAGAAACATCGTTGATAAAGCATACCGCAGTATTGATTTTACATTCGCTGTATTTCCCATGCCATAGTTTTGGCTGATAAGCGGCTGAATTCCTTGTGATAAACCTGTATAAATTGCAGTTGCCACAAGTGAAATAGCCGCTATAACTCCGTATGCCGCCACCCCTGTATTTTTTTCTAACCGAAGAATAATAAAATTAAATATAACCATTACAATACCTGAAGATGCCTCTGTAATAAATGCAGGAATTCCACTCGACAAGATACCTAAGATTCTTTTGCTGTTCGGAGCGCCTTTGGTAAAATGAAATTGATGATTTTTTCTGATGAAGTATGAGGATAAAACAATAATACTGATAATCGGAGCCATGCCTGTTGCCAAAATTGCACCCAAAATCCCCATTTTAAGCGGAAAAATGAAAATATAATCTAAAACAACATTAGAAAGACTTCCTGTAATCATAGCCGCCATTGAAAGCGAAGGGGCTCCGTCGTTCCGCACAAAACACTGCAAAAGGTTATTAATCAGAAAGGCAGGAGAAAATAATAACATCGCTCGCAGATAAGTGTTTGTCATAGAAAATATGGTATCATCCGCCCCCAGCAATCTTACAATCACACCTGAAAAAAATACTCCTAATAAAACAAAGATTGCCGCGAAACCGCCGATAAGATAAACAGAATTTGTAAAAACTTTATTTGCCCTGTCATATTCCGCCTGACTTTTCAGTATGGAATATTTTGTTCCGCCTCCCATACCAATCATCAATCCCGTTCCATTGATAAAACAAAAAACAGGAAACGCTAGATTGAGTGCTGCCAAACCGTTTGTTCCCAAGTTTGCAGATATAAAAAAAGTGTCTGCTAATGTATAACAGGAATACGCAAGCTGCCCTAATATATTGAAAGACACGTATTTAAAAAAATTTCTGAAAATTTTTTTATTATTCATTTTTCCTCCTAAATTCCTTTCATTTGTTTTTTCTGTCCATTCCATGGTTTCTTCATCTGCCGCCTCCCTAATATTATTGCAATACAGGAATCACTTTCAACATTCGTTACAGCCAATACTCCAGAAAGGTTTTTATATAAATAGTAATGTAAAAATGATTAAACACAACAAAAGCACTAAACTTCGTATCTTCTGTGGCCTAACGATACGAAATTCAGTGCTAAACCTCACCCGGCGGCGAGAAATACTTATATTAGATCTGTTTCAGTATAGCAAACAGAAATCAAAAAGTCAAGTTCTAATGGCTTAGGGTTTGACTATCGGCTTAACCGCCCCCCCAATCGGTAATGTTCCAAAAAAAATTTCTAAAAAGTTTATCGAGCAAGAATCGATATTAACTACAACAAGCTTTTTTATTTTTGCATATAGCTTATCCTTAACCGAAACTTTATACTTTTTTGATCACCATTAATTTTATTCTAACTCCTCTTTTTTGCATTATTATCGCTACCTTTTGTACTGGAAATCTAAACCTCCACTTGCACGACAAATACTTTATATCATTGCAGATATAAAATATCCCCTCACAACTCTCAAAGCAAAGGTTGTGAAGGGATATTTCTAACTTTATGAAATTATTCCGTTCTTAATGCGACAACAGGATCTTTTTTCGCCGCACTCCTTGATGGAATCAAGCCTGCAATCAATGACAGCGCTATGCTGATTAATATCAAAATAACAGCGGCAGGCAACGGCAGAATCGCATTCAAAGATGCAATACCCGTCAAATTATGCAAAATCAGATTAATTGGGATACAAAGTAAGTAAGTAACTACAACACCCAGCAAACCGGATGCAAAACCAATGATGACTGTTTCTGCATTAAACATACTGGAAACATCGCTTTTAGAGGCGCCGATTGCACGAAGAATACCGATTTCCTTGGTACGTTCCTGAACAGAAATTAAAGTAATAACCCCTATCATAATAGACGATACAATCAGTGAAATTGCAACAAATGCAAGCAATACATAAGTGATGGCATCGATAATTGTTGTGACAGAAGACATCATAATTCCAACATAATCGGTATATTTAATCTGCGATAGTTCTTCAACGCCTTTGTTATATTCGGTAATGGCATTTTCAATGGTATCTTTATTCTCAAAAGATGAAGCATAAATATGAATCGCAGAAGGAGATTCTAAGTCAACATATCCCATTTTGGAAAGATTATCTTCATAGGTAGATTCTGAAAACACCATAATTTCATCATAGTAAGCCGCACATTGTTCCGTAGTATAAGAAGCCAAGGTTTGGTCCATAGCAGCTGCAAGCTGGGCTGAATTCATTTTGGACATCTGCTCCTGAATATTCGCGGCATATTGCGTTTTTATCTGTTCCGCAACAGATTGCATAAATAAATCATTCAATTCTTCATCACTCATGGATGAAAGATAGGATTGAAGCGTTGCCTCATCTACTCCCATTGTCTGCGTCAATGCCTGCTTCATGGCATTTTCGATATCTGTACGAGTATATCCTTTGATTGCGTCGGCGGTCATGGCGTCAAGCTGATCTTGCGGCGGAATACTCATAATATCTACATAAGCAGCAGCCTTGCTCTTTTCATCCAATCCGGATATATAATTTCTCAGTTCCTTTTCTTTATCGGCATCGGATAAATCTCCGGTATTTGCTTTAAAAGGAAGGCCAGTTAAAATATCAGTATGGCTTTTTTCTATTTGTTCTGCAATGACTTTAGATTCTTTTGAATGTTCGATGATATACTTAGTCAAGTCATTGGTATAGCCAATGGAACCGGAAAGCATTGCAGACTGGGCGTTTTCACTCGGCCTGATAATACCTGTAACCTTCAGTGTCAGCCCGTTGTCATACAAATAACGAAGCCCTGCTTCCGTTTCTCGTAAATCAGTATAGACGCCGCTGTTCTCATCATAACTGTAACAATCGGAATTTAAAATCACACGGAAATTCATTCCGCATATCTCCTCATAAGACCATTGGGATTCCCCCATTTCAATATCCGTCCCCTTAAAAGCGGCATCCTGAATCTTATTGATACTTTCCTTTGATTCTAACCCAAGCGCGTATAATGTCATATCATCTAATTCGTTGTTTTCATCCAATACCAAAACAATTTCATCATAGCGATTCGGCCATGTACCATAAACTACATCGTATTGCTTCTTCAATAGTTCATTCACCGGCTCCCCATTTTTGCCGGTCAGCATTTCCTGCCACAAATTTGCAGACATCATTCCCATAGAGTTTAGAGAGGAAGAGCCGCCAAACAGCGATGAATTTTCAGTTAAAGAAAACAGGGAGGACATATCTGTTCCCAGATATTCAGACATTAATTCCTGAAGCAAAACTTTTGTATCAGATTGGATAATGGAACCGTCAACGTATCTGGTATAAACAAGCAGACCAAGATCATAGGAATACTGGATACCGTTAACCGCCTGATCCAAACTTTTGACATCTTTTGTTTCAGCGGCGCTGCTGCATTCTTTTTCTAAATATTGCTTAAATGATTTTAAATCATTTTCACTGCTCTCCAAATTATTAAGAGAAGTCAGCATATTATAAATTGCCGATTTTTTGTATACGGCGTCTTTTTCATGTTCTACTTTTGAAGCATGCGTATTCATAAACGTTTCCATAAGGGAGGTCATATCCACAGACGTTTTTTCAATCGTCAGCGGGTAAGATGACAGTGCGTCCTCCTGCACGGAATCAATATATGCAGTCATCCCCTGAGAAACTGCTAAAATTAAAGCGATTCCCATAATTCCAATACTGCCTGCAAAGGCAGTTAATGTAGTCCGCCCTTTTTTGGTAAAAAGATTTTTTAGGGACAAATTAAACGCCGTCCAAAAAGACATTGACGGCTTCTTTGCCTTTTTATTTTTCGCTTTTGCCGTCTGATCATGCTCTGCTGCCGCCTGATATTCTTCCTCCGTAAGCGGTGCAGAATCATCTGTAATTTCCCCATCCAGCATCCGAATAATTCGTGAAGAATACCGTTCCGCAAGGTCAGGATTATGCGTTACCATAATAATCAATCGATTATGAGAAATTTCTTTTAAAATCTCCATAACCTGTACACTGGTTTCCGTATCCAATGCTCCGGTAGGCTCATCGGCCAGAATAATATCAGGGTCGTTAACAAGGGCACGAGCAATTGCCACACGCTGCATCTGTCCGCCGGACATCTGGTTTGGTTTTTTATGTAATTGATTGCCCAGTCCTACTTGTTCCAGCGCTTTGACTGCCCGTTCTTTTCGTTCGGTTTTAGATACACCTGAAAGGGTTAATGCAAGTTCAACATTTTGCAATACCGTCTGATGAGGGATAAGGTTATAACTCTGAAACACAAACCCAATAGAATGATTTCGGTAGGCATCCCAGTCTCTGTCTTTAAAATCTTTGGTTGATCTGCCATTGATAATAAGGTCGCCGCTTGTGTATTGGTCAAGACCACCGATAATATTCAGCATAGTTGTCTTTCCACAGCCGGAAGGCCCTAAAATAGACACAAACTCACTTTCACGGAACTTTAGATGAATTCCTTTCAGCGCATTAACAACGTCGTCTCCGGAAGGATAATTCTTTACGATATTACGCAGTTCTAACATAACGTTTAACTCCCTTGTATGATTACTTGCAGACCCATTTGCAGACGTATTATATACCCATTTCAAAAACTGAAAATGAAATGGAAAAGAACAAAAATGAAAAAAATATGAATTTTTTATGAAATAGCTATCCCGAAAAATAGATTTTATTGATAACCCATTTGAACCCTGCTTTATAAAAACATTCTTTTTATCGTCGCTTCAAAAATTACAAGCATAAAACCAGCCGGACAACTGCATGCTTGTCCGGCTGGTTCCTGATAAAGTAAATTTATTAATCGCCCTTGCGTTTAAAGATATTCATAATATCAAAATAATCATCGTCAGCAGAATTATCATCCTC
Organism: uncultured Eubacteriales bacterium; assembly: GCA_934546985.1. Classification (GTDB taxonomy): domain Bacteria; phylum Bacillota; class Clostridia; order Oscillospirales; family Acutalibacteraceae; genus CAKTEE01. The sequence goes on from CAKTEE010000005.1 coordinate 116,252, forward strand.
AGCTTCAGCTGTTGGTTGTGACTGCTGTGATTGTGATGACTGTACTGGGGTTACATGTGACATACGGGTAACCTGCGCTGCTTTCTGTTGTGTATTCGCTGTCTGCTTTGCATTTGCAGGAGCTGCTTCCGGCAGCGGCTGATCTTCCAAACCAAACCCTGTAGCAATTACGGTAATAACCATTTCATCATCCAAGCTGTCATCAAACGCAGCACCCCAAATAATATTTGCATCCGGATGCGCCGCTTCTGTAATCAATGCAGAAGCTGTTTCTACTTCTTCAAGGCCAATATCAGTAGATGAAGTAATATTAATAATAACACCGCGGGCGCCATTAATGGTGGTTTCCAACAGAGGGCTGGAAATTGCCATTGTCGCCGCCTGCTCTGCTTTATCTTTGCCCTGTGCACGTCCAATACCCATATGAGCAAGGCCTGCATCCTTCATAACAGAGGTAACATCCGCAAAGTCCAAGTTAACAAGACCGGGTACCTTAATCAAATCAGAAATACTGGCAACACCATGGCGCAGAACATCATCAGCAACTTCAAACGCATTTGCAAGGGTAATTTTGGTTGCAGACGCATATTTTAAACGTTCGTTTGGAATAACTACAAGGCTGTCCACCTGCTGGCTGATTTCAGCAATGCCTTTTTCTGCCTGCTGTAAACGTCGCCTGCCTTCAAAATTAAAAGGTTTGGTTACAATACCAACGGTAAGGATTCCCATTTCCTTTGCAACCTGCGCAATGACAGGCGCCGCACCTGTACCGGTTCCGCCGCCCATGCCCGCAGTAATAAACACCATATCTGTACCTTTTAAAATCTGCGCAATTTCATCGCGGCTTTCTTCTGCCGCACGCTGACCAACCTCAGGCTTGCCGCCTGCGCCCTGCCCGCGGCTGACTTTTTCACCAATCTGCACCTTATGAGTTGCTTTGGAATGATACAGCACCTGACGGTCTGTATTCACTGCAATAAACTCAACACCCTGAATCTCAGAAGTTACCATTCGATTCACCGCATTGCCGCCGCCGCCGCCAACGCCGATTACTTTTATTTGAACTACATTGTCAAAATCATTATCAAGCTCAAAATCCATTTTACATCCTCCTTATTATATCCAAACCCAAAAGGTACTAAATAACTCATTATAAAATCAATAGTACCATTTTAACACGCTTTCACTTAAATTTCAACATGAGAAACTTACGGAAACCTTAATTTTGACTGTTATTTTCTGTAATTATTGACTACCCTCCCCTTTGCTTTGTTCCGGCGCCTGTGTTGTCGCCTGCGCACTGGACGGCTCTGTTTTTTCAGGGCTGTAGGTTGCTTTTTTCAGCACGGAAAGGTCCAGCGACCCACGTGCATTCGCAGGCAGTTCATTAATTGCTGTCTTTGCAAATTCCAGCTTATATTCCAGATCTGTCGGGGTACCAAGCTTCAACGTCAGGCGGTTATCAAATACCAGCCTGATATCCAGCGTATCCGTCAAATCCACAACATCAATATTTCCCTGACCGCTTAACGGCGTTGTTTCACCAATATATTCCTGTTTTCCAATGTCACAGGAAGCAACGGCTGTCATGACTTTTTCCATGACCGGCCCTAAAGTATCATCTTTATAAACTGCAGTTTCTCCAATATTACTGCTTGCAAACTCTACGCCTTTAATAACCGGCAAATTTACGGGAGCTGAAGCAAGCCCTGTTTCCAAAACCCTTCCAGCGGAATCCAACAGCGTATAAGTTCCCTTTTCTTCTATAACAAATGCGGCTGTGGTTTCCGTTACAGAAATTAAAATTTTTGATGGCAATATACGCTTAATATTAACAGCTTTAATATAAGGAAAATCGGTACTGATAGCTTCTTCCGCCGCCTTTATATCAGATAAAAACAGGTTGTCCTGCTCATGAATATCAATTTTAGCAATAATTTCTTCACTAGCATATTTGCTGTTACCCTCTACCGCTATTGTTTCAATATGAAAAAACACAGTGAGCGACAAAGTAATCCCAACACCCGCAACCAGCAGTAAAACCGCCGCATATACAAAAAACTGCCTGCGCCTAATTTTTTGTTTGCGCCTGCGCGCCTGTTCTCGCAATGCCGCTTCCCGATCTTGAGACGGGTTAATTGCTGTACGCCTTTTTTGCGGAGAATGATTTCCCTGGGAATATCTCGTTGTCCCATTCCCCTGACGGGCTGTTTTTTTCTGTTTTGTCATCGAATAGGATTCATGGGCGGCCGGAGATGTCCCAACCACCCTTTTCTTTTTCTTATCAGGTGGGGCTGAACCCCTATGTCCACTGTTACTCATTCTCATATTGATCTTCCCTTTTAATTTTAGCGCCGACTTGTGTCAGACATTCCTCTATATTTTCATATCCCCGATACAAATGAGATGTTTCACCAATAGTGGTAATTCCTTCCGCAGAAAGCCCGGCAATGACCAATGCCGCAGCTCCCCGCAAGTCTGTAGACAATACGCAGGCACCGGAAAGCTTTGGAACACCTTCTACAATCGCCACACGGCCTTCCACTTTAATATGGGCCCCCAAACGGTTTAGTTCTCCTACATGCTTATATCTGCTCTCAAATATGTTTTCTACAAACATACTGGTCCCGTCTGATAAAGTTGTCAAAGCCATCAGCGGTGCCTGTGCGTCGGTTGGAAAACCGGGATACGGCGAAGTACGCACCGTACGTACCCGCTGGAGCTTAGGCGGGGCACTAATTGTTAATTCCCTTCCTCGCAGAACGATATCACAGCCTGCTTCTTCAAAGGCAGGCAATACAGGCCCCAAATGTGCCGGAACAATCTCTTTCAGCGTTATATTTCCCCGTGTTACTGCCGCTGCAGCCATAAAAGTGGTTGCAACAATACGGTCAGAAATAACAGAATGCTCTGTCCCGGAAAGTTTTTCTACACCGTCAATTACAATCGTACCTTCTCCTGCACCATGAATACGTGCGCCGCAGCCGTTTAAAAAGTCGGCAAGGTCACTGATTTCCGGTTCCCTCGCTGCATTTAAAATAGTTGTTCGCCCCTGTGCAGTGGCAGCTGCCAGCATAATATTCTCCGTAGCACCCACACTGGGCAGCGATAATACAATCCTTGCACCCTTCATCCTTCCGTCAACCGTACAGTCCAAATGTCCGTGGCTTTCATCAATCATCAGCCCAAGCTGGCGCAGAGAGGAAAGGTGCAGGTCAATCGGGCGGACGCCGATTTCACAGCCTCCCGGCGTTGAAACCCGCGCACGGCCTGCACGTGCGGCAATTGCACCCAAAAAAACAATGGAAGAACGCATTTCCCTCATTAACTCTTCCGGTATATCAAAGGAATTAATTGCGGACGGATCAATAATAATTGTGTTCAGTTCCCTCGAAACCTTACACCCCAAGTGCTCTAAAATGGCAAGCGCTGCATCCACATCGAGCAAATCCGGGCAGTTATGTATAATACACTGTTCCTGCGTCAGAATACATGCGGAAAGGATTGGCAGAACGCTGTTTTTGGAACCTTGAACTTTAATATCTCCACTGAGCCTATGGCCGCCCTCAACAAGCAACTTTGACATATGAAACACCCTTTCGGCAATTATAACGTATGAACCATACTATGCGTCAGAGTGTTTCCTTGTTCATTAAACCAATGATTACTTCGCAGATACGGTTAACCGCGTCCGTAATCGCCATATTTTTTGCATTTTGTCCCAGCTTTTGTAGCTGCTCGGGGTTTTTCAGTAATTGGTCAACCATTTGCGTGAGTTTTTCGCCCGTCAGGTCTTTTTCCTCCAATATCATCGCGGCATTACGGTTAACCAATGCCATCGCGTTATGATACTGATGATTTTCTGCAACATTAGGGGATGGAATCAAAATAGACGGTTTCCCCTGTATTTCCAGCTCACTTAACGTACTTGCTCCTGCCCTGCAAATAACCAAATCCGCCGCCGCAAGGCAGCAATCCATATTATGAATATATTCTTTTACCATTACATGGGGTTCATGCTCTAAATTAACGCCGTTTTCTTTCAGTTTATCTGGCATCCACAACCCGTATTGTCCCATTGCATGGATAAAGCAACAATCTTTTGCCCGATATTTTCTGGAAATCACCTCAATCATTGCTTCATTGATTTTACGGGCACCTAAACTTCCTCCAAAGGATAAAATCAGCGGGCGGTCATCCAAGCCAAGGGAAGCGCGTGCTTCTGCTTTGTTGGCCTTGGCAACCTCTCCCCGAACCGGAAGTCCGGTTACAATACAACCGTTTTTGGCTTTAATCAGAGGCTCCGCTTCTTTCACGGTAATCATTACCCTGTCAACGGATTTTGCCAGCGTTTTGTTTGCAACACCCGGAAAAGCGTTTTGTTCATGGATTGCCGTTTTAATTCCGAGTTTGACCGCCTGCCGAAGCACCGGTCCGCTGACATATCCGCCAAATCCAATCGCAACGTCCGGCTGAAACTCCAAAAGCAAGTCTCGCGCTTTCCGCGAAGCCTTGCTTAATTTACGCACCGTTGATAAATTACGCTTGATATTCTGCATATTCAGCTTGCGCTGAAAGCCGGAAATATCAATGGTTTTAAAATCAAATCCGGCAGCAGGAACCAGCTTGGCTTCCAGATGGTCTTTCGTTCCGATAAACAGAAACTTTGCATCCGGATAGCGCTCCCTCAGTTCCCCTGCAACGGCCAGCGCAGGATTAATATGCCCTGCTGTGCCGCCGGTTGCAAAAACAAACTTCATGTATTTCACCTCGTCAGGTTTTTAAAACATTCGATGCACGGGATATGCCAAGGACAACCCCCATTTGGAACAAAAGCATAACCAGCGCCGTACCGCCATAACTAAAGAACGGCAAACTGATGCCTGTATTCGGTATAGTATCTGTAACAACAGCAATATTCAGCGCAGTTTGCAGACCAACCTGTGCCACTAACCCAATAGCAAGCATTGAACCGAATTTATCTGGTGCTCGCATTGCAATTACAAAACCGCGATAAAGCAGAAGGATAAACAGAAGGATAATAATCATTGCTCCGACAAAACCGAGTTCCTCACAAACAATAGAGAAAATAAAGTCGTTCTGTGGCTCGGAGACATAAAGAAACTTCTGTTTTGAGTTGCCAAAACCAACCCCCAGCAAGCCGCCGGAACCGATGGCATAAAGCCCTTGATTTGTTTGCCAACGAGCGCCCAGCGGGTCGGAGTCCTTATCTAACCAAGACGCAATACGTGTTGATGCATGCGACAACAAATCGGGAAATAAAAATATCATCGTCAGCAGTATCCCAACGCCAACTGCAACCGCTATAAACCAACCGGAACGCGCGCCGCCGACAAACATCATCACAGCTCCGATTCCCAGCACAAGCAGTGTGCCGGAAAGATGCGGTTCCTTATAAATTAACAGGCAGGTCGGAATCAAAATAAGTGCAAACGGGAGAATCCCATATTTAAACGTTTTCATTTTATCGTAGTTCACAGCAATCAAATGCGCAAAAAGTAAAACAATCGCAAATTTTGCTATATCCGATGGCTGAAAGGTCATTCCAATCCCGGGGATTCGCAGCCAACGTTTATAATCCTTCATAACCGGCGGCACGAAAAGAACCAATATCAACAAAAAAGTTGAAACAATAAACAGCGGATATGCAAACAGGCGAAGTTTATGATAATCTACCTTTGAAACAGCAATCATAGCAACAACGCCGATAACTGCAAAAATAAGCTGTTTTTTAATGTAAAATAGGCTATCGCCGTTTTCATAATAATAAGCATACGCATGGCTTGCAGAAAACAGCATAGCAAGGCCAATGGTTAAAAGCGCCATAACCAAAATGAAAAATGGTAAATCAAAACCACCGGTAATAAAAAATGGCTTACGCTTGCGCTTGGTTTTTTGCTGGCTTCTTACCGGCGCTTCCGGTTCAGTATTTTGCCTGACTTTACGTGCAGAAGAAAGCTCACCCTGCTGTGCCCGCCTTGCACGGGTACGTTTTGGCACATCATCCGGAAGAACCCGTTCTGAACCCGACGTCTGGGCCATCTCTTATCCCTCCTTATATCCTCAAATAAAACATCTTAACCATAATAAAGAATCGCAACACCTGCGGCACAACCTATAAAAGTAATAAGCGAAAACACTGTAACAATCTTTGTTTCACTCCACTTTGACATTTCAAAATGGTGATGAATCGGCGTCATTTTAAATAATCTTTTACCTTTTGTCAGCTTAAAATAAAAAACTTGTATGACAACAGAACCCGTCTCGATAATATAAATAATTCCCATCGGGATTAAAATCAGGGGAACGTTTAATCCAAATGCAAGAGCAACCACCATACCCCCTAAAAACATAGAGCCGGTATCACCCATGAAAACTTTTGCAGGATTCCAGTTCCAAACAAGAAACCCTGCGCATCCGCCGGCAAGGGCGGCTGCGAGCACACTCATACCTTGCTGCTGAAAAATTCCCGCTCCAATCATAAATGCAACGGCAACAATAAAAGTAACGGAGGAACATAAACCATCGATACCATCCGTCAAATTCACAGCATTAACAGTACCATAAATAATAAATAAGCCCAGAATCCAATAAAATACTCCCAGATTAACATCACCGACAAAGGGGATGTACATCCTGCTGCCATACGAAAGATATAATGTTATTAGATAACCCACGCTTACAATCAACTGAAACAGTGTTTTTTGCATAGCGGTTAACCCGAGATTTCTTTTTTTTACTACTTTGATGTAATCGTCAATAAACCCGATAAGCCCAAAACCAAGCGCCATCAGTAATCCGCCCCAAAGCCGCACTTTTTGTACGCCGGTTTCGCTGACAATGGATTTTGAAGTAAAAAAATCCAGAGCAACTACGCCAATCAATGCTGCAACGACACCAATAATAAACATGATTCCGCCCATAGTCGGCGTTCCCTGTTTATTCTTATGCCATACCGGTCCAATATCCAAAATGGTCTGCCCATATTTAAGCTTCCGCAGCCATGGAATCAGCTTAAAACCTAACAGCCCTGCCACTGCAAAAGCCAAGGTTGCAGCAAAAACAATCAGATAAGTACTGTTCATTGACGGTTCCACCTTTCATAAAGGTCTGTGATAACTTCCTCCAGCTTCATACCGCGGCTGGCTTTAAACAAAACGCCGTCTCCCGGCTGAACAACCTCCTCCAAACGCTGCGCCAATGCATTTTTTGAAGTAAAGTACTCCACCTGAGGCATAGCAGATTCCTGCGCTCCGCATACATAACCTTCTGCTTTTTCACCAACAGCAAAAAGAATATCCGCACATTGCGCCGCATATTTCCCAACCTCATGGTGCGCTTGACCGCTCAGTGCGCCAAGTTCATTCATATCGCCCAAAACTGCAATTTTGCGGTCTGTTTTTAAATCCCGCAAAATTCCTAAAGCCGCCCGCATGGAATCAGGGCTGGCATTGTAGCAATCCTCAATTACTGTTACATCGTTCACCTTCACTAAATGCTGCCGCATTCCGGAGGGAAGATAATCCGCCAATCCTGCAGCAGCTTCTTTCGGTGCAACACCAAGAACAATACCCGCCGCAAATGCCGCCAATGCATCATACACATGATGTAAGCCCATAGCCGGTAAAGTTACAGGCTGTTCTTTGCCGTCAAAATAAATAACAAAAGAAACCGCACCATCCGCCTGCTCAATCTGCCCTGCACGGAAACGGCATGCGGGATTCTCAATACCATAGTAATCAACCTTAAAACCACTGATAACCGCACTGTTCAAGAATTTATCATCCCCATTCAACAGTAACGGAGCACCGGGCTTCATTCCATCAATAATTTCCAGTTTCGCTTTCAGAATATTCTCCTGAGAGCCTAAATTTTCAATATGAGAAACACCTATATTTGTAATTATACCCACATCCGGCCGTGCTACGCGCGTTAGTTCGGAAATCTCTCCAAAAAAATACATTCCCATTTCAAAAATTGCCGCCCGATAAGTATGATCAAGCTCTAACACCGTCAGCGGCATACCAATTTCATTATTATGGTTGCCTTCGCTCTTTAATGTTTTATATTTACGTGACAGAACGCAATGAACCATATCCTTCGTCGTGGTTTTCCCCACGCTTCCGGTAAGACCTACCACAGGTATGGAGAATTTCTGACGGTAATAAGCCGCAAGGCGCATCAGGGCTGTAGCGGTATTTTTAACCAGGATAACCGGAGCGCCGCATTCCACAGGGCGATGGCACATGACAGCGGCGGCGCCTGAACATACAGCAGAGGCAGCAAAATCATGCCCATCAAAATTCTCTCCGGAAATTGCAATAAACAGGCAGCCGTTTGTTACCTTACGGCTGTCAATACAAACACTTCGTACTTCGCCTTCGCCATGGACAACACCATCACAGGCTGAAGCGATTTCAGATAAATTCATCGTTTCCATAATTGTCTTTCCTCCGCTGCCGCTGCGGTATATCAGTAAATAAACCTCCCGCGGCCTTATTGGGTCGGTTCCTGTGTTTTATTATTCAGGAAATTAGCAACAATCTCCCGTTCATCAAAATGTATAATGCCATCATTTAAAATTTGATAGCATTCATGTCCTTTGCCTGCAAGTAAAACAATATCGTCTTTCTCTGCTGACGCTAAGGCAGCTACAATTGCTTCCCGTCGGTTTTCTACTACCTGATAGGTTTGCGCCGGCATATCAGCAAAAGCAGGTAAAATATCACGGATAATTTGAATCGGGTTTTCCGTACGGGGATTATCCGAGGTGATGATGCAATAATCGCTAAGCTTTGCCGCGATTGCACCCATCATCGGCCGTTTGGTTTTATCCCTGTCCCCGCCGCAGCCAAATACGGTAATAATCCTGCCTTTTTTCAGCCGGTTTAGTGCACAGAGGACATTTTCCAAACCATCCGGTGTATGCGCATAATCAATAATAACAGAGAAATCCCTTCCAGTCGGGACAAACTCCAAGCGTCCGCGAACACCTTTTGAGTTTGCCAGTGCGTCTAAAATACAGGGCATTGCTATACCGCATTCACTGGCAGCAGCAATCGCACCCAAAGAATTCAAAACAGAAAACTCACCTAAAATAGGAAGCTGAACTGAAAATTCCTTTCCTTTTGCCTCCAGCCGATATTCTGTGCCGTCATCGCGCAGAATGATATCCCGCGCCCGATAATGAGCAAGGTTATTAATGGAAAAACTCACTGCCTGGCAGTCTGACCCTGCAATAATATACCTTGCATATTTGTCATCAATATTAACTACGCCTGTATCACATTGGGAAAACAGAATTTTTTTTGCAGAAAGATAATTATCCATTGTTTTATGATAATCCAAATGGTCACGGGTAAGGTTAGTGAAAACAGCCGTGTCAAACCAACAGCCAATTACCCTGCCCTGTGCCAGTGCCTGTGAGGATACTTCCATAACGCAATACTGACAACCCGCATCCGCCATATGGCGGAAAAGCTTGTGCAGTTCATACGGGTCCGGTGTGGTGCGGCTTGCATCAAAGATCCGTTTGCCAACAATATCTTCAATAGTACCGATTAACCCCACTGAATAACCTGCTTTTTCCAAAATCTCTTTCAGCAAATATGTCGTGGTGGTTTTACCGTTAGTTCCGGTTACACCAATCAGCCGCAGCATACGCGCGGGATTTCCAAAATAAGCGCCGCACATAAGCGCATAAGCTTCTCGGCTGTTTTTCACCAACACCTGATTTGAAAGCCCTAAATCTGCCTCTGTAACAATACAGGCGGCGCCTGCATCAAGAGCATTCTGAGCAAAAGCGTTCCCGTCTGTCCGTTCCCCGCGGATGCAGACAAAAGCACATCCGGGAACCATACGCTGTGTAGAATCTGTAACATCCTTTATTTCAACGTCAGTGAATTCACCTATCACTTCTACATCCTGTAAAAGCTCTGATAAGGTCATAGAAACCTCCACCGCATTTGAAATTTAGAAATTAATCTGCTACGCCCTGCTTATGCTGGAAGTAAACGGTAATAACTGCCCCCTGCTCTACTTCCGTATCTTTTGCAATATTTTGATTGTAAGATACAACACCTGTTTGGGTAAGCTGGTTGCCGGAAAGTTTAATGTTCAGTCCTGCGTTCTTTGCACGTTCTGTTGCCTGTGCTACGGTTAATCCGGTCAAATCCGGTACTTTAACCATTTTCTTTTCCGCGGAACTGTTAGTATATAAAACAACGGTACCATTGACCGGAACAGGCTGACCGTAAGCCGGGGACTGAGATACTACTGTATCGCCATCGCCAATTATCGTATATTTCAAATCCTTTTCCTGTATTTTCTGTTTTGCATTGGTTAAGGATTCTCCAATCAGGCTCGGCATCTGGATATCCAGCTTTGCAAGTTCCTCCTCTGTATAGCTTGGCTCTACATTCAGATAACTAAGAATTTCTGTGAAAAGCACAGATGCATAAGGCGCTGCAACAGTACCGCCATAGTAACTCTGTCCGCGCGGTTCATTAACACTGATAAGAATCGCTATACGCGGGTCATTTGCCGGCGCAAAACCACCAAAGGAACCAATCCATTTTTTAGAACCGTCTTCATAATATTGTCCTACTTTTTCCGAAGTACCTGTTTTTCCGGCAACACGATAGCCTGCCGCATAGGCATTTTTACCAGTACCACCTTCTGTAACAGCTTCCATCATCATTGTAACCGTATCCGCAGTTTCTTTGGAAATTACCTGACGGCGAACTACCGGATTTGTTTTTTGCACTGTATTGCCATTTTCGTCTAAAATCTCCTTCACAAGATACGGCTGCATTAATTTGCCGCCATTGGCAATCGCTGAAATTGCAGTGATTACCTGTATTGGAGATACCTGAAATGTCTGACCGAAAGAATAGCTGGAAATCGTGGCAATATTCCATTTATCCCCAGCCCGATAGATACTTTCCGCTTCACCCGGGAGGTCAATGCTGGTTTTCTCTGTAAAACCAAAACCGCTGAAATATTTAAAGAATTTTTCTGCTCCTAAATCCTGTGCAACCTTAATAAATACCGGATTACAGGAATTCTGCATACCTTGGACAAAGTTTTCTGCGCCGTGGCCTTCACGGTGACTGCAGCGAATCCTGTTCCCTGCAACATCTACATAACCTTTACAGTAAAAACTATCGTTCGGATGAGCAGTTCCTTCTTCCAGCGCGGCAGCAGCAGTAAAAATTTTAAATACTGAACCCGGTTCATAAGTATCTGAAATCGCACGGTTGCGCCACTGCTCATTCTGCGCCTTACTTAATGCTTTGGAACGCTCCTCGCCTTCCAGTGCGTCTACTTGCGCCTGCTTTTCTTCATTTGCCAATGCCCATGGATTATTTAAATCAAAATCCGGCTTCGTTACCATTCCGAGAATAGCGCCTGTTTTTACATCCATAACAATCGCCGTGGCGCTTACCGCCTTATTATCTTCCACACACTGCTGCATATTTTTTTCAAGATAATATTGAATGACCTGATCAATAGTTAAAACAAGGCTGTTGCCCTGCTGGGGATCAATGGTTGTTTCATATTGATTAGGCATTTTGCCTTGTTTGGCGTTTTTGGCCGTTACAACCCTGCCTGGGACGCCGGTTAAGGTTTCATCGTACTTGGCTTCTATTCCCAAAAGTCCCTGATCATCCGCACCGGTAAAGCCAATAATTGTAGACGCAAAATCATTATACGGATAATACCGCTTTGTGTCCTGTGTAATACCGATATAATTAATCAGCTTTTCTTTTGAGTGGCTGGCAATAAACTCTGTTACTTTTTCCTTTTCAGGATTTTCAACTTTTGATTTGATAACGGTATATTGATTGGATAATTTGGATTTTTCAATAATCATTTCCCTGTCTACATCCAAAATCTCAGAAAGTCCATCTGCAATTAAATTAACTACACCATCCTTGCCCTTGAGTTTTGCCGGAACAATATACACCTTCCATACCGTTGCGCTTTGTGCAAGCACTTTTTTGTTTGTATCATAAATTACACCTCGCTGGGCGTTAATTTTTGTATTGCTCAACTGCTGGTTTTCCGCTTTTTGCTGGTAAGTTTCCCCCTGCACCAACTGAATGCGAACCAAACTTGCAACATCCGCACCAAAACCAAACAAAATGGTTATAATCAGCACCAGAATAGAACGTTTGACCATCTGTTTTTTGGTCGGCTTCTTCTTCGGCATTTTATCATCTCCTATCATAGGCTGGTTAGAAACAACGAGAGTCAAGAACTCTCTATTCTCAACTCTCGCCCTACAGTGTAATATTATTTTAAAATCAGAAGATATATGCCAAGAATTCGCTGACCTTCTCACTTAAAGTCTGAAAAAATCCCTTATCCTTCTGATTCTCTGACAGAACAAGTTTATTTCCAATAGATAAATCCACATATTCTATTTGGTATTTTTCCTGTTTTGCCATGCCAAGAATGTCACGTGCGTAAGTTTCCACATTATCTAAAGACACACGGGAATCCAATTCCATATTCAGCCTTGTATTCTCACTTTGCGCAATAGAAAGCTGTTTCTCCAATTTAGCAAGCTGGTCTGATTTTTCCGTCAGCTGTGCACGTCCCATAATCAGTATTCCAAAAGCCAGAAGTAAAAAGCATGTAATGCTGACAACACGAAATGCTTTTGCATTCGCCGCCCGAGCCTCCCGTTTTAACTGTGCCTTTGATTTTTTCTGTTTTTTTACAATTTGAGGACGCGGTGCAATTACCTCGTCAATCTGGGATTGCCGCTGAATAGAATCATCGAAATTTGATAAATCATAAGCAGTATTCCCTTTAAATCTCTGCACTTCGTTTCACGCTCCCCGTATATTGATTTCAGCGCAATCTAATCCCTAAGCTTTTCAGCCACACGCAGGCGCGCACTATGGCTTCTGGGATTTTGTTCCAATTCATTTTGTGTCGGTGCGCAATTTTTTACCGGCAAGGATGCACGAGGGCTATTGCCGCAAACACAAACCGGAAAATCCGGCGGGCAGGTACATCCTTTACACCATTTGTTAAATTTTTGTTTTACCATTCTGTCTTCCAGCGAGTGAAAAGTAATAATTGAAAGCCTTCCTCCCACGGATAAACGGTCAAATGCAATATTCATAACATCCGCAAGCTGGTCAAGCTCGCCATTTACTGCAATACGCAGCGCCTGAAAAGTCCGGCGGGCAGGATGTCCGTCCCGTCTCGCGGCAGCCGGCATAGAACTTTTAATCAGCTCTGCCAGTTCTCCAGTAGTCTGTATCGGCGCATTTTCCCTTACACGGCAGATATTGCGTGCAATAGAACGTGCATATCGTTCCTCTCCATAGGAAAAAATAATGTCGGAAAGTTCTTTTTCCGACAAGGTGTTGACCAAGTCCGCCGCCGTCAAACCAATTTGACTCATACGCATATCAAGCGGCGCATCCTGATGAAAGGAAAAACCTCGCTGCGCAGTATCAAGCTGATGGGAACTAACGCCTAAATCCAGTAACATTCCGTCAATTTTATCAATACCTAAATCGTCCAGCACTTCATCTAAGCGGGAAAATTCCGATTGAACCACCACAGCCATCGGATATTCTGCCAAACGTTCCTTTACAACCTTTACCGCATCAGGATCCCGGTCAATGGAAATCAGTTTTCCGTTTCTTCCAAGTTTCTGTGCGATCGCCCGGGAATGACCTGCTCCGCCCGCTGTACCATCAACATAAATCCCATCGGGCTGAATATGCAGGGACGCGATTGCTTCATCAAAAAGTACCGGCTTATGTAAAAAGTCCATAAGGGCCCCTTTCCGCAGTGTTTATCTGCGGGCACAGCACCAGTTGAGCCCGCGCATTCCATCAGACGTTTCTGAATTTACCCATCAAATCAATAATCAGATCACTGCTGATATCCTCGACGTCTTTATCATGCATTTCTTTATCCCACATTTCCACGTGGTCAAGTGCACCGACAATGGTAACTTCTTTTTCAAGTCCGGCATATTCACGCAAATTCTGCGGTATAACAACACGTCCCTGCTTGTCCGGCTCAAGCTCTGCGGCGCTCCCATGATAAAATTTGACAAGCACCCTTGCTTCTTTAAAAGGCATGCTTCTGATCCCCTCCTCAAAAGCTTTCCACTCTTTCAGGGAATAAACGGAAAGGCACCGTTCCATATTTTTCGTTACAACAAAAGAATCACCTAAATCCTCACGCAATTTTGCGGGGATAAAGATGCGGCCTTTTGCATCTAACGTATGTTGGTACTCTCCAATCAGCATAGGGCTGTCCTTTCATCATTTTTCAGGAATTTTAAACCACTATCAACCATTTCGCTCCACTTTATATTCAATTATAAAGATTAGCTATTCAAAATGCAAGTCATATACCTCTTTTTTTTGCGTCTTTCTCAATAAATTTTGATACTATAGTAGTTCCATAATTTTTCTCCACTACATATAGTATACAGCAAAAAACACGAAAAAAGGCCACTCTGACTTATAAATCAGAATGACCTTGTAGCTCAATATTATTTTAATTTTAACTAAATGAGTATTAGTCTTTCAAAGGAACACCGTTAGCATCTTTATTCATAGAACCAGCTAAAATCAGAATACCTTCTATGAAACCCCAAATACCGCCGATACCACAAGTTACAACGGTAACGATAATCTGAATAACAGCCTTGCTGGTAAAGCCCAAATAAAAGTTATGTATTCCGATGCTTCCCAAGAAAATTCCCAGCAAACCGGCAACCAGTTTAGATTTTTGCTCTCCCATAATCGGCTGCTGCAAACCCATGCCGCACTTTACGCAAACTGCTGCCCCCGGAGGCGTTGGCTGTCCGCAATTCGGGCAAAAATTTGCACCCTGACCAGCCGGGACGCCGCACTTTACACATACCGCAGCCATATTATCCATCTGGTTTCCGCAATTTCTACAAAACATATCAATTTCCTCCTCAGGTTAGTGAATATATAGGTAATGACCATTTCTATTATATCATAGAAAAAACTTGATACAACAAAAAATTTGCTTTTTCCATAAAAAATCCAATAAATACCTATGATTATACCAATGAATTATACAATTTATTCCATTAATCTGCCTGCGGTTCATCTGCATCCTGTTCATGCTGGGTATGAACAGACATATGCTGTTTCGGACTGCGCAAATTTTGGCGTGTTTTTCTGATTACCGTTAGGTTTTCAGATAATTCACCCATGCATAAATCAAAATCTTCATTCAGGTTTGCAAGCACTTGAGCACGGGTTTCTTTTAAACGTGCAATGCTCTGCGCAACTGAATCATCCGCTTCCTTCATCAAAGCATCTACATATTCGCCAGCCGCGGCACGCATATCTTTAGATTTTGCCTGTGCCTGAGATAAAATCTCGCTGGAAGCCGCCTGCGCCTTGCGGACAATTTCGTCACGGGCAACCATAGTATTTGCCTGTTCTTCCGCCTTAAGCACTATAGTTTCTGCCTCCCGCTTTGCTTTGGAGATAATATTATTCCGGTCAGCAACAATCGCACGCGCCTGCTTTAATTCTTCTGGCAGACTGCACAGAATATCCTCCACGATTTCTTTCACTCGCTTGCCATCCAAAACGACTTTGCCGCCCGTTAAAGGAAAGGTTTTTGCCTCATCTACAATTTCGTCTATTTGATAGAGAAGTTCTTCAACATTCATGCTAATCTTCCTTTCTTGATAACCTTTTTACTATATCGTCCAAAATGCACTCCGGCACAAAATCTGACACATCTCCGCCCAAGGCACATATTTGTTTTACAATACTGGAACTCAGGAACATATTTTCCGCCTGTGTTGTCATAAACACTGTTTCTACTTCAGGATTTAATTTTTTATTAATCAGCGCCTGCTGAAATTCATATTCAAAATCCGTTACTGCACGCAAACCTTTTACGATTGCAACCGCGCCCACTTCCCGGGCATAATTCGCCAGAAGCCCGTCATATGTGTCAACTTCCACATTTGGAATATCCGCTGCTGCCCGCCTGATTAAATCTATGCGTTCTTCCGGAGTAAAACTCGCATTTTTTTTCGCAAAATTCGTCATGACCAGCACAATAACTTTATCAAACATTTTTGCACCGCGCCGGATAATATCCAGATGCCCCATGGTAACAGGGTCAAAGCTGCCGGGACAAACCGCTATTTTTGTCATATTACCACGTCCTTGCTTCTGTACAATGTAATTTTAATTTTACCATACCTGTACGTTTTTGCAATACGGAAACCTCCCGCCTCCTCAGGCAGTTCTTCTTCCATCGGCGTTTCACACAAAATAACTCCGCCCATCGACATATGCGGTGCCACCTGCGGCAACGCTTTTTCAACCAGACCCATACGATAGGGAGGGTCCAAAAATACAATATCAAACACATCATTCCGTGCGCCGGAAGCCAGATATGCAAATGAATCTGTGTTCAACACAACCGCCTTTTTTTCAAACCCGCATTTCAGCAAATTCTGACGGACAACTGCCGCCGCCTGCGCGTTTGCATCTACAAACACCGCTTTTTCTGCGCCGCGGCTGAGTGCCTCTATTCCAAGCTGACCGGAACCGGCAAATAAATCCAGCACCCTGCGTCCCTCAATTTCAAACTGAATAATACTGAACACTGCTTCTTTTACCCTATCGGAGGTCGGGCGTACATCTTCCCCCTCCAGCGTTTGCAGATTCCTGCCTCTTGCAGTTCCTGTAATTACACGCATCCTCTTTACCTCACTAAAATTATTTCATTCCATAAGCAAAACTGCCTGGTCTATATAAAAAATCAAAATTTGATACTTTGAGCCGTTTATTAAAATTACGCGCGTACCAGCCTGCTGCCAAAATATTGGCCTATAATTATACCGGCGATACTTAATGACACGCTCAGCAATATATAAATAACGCCGTACAGAAATTTACCACTTTCCAACAGTTTCCACGCCTCAAGGGAAAAGGCAGAAAAAGTCGTAAAGCCGCCGCATATTCCCGTTTTCCAGAATAATTCCCATTCCTTGCTGATATTATTCTGCGCACTGACGCCTACAATAAAACCGATAACCAAAGAACCGAGTAAGTTTATCAGCAAGGTCAATACAGGAAAGCTTGACCTAACTGGGAAAAGACCTATGGAATACCGTGCAACCGCACCCAACGCCCCACCTAAGCCTACAATAAAAAATCTATGCATTTAAAACCTCATAATATAAGAAAGTAACCCTATAAATAAAAAAGTTTTCTGTCGGATTATCTATAACATACTTTAAACTGCCTATTATTCTATTATCCTCTAAAAACCGTAGTTTTGTCAACCTTTGTTTTCAGATTCGTCAGAATATTTTTCCTCCTGAGAATGATAGAAATGATACACTGCCTCTGCCGCAGGATGATTCATACCTTTCACTTCACAAAGTTGTTCTACACTCGCTTTCTTGAGCCCTTTTAATGTTTTAAAATGGCGAAGAAGTTCCTTTGCTCGTGCTTTTCCAATACCTTCTATTTTTAACAAATCAGTAGAAAAACTTCTGCTTTTGTGTCTTGCATGATGATAAGCGATGGAAAATCTATGAACTTCCTCCTGTATATTAGAAATAAGTGTAAACACCTGACGATTGGAATTGATCTCAATTTCCCCGCCGTTTTTTGCGATTGCCCGCGTACGGTGCTTGTTATCCTTTACCATACCAAACACCGGCACTGATATATGAAATTCTTCCAATACCGGCAATACAGCAGAAACCTGCCCTTGTCCGCCGTCAAGTAAAATTAAGTCCGGAAGTCTGCCAAAGCCTTTTCTCGATTCTTTTTCTTTCTCATATTCTCGCAAACGTCTGGTCAATACCTCCCGCATAGAACCGTAATCATCCTGCCCCTCAAAGCCCTTGATAATAAAACGGCGGTAAGCGGCTTTCAGCGGACGGGCATTATGAAAAACAACCATGCCCGCGACATTATCGCTTCCCGCTGTATGCGAAATATCATAAGATTCAATATATTCCGGGGGTTTTTCCAATCCCAGAAGCTTTGCAAGGGCGGCAAGGGTGCTTGCATCCCTACCTGTCCCGCGGCCGGCTTTCTGCGCCAAACGTTCCGCCGCATTTGCCCTGCACATTTCAACCAGACGAAGCTGCTCTCCTTTCTGCGGGACTGCAATCGTAACTTTATGACCTGCTTTTTCTGAAAGCCAGTGGGTTAGAAGCTCTTCATCCTGCGTTTCACCGTCCAGCGTGATACGCGGAGGAATTCTATCCCGCATGGAATAATAACGCGTCAAAAGCTCCGAACGTGCTTCCTCATCCTCCGGCGCCCCATCCAGAAGGAAATGCTCCCTGTCAAACAAACTGCCGTTGGCATAGCGGAATACCTCGAAACATACACCGGTATCGTCCCGCGCCAAAGCAAAAACATCCTGTTCTTCAATTTTAGATGCCACAACTTTTTGCTTTTCTTTTGTTTTCTGAATGGCGCGTATTCTATCGCGGAACCGGGCGGCTTTCTCAAAATCCAGATTTTCTGCGGCTTCCTGCATTTTTTCCTCCAGCTTTTTCAATGCCGATGCACTTCCGCCTTTCAAAAAATCCAATGCTTCCTCAACAAGTATCTGATATTCCTCCCGCTTGATTTTACCGGCACACGGCGCACAGCACTGCCCAATAAAAAAATTCAGGCAAGGGCGGGATTTTCCGCAGTCCCTTGGAAAAACCTTGTTGCACTGAGGCAGCCTGAATATTTTCAGCGCCTCATCCACTGCCTGCGTTACTGTAAAAGAGCTGGTATACGGACCGATATAACGCGCCCCGTCATTTGCTGTTTGCTTCACTGCAGAGATTTTCGGCCATTGCTCTTTTGTAACGCGGATATAACTGTACCCCTTATCGTCTTTCAGCAAAATATTGTATTTAGGCTGGTATTGTTTAATTAAACTGCATTCCAATACCAGCGCTTCAAACTCGCTGTCCGTTAGGATATAATCAAAATCATCCACATGTTCCACCATTTTTGCTACCTTGACTGCATGGCGGTTTTGTGAACCAAAATACTGGCTGACGCGGTTTTTCAGCAATTTTGCTTTACCGATATAAATAATATTTCCGGAACGGTCACGCATAATGTATACTCCCGGAGAAAGGGGCAATTTTACCGCCTTTGCTCTCAGCCAGCCTAATTTACTGTTCACCTTGCATCCCCCTCTCAAAAACCCGCAAAATACAAAAAAGCGCACCGCCAAACGACGGTACGCTTTGCATGCACTGATTATTCAGCAAAACCGGACTGTACAAGCTTAACAAGGCTTTCTACAGCAGATTCTTCATCAGAACCGTCTGCTATGATTCGGATATCAGTACCGCCCATAATGCCCAGGGACAGGACGCCCAGAAGGCTCTTAGCGTTGACCCTTCTTTCTTCTTTCTCTACCCAGATTGAAGACTTGAATTCATTGGCTTTCTGGATGAAAAAAGTTGCAGGACGGGCATGAAGGCCTACCTGATTTTGAACGGTTACATCCTTAACATACATTGAAAAATCTCCCTCCAAAAAGTTATGGGGCTGTTAATGCCACACGGGTTACCACCCAAACAACTACTTAACATATATTATATCACAAAACTTGTCCCCGTCAACGATTTACTGCAAGCTTGTTGCCGCTTTAGAAAAAATCAGCTTGGTAACTAAAGCATGGTCAAAAACGTTCCTGGTATTTTGTACACTTTGCTATGTGCAAATTGCATAATTTTTTTAGATACCGCCCCACGGAACACGTATCAACTTCACAAACAAAGAAACCCCAAGAATGTGCAATACCAAAATTCACATAATCTTTTGCCGTTTTTCCATTTTCCTAATTTATAAATAATACGTTCTATATTTTCCGGCGCCTCAGACCCAACATTTATTACCGACAACTTAGACAAATATACATTTTTATTCACAAATATTTTCTTTTCGCATAACTGCCAGTGTTTTCCCCAGCTTGCGGAAGCTGTTAAAAGAAATAAAAACGGTAAAAATTTCTGCCGCAGTCAGGGCCACACCAAATACAATTACACCGGAAGCAATTAAAATGCCTTGATCTGACGTATCTTTCATCAAAAACATATAATTAAACACAATCGTGCCTGCTCTAAGTATTAACAGCAGCCAACCAAGGGAAGCAGATTGCCCTGCCAGCTTTGCCTCACCTGCCCTTTCCGCTGCTTTACGAATACCTGAAAGATAACACCAAAACAGCCCGATATAAACTATACCTATCAGGGCTTGAATCAGAGCGGCAATACTATTGGAATCAAACTGCCAAATGGTAAGCACAGAAAGCAGGACGCCTGCAATGCTAAACAGAGAAGCCGCCCGAAACAGCTTGGTACTTTTCCCCAAAAGCATACAGCCGGCCATCATAAACAAACATCCGATAAAATCAGGCATAATATCAATAACAAGATGTGTTTTATAAATATATTCTTCTACAGTTATATTCACAATTAAAAAAATGATTCCAATCGCCGAAAAAATAAAACCTTCCCGCCTACTTTTCATCGCCGGCCTCCTGTTCCTCCAGTTTCCGAATCCATTCCTCATCTTTTTTATCAAGCTCAACGAGTGCAAACAAGTCGGGGCGCCGCTCCCTTGTGCGTTTAAGCGCCTGATTTCTCTGCCAGCGTATAATATTTGCATGATGCCCGGAAAGCAATACTTCCGGCACTTCTTTCTCATGCCATACCGGTGGGCGCGTATACTGGGGATACTCTAAAAGCCCATTAAAATGGCTTTCCAGCGTATATGCATCATCATTCGCTAAAACGCCCGGCAGCATCCGCGCAACGGCGTCAGCAAGTACCAAGGCCGGTAGTTCCCCGCCTGTAAGCACATAATCGCCGATAGAAATCTCTTCATCAACAATTTCTTCAATAATACGCTCATCCACGCCTTCATAATGTCCGCAAAGAATTGCAATATTCTCCATGGCGGATAATTCTTTTACACGTTCCTGCGTCAGCACCTTTCCCTGCGGAGACATATAAATCAAATGCGGCTTTGCCCCCAATGCACTGCACAGTGCCTGATAACAATCATAAATCGGCTGGGTCTGCATTACCATACCCGTTCCGCCGCCATAGGGAGCATCATCAACCCGACGATGTTTATCCGTAGAATAATCACGGATTTGGACACAATTGATATCGACGCATCCTTTTTTTCTGGCGCGTCCAATGATACTTGTTTCCAATACGGCCTCACACATTTCAGGGAACAATGTCAATATATCAATCCTCATCGTCAAAAATCCCTTTCAGCGGACGAATACGTACCCATTCTTCCATAACATTTACTTCAATGACAACATCTTTAATTGCCGGAATTAAATATTCCTTTTCATCCCTGCCACAAATATGCCAAACATCATTCGCTCCGGTAGGACTGACGTTTGTTAATTTGCCATAAACAATGTCAGGATTATCTGCATCCAATACACGACAGCCAATCAAATCCTGAATAAAATAATTCCCGTCTTCCAAGCCCACATCCTGCCTGTCCATATATAAAATCCTGCCGCGCAGGGCAGACGCTTTCTCAACAGAATCAATGCCGTCTATTTTTATCAGCACAACATTCCCATGGGGACGGCAGGATGTAATCTCCACCGGTTGTTTTCCCTCGCCGTCAAAATAAAGCGTATGGAACCGCCGCAGAAAATCGGGCGAATCCGCCCATGGATGCAGGCGCATTTCCCCTCTGATTCCATGTGTACCAACAATTTCCCCAATTTCCAAAAAACGCTTCATAAAAACCTCCCTAAACTGGATTTCTTTCCTATTCTAACACAGAAATAAAAAAAAGAAAGAGAAAACGCTCAATGTCAAAGCTTTGTAAAAATATTTTTTATAAAAATGCAAAATAATTGCTGGAATGAAATCGAATCCATTTGCCTTGGAACAAAATATCATTGACAAAATTAAAATAAATGATTATACTATATTTAACAATAAAGTTAATTGTTAAATGAAAGAAGTGAGTAAATTGGGGATGCAGAAAACACTCCGGGCATTAGCCGACCCTATCCGAAGGGAAATACTGAATATGCTAAAAAAGGGCCGATTGTCTGCCGGAGAAATAACAGAACACTTTTCCGTTACAGCTGCGGCGGTTTCAAGGCATCTTTCAGTGCTAAAGGAAGCGGATTTAATTACCGACCAACGGGAAGGAAAGTTTATTTTCTATACATTAAACGCTTCTGTTCTTGAAGAAATTATGCTATGGCTTTCAGAATTAAAAGGAGAAAACAGTGATGATGAAAAAGAATAAATGGAAAATCCTGATTACCTCTATGATTGCGCTAAGCCCAATGCTTGCAGGCTGTATTTTATGGTCCAAACTGCCAGACACAATCGCAACGCATTTTGGAACAGACAATACAGCAAACGGCTGGAGCAGTAAAGGGTTTGCTGTATTCGGCATCCCATTGCTAATAACCGCCCTGCATTTATTTTGCCTTATAGTAACATCAGCCGACCCCAAAATAAAAAACATCAGCGGAAAACCGCTTGGTATTGCCTTTTGGATTTGCCCTTCTATTTCCATTCTGTCCGGTACTGTTATTTATGCGTCAGCTTTTGAAATTCCAATCAACATTGGTTTTATCTGCGGCTTTTTCTTAGGCATCTTATTTATTGTAATCGGAAACTATCTGCCCAAATGCAGGCAAAACTATTCTTTTGGAATTAAGATACCATGGACTTTAAATGATGCAGAAAATTGGAATCGAACTCATAGAGTTGCCGGATGGTGCATGAGCATTGCCGGCGTAACGATTGCCGCTACATCTTTTCTGCAAAATCCATGGATTTTCGGTATACTTTTAGCAATTTCATTATTGATACCCATTGTATATTCTTACACTTATTTCAGGCGGCATAAAGAAAAATAAATCCCTTAATATACGGCATCTTGACAACACAGATAATAAACACAAAAATAAGGTTCTGATCATTTAGGATCAGAACCTTATTTTTTGCCAAGCCTAACGAAATATTATCACTCATCAAAAATTCCGCTGGCCTGGTTTATTCGCTTCGTTTTTTCATCAATTCAGCGCTTACGCGGCCAATTTAGGTTAATCTATTTCAACTGCAATACGGGTATTGCTGCGGCTCGCGGCAGCGCGCATAACAGTACGCATCGCTTTCGCAATACGACCCTGCTTGCCGATAACGCGGCCCATATCCCCTTCTGCAACATGCAGATGATAGACAACAACGCCTTCTTCGTTTGGCTCGTCAACGTCCACACGGACAGCATCCGGCGTTTCCACCAGACCCTGAGCGATCGAAACCAGAAGTTCCTTCAAATCGTGTCCCTCCATCGCTTACGCAATACCGCTTTTTTTCAGCAAAACCTTAACGGTATCGGTCGGCTGTGCGCCGTTTGCGATCCATTTCTTTGCCTTTTCACCATCAATCTTAATTACAGCCGGATTCTCCATTGGATTATAATATCCAATTTCTTCGATAAAACGGCCGTCGCGCGGATATCTTGAATCAGCTACTACTACCCTGTAGAAAGGTGCTTTTTTCGCGCCCATGCGGCGCAGTCTGATTTTTACTGCCATTGTAACGTCACCTCCGTAAGTTTGTATATATCTTCACCAATTATGTGGGTGAATTCAAAATAATCAGCGGCGGAACCCCCGCGGCAAGCTGCGGCGTTTACTTCCTTTTACGCCGCTTTTGCGGATTGTACCGCCCGCAATTTGTTTCATAACCTTCTGCATTTGGCGGAACTGCGCAAGCAGACGGTTTACATCCTCAACCTGCTGACCGCAGCCTTTCGCAATCCGGCGTTTGCGGGACGGGTTAATAATATCGGGATTCTCCCGCTCCTTCGCAGTCATGGAAGTAATAATTGCTTCCACACGAACAAGCTGAGAATCGTCGATTTCCACACCTTTGAGCTGATTGCCCATACCCGGAATCATCTCAAGCACCTTTTGCAGTGGGCCCAGCTTGCGAACCTGCAGCATCTGGTCAAGCAAATCGTTCATGTCAAATTTATTTCTGCGGATTTTCTCAGAAAGCTCCTCCGCCTTTTTATCATCTAACTGTTGTTCAGCACGCTCAATAAGGGAAAGCACGTCACCCATGCCAAGAATACGGGAAGCCATACGGTCCGGATAAAAAGCTTCCAGTTCATCCAGTTTTTCACCTACACCGACAAATTTAATTGGCTTTCCGGTAACAGCACGGACAGAAAGCGCAGCACCGCCGCGGGTATCGCCGTCCAGCTTTGTCAGGATAACACCGTCAATCCCCAGCGCCTCATCAAAACTTTTGGCAACATTTACAGCATCCTGACCGGTCATAGAGTCAACAACAAGCAAAATTTCATGCGGCTCTACGGTAGACTTAATATTTTTCAGTTCCGTCATAAGAACTTCATCAATATGCAAGCGTCCTGCGGTATCAAGGAATACATAATCGTTTCCGTGATCCTTTGCGTGACGAATTGCCGCTTTTGCAATCTGCACAGGGTCGCCTTGACCCATTTCAAATACCGGCACACCGGCTTTTTCGCCGACAACCTGTAACTGCTTGATCGCTGCAGGACGATATACATCGCACGCAACCAACAGCGGACGATGCCCTTTTTTCTTTAAAGAAAGGGCAAGCTTTGCAGAATGCGTTGTTTTACCGGAACCCTGCAAACCGCACATCATAACGATAGTCGGCGGATGTGCTGCGGCAGCTAAGCGGGTTTGCGTACCGCCCATAAGTTCCGTCATTTCTTCATTCACTATTTTAATAACCATTTGCGCCGGTGTCAGGCTTTCCATAACCTGCGCACCGATGGCACGTTCTGTTACCTTCGCGGTAAAATCTTTGGCGACCTTATAGTTTACGTCGGCCTCCAATAATGCAAGGCGCACCTCGCGCATTGCGTCCTTCACATCGTTTTCATTCAGCTTGCCTTTTGAGCGCAGCTTTTTAAACGCGGCGGACAGCTTCTCGGACAGTCCTTCAAATGCCACTTATATCCACCCTTTCGGAGTTATTCACTCAGTTTTTCCGCAATCATTTTAATCCATGTGGCACGGTCGCTGATTTCCCGTGAAATCCCGTTGCGCACGTTATATTCTGCAATTTCATCTGCAAAAGCAATAATTTGCTCTAACCCCTCCTGAACATCGCGGAAACGTTTTGCAAGCCCCAGACGTTCCTCCATTTCAAACAGTTGGCCCTCGGCACGTTTAATGGAATCCCGAACCCCCTGACGGCTGATGCCTTCATTCTCACCGATTTCAGACAGAGACAAATCATCATTGTAATAATAGCCTGCAAACGCCTTTTGTTTGTCGGTCAGCATATCGCCGTAAAAATCTAATAAAAGGGAAACTTCCAGATTCTTTACCACGGCGGGCCGCCTCCTTCCAAAAGGTGTAAAGCTATTTTCTTTACAGTGACTAATTATACAAGAACACAGTGCGGTTGTCAAGTAAAAAATAACAATCCGCGCCCTCTTTCTTCTCAAAATTCAGTTTTCACCGGCTTTTTTGACAATTCCTGCCGTATAATATCAGCCGGCGTTTTTCCCTGCCTTTTGATAAATCTCAAACCATTGTTTTCCCGTACTCCAGTCCAGCCCTTCCTGACGAAAATTCCTGTCGGTTATTTTTTCCGCCGCAAGCGCAAGCAAGTATTCATATAGCCCATCATCACTGCTCTTTTCCAATTCCTCTAAAATATACGGCAAAGCCTCTAATCCATAAGCTACCAGCCGGTCAAACGCCTGATTATCACGTACGTAATCATATGGATTGGAACCGAAACAATTACGAAAATTTCTTAAGCTTTCAATATCACACAATATCTGATTTACCATAGATGATACCCCCGTTTTCTTCTTTGTGTTGTGCAGTTTCTTTTTTTAACAATACAAGCGCATCCATTCATCATTAATTACATTAAAGTTTCTTCGGCAATATCATATCACAAATCAGTCTATTTTTCCACTTTCGTGTTTTAGCTACTCAAGCTTTTGAAAGCTTTGTTTCTCCACCAAAGACAAATATATAAAAAAACAGGCCGCATGAACAGCGGCCCATAATAAGTATAAAGCAGGATTGTAAAGTTAAAAATCTCTTAGATTTTATAACATTTCCAGTCTGCGCATGGCTTCTATGGTATTTTCTCTGTCTCCGAAAGCAGTTAAGCGGAAATAGCCTTCTCCATTTTTGCCAAAACCCGCACCGGGTGTTCCGACAATATTTGCTTTTGTAAGCAGAACATCAAAATATTCCCATGAACCCATTCCCTGCGGGCATTTCAGCCAAATGTACGGAGAGTTTTCGCCACCGGTAAACCATATGCCTTTTTTGCGCATGGTATCTGCAATGAGTTTTGCATTGCCCTGATAATAAGCAATGTTTTCCTGAATTTCCTTTTGTCCCTGTGCACTAAAAACTGCCGCCGCACCGCACTGAATGATATAAGGCACACCGTTAAATTTTGTCGTTTGCCGCCGAAGCCAAAGTTTATTCAGCGCCATACCGTCAAAATTCAGCTTCTCCGGTACAATAGTGTAACCACAGCGTGTTCCGGTAAAACCGGCTGTTTTAGAAAAAGAGCAAAATTCAATGGCACACTTTTCCGCGCCTTCTATTTCATAAATACTCTTTGGCAAATCGGAATCCTGAATAAATGCCTCATATGCCGCATCGAATAATATAATACTATTATGAGCAAGGGCAAAATCTACCCATTGTCTGAGTTGTTCCTTATTATACACTGCCCCCGTGGGATTATTGGGAGAACACAAATAAATAATATCTGCCTCCATACCCTCGCACGGCAAAGGTAAAAAGCCATTTTCCTGATTGGCCTGCATATATTGAATAGTTCTGCCTGCCATAATATTGGTATCAACATAAACGGGGTAAACCGGATCCGGAATTAAAACAGTATTGTCTGTATCAAAAATATCAAGGATATTACCCAAATCACTTTTTGCACCATCGCTGATGAATACTTCATTTTCATCCAACTTCACATTCCTGCGGGCATAGTATTCTACAATCGCCTGCTTTAAAAAGCTGTAGCCCTGTTCCGGCCCATATCCATGGAACATTTCTTTCTTTCCCATTTCATCCACAGCTTTATGCAGTGCTTCAATCACACTCTTGCAGAGTGGCAGTGTGACATCGCCAATTCCCAAACGAATGATTTTCTGCTCCGAATGCTCCTTTTGATAAGCAGTCACCTTTGCATTGATTGTTGAAAACAGGTAGCTTTCCTCCAAGCGAGAATAGTTTTGATTTATTTTCATAGCATGTCATCCTCCATATTGCATTGGCATGCGCCGTTTATGTTCTGTACGCCTGTGCGCTGATTTGATTCTATCGTCCGCATCCTCCCTGCTGCTGAAACCGTCGGCGATAAACTTATCAATCTCCTGATAAGTTACACCCATCTCTTTTTCATCTGTCTG
The DNA here is from genome assembly GCA_934546985.1 of uncultured Eubacteriales bacterium. Classification (GTDB taxonomy): domain Bacteria; phylum Bacillota; class Clostridia; order Oscillospirales; family Acutalibacteraceae; genus CAKTEE01. Next base: position 143,767 of record CAKTEE010000005.1, read on the forward strand.
ACCTTCATATAATCCGGCAGAAGGCGCTTTTTTAATAATAGATTCCGGTGCGCCAAGATATTGCAAAAACTCGTATATCTCGGTAACAGTCAAATCCGCAACGGGATTAAAATCGCAGGCGCCATCACCCCATTTGGTAAAATAACCCATGTAAGACTCACTGCGGTTTCCCGTCCCTGCAACCAGATAATTTCTGGTTTGAGCAACTGCATAAAGAGTGGTCATACGCAGGCGCGGGGCAATGTTGGCAGACGCCTGCAGCGATATTTCAGCTATACCGTCAACTGCTTGTAACAGCGATTGTTTCACAGCCGTCAGGTCAACGCGCAGGGTCTTAATTCCAAACTGCTCTGCAACTGCCAAACCATCGTCGGTATCTTCTTCAAAATTCCGTTTAGATTCACACGGGAGCAGTACACCCACTGTATTGGAACATGCTTTTTTACAAAGGATTCCCACTAACGCACTGTCTTTTCCACCGCTGTTGCCATAAACAATGCCCTGTGCTCCTGCATCCCGTAATACCTTCTGAATAAAGGCAATCCGGTTGTTTAACTCTGCTTCATAATCCTTCATATAAACCACTCTTTCTATTGCTTGGCGTTAAATTTCTACCTCACCGTCAAAAACTTTTTCCGCCTTACCCGTCAGGTAAACCGTATCATCGTTCATATATTTTACAGTCAGGTCGCCGCCGCGAAGTTTAATTGTAATATTTTCATTCTTAGGGCAGCAGCCGTTAAGCACACAGGCAACTGCTGCTGCGCATGCGCCTGTACCGCAGGCAAGGGTCTCTCCGCTTCCCCGCTCCCAAACGCGCATTTTTACCGTCGTTTTATCATACACGCTTACAAACTCCGTATTCACCCGTTCCGGAAAAATTGGTGCGTTTTCAAACGCGGCGCCAACTTTTGCAATATCCAACTGGTCCAAGTCATCAACAAACACAACACAATGAGGGTTACCCATCGAAACACAGGTAATATGGTACGTTTTTCCATCGATTTCCTGTGCGCGGTTAACAACGTTTTCTCCATCCAGCAAAACCGGAATTTCAGACGGCTTCAAAACTGCCTTTCCCATATCCACAGTAGCATAAGAAGTCTTACCATTTTCAACAAAAAGGGTCAGATGCTTGATACCGCTGAGTGTTTCAATTGTCATTTCCCTGCTGTCAACAATTTTATTGTCATACAAATACTTCCCGACACAGCGGATTGCATTACCGCACATTTTACCCTCACTGCCATCTAAATTAAACATGCGCATTTTTGCATCTGCAACCTCCGAGGGGCAAATCAGAACGATGCCATCACCGCCAATGCCGTAGTGCCTGTCGGAAAGGGCAATGCTCAATGACTCAGGACCGGTAATTTCCTGCTCAAAACAATTAAAATAAATATAGTCATTTGCACAACCCTGCATTTTTGTAAATTTCAGCTTCATACGTGTCTCCCTCATATTATTAATATCCACCAGTTCTGTACTGTTTTGGGAATAACGCCCCAACAAGCTTGCAGCAAGGGCGTTTGCCGTATCAATAGAAGTCAGGCAAGGAATGGATTTTTCCACGGCCTTCCGGCGGATTTTTACGCTGTCACGGGTAGGAATTCTGCCTTTGGAAGAAGTAGAAATAATATAGTTAATTTTTCCGCTTTCCAGCAGGGTCATGGTGTTTTCCTCTGCCTCGTGAATTTTATGCACCGCGTCAACTTCCAATCCGGCTTTTTTCAGAACATCCGCCGTACCCTTGGTTGCATATAAATGGAACCCTAACTGCGCATACCGTTTTGCCGTGTCGGCAATTTCAATTTTATCCTGATCCCGCACGGTAATCAGCACGCCTCCGCTTTTTTCCATACGATAGCCTGCGGCGACCAGCCCTTTATACAACGCTTCATCCAGTGTTTTCCCAATGCCGAGAACCTCGCCGGTGGATTTCATTTCCGGTCCAAGATGAACGTCAACATCGGAAAGCTTTTCAAAGGAGAAAACCGGAACCTTTACTGCAACATACGGCGGTTCACGGTACAATCCCGTACCAAATCCCATATCCTTAAGCTTTTCGCCCAGCATTGCCTTCACTGCCAGTTCCACCATTGGCACGCCTGTTACTTTGCTGATATAAGGTACTGTACGGGAAGAACGCGGATTCACTTCAATCACATAAATTTGATTATTATGGATTACATATTGAATATTGACAAGCCCTTTGGTATTCAGAGAAAGGGCAAGCTGTCTTGTATATTCCACCAGCTTTTCCGTCAGTTCCCCATTGACATTCCACGCAGGGTAAACAGCAATAGAGTCGCCAGAGTGTACACCTGCGCGCTCAATATGCTCCATAATTCCCGGAATTAAAATATCCTCGCCATCACAAATTGCGTCCACCTCAATTTCAATACCGGAAAGGTATTTATCAATCAAGACAGGGTTGTCAATTTCATGACTGAGAATGATTCCCATATATTCGCGGATATCTGCATCACTGAATGCAATAATCATATTCTGTCCGCCAAGCACATAGGAGGGGCGCATGAGCACAGGATATTCCAATTTATTCGCAGCATCCAGCGCTTCTTCTTCTGTCATCACCGTAAAGCCCTTAGGCCTTTGAATATGCAGCTGTTCAAGCAAAGCATCAAAACGCTCCCTATCCTCCGCCGCATCAATACTGTCTCCGGTGGTACCGAGAATACGGACGCCTTTGCTTTCCAAAAATTTTGTCAGTTTAATTGCCGTCTGCCCGCCGAAAGCAACAACAACGCCGTAAGGCTGTTCGGTTTTAATAACGTTCATAACATCCTCAGGGGTCAGCGGCTCAAAATACAGACGGTCTGCAGTATCAAAATCCGTCGAAACCGTCTCCGGATTGTTATTGACAATGACAACCTCAAAACCAGCACGTTTGAGCGCCCATACACTATGGACGGAAGCATAATCGAACTCAATTCCCTGCCCGATACGGATAGGACCTGAGCCAAAAACAATCACTGTCTTTTTTCCGCTTTCCCTGCTCTTTTTAAATGCTTCCGCCTCATTTACTTCATCAAAACTTGCATAAAAATATGGGGTTTGGGCGTCAAATTCAGCGCCGCAGGTATCTACCATTTTATAAGACGCAGTCAGCGGATTTTCAACTGCCGAACCGTTGATACGTTCAATCGTCTTATCAAGGAATCCATATTTTTTTGCTTCTTTGTATATCTCCTGCGTCAACGGGGCCGCAGAAAGCTCTTTTTCTATTTCTGCCAGATGCAATACCTTTGCAAGGAACCAAAGGTCTATCTTTGTAATTTCATGGATATGCTCGCAAGTCACTCCGCGTTTCAGCGCTTCATAAATCACAAATAAACGGCGGTCATCGCAGATATGCAAACGTTCTTCCAGTTCATCATCCGTCAGCTCTGCAAGTAACGGCATGGTAAGACAGTCAAGAGATATTTCCGCCCCACGGACAGCCTTCATTAACGCTGTTTCAAAATTCTGCCCGATTGCCATAACCTCTCCTGTTGCTTTCATCTGCGTGCCCAATGTACGTTTTGCATAAACAAATTTATCAAATGGCCATTTAGGAAACTTTACCACTACATAATCCAACGCGGGTTCAAAGCATGCACAGGTTTTGCCTGTAACTGCGTTCGGAATCTCATCCAGCGTATAACCAATGGCAATTTTCGCTGCAACCTTAGCAATCGGATACCCCGTTGCTTTAGAAGCCAGTGCAGAAGAACGCGATACACGGGGATTTACTTCGATAACGGCATATTCAAAGCTGGTTGGGTGCAGTGCAAACTGGCAGTTACAGCCGCCCTCAATTCCCATTGCAGTTATAATGTTCAGCGCCGCACTGCGCAGCATTTGATATTCCTTATCCGAAAGGGTCATAACCGGAGCGGCAACAATACTATCCCCTGTATGCACACCTACTGGATCAAAGTTTTCCATACTGCAAACGGTGATGACATTGCCTGCGCTGTCGCGCATCACTTCAAATTCAATTTCCTTCCATCCGGAAATACATTTTTCAATCAGCACTTGCGTAATAGGTGAAAGCCGCAATCCATTGGATGTAATTTCACGCAGTTCTTTTTCATCAGCCGCGATACCGCCGCCGCTTCCGCCTAAAGTGAAAGCTGGGCGCACGATAACGGGATATGTGATTTCCTGCGCAAAATCCACGGCGTCCTGTACGGTTGTAACAACCTTAGACGGAATCACAGGCTCACCAATCGCAAGCATCGTATCCTTAAACATCTGCCGGTCTTCCGCCCTGTCAATGGTTTCGGGATTTGCCCCCAAAAGCTTAACGCCATATTTATCAAGAAAACCTTCTTTCGCAAGCTGCATGGAAAGCGTCAGTCCTGTCTGCCCGCCAAGGGTAGACAGCAGGCTGTCCGGACGTTCTTTTTCTATAATTCGTTTTACAGTTGGAATCGTCAGCGGTTCAATATAAATTTCATCCGCCATTGCATTATCAGTCATAATGGTTGCCGGATTGGAATTAACAAGGACAACTTCAAGCCCTTCTTCTTTTAGTGCACGGCAAGCCTGCGTTCCCGCATAATCAAATTCCGCCGCCTGCCCAATCACAATTGGTCCGGAACCTATTACTAATACTTTCTTTATCTCTTTATTTAACGGCATACGGCATTTCCCTCCATCAGGCTGATAAATTCATCAAACAAAAATCCGGTGTCCAACGGTCCCGCACTTGCTTCAGGGTGAAACTGCACAGAAAATGCTGGCATATTTTTATATAAGATACCTTCGCACGTTTTATCATTTGCATTGATATACCGGTTCACCGCATCATCGGGAAGCGTATCGCCCACCACTGCATAACCATGATTCTGGCTGGTAATATAAACCCTGCCGGTCAGTAAATCTTTTACCGGCTGGTTTGCACCTCGGTGCCCGTATTTCAGTTTATTCGTCTTTGCACCCTGAGAGAGGGCAAGGAGCTGATGACCCAGACAAATTCCAAACAACGGAATTTTCGCCTGACATACTTTCGCAAGCGCTTCAATAATTTCCCCATTATCCGCCGGATCACCCGGCCCGTTGGAAAGCATAATACCATCAGGAGCCAACGTAAGAATTTCTTCTGCACTTGTATCCGCAGGTACTGTTATAACTTCGCAGCCGCGTTTTACCAGCTCCCGCCGAATATTATCTTTTGCTCCGAAATCCCATAATACAACCCTGTGTTTTACAGGCTGGCTGTTTTGTGTGAATACATCTTTGCAGGTTACAGACTGCACTGCATTTTCTACACGGTATGCGGCGATTTCTTCCAGCGTTTTCTGCATATCAAATTCACCAACAACAATTTTGGCATTCATTACCCCATGCTCACGAATAATTTTCGTTAGTTCTCTGGTATCAATGTCATAAATACCAATTACTCCTGCACCTTTTAAAAAGGCGTCAAGATCACCTTCCGCACGAAAATTGGAGGGTGACTGACACCATTCTCTTACAATATAAGCTTTTAACGCTGGACGGCGGCTTTCAAAATCAGATGGGATAACGCCATAATTGCCGATTAACGGAAACGTCTGTACTACCATCTGACCGTAATAGCTTGGGTCTGTTAAGGTTTCCAAATAACCCGTCATTGCGGTAGTAAAAACAATTTCTCCGGTCACTTCTCCCTGCGCGCCAAAGCTTTTTCCATGGAAGCACTGTCCGTTTTCCAAAACAAGGCAACAATCCTGCCGCATTATGATTCCTCCTAAATTCTTATTGCTATGCTTAACTTTCATATGTTTTCAAAATCTGCTCCGCAACTTCCCTGCGGGTCTGGCGCATATCCATCGCCTGCTTTTCAATATAGCGGTGCGCCTGCGGTTCGCTGAAATTTAAGTATTGAATCAGCGCACATTTTGCACGGTCCACCAGCCGGATCTCTTCAATTTTCTTCTGTAAAATCAAATTTTCGCTTTTTAAGCCCAACAGCCTGCGGCGCGAAGCTTCAATCAGCTTCAGCGACTGATAAAAGAACGTCCGGCTAATGGGTTTTGCGATTACAAAAATACCGTCATCTTCCACTTTCGCGGAAATTTCATCCGCCGCCTCCGCTTTTACAATTAAAATAATGCCTGCGGCGGAAGATGCGGCAATATTCAGCGCAAGCTCGTGCCCAAACTCATCCTTCAGCGGCGTATTGATAACTACCAAATCAAAACTGTTCTGAATCAGGCTGCGACGGGCCTCACTGCTGCTGGAAACAGTGAAAATTTTCTCATATTTATCTGATTTCAGCATTTCATACAGCAAACCTGCACTTTTTTCACTGCTGGAAACAATCATTACCTGCCCCATAGCCCACCGTCCTTCCCGGTCAGATTGACCCGATGGTTATACTGTCAAGAAATACATACTGTATTCTTCCTCCCACCGATCATGAGCGCGCGCACATCTGTCGGCTTCATTTTTCTTTACATTCAGATACTTGCTCAACGTTTTTTCAGGTATCACGCTCTTAACAAAACTGCTGGTTTCAGCCGCCTGCACTGCCTGCATCAGATGTTCCGGCAAAGATGCAATACCTTTCAGCTGCTGTGCATCCGCCTGATATAAATTCAAATCAGCGGCAGGGGCAAGCGCAAGTTTTTTTTCAATTCCGTCAAGCCCGGCGCTCAACAACAGCGCAAATGCCCAGTACGGATTTGCAGACGGGTCGGGGGAACGAATTTCCATCCGGTTATACTGCCCCGTCGCCGCAGGAATACGTATTAGCTGCGAACGGTTCTGATGCGACCATGTAATATATTTGGGTGCTTCAAACCCGCCAAAACGGCGGTATGAGTTGGTTAACGGATTTAAAAACGCGGTAATTTCCGGTATTCGCTCCATTACACCGGCAATAAAGCTTTCTGCATCCTGCGAATGCCCCTCCTCCCGCGTTTTAAAAATATTAAAACCATTTTTGAATAGGGAAAGATTGATATGCAACCCGCTTCCGCTCCTGTTTTCAAAAGGTTTCGGCATAAAAGAAGCATAAAGCCCGTTGCGTGCAGCAATTGCCTTGACAACAGATTTAAATGTAACCAGATTATCCGCGGCAGAAAGAGCATCACTATATTTAAAATCAATCTCATTCTGCCCTGGGCCCTGTTCATGATGAGAACTTTCCGGTAAAATACCCATTTCTTCCAGAGCCAAACAAATTTCACGGCGGACATTTTCTCCTTTATCCAAAGGCGCAATATCACAATAGCCTGCTTTGTCATGGGGAATGCGGGTCGGATTTCCGTTTTCATCCATTTCAAAAAGATAAAATTCGCATTCAGGACCGATTTTACAAACATAGCCCATATCTGCCGCCCGTTTCACGGCATTTTTCAGCAAATACCGTCCGTCCCCTTCAAACAAAACGCCGCCCGGCTTTTTTATGTCACAGAAAAAACGCACAACCCGACCATGGGAGGGCCGCCACGGCAGAACTGCCAGAGTTGCGGGGTCCGGGCACAGGAATAAATCCGATTCTTCCACGTTCATAAAGCCTTTTACAACGGAAGCATCAAAAGAGATTCCCGTTTCAAAAGCGCGCGGCAGTTCGTTCGGCATAATGGAAATATTTTTCTGCATTCCAAAAATATCGCAAAAAGCCAGCCGGATAAACTTCACATCGTTCTCCTGAATGAATTGGAGAACCTCCGCCATTGTATAATCCACTCAAATACACCTCCGCCTTTTTAATCTTTTCATATTATACACGAATTAGTTATGCGTATAAAGCCGTTTATAGGGATTTTTTGTATCAGGCGTTAATAAATAATAATGGCTCTGCATAATTTCGTCAAAATTCTTGCCGAATTCATCGCAAAATTCCTGAATCAGCGGGCGTATTTCTTCTAAATCTTCCTTCTGCGCCGTTTTTGCAACCACCTGTTTCGGCAAATCCGCCGGCAGGGTATTGCCGCGCAGAAAAATTTTTCCTCCATGCATACCGGTGCCGCAAAAATACCCTACCGGAACTTTCTGTGTTTCCTGCAAATTCAGTACTACAATTATACCGCCTGCCTGATATTCTCCAAGAAAACTGCCTGCCGAACCGCCGATGACAAGCGCCGGATTTTTCTCCTGATAGGCTTTCATATGAATGCCGGCGCGATACCCCGTGTTGCCTTCCACAAAAATCCGGCCGCCGCGCATGGCATAGCCAGTTGCGTCGCCTGCACAGCCGTGGATAAAAATCCGTCCATTATTCATGGTATCGCCGGTTGCATCCTGTGCATTGCCATTAACGATAATATCGCACCCATCCAGATATGCGCCTAACGCATTGCCCGGAATCCCGTTAATCTCTATTTGTCTGCCTTCCAGCCCTGCGCCGATATAGCGCTGACCAATGCAATTATCAATGGTGATATATTTTTCAGCCGTTTCCCTGACTATCTGATTCAGTTCTTTAAAAGGCATATTCTGTGCATCTATATTCATACATAATCCCTCCTTGCCATTTAAAAACGCCTTGTCTTATTCTCCTGCATGCTTGATTCCCAAAATGGAAAGTTCCTTTTCATTCAGCCCAATACCCCGCAGCATCAGGCGGTTCCCCTTGAGGGCTTCTATGGAGTTAATTCCCATACCACCCATCATTTCCATGATTTCATGCTGCCATGCACGAACAAGGTTTACCAACCGCCGGTATCCTTCCTCCGGGTCAAGCCGTTTCACCAGTTCCGGACGCTGGGTTGCAATCCCCCAGTTACATTTGCCAAGCTGACAGCTTCGACACAGATGACAACCTAAGGCAAGCAACGCACTTGTTGCAATATAGACTGCGTCAGCACCCAGTGCAATGGCTTTGACAACATCCGCACTGCTGCGGATACTGCCGCCTGCAACTAAAGAAACACTGCCGCGGATTCCCTCCTGCCTCAGCCGTTCATCAACACTGGCAAGGGCGAGTTCAATAGGAATCCCTACATTGTCACGTGTTCGTACGGGCGCAGCACCCGTGCCGCCGCGGAAACCGTCAATGGCAATAATATCTGCACCGCTGCGGGCAATACCGCTGGCAATTGCCGCAACATTATGCACTGCCGCTACTTTAACAATAATTGGTTTCTGATATCCGGTCGCTTCTTTTAAGGAGTCAACCAATTGGCGTAAATCTTCAATAGAATAAATATCGTGATGAGGCGCAGGGGAAATTGCATCCGCACCTTCTGGAATCATACGGGTTCGGGAAACATCACCGATAATTTTTTCTCCCGGCAGATGTCCGCCGATTCCCGGCTTTGCCCCCTGCCCGATTTTTATTTCAATCGCCGCACCAGCGTTTAAATAACCTTTATGCACGCCGAAACGCCCTGACGCTACCTGAACGATGGTATTTTTCCCATAAGGGTAAAACGCTTCATGCAGGCCGCCTTCACCAGTGTTATAATAAATCCCAAGTTCCTGCGCCGCACGCGCAAGGCTCTCATGGGCATTATAGCTAATAGAACCATAAGACATAGCGGAAAACATAATGGGCACAGAGAGTTCCAAACATGGATCTGTTTTGGTTATCAGCCGCCCGTTTTCATCTCTGCGCACACCTTCCGGTTTTTTTCCGAGGAAAACCTTTGTTTCCATCGGTTCACGCAGTGGGTCAATCGACGGATTGGTAACCTGAGAAGCATTGACCAGAATTTTATCCCAGTAAACCGGATATTCTTTAGGGCTGCCCATAGAGGATAAAAGTACGCCGCCGGTATGCGCCTGGCGATAAATATCTGTAATGCATTCCTTACTCCATCCTGCATTCTCCTTAAACGTATGGTCTGTTTTCCTGATTTTCAGTGCCCGTACCGGACACATAGCAACGCAGCGGTGACAATTAACACATTTTGTATCATCAGCAACCATAAGCTTTAATTTCTCATCATAATGATGCGCTTCATTCGCACACTGTTTTTCGCATATTTTACAATTGATGCATTTCGTAAAATCTCTGACGATTTCATAATCAGGATAAATAAAATTAACTGCCATTACGAAACACCTCCATTCAACCTGACAATTACAGGTTCCCCGCCCTTCGGCGACCAGAGCCGATCCGGCGCAGGTTCAATCACACGTATCGCCGCTTCTTCGCTCGCCGCATAAAACAGGTCGCCTTTTTCAGCAACCACCATGGATCTTAGCTTTAATCTGTCATTCAGCGCCATCATCCCGCCGGTAAAACCCAAAAGGATAGAAAAAGGACCTGTAATCAGCATACTGGAATAAGCATTGCGCAAATAGGTAAGCAATTCTCTTTCTTCCGGTTCCTTTGCAGCAATGGTACTCCAGAACGGTGCGGCAATAATACTTGCAATTTCATTCAGTGTCAATCCCTGTCTGCGGTTGAGATAATCAAACATATAAGTAATAACCTCTGTATCTGTCAGCAAATTACACTGGTAACCGAACATTTCAATATAGCGGCGGTTTGCATCATAAGAAGAAATTTCCCCATTATGCACAATGGAGTAATCCAACAGTGCAAAAGGGTGCGCGCCGCCCCACCAGCCCGGCGTATTGGTTGGGTAACGCCCATGCGCCGTCCAGCAATAACCCGCATATTCCTCCAGCCGGTAAAATTCCCCTACATCTTCCGGATACCCTACCGCTTTAAACACACCCATGTTTTTTCCGCTGGAAAACACATAAGCGCCGTCAATTTGAGAATTTATTTTAATAACACAGCGGCAGGTATATTCCTGTTCGTCAAGCTGACTGCTCTCCAGCCGCGTCGGCAGGGGTTTTACAAAATACCGCCAAATCAACGGCTCATCCCGAATAGCAGAAACTTTTCTCGTTGGGATTTTTGAAAGATTCACCATATCAAAATGCCGGTCAAGAAATTTTTCGCACTGTTCCTTTGCCTGTGTACTATCATAAAAAACATGAAATGCATATAAATCCTTATATTCAGGATAGATGCCATACCCGGCAAAACCGCCGCCAAGGCCGTTGCTTCTGTCATGCATGACAGAAATAGATTTCACAATGCTTTCCCCGCTCAGCCGCTTGCCGTCTTTGGCAAAGATACCGGAAATGGCACAGCCTGAGGGAATCCGGATTTGCCCTTCTTTCAGCATTTTTACCGCCTCCCGTAAAAAATAAAAAGGACGCCCCTTCCGAAACACAACAAATTAATCATGGTTCGGAAGGAACGCCTTTGTTCCCTACTGCATATCATATAGCAAAGCAAAACGGATGTCAACGGTTTTGCATCACAAATCAGACTGTCCTGCAAAATTTCATCATTTTGCTAAATTTCTTGCCAAATCAAAATTCTTTTTGCAAAAAATGGCACTATTTTCTGCAATTCAGAAAATTTTTCAAAAAATTCCTTGACAATCTCCAGCCAATGGAATAAAATGCAAATGTAAACGGCAAAGGCGCCGCGGGTAATAAACCTGCGGCGCCTTTTTATTTTCTTAATCGGATGAAAGGATGGATCGTCATGAGCAAAACCGTAATACCAGCAGGTTATCCCATGCCGGACTGCTTATCTCTTTACGAAACGCAGGAAGCGATTGAAAAAATTAAAAGCTGTTTTTCCAGTCAGTTAAAGTCTGCGTTGAACCTGATGCGCGTATCCGCCCCATTATTTGTAGACCCTGCAACAGGGTTAAACGACGATTTAAACGGGGTGGAGCATCCGGTCAGTTTCCGCATTAAAGAAACCGGATTAGAAGCGCAAGTGGTTCATTCCCTTGCAAAATGGAAACGCATGGCGCTTTACCGTTATAACTTTCAGCCTGGTTCCGGGCTTTATACGGATATGAACGCTATCCGCAGGGATGAAGATATGGACAATCTGCATTCTATTTATGTGGATCAATGGGATTGGGAGGCTATTATCCCTGAAGGTCAGAGAAATATAGAATACCTGAAAAAAACCGTAACCGCTATTTTTGAAGCAATCCGCCAAACACTGGACTGCCTGAAAAAAAATTATCCGCAGATTACCGTTTCCATACCGGAGAAAATCCAGTTTATCACAACACAGGAACTGGAAGATTTTTATCCAAACCTTACGCCGAAAGAACGGGAAAACGCTTATTTAAAAGAGCATCACGCCGCTTTCATTATGCAGATTGGCGGCCGGCTGAAATCCGGCATAAAGCATGACGGGCGCGCACCGGACTATGATGACTGGAACCTGAACGGCGACATTGTGCTTTGGAGCGAAGTCCTGCAAAGCGCTTTTGAAGTTTCCTCCATGGGCATCCGCGTTGACGCTGACGCTATGGCAAAACAACTGAAATCAGCCGGATGTGAAGAACGTGCAAACCTTCCATTCCACAAAATGGTGCTTGACGGAACACTGCCGCTCACCATTGGCGGCGGTATCGGCCAATCCCGTTTGTGTATGTTCCTGCTGAGCAAGGCACATATCGGCGAGGTTCAAGTTTCGCTTTGGGATGATGATACAAAAAACATCTGTCAATCCGCAGGCGTTACCTTATTATAAGTAAATATCCTCTCTCGCACAAAATATATCAGCCGTATGCAGCGGCAGAACGGAGATGCTACCATGAACAATATATTGCCTGATAACTTCGGCTGCATGGTTTTTAACGACAGAACTATGCAGAAACGGCTTCCCAGAGAAACTTATAAAGCACTGAAACGCACCATTGAAAAAGGCAAAAGCCTTGATAAAACTATTGCAGATGTTGTTGCCAACGCAATGAAAGACTGGGCAGTTGAACACGGTGTAACCCATTACACACACTGGTTTCAGCCTATGACCGGCATCACTGCGGAAAAACATGACAGTTTTATTTCTCCGCTGGGCGACGGCAGCGTGATTATGGAGTTTTCCGGCAAGGAACTTGTAAAAGGCGAACCGGATGCATCCAGTTTTCCTTCCGGCGGGCTGCGCGCCACCTTTGAAGCGAGGGGTTACACTGCATGGGATCCAACTTCCTATGCGTTTATTAAGGATCGTACCCTTTGTATTCCAACAGTATTTTGCTCTTACGGCGGTGAAGCTTTGGATAAAAAAACACCGCTTCTTCGTTCCATGGAATTAATCAATAAACAGGCTTTGCGTATCCTGCGTCTATTTGGCAAGCTTGACGTTACCCGTGTAAACACTACAGTCGGACCGGAACAGGAATATTTTTTAATCGACCGTAAACTGTATGAAAAAAGACCGGATCTGAAATTCTGCGGCAGAACTCTGTTCGGTGCAAAACCGCCGAAAGGCCAGGAATTGGAAGATCATTATTTCGGCGCTATCAAACCCCGTGTTGCTGCGTACATGCAGGATTTGGACGAAGAACTCTGGAAACTGGGTATCCTTGCAAAAACAGAGCATAATGAGGTAGCTCCGGCACAGCATGAACTTGCACCGATTTACACCAACACCAATACTGCAACCGACCACAATCAGCTTACCATGGAAATTATGAAAAAAACAGCGCAAAAGCATGGTTTAGCCTGCCTGCTGCATGAAAAGCCTTTTGCAGGCATCAACGGCAGCGGCAAACATAACAACTGGTCTATTTCAACAAATACGGGCGTCAACCTGTTGGAGCCCGGCGATTCCCCGCAGGATAACGCACAGTTTTTGCTGTTCCTCTGCGCGGTTATTAAAGCGGTTGACGACTATCAGGATTTACTGCGTATTTCTGTTGCCAGTGCAGGCAACGACCATCGTCTCGGCGCTAATGAAGCGCCGCCTGCAATTGTTTCTATGTACTTAGGGGAAGAATTAACCGAGATACTGGAAGCAATTGAATCCGGTGAAAATTACAATCAAAAAGATAAGGTTGAAATGAAGGTAGGCGTACATATCCTGCCGCGTTTCCCAAAAGATACAACAGACCGCAACCGTACCTCCCCCTTTGCATTTACAGGCAATAAATTTGAATTCCGTATGTTAGGTTCCGCACTCTCTATCTCCGGCCCAAATGTTATTCTGAACACCATTGTTGCAGAAGAACTGAGCCAGTTTGCTGAGTATCTTGAAAATGCCGAAAACTTTGAAACAAGCCTTCAGCAGTTGATTAAGGACACTATTCATAATCATAAACGCATTATCTTTAATGGCAACAATTATTCTCCGGAATGGCTGAAAGAAGCGGAACAAAGAGGCCTAATGAACTTGAAAACAACTGTAGATGCTTTACCATACTTTATATCAGAAAAAAATATTGCATTGTTCACTAAACATAAAATTTTTACGGCTACAGAAATGTGCTCTCGTTATGAAATTCTCATGGAAAACTACTGTAAAAATATTCATATTGAAGCACTCACCATGCTGGAAATGGCAAAACGGCAGATTCTTCCTGCAGCGTTCAAATATATTAATACGCTCAATACTTCTGTCTTGCAAAAGAAACAACTTTCTTTACCTATATCTGCAGAAGTGGAAGAAAGCCTGATTCAGCGTCTGTCTGCCCTTAGTACCAGCCTTTATAAAAAAACAGAAGCATTATCCGACAGTTTGCTCCATGTAAAAACTATCACACACATTAAAGAAGAAGCAGAATATTACAGAGATACCGTCTTTGTTACCATGCAGGAAATTCGTGCTGCGGCTGACGAAATGGAAACTTTAACTGGGGAAGAATACTGGCCGTTTCCAACCTACGGCAAGCTCCTTTTTGATATTTAAATAAACAATACCTTTAATCTCTGCTTTGCTTAACGGGAAGAAAGCCTATGGAAGTTGTTTTCCATAGGCTTTTGTCCTTTTTTCAAAACAAATCTTTCAAAAAAGCTTCTGGCATTTCAGCACGGTTTGCAGTATAATATGTGCGGATGAGGGTAAATATGAAATCTCCTGCTTTTTCTTAGTTTTTCAGAAAGGAAGTTTGACAATGCAATGGAATAAAAAAGAAATACTCAGCATACCAAACTTGCTAAGTTTTATGCGTATTCTGCTGATTCCAGCCTTTGTATACAGCTATGTTACCGCCGCAGAACCCAAAGATTATTTGATTGCCGCCGGAATTATTTTGCTTTCAGGTCTGACCGATTTGGTTGACGGTAAAATTGCCCGCAGATACCATATGATAACAGAATTCGGCAAAGCATTGGACCCCATTGCGGACAAGCTGACACAGGCCGGTATTGTACTAAGTCTCTTATTTAAAATAAAATACATGTATCTGCTTGTCATTTTATTTATAATTAAAGAACTTTACATGGGTATATCCTGCCTGATTTTGCTGCGCCGCGGAAAAAAGCTGAACGGTGCAAAATGGTACGGCAAAGTATGTACAGCAGTATTGTATATTGTAATGTTCCTGCTAATTGCAATCCCCGGCATGCCCGCTTTTTTGCAAAACACTCTTATGCTGGTTTGCGCAGGATTTATGCTGTTGTCCATGGGAATGTACCTTCCTGTTTTCATTAAACTGTACCAAAACTCAGAGAAGATATAACTTCCAGTTATCATTTGATGTATCTATTCACTCTGCATCCATTTGCAGAAATATATTTTTGCATCCGAAGACCCTACAGAGCATTTGCAAATGTTTCATACCAATACCAAAAATACAAAAAATAAAAACCCTGAAACCTTTAATATATAGGTTTCAAGGCTTTTACGTTGGTGGAGATAAGCGGGATCGAACCGCTGACCTCTTGAATGCCATTCAAGCGCTCTCCCAGCTGAGCTATACCCCCATGCACTATATTTTCATTTATAATGCTGATATTTTATCATAGTATCATTAAAAAATCAAGAGTAAATTAAAAATTAACGCTATTTTCGCAATCTTTTGACTTCTTTTATACTATTCTTAAGAAAAAGCAAATAAATAATATCACCGCACGGAGTTCATACAAACTTCGTGCGGTACTCTTTTTTATTCAACGAAAAGTCGTACTGAATGGATTATTTTTTCATAAGGCGTTCACGGATAATATCTGCAACTTTTGTCCCAACCCGGTTAATTTGTTCTAAGTCTTTACCCTCGGCCATTATCCGAATCAATGGTTCCGTCCCTGAAACACGGACAATAATACGGCCTTCTGTCCCCAACTCTGTTTTTGCTTTTTCAATTTCCGCCTTAATTGTGTGATCGGTATAAAATGCCAACTTACCTTCAGCAGAAACCTTCACATTAATCATAATCTGCGGATAACGCTCCATAAGCGTGGACAGACTAGAAAGCTTTGCCTGCCTGCGGCGCAATAAGCATAACAGCTGGATTGCAGTCAACTGTCCGTCACCTGTTGTTGCAAAGTCACGAAAAATAATATGGCCCGATTGTTCACCGCCAAAATTATATTCTTCCAACAGCATTTCTTCCAGAACATAGCGATCTCCTACTTTGGTTGCAGCAAAACGCATATTATGTTCCTCACAAAATTTCTGAAACCCCATATTTGTCATAATTGTTCCAACAACGGCATTTCTTGCAAGCTTTCCGCGTTCTTTCATATCTAACGCACAAATTGCCATAATATAGTCACCGTCCACTAATTTCCCTTCATTGTCTACTGCAAGGCATCGGTCCGCGTCACCATCAAAAGCAACTCCCACATCCAGCCCATGTTTTTTTACATACTCCATAAGGCTTTCCATGTGTGTAGAACCGCAATCCTCATTCACATTAACGCCATCGGGCTGGTCATTTAAAATATGACATTCAGCACCCAACTCTGTAAATAATTTTTCAGCCGTGGCACTCGCTGAACCATTGGAACAATCCACGGCCACTTTCATTCCTTCAAGAGAATAGGGTACCGTGCTTTTCAAATGCTCTACATAATCTTTTACCGCTGTTTCCGCAGAAATAACCTTTCCAACTGCGCTGCCAGACGCTAAAGTTGGAGATTGTACATCGCTAAGTACCATTGCCTCTATCTGATCTTCCAGCGCATCCGGCAATTTATAACCGTCACCACTGAATATTTTAATTCCGTTAAATTCATATGGGTTATGGGAAGCGGAAATCATAATGCCCGCGTCTGCTTTATATTTCCCTACTAAATAAGCGACTGCCGGCGTAGAGATAACACCCAGCAATACTACCTCTGCACCAACAGAACAAAGCCCTGCAACTAATGCGCCCTCCAACATGTCTGAAGAAAGGCGTGTATCTTTGCCTAAAACAAAACGAGGATGACGGCGGTTGCCATCTGTTAAAACCATAGCAGCCGCACGGCCAATTTTCATTGCAAGCTCACATGTTAATTCCGTATTTGCAATTCCTCTAACCCCATCTGTACCAAAGAGTCTGCCCATTATAATTTCTCCTTATTATTTTAATTTCACAATAATATTACTAGAATTTTTATAAATACTATTGGCTGGCACTACTCCACGCACACAGGATGTTGGATAAATATTACTATTACGCCCAACAATAGTACCAGGATTTAATACGCTGTTACAGCCAATCTCAACATAATCACCAAGTATTGCTCCAAATTTTTTCATACCAGTAGCAATAATTTTACAACCATTTTTAACATTCACCGGCATTTTATCACTTTTCACATTTGATGTAATCGCACCCGCACCCATATGAGAACGATACCCTAAAATGGAATCCCCCACATAATTATAATGGGGTACCTGTACTTCATTAAATAATATAACGTTTTTCAATTCTGTTGAATTGCCGACAACTGCATGATTGCCAACAATTGCACTGCCTCGGATAAATGCACAGTGCCGTACTTCTGCCCCTTTTCCAATGATACATGGTCCTGTAACATATGCGCTTGCAAAAACAACAGCTTCTTTTGCAATCCAAATATCTTCTGCCGGATGATCATATTCATCTAAGGAAAGTTCTGACCCTATGGAAAGGATATATTCATTAATTTTCGGTAATACCTCCCATGGATAAGAACAGCCCTGAAAAATTCCAGCGGCAATCGTCTGTGAAAGGTCAAACAAAGCCTCTACACCCATATCCATACCCTTTGTCATTTATTATGTCCTCCTTTTTCTATTCTTTTTCCAGCCTAATTTTGCCAACATATAAAATATATGAATCATTCTTCAAAAATAGACCTGCGTTTTTATATTTTTAATGTTTTGATTATAGCAAACTGCAAATATCAAAGCAATAAATTCTTGGCTTTTATTGAATAAAATTGCCCTATATTCCTTCAAAATAGGAGTTGTTTTATGGTTTTGCATTTAATATATGTAAATAATCCCATACTATTCCTATTGTCAGAACGCTATCTTTTCCATAGGCATGAACATCGGTTAAAATGTTTAAAACTAAAGCTTTTTTATAAGCGTTCTCTACTATCTTTGTGAAATTATAAAATAAAAACCACTAATTATTCAAATCCTTGTTCTATTCTGTATTGGACATGGGTTTTCTAATCGAGTTTATACGACACACTCTCTTTGTTAAAGTAATAAACATAGAAATATGTTCTTTTAGACTCTTTCGTATTTTTATCCCTCCAAATATATTTTAACATAAGAAAAAGGCAGATACATGGTGGGTTTCCATGTGTCTACCTTTATTTTAGCATTGCACTTGGCTGGGGATATGACTTGTTAAAAAGTGGGATATAAAATATCCCACTTAAATTTTAAACTATTACAGTCTTGCAACGCCAGAATCACGAGCTGCTTGAGCAACTGCTGCTGCCACTGCCGGAGCAACGCGGGTATCAAGCGCACTCGGAATAATATAATCCGGAGAAAGCTCTTCCTCTGTAATAATTTCAGCAATCGCTTTTGCCGCCGCAATTTTCATTGCATCATTGATATCTTTTGCACGAACATCCAATGCACCGCGGAAAATACCCGGAAATGCCAAAACATTATTAATCTGGTTTGCAAAGTCACTGCGCCCAGTGCCAACAACTGCGGCGCCTGCCTCTTTGGCAAGATCCGGCATAATTTCCGGAACCGGATTTGCCATTGGAAACAAAATTGCATTTGGTGCCATGCTGCGAACCATATCCTGCGTCACACAACCGGGAGCTGATACGCCAATAAACACATCCGCACCCACCAAGACGTCTGCGAGAGTACCGGATTTTTTATCAAAGTTAGAAATCTTTGCCATTTCTTCTTTTTCTTTGTTCAGGCCTTCTCTGCCTTCATAAATAGCGCCCTTTCTGTCGCAAAGGATAACATTTTTCAGACCCATTGCCATTAACAAGCGGATAATCGCAATACCAGCAGCTCCTGCACCTGAAGTTACAACCGTAATTTCATCCAACTTTTTGCCGGTCAGCTTTAACGCATTGAGCATAGCGGCAAGGGTAACTACCGCAGTGCCATGCTGGTCGTCATGGAAAATTGGGATATCGCTGATTTCTTTCAGTTTGCGCTCAATCTCAAAGCAACGCGGTGCAGAAATATCTTCCAAATTCACACCGCCAAAACTTCCTGCAAGCAATGCAACAGTTTTTACAATATCGTCAACTTCTTTGGAGCGGACGCACAGCGGAATAGCGTCAACATCGCCGAATTTCTTAAACAAAGCGCATTTGCCTTCCATAACCGGCATACCAGCTTCCGGTCCAATATCGCCCAAACCGAGAACCGCTGTACCGTCGGTAACAACCGCAACCAAATTGGATCTTCTGGTTAAATCATAGCTTTTGTCTACATTTTTCTGAATTTCCAAACACGGCTGTGCAACGCCCGGGGTATAAGCCAGAGACAAGTCATCCTTTGTTTCAATCGGACAGCGGGTAACTACCTCAATTTTGCCCTTCCATTCTTCATGAAGGCGTAAAGATTCTTTTGCATAATCCATTTCAGATTCCTCCGTTTTATTTAACAAACTTTGTTAATTATATCACGATGCAGGTTAATCTGCAAACCCGTTTCAAGTATTTTTTAAATTTCAAGAGAATTCAAAACATAGCGGAGCGCTTCCGCACTGTGCATGAGCTGGAGTTCTTCCTCTCCGGTTAACGGAGGAGTGATTTCTTTTTCAAGACCTTTTGCGCCAACAATAAACGGCAGACTCAGGCAAACGTCGTGAATTCCATGCTGACCGTGAATTAAACCGGAAACTGTCATAACAGAGCTGGAATCGCGAACAATTGCTTCACAAATACGGCGAACAGCCAACGCAACTGCATAATAGGTTGCACCTTTCAAGCCAATTACCTTTGCACCGGAAGTTTTTACATCATCTGTAATCGCATACAAATCCTGCTTGCCGCAGTTTCCATGATTTTTACATACGTTTTCACAGAAATTCCACATCTGCATCCCCGCAATAGAAGTCAGAGACCATGGAATCATAGCGGTATCGCCGTGTTCACCGAAAACATAAGCCTGCACGTCATGAGAGTTGATGCCCACATGCTGTGCCAAAGCCGTTCTCAGACGAGTGGTATCCAACATAGTGCCGGAACCGATAACCTGATTATCCGGCAAACCGGAAATTTTCAAAATAGCATATGTCAGGATATCAACAGGGTTGCTGACAACAAGATAAATAGCATGCGGCGCCTGCTTAACAACTTCCGGAATAAGGCTGCGCATAATATTTACATTGGTCTGCGCAAGATCAATACGTGTCTGACCAGGCTTTCTGCCGATACCCGCAGTTACGATAACAATATCAGAATCGCGTGCATCCGTGGTAGAGCCTGCATAAATATTCACCGGAGGACAGAATGCTGTACCCTGAATAATATCCATTGCTTCACCCTTGGCTTTATCTGCATTTACATCTACCATAACAATTTCAGAAACCAAACCGGCTAAGGTTAAAGTGTAGGCACAGGTTGCACCGACGTTGCCCGCACCGAGAATTGTAATTTTTTTACCTTTTTTAATCATTACTTACTGTCTCCTAACTTTTTCCCAATAGGGCCATAATGCAAGGAAAACGGGATATAGGACAGATATGCAAAAACTTAGGTACACAAAAAGGTGTTTTCTGAAATTGTCCAACCTACCCCATTTTAATTATATTAATCATAGCGCATTGCCAGTACCTTGTCAATAAAAATTCCGCAAAAAAATGCAAAATCCATGGTTTTCTTTCCCTTTATTTTTCAGGCCTCGTGCATCACGGCATATAGATTCCTGCAGGTAATGGTTCAGTTGGTCCGAAATGTATCTTTCCTGCACGATTATCTGTTTTCTTCTCTCAGTATCCTGTCTCTTTTTTACTTTTATTCACCGTTTATTTCGGTGCAAACAGTTTTCTGAAAAACTGCTGCTTTCAAAATTGAAAATCCGTTCTGTCTGTGCTGAATTCGCTTCCCGTTGACTGTATGGGAATATCCAAATTTCACAGCGTTTGAATTAAGTCCTGCCCGCAAAAGGAGCAAAGGGACTGCAGTACTGCAGTCCCTTTGTTAATAACAAACCTTAAAGTCCGAGCTGATAAGCTTCTTCAATTTTCGCAAGCGCATTTTCGTCTGTTTGCACTTCCTGCGATATTACCACATAAGTACCATGGGCGGTTTCCTGATAAGAAACCGCTAACCCCAAAGCTTCACAGGTAAAACGCAGCGGACCCACGGTAACGCCGTTTTGTACGGTAAAAGCAAGGGGTATGTTAGATGAAGCAATCAAAGTTCCGTCCGATGCATGCTTTGTTACAATATTATTTCCGAGAATTATCAGAAGGTATGTTCCGTCCGATGGATTGGTTACTTTGATGTTTTCCGTATCCGCATCGTAATCTACAGTAAAACCGTTAACTTCCGCGATATAACGCAACGGCATCTGCATTGTACCGCTAATATTTTCCGCTTTTGCATAACCGGCATCATATCGGGTAGTAGGTGCAACAATTCCGTTTACGTACGCCTGCTCCGCACCCTGTTTCATAACAACACACGGCCGTATTTTCTGACTTTCAAAAAGGGTTACTGTTACATCCATACTTGCTGTCGGAAAATTATTCCCGTTATAATAATATATCAGTTCCACAGGCATATTTTCTCCGATATATGAAGCAGTTCCTGCCGTTGCATCATACTGCCATCCCTGTTCCGGTTTTATTTCTACTTTATTCAGATTCTCCTCCCCAACTAGCTTTGCCAAATCCGCCGTCCAACCACCGGATGTTTTCTGAATTCCCAGATTTGATATCTGGGCTTCCGCAGACAGATCTTTAATTTCTTTATCCAAATCCAAACTGTTCAGTTGGTTGTTATCGCAATATAAATACTTTAACGCAGTATTTTGACTCAAATCCAAACTGTTCAGCTGATTGTAACTGCAATATAAAGTCTCTAATGCGGTATTTTGACTCAAATCCAGACTGCTCAACTGATTGTTATTGCAATATAAATACTTTAACGCAGTATTTTGACTTAAATTTAAACTGCTCAGCTGATTATCACTACAATGTAAAGTCTCTAATGCGGTATTTTGACTCAAATCCAGATCGGTCAACCGACTTTCATCGCAATATAAAGTTTCTAATGCGGTATTTTGACTTAAATCCAAACTGCTCAGCTGACTGCCTATGCAGTTTATATTTGTCAAAGCAGTACAGCCGCTTACATTTAAACTGCTTAACTGAGGAGTCGCTAAATTCAAACTTTGTAATGAAGTACAGCCGCTTGCATTTAAATCAGTCATGTCATTATTATAAACACAGAATACAACTTCCAAAGAAGTACAATCTCTTATATCCAAACTGCTTAAACGACTGTTGCTGCAACCCAATTCCTTTAAAGTGGTACAGCCGTTTACATTTAAATCGATAAGCGAATCACCTCCGCAATTCAATTTGGTCAATGCAGAAGATCCGCTCACATCCAAATCAGTCAGTCGGCTGTTATAACACATCAATTCCTCCAAAGCAGTACAACCATTTATATTCAGATTGCTCAGCTGACTGTTATTGCAATCCAATGTCCTTAACGAGGTACAGTTGCTCACATCCAAATCGGTCAAATCGGTCATCTTGCTAATGTTACCCAAATATTCTAATTCAGAACAATTGCTGGCATTCAAGCTGATCAACGTTGGCAGTGTATCACCATACCAACGCTGTATTGCCGTACCGCTTATATTCAGACTTTTCATTGGATTAGTATGGCAAATCAATTCCTTCAAAGCCGTGCATCCACTTACATCTAAATCGGTCAACTGACTATTACTACAAGCCAAATTTTCCAGAGCAGTACAGTCCCTTACATCTAAACTGCTTAACCGACTGTTGTTATAACAATTCAATCTCCACAATACGGTACAGCCGCTTATATCTAAATCGGTTAACTGGGTTCCACTGCAATCTAATGTCTTTAACGAGGTACAGCCGTTTACATTTAAACTGCTTAACTGAGGAGTCGCTAAATTCAAGCTTTGTAATGAAGTACAGCCGCTTACATTCAGGCTTTCTATTGAATTCCCTCTAAAAAACAAAGCGCTGGGAAGACCAGTCAGATATGTTAATGAAATACATCCGCTCACATTCAAATTTTTCATTTGTTCATTGTAAAAATTCAGCCGTATTAGTTCAGTATGGTTACTTACATCCAAATCGGTCAGTAAAGTACCCGTACATTCCAAATCCTTTAACGCAGTACAGCCGCTTACATCCAAACTAGTCAGTGGATTGGCACTGCATTGTAAGTATGTCAAAGCAGGACAACCACTTACATTCAAACCAATCAGTTGGTTATTGCTACATTCTAAATTCTTTAAAGCAGAACATCCGCTCACATTCAAATCGGTCAGCTGATTACTGCTGCAATTCAAATTCTCTAAGACAGTACATCCGCTTACATTTAAACTGGTTAATGGAAAATTTTTTATTCCCTGTAAATCCACCACCTGCATATTGGATAGGTTTATTGATGTAACTGCCGCTATTTCATCCGGACTAAGAAACGCATCCCCATCCGTGTCAAAATTTTCGCTTATATAACTGCGGAAAAGCGAGTCGGGAAAATTCGCCTCATCAATTTTCACTCCGTCCACCGCATAAACCGACAGCGGCAACACTGCAATCATTAACAGCAACGCCATTCCCAAAGATAATACTCGTCTTTTCATTTTGATATTCTCCTTGTCCGTATTTTACAATCGGCTGTAATACAATAACTCATGCACAACATTCACCGAAAGTTGTTTCTGTTAAATATTAACACATCCTTTTAATATGGTCAACATTTTTTCACGTTTTTTGTTGAAATAAATAACAAAGCCACTATACTTTCGCTGTACGCAAAACAGGCGCTGCCGTTTCCGGCAGCGCCATAACAACGCTTGTTCTAGATTTTAAAGGGATTCAGAAATAGATGCCAGCAATCCGCCTTTGGCAATAATATTCTGAATAAACGGCGGAAACGGTTCCGCCTGATAAGTTTTGCCCGTTGTAACATCAGTGATTACCCCCGTGTCAAAATCAACGCTGACCTCGTCTTCGGCGCTGATTTCGCGGCTTGCTTGTTCACATTCCAAAATCGGCAAACCAATATTCAATGCATTCCGGTAAAAAATGCGTGCAAATGATGCCGCAATTACGCAGGAAATACCAGAAGCCTTAATAGAAATAGGAGCATGCTCACGGGAAGAACCGCAACCGAAGTTGCGTTCTCCCACCATGATGTCGCCTTCTTTAACTTTTTTGACAAATTCCGTATCAATATCTTCCATACAGTGGGAAGCAAGCTCTTTCGGATCTGCGGTATTCAGGTAACGCGCGGGAATGATGACATCCGTATCTACATTATTTCCGTACTTATGAACTCTGCCCTGTGCCTTCATAACAATTCCTCCAATTCCATATTATAATTCCGCAGGGTCGGTGATATAACCGGTCACTGCGCTTGCCGCCGCCACATACGGGTTCGCAAGGTAAACTTCACTTTTCGGATGACCCATTCGTCCGACAAAATTACGGTTGGTGGTTGCAACTGCGCGTTCTCCTTCTGCAAGGATTCCCATATGACCGCCGAGGCAGGGTCCGCAGGTTGGTGTACTGACAGCACAGCCTGCCTCCATAAAGATTTGAGTCAGCCCCTCGGCAATACAATCCATATAAATCTTCTGCGTTGCAGGGATTACAATACAGCGCACGCCTTTCGCAACCTTTCTGCCTTTCAGGATTTCCGCCGCGGCACGCATATCTTCCATACGCCCATTAGTGCAGGATCCAATAACTACTTGGTCAATTTTAACTTCACCGGCTTTATCCACTTCGCGCGTATTCTCCGGCAGGTGAGGGAAAGCGACGGTTGGATGAAGCTGAGACATATCAATTACAATTTCTTCATCATAAGGAGCGTCTGTATCTGCTTCA
This sequence comes from uncultured Eubacteriales bacterium, assembly GCA_934546985.1. GTDB lineage: Bacteria > Bacillota > Clostridia > Oscillospirales > Acutalibacteraceae > CAKTEE01. The sequence continues at coordinate 168,942 of CAKTEE010000005.1, forward strand.
AACACCCGACATTTTCTCACAGTACGCCCGTTCACATATTCCAGCGTTACCTCATCCACAGGAAAAATACCGTTTTTCGCACCGGCTTCAATCGCCATGTTTGCAATGCACAGGCGGTCATCCATAGAAAGATTCTTAATGCCGTCTCCTGTAAATTCCAAAGAACGGTACAAGGCGCCGTCCACACCGATTTTACCAATCAGATGTAAAATTACATCTTTACCGCCAACATATTTCGGCGGTTTGCCTGTCAGCACAATTTTCAGCGCGGAGGGAACTTTAAACCATGCCCTGCCCGCAGCCATACCTGCCGCCATGTCCGTAGAACCTACGCCCGTAGAGAAAGCGCCGAGCGCACCGTAAGTACATGTGTGGCTGTCTGCACCTATAATGCAGTCGCCTGGGCCAACCAACCCTTTTTCCGGCAGAAGCGCATGTTCTACGCCCATCTCCCCAACATCATAATAATTATCAATATCATATTTGTTTGCAAACGCCCGTACCTGTTTGCAGTGCTGTGCAGATTTAATATCCTTATTCGGGGTAAAATGATCCATAACCAATGAAATTCTTGTTTTATCAAACACCTGATGTGCCCCGCATCCCTCAAACGCATTGATAGCAACAGGAGACGTCACATCGTTGCCCAAAACCATATCCAGTTTCGCTTCAATCAGCTGTCCGGCTTTTACTTCCGGGAGCCCCGCATGTGCGGCAAGAATTTTTTGCGTCATTGTCATTGCCATTTCATAATTCCTCCTTAAAAATTCAGAGTATCCGGAAAATTTTCCGGATGTTTCTCAAACTCCTGATATAACTTATATTCTACTGAATCCACAAGCGCAATCCAGCTTGCCTCAATAATATCGCAGGATACGCCTACGGTCGTCCAAACATCCGTTCCGTCTGTTGTAGTAATTAAAACACGCACCATAGCCGCCGTTGCATCGCGGGGTTCCATGACACGAACCTTATAGTCAATCAAATGTATTTTATTTAGGCACGGATAAAAATCCCGCAGCGCTTCTCTAAGCGCAAGGTCAAGTGCATTGACTGGACCGTCGCCCTCTGCCGCCGCAATGGTAGTCTGCCCGCCTACATCCAGCTTCAGCGTAGCCGTATCGCCGTGTCCATTGTCCGTCGGCAGTTCGCCAAGTATTTTATAACTGATCAGGGAGAAAAACGAGCGAGAAAGTCCCAGCACCCGACGGATAACCAACTGAAAGCTGCCATCCGCGCCTTCATATTGGTAGCCCATATGTTCCTTTTCTTTCAGCTCTTCTATTATAGCATAGGTTTGCGGAGAATCTTTATGGATATTCGGACAAATTTTATTGATTTTTCGCAGAACCGCTGTACGCCCTGCAATTTCAGACATGAGAAAACGCCGTTCATTGCCGACCATTTCCGGGTCAATATGTTCAAATGATTTTGTGTTTTTCAGCACGCCGTCCGCATGCATGCCTGCTTTATGGGCAAACGCGCTGTGCCCGACAAAAGGAACATTCTTATGCAGTGTTACATTTGCTATTTCTGCCACACGGCGTGCAGCAGCAGTTAAATTTTGTATGTTATCATCAGGAATACATTCATAGTCAAGTTTAACCTGCAAATCCGGTATCATTGTGGAAAGGTTTGTATTCCCGCACCGCTCGCCGAAACCTAAAAATGTCCCCTGCACATGGCATGCGCCCGCCTGCACTGCAATCACAGAGTTCGCAACGGCCAATCCGCAGTCATTATGGCAATGGATACCGATACGCCGGTCAGGGAAAGTTTTGCAAACGGAGGTTATCACTTCCTGTACCTCATGGGGAAAACTTCCGCCGTTGGTATCGCATAATATAAGGCAATCCGCACCGCCGCGTACCGCCGCCTTTAATGCGTCAAGGGCATAGCCGCGGTTATTCTTCCAGCCGTCAATAAAATGTTCTGCGTCGAAGAAAACCTCTTTCCCTTCTTTTTTAAAAAAGGCGCAAGTGTCCTCAATCATTGCAAGATTTTCTTCCAAAGTAGTCTGAAGAATTTCCAAAACATGCAAATCCCAGCACTTGCCAAATACTGCCACCGCGTCGGTCTGCGCTTCCAGCAGCGCACGGCAGTTTGCATCTTCTTCCACACGAATTTCTTTGCGGCGCGTACTGCCGAAAGCCACCAGTCTGGAATGCGTTAAGGAAAGATTTTTTGCCCGCTCAAAAAACTCCAAATCTTTTGGGTTGGAACCGGGATTCCCTGCTTCTATAAACTTTACCCCAAGTTCATCCAGCGCCGTAACGATATGCAGTTTATCCTCCACTGAAAAAGAAATCCCTTCCCCCTGCGCTCCATCCCGCAGGGTAGAATCAAAAATTTCTACTGCTTTTTTCATAAGGCACCTCTCTTTGGTAATTTTCTACCTGACATAATCATCGTCATGAATGCTCCTGTCCCCATAAGCCAAGGCTGTAATTCCTGTACGCGCCATTTCCACAATCCCAAATTCCTGCATTTCCTGAATAAATGCATCCAGCGTTTCCGACTGCCCCGTTAGTTCCACCGTCATAGATGTATGCCCAATATCTTTAATTCTTGCGCCATATTTTGTCACCGTGCGCAAAACCGTCCCTCTGTCTTTATTCAAAGCCGCAACTTTAACAAGGGCAAGCTCGCTCACACTGGAACGTTCCAAATCCAGACGGACTACTTTCCTGACATCCTCCAGTTTCCAAATCTGCTTTTCCACTTGCCGAAACGTCGCGGGGTCGCACAACGCAACAATAGTTATACGAGATACCTCCGAGTCTTCCGTTTCACTTGCAGTTAAACTTTGGATGTTAAATCCCCTGCGGGAAAATAACCCTGTCATCCGCGGCAGTACGCCGGAATGGTTGTATGCCAGAACACTGAGCGCTAATTTCTCTTTCATCGTGCTTCCCCCTTTCTCAGCAGTCCATCATTTCAATGATATCCTCCACCGTCCCTCCCGGCGGAATCATAGGCAGCACATTTTCATCCTTCGATATACAGCAATCAATTACCACCGGCTTTTTCAAAGCAAATGCCTGTTTCAAAACAGGGCGCATCTGCTCAGGCGTTTCCATTCGCATACCAGTTACACCAAATGCTTCTGCAAGGCGGACAAAATCTGTTTTTCTATGCGGGTCTGTGGAAGAAAAACGGCTTCCATAAAAGACTTTCTGCCACTGGCGCACCATACCAAGCACCTGATTATTCATGACAATAACGATAACCGGAAACTCATATGACGCGAGTGTAGCAAGCTCATTCAGATTCATATGAAAACTGCCGTCGCCGCTGAACAATACCACTCTTTTATCAGGATTACCGGCCTGTGCACCAATAGCCGCCCCCATTCCGTAACCCATTGTTCCCAAACCTCCGGAGGTACAAAAGGAACGCGGACGGTTAAAATGGTAATACTGCGCTGTCCACATCTGATGCTGTCCAACATCTGTTGCAATAATCGCGTCATCCCCTGCTAATTCATTTACACATTCAATAATATCTTTCGCTCTGAGGACATCACCTTGAACCGGAACACTTTCTTCCTTTTTCCACTTACGGACTTGCGCCAGCCACTCGGGGCGGGAAACCGGCTCCAGCGCCTGCTCTAACCTGCCAAGCACTTCTTTCAAATCCCCGGTAATATGCATTGCCGTTGCAACATTTTTGTCAATTTCCGCAGAATCAATATCTATCTGGATAATTTTCGCATTCTCTGCAAATTTTTCCCTGTTGCCCGCCACACGGTCGGAAAAACGCGCGCCTGCTGTCAGCAAAACATCGCAGCAGTCAATCGCTTTGTTTGCTTCAAAAGTCCCATGCATACCTACAAACCCTGCAAATAATGAATGATTATGCGGGAATCCCCCCAAACCCATTAAAGAACACGCCACAGGAATCTGCATTTTTTCCGCCAATTGAAGCAATTCTTTAGAAGCCCCTGCGGAAATCACTCCGCCGCCTGCATAAATGAACGGTTTTTTTGCCTTTTGCAGTAATTGTACTGCCTCTTTAACACGGTTTTCTTTCAGCGGGCGGTTAGGGTACGGCTTTACCGCCGCCTGGCGGGTATATTCTGTAACCGCCGCCGTCATATCCTTCGGTACATCTACAAGGACAGGCCCTTTCCTTCCGCTGTTTGCAATTTCAAACGCCTGCCGCAGAGTCGGCGCAAGGTCGCGGATATCCTTAATGATAAAGTTATGCTTCGTGACAGGCATTGTAATACCGGTAATATCAACTTCCTGAAAACTGTCCCTGCCCAACAGGGGCATCGCGACATTGCCGGTAATTGCCACCATAGGAACAGAATCCATATAAGCTGTTGCAATTCCGGTAACAAGGTTTGTTGCACCCGGACCCGATGTTGCAATTACTACACCCGTTTTGCCTGTAGAGCGGGAATAGCCGTCCGCCGCGTGGGATGCTCCCTGTTCATGGGCAGCCATAATATGCCGAATCCGGTCACTGTATTGATACAGAGCATCATAGATATTCAACACTGCCCCGCCCGGATACCCAAACACAGTATCAACACCTTGTTCCAGCAAAACTTCAACAATTATCTGCGCTCCGTTTAATTCCATAAAACAGCCTCCCCGTTTGATAAAATAAAAAAATCTCCGTCTCAGTTAAGAGACGAAGATGTAAAACTCCGTGGTACCACTCTTATTGTTCCCTTTAAAGGAAACCGCTCACAGCATCGGGCAAAACGCCGAATGCCTGCCCCAATAACGCGGGGAAACGCCCACACCTACTGCCAATTGGGTTCGGCTGGAAGCTGTTGGGGTGATATTCGCACTCCGTTTTAACCGCCTCGCACCAACCGGCGGCTCTCTGCATAAAACCAAGAGAGTTACTGTTCCCCGTCATCGCCTTTATATCCTATTGGAAATATATTAACACATCCTGTCAGAACTGTCAATATGCCGTTCCAAATCTTCCTCTCATCTTAAAGAGCTGTCGGTTATGAACTCCGCAAATTTCATCAACGCATTTGAATGAAAAAACTATCTATGATAAAATCTAAGCAACATATAAAAATTGGGTGGTGTAACGATGTGTAAATTCAACTTGCAATTAGACTATTATGAAATACTTAATTTACACAAAGCATTATTAGAAGCAAAGTTTCATTTGAATCCGGACAACGAATTAGTATCCGGCAGTCCTTTAGTAGCAGATATATATGTACAAGTCAGAGAACTGTTGATTAACAGTAACAAATCAGCCGAATGGTTAGAGTGGTTTCAGCTAAAAAAACAGACCTGATTACAGAAAACGTGCAATTCTTTTGATGAAAACATGCAAACATTGGAGCGGAGCATCTTTTCATGAGAAACAAAAGATTGCACAAAACTTTCTATCTCCGTTTTTTTATGATGAAACAGAACTGAAAGAAGCAGTAAACGAAGCAGATAAAAACTATTAAGATATTGCACGGAATATCAACCTGTCTCTGTACAACTCAGGGAGTTTCAAATCATCTGCGGCTGCCAAGGAAAAACAGGGCAACAGTTCCCGGCCCTGAATGCGCGCCAATAACCGGTCCGATATAATTTATCACAATATCTTTCACCTGCATCCGCTCACGAATCATCTCCGCAACTTTTTCGGCATCTTTTTCACAATCTCCGTGAGAAATAAAAATCATCTGTTCCTCTGGATTTTCTACAGTTTCCACCATATGGTCAACCAGTGCAGACAGCGCCGCCTGTCTGCCGCGCACCTTACTCATGTTGATAAGATGACCCTCATCATCCACATGCAATACCGGCTTTATGCCAAGCATTGTCCCCAACAGCGCTGTCGCCGCAGAAACACGCCCACCCCGTTTTAAATGATTAAGGTCATCTACCGTAAACCAATGACAAAGGCGCAGGCGGTTGTTTTCCAGCCAATCACGCACTTCATCGATACCAACACCCTGTTTTCTCATCATTGCGGCATGGTAGACCAAAAGCCCCTGCCCCATGCAGGCAGCGAGGGAATCAACAGAATAAACTTTCCGATCCGGATATTTCTCTGAAAGCTCACGCACTGCAAGCATAGAGGCATTGCAGGTATTGCTTAAACCTGAAGAAAATGCAATTACTAAAACATCTTTTCCAGCCTGCAAAAGCGGCTCAATCATTTCATTATAGGTATTTATATTCACAGCAGAGGTCGTTGCAGATTCACCACCGCGCACCATCTGATAAAATTCCTTCGCGGACATTTCGCGCCCATCCAGATAATTGGAATACTCCTGTCCTTTAATGGTAAACATTAACGGAATCACCTGAAGTTCCAAAGCATCAGCCATTTCCTGCGGCAAATCGCAGGCAGAATCTGTTATGATAACATAATCATTCATATTTTCGCCTCCACATTGCAATCTATTGTCAGTTTACCCTAAAAAAGGGCGGCTGTCAAGGCAAATCATTCGTAAATAATATCAAATAGTTTTTAAAACTACTTATTGGAGTTTATCTTCCATAAAGCATCTCCAAATGCTTGATTTCACGTTTTTTCCATGCGTTTTCTAAATTATTTCTCTTCACTTTCTTCCTTCGGCATTTGTTTCTCTATTTCCCGCAGGCTCCGGTTATAAAGCATACTGATACCCAACACCATCATCAGTATTCCGGTTATTATCAAAAGAAATTCTACTTTCACCCAATCTGCCAACGGCCCGAAAATGGACATTCCCAATGGAATTGCCGCAGAGGACACAATCTGCACCAAACCGAAAATCCGCCCCTGCATATCCATTTCTACAGATTCCTGAAGAACTACCATACCCGGCGAGTTAATCAGCGGCATGGTCAGCCCTGTAATAAACAATATGAGCAGGTATAAAATAAAATTCCCGGATAACCCCATTCCCGCGGTTAACGTACCAAACAAAAACGTCCCTAAAATAATAGAATGGATACGGTTTTTAAAACCGCCCCATGCTGCAATTATAACACCGCCGATTATTGTACCAAAGCTCCACACCATTTCATTTGCGGTTAGTTTCCAGATTTCTCCGCCAAAACTTCTGGCCGTCATGAGCGGGGTAAGCAGCGCTGCGGGTGTAACCAGAAACATTAAAATTGCGTAAAACGCAAAAAATGCCCGCAGAAACGGCCGTTCCCATACATAGCGTATTCCATATTTTAAATCGTCAAAAACGCTCATTCGTGCGCCTTGCCCCTGCTCACGTTTCACTTTTCCCACTTTAATTCTGGACATAATAAAAATAGCAATCACTGCGGTAACTACATCAATAAAAAATGCCGCTTCCAAACCGGCAATAGATAAAACTGCACCACTTGCCGCCGGAGAGACCAGCGTGGTTAAAGACTGTATCGTTGTATTCACTCCATTAATACGCATAAGTTTATCCGCAGGAACAAGCTGAGGAATTAAAGCACTGACCGCCGGTGTTTGAACGCCTGCACCGGCAGAACGGATTGCAGAAACCAGAAATAACAGCCACAGTTCTTTATAACCGGCCATAAAAATAACTGCAAGTATCAGGGTTGAAAATGCAATCGCCCCATCTGCAATCATAATCAAAAACTTTCGGTTATGCCGGTCCGCCCACACTCCGCCGAACATGGAAATTAAAATCTGCGGCAGGAAACTGCAAAGGCTTGACAGCATAATCATCATCCCTGAGGAAGTAGCCAGTGTGACATACCAAACAATGGCAAATTGCGTCAAAGACGAGCCAAACAGCGACACTGCCTGACCGGACAAAAACCATGCTGTTTTTCTGTGCCAATGCTCATAACCTATAGATGCCTGTTGATTTTTTTGACTCATAAAAACATAATTCCCCTTTTTTCATTACTTTAAGCAATTGTGATAATTAAAAAAAGCTCCTTTTTAAAAACAGAAAAACAATGGGGCTTTCCTGAACCAACAGGAAAGTCCCCTATCATATCTTTATTATTCCGCTGTTTGCACTGCCTGAGTCTGAGGTTCGCCCCAAACAAAGACTACCACCTTTGTGCCTTTGGGATATTCTTTTTCTGCCGGCAAATCCGTACCAGCAACATAACCTGCGGAATTATCCCCATTGTTATATTTTTCAATAACGTCACAGGAGAAACCCAATTCTTCAAGCTTTTCCACAGCGTCCTGCTTTTTCTCACTGGTAACGGAAGGAAGCATTATCTTCTCAATGCCTTTACTGACTTTTATGTAAATTTTGGAACCCGTCTCTACCTGCGTACCCGCAGATGGTTCCTGTTCAAAGATAATGCCTTCCTCCAAGTCATTATACTCTTCTGTAGGCACAATAAAAAATTGCCGATTCAACGCTTCGTCATACTGCACGTTAAGATAATCCTGACTAATTAGGTTCGGCACCGCCAGCATCTCTGCAGCAGTCGTGCCCTGCGTAGTTTCTTCAGGAACCTTTTGGGATGGATTTGTAAAAAGGATAATAAGTATAATCGTACAAATAACGCCAAGCACCGCAAGGGTAACCCCAAGGGAAATCCACATAGTTTTCAATTTCTTATCAGCCCTTGCCTCACGCACAGGGTTAGGCGGAACAATCCTTTCCCTATCCTCCTGCGGTTCCGGATAATCCTCAGACCGCAATTCCGGCAATCCCTGCGACATGGTAACCGACGGTGCAGCAGAAATCTCCGCCCGAAACTGTTCCACATTCTGCGTACGTTCCGCAGGCAGAATCTGCATGGCGTTTCCCAAGGCATTCAGCACATAAGCAGGCGTTGCCTGTGCAATACGCGCCGGTACAATCAGCCGGTCATTTGTAACACGGGAACGGGCATCCGGCGGTGTATTTCCTGTCATTGCGCGGTAAAGCACCGCGGCAAAACTGTAAATATCCGTGCAGGGCTCCAGACGGCTGTCAAAACCATATTGCTCAACCGCCGCATAGCCATGGAATAACTGTGCACTTAAATCCCCGCGCTCCATACGAACATCCGGAATACTGAACCCATAAAGCCGCATCCGTTTATCTTCACATAGCACCAAAGTTTCCGGTGATATACCGCCATGAATAACCCCTGCGCCATGCAGGGTATCCAATGTAGAAAGCACCGGCATAAACAACCCGCGCAGTTCTTCCCATCGCAGAATCCCACTGGGGCGGTTCAGTAAATACTGATTCAGCGTGATAAAATTGCAATATTCCGAAACAGCATAAAGCGTCTGATTTTCCTCAAAAATATCATAAACCGGAAGCAAGCAGGAAAGGTGCTTCATCCGAGCCAAGTCACGCCACAAGCGTTTAAAACCGGCAAAAGCGGCAAGGTACGGCATATCACAGCCTTCCAGAATCTGCACCGCAATGCCGTTACTGCCACGGCAAGCAATATCCCGTGGAAAAAACTCCCTGATGATGACTTTTTCATTTAAGCCGGTATCAAATCCCAAATAAGAAGCGCCGTCGCCATCCGCATCCAAAAGCCTTCCCGTCATATATCTGCCGGAAAGCATAGTCCCATACGGCAGAAAACCTTCTTCCTGCGGGGCTGAAGAATCAAACCCGCAAACAGGGCAAAAACGTTCATTGCTTTCTTCCATACATCCAAAACAACGTCCGCCCGATATCATCCCATTATCCACAAGCATACCCTCCAAGCCTGTCATAACCTGATTAAAAACAAAGCCGCCGTTTTTAGTGAAACAGTTGAACCAATCCATTTCATTATTATAATATCATCTTAACAACCGGCCGAATCTTTGTCAAGCAAAACAGTTATATAAAGCGTATGCTCCGCCTGTCTCAAAAAAAGAAAAATGCCGCCCTGTAAACCGGAAATCCGGCACAAGGCGGCAAGATTTTAATTATAAAAAGAGCAATAACAGAAACGGCAGAATAACTGCGGCAAGAACACCCACCGCCATATGCAGCCCCATATATGTCAGCCAACTGCCGCTGAACATAACCGCATTCACCGGTGCAAGAAGAATCTTGGCAATCATCGGCGTTTTTTTGTTTTTATAAATACCGGACCACATGGCGCGTGCATCCTGATATTCCGGAAACATATTGCAGATTAAGGAAAAGCCAACCCAAAACAACACTGCATTCAAAAACGTAGCGTTGCCCAGATGAAACAGCTGCAATGCGGAGGGAAGCAAAATTGCCAACCCTATTATAAAACTGAAAAAGAACGGAAGAAAACACAGCCAAAACCGCTTGGGAGCGCCGGTTAAATTCTCATGCTCCACCACTGCACAGGGGCGTTCTATTGAAATATATTTCACTTTTTTTACTTTACAGTGAAATATACGGCAGAAAAGCTGTGTCAGAACCAGACGGAAAATGACGCCCGGATAAGTCAAAATTGATGTAACGGCATGTAATGTACCCATAATTACTCAGCCTCCTGCAGGAAAATATCTTTAATTGTAGTCGTTCCATCTTTTAGCTGATAAATAAAGTAATCCGGCTCCAATCCACTGTTGGTCATTTCTGACAGGAAGCTTTGATACTGTTCTTCATCATTTTTTGCAATATACGCCGCAAGCAAAACGTTTGCCGCGTCATCGGTTTTTTTCAGCAAATAGGAGCTGGTAGCAAAACCGATTGCCGATTCATAATCTTCTTTTAAAAGATAATTAACGGAAAGCTGACGGTATGCCTCCGCATCTTCAGCATTTTCTGCCAATAGGGTCGTTGCAGAATGAATCGAGTCTTCATAAAGCTGCATTTGCCGCTCTGCAGAAGCTTTTGGCGAAAGTAAAAGCCATCCGTAATCCGTATAATTCTCGTATGCCTGAGAAATCATGGAATAAATTTCCGCTTTTTCACGGTCAAACATAACTGCAATTTTATACCGGAAATATTCAATGCAGGGCTGATTTACATTGGTACCCAACGCTTCCAACTGACCGATTGCATCGTCATAGGTAGCGTCCGTTCCAAGACCTGTATAGATTCCATTCGCTTTTTCATAAGTGCTGTTATATAAAGCAACCTCACTGCGAATCTTTGATAAATTCTCATTGCTTTTCAGCTTCAGGTCGGATTCCGTAAACGTCGTATCTATCACACTGACAATATTCTGCCAGTTGCCGGAACGATAAAGAATATCTACCAGTCGTTTTGCCACATATTTATTGGATTCATCCTTATCATAAAGAGAAGCATAAGCTGTACCCGCAGTTGCTAATTTATTATCCTTTAAATATGCGTCCGCAGTATGGATCGCCGCCGCATTTTCAGCCGAGGCAGGCAGCATAAAACCGCCGAAAACCGCGCACAGCAAAATAATCAGTACAGCAAGCAGCGCCCATCCGCTGAACGGGTAGCGGTATTGCTGTTTTGCGCATTGTTTGCAGTACGGAAAATCTTCCCCGCGGGAAATATCCCTTTCATTTTCGCCGCACTCTTTGCAAAGCATGTCCTTGTCAATTTTCACCCATACCCAGTCGCCTTCTTCCTTTACAACAGGAGAAGCGTCCGCAGGCTTCTCCGCCTCCGACGCTCTGCTCTGCAAAGAAAATTCATCTGTATATTGGGAATCCGTCTCCTGCTCCTGCGGCGGGAGTTCCGGCAGAATGCTTTGGTACTCTTTTTTTCTTTTCTTGCTCACCTTGCAAATCCCCCTAAACAATGGTATGGAAATATGATACCATTAAATACGAATATTTTCAAATAAATTCTGTAAATGTTAACAAAATCACCAAAATCGTCAAAATTGCAGCGGATTTACGCAGAACAATGCAATCAGCGGACTCAATCCGTTTGCTGGAAAAAAATACAGAATTATAGTACAATACCAAACAGAACATAAAGGAAGGGAATTGCATGAATATTACACCGCAGGAAATTCGTCATTTGGAAGAACTCAGCCGGATTCAAATCGATCCGGCTGAAGAAGCCGTTCTTCTTGGCCAAATTGAAGAAATCCTCACTTATTTTTCAGATTTGGATGCTTTGAAACTCCCCGCAGAAACAGAAATATTGATACAGGAAAGTTGCAACCATATGCGCAGGGATATCCCCATCCCTTGTATGGACAGAGAAACACTGCTATATAACGCCCCTAAAAAAGAAAACGGATGCTTTCTTGTCCCCAACATCATGGAACAGGAGGAATCCTAATGAATACTACTGATATGACTGCTTTACAGCTTGCGCAACAAATCCGTACAAAAAAAATCAGCGTTCAAGAAGCCTGTGATATAACGGCAAAAAATATCCAAAAATACGATAGCTGCCTGAACAGTTATATTACCCAAATATCTTCAGATACTCTGCGCTGTCAAAGCCGGAAAATCCAAGCGGATATCTCTGCCGGAAAACTGGATGCTTCTCCTCTGGCCGGCGTGCCTATGGGATTGAAAGACAACCTGTGTACTAAGGGAATCCTCACTACCTGCGCTTCCCGTATGCTGAATAATTTCATTCCGCCTTATACGGCTACTTCTGTACAGCGGCTGACAGATGCCGGAAGCTTGTTAACAGGCAAACTGAATATGGATGAATTTGCCATGGGAAGCACCACGGAAACCTCTTGCTTCGGACCTGTAAAAAATCCATGGGACCTTCGGCGAACTGCCGGCGGTTCCTCGGGCGGTGCGGCGGCGGCAGTTTCCGCCGGAGAAGCCTTTTATGCTTTGGGCTCTGATACAGGAGGGTCTATCCGTCAGCCCTGCGCATGGTGCGGGCTCACTGGATTAAAGCCAACCTACGGTTCAGTTTCCCGTTATGGGTTAATTGCTTATGCTTCTTCTTTTGACCAAATCGGCCCAATTGCCAAAGACGCGTTAGACTGTGCGGCTGTGCTTTCTGTCATTGGAGGATTGGACAGCAAAGATTCCACTAGCCTGATTCTCCCGCCGGTTCGTTTGGATTTTGTCAGCACGTTTTCCGTAAAGGGGGTACAAATCGGTATTCCACTGAATTTTATGAAAGATGGACTTTCACCGGAAATACAGCAGGTTTGGGAAGAAACCATACGGCAATATGAACATTGCGGTGCACACATAACGCCGTTTGAACTGCCGGATATCTCTTTTGCTCTGCCCGCTTATTACATTATTGCCTGCGCGCAGGCGGCATCCAATCTCGCGCGTTATGACGGTATCCGGTACGGCAAACACTGTGAAAATCCGAACAACCTGCATGAACTTTATCTTCAAACCCGGAGCGAAGGTTTCGGCAGAGAAGTTAAACTGCGTATTCTGCTGGGAAATTTTGTCCTCAGCGCCGGTTATTATGATGCATACTATAAAAAAGCTTTGCGTGCCGCTGCATACCTCAGAAAAATCTTTCATCATACCTTTCAGCGTTTTGATTTTCTTTTATTCCCTGTCACACCGAATATGCCCCCTTTCCTCGGTGAAAATTCAGAGGATTCCCTTGCTATGTATCGTCAGGATTGTTACACAGTTCCGGCAAATCTTTGCGGGCTTCCTGCCGCTGCTTTCCCCTGCGGTTTTTCTCAAGGTCTGCCCGTTGGAATGCAGTTAATGGGCGCACCGTTATCGGAAGAACGGCTTCTTGGAGCTATCCACGCATTCCAGCGGGAAACAGACTATCATTTCAAACATCCGCCCCTGCAAAAACTTTCAAGAAGAAAAGCAGAAATGAAAATTCATGAAACAAATTCGTATTCGTAAAATGTATTACAAAACACACCGTACTTACGCACAAAGCTATATTTACATAAAAAATGAACGAACCAATTTTTGAAAATTCAAAGGAAGCACTTGTAAGCACGTATATCCTTATAATCTATCATATTTCTACACAAATCGGCTTTTCATGCAGGTTCTGCAGTTCTTTATACTCAGAACAACTGTTTCCTCATTCGCTGCAATTGTTAAAACAGTTTTCATTTTCACTCATGACAGCTTCCTTTGTTTCCGCTGCATCCGTGCTTATCTTCACCGCAGCGATGTTTTTCACCGTGGTATTCATGCCCATGATGATTGCAATGAACATCCGGGTTATATGCAAGGCTTCCGGACAGCAAAGCATTTACCGCATCGTCCACACTGCCGGACACACCACCATACAGCTTAATTCCCGCTTCCACAAGAGCATTTTGCGCGCCCGCGCCGATTCCGCCGCATATCAAAGTATCGACTCTTAATTCGGAAAGCATTCCGGCCAAGGCGCCGTGACCGCTCCCATTTGTATTTACTACCTTTGAATCTGTGATTTTGCCTTCGTCAATCTCATAAATTTTGAATTGTTCCGTATGACCAAAGTGAGGGAATACATTTCCGTTTTCATAAGTTACTGCAATTTTCATAATTTCTATTTCCTTTCTGATATCAGTCTGATTTTGGACTGAAAAATTAACCCTATTACATCTTTTGCGGCAGTATTTCCGCGCAGAACCATCACATAAAACATAGTTTCCTCCGACAATACGGAGTTCTTTTCCGTTGATAATACAATCGGAAATTTTTTCACGCGCCCGTTCATAGATTTCTGTGACTGTCGTTCTGGAGATATCCATCTGCATTCCACATTGTTCATGTGTTTTCTTTTCGTAATCAATAAGTCGAATCGCTTCAAATTCATCAACCGTCAAAACAACCTGCTCTGCATTGTTTATTCCACACGGCACAAAACTGTCATATTCCGGTTCAATACAAATTCTGCGGCATCGGCTTGGTCTTGCCATACACACACCTCCGTTTCCGACATATGACGATTATATTATAATCAAAACATTCTCAGTAATCAAGATCCTATAAATTTTATTAGTGAAAATGTTTTATCATTTTTTGAAATTTCTATTATGCTTTTACATTAAAGGCCAAAACAGTTTATGTCAGCTGGTCTAACTGCAGTACACAATATTCAACCTATAAAAAACAAAATAATTTTCCTTTACATATTGACAGGGTCAGTGCAATTTGTTATAATAATTGACGTTGTTAAGCGAGAGTGCTGGAATAGGCAGACAGGCACGTTTGAGGGGCGTGTGTCGCAAGGCGTACGGGTTCAAGTCCCGTCTCTCGCACCATATTATGACGTCACACTGATAACGGTGCGGCGTGAGAAAAGCCTCCGATTTCTCGGGGGTTTTTCTTTATTTCTGCACCAGTTTTTACTTCTTTGATAGGCTCTTTCAACTTACAGAGCCACTCATTTTTTGTCACGAGTAGGTGGCATTTTGTTTTTGCACCAGTTTTTCAAAATTACAATAACGTGGAGAAATTAAAAATTGGTGCAAATAAGCATAAGTCGCACGACTTCAAAAACACTCTACTATATCAGTTATATGTGTTGTTCTAACTGTATGAAATAAAATCGCTCAAAGGTCGGTCCGATGCTGTTCTCCAATATGTTTTTCCGTTACATGCCCCACCGCGAATAAAGTTCGCGGCTCCGGATGGCGTATTAAATGTAATGTCTCGAATAACGACCATTCCGTCTTCGCTCAACGAATCAGCGTGCTCTTTTCTTGATTTTCGGATGCTACTTTCGTTTGATGTGATTTTAGGATCTAATATAGACCCCTCAAGAACAATATATTCGCATCCATTTTGAACTCTCATTTTGCCCTCCGCGACTCCATTTGATAGATAAAATATCTCATCGGTCTCTACAGTATAATTCCCCAGATGAGTATAGCTTTTTGAGTGAACAGGATCGCCTTCACTAGAGCTCGGTTCGTCTTCCGGGGCATTAATTTCAGCATTTTCATCCATCTCAGCAATTAGCTTCAGATAACGAAAAGCTTCTTCTGGTTTCATATTGAAAAATTCACGATTTTTGCGAATGCGCTTATCTGCTAAATCTGTAAGAATTTTATGGAGGCTAGATTCAATGTAGGAATACTTGCTGCTCTTTACTGTGGCATAGATCTCAAACGGTAGCGGCACGGCAGTATTATCCAGCTCTTTTGAGCGAACATCTACAGGCCTGGAGCTTTTCCCGATTTTAACCCAGTCCTCGCGGAAGCTAGGATTCGTTAAAATATATACATATCCCTTTTCTTGCATGTTTTATTTCCCTCTCGTTTTGCGGTAAGGTATCGAATTGATAGGTTTATTGTATCACGGATAGAATACATGAAAAAAGAGCGGTCATTACTGGCCGCTCATATTTTTGGTATATAGTTTGCCGAGAGATTAGATGGAAATTTTTATCTTTTCACCATTCTTGAACTCAAAGATAAGATTCCGCGGATTTACAAGAACTCGCTCAACGAGAGAATTCCATGTCGCAGAGTCGAATGTTGGCTCCTCATTAAAGGATTCAAGCGCCTCAATA
The DNA here is from genome assembly GCA_934546985.1 of uncultured Eubacteriales bacterium. Taxonomy (GTDB): domain Bacteria; phylum Bacillota; class Clostridia; order Oscillospirales; family Acutalibacteraceae; genus CAKTEE01. The sequence continues at coordinate 185,143 of CAKTEE010000005.1, forward strand.
AATCTGGATAATTTTTCGCGAACACCTACGAGGCGAAGTTCCTGTTCTTGAAGTTCTGCGATATTATTCTTCTGCTGCTCAATTTGCTTCGACATCTCTTCGAATCGCTGGCGGTAAACCTGTTGATCTTGGGAGATGTAGGCGTTTTCGCGCACGAGGGCCTGGATTTTAGCCATGTCCTTTGCTAGCGCTGCCTCCGCCTTCTCGCGCTTAGAGCGCATTTTTTCGAGAGTGTCCGCTTCGTCCATCTGTGTTCTACATGCTGAGATATACTTATCTTTGTCTGCTAAAAACTCAGACAATGCTTGAAGGTAGTATTGAACCAGATCGTCCTCAGAAAGAATCGGCGTGGAACAGTTGTTGCTGCCCTGGTAGCGTCGATTGCAATACCATACATCCTTACTATGCTTTTCTTTAGCGTGATAGATTTTATGCCCATAAAATGAACCGCAATCTCCGCAGACCAATTTTGTGCAGAATGGGCTGCTGTTTCTAAGGCCTCGGCGCATTTTAGAGCGTCGCTGTAATTCAACCTGTACCAGATTGAAAACATCTTCATCAATGATTGCTTCGTGCGAATTAGTGACGTAATATTGCTTAACTTCACCATTGTTTTTCTTGACTGTTTTTGAGAGATAGTCGAGAGTATAGGTTTTCTGCAGCAATGCATCGCCCTTATATTTCTCATTGGAAAGAATGCTCCTGATTGTACTGACAGACCACACATCCTTACCACCTGGAGTTTTAATTCCACGTTCAGTAAGTTCTTTCGCAATATTACGGATGGTCATGCCATCAAGGAACATACGATATATGTCCCGAACAATCTTGGCCTCTTCCGGTACAACTTCCGGGCGTCCATCCTTACCTTTGCGGTAGCCGAGAAAATGGCGGTATCCAAACGACACATTGCCGTCTTGCATACTTTTTTGCTTTCCCCAGCGCACGTTTTCAGAAATAGATCGGCTTTCCTCCTGGGCGAGTGAAGACATGATGGTAAGCATGACTTCACACTGTTTATCCAAGGTACGGATGCCCTCTTTTTCAAAGTAAACTTCGACCTTCAATGCCGAAAGTTCACGGATCGTCTGCAACGCATCAACCGTATTGCGGGCAAAACGCGAGATTGACTTGGTTAGAATCAGATCAATCTTTCCAGCCTTTGCGTCAGCTATCATGCGGTTGAAGCCATCACGCTTTTTGGTATTTGTCCCGGTGATACCCTCATCGGCGTAAATGCCGACAAATTCCCACACAGGATTATTTCTGATATATTGATTGTAGTAATTTACCTGGGCTTCATAGCTGGATTGCTGTTCATCCTGCTCCGTCGATACACGGGCGTAGGCTGCAACTTTCAGCTTGGGTGCTTCGGTAGTATTATCGTAAATGACCTGTGAGCTTATAGGCTCAAGAACGGTCACTCGTTTTACTGTGCTCATAGGCTACTCCTTTCTAAAGTTTTTTGTCGGGCTGCCTGTTTCATTTCCTCAGTCCAACTGTTGCGGCGGGATGAATTGCTCCATGGAACCGTTATCTTGTCTCCGTTTGCCAGGATAAAAGTTAGTTCCTGGTTTTGATAGCAGATAATCTCAGATATGTAACTCCGTAAATCAATGCCATCCAAAGAACAAAATCCCAACACCTCTTTCGTTTTATTAATCAAAATCGCTTCCGGTATCTGCTTATTATTACAGTATCGCTTACCCTTGGTCGCAAAAGTTGAGCAAAGCCATGCGGGTTTTGCATATTTTGAACTTGCATTGGCGATTCTGCGTCTGAAATGCTTGCCACAGTTTGCGCAAGTCAGCAAACCGGAAAATTGACCTTTGGATGTATGTGTAGCCATCTTTATACAAGACTGCCGACGGGATATTTCTTCCTGAACTTGCGCAAAGACAGTTTTTGAGATAATGGATTCATGGCTTTTTTCTACAAGATATTTTCGTCTTTCTCCGTTATTGATAATGCGTTTTTTACTACGAAAGTCTTCTGAATAGGTTTTTTGCAGAATCATGTCACCAGTATATTTTTCATTCCGTAGAATCAGATAAATAGCGCCCTCTCGCCATTCTTTTCCTCCACGAACAGTAGGAACATGCAAATCATTTAATTTGTTTGCGATAGCCAGCCTTCCCATGCCAGACAGATAATCCTCAAAGATCATACGAACAATTTCTGCTTCTTCAGGAATAATGGTTAGTTGCCCATCTTTCAGATAATAGCCCAACATGCGGCCAGTATTTGGCCGTCCTTGCTCAAACATCTTTTGGATGCGCCATTTTTGGTTCTCGCTGGCGGATCTGGATTCTTCTTCGGCATACATTGCAAGCAAGGTCAGCATAAGCTCACCATTCTTGCTGATGCTATGCATATTTTCTTTTTCGAAGAATACGTCAATCCCCAACAATTTTAACTCTCGGATAGTATCCAGAAGCACTACTGTATTTCGCGCGAAGCGGGTAATTGATTTAGTGATTACCAGATCAATTTTTCCCTTCCGACAATCCTCCAGCAAACGCATAAACTCGGGACGGTTGTCTTTCGTACCGGTAATACCTTCATCGGCATATACTCCGGCAAATTCCCAGCCAACATGATTGCTGATATATTCGTTGTAATAGCTGATTTGCGAAGATAGCGAGTGAATTGCGGCATCCTTATCCGAAGAAACCCTCGCATAAGCCGCAACTCGCTTGATTCCGATATCCGGTAATTTTGTAGCGCTAATCTCTTTAATCTGCATAACTTCCACCTCCTACAGACATTCATCACTCTCTTTAGCGAAAATGTCGAGTCCGAAATCTAACATCCAGTTACTTTTTTCTTCTAGCTTCTTTCCACCATTCAATACGACACTTATCTGAGCAGAAACTTTTCTTTTGCCCGGCCGTATTATTTAGTGGTCGACCGCAGTGTTTGCATAGATTTGGCAGTGTTTTTTCAGCCTTTGTTTTTCGTCTTCCAAATGCTTCATAACCATTTCTGCGGCAAATTGATTTCACCGTATTAGGCGAAATGTGCAGCATATTCCCGATAAAAGCATAAGAGTAGTTTTCTTTTCTGAGCGAAGCAATTCTTTGCTTTACCTCTGAGCGCATAAGCGCCTCCTTCCTGTTAATGTGCAATAGCTTTAACTATAAAATTTGCCAGCCCGCAGAGGGGCTGGCGTGTAAGTGGGTATAGCCCTAAATTCTGCGGATCGTATCCTCGCCATAAGCAACACCGAGACCGGAGCCACAGTCCCAGTTGACGAAAATCGTTCCGATATCGTCAACAAACTGTACGACTCCTTGTTCTCCGGGCGTTAGCTTCGTAAATGGATCACTCATAGAAACAAGTTCTACGCGTGTCCCGGCTGGATATGTTTTTCGTAGTCTTTCAATCGTCTGCTTATTCGGAAATCCCTGCATCAGCTTCACCTCCTTCAATGGTTGCATGTCCGATAGTTACTTCCGGTGCTTCAATTTCTGTTCGAACTTTTCGGGCATCATGCCTTGCTTTCGCTTCCTCGGTTCGCCAACCACTGTTTCCAGATAGGTTGCGAAGAAAGAATTTGCGGGCAAAGGCATATTCTGCGCCCTTAAAATTCAAGGATACGAGAAAGAGCCGCATCGTGAATTTGTCATTATCGGATGGACTTTCTGTGGCCGTAACACGAGTAAGCATCTTGGCTCTCTTTGCGATGCCTGATACAAGCTGCATATAGGCATTCATTTCTCCGTCAATGCCATGGTCAGTGAACCATGGAAAGCAGACCTTATCCTCTTTACGCTCAATAGACAAATCATCTGTTTCAAGCGCTTTCTTGAGAACCGTTGCCTTACTGGCAACAATCGACCTGACTCTGCCAAGCTCAGCTTCATCAAGGTAGGAGCCTGGCAGTTCAATTACGATCTTCTTTGGCTCGGTCGCTTTCGGAAGAGGAGTTTCCTCCGATTGTTCGTCTGTAATTGCTTCCGTAACTTCCGCTGATTCAAAGTTGCCTTCTGGCAAAACAGGAGCTTCTGGTTCTTCAATGGACTCTGCTGAAATTTCTTTAGCAGTACCATCATCCCCAGTTGCGCTGATTTTGCCGTCATCAACAACGGTTTCGTCTAAAGCATTTTCAGATTCTTCGACGTTCGCTTCTGTGGTATCATCCGCCATTTCCTCAGTCGGATCTTCTGCTCCGGGAGAAGACTCTTCCAATACAGGTGCGCCGTCGATTTCTTCCGTAGACTCATCCAGAGCTCTCTCAAAGCCATGCCAGGTAAGTTTCTTGACAATAGCTTCGATTTCTTCTTCGGTCATGTCGTCCGGAAATTCAATATCTCCGGCACGATTCACAATGCACGCTCCAACCTCATAACCATAACTCGGAGCTCTGAGATATTTGGACTCACATCCGATAACCTCAGACAATGCGTTTACGAGTTGCTTTCTCTGTTCGCCAGATGCGGCGTATTTCATAGTCGTCATAATAGAGACCTCCTTTAATTGTGTCGGGTTAACAAGATACAGAGAGCCATTTCAGCTTCCTTTGTGGTTGGGTGAATATCCCAGCCACGGTCATAGTTAGCGACAATTTTTCCGTTTTGCTTTAACTGCAATTTTGAGATTTTGCCGTGATTGATTCCGAATTTGCTCGGCTCATCATATACCTTTAAGGTGTAGTGAATCGCTATGTATTCTTTTTCAGCCTCTTTCTTTACCGGAATACCAATAGTTCCTTCTTGCCACATAATTTGTTTCTCCTTTACATATTCATCGCTCTTAATCATTTTGTTCGCAAGTGGAATCATCAGGATTCTTCAGCGTGGCCTGCGAGATAGCATGAGTGCCTCGGCGATAAATATATACACTATCGCTGAGCTTCTCTTGCGGCAATACAACAGTCCTATTCACATCCCGTACAATTTCAATGATTTTTAAGGGTTGTACGAGAGAAAGTGGAAAGATGAGAACCTCGTGAATGCTTGACGGTGCGATGCAGAGGTCATCCTCTATCTGCGCCGCAAGATCCTCAAGATATGTTTCATACATCAGAATGGAAGCTCCGAGTATGCGTTCCGGATTTGTTCCGACATACATCGGATAGGGAGCATCGCTAGGAATCTCTATTCCGATAATCTCGGATATGGCATCCTCCATAGGCATAATGCGATATCCGACTTTTTTGCAGTTCGCATTGGCGGCGTCCATGATTTCATTGAGCCTAATGTCCAACGAAACTATATCTACTGCGTCAACAATCTTGTATCTCGGCCTGTTTGGATCGGAATGATCCATTAAGACGAATACAACTGCCATATCTAAGAATTTAGCGAAGAACGCATCATCTTGCAGTGATTTAGGATCAAACAATGCGTATCTGACATTTTTGAGAACTACATCTTTGGTGTAGGTTCTATCATCGTTAAAGTCTAACGTCATAGAAACATCCCCCTTTCTACGCTTTTCGGCTACATTTCGCCGTCATCATTTTCAAGCCCCGGTGCGGTGCCTGTCATGATGAAGCTACTGTACTCTTTACGGTTATCCATCAGGTAAACAACCAGTTCATAGTATCCTTCGCGGTTAGCGATATACTGAACGGCATTCACATCAAACATGTTGGTTTCTCCGGTATCCCGGACAGCCAGAATCTGTTCCTTAATGGTTTGCGTCATCATTGTCATTTCCTCCTATCTCAAAGAATTGAATTTGCGCAGTTGCTCCTGCTGGTTACAGTGTTTTCTCAGAACAGTCTGAGACTACGATGTTAAGGTGCGTCCGAAGTAATTTTCGGATTTGCGAGAATGATATATCCACGAATCTTAACCTCCTTTCGGCGTGGCTATATACCTTTAATGTACTGTCGTTTATTCTTTGGAAAGCGGCAAGAATAGATAACCAAACGACCTGAGCTATCTCCTCTTGATGCCGTAATTGCTACGACATACCGTTTCCCTCGAAGTTAAAATGTAATGTGTGGTTCATAAGTTTCCTTTACTGATATGTTGTTATTTTCGAAGACCTGAAGTATGCAAGCCGGAGACAAACGTCTCAATTCGCGAAAACCTTATTTTACTTTCGACTCTTTCTCTTTACTATCTTGAAATTCAATAATGCTTTTATAACAACGCTCCAGTTTATCTATAAATTCCCGGAGCTGCTCCGCCGTGCCGATTAGCGAGATGTTGTAGCTATGCATACCGATAACTGCTTGGTTAAATCGTTCGCAAGCATTCTCCAGCTCGCTGACGGCGTCGCGGTGTTCGTCATATAGACTGACGAGTGTGTGGTAATCCATACTGATCCTTTCGTTAAAGTTAGTAGTCTGAAATAGATAGATTTTCGTTTATTGATTATGTTTGCCCGACTTGCACGCTTCAGGCCTCCGGCGACTTTAAGAATGTTCTACTATGAGCTAGTCTGTTTTGGGGGTGTATAAGGTACTTAGCCGGAAACGCCGGCTAATCCGTTCTTGATCAAGCGTAATTGCATTTTTGCCAAAGGCCTGGGGTATGCAAGCCGAGAGCATCTTTTGCATAGATTACAAAAGGCTCTAATGTTTTGTTTTTGCTGTGTTTGTTTTAAAAGGTGCTTGCTACATACAAAGCTGCGTAAATTCTTGAATGAAACAGGCTAAGTCTTCTTTGATGGGCTTCGTATCCATATTGAGTATTTCTGCATCTTCCAATATTCTCTTGGATTGGATGTAGCAGATGGCAAGGCATTCTGAAATAGAGTTGTATTTGCTTTTAATTTCTTCTTCGGTGAGAGTTTTTCGCGTCATTCTTCATCCACCCCGTATTCGCCGCTATTCAGATCTTTTTCATCGAGAATCAAGACATAGATGAGATCTACGACATATGGACGGATGGTTCTTTTGATTTCAGCGATATCTTCCTTAGAATCAGCTAAGAGCGTTCTAAGTGAACAGATTGCCTTATAGTCAAACTCCAAACAATTCGTGATGTTTCGGAGAATTCTTTTGTAGTCGCCCTTAAATTCCGCTAAGCCTTTTTCAATCTCTTCCTGGCTTGGTCTTTGTATCATGTAATTCCTTTCGTTAAAATTAGTAAAAACAGTCATCGGGCCTTTTTCGCCTCAGCATCGATGCCTCGACTTGCATGCCGCAGGCCTTTGACATCTCTGCCAGAGGATAACCACTAGCAGAGATCTTTTGCGTCAAAGCCTTGCCGGATCAGGCGTTCAAATTCATCTGCCATAATGACAATGAATAGTTTGCCACCTTTCGGATACGCTTCTTGAATAGCGGAACGAAGCCGTTCTTTGCGCCCTGCATCCAGCACTAACCATACAACTACCGGAAACACACCGAATTGCTTCTGCTCCAATCCGGAACGATAGTAGTCGCGATAGCGGTCACATTTTCCGATAATAGTTGATGGTGATTCTGTGCTTAAATCAATCTCAATAAACCACCTGTCCTCGTAGCCATCGCTTTTCGTGGCTACGAACAGATCTGGCTTTAATGAGACGATTTTGCCGTGCTGGGTATATGGTCGCCAGCAATCCGGTTCCCAGTCAGCGGCAAGTAATGTCAGCCCCGGAGTCCTGCGACAAATCTCTACAAGCTGAACATAACATTCTGATACAGCTAATGAATGCCGTAGAAACATGCGTGAGGGTTCTAAATAGCGTCTTCGCGAATATTGCTCAGAACTTCCTATTGCCAGGAAACGCTCTCCAGCTTCTGTGAGATGCCAGATCAGAGAACCTGATCCGGCACGAGTGCCACCAATCCTTCGCTCGAGCGTGTTTACAAGACCATAATCTTTCAGCTTACGAAGCTCTCTGGCGGCCGCTCGCCGGGCAGCTTTTTGCGTCGATGCGTCAATAATATGTAGACGCTGGATCTGCCCGGTAAGCAGAAACTTGCACTTTTTCAAAGAGGCAAGAATCTCTCGGTCGCGTGTTGATAGCTCCTCGTTGTATTTTTCCAGTTGGTTTCTTCCGACTCTGACTCCTATGGGGATCACCTCCTCGCCGGGGGAATAGGCTACCGCTACATGGCGGTAGGGGTCGCTTCCCTTAAACGGTTTTTGTGCCGATATGTCGGGAGAATCATCGGCATATTCATCGCTGCGAAAGGTCGGGCGGTTCGTCTTCATAGTTTCCTCCGACCGATAGCAGAATTATCAAGATCTGGACCGATCAGGCTCGGGGCTTCCTCGAACAGCCTAAGATATTCTGCCTCAACCTCACTGCTGGATCGACCATATCTGGTCTGACTTCGCGCCTTGATTTCTACTGCCGTATGCAGTGCCGGTGGGGCAGGAATTGTTTTGCCCTGTATCCAGCCTGTCTGTCTGCCTCCCGACATGAAGTTTGTATAGATCTGGTATCTTGGCAAAAGCATGAAATCCAGCGCTTCCAAGCCAGGAGCCATCGTGGCAATTTCTCTGGCATCACTAGCATTCAGTCCAAATATGATTTTGTTCCTTGCATTAGCATCGATACCGGCACGAATCTCGTAGGGGAGCTGTGCGCGATATTGATGCGCCATTGTAATTCCCACGCCCAGACCTCTGGCCTGTGCTAAAGCATCGGATAAATCCGTAGGCAAGGTCAGGTAATCTTGCAGCTCGTCGATATACAGGGAGACCAAATGGCGGCGTTCCGGCGCGACGTTCGCCCGAGAAAGGGCTAATGTCCAGGTAAGGCCTACCACTAGGCTGCCCAGCAGTCTGGCGCTTTCTGCGCCCACTGTGCCGCGATTCAAGGGGACAAGGACAATCTTACGTTGGGAGAACAAATCAGTTAGCTGGAACTTTGGATGGCTCTGTCCCAAGATGCCCCGCAGTCCCGGTCGAAACAGAAACTGACGCATTTTATTAAGCACAGGTGCAACCCATTGTTCACGCTCAGCGGGACGGAGGTTATCAAAAGTGTCCCAAAACGGTTTGAGCGTAATTTTATCTTTGACGTCCTTTGTGATCTTATGACGGAAGTTCTCATCTGTCAGAAGCGGTGGCAGCCAGAGCAGTGATGCGCCGTCCGTCTCAACCAAGGTTAATAGTGCCGCACTCAGTACATCCTGACTTCGAACACCCCAGCTATCTGAGAAAATCTCCTTAAAGACCGCTAAGATAGCATCTGCCATAAGTGTGGGGTTGCCCGGCAAAGCCAAGGGATTGAAACCTACAGGGTTATCGTCGGAAGGGTCAATCACAACGACATCATCTGCACGGGAGGCTGGAATGCGTTCAAGGATACTTGTAACCAAGTCTGCCTTTGGGTCAATCACTAACACGCTGCGCCCAGCATTGATATCCGCGAGAATCATGGCCTGCATCACAGTAGTCTTGCCGGCGCCGGTAGGACCTAGGATGATTGTCGGCCTTAAACTATCGTCCGGAGAGATACTGAGCTTCTGACTGTTTGCTGGGTTTAAGGTTGTTCCAAACGAACGGTCATTAAACCGGTTTGTCGGCTCCCGATACCATGTAGGCGGATACATTGCCCGTGGATGGATATCCGACATTCCCGGCAATTCTTCATCACCAGACGGCAACATCAAGAATCCTGCAAGCTCCTTGACGGATAGCTTCAACGGGAAATGCCAAGGTACATGAGTGTTATTCAATTTTGTTGGCTTTTCGGATTCATCGTAGATTCTGACGCCCGCCGCCTCTAAGGTGCGCAATGCACTCAGGATACAGTTGATGCGGTATCTTGCGTTTGTACCAGATACGCCAATGCGAATCGTAGCCTGAAAGCTATGTTGCTCTGCTTTCTCTTTAATGGATTTACGAGTTTCAGTGGATGCCTGGGATACGTTCCCAAGCACTGCTTGCAACCATCCGGCGTTCGGATCAGGAAGATTCTTCGGGACTGTGCTGGGTGGATAGGCTGCACCGAGGGTGATTTGCAAAACCGCTTCTTCGCCACGGGCTGTGGCAGCCATAGCCGCCAGCCCTGCTCGAATCGTAGATTCCGTGATATCTGTACGAAGCGATAAGCTCGGATGAGATACTTTTATTTGCCTTACCGTATCAACTGCCTTACGGTTATGTTCGTCAACCGGATAGAATTCAATCTCTCCATGTACTTGGAGTGCTTCGGTGATTTTGTGGATACTTGCCGAGTCCGCTCCAAGAAGATGCCTAACAAATCCATCTCTTGCACGGATCTCCCAGATGACTGCTCCACGGGAGGATACGGTAGCCAGGTGTGCCAGCATCTCATGGACCTGTTCCAGTTTGAATGAGCGCCGCCAGACGAACTCTTTCCAGCATATGGTTTCTATTTGATGCCTGGTCATAGCTCGCCCTCCTTTCTTACCATTGTCCTCCATGACGGTTCTTCCATACACGAAAAGCGACATAAATTCCAATGCCAATGGTGGCGAGGAGTACGAGCACCCACCAGATTTCCATGATGATACATACAGTCCAGCGGAGTACAATCGCAGCAATGAAGAGGGCAAATGCCCATTTGAGAATTCTGGCAATAAGGCTTTCTGGTGAATTCATACATGATCAGACCTCCTCACGTTCTTTTGCTTTATCGCTGTATTCCGGTACGGGGTAGCCGGGGATGATAATATCCGATTCAATTTCATTGCCCCATGCATCCCAATTCGGTTGCGATCTTCTGGCAAACAGTTCCAAATACGGACCGGGAGATACACGCTCAATAATGGGATACATTTCTTCCGGCTTATGGGAATGATCCTGAAGTGGCGCAAAGAGCCAGTTTGGCTGAGCTTTAAACTTCACAGGAGCTTTTCCACGTGTTCCAAACAGAACCGTTTCGCTTGCATTTCTCAGGTAGTTTCCTAACCCGAGACGGGGTTTAATCCAGTAAAAGGGGTCGCGATATTTAAATCCCCAGGCTTTCATGACGTCTAATCCCTCTTGGAGCAACCCATTTGGAATCCACAGCCATAGATGTGCATTTTCTTCCGCTAGATCGGCGACGGGCATATTTTTAATATCTTCTAAAGACATGAGTTGATAATGCATGACAGCTCCTCGCTTCCCTTTTTGATTAATACTCCAAGGCGGATCGGCAAGGATGGTGGAATATTTTTTCGTAGGCATGATAGTTTTCCTTTCCGGGCGGTCACAGCGACCGCCCAATCGATTTGTTAATGTGCCAGGCTTTGTCGGCCTTTGCAGTGAGTAAACCACAAAAGCAGGTTGACAAAAAGTCAATTTTGTTTTCACTTTCGCAACGATGCGACACCCGCTAACAGAGGTGAAAATGCATTTTGTGGTATATAAAAAACGATGTTGTAATATTTGCGCAAGTGCTTGAAATATGTTGTTTTAAGGCATTGTTGCCTCTAATCTGCAGGAATCATCTGCGGTTCTTCCAGAGTACCCTCCAGCCGATAGGTTCGGTTTTCTATGACTTCTGCTCTTGCGAATACAGGAGCTAAGTAACCTTCAATCACTGACTTAAAGGATCGCACCGTCAGGCTATCGCCAGACATAGCTGCATCAATAAGGCCTTGCATGATACCCGGCGCAATGTAGGAGATGGCGTGAGAATATTCGAATCCCATCTCAATAATCTGCTTAGCCAGAATACGGGTTTTCGCTTTGGCAGAAAGGGGCTTGAAGTTGACAAAGCACTGAAATCTGGAGGCAATCTCACGGAGCACGCCTACGCCAACAAAAGCTTTTCGTGCCGCCTCATTTTCCCGGTAGATGCGCATAGGCAAGGATGCATCCGATGCGGAGTCGTTCTGTTTATCCCGATAGCTGACGCTTACTTCATTTTTCTCCAAACGAATCTCCTCAACATCATCGGATACGGCAAAGCCAATCTTTCGCTTGGCGGGTTGGCTAGAGCTGAGATCGTAATTGGAAGTAAAAAAGAAAATACAATGCTTGAAATCAAACTCCCTTGAACCGTTGCTGAGTGCTTTTCGGGATGCGCAACGGCCTTCGTCCAAAATGGCCATGAATGTTTTTAACACCTCGGGATGCGCCTTATCCAGCTCATCGAAGATAAATATCGTGTAGGGATTCCTCTCGACCACTTCAAAAACAGCTTCGTCCTCGTAACCGACATATCCGGCAGGAGCACCAATCAGACGGTAGACCGAAAAAGCTTCGGTAAAGTTATTGAGATCTGTCCATGACACGGCATATTCCTGCCCACAGTCCTGGGAAAGAATTTTTGCTAGTGCCTTTGCAGTTTCGGATTTACCGACACCAGGTGACCCGGATGCCAGAATAGAAACAGGCTTGGTCGGATTCTTCTTGGCAAGGTGCTGCGCCACAATATAGGCGATAGCTTCGGTGGAATCGTCCTGGCCGATCACCATCTTTTGCAGACGTTCCTTTAGATGTTCAAAACTCGGTATCTTTGACTCGGATTGTTCCGGCACAGAAATAGCGTTCCAGTCTGTAACAGACGTTATATCTGTTTGTGATTCCAGTTCTTCATCGACTTCTAATTGCAGAGATTGCCCTGATGGTGAAGTATTTAATGATGGGGCGGGAGAGACATTGTCTCCCTCCCCAAGTAAACGAAGTCCATGTTCGAAGGTATTCCAACAGTCGAATTTCAGTGCATGGATATCCGACAGTGCCTTTATTAATAAGTTTCCTCCCGAGTATGCAAAATATGGTTCTGTAAATATACCGTAAGTATCTTTGGTTGGCTTACAGAATCTCAATACTAGTTCCCTCGGAGAGCAGCTTTCTGTAAGGCGGCACTCATAGTCATAAGTGGTGCCAATTGGCTCATTATCCAGCGCATCTAAATCAATTTTTAAATTCGCAAGATCTGCATCTCTGAAAATGCTAAGCTCAATCAACTAAATCACCTCCCGGATTATGTATCGAGACTATAACTACATATAGGACAACCAGACAAAGGTTTTACTGGAACCCAAAGCGTTTCGCCAAAGAAAGAGAATTCTTCATGCATCGCAGTATCCATGAAATCTAAACCATAGTTTTTGCCTGCATTTGGAGCGAGGAGTAAAAGTACGAGATTCCGATCGGCTACTTCATCAAGCATATTTGTATATCGATTATTCCCTTTGTGGTGCAACAGAAGCATCATGGCTATCTGCACCTCAAGGGCATTTGTTTGTAGAATAGATGGATAAATTGTCCCTTCGGATGTTACGGTATTTTTATATCCTTTTGCGTATTCCTCATATCTATTGTGCAGGATGCACTTAGGACAAGTTTTAGTAACGCCGGGATAATAGAAGGTAATCTCGGAAGCCAATCCGTCAGCATACATCTGCGGAGCCATGAATGGAACACCTAGTTTTAATGCAAGGTTTAGGATTGCATCCTGAGCAGAAAAATCATCTGTACTTGCTACGATGAGAACCTTGCTCGGATCTTTGAATGTGTCCTCTGGAAGCATTTCGACGAATTCTTCGATAGTAGTATCTTTGGTAATAGCCATCCAATGAATATCTACTTTCGCTTTTGGATTAACATTTAGAATCTTATTGGCGAGTGCTTTTACTTTTGCTTGTCCCGAGTCGGCTATATAGGAACGCTGAGTCAAGACATTACGAGGCTCGCAAATATCGGGGTCTATAAGGATAAAATTGCCTACACCACATCTCGCCATCGCTTCTGTAGCCCCAGCAGAACCACCGCAGCCAACTTGGATGATAGTAGATTCCTGAAGCTCATTGATGGGAACCGTGTTCTGAATTTTAGAAAATAAGTTCGATGGAACCTGTGGTTGGCTTCCGGGTAAGATATTAACTTCGCGAGGTTCGCCAGTAAATTCTTTATTGCGTTCCAGCGTATACCAGAAAATGGCGCAGCCGCCATCATATCGTGGATCTAAGATTATGATTGGAAGTTCGATACTTTCCATGTCGAAGGCTTCCATAATCCTATCGGCATATTCAATGTCAGCGTCGGATAGCTGAGAATAAGCGCCTGGGTGCGAATGTGCAAATCCGCAGAATGCAATGTCTTTTTCGTACCACTCCCGAATTTTTTTATTACAGACTTCAATATCTGGTTCGCAGCTGGTTTGTGTCGATTTTGATTTATCAACGAAAAATACAGTATCTATATGCTTTCCATCCGACGAACCAAGCATGACGAGCTGTTCGGGCTGCTTGCACGCGATAGACTTTTGAATCTCATTGAGTAATTCCTTTGTAGGAACTAACGATTGTTCTTTTTTCGTAAACTTCATAGTGGTTTTCTCCTTTTTGTTTTGTTAGATTTTTACGGATACATTTGCGTTGGGCGCTTATTGATAAGAGTGCGCATAAAAGTCGAAGTCGAAAGGGCCTTCTATATACCTGGTTGTGCAATCAGCCCAAACAGAAGCAATGGTCAATGCATCTTCAAAACTTGTAATTTCTCCCTCCCAGCATATATATCCGAATGATTCGTCTTCGTTTTTCAGCCAATGCGCACTGTGGCAGTCGCTTGGCCTCGTGCCATAATCAATATCCGAGATAATGTAGATACACCATGACTCTTCGTCATCTCCATAATCGAAGAACACGAATTCATAAGTCATAAGGTCGTCTATATCCCGGTACTTCAGCCTTACGTGCTCTCCATACATTCTTTACACCTTCTTTCGGTTGAAGAGTGCGAAGAGCCCGAAGGCTCCTCGCTAAGAGATGTAAAACTAAGAGTTTCTGAACGTACCCGGTGGCAGAGAACGCGTAAAATCAGCATCCTGACTTTCGCTGCTACCACCTTTGGATCCGGCATTAACTCTAGAGATGATGTCATCTCTTTTTTTCATAGGTCTCACCTCCTTCTTCGAGATTGAAAAAAGCGAGAAAAAATGTTATAAGTTATAATATACAAATCTGAGAGTGGTTAGGTCTCGTATTTAGCACCTCTCGCTTTTCTTGACGTTATTATATTGCAGGCAAATTTAAATGTAGCCGACAGTGAGGTTGACGTAGAGTTGACGTTTGAGTTGACATGAAAGGGGCCTTAGAGATGCAAGAATTAAACTATGTGGCATTTGAAAATGAATTTGTGAAATTTTGTAGTGGAGATATCGACACTGAATTAGAATATGGAGGAAAAGTTAAACCTACTCGCGAAAACATAGACAGATATATTCTCTTGCCAGCAGCTATGACAAAGGACGAAAAAGAGAAGCATCTCGTATTCAATGAGGCAATTGATAAGACGGCACTATCAAAATTCAGAAAAGGTGAGCGTCCAGTACCAAAAGCCGTAGTAGCTGCATTTAAAAAAGATGGTGCAGTAGGTATTGCAGTAGAGCGTTTCATAAAAATAATTCCTGAAGTGATATCGCCTCATGAGTACTTTGACCTTTCTATGGCAATATGGAATATTATTCAAACCGATGTATTTATCCCGGAGGAAGTGTCTACAACTCTAGAGTGTTTGGCAAGAAATTCAGAAATATCAATTGGAAAAGGGAAAGTGGAAGGTCTATGTTTATTCCTAGCCACTGCACTGAAGTTTGCAATATTAAGAGATACACTTATTAGAGGTACGCCAAATTTATCGCCAAGGGTTGCATTTGCGATCAAAGAATTCAAAAAGGATAAAAAGGAATCAGAATTTCTGAAAGCGCTTGTTTGCGATATGTTTGCAGAACTCGAAAAGCAGAAAATACGTGTCGGTGATAAATTCGCGTTAGATCCGATCAATCATACGAATTATACGGATGATGATTTTGTGGAACTTATGGTTGCAATAGCTCCGCTACAAGATAGTTTTTCAGAAGAGTTCATGCATTACGCATCACTATTACAAATATTCGCCATTGAAATTGAATCCACCAGAATCCCGCCAATGGCCTCTCAAGAGGGATACAATAGTCTGTTTGCAAAGTTTCAGGTGCCTCCGGCAACCTTTATTGTATTTCCGCCATCCGTTATTGAAGCACAATACGTGGATATATCTAGCGGAGAACCAATTCGGTATTCAATGAGAGTCGACGAGCAAGGAAGAATGATTTGCGAAAATGCTGAAGTACTAAAAGATTATAAATGGACTCCATAACAAGAATAAAAAAATCCGCTAAGACTTTTTACATCTTGGCGGATTGTTTTACTCTATTTTTGTTTTTGAACGCTAACATATATTTGAATTTCGGACTCAATATGATATACCAAGCAGTAGCAACTTACTTATAAAATGCAAGCGAGGTCAAGAATATGAATGTAAGCTATAAAAAGCTATGGAAACTTCTTATTGATCGAGATCTGAAGAAGAAAGATCTCGAAGAAATGGCTGGAGTGAGTCATTATACGATGAATAAACTCACGCATGGCGATAATGTTACAACCGACGTTTTAGGGCGAATATGTAAAGCACTCAATGTTACAATAGATGAAATTATGGAGTTTATAGATAATAATATGTAATAAAAACACATTATCAATAAAATAAATTACATATTAAGATTTAGTAAATAGATTGCGCAAAAATAAGGAGGATGAGAACGATGGTTAACTTATCGCAAGAGAAACGTCAGCGCTTGCGGGCATTCCTTGAAACCATCCGTGAAGAACATAAAGATGATGATGAGGTGCTTATTGCCCTCGGAAAAATCGAAAGCGAATTAAACGCAAACATAATTCAGCCGGAGCCTCTATTGAAGCTCCGGCTGAATTATTATAAGCAGTTATTTTATCTCGTGTTACCATGTAATATCCAGATGAAACTCATCTTCACTAATAACTTTTTGGTCGAATGAAACAAATCGTCCTCCAGTTCCGCCAAATGCAAAAACGCAATCTTTGGGAGCAGGATTGCCGTCGGGATAGTTAGGTGTCTTTTCTAGTGCATAAGCAATCACAAATGGAACCGGCCCCCAATGATTTGTTTGCATTGAGGCTCCAATGCCAAGCAAACTGCTTTTTGAAAAAACAGCAGTTCCCGTATTATTGACATTGTAAAACAATTCTCCTTGATTGCCATACGCTACGTACATCATCATTTCCGGTCTTGCCCCACCAAGAATAAAAAATGTATCATGCGAATTAGAACTGGTAATATCAAATCCATCCGTCATATTGAATGCTTCAAGGGTTCCTACTGCATAAACGATTTCTGACCAGTTTACATCCAATCCATAGGTTTTTGATAGATGTCCTTCACTGATTCCCATTCTGCTTAGACTTGGAAATTCTTCGTTGGAGATTTCATTCCAGGCACCATCCAGTAATTCGGCATTGCTCTGTTTAATCCATGGACTGATTTTCAAATTTGTTTGGATAACATACCCATCTCCATCTGTAATGGTGTACGTCTTTTCCTGCCATGCTATATCCACCGGCTGCACACCATAGTCGTAATCATTCACGGAAAGCGTTATGGTATTTTCAGATACAGAATAGGTTCCTGAAAAATAGGCATCAGTTGAATAATTAAACAAGGTCAAATTTGATTTATTTCCCAACTCCCATTCAAACTCTTCCTCGCTTCCGTCTTCTTCTATAAAATACATTTTATAGTCACTCTCCGCTCGGATTTGACGGATTATGTTTTCTTCTCCGTCTGGCATAATCAGCTCCAATGTCCATGTGCCCAATATGGAATCGGCTGTTAATTCTCCACTGCTTTCTGTTTCCTGTCGGCTTGAGGATGGAGCTAAATCCTCTGATTGATTAGAACAGGCACATATTCCAAGCAGCATACATAGAACAAGTAATAGTGCAATCAATTTTTTCATTTTGATATCCTCCTAAGAATATGCCAGATACAGCGCTCCAGCATAGAATTATATTCATTTTACCTGAAGTGACAAAAAAGCGCCCCACACAAACAGGTAGTTTTCAGAAAATAATTTAAAAATATTCTGTACACTACCCTTTTGTGTGGGGACAAGGTTCTGCTTTGTAACTATAATATGAGATAAGGATCAACGCCGCATCATGCAGACATGGCAGATAGTGCCAAAATGCGGATATTGATCAGCCTATGTATAGGAGGGGATAACCAGATGAAAAAAAGCATATCTTTCAAAAATATAACAGATGACGGTGTGACGACCTATCACGGAGACGGGACGAAGACCACCAGTTACAAAAACTTCACAGATGATGGCGTAACTCATTATCATAGCGCTGGGTCCAAAAGTGTGACTTACAAGAATTTGTTGGATGGTAGCTATACAACATACCATTATGATGGTTATTCTGCTTCCTTTGGTATGTTTGACGACGCCATTACCATTGCAGTTATTGGAACGGTAATTGCTCTACCATTTCTTGTTATGTTAGCTATGCCCCAGCTTTTTGCTTTTTCATTGGCTAGTATAATAGCAGGGATACTCATTACGTTTGTCACAAAAGATATAAATCTGGATTTTCTCACACCGCTGGCATTGCCTTTCTTTGTATATGGACTTTTCAGTTGCACGGCAGGTTTATTCAATACCGGTAATCTTACGTTAACGGTTTTCATGCTTCTGCTGAGTATAGTAGTTTTGGCTGTTGGGGGATTCGGCCTTTATGTATGGGCATGTGAGGCTCAGATTTTTGGAAAACCATGGTTGCCGACACTTCTGGCCATTACATTCTGTGTGCCGGGTTGGTTTGTTGCAGCAGGAGGTTTTTTTAAATTTGATTTTAGGGATTCCCTACGAGACTGGTTGTTAAAAGCCGTGTGGGTAATCACCATCGTGTGGATGATTGCTGCTCTGATCCGGTGGTGTGGCACTTTGCGCAAAACGCAAGGATGGTGGATTCCTCTCATCATAGAGCCTGCACTCTATCTGATCGGAGTTCTCCCGCTTCTATTCCTTCACCCGCTGATTAGCAAAGTAGCATACGGCCACGGCTTCATTTTATTATCCATCCTGATTCCGGCGGTTTATGCAACCCTTACAGCGCTTGCCCATTTCATCTGCCGTAAATACCGTCTGCGAAATGGCTTTGCGGTTGGAATTCTTTTCCCATTATGTTTAAGCGGGTTGTTCCATATGTTGACAACAGTTTCGGTAAACATGCCTGGAGGCGTAATCTCCGATATCCTGATAAAAATAGGCTCATCTCCTTTATGTCAGTCTATAAGCTGCTTTGCGAATGATTTTATTCGGATAAATGATTACTGGATAGAAAGGATCTGGCGAAAGTTTGTATCCGGTTATATAAATTTTATCAATGCGCCAGTATCTCCATCACATGTGTCTGTGATGGATTATATCAGTTTTGCTATTGGCTTTGCTATTGTATTAGGATGCATGGCGTTTACTTACCATTGGAGTAAAAAAAAGAGAAATAAGGTTTAATTTGTAAGCAAAATTGGTTGCTTTTCTGCCTTTTCATGCAATCTCGGTGCGGTACATTTTGAGGCTTCTTCGGAACTATTGAAAAGGAGGGATGATATCATGAAGAAGAAAGGTTTATTAGGGATTTTAGCAGTACTCATGATGTTCGCCCTGGCTCTTACAGGCTGCGGGCAGCAAGGTGAGCAGAACGCGGGAGCAACCGGTTCTGAAAGCCAAAACGGCACTACAGCCGCCGATGACGGCAAGAACGAAGGAGAGGTAACGACTGAGCCGGAGAAACCAGCGGATGAGGCGGATAATCGAAGACCTGAGATGAGGGACGGCATGTATGTTTATGAAGTCGATGGAACTGAGGTTCTTTGCAAGACGAACATTTGGGACTACATTGATGGAGATGTCTGGCATAGAACTGAGATGTTTGAAGCTCTCGGGTATGAGAGAGACGATAGTATCGGAGTTGCGAGATCGCCTGGTTTCTTTCGTTATGTCGAAGATAGCGAATTCGGCAAGTCGCAATTTACTGCATTTGTTACCTCGCCTACGAACACGAATAGTGAAGATTTCATAGAGTATCGATATTTGAATGAGCTCCATGTCGGTTCATATGGCCATAGTATTGAAGTGTATGTTCGTTGCCAACAAGATACTTTTGCAACGGAAAAGGAGGATGGACCAAGAACACCGATTGATATAATTGTATTGACAGCATATCTTCTTGAACAATGCCAAAATGATGTTAATGAATCGTATCTCGATGATGTTTTTTTGAACGCCGATGATGGTTTTTTGAGGATTTACGAGTAATATTCCTGATCAGAAAAGTGGAGGCCGCTTTGCGACCTCCCTTTTTATGCGGTTACGAAATACGCTTTCTTTATGTCTGTATAGTAATTTAACTTGCATGAAATAAAGTTTTCGAAATCTATATACTTAGTATCTTTTATCTGGATTTTTTCTGCTTTTGGCTCTACGTAGTTTAGTGGATAATATCCATCTGGATTATAATTTGCGATAAAGGTTAGATAATTAATCGTATCAATTGTTGCAATTACATTCTCTTTCGTTAGACCAGTTTTTCGAGCTAAGATTCCTTCGAATGAATTATCTAGTGGATGTTTTTCGTAGTAGTCCTCGAGGAATGCAGTGACCGATGACTTTTCGATTAGCCCCATATTTTCGAGGAGGCGTTGATCCTCGATGAAGCGCTGATATTTAGGAAAAAGCACTACACCTACCCTTTTGTGTGGGGACAAAGTCCCTTTCTGCAAATATAATATTGAACAAGGACAAACGTCACATAATGCAGATATGGCGTAAATTCTGAAGTGCGGATATTTATCAGCTTATGTACAGGAGGAGACAACCATATGAAGAAGAAAAGTTTATTAGGGATTTTAGCAGTACTCATGGTTATCGCCCTGGCTCTTACAGGCTGCGGGCAGCAAGGCGAGCAGAACGCGGGAGCAACCGGTTCTGAAAGCCAAAACGAAGCTATCGATAATGGCAATAGTTCTGCTGATGAGATCGTGGAGACTGAGCCAGAAAATGGAGGCGAATCGCCTAACGATAACACGTCTTCAAACAAGTCGCCCACGCAAGATGCTGACGGTAACTATATCTATACGATTACCGTTGACGGCGTTCAGACCGAAGTTAAGACTTGCATAAATGTCTGGAATTATATTACGGACGATACGCCGTATAATCGAGTGGATTTGCCTGGAATGGCCGAGAGCCTTGGCTGGCGTAGCACCGGCAGCACCGGAGTGACAGGTCTCGGGCTCCGTTTTGATCGGGAAGACGGTATCATAGTGGTGCTTGCCGGAACCTATGACAGTGATGATTATAACTTACCTACCGGTGAGAGAAGAATGTATGATTTATCCATTGGTAGTGCGATTGATGGGTTACCGGTTATGTTTGATGCCGGCGATGAAGAGCTGAGCTGTGGAGATCTCGTGTTTAGTAAAAGTGTAATATCGGGAGATCCCTTCCTGGTTGGGGATGAGAATATATACGTCTCCTTTGACCAGATTGTAGTCTTTGCCTGTTTCGTGGACTTTTACCGGGATACCCAAGTTCCATTGTTTAGAACACCCGACGCATTACTTGTGAATGTTCCTTAAGTTTAGCTCATTCAATAAAAATGCCGTGCTTTATTGGTACGGCATTTTTCAATCGCGCAATTGCGATACTCGTTTATAAAAATCGTTATCCCTACCCTTTTGTGTGGGGCGGATTTGATCTTCCATGCTATAATATCCTTATCCTGTTCTAACTGTATCCATCGGCTGGAACTATCTTTTGTAAGGGGGGATAAAATGAGCGAACGTAAAAAATCCATTATCCGGCTTTTTGTGGCAGCGGGGCTATTGTTTGCAGTCTCCGGATACCGGCAGCTTAGTATGCGGTATTGGCCAGAGGATTTTCTGCGGCCATATCTTGTCTGGGCGGTCTATATGCTTCTGCTTTTCGGCTGGCAATATACCATTACAACAAAAATCATGCAGAAATCCATGCGCGGCCACCTGACTGCACAAAATATCGTCAGTATCCTGTATTTAATGGTCCGCTTCGTTCAGGATGCTTTCCTCTATGTCAATATTCCATGGATGCGCTTTACCGGATACTTTATCAATATCGCGGCTGTCTTCATACCACTGTTCGGGTTTTACAGCGCATTCTATCTCGGCAAGCCGGAGGATTACCAGATCAGCAAAAAGTGGTATCTGCTTCTGATTCCGGCGTGCCTTTTAAGCGTACTGGCGCTGACGAATGATCTGCATCATTTTTTCTATTACATTATGCCGGAGGAATCCCAGCCAAATTTGTATTTCCACCCCTACATCGGAACATATATCGTCTATATTTGGGGACTTAGTATCATTGCGTATCAGGTGTATGTGATTTATCAACGTAACGGCACGGCAAAGTCAGATCCGTTTTACCGGAAGCTGATTCCCTTCTACGAGCCGATCCTACTGTTTCTATTTAGTATTCCTTATGCTGCTACAGCCTACGTGGTGCGGTTTGAGCTTGTAGAATATTCGGCGGGACTGATTTTTATTCTTGTGCTTTGCTGGCAGCTTTATATCCTGACCGGACTGATTCCCGTCAACACGCAGTACGAGGAAGTGTTCCGGCGATCTACGGTGGCAATGCAAATTCTTTCACCGAACGATGAGCGGATTGCAGTATCGGAAAACGCGGCGGATATCACGCCTGCTATGCTGAAAGCTTTAAAGCAAAATCAGCATTTTTCTGCTACGGAAGATATTACCATGAACCTGCACCAAATCCCGGGCGGGTATATGGTCTGGCAAACCGATCTCTCGCAGATCAATCAGGCTTTACGAGAGCTTCAGAGACTGAATGCGGAATTGGAAGAAGAACAAGATCTGCTGGCACAGGAAATTCGAATTCAATCGGATGAGACAAGTATTCAGGCACGCAATGATATTTACGATAGCCTATCCTCGGAGGTTGCCGGACAGCTTACCTTGCTGACAGAGCTTTTATCAAAAGAATCCCTTTCAGAGAACGACTGGAACCGCATTTGCCTCATCGGCACGTATATCAAGCGGTTCTGTAACTTGCGGCTCACTTATCAGGAGCAACAGACGATTCCGATGGGTGATTTAGCCATCAGCTTGCAGGATATTGCAAAATGTATGAAGAATCTTGGAATCAGGACTAGCTTGGATTTTTGCCCCACATCGAATTTAGAACCAGCGCTGATTCTTCTCATTATGAAAACTTTGGAAGAAATTTTAGAGGAGGCAGATTTTTGTTTGACTTCTGTGGCCATCCGAATCAGCGACACGGCTTGCTTTGAGATTACCGGCACAGACCATGAACTTGCTCCTCGTTCTTTAGAATACGGATATCGGTTCCAGACAGAAAAGATTCCGTCAGGTTATCGTTTTTTACTCTCACAGGAAGGAGAGGTGGTGCAGTCATGAAAAAGAAAACATCAGCCAAAATGATCAAAAAGGCAATTGACTCTTATCCCGGCGGCATCTGTTTCTCTGCGCTGGACGGGCGGGTCATTCTTGTTAATGAGAAAATGAATCAGCTGATACTTGAACTGACCGGACACACGATTTTGAATGCAAAGGTGGCATGGGAGGAACTCGCAAACTTTGCCAATAACGGCAAGGCGGAAAAACTGAATCAGTCCTGGTTACCGAAAGATCCGGACAATGAAAATGGAAGCACCCACCAACAGTTGTTCTTCCGCTTCTCCGACAGCTCGGTCTGGCGTTTTGAACTGAGATTTCTTGATTCCAATACCGTTCAGATCGAGGCGGCGGAAATTACAGAACTCTACCGACTCAGCGAAGAACTGTACGAGAACACCATTCGGCTGCAGGATATGCAAAAGCGTCAGAAAGCCTTGCTGGACAGTATCGTTGAAGTCAATTTGAATAAAGAGATTCTTGCCGCGAAAATGCATATCCATGATGAGCTGGGGCATTGTTTGCTGGCCACTACCAAGGCGATTACGGAAGACCGTCTGGCTGAGAACGCTGATGTACTGAGGGAAAATTGGAACAGCGCCATTCAGGATTTTTCCAATATTTCTACCGTGTGGACGGTTCCCGATTCCTCTCTGCAGTCTGAGCTGATGCAGGTTGCGGAGCTGATTGGCTGTAAGGTTACCTTCCTTGGAGAACAGCCCAAAAGCCGCAAGGCATTGCAATTACTATATGCCGCCGTTCGAGAGGCGCTCACCAATGCAGTACGCCATGCGGATGCTACGGAACTGACGGTAAAGATAAAACAAGACAAGCAAAGGTATCATATAGAGATATCCGACAACGGCGGCGTATCTGTTTCAAGTATTACCGAGGGTAATGGCCTCAGCGCATTGCGTCAGCGGCTGGAGCAGGAAGGAGCTACCCTGAAGGTACTCTGCGACAACAGTGTTTCCCTGCTTGTGGATATTCCCTTTGATTTTGACGAAGTCCAGAAAGGAGGACGGAAATGATACAGGTTTTAGTAGTAGAAGATTCCAGGATTACCCGGGACGCCATTGAGAGCCAGATTGCCAAATCAGAAAAATATGTCCTGTATGCCTCCATAGAAAACGCGGCGAATGCAAAAATTGCCTGTCTGCGCGGGCGTGTCGATCTGATCCTGATGGATGTCTGTACTGCCGACGAAGAATCCGGCTTGAAAGCTGCGGCAAAGATCAAGCAATACAACCCCAAAATCAAGATCATCATCATGACTTCCATGCCGGAGCATTCTTTTATTCAAAAGGCAAAAGCTTGTGGATGCAATGGTTTTTGGTATAAGGAATACGGCAGCACTGCCTTAATGGAAGTTTGCGACCGGGTGATGAACGGCGAATATGTTTATCCCGAGGACACACCGATGATTCGCATTGGATACAGCAACAGCGCTGAGTTTACCAGTCGGGAATTTGATATTATTCGGGAGCTGGCGCAAGGCAGAAAATACGAAGAGATTGCGGCAGATCTGGATATTACGCTAAATACAGTCAAGTACCACATCAAGAATATCTTGCAGAAAACGGGTTACCAGAACACCTTGCAGCTTGTGGCTGAGGTGGTAGAAAAAAGATTGATTTTACCGAAGTATTAAGGAGGATAAAAACGGGAAATTTAACAGAACATTATAATAAAAGGAAGTCTGGCGAACAGGAACGAAAGAATAGGAATGATTACTACAGAGATGTCATGAATAAAACGCCGTATTTGATTGAAATGCACAAACATAATTCAAATAGTGAAGGGTATCTGCTTGACTATGAGAACTCTCTGGCCTTGCAGATCACTTTGGCGCAGCAGTGGTTATTTGAGGAAGCGATCTCACTAATCAGTGATGACAAGTGGGTAACACTCCCTGTTCCAACGATAGATGACATTGACATAGTAAACATTGGCAACTCTTGCAAAAAAGCTCAGTTCGATTACTGTGCTTCCGGAAAATTTCGCTGGGCAGACGGAAGCATACATCATACTCCTTGTGGCTGCAGTTTTGAAAAGCGTTATGATGTCAAAAGCGGTTTTATTGGCTCTCTGGGGAACGAGAAGAGACGAAATAAAGCACGAATGGAATGTTTTTCCGAAGTGCAAGAGTATTATCATCTTCTTCAAGAGGCGGCTTCTGGTTCGCAAGAGTATGTTCGGTTAAGCTTTAACGGCAACCGTGACACCGCGTATTTATATAAAGACGGGTCAATCTTTGCAAGAAACAAACATATCATCGAAGAAATGTCTATAGAAGATTTGGAGCAATGGCTTGCTCGAGCATTGCCTTAGTGGAGGGTCTGCAGCCGGGTGATGAACGGCGAATACATTTACCCCGAGGACGCGCCAATGATTCGTATCGGGTACAGCAACAGCACTGAGTTTACCAATCGGGAATTTGATATTATCCGGGAGCTTGCACAAGGCAGGAAATACGAGGAGATTGCGGCGGATCTGGATATTACGCTAAATACAGTCAAGTACCACATCAAGAATATTTTGCAGAAAACGGGCTATCAGAACACCTTGCAGTTGGTGGCTGAGGTCGTAGAAAAACGATTGATTTTACCAAAATATTAATTAAGAATCCGCTGGACTTCCTGCAATATATGCCGTAAGCTATACTTCT